>CAVVRF010000048.1:0-253991 GCA_963750535.1 uncultured Alphaproteobacteria bacterium | reverse complement strand
CAACCGCCGCAATGTTCATCCGCTGGCCACGAGATGTGCCGGTGCTGGGTGGACCAATGGTCCTCATGTTCTTCATCGTACCGCTGTATCTATACCGGCAAGGTCATCGGCATTTTCTGCCGACCGGACAGCGCGCCGAGCAGCAAGATCCGAGACCGCCGTTGCTCTATCTGCGTTCGTTTGCCGACGAGCCCGGACTTCCGAAATTATGAAGAGGCGCTGGCTCGCGTGCTCTCACAATTTGGACCATTCGTTGCCATCGGCGATCCCAAGGACACACTCGCGCACATCGCTGCTGCGCGCGACTACGTGCCGGACGATACGTGGCAGGAACTCGTCACGCTGCGATTGAAGCGCTCCCGACTGGTTGTCCTGCTGGCGGGCGCGACGCCGGGCCTCGCATGGGAAGTCGAGCAATGCCGGAAGCTGCTCGATCCCGCCAAGCTCCTCGTCGTCGTGCCGGCCAATGCCGCGGCATATGAGAAATTCGCACGTCTCTGTGAAGAACGCGGCGTCAGCCTGCCCGCGTTCGCGTCATTCGAACACGATAGAGGGCCGATCGCCGGGCTCGTGAGTTTCGATACCCACTGGCAGCCGCACGCGCATCGATTTGCGCGCATCACGGTCTTGGACCCGTCCTTCCTGCATCAGGAGGAGGAGGCCTCCTGGCGGCATTCGCTCACCGAAGTGAGACCCGCCGGGATCAAGCCGTCATCGGATTTCATGTCGATGGATCTTCGCGGCCACTGGCGCGCCCTGCCGGTGGCGGCCCTGGTCGTCGCCATAGTCACCGCGAGCAAGCATTTCGCGATCTGGTGAGCGTTGGGCGTTGGACATTGGTGCCCGGTTGGGCTCAAGCGGTCCAAGAAGAATATCAATGCTCTGGCGGCGAACGGCCAGATCGCCTAGTTTGGAGCGATCATCGTTCACGCCAGCTTTGAATTGCTCCGGGAAACTTTCGGGAAAGGCGGCAAGATGGAACCCGTAGAAAAGAAGACGGAACAACCTGTCCCCGCGGCGATCACTTCGGACACCTGGAAGCGCGGTCTGATAATGCTCGTCCTCATCATTGCATTCGGCGTCGGCCAATGGCTCTTGTACCTGACAGCCGTCGTCCAGTTCGTCTGGCTCCTGATTGCGAAAGAGCGGAACGGACTTCTCGCGGGGTTCGGGAAATCGCTGGCGCTTTGGCTTGCCGAGACAGCACGCTTTCTGTGCTGCGCCACCGATGAGAAGCCGTTTCCGTGGAGATCCTGGCCGAGGGCCGACTGAAGCGGAGGCCATTGTCGGCGATGCAGCCGGTCAGGGATCGCCGAAGGCCCTTGTCGCGTCGAAAGGCGGATGATTTGAGATGTCGAGGACGTAACGCCCGCGGCGTGGTTAGGCGACCGCCGAGGCCGCGCCGCGATGCCTCCAACTGCCCCGACCCTGCTGGCGGGCGCATTGCCCAGATGCGTCGCGACGCATTTGCCATAGTCAGGGGAGACTACCTAGAAGTCCCCCCGGCAGTGCCGGAGGTGGTCGCACTTTTCGCCGGAGCAACGAATCCTGCCCTGATGTATCAGAAGCAGATCGAGGATGAGGCGACGCAAGCGCCTTGGCTGGTGAACCAGTTGAAGCAACATTTCTGGTCTGCCCTGCAAACCCACTTCGATTGTTTGCCCTCCCAGTTCGTCACCTTGCACAGCTTCCTGCTCGCTTTCGCAGCCGCCTCGGCTTCGAACCCTATATTGCCAACGACGGTTAGGGCGACCGCGCACGAAATTACTGCCAACCACCGCGCCATGATGTTTTCTCCCATGAGTTGAGCCGCCACGGTGTGGTCCGCGCCCAATATCAACGGGCCGACCGTAGCAGCCTTTTTTCGGTCTGTGGATCCCTTTGCGTCACCACCTATCGAGACGAAAGGCCGGTTATGGGCCCCGCCGCCCAACCGAACACCTGGCAAGCAAACTCATTCGAATTGCTGCAAGCAATGCGGCCTGCGGACTGCTGGATCGGCTCGGCGCACCGTCACCGGAGTAGCATCGTCGCCCCTACTTCACCTGCTCGCCGACTGGCGCCCTGCACGGGACAGCCGTCAACTCGCAACGCAATTCATCCGTAGTTTTTCCCAGCAACTTCTCGGCGCTGGCATCAACTGCGCGGGCCATTCCGCCTGGATTCGGAATCGACGATTGCGAGCAGCTGAATTTGATTCGCTGAGCGTAATCGATGCTCATCGCCTGCTGGCCGTGTTTCCACACGATGTGGGCGCTGAACGCTGCGATGGCATTGTTGCGGGCGCGCTCGGCGCTATGGGCAGGATCTCCGACCACAGTGACAGGGTCATAGCAATGGCGTGCCGGCTGGACGTCGTTGTCCTGGTCGTGGCGCTGGACCCACGACCGAACCTCTGGCCGGCGATGGACCACGCGAGGCGGCGAGGACGGGCGATAGTTGCGGTGTTCTGCCGGATTTCGATAGGTCGAGCTATGTTCGAAGAAGGCACGCGCCCATTCGTCAGCGGCGGCCGGGACCGCAAGCGCCAGCAGCGCGGTGGCTGCTGCTGCGAAACGTTTCATATCGCGGCTCCCCCCATTGGCATCCCACTTGTATCGACACTTGCGGTTACGAGCAGGTAACCGAAGAGTCAACGCGGCGGCCCTAGGCGCATGTGGAGAACGTACATCATTCTGTCCCTGCGCGGCACGGCGACCACGCCGACCTATGTCGAGGCGTGGTGCTTTGACGGCGAAGGCTGCCGCGAACGGTTGCGGCGGCTCGGCTGCAACCTCCGTGCGTGCACATTTGAAGCAGCCCTGGTATCACCAACGGGCCGCAAGTGAGGGGCAAGGCAACCAGCGCGTAGCCAGCCTCGGGACGCACTCCTATTTCAACGTAATCGCCAGCCCACTCAGATCCGCGTTCGCCAGCAACCCGACCTGCCGACCGGTCAGCTCCAGCACGGCGCCCTTCTGGTTGGTCAGCACGATCGCGCGCGCGCCAGTGCCGAGCGCAAGCCCGGCGCCCGCCGCGCCGTAGACACCCGCGACATCCGACGGCCGCGTAATGTTGCTCACCCTTCCGTGCAGCACGGTCCTCGAGCCACCGAAAACGAGGCCGTAGTCCAACCCGCCGGTCGACAGCGCGTAGTGCCTGCCGTGGAAGTTGAGGGTGCCGCTGCCACCGGAGCCGCCGATGAACCAGCCAGCCTTGTAGATCGTGAGCGTCACGGAACCGCTGTCAGCATAGCTGGCGGGGGAAAAGCCGACGAAAGCAACGAGCACAACCAGCGCTGTGCGAATGGCCGATGAAATCCTCATGAGGCAACTCTCCCGGGATGTTTCAGAGGGGGCGCGGCGACGCGGAACGAATCACATTTTCGAACCCTACCCGATCGAATGGGGAGACACGATGTTCGCTACTCAGAGCCCGTCCGGCAGGTCCAAGATGAATGGCACCTAAACGAGGCATGCCGCCTGCGTTCAGAATCGCTGGTGTAGAATCAAAGATCTGGCCCGGGAATTTGCCGGATCTCGTGATCAGGCTTGAGGGTTTGGCCGCCAATAACGCGGCAGGGGAATTCGTAATGCGTTCGACCCAACACGCTGTATCGCGAATTTCCTCAGACCGCGATCGCCGAGGGGACCCGGGACACAACATACACCTGGCTGAACAGGATCCCGACGCCCGGCAAACAACGGTTTGCAGCCCAATTGTACTGCGAGGCAAAGGCATCCATAGTGGCGCACCCGCCGCTGTCGCCTTGTGTCCCGCCGAGGCAGGGACGGGAATAGTATTTCGGCGATACGCCCAGGGCGGGGCATCGGCGGACATTCTCGCATCATACCGGACGCTTACGAATACGACCCTTTGCACGGCCCTGGAAAGCGAGTGCGGCACTTCGGTCGCGACCGTCGAGCATTTGCTGGCGGCCATTAGCGGCTTGCACATCGATAACCTGCTCATCGAGATTGACGGCGCGGAAGTCCCGATAATGGATGGCAGTTCTGCTGCCTTCATTGAGGCCATCGACTCCGTTAGAATTCACCGACTTCACGAACCGCGCAGATTCATAAAAGTCCTGAAGACCATTCAGGTTCAAGATGGACGCAGCTGTGGTGAGCTTCGTCCGCATTCTGGCTTTCATTTGGACGTAGAGATCAGTTTTGACACCCCCATAATCGGTCGTCAGCGCCTCGCCCTGGAAATGAGCCCCGGAGTTTTTCGTGCCGAGCTCTCTCGCGCTCGCACTTTTGGATTCATGCGGGAGGTCGACGCACTTCGGGCGGCTGGCCGCGCCCTCGGAGCTTCTCTTCAAAACACCGTGGCCATTGGTGATGGCGAGATCATCAATCCGGAAGGATTGCGATATTCAGACGAGTTCGTTCGCCACAAGATGCTTGATGCCGTCGGAGATCTGGCACTGGCTGGGGCACCAATGCTCTGTGCCTATCGTTCATCTTGCGGTGGTCACAAGCTGAATTCTTTGATGTTGAAAGCGCTCTTTGCGGACGAGAATGCATGGGCAGTTATCAATGACCCTTCGGCCCGTCAGTCGAGAGAGTCTACATTAGACTTTCATCATTGCAGCTCCGCGCAATTTTGAGCTTGTTGCAAGGCAAGCGGCGCAGCGTCGAACTGCGACGCTGGAGCCGCGCTCGATCAGGCAGGGCTCATGCTGTCCTGGCGCGACACCGCCTCGCCCAATCGCAGTATCGGCTCGAGCCCGGCGAGATCCCGATTCATTTCCGCGCTCATCCATTGGCGGATGCGCAGCACCACCGGACGGACCGGCCGGCCACGCGGCGCGACGAGGTTGAAGTTGTTGCCGGTGACGACCCGGCGGGGCGACGCCGGCACTAGCGATCCGTCCATCAGGCTGCGCGAGACCGCGCTCACCCAGCCGAGCGCGATGCCCTGTCCGCTCACGGCGGTCTGGATCGCAACCGCGTAGTCGGAGAACTCGATCCAGTTGCCGGGAGGGATCGCGGCATCAGCCCATTTCGCGAGCAACGAGCGCCAGTTGATCCCGGAGTCGGAAAATTGCAGCAGGACGTGCTTGGTGGCCGCCACGCCGCCCTCGAACGGGCCATTGGCGGCCAGATAGCCGGCGCTGCAGACCGGAAGAACGATCTCCGGCGCGAATGGCCAGGCCCACTCGTCGGTCTCCCCGGCTGGACACCTTCGCATCGCCAGATCGACGCCGCCGACCGGTCCGCGCAGCGCGCCGGAGATCAACTGGAAGCGCAGATCCACATCGGGAAACGCCGCGTGGAACTCACGCATTCGCGGCACGAACCAGTGCGTGACAAACGCGGTCGACAGCGAAAGCTCCACCACCTGCTTGCGCGCACTTCGCTGGCCCATCTCGCGGAGCACGTCGTCGATGCGCTGCAATGTCGCGGTCAGCGTGCGGTAGAGTTTCTCGCCGTCGGCGGTGGGCATCAGGCCGGTCGCGGTGCGCACGAACAACACGGTATCAAGCGCATCCTCGAGCTCGGCGATGTTGCGACTCACCGAGGGCTGCGTGAGATTGAACTCGCGCGCTGCGGCGCTGCAACTGCCGAGCCTTGCCGCAGCTTCGAATATCAGCAGGGCACGCGGCGAGCGGACGATGCGGCTGAGCAAGGCCATACGCTCAGCGTATATCCCCCCTTGTATTGTCAAGCGGACCAGCGGTTTGGCCTGTGTCACTCTGATGACGGTACCGGCCGAGCTTTGGAGGGATGACAGACCATGACCACGGCAAGTCGCGGCACGTTGAACCATGCGATTACCAGCCTCAGCAAGGCCGACCAGGCTTGGGTCGAGCAGGCCGTGCGCCGTGGCGCGAGCCGCCGCGAGATCCTCGGCTGGCTCGCCGCTGGCGGCATCAGCCTCACATCGGGCGCAGGCCTGCTGGCAAGCGCCACCGACGCGGTCGCGCAGGCGCCGCGCAAGGGCGGGCGCATCAAGGTCGCCGCCTCGTCGATTTCCCAGGCCGACACGCTCGACCCGGCGAAGCAGTCGCTGTCGACCGACTACTCCCGCTGCAGCATGTTCTACAATGGGCTGACCTCGCTCGACGGCAGCCTGACGCCGCAGCCCGAGCTCGCGGAGACGATCGAGCACGACAAGGCGACGGTGTGGACATTCAAACTGCGCAAGGGCGTCACGTTCCATGACGGCAAGCCGCTGACCGCCGAGGACGTGGTCTATTCGCTCAGCCGTCACAAGGACAAGGCGACCGGCTCACGCGCCAACGCGCTCGCGGCGCAGATGGAGGAGATCAAGGTCGCTGGACCCGGCGAGGTGCGGATCAAGCTGTCGTCGCCCAATGCCGACCTGCCAGTCGTGCTCGGCACCTGGCACTTCTTCATCGTCCAGGACGGCACCACGGACTTCACCAAGGCGATCGGAACCGGCCCGTACAAGCTCAAGGAATTCACGCCGGGTACCCGCACAATCGGCGTGCGCAACGAGAACTACTGGAAGCCCGGCAAGCCCTATCTCGACGAGATCGAGCTGATCGGCATCCCGGACGAGGCGGCGCGCGTCAACGCCCTGCTGTCCGGCGATGTCCAGTTGATCGCGGCGATCAATGCCCGCTCGATCCGCCAGATCGAGGCCGCAAGCGGGTTCAAGGTGTTCGAGACCAAGGCCGGCTACTACACCGACCTCGTCATGCGCCAGGACGCCGATCCGACGCGCAACCCGGACTTCGTGCTGGCGCTCAAGCACCTGTTCGACCGCGAGCAGGTGAAGAGCGCCGTGTTCCGCGGCTATGCCGTGGTCGGCAACGATCAGCCGATCGACCCCAGCAACCGCTACTACTGCAAGGATGTGCCGCAGCGTCCGTTCGATCTCGACAAGGCCAAGTTCCACTTCCAGAAATCGGGCATCGGCAACACGGCGGTGCCGATTTTTGCCTCGCCGGCGGCGCCGGGCTCGGTCGAGATGGCCGTGCTGCTGCAGGAGACCGGCCAGAAGATCGGTCTCAACCTCGACATCAAGCGGGTTCCGGCCGACGGCTATTGGGCGAACTACTGGATGAAGCAGCCGCTGGGCTTCGGCGCGATCAATCCTCGCCCGAGCGCCGACATCCTGCTCACGCTATTCTTCAAGTCGGATGCCAACTGGAACGAGAGCGGCTGGAAGAACGAGAAATTCGACCAGCTCCTGGCGTTGGCACGCGGCGAGAGCGACGAAGCGAAGCGCCGCCAGCAGTACTGCGACATGCAGATGCTGATCCGCGACAATTGCGGCATCGGCATTCCGGTATTCATCACGCTGCTCGACGCCCATTCGGCGAAGCTGCAGGGCCTGAAGCCGATTCCGGTCGGCGGCTTCATGGGCAATGCATTCGCCGAGCACGTCTGGCTCGAGGCATAACCGCATGCGGGGCGAGAGGAGGTCTGCAGCGCGCAGTGCGCCTGGTCGGCTCGACCTCGGCGCATGCAGCGATGGCGGCAGGCCTCCTCGATCGTCGCGCGGGCCGTCCTCTGAGCCTGTCCGGGGGATTTTCATGAGATTTCATGGCCTAATGTCGAGTCGATCCGCAAGGAGCAGCCCGCTGGTCGTAGCCTTAGCTACGGCCAAGGGCTGCGACGCAGCGGGCGACCGAGATTGGGCCACCTCCGGTCGCGCATGCATGGCCCATCTGGTTCGTCGCGCATCTTGCCGATACCTGTGGCTATCGGCTGCGCCGACGCTCCTGCCATCTGGACCATGCATGCGCGATGAAACTCCATGAAAATCCCCCGGACAGGCTCTTAGGCGATTGGGGGTACCAGGCCACATGAACGCAATGATCGGCCGCCTGATAGCGGGACGCATCGCGACCAGCATCGCCACCCTGCTGCTGATCGCGCTGATCGTGTTCGCCGCGACGTCGCTGCTGCCCGGCGACGTCGCGCAGGAACTGCTCGGGCAATCGGCGACGCCCGAGATGGTCGGGGCGATGCGCAAGTCGCTCGGCCTCGACCGGCCGCCATTGGTCCGGTTCGCCGATTGGCTGTCCGGACTGCTCTCCGGCAATCCGGGCAAGTCGCTGGTCAACGGCCTGCCGGTCGCGGAGCTGATCGGCAAGCGCATGCCGAACTCGCTGATGCTGGCCGGCGCCGCGGCCGCGCTCTCGGTGCCGATCGCGCTCGCGCTCGGCATCTCGGCGGCGATGCGGCAGGGTACCCGCTATGATCGCGTCGTCAGCATGTCGACGGTATCGATCGTCTCGGTGCCGGAATTCCTGATCGCCACCATTGCCGTGCTCGTCCTCGCCGTGAACCTGCGTTGGCTGCCCGCCCTCGCGACGATCTCGACCGGCCAGTCGATGGGCCAGCTCGCCCGCTCGCTCGCCATGCCGGTGCTGACGCTGACCTGCGTGGTCGTTGCCCAGATGGCGCGGCTGACGCGGGCGGCCGTCGTCAACACGCTGCGCGAGCCTTACATCGAGATGGCGATCCTCAAGGGCGCCCGGCCGGCACGGGTGGTGATCGCGCATGCGCTGCCGAACGCGATCGGGCCGATCGCGAATGCGGTGGCGCTCAGTCTGTCCTCGCTGCTCGGCGGCGTTGTCGTGGTCGAGACGATCTTCAATTATCCCGGCCTCGCCCGCTTGATGGTCGATGCCGTGTCGACCCGCGACATCCCGGTGGTGCAGGCCTGCGCCATGATCTTCTGCGCCGGCTATCTGCTGCTGGTGACCGTGGCCGATATCCTGGCGATCGTCAGCAATCCGCGTCTGCGGCACCGGTGAGGGACGCTTCGGCAACATGACGGTGCAGCTCGACAGAACCATGGAAGTCGCGGAGGCGCCGCATCGGCGGTGGCAGCTCTCCGGCCGCATCGGCATGGGGCTCGTCCTGCTCATGCTCGCGCTGGCGATATTCGGCCCGGCGGTCGCACCCTACGGCGCCGGCAAGGTCGTCTCCGTCGACGAATTCGGCGGCATCAGCCTCGCGCACCCGCTCGGCACCGATTATCTCGGCCGCGACATGATGAGCCGCGTGCTCTACGGCGCCCGCTACACGATCGGCCTGGCACTGACGGCGACGGTGTTTGCCTGCCTCGCCGGCACGCTGATGGGCTTGATGGCGGCGGCGATCGGCGGCTGGTTCGACTTCGCCCTGAGCCGCCTGCTCGATGCGCTGATCTCGATCCCGAGCCTGCTGTTCGGCCTCGTCGTCGTCGCGGCGTTCGGCAGCTCGAATGCGATCCTCGTGGCGACCGCCGCCATCATCTACGCTCCCGGCTCGTACCGGATCGGCCGGTCGCTCGCGGTCAATGTCAATGCCACCGACTTCGTCACCATCGCCCGCGCCCGCGGCGAGGGTACCCGCTACATCATGCTGAGCGAGATCCTGCCGAACATCGTCGGGCCGGTCTTGACCGATTTCGGCCTCAGGTTCGTCTTCGTGATCCTGCTGCTCAGCCGCCTGAGCTTCCTCGGCCTCGGCGTTCAACCGCCGCATGCCGACTGGGGATCGCTGGTGCGCGAGAACATCTCCGGCCTCGTCTATGGCGCGCCGGCCGTGCTGGCGCCGGCAATCGCGATCGCCCTGCTCACCATCGGCGTCAACCTCGTCATCGACAATTTCCTGGGGCGCGACGCCGGCACGCTGGAGGGACATTGAAGTGAGCGCCGTCGTGACCGTGGACAACCTGGAGGTCGTCGGCCGCAACGAGGCGGCGATCGTCTCCGGGGTTTCGTTCGCGATCGCCGAGGGCGAGGTCTTGGCGCTGATCGGCGAATCCGGCTCCGGCAAGTCGACGATTGCCCTGGCCCTCATGGGCTACGCCCGTCCCGGCTGCCGGATCGGCGGCGGCCGCGTCAGCATCGAGGGCGAGGAGATCCTGTCGCTGCCGCCCGCCGGCCGTGCCGGGTTGCGCGGACGCCGCGTCGCCTATGTGGCGCAAAGCGCCGCCGCCGCCTTCAATCCGGCCAAGCGACTGCTGTCCCAAGTGATCGAGAGCGCGCAAATTCACCACACGATGTCGGCTGCCGACGCCAAGGCGCGCGCCGTCTCACTGTTTGCCTCCTTGTCGCTGCCCGATCCCGAGCACATCGGCGAGCGCTTTCCGCACCAGGTCTCCGGCGGCCAGCTGCAGCGGCTGATGCTCGCGATGGCGCTGATCAACGATCCCGCCGTCATCATCCTCGACGAGCCGACCACCGCCCTCGACGTGACGACGCAGATCGACGTGATGACAGCCTTCCGCAACGTGGTGCGGGAGCGGCGCACGACCGCGCTCTACGTGTCGCACGACCTGGCGGTGGTGGCGCAGGTCGCGGATCGCATCATCGTCCTGAAGCGCGGCGAAATCCAGGAGACCGGCGTCACCGCGACGCTCCTGGCCGATCCGCGGCACGAGTATACGCGCAGCCTCATCGAGGCGGCCGACCCGGCGGCGCGCATGGCGCCGGTTGCCGCCCGGCCGACCGCGCCTGCCGATCGCCTGCTTCGGCTGCGCGGCATCTCTGCCGGCTATGGCGCACTCGACCGGGGCGGCAAGCCGGCAGCGACGGTTTTGCACGACATCAATCTCGAGATCGCATCGGGTTCCGCGGTCGGCGTGATCGGCGAGTCGGGCTCGGGCAAGAGCACCCTGGCGCGCGTCATCGCCGGCCTACTGCCGGCCGCCAGCGGCACCATCGAGCTCGATGGCCGCCGGCTGGCGCCGCGCAACCAGGACCGCACCGCCAACGATCTGCGCGAGATTCAGATCGTGTTCCAGATGGCCGATACCGCGCTCAATCCGGCCCATAGCGTCGGGCGCATCCTCGGCCGGCCGGCCGCCCACTTCGATGGTCTGTCCGGCGACGCCCTCGCGACGCGCGTCCACGAGCTGCTCGACATGGTGCAGCTGCCGGCCACGCTGGCCGAGCGCCGGCCGCACGAGCTGTCCGGCGGACAGAAGCAGCGCGTCAACCTGGCCCGCGCGCTTGCCGCCAACCCGAAGCTCATTCTTTGCGACGAGGTGACGTCGAGCCTCGACACCGTGGTCGGCGCGGCGATCCTGAAGCTGCTGGCGGACCTGCGGCGCCGGCTCGACGTCAGCTACTTGTTCATCAGTCACGACTTGTCGACGGTGCGCGCCGTCTGCGACGAGGTCGTCGTGCTTTATGCCGGCAGGCGCGTCCAGACGACGCCACGCGAGGCGCTGAAGTCGAGCCCGATCCACCCTTACTTCGACCTGCTTGTCGCCTCGATCCCGGAGCTGCGCGTCGGCTGGCTCGATGAGCTGGCGGCGCGACGCGCGGCAGCCGGCTCCGCCAACCCGTCGCGCCCGGCCTCGTCGGGATGCGCCTTCTTCGGCCGCTGTGGCCTGGCGATCGCTAACACCTGTGACCAGCGCCCGCCGCCCGAATTCCGACTGTCGTCAGGCGCCGTGATCGCCTGTCACCGCAGCGAACAGGATCTGCTCGCGGCTCAGCACGCCGTGGCGGGCGGTCCATCGGAAGAACACTGGAGATCGTCATGACCGGCACAAGCACCAACGCAGCAACCCTGCCGATCGCCAGCCGGCGCGCGCGAGATCCCCTGCTCGAGCCGCTGCAGATCAAGAAGCTGCGATTGAAGAACCGGATCATGAGCACGAGCCATGCCTCGACGCTCGACGACGGCGGCATGCCGCGCGAGCGCTACCAGCGCTATCACGAGGAAAAGGCCAAGGGCGGGCTGGCGCTGACGATGTTCGGCGGCTCGTCCATGGTCTCGCCCGATTCGAGCTGGGGCGGCGGCCAGATCGACGTCAGCTCCGACCGGATCATCCCCCACTTGCAGGAGTTCTCCGCCCGCATCCACGGCCATGGCGCCGCGATCATGTGCCAGATCTCCCATCTGGGTCGCCGCGCCGACGCGCTGAGCGTCAACTGGTTGCCGACGATGGGACCGTCGACGGTCCGCGAGCGCCGCCACCGCAACTTCCCGCGGCAGATGGACGAGGACGACATCGCCAGGGTGGTTCGCGACTACGCGGCGGCGGCCAAGCGATGCAAGGACGGCGGCCTCGACGGGATCGAGACGGTGACCGGCGGCCACCTGATCGGCCAGTTCTTCTCGCCCAAGACCAACCGGCGCACCGACCGCTTCGGCGGCTCGACCGAGAACCGGGCCCGCTTCGGGCTGATGGTGCACGAGGCGATCCGCAAGGCGGTCGGCGATGACTGGATCGTCGGCATCCGCTTCGTCGTCGACGAAGGGCACGAGGAGGGCTCGCCCGAGAACATCGACTTCGAAGAATGCGTGCGCATCGCGCGTATCCTCGAGCGCGAAGGCCAAATCGATTTCTTCAACTGCATCTTCGGCCGGATGGACACCGACCTCTCGCTCGCCGAGCACAACATGCCCGGCATGTCGCAGCCGCTCGCCCCGTTCCTGAGATCGGTCGGCGCGTTCAAGCGCGAAACTAGGCTGCCAGTGTTCCACGCCGCCCGCATTCCCGACATCGCGACCGCTCGCCACGCCGTCGCCGAGGGCATGCTCGACATGGTCGCAATGACGCGCGCGCACATGGCCGATCCGCAGATCGTCAACAAGCTCGCGCGCGGCGAGGAGGATCGCATCCGTCCCTGCGTCGGCGCTTCGCACTGCATGTGGAAGAAGGTTGCCTGCATTCACAATCCCGCCACCGGCCGCGAGGCGGTGCTGCCGCAGCTCGTCGAGCGCGCGAGGAAGCCCGGCCGCAAGGTGGTCGTCGTCGGCGGTGGCCCGGCCGGTCTCGAAGCTGCCCGTGTCGCCGGCGAGCGCGGCCACAAGGTCGTGCTGTTCGAGGCCGCGAGCCGGCTCGGCGGCCAGCTGCTGCTTGCGACCAAGGCGACATGGCGGCGCGACCTCATCGCCATCGTCGACTGGCGCGCGGCCGAGCTCGAGCGGCTCGGCGTCGATATCCGCATGAACACGCTGGCCGAGCCCGCCGATATCCTGCGCGAGCATCCGGACGCGGTGATCGTCGCGACCGGCGGCGTTCCCGATATGAGCTGGATCGACGGCAGCGAGCATTGCACGACGGTGTGGGACGTGCTCGCCGACCCCGGCCGCGCCAAGGAGGACGTGATCGTGTTCGACGGCACCGGCCGGCACGCGGCGGTCTCATGCGCGCTGCATCTCGCAGAGCTCGGCAGGCACGTACAGTTCGTGGCACTCGACGACAACATCGGCCTCGAGATGGAATACTCGTCCCGCGTCGTATACCGCCAGCGCTTCGCCAAGCACGCAGTCGCGACCACGATCGATCATCAACTCGTCAGCGTCGCCCGCAGCGGCAACGGACTGGTCGCCCGCTTCCGGCACGAGCTGACCGGCGCGATGATGGAGCTGACGGCGGCGCAGGTGGTGGTCGAGAACGGCACGCTGCCGGTCGACGACGTGTTCACGGGCCTCGCGCCGCAAGCGGCCAATCGCGGCATCACCGACATCGACCGGCTGCTCGAGCGCAAGCCGCAGCTCGATGCAGCAACGGCCGGAAGTGGCTTCGAGCTGCACCGGATCGGCGATGCCGTCACCAGCCGCGGCGTCCACAGCGCCATCTACGACGCGCTGCGCCTGGCGAGCGCGATGTGAGCCGGCCGCAGCGGGCCGGCTACTGATCGTCAGCCGCCGACCTCGGCCCGGTGCGCCTTCGCCAGATCCGCCATGCTGTCGAAGCGGAAGTCGTACTTCGGCATGTCGCCGGGATGCATGGTGGCGCCGAACCCCTGCTCGGCGTGCCGGCGGTAGATCCAGGCCGAGGCGAGCCCCATCTTGTTGGCCGGCGCATGATCATGGAACATGCTCTCGGCGGTGTGCAGGATGTCCGCCTTGCCGAGGCCGAGCCGCTGGATATTCTCCAGCATGTACTCGAAGTTGCGCAGGTTCGGCTTGTACGAGCCGATGTCCTCGGCGGCATAGATCGCGTCGAACGCCACTCCGAGCCGGCGGTTGCTCAACGCGAAGCTCTCGTTGTCGACATTCGAGAGAATGACGAGCTTGTAGTGCTGCTTGAGGTACTTGAGCGCCTCGGGAGTGTCCGGAAACGCCGGCCAGTCGCCGACCGAACGGCCATACGCCACGCACTCCTCCCACGTCACGGTGACGCGCCATTCGTCGGCGAGACGCTTGTAGACCGCCGCCAGGATCTCGCGATAGTTCTTGGTCGGAGTATAGCGCTGCTGCATCGACTCCGCGCGCGCATGCGCCTCGAGGATCGTATTGCGGGTGAGCGCGGCGGGCACCTTCGAAGTCAGCGGACGCAGCGCCGTGACCATGCCGGTCTCCCAGTCGATCAGCGTCCCGTAGCAGTCGAACGTCAGCACCTTGAAATCGGACAAGCGCATCGCGCGGCTCCCTTGTAAAATTGACGGCGCGCCAGACACGGCGAACACTCGAGCCGAGTATCCGACGGGTGGCCGGAATGATCAATCGATTGATTGGAAAATTGCCCGGAAAATCGGCTCAAACGCGTCTTTTCCGGCGCCTTCGAGTCGGTCGCTCTTGGCGGCCGACTCTCGAGCGAGGTATTGGCCAACCTGGTGCCGTGCGTGCGTCGCGCTGACTGTCGCAACTCGTGCACTGCGTGGTGCTACCAATGCGGCAGCAACTCCGGTGCCGACAGGTGCATGCTGCCGGCCCGACGAGATGCCGCAAGTCAAGGAGCGTGCCATGATTTTCGATCTGTCGACACTCACTGCCTTCCACACTCTTTTGAGCCTCGTTGCCATCGTCGCCGGCGCGGTCGCGGTGGCCGGCCTGTTCAACCCGTCGGTACCGGCGTTCTGGGTGCCGGTGTTCCTGGTGACCGCAATCGCCACCAGCGTCACCGGCTTCGGCTTTCCGTTCAACGGACTGCTGCCGTCGCATATCGTCGGCGCGATTGCACTCTTGATCCTGGCGGCGGTCGTCTATGCCCGACGGGCCACAAAGCCTGCCGGGGTTTGGCGGTGGATCAACGCCGCCGGCATGGTGTTCAGTCTCTATCTGCTCATGTTCGTGGGCGTTGCCCAGGCATTCATGAAGATTCCGGTCCTCAAGGCCGCCGCCCCCACGTCGACCGAACCGCCGTTCGTCGTATCGCAGATCGTCCTGCTGGTGTTTTTCGTGGTTCTGGCGCTTGCCGCCGGCAGGAAAGGGAGCGGATCGCAATAGCGCTTGCGGCGGCAGGACAGGCGAAATTGCCTGGAGCATTGTCAATGCCGAAGATCGGGCGATCGCGCATGGCATCGGCCCAATCTTTGGCCTTTCCCGGGACGCGCGCCTGACCGACAATGGTCTTCTTGCAATCAGTCCAATTCGAGCTCGTAAAGAGCGATCCCGCGCATCGGAGGCATGATATGGAAGATCTGAACCGCAACTATTCGCTCGAGGACATCGACCGCGAGTCGATCTTCCATCCCAACACCTCGATCGCCGATCATCTCAAGAAGGGCCCGATGATCGTTTCCAACGCCCGCGGCGTCTGGATCAACGATCAGCACGGGCGCGACCTGATCGATTGCGGCGCCGGGCTGTGGTGCGTCAACATCGGCTACGGCCGGCCGGAGATGGCGGAAGCCGCCAAGAAGGCGGTGATGGATCTCGCCTACCACCACATCTTCGGCGGCACCTCGAACGAGCCGATCATTCGCCTTGCCGAGAAGGTCCTGCAGCTGTTCCACGAGAAGGCCGGAGCGCGGCATCTGTCGAAGATCTTCTTCGGCATGGGCGGCTCGGATGCCAACGACACCAACTTCAAGCTCGTCCGATACTACAACAATCTGCGCGGCAAGCCGGAGAAGAAGAAGGTCATCGCCCGCGCCGGCGGCTACCACGGCCTGACCTATGCCGCCGCGAGCCTGACCGGCATCCCGGTCTACCACAAGGCATGGGACCTGCCGATCGAGGGCGTGCTGCACACCTCCTGCCCGCACTACTACCGCTTCGGCAAGCCGGGCGAGAGCGAGGAGCAGTTCACCGACCGCATGATCGCCGAGGTCGAGGCGCTGATCGCGAAGGAAGGCGCGGAGACGGTCGCCGCCTTCATCGCCGAGCCGGTGATGGGAACCGGCGGCGTGCTGCCGCCACCCAAGGGCTATTTCGAGAAGCTGCAGAAGGTCCTCGCCAAGCACGACATCCTGTTCATCGCCGACGAGGTGATCACCGGATTCGGCCGCACCGGCCACTGGTTCGCGACCGGAGGCATGAACCTCAAGCCCGACATCGTGACCTTGGCCAAGGGCATAACCTCGGCCTACTTCCCCGTCTCGGCCTCGGTGATCTCGGAGAAGATCTGGGAGGTGCTGCGCGATGCGTCGCCGGACATGGGACCGGTCATGCACGGCTTCACCTACTCGGGCCATCCGACCGGAGGCGCGCTCGGCCTCGTCAATATCGAGATCTTCGAGCGCGAAGGGCTGGTGGAGAGAGCGGCAGAGGTCGGCCCCTATCTGCTCAAGTGCCTGAAGCAACGCGTCGGTGATCATCCCTTCGTCGGCGACGTCCGCGGCATCGGCCAGATGAATGCCGTCGAGTACGTGGCCGACAAGGCGACAAAGCGGTGGTTCAATCCGAAAGCCGGGCCGCACCGCGTCGTGTCGGCCAAGACGCTCGAGTGCGGGATCCTGTCGCGGCCGCTGCCGTTCATCGAGGTCAACTCGTTCTCGCCACCGCTGATGATGACGAAGGCGGAAGCCGAGGAGGCGGTCGCCCGCTTCGGCAAGGCGCTTGATCTCGCCACGCCGGAGTTGCAGCGGCTGGCGCAAGCCGACTGATTCCGCGCGGCCTGCGGGCGGATGCGGCAAGCGACGCCGATCCCGTCCGCAGGCCTTGCCATCCTGTCGTCAGTTCGAGGCGGCGGTCAGGGGGTGCGCTCGCGCTGCCGCTGGCCGGCGGCGGCATCCTCGGTGGCGCCGACAAGGCCGAGGTGCCGCAACAGTAGCGCATCTTGGCCGGGCAAGTCCGCCAGCTCGTGCTCGGTGGCGAGATCCGCGGCGAAACGGCGCCAGCTGTCGATGTTGCGCCATGGCACCGCAACCAGCACCGGCACCCCGCGCTCGACTGCTTCCGCGATCAATGGCCGGAAGCCACCGCCCTCGCCCTCGCTCTTGCCGAACTTGTTGACGATCAGCAGATCCGGGCCCTCGGCGAGAGCGGCGCGCACCAGCGTCGCCGCGCGCAGCAGCTCGCTCAGATCGAGGCGGCAACCGCGAGCGCCCGGCCCGCGGTCCTGCGAAATCACGACCGATACGCCCGTCACCAGATCCTCGAGGATCATGTCGCAGCGCGACCGGTCCGGCCTCGGCAGCTCGCGCTGGACGAATCCGGCGCACGAGAAACCATCGGCCTGGATACGATCGGCAATCCGCCGGACGACCGGATCGACCTCGCGACCGTCGCTGTAGAGGATGGCCACGATCGGCGCCGGCGGTGTCAGTCGAGACATGACTTCGGCTTTCTCTCGTCTATCTGGTCGCCGAACGGGCGGTGGGGATTTGGACTTGTGCCGCCTGCTATCCCGGCAGGCGCGGCCGCCAATTCACGCCGGCCGATGGCAGGATAGCGCGGCGCCTGCTGCACAGCCAAGCTCCGAAAACAGTTGCGAGCGGCGTTCGCCCTATCGATCTTCGCCATGGCAGCGGCCGCCGTTGGCACCCGCGCATGAGCAGCCGCCGCCGGCTTCGGTGTCCGTCGCCGCGATCGCATCCTGCGCGACCGCCCACCTCACCATCGTTGCGAGACATGTGCCGGCCGGGCGATCGGAGCGCTCCAGGGCGGTCATCAGCCGCAGCCAGTCCTCGTCGGAAGCGGACCTGGCGAAGCGCTGCGCCGCGCCAGCGACGTATTGACCGATGCTTTCGTCATAGCGCACGCGGGCGTCCTCGACCTCGGCCACCAGCACGATGTCGCCGAGCGACAGCAGCGTCGTTGCCGCCGCCGCTTCGTCCCGCAGCTGTTCCATGATCGTGCCGAGCAGCATGCGATGACCTCATTGCACCAGGGGGCCGTCCGTACCGGTGACGTCGATGCCGGTGATGACGGCGCGGCCTGCCAGTACGCCGATGTACTGGCGGATCGCGGTTCTGCGGACGCGATCGCCGAGATAAGCAGCGACGCGCTCGCTCACGAGATCGAACGGGAGCTGTCGTCCACCCTCGTGCCGATGCACATGGACGACGTGGAACCCGTAGCGGGTCTCGACCGGCGTCGCATGGACGGCGCCGACCGTCATCGCCGGCAGCGCGCGCTCGAACTCCGGCACGGTCTGGCCGGGACCGATCTGGCCGAGATTGCCCCCGATCTCCCGCGACGGACAGGCCGAGTAGGTTTTTGCCAGCGTCGCGAACTGCCCGGGTGCGCCGGCGAGGATCTCGATCAGTGCCTCGGCCTGCCGCCGCGCTGCCGCCCGCAGCGTCTCGTCGCGCGGCGGTGCCGCCAGCAAGATATGCGACACCTCGAACAGATCGGGCGTCCGGAACCGGCGCAGGTTTTGCGCGTGGTAGCGCCGGCAGACGTCCTGATCGGGCTGCGGCACCACCACTTCGCGCTCGACGAGGGCCCGCACCATGGCCTCGTCCTCGGTCTCGCGGCGATCGTCATCGTCGGTCAGCGGCGCCGGAGCCAGGCCGAGCCTGCGCGGCTTCCTGCAGCAGCAGCTCCCTGATGGCGAGCGCGCGAGCGGCGGCGGTCCAAGCCTCGGACGGATTGCCGGCAGGATGGTGCTGCGTCTCCCGCGCGATCGCCGCGAGCGGAATTTCGACACCGTTGACGGTCACCGCCTTCGGCCTGACGCCGACGACGGGCTTGATGGCAGCTGCGGCCGTGATGTCCATGGCGCGTCACTCCGCCGGTTGCCGGGATGGCGTCCGCCCGCCGCCCGCCGACAGGTCGCGCCGTGTACGCACGACCTGGTAGCCACGCCGGCCGAGGTACCAGACCGGCGCCGACCAGATGTGCACGAGGCGTGAGAACGGGAAGATCAGGAAGATCGTCATGCCGAGCACGAGGTGCGTCAGATATGGCGCGGCAAGCGTCTGCAGCTCCCTGGCATCGACCGGCTGCAGCGTCAGGATGCCCTGCGCCCAGTGCGCCAGGATCAGCATCACCGATCCGTCCGAATGCGACAGCGAGAACGGCAGCGTGATGAGGCCGAGCGTCAGCTGGACCCACAGCAGGATCAGCACCGTGAGATCCATGTAGGTGCTGGTCGCCCGGATGCGGGCGTCGAACAGCCGGCGATGCAGCAGCAGCGTCAGCCCGACGAAGCACACGACGCCGGCGATGCCGCCGGCGACGACCGCCAGCAACTGCTTCTGCTCGACGGTAACGAACAGCGAGTAGACCGCCTTCGGCGTCAGCAGGCCGACCGCGTGACCGAACAGCAGGAACAGGATGCCGAGGTGGAACAGGTTCGAGCCGCAGCGCGAGCTGCTTGCGGCGCAACAGCTGGCTCGAGCTCGCCCGCCACGAGTACTGCTCGCGGTCGAAGCGGATCAGGCTGCCGAGCAGGAACACGGTGAGGCAGACGTACGGATACCAGACGAACAAGATATGGAAGATGCTGTCGCGCATGGTTCAGGCTCCCGATCGCAGGGACTTGCCGGAATAGGTTATGGTCGTTCGGGGAGTCGCCCCGGGCGCCGATGGCAGGCCGGGCGCCGGCCGCCGCGCCTGCCGAAGCTTGGCCGACAATGTGTCCTTGCCGCAGGCGTCGACCGCCGCCCCCGGACCGAACAGCACTTCCTCCTCGGCCCAGGCGGCATCCAGCGCCTCGAGGTCGTCGGGCTCGGGATCGGGCTCGGCGAGCAGCCGCGCGATCGTCTCCGCGTCGGGCTTCGCCCTGCCGAAGCGCGACGAGCGCCGAGAACGCCGCGGCATATCGCGAGCGCCGCTTGCGCAGCCGCTCCTGCAGCGCAGTGAAGACGTGCGCCGGCTGGGCAACCAGCTCGATCGCGGCGGCCGGCGTCCGCGTCGAGGCGAACTCCAGGAACAGCGGCAGGAAATCGGGCAGCTCCCTGGTCGTCGGCGAATAGCCGCCATCCTCGTACACCTTGATCAGATCGACCATCGCCTGGCCGCGATCCCGGCTCTCGCCGTGCACGTGCTCGAACAGGTGAAGCGACAGCGAGCGGGTGCGGTCGAACAACAGGATGTAGCGCTCCTGGGCATCGAGAAGATCGGCGCCCGCGAGCTCGTCGATCAGCTCGTGCAGGCCCGCGAGATCGGCCTTGCGCAACACCGCCTCGCGATCGAGGACGGCGTGCAGCTCACCGGCGGCGGCCACCAGCTCCTCGGTCGGATAGCTGAGCAGCGCGGACAGAACCCTCAGCGTCTTCATGTTCAAGCTCCCACCTTGGGTCGATCGTTCTTGAGCTTGACGCCGCCGAACAGGTTGACCTTGTTGTCGCTCGGGCTGCAGCCGTCGCCGAACGTGAAGCCACAGCTGCCGCGCAGCTCGTAGGCGTCCTCGGTTGTCTCGCGATGGGTGGTCGGAATGACGAAGCGGTCCTCGTAGTTGGCGATCGCCATCACGTGGTACATCTGCTCGATCTGCTGCCCGGTCATGCCGACGCGTTTCGCGATGCCCTCGTCGATCACGCCATCGACCGTCTTCGCCCGCATGTAGGCGCGCATCGCCAGCATGCGCTCGAGCCCCCTGGCGACCGGCTCCTCGTCGCCCGCGGTCAGCAGGTTGGCGAGGTACCTGAGCGGAATGCGCAGCGAGCGCACATCCGGCATGCTGGCCGTCGCTGCCCATCTTGCCGGCCTCGGCGGCGGCCGTGATCGGCGACAGCGGCGGCACGTACCAGACCATCGGCAGCGTGCGGTACTCAGGGTGCAGCGGGAACGCGACCTTCCACTCCATCGCCATCTTCCAGATCGGCGAGCGCCGCGCGGCCTCGAGCCAGGCATCCGGCACGCCGTCGCGGCGGGCCTGCTCGACGACGGCCGGATCGTCCGGGTCGAGGAAGATCTTCATCTGCGCCTCGTAGAGGTCCTTCTCGTCGGCGACGCTCGCCGCCGCCTCGATGCGGTCGGCGTCGTAGAGCATGACGCCGAGATAGCGGATGCGCCCGACGCAGGTCTCCGAGCACACCGTCGGCTGGCCGGCCTCGATGCGCGGATAGCAGAAGATGCACTTCTCGCTCTTGCCGCTCGACCAGTTGAAATAGATCTTCTTGTAGGGGCAGCCCGAGACGCACATGCGCCAGCCGCGGCACTTGTCCTGGTCGATCAGTACGATGCCGTCCTCCTCGCGCTTGTAGATCGCGCCCGACGGACAGGCCGCCGCGCAGGACGGATTGAGGCAGTGCTCGCACAGCCGCGGCAGGTACATCATGAAGGTGTTCTCGAACTGGCCGTAGATCTCCTTCTGCACGCCGTCGAAATTGACGTCGGCCGAGCGCTTGGCGAACTCGCCGCCGAGGATCTCCTCCCAGTTCGGACCCCACTCGATCTTCTCCATGCGCTCGCCCGAGATCAGCGAGCGCGGCCGCGCGGTCGGGAACGCCTCGAGCTCGGGCGCCTTCTGCAGGTGCTCGTAGTCGAACGTGAACGGCTCGTAGTAGTCGTCGATCTCCGGCAGGTCGGGGTTGGCGAAGATGTTGGCCAGGATGCGCCACTTGGAGCCGATCCTCGGCTCGATCTTGCCGTTGCGCTTGCGCTTCCAGCCGCCGTTCCAGCGGTCCTGGTTCTCCCATTCCTTCGGGTAGCCGATGCCGGGCTTGGTCTCGACGTTGTTGAACCAAGCGTATTCCATGCCTTCGCGGTTGGTCCAGACGTTCTTGCAGGTCACCGAGCAGGTGTGGCAGCCGATGCACTTGTCGAGGTTGAGCACCATCGCGATCTGGGCGCGGATTTTCATTGCGGCGTCCTCCTCACTCGGCGGCGGTTGCGGACAGGCGTGCGCGCCGTGCGGCCGCTCGAGCCAGTCGACGTTTCTCAGCTTGCGCACCACCACGAACTCGTCGCGGTTGGTGCCGATGGTGCCGTAGTAGTTGAAGTCGTAGGCGAGCTGGGCGTAGCCGCCGATCATGTGCGTCGGGTTCAGCACCGCGCGCGTCACCGAGTTGTGGATGCCGCCGCGATTGCCGGTCATCTCCGAGCCCGGCACGTTCACGATCTTCTCCTGCGCGTGGTACATGAAGAGCGTGCCCTCCTTGATGCGCTGCGAGACCACGGCGCGGGCGACCAGCGCGCCGTTGCTGTTGAAGGCCTCGACCCAGTCGTTGTCGACGATGCCGGCCTTGGCGGCGTCGGTCTCGCGAGAGCCAGACGATCGGCCCGCCGCGCGACAGCGTCAGCATCAGCAGATTGTCGGTATAGGTCGAGTGGATGCCCCACTTCTGGTGCGGCGTGATGAAGTTGAGGACGATCTTTTTCTCGCCGTTCGGCCTGAGGTCGAGCACCGGCTTGATGGTCTTGAGATCGACCGGCGGGCGATAGACGCACAGCGCCTCGCCGAACGCGCGCATCCACAGGTGATCCTGATAGAGCTGCTGACGGCCGGTGAGCGTGCGCCACGGGATCAGCTCGTGCACGTTGGTGTAGCCGGCGTTGTAGCAGACCTTCTCGCTTTCGAGCCCCGACCAGGTCGGCGCCGAGATGATCTTGCGCGGCTGCGCGACGACGTCGCGGAAGCGGATCTTCTCGTCCTCCTTCGGCAGCGCCAGATGCGCGTGGCTCGCGGCCGGTCGCCTTGCCGAGCGCTCCCCAGGCCTTGACCGCCACCTCGCCGTTGGTCTCCGGCGCCAGCATCAGGATGACCTCGGCGGCATCGATGTCGCTGTCGATCCGGGCCAGGCCCTTGTTCGCGCCCTCGGCGTGCGACGCCGTTGAGCGCCTTGAGGTGCTCGACCTCGTGCGCCGGTCTTCCAGGCCATGCCCTTGATGCCGTTGCCGATGCTTGTCCATCAGCGGCCCGAGCGCGGTGAAGCGCTCGTAGATGTTGCGGATAGTCGCGCTCGACGACGGCCACGACCGGCATCGTCTTGCCGGGGATCGGCTCGCACTCGCCCTTCTTCCAGTCCTTGGGCTCGAACGGCTGGGCGATCTCGTTCGGCGCTGTCGTGCTTGATCGGATTGAGCACGACGTCCTTCTCGACGCCCAGCACCTCGGGCGCGACCTGCGAGAATGCCTTGCGCGATTGCCTTGTAGATCTCCCAGTCCGAGCGCGCCTCCCACGCCGGATCGACCGCGCCGGTCAGCGGATGGATGAAGGGGTGCATGTCGGACGTGTTGAGGTCGTTCTTCTCGTACCAGGTGGCGGTCGGCAGAACGATGTCGGAGTAGACGCAGGTCGTCGACATGCGGAAGTCGAGCGTCACCAGCAGGTCGAGCTTTCCTTCCGGCGCCTGCATCGTGCCAGACGGCTTCCCTGGCTTCGCGCCTTGCCTTCCGCGCCGAGGTCCTTGCCGAGCACGCCGTGCGTCGTGCCGAGCAGGTGCTTCAGGAAGTACTCGTGGCCCTTGCCGGACGAGCCGAGAAGGTTGGAGCGCCATACGAACAGGTTGCGCGGCCAGTTCTTCGGATTGTCCGGATCCTCGCAGGCGCAGCTTGCAGCGCGCCGGACTTGAGCGACCTTGGCGACGTAGTCCTTTGCCTCCATGCCGGCAGCCGCGGCATCCTTCGCGACCTGCAGCGGATTGGTCTCGAGCTGCGGCGCCGACGGCAGCCAGCCCATGCGCTCGGCGCGGATGTTGTAGTCGATGATGGCGCCGTCCCATGGCCCGGCCGGCGCCGTCGGCGACAGCGAGGTCGCCGACCTTCATCGTCTCGTAGCGCCACTGGTCGGTGTGGGCATAGAACGCCGACGTCGAGTTCTGCTGGCGCGGCGGGCGGCCCCAGTCGAGCGCGAAGGCAAGCGGCGCCCAGCCGGCCTGCGGCCGGAGCTTCTCCTGGCCGACGTAGTGCGCCCAGCCGCCGCCGGACTGGCCGACGCAGCCGCACATGACCAGCATGTTGATCACGCCGCGGTAGTTCATGTCGGCGTGGTACCAGTGGTTCATCGCCGCGCCGATGATGATCATCGAGCGGCCATTGGTCTTCTCGGCGTTGGTCGCGAACTCGCGCGCCACCTGGATGATCTTGTCGCGCGGCGACGCCGGTGATCTTCTCGGCCCAGGCCGGCGTGTAGGGCACGTCGTCGTCGAGCGATCTGGCGACATTGTCGCCGCCGAAACCGCGATCGACGCCGTAGTTGGCGACGAAGCAGGTCGTGCACCGAGGCGACCAGCGTCTCGCCGTCGGCGAGCTTCAGCCGCTTCACCGGCACGCGGCGCTTGAGGACGCTCGCATGCTTGGTCGAGGCGAAATGCTCGTGCTCGATGTTGCCGAAATAGGGGAAGGCGACCTCGGCGAGGTCGTCCTTGATGTCCGCCAGCGACAGCCGCAGTCGTGTCGGCTCGCCTCCGCTCGCCTTCTCCTCCAGGTTCCACTTGCCGCTCTCGCCCCAGCGGAAGCCGATCGTGCCGCGCGGCGCCACGACACTGCCTGACTGTCTCGTCGAAGGCGACGGTCTTCCATTCCGGATTGTTGGTCTCGCCGAGCGACTCGTCGAAGTCGCTGGCGCGCAGGAAGCGGTCCGGCACCAGGTGGTCGCCCTGCCGCACGAGCCGCACCAGCATCGGCATGTCGGTGTACTGGCGCACGTAGTCGCGGAAATAGGGCACCTGGCGGTCGACGTGATATTCCTTGAGGATCACGTGGCCCATCGCCATGGCGAGCGCCGAATCGGTGCCCTGCTTCACGACTGAGCCAGATGTCGCCGAACTTCGAGGCCTCCGAGTAGTCCGGGCAGATCACCGCGCTCTTGGCGCCGCGATAGCGCGCCTCGGTGTAGAAGTGCGCGTCCGGCGTGCGCGTCTGCGGTACGTTCGAGCCCCACAGGATGATGAAACCGGCATTGTACCAGTCGGCGCTTTCCGGCACGTCGGTCTGCTCGCCCCAGGTCTGCGGCGATGGCCGGCGGCAGGTCGCAGTACCAGTCGTAGAACGACATGCAGACGCCGCCGATCAGCGACAGGTAGCGCGAGCCGGCGGCGTAGGAGACCATCGACATCGCCGGGATCGGCGAGAAGCCGAAGATGCGATCGGGCCCGAAGGTCTTGGCGGTATAGGCGTTGGCCGCCGCGATGATCTCGGTGACCTCGTCCCAGGTCGCCCGCACGAACCCGCCGTGGCCGCGCTTGCTGGTGTAGCTCGCGCGCTTCTCGGGATCTTCGACGATCGATGCCCAGGCCGCCACCGGCGTCATGGTGGCGCGTGCCTCGCGCCACAGCTTGACGAGGCGCGAGCGGACCAGCGGATACTTCACCCGGTTGCCGGAATAGAGATACCAGCTGTAGGACGCGCCGCGCGAGCAGCCGCGCGGCTCGTGGTTCGGCAGATCGGGGCGGGTGCGCGGATAGTCGGTCTGCTGCGTCTCCCAGGTGACGATGCCGCCCTTGACGTAGATCTTCCACGAGCACGAGCCGGTGCAGTTGGCGCCGTGCGTCGAGCGCACGATCTTGTCGTGCTGCCAGCGCTTGCGATAGCCGTCCTCCCAGCGGCGATCCTCGGACGTGGTGATGCCGTGGCCGTCCGAGAACGGCTCCGCTGCCTTGTTGAAGAAGGTCAGGCGGTCGAGAAAATGGCTCATGGTTGCGTGCCCTGTCGTGAAGCGTCGAACGCAATGATCGGCGGATCACGCGGCAGCGACGGCCGGAGTGCTGCCGCCGCCGTGCTCGACGTCGAACAGCAGGCCGCCGCGGCCGGGTGTAGAACCACCAGGTGATGGCGATGCAGCTCAGGTAGAAGGCGAGGAAGCCGTAGAGCGCGAATTGCGGCCCCGCCGGTCGCCGTGATCGAGGTGCCGAAGCTCTTCGGGATGAAGAAGGCGCCATAGGCCGCGATCGCCGAGGTGAAGCCGATGATCGCGGCAGCCTCCTTGTCCGACTGCTTCACGCGCTCGAGCGGCGACAGCCCGGGCTCCAGCCGCGCCACTTCCTTGCGCATGATCGCCGGGATCATCTGGAAGGTCGACGCGTTGCCGATGCCGGTCGCCGCGAACAGGAACAGGAAGCTCGCGAAGAACACCGGGAATGCGATCGGGCTGCCCTTCATGCCGATCGCGTAGAGCACGCCGACCACGCCGAGGCTCATGGCGATGAACACCCAGAAGGTGATCCGCCCGCCGCCGATCCGGTCGCAGGGCTTGCCGGCGGCGGCGCGGGCGAGCGCGCCGACGAGCGGCCCGAGGAAGGCGTACTGGAGCGCGTTCACCTCCGGGAACAGGATCTTCGACGAGCAGCGGGAAGGCCGCCGAGAAGCCGATGAACGAGCCGAACGTGCCGGTGTAGAGCCAGCACATGATCCAGTTGTGCGTGCGCCGGAAGATCACCGCCTGATCGGCGAAGGACGCCTTCATCGTGGCGATGTCGTTCATGCCGAACCAGGCGGCGAAGGCCGAGGCGACGATGAACGGCACGAACACGATAGCCGGCGTTCTGCAGCCACAGCGTGGTCGTGACGCCGTTGACGGTCGCCGTCTGCGGATCGCCGCCGAGCCAGCCGAACACGCCGGCCGTGATCGCCAGCGGCACCACGAACTGCACGACGCTGACGCCGAGATTGCCGAGCCCGGCATTGATCGCCAGCGCATTGCCCTTCTCCGCCTTCGGGAAGAAGAACGAGATGTTGGCCATCGACGAGGCGAAGTTGCCGCCGCCGAAGCCGCAGAGCAGCGCAAGCGCCAGGAAGATCCAGTAGGGCGTGTCCGGGTTCTGCACGGCAAAGCCCATGCCGACGGCCGGGATCATCAGCGACCAGGTGGCGAGCGTCGTCCACAGCCGGCCGCCGAAGATCGCCGGCATGAAGCTGTAGAAGATGCGCAGCGTCGCGCCCGACAGGCCCGGCATCGAGGCCAGCCAGAACAACTGCTCGTTGGTGAATGCGAAGCCGACGCTCGGCAGCTTGGCGACCACCACCGACCACACCATCCAGACCGCGAACGAGAGCAGCAGGCAGGGCACCGAGATCCACAGATTGCGCCGTGCGATCGCGCGGCCGCCGCCCTGCCAGAAGACCGGATCCTCGGGGCGCCAGTCCTGGATGCCACCGGCTGCGGCGAGCGCGCCTTGCTGTGCCGGCCCGTGGATCGGCTGCATCTCGGGCAGCTCCGGCAGCCTGCTCGGCTCGATGCCTTCGCGCAACGCCGCCCGCTCCATCTGCGGATCGCGACATGCATCCAGACGAGCGACACCGAGACGACCAGGAACAGCAGCCAGAAGCAGCTCTGCCAGACGCCGGTGAGATCGTTGAGCGCGCCGAAGGCGATCGGCAGGACGAAGCCGCCGAGGCCGCCGACGAGTCCGACGACGCCGCCGACCGCGCCGACCCGGTCCGGATAGTAGACCGGGATGTGCTTGTAGACCGCCGCCTTGCCGAGGCTCATGAAGAAGCCGAGCACGAAGGTGACGACGATGAAGCCGGCCACGCTCATCCTGGTCGAGAAGGTGACCGGGCCGCTGATGCCTTCGACCACGTACTGGGTCGGCGGGTAGGACAGGATGAACGTGCACACCACCGAGACCATGAAGGTCCAGTACATGATGCGGCGCGCGCCGTACTTGTCGGAGAGATGGCCGCCGTAGGCGCGGAAGATCGAGGCCGGGATCGAGTACGCGGCGCCGATCATGCCGGCGGTGGTGATGTCGAGGCCGTACACTCCGATCAGGTAGCGCGGCAGCCACAAGGCGAGCGCGACGAAGGCGCCGAACACGAAGAAGTAGTAGAGCGAGAAGCGCCAGACCTGGACGTTGCGCAGCGGCTCCATCATCGCCGCCAGCGACTCGGGCTTCTCACCGGAGGCGCGGCGGCGCGCCAGGTCGGGATCATCCTTGGTCATCAGGAAGAAGACGACGCCCATCAGCGCGAGCGCCGGCAGCCCAAACCAGGGCGACGGTCTGCCAGCCGTAGGCGACCATGATCGACCGGCGCGGCGAACTTGGTGACCGCGGCGCCGACATTGCCGGCACCGAAGATGCCGAGCGCGGTGCCCTGCCGCTCCTTCGGGAACCACTTTGCCACATAGGCGATGCCGACCGAGAACGAGCCGCCGGCGATGCCGACGCCGAGCGCCGCCAGCAGGAAGGTCGGATAGTCGTAGGCGAACGTCAGCAGCGCAGTCATCACCGCCGCCGACAGCATGGTGAGCGTGAACACCACCCGTCCGCCGTACTGGTCGGACCAGATGCCGAGCATCAGGCGGATGAGCGAGCCGGTCAGGATCGGCGTGCCGACCAGCAATCCGAACTGCGTGTCGCTCAGGCCGAGGTCCTTTTTGATCTGTATCCCGATGATGGCGAAGATCGTCCAGACCGCGAAGCAGACCGTGAAGGCGATGGTGGACAGCCACAGCGCCCTGCTCTGATCGCCCTTGTTTACCCGCGTCCAGTCCGGCATCGGTGCCCTCGTTGCAGCGTGCTGTGTGCCATCTCGGCGCGGGCATGCTGTTGTGACGGCGGCGCGATGCGATTGACTGGGATCAAGGGGGCCCGGCTCGGCGAACGATTCAAAACCGATCGGAGCGGAAGTCATCCGCCGCCCGCACAATGGTCAGTGACCTCTCCATGACAACGCAATTGCGAGCTTGATAAAAGTCAATATCTGGCTTGGTCTGCGTCGCTATTCTCGCTAGCATTGACGCGGAGTGCGACGCGCAAAGCGAGGTCTCGATGCGCAGCGACGAAAAGGAGAAGATGCGCTTGCTGCCGCTGTTCGACGGCGTCGCTGCCAGCCACGTCGAGCACATGTTGCGGGTCTCGTTCCTGCAGCGCTTTCCAGCTCACGTGGTTTTGGTGCGCGAGGGCGAGCCGGCCGACTTCCTGCATGTCGTGGTCGACGGGCAGGTCGAGGTGTTCGCGGGCTATCGCGACCGCGAGACCACGATCTCCGTTCCCGGTCCCGGCCACAGCTTCATCGTCGCCGCCGTCGTGCTCGACAAGGTCTATCTGAAATCGGCGCGCACGTTGTCGCCGGCGCATGTGCTGCTGATACCGGCCGACATCGTGCGCCGGTACTTCGCCGAGGATGCCGCCTTTTCCCGCGCCTTGGCGATCGAGCTCGCCTTTGCTTATCGCGGCGTCGTGAAGGAGCTCAAGAACCAGAAGCTCAGATCGAGCCTCGAGCGGCTTGCCAACTGGCTGGTCGCGCATGACATCGAGACCGGTTCGACCGGGCGCTTCGACCTGCCGTTCGACAAGAAGGTGCTGGCGGCCCGCCTCGGCATGGCGCCAGAGGTCCTGTCGCGGTCCTTTGCCGCCCTGGCGCAGTACCACGTGGTGGTCAGCGGGCCATCGGTCCGGCTCAACGACCGCGAGGCGCTGCGCAAGCTCGCCCAGCCGTCGATCACGATCGACGACCCGACGAGCTGACGCCGCTAGCGCGCACGCCAGCTGCTGGCGGCGGTGCCGGGCGGCACCCGGTTCAAGCATTGACGATTTCCGACGGAGCTCGAGATGCCAATCAATCCAGCGCTGCGCGACCGCATCCTCGCGGCGGTCGACGACGGGTTCGCCGACCAGGTCGAGTTCACGCGAGAGCTCGTCCGTTTCCGATCGCTGCGGGGCGAGGAGCACGCCGTGCAGGATTTCGTGTTTCGCGCCCTGCGCGACCGTGGCTATGCGATCGACCGCTTCGCCATGGACCGCGCCGCGATCGAGCGTCATCCGGGTGGCGCGCCGTTTTCCAAGAGCCATTCCGAGGCGCCGATCGTCGTCGGCATCCATCGCCCGAAGCAGGAGACGGGGCGCTCGCTGATCCTGCAGGCTCATGTCGATGTCGTGCCCACCGGGCCGGAAGACATGTGGAGCAGGCCGGCCTTCGATCCCCACATCGACGGTGACTGGCTCTGCGGCCGCGGCAGCGGCGACATGAAGGCCGGTCACGCCGCCAACCTGTTCTGTCTCGACGCATTGCGCCGGCTGGGCTTGCAACCGGCGGCCACCGTCTATGTGCAGTCCGTGGTCGAGGAAGAATCCACCGGCAACGGCGCCCTCATGACCCACCTTCGCGGCTACCAGGCCGACGCGGTCCTCATTCCAGAGCCGGAGGAGGAGAAGCTCGTGCGCGCCAACACCGGGGTGCTCTGGTTCCAGGTCGAAGTGCGCGGCGTCCCGGTACATGTCCGCGAGATGGGCAGCGGCGCCAATGCGATCGACGGCGCCTACCGGGTCATCGGGGAGTTGCGCCGGCTCGAGGCGGACTGGAACGCGGCCAAGGCCGGCCGCGCGCATTTCGAGGGCGCGGACCACCCGATCAACCTCAATATCGGCAAGATCGAAGGCGGCGACTGGGCTTCGTCGGTACCAAGCTGGTGCCGGCTCGATTGCCGGGTCGCGATCTATCCGGGCGTGCCGGCCGGCGTGGCGGCGCAGGAGATCCGCGACCGGCTGGCCGCGTTCGCCCGCACCGACCGGTTCCTGGCGAACAATCCGCCGCTCGTCACCTTCAATGGCTTCCACGCCGAGGGCTACGTGCAGGAGCCGGGCACGGAAGCCGAAAGTGTCCTGGCGCGAGCCCACCGGCAGGCGACGGGGAAGGAGCTCGAAAGCTTCATGTCGCCGGCCTATCTCGATGCCCGGGTCTACGCGCTCTACGACAAGATTCCGGCGCTCTGCTACGGACCGATCGCGCGCAACATCCACGGCATCGACGAGCGCGTCAGCCTGGCGTCGGTGAAGCGGATCACTGGAACCATGGCGCTGTTCGTCGCCGAATGGTGCGGGCTCGAGCCGTGCTAGCGGTTTTCCGACCGAGATTGAATTGGTCGAAACTTTCGCGCTGGCGCCAACCTCCCCAGTGACGTCATTCGCGCGCAGGTGGGAACCCAGTCAGGTTTCGGAAAAGACCGGTCTCGCAGCGACCACGCGCCTTCGGCAGCACTCAAGGTCGCCAGTAGCCGACGACTCGCTGAGGCTCGTCTGGGTTCCCGCCGGCGCGGGAATGACGGATGCGGGAGGCGGGATGGATGCGCTCCACCTCGATCGGAAGGACTTTAGGCGAGGTCACGGCGCGCGGCGCCCCGGAATTTGCGGAGCGAGCGTTCGCGCTCCGGTTCAGGCGATGCCTGCATTGCCGACCACCTGCTGCAGCTCGGCCTTGAGAGCGGGACCGAGGTCGTCGCGGGCGAGCGCGTAGGCGACGTTGGCGGCGAGGAAGCCGATCTTCGAGCCGCAATCGTAGATCTTGCCGTCGAAGCGCACGGCGTGGAACGGCTGCCGCTGCTCCTGCCACAGCTTGATCATCGAGTTGGTGAGCTGGATCTCGCCGCCGGCGCCTCGTTCCTGCGCCGCCAGAAGCGCGAAGATCTCCGGCTGCAGGATGTAGCGGCCGGTGATGTGCAGGTTCGACGGCGCGGTGCCGCGCGGCGGCTTCTCGACCATGGCGGTGATCGCCGACACCTTGGCCTTGATGTTCTCGACCCCGACGATGCCGTAGAGGTGGGTCTGGTCCTCCGGCACCGGCGACACCGCGATGTGGTTGCCGCCAAGCTCGTCATAGGCCTCGATCATCTCGGCGAGGCAGGCCTTGCCGCCATGATGCAGCATGTCGGGCAGCAGCAGCGCGAACGGCTCGTTGCCGACCAGCTCGCGGGCGCACCACACGGCGTGGCCGAGGCCGAGCGGGGCCTGCTGGCGGGTGAAGCTCGTCTGGCCGGCCTCGGGCAGGTCGCGCGACAGCAGGTCGAGCTCGTTCTTCTTGCCGCGCGCCTGCAACGTGCTCTCGAGCTCGTACTGGCTGTCGAAATGATCCTCGATCACGCCCTTGTTGCGGCCGGTGATGAAGATCAGGTGCTCGATGCCCGCCGCCCGCGCCTCGTCGACCACGTGCTGGATCACCGGCCGGTCGACCACCGTCAGCATCTCCTTCGGCATCGCCTTGGTCGCCGGCAGGAACCGCGTGCCGAGCCCGGCCACCGGAAATACCGCCTTGCGGATCGGATTCCTGCAAACCGACAACATCACCCTCCTGAGCTGCTCACCCAACGGCTCCTGCTCCCGGCCACCTGCCTGCCGAGCCAATGATGTACCGAGCGACCTCCGTGCCGAGCCGGCTGCCTTGACCCGCGCAACTCCGACAACTGCCGCCGGGTTCAATCCGACACCGCGCCGCCCCCTCGGTCCGCATTCGCATTGGCGCAGGGTGATACGACTGCAGAGCCCGCGCGACCGACTTGCCGACCTCGACGACATCCACGTCACGTTCGGTCGCCGCCCGCCGCGGACCCACACCCGCGGCACGATCCGTCACACAGCCCACCCATTCATCATCGAGGCCGGCAAACATCGGCGGCGACACCAATCGCTGGCTCGTCCCCTAGGCGACGCCCAGCAACCGCCTTCCGGGACCCCTCGCGAGCAGATGGCAGCCCGATATGCCGGATAAGCCCACCACACCCTGTCGCACTGGTCGGCTTCCGGTACCAGCTGCTCCTATCACTGCCCGCCCTCCCGATCCAATCGGGAAGTCTCGATTAGTAGCACCTGGATTCTCCGACCCCCGCACTCCATTATCATATGGATTACTGGATGACCCCGAAGCCGGATACCGCAGCACATTTCGAATCACTCAATGCGACATATGAGCGCTCGAACGAGATTCCCCCAGCCTTCTTACTCGCGCTGCAGTTGCAGCATATGAATACCGGCAGATAACCTTGCGGTTATCTGCCGGCACCGCAATCAAATGGCGCGCTGCAACTTCAGAGCGAAAAAGCCCTGATCGTTCCCTCGCCATGACAGAGCCAGCCCGCGAGCAGTCTCTGCCCGAGAGCCGCTTACGCGATCCGCACGAAGCCCGTGTCGGTGCTGATCCACTCGACGTCGCTGACGAGGATCGTGTCAGTGCCGAGATGGACTGTGAAGCTGCCGTCGCCGTTGTTGACGAACGAGGTATCGGCCACCGTGTGCCCGAGCGCGGCGATCGTGTCGATGCCGTCGCCGCCAACCACGGTATCCGCCCCATAGAGGCCGGGGATCTCGACCGGGTTGCCGTTGACGTCGGCGCTGACCATGAAGATCGTGTCGTCGCCGGTGCCGCCGACAATCGAGTTGGCGCCTGCACCTGAGAACAGGTTGTCGTTGCCGGCGCCACCATCGAGCACCGTCGTGCTCGCCGCCGAGATCGCGACCAGCGAGTCGTTGCCGTCGCCGCCGTTCAGGGTCGACGAGCCCACCGCATACGAGAAGATCGCGTCGGCGCCAGCGCCGCCATCCACCACGCTCGACTGGAAGGTGAAGATGATGTCGTTGCCGTTGCCGCCGTCGATCGTGTCGCCGACGCCAGAAACGTTGATGATCGAGTTCGGCGCCGTCGCCACCGAGGATCGTCGAGCCGCCGCCGCCGACATCGTAGAACGTGTCGCTGCCGCTGCCGCCGTCGAACAGCGCATTTGAACCGCTGTTGCTGGCAATATCGGCGCCGTTGCCGGCCAGAATGGTATTGCCGGAGCCTGAACCACCGAAGATCACGTCGCTGCCGTCGCCGGCGTCGATCGAAATACCGGAAGTCGCGAACTGGGCGTTGAACGTGTCGTTGCCGGTACCGCCGATCAATGTGGACGCCGCGCTGCCGATCGACCACAAGGTATCGTCGTCGGCGCCGCCATCGAGTGTGCCGCCAGAGAAGGTGAACAGGTTGTCGTTGCCGGTGCCGCCCAGCAGCGTCGCGCCGTCGCCGGCCAAGACACCGATCAGGTCGTTGTCAGGACCGCCATCCAGCAGGCCACCGGCGTTGCTGATGATCGTATCGGCGCCCAGTCCGCCGTCCACCGTCGTGTCGCCGGCATTGACCGTCACAGTGTCATCGCCGCCGCCCGCCTGGATAGTATTGCCGACCGCCGTGACGATGATGGTATCCGTCAAATCGGACGCCACGACGGGATTCGGAGAAGTCTGATCAACATTATATACGGCCACGATGCGCCCCCACTTCGCAAGTCGATTCACCCAATCGAAAAATCACACCGATTGCACACGATCTGAACTCCTGTGCTGTGCCCCAACGAACAAATCGATCAAGGCACATCGATACGGTGGCATTAACCACATATTAGCCATAGTCCAGTCAAGTGACAGAAACATGTACCCGGACAATTGCTTATAGTTTGGGCACGCGGTGGTCGATCCGCGCGCTTGCGGCGTCGCCGATTGAGATCCTCGAATCGCGAAACTTGCTCCGATCCGGCACCGACACTGTTGATATTCCATGGCGAATGATATGCGGGTCGACCAGCTAATCTGCTCTCTGATCAACCGACGGCGGCTGATCAAAGTTTGACCGCACAGCCACCGACGACGTTCGATCCGAATCATTTTTGAGTACAAGCCAGCAGGGAACTTACCTAGGGCGGCCGTTCGCGATTTGGCGACAGCGGAATTTTGCGTGCCGTCCGTTCAACCAGTGATTGTCTATTATTGACGTGCCAGGACTATCTGCCGGGGTGCCCGGGCGACGCACGGCGATGGCTCTCAGTTCGTGACCTGGAACGCGCGAGCTGGCTGCCGCGCGCGCTTGGTGCCCAGACTATCGCCGGCGTTGGTATCGGCGGCGGCGGCATGAACCAGGACGCCCACGATCGCGTCCACATCGACGCAATTATCAAACGCGCCGCCGGTCGAATGCTCCTAGTCCTTGACCTGGTCGGGCCGGATGACGATCGGCTCCTCGATCAGATGCGGCCGCAGCGGCTGGCGCGGCACCAGCGCCGATCGCCCGCCATCGGCATAGACGGTGTCGTTCATCGCGGTCCATTCGGTCAGGTGCGGCACCCGATCGAGGCCCACCGGATAGATCGTCACCTGGTCCGGCTCGAACTTCATGCGCAGGAAATTGCGATAGTTCTTGATCCGGAGCGCGGCGAACGCATCCTCCGCGTGCATGTGCCCGAACAGACCGGCGATGACCCAGTAGCAGCCCCAGATGAAGCCGCCGACGATGCCGCCGAGCACCGTCATCTCGAGCGGATAGAGCAGCCCCACCACCTCGCGCACGGTCCGCGGCTCGATCGTCCTGGCCGCTTTCGATTGCCGGGCCGACGGCGGCGTCGGCGGCGTCACATCGCGCGGTCCGGCGTCGGCCTGCTCGCGCTGCAGCTGGCGCTCCCGCGACAGCGGCTCGAGCGACTCCTTCATGATCGAGCCGACCAGACCGGGCTCGGCCGCCTCGCCGGCAAGGACCGTCGCGGCGTGCCGCTCGAACAGCGGCGCAATGTTGTTGTTGAGCGCCAGAAATGTGACGAACAGCACGAACATCGCCGTCGTGTGCGCCAGGAAGTGCGCGGTGCCGACGCCGACCTTGCTCAGAATGCGGCGCAGCCCCGGCTTCTCCTCGGCGTCGACATACCATACCAGCGCGGCATAGAGCCCCACCAACATCATCGCGAAGCTCATGCTGAGCGTCGCCTGCAGCATGTAGAGCGGCAGCCACGCCAGCACCGTCTGCGGTGCCACCGTCAGTCCGACCTGGTCGATCTTGCCGGCCGAGATGTCGTAGGCGCGCACCACGGTGTGGAATTGCCAGGTGATCAGCCAGTAGATGATGCCGATGCCGATCGCGAAGGGGAAGTTGAGCAGCGGGAACGCCAGGTTGCGCGAAGCTGAGCAAGAGGCTGGTCGAGCGCTTCGGGTAGCACTTCGGCGCGCGCGGCCGCAGCGGTGCCTCTGCCTTCTTCTGCTTCACCTTGGCCTTGATCTCCTGCTGGATCTCTTCCTTGATCTCCCTGATCGGCTCGACGACGTCGCGCACTGCCTCCTCGATCTTCGACCCGACCTTGCGCGGGCGCTTGAGGCGCACGTCGTAGCGCTGCGCCGCCATCTCGTGCTTCACGACGCCGTGCTCGTCGTTGTCGTAGGTGGTGGTGCGGATCTCCGGCCAGCGCACCGAGATCTCGTTCTTCAGGACGTGCGTCGGATGCAGGAAGGCGCCGCCGCCGCCGGCGGTGAAGAAATGGACGCCGAGCTCGGCCGACGAGTAGCGGTTGTAGTGATGCCAGTCGCCGGCGAGCACGGCGCAGACCTTGGCCCCGCGCATGCGCGCGATCGCCGTGATCTTGAAGAAGTTCTCCTCCTCGTCCTGGCCCTGGAAATCGGCGAGCATCCAGGAAGGCTCGGCCATGCAGATGATAAGCTTGTCGTCGGGGCCCATTTCCGCCGCGACCGCCATGAAGTAGTTGATCTGAGCGATGTCGAGGTATTTCGAGAACTGGATATCGGTGCCCCAGATCCACCACTTGTGCGGCAGCTTCAGCGCCCAGTAGCTGCGGTGCTGCTGGCACTGCCAGCCGCCGATCAGGTTGCCGCGGCTCTCGGACAGCCGGTCGCGCGAGGAGCAGAACAGGCTGTCGAACGCCTGCAGACCGTCGTACCAGTCGTGATTGCCGGGAATTGCGAACAGCTTGCGCTTCGGCTCGTTGCCGGACAACGCGAAGGCATAGGGGTCCTGCAGCCGCTTGCGGTATTCCGGCCTGGTCGCCTGCGGATAGCACTGGTCGCCGCCCATGATCAGGATATCGCCGTGCGGCAGCGCGCCCGCGCCTCTCAGCTCCAGGCGATCCTGGGCGAGCAGGTAGGCCATGGGATAGGTCGCCTCGAAGCCGTCGCCGATGTCGCAGATGTAGTCGATCCAGAATGCGCCGGAATCGTCGACGGAGACGCACTTCGCCGGATCGCTGCCGGCGGGGCTGCAGTAGTCGTAGCGCTCCACGAGATCGCGTCCGACCGCCGGATCGGTGGCCGCCTGGATCAGCCGCTGGTCGGCATACTGGCCGAACACCGCCGATATCAGCGTGCGCACGCCCACCCGCGCCAACAGTCGCGGATCGTACCAGCGAACCATCTTCGGCAAGTCACCGTCGATGAGCTGCTGCATCGGACTTTTGTGCATGGAACCCCGTCGGAACGCTGAACGAGCGTCAGGATAGCCCGCCGACGAGCATTGTGAAGCCCAGTGTGGCAACGCTGCAGCAACATTCGCTTTTCCGCTTGTCAGGAACCGCCCCGACGGGCCAAGCCTAGTGTGATGGTTCCGAAGTTCGCATTCACCTCCCGGCAACACCGAGTTGCGGACTTCGGAATTTGAATCACACCAGGATCAATGGCTTGCTAGTGTCCTTGTCGATCGCGAAGTTCGTCCGATAGCCGTGCGAATGAAGCGAATTTCGCGATCGGGGCACTAGCGGGATCGAGTTCGCCACCGGTACACTTGACCACCCCAAATCGACAAAGGACATGCCCGCGTGCGCACGCTATTCGCCCGACTTGGCCTGCTGCTGGTTGTCGCGCCGTACCTGGCCATCGCCTTGCCGGGGCCGGCCGGCGCCCAGACCACGACCAAGGTGACGATCGTCCTCACCAGCGACATATATAAAATGAACGAGAGTGCCGGTCGCGGCGGCTATCCACGGCTCGCCGCGATGGTCAAGGCGGAGCGGGCGGCGAATGCCAGCACCATTGTCGTGCACGCCGGCGACGCCCTGTCGCCGTGCCTTTTGTGCGGCTTCGACCAGGGCAGTCACGTGATCGACATCACCAACCGCCTGGCACCAGACATCTTCGTACCGGGCAACCATGAGTACGACTTCGGCCGCGACACCTACCTGAAGCGGATGGCGCAGGCCAAGTTCCCGATCCTTGCCGCCAATCTGCGCGATTTGGGCGGCCAGCCGATCGCTGGCCACGCCGACACCCGCATCATCACCGTCGGCGAGGTGAAGATCGGCTTTGTCGGCGCCACCGCCGAGGACAGCTACAAGAAGTCGAACCCGGAGAGCCTGAAGATCTCCGCCGTGGTGCCCGCGGTCGAGGCGAAGGCGAAGGAGCTGCGCGCCGCCGGCGCCGATCTCGTCGTTGCCGTGGTGCACGCCGACCACGACATCGACCGGACGCTATACGAAGGCCGGTTCGTCGACGTGCTGCTGTCCGGCGACGACCACGACCTGCGCATGATGTATGACGGGCACACCGCCATGGCCGAGGCCGGCCAGGACGCGCTGAGCGTGGTCGCGATCGACCTCACGATCGCCGTCAAGACCAGCGACGGCAAGCGCCAGGTATCGTGGCGCCCGCAGTTCCGCATGCTCGACAGCGCGGCCGTCACGCCGGATCCGGCCATGCTGGAGGTGGTCAAGGGCTACGAGGCCGAGCTGTCGCGCGAGCTCGACGTCGAGGTGGCGACCCTCGCCGCGCCGCTCGACAGCCGCAACGCCACCGTGCGCGCGGTCGAGGCGGCGATCGGCAACCTGATTGCCGATGCAGCCCGTGCAGCGGTCAAGGCGGACATCGGCGTCATCAACGGCGGCGGCATCCGTGGCGGCAAGGAATACCCGGCCGGCCACAAGCTCACGCGCCGCGACGTGATCACCGAGCTTCCATTCGGCAACGTCAACCTGGTGTTCGAGATGAAAGGCTCCGAGATCCGCAAGATGGCCGAGATCGGCGTGGCGAAATCGCCGGTCGCGGCCGGCAGCTTCATGCACTACTCGGGCATGACGGTCGAAGCCGACCTGTCGAAGCCGGCGGGCTCGCGCGTCACCGCGATCAAGGTCGCGGGCGAGCCGCTCAGCGACACCCGCACCTACACGATCGCCGGCAGCGACTTCTTCCAGCGCGGCGGCGACGGCTACGTCATGTTCAAGACCGCCAAGCTCGCGATGCGCGTCGAGGACGCCAAGCTGCTCGCCAACGACGTGATGGTCCACGCCCGCAAGCTCGGAACGATCGACATCAAGCCCGAAGGGCGCCTGGTGCTGAAGCCGTGACGGCCGGGCGATGAGCGGCGACCCACCACCTGCCGCCGACCTCGATGCGCAGGCTGCAGCACTTGCCGCCGGCCTGCGCAGGTGCGACCGCCGCGCGATTGCCCGTGTCGCGACCGAGCTGGAGCGGCTGTCGCCGCTCGCCGCTCGTGTCCTAGGCTACATCGAGCCAATGCTCGGCCGCGCCCGGGTGATTGGCATCACCGGCCCGCCCGGCGCCGGCAAGTCGACGCTGGTCAACGCGATGATCGTCGAGCTCAGGCGCCGGGGCACAACCGTCGGCGTGATCGCGGTCGACCCGTCGAGCCCGATCTCCGGCGGCGCCATCCTTGGCGACCGCATCCGCATGACCGCCGCCGCTGCTGACGATGGCGTATTCGTCCGCTCGCTGGCGTCGAAGGGCGTGCTCGGCGGGTTGACGCCGGGCGCGGTCCGCATCATCGACGCGCTCGATGGCGCCGGCTTCGATACCGTGATCCTGGAGACGGTCGGTACCGGCCAGAGCGAGATTGACGTCGCCGAGATCGCCGACGTGCGCGTCGTCGTGGCGGCCCCCGGCCTGGGCGACGACATCCAGGCGATGAAGTCGGGCCTGCTCGAGATCGCCGACGTCCTGGTGGTCAACAAGGGCGACCGGCCGGGCGCCGAGGCGACGCTGCAGCAGCTGGCCGGAGCGGTCTCGGTGCGGGCCGGCGAGCAGGAACGGCGGACGCCGGTGCTGAAGACCTCGGCCACCACCGGCGAAGGCGTCGCCCGCCTGGTCGAGGCTGTCGACGCCATTGCCCTCGACCGCCTCGCAATGCCTGCCCGGGAGCGCCGCCGGCGCCGCGCCCGCTACCTGATCGCCCGCGCCGCCGCCGAGCTGGTCGCCGAGCGCATCCGTGCCGGTGGCGACGAGGCGACGGGCTCGCGACCGCCTGCGACGATGTTCTTGCCGGCCGGGTCTCGGCCACCGAGGCGGCGGCCCGCCTGCTCGGCCGATCGGCCGGCTGATTTCTGCGCTCCCTCGCCGCCTGTGCCGTGCAGCACAGCGCCGCGCCCCCGATCGAGCAATCCTGGCATCACCGGCGGCCGCAACGAGCTGAGCCGGAATTCAATGCCATCCGAGATGATGCCCCAAGGCATAGGAGATCGATCATGAGCAAGACGATCACAATCACAATCGCCATCGCCGCGGCTGCGGTCCTCGCCGCCCATTTGCTGACCCCGGCCGCCGCCGCCTCGAAAGCGCCGGTGAACCACGAGCAGGAAGCAGTCTCGCTCGCCCCGCCCGGCGTCGACATCGTCGAGCACCGCCGCCGAAAGGTATTCTTCCTCGCGCGCGGCATCGGCTACCCCGTCTGCTTCTGGAGCTGGCGGTACGGCTACAAGATGTGGGTATGCTACTGAGCACCGCGCCCTCTTCCCGGCTTGCGCGGGGAGAGGGCTGCCGGCATGGCACCTCATTGGTCCCGTTCCAGCACGGCGATGAAGAAACCGTCGGTGCCGTGGCTGGCCGGGCTGAGCAGGAGCGTGTCGGTGCGCCCGTCGGCGGAGGGCGGAGGATCGCCACCGAGAGTGGCCGCCCACGCACGAGCGGTCGGCACCAGCTTGAACTCGGGCGCCTGGTCGAGGAACGCCGCCAACTGGTCCGTATTCTCCTCCGGCAGCACCGAGCAGGTGACGTAGACCAGGCGGCCGCCGGGCTTGACGAGGCCGCGTGCCAGCGCCAGCACCGCGCGCTGGTCGGCCAGCCGCAGCGCCAGGCTCTGCGGCGTCACCCGCCACTTGCTGTCGGGCCGCCGCCGCCAGGTTCCGGTCCCGGTGCACGGCGCATCGATCAGCACCACGTCGAAGCGCGCGCCGAGCTCGCCGAGCGCGGTCTCGTCGCCGGCATTCATCACCTGGGCATTGCGCACGCCGGCCCGCTTCAATCGCTCGAAGATCGGCCGCAGCTGGCCCTTGTCGGCGTCGTAGGCGTAGATCTGGCCGGTGTTCTGCATCGCCGCGGCCATGGCGAGCGTCTTGCCGCCGGCGCCCGCGCACAGGTCCATCACCTGCAGCCGCGGGCCGGCGCCGCTGAGCGCCGCGGCGATCTGGCTGCCTTCGTCCTGGACCTCGAACCAGCCCTTGCCGTGGGCGGCATCGGCCTCGACATTGGGGGTGCGGCCAGGACCTTCCGGCGCCGGCAGGCGTACGCCCAATGGCGCATAGCGCGTCTCGGCTGCACCGTACTGCTCGAACGCCTTCAGCACCTTTTCGCGCGTCGCCTTCATCGAGTTGACGCGCAGATCGACCGGCGCCCGTCGCGCCATCGCCTCGCCTTCCGCCACCGCGCGATCACCGAACGCACGCACCAGGCTGGGCCAAAGCCAGTCCGGCGTGTCGCCACGCACATGCGCCGGCACGGTATCGTCGAGCCGGTGCGTCAGGCCGGCAAATTCCGCGTCGGACAATGGTGCAAGCTCGTGCGCCGCGCCGCTGGCGTTCGCCCGGATGGCGTCCGGCGACAGCGCCAGTGCTCGGCCGGCGGCGCCAAGCACCAGGGCGCGTGACGTGTCGGCACCCATCTGCGCGGCCAGCGACAGCCGGCGGCGCAGCACGTCGTAGACGAGATTGCCGATCGCCGCGCGGTCGCCGGAGCCGGCGAAGCGGTGCGCCTTGCCCCAGTCGGAAAGCGCACTGGCGACTGGGCGATGGCGCAGCAGCACCTCGTCCAGGACCTCGACCGCCGCGACCAATCGCCCGCCGGGTTTCATCGCGAAACGTCTCCCGCCGCCCGGCCGCACCGGGTGAGATGGCTCCCGCCCGCCCTGAGGCACAGTGGGCGCGGAGCCGCGCGCCGACCAAAGTCGTCGCACACAATCATCACGCTGCCACCATTACCCGAACGAACAGCAAAATCCACATTGCCAGCAGCGCCACCAGCCCGACCAGATAGGCATTGAACCGCCGCATCACGCGATTGGCGCCGAGTTGAATGGCCGCGTGGCCGACGCGGCTTGCAACGTACACCCATGCGAGCGCGACCATCGCGTAGTCAACCGACTTGGTCATCAGCGCGAATGCACACGCCGCGTAGAACAGCACCGGCGTCTCGAACTGGTTCTTGAAGTTGTTGGCGGCCTTGGTGGCATCCTCGGGCCAGGCGTCCTGGCCAAGCGCGATGTCCTTGATCCTGGTCTTGCCACTGGCGAACGCGGCGCGCCGCCGCAGTGCCATCACGACCAGCACGACAAAGGTGAGCAGCACCTGCGCGAACACCGGCAGGATGATCAGGTTCTGTGACATTGGCTTCGATCACCCGTTCCCCGGATAGTTCGGGCTCTCGCGGGTGATGCCGATCGAGTGGGTGTGGCTCTCGCGCATGGCAGCGGGCGAGATGCGGATGAACTTCGCCCGCCGCTTCAGCTCGCCGAGATCGCGGGCGCCGAGATAGCCCATGCCGGCGCGCAGGCCGCCGACCAGCTGGTGTACGACGTTGCCGACCGGGCCCTTGTACGGCACCTGGCCCTCGACGCCTTCCGGCACCAGCTTGAGGGTGTCCTTCACCTCCTGCTGGAAATAGCGGTCGGCACTGCCGCGTGCCATCGCGCCGACCGAGCCCATGCCGCGGTACGACTTGTAGGTCCGGCCCTGGTAGAGATAGGTCTCGCCGGGGCTCTCGTCGGTGCCGGCGAGCAACGAGCCGATCATCACGCAGTCGGCGCCGGCGGCGAGCGCCTTGGTCACGTCGCCGGAGAACTTGACGCCGCCGTCGGCGATGATCGGGATGCCGAGCGGCCGGGCGACCGAGATGCAGTCGAAGATCGCGGTGAGCTGCGGCACGCCGACGCCGGCCACGATGCGGGTCGTGCAGATCGACCCCGGTCCGATGCCGACCTTCACCGCATCGGCGCCGGCATCGATCAGCGCGCGGGTGGCATCGGCGGTGGCGACGTTGCCGGCCATCACCTGGGTGCTGTTCGAAAGCTTCTTGATCCGGCTGACGACCTCCAGCACCTTCGCCGAATGGCCGTGGGCGGTATCGACCACCACGAGATCGCAGCCCGCCGCGATCAGCCGCTCGGCGCGCTCCAGGCCGTCCTCGCCGACGCTGGTCGCCGCCGCCACGCGCAGGCGGCCCCGCTCGTCCTTGCAGGCGTGCGGGTAGTTCTGCGCCTTCTCGATGTCCTTGACCGTGATCAGGCCGACGCAGCGATAGGCCTCGTCCACCACCAGCAGCTTCTCGATCCGGTGCTGGTGCAGCAGGCGCATTGCCTCGGCGCGATCGACCCCGACCTTCACCGTGATCAGCTTGTCCTTGGTCATCAGCTCCTTGATCGGCGTCCTGGGATTGGTTGCAAAGCGCACGTCGCGGTTGGTCAGGATGCCGACCAGCTTGCCGGCGCGGTCGCCGCCCTTGACCGGCTCGACCACCGGAATGCCGGAGATCCGGTGCTCGTGCATGAGCTCCAGCGCCTCGCCCAGGGTCGCCGTCGGCGCGATCGTCACCGGATTGACGACCATGCCGCTCTCGAACTTCTTGACCCGCTCGACCTCCTTGGCCTGCGCCTCCGGCGTCAGGTTGCGGTGGATTACGCCGAGCCCGCCGGCCTGCGCCATGGCGATCGCCAGACGCGCCTCGGTCACGGTGTCCATGGCCGACGACATCACCGGGATGTTGAGCGCGATCGACTTTGTCACCCGCGTCGCGACCGAGACCTGGCCCGGCATCACTTCCGACGCCTGCGGCACCAGCAATACGTCGTCGAAAGTCAGGCCGACGTCGGCGGCGATCCGCGGCGCGGTCAGGTCGTAGGCGGTGTCGGGGGCGGTGGGGGAGGGCGAATTGGCCATCAGGCAGCTCCTCGTCTGGGAAATCCGGGCGAGCCTGCCGATGACGAAATCGACCTGCTTCGCATTTGCGCGGCGATTTCGCAGCGCAACTAGCACGACCGGGCGCGCACGGGAAGCAGCTAGCACAACACGAGGCGGTGAATGCTGTGGGCCGCTGTGCAGCACGGCCACATGAACCTCTTTGAACCTCTTTGCGCGACGCTGCGACTAACGGTGCATCAGCAATCAGATACTCGAAAAGGGAGCGCCGCCATGACCAGCAATCGGATCACCTGCACCGCTCTCGTGCTGATGCTGCTGAGCACCGGCTGCAAGACCCGGCCGGTCGAGATCGCCAAGGAGCGCTTCGAGCGCCAGAAGCCGCCGATCACGCTGGTGCTCGCCGCCACGGCCTGATTTCGATTGCCGCACCCCCGCCCCCTGCGCTTTAACCCTGCACAGGCCGTAGTGGACTGAGCTTGAGGTCGGGGAGGTCAACATGCCGCGCATTCTACTCACGGGCGCCGGAGGCGGAATCGGCACGCGGCTGCGGCAGCTGCTGCCGGCGATCTATCCCGACCTGCGGCTGTCCGACATCAAGTCGCCGACCGACTTGAAGCCGACCGAGAAGTTCATCGACGCCGACTTGGCCGATCTCGCCCAGACCGAGGCGATCTGCAAGGACATCGACGGCATCATCCACCTTGGCGGCTACTCGGTCGAAGGCCCGTGGGAGCCGATCCTGCAGTCAAATATCATCGGCTGCTACAATCTGTTCGAGGCGGCGCGGCGACAGGGGGTGAAACGGGTGGTATTCGCATCGTCGAACCACGCCGTCGGCTTCTATCCACGCACGCATCACGTCGGCAACGACGTGCAGCCGCGGCCCGACGGCCGCTATGGCGTGTCGAAGGTGTTCGGCGAGGCGCTCGGCAGCCTCTATTCCGACAAGCACGGCATGCGGGTGACGTGCCTGCGGATCGGCAATTTCGGCGACGTGCCGCTGGACAAGCGCCGGCTGTCGATCTGGCTGCATCCCGAGGACATGGTGCAGCTCTGCCGCATCGGTCTCGAGCACCCGGACATCCGGTTCGAGGTGCTCTACGGCGCCTCGCTCAACGAGCGGACCTGGTGGGACAACAGCCGGGCCTATGCCCTCGGATATCGCCCCAGGCATCGGGCCGAGGACCACGCCGGCCACGCGATGGCCGAGCAGGCCAAGCTACCACCAGACCCGGTCGGGGATTTCTATCAGGGCGGGACATTCTGCTCGATGGAGTTCTCTGGCGACCCGAGCCGCATCTGGGGCTGAACAGGGCTTCGATTTTCAACCGGTACGGCACGCTGGCGCAGTAATTCCTGAGTTCGGCCGGCGCCTCATCAAACTGGCCTGGACGCTCGCCGCGACGGAACGTTGATTGGACCTGCGAACGGGATTGTCGACTGTCCATGGGCGAAGGCACTGCAAGATGAATTCAGGTAATACTCAACCGACGAAGACTTACAAAAGTATTTTCAGGCCAGATCTATTTGCCGGCCAAGTCGTCGTGATCACCGGCGGCGGCAGCGGCATCGGCCGCTGCACCGCGCACGAGCTGGCAAGCCTCGGCGCCCGGGTGGCGCTGATCGGGCGCAAGGTCGACAAGCTGGCCGCCACCGAGCGCGAGATCCGCGATGGCGGCGGCGAGGCGGCCTGGTGGAGCCTCGATGTACGCGACGAGGCGGCGGTGACCGATGCGGTCCGCCGGATCATCACGCATTTCGGCCGCATCGATGGCCTCGTCAACAATGCCGGCGGACAGTACGCGAGCGACCTGGAAAACATCACCGGCAAGGGCTTCGACGCGGTCGTCCGCTCGAACCTGCTCGGTGGCTTTCTGATGGCGCGCGAATGCTACACGCAGTGGATGCGCGCGCACGGCGGCGCGATCGTGAACATGGTTGCAGACATGTGGAACGGCATGCCGAGCATGGGCCACTCCGGCGCCGCCCGCGCCGGCATGGTCAACCTCACCGAGACCGCCGCCTTCGAGTGGGCCGCCGCCAACGTGCGCGTCAACGCCATCGCGCCGGGCGTGATCGCCTCCTCGGGCATGGATACCTATCCGCCCGAGCGCCGCGAGTACATTCGCTCGCGTGGCGGACGGGTGCCGCTCGGACGCTTCGGCACCGAAAGCGAGGTTTCTGCGGCGATCGTGTTCCTGCTGTCGGATGCGGCGCGCTACATCACTGGGGCCACGATCAGGGTCGACGGCGGCACGCCGACGGTGCGGCCGTCGGTTCCGCTGCAGCCACGCGCCAAGGGCGACGAGGCGCCGGCCTACCAGGGCTTCCATCTGGCGGCGCTGCCGAAAGTCCTGCAGGATTGAGCGGCAGGCACGGACCGCCTGCCGGCTCGCTGCAGGCAATACCCGATGCGCTTCTACTATCCCGACACTCCCGACTTGCAGCTGCCGGCCGGGCACCGGTTTCCCGCCGGCAAGTATCGGATGTTGCGGGAAAAAGTCGAGCGCGAGCGCATCCTGGGCAATGCGCGGCTGCTGCCGTCGCCGGCGGCACAGCCGCACGAGCTGCTGCGCGCGCACGACGCCGACTACTTGCAATGCGTTCTCGACGGGACGCTGCCGGCCGATATCCAGCGCCGCATCGGCCTGCCATGGAGCGCAACCCTGGTCGCGCGCTCGCTCGCCACTACCGGCGGATCGCTGGCGGCGGCCAAGGCGGCCCTCGAAAGCGGCCTGTCGGGCCAACTGGCCGGCGGCACCCACCATGCGCACCGCGGCTTCGGCTCCGGCTACTGCGTGCTGAACGACCTTGCCGTGGCCGCGCTCGGCGTGCTCGCCGAGGGGCATGTGCACCGTGTCGCGATCATCGATCTCGACGTGCATCAGGGCGACGGCAACGCGGCGATCCTCGGCGACAAGCCGGATGTGTTCGTTCTCAGCCTGCACGGGGAGAAGAACTTTCCGTTCCGCAAGGTGCCCTCGACGCTGGATGTCGGCCTGCCCGACGGCACCGAGGACGAGGCCTACCTGCAAGCGCTCGCCGGCGCGCTGGAGCGGGTGGCGGAGTTCGACCCGGACCTCGTGCTCTATCTTTCCGGCGCCGATCCGCTGAAGTCGGACACGCTTGGCCGCCTCAGCCTGACGCCCGAAGGGCTGGTCCGCCGCGACCGCATGGTGCTGCAGTTCTGCCGGCGGCGCGCAACACCGGTCTCGATCGCGGTCGGCGGCGGCTACGCCGATCCGATCAGCGATAGCGTCGCAAGCTACGCCAATACCTTCGCCGTCGCCCGCGCGGTATTCTCCGGCGCGTGAGGCGGCCGGCGGCGCCTCAGTTCAACGCCCACAGATATGCCAGCACGGCGGCGGCCCCAAGCGTCGTGCGAACCGCGTGCAGCTGGCCCCAGGTCGCAATCATGGTGCGCGTGGCCGGGCCTGCGTCGCGATCGCTCGTGGCGTTGAGCCGGTTGTTGGTCGGCATGATGGCGATCAGCGTATAGGGCCAGTTCGTGAGGATCAGGACCGCGCCTACTGCCCAGCGCCAGTCGCCGCTCGTCGACGCCGCCACGAGGCCCAGCGTCCCCGAGGCCGCGGCCAGACTGCCCTGCATGGTGAAGCCGGCGGCATACGACGGTTTCCACTGTCGCAGTAGCGCCCCATCGTCCAGTCCCAGGCGCGCCGGCTGCTCGGCAAAATTTATGTAGAACGCGGCGCCGGTGAAAGCCGCGGCGAGTATCAGGGCAAGTTGACCAAACAGCATTTACGCCTCCATAGTTTGACAGTATATTGTCATTATGACAATGAGGCGTCAATGTCGAACATGAACCCTTCGCCCGCCGCCATGGCGCTGACGAGCCTGATCCTCGAGGTCTTCCGGCTGAACGGCCGCCTGCTGGCCGGCGGTGACCGCCTGGTCGGTAAACTCGGCCTGTCCAGCGCCCGCTGGCAGGTCCTGGGCGCGGTGGCGCTATCGCAGCGACCGCAGCCGGTCGCCCATCTGGCGCGCGACATGGGACTGACGCGACAAAGCGTGCAGCGCATCGTCAACGAGATGCAAGCCGAGGGGTTGCTCGCATACGCGCCCAATCCGCATCACCGCCGGGCGTCGCTCGTGCTGCTGACGGCGCGTGGGCGAGACGTCTTCGCCGCCGCGACCGAGCTGCAGATACCGTGGGCAAACCGGCTGGCCGATGGGCTCGAGCCCGAAGCCATCCAGGCGGCAGCCGACCTCGCCGCGATAATTCGCCGGCGGCTGGAGCGTGGCGAGGAAGACGCGCCGAGCTAGCCGCCGCTACGGCACCAGGATCTGCCGGACGCTCACGCCATCGGCCAGCCGGTCGAACCCCTCGTTGATCTGGTCGAGGCCGATGCGGTCGCTCATCAGCCGGTCGACCGGCAGCAGGCCCTGGCGATAGAGCGAAATGAAGCGCGGGATGTCGCGCGCCGGCACGCACGAGCCGACGTAGCTGCCCTTCAGCGTGCGCTCCTCGGCGACGAGATTGGTCGCCGGCAGACTCATCATGTGGGACGGGTGCGGCAGGCTCGCCGTGACCGTGGTGCCGCCGCGGCGGGTGATCTTGTAGGCGAGCTCCAGCGCCTTCACCGAGCCGGCCATCTCGAATGCGAAATCGACCCCGCCGGACGAAAGCTCCTTGACCTGCTCGACCACATCCGGCGCACTCGCCTTGATCGTGTGCGTGGCGCCGAGCTGCCCGGCAAGCTTGAGCTTGTCGTCGAGCATGTCGATGGCGATCACCTGCCGTGCGCCGGAGAGCTTCAGCGCCAGCATCGACATCAAGCCGACGCCGCCGAGCCCGATGATCGCGGTCGCCGTTCCGGGCTGCACCTTCGCGGTATTGATCACCGCGCCGGCGCCGGTCACCACGGCGCAGCCGAACAGCGCCGCCTCCTCGAACGACAGCGTCTTGTCGATCTTGACGAGGCTGCCGCGCGCCACGACGGCGTACTGCGAGAACGCCGATACGCCGACGTGATGATAGACCGGCTCGCCGTTGCGCTTCAGCCGGATCGCCCCCGACGCCAGCGTACCGGCGCCGTTCGATCTGGCGCCAGGCTCGCACAGCGCCGGCCGGCCCTCCATGCACGGCATGCAGTGGCCGCAGCTCGGCACGAACACCAGGATCACGTGATCACCGACCTCGAGGTCGCTGCCGCCCGGGCCGATTTCCACCACCTCGCCGGCGGCTTCGTGGCCGAGCACCATCGGCATCGGTCGCGGCCGGTCGCCGTTGATCGTCGAGAGATCGGAATGGCAGAGCCCCGCCGCCCGGATCCGCAGCAGCACCTCCCCGGGACCCGGAGGGTCGAGATCCAGTGTCTCGATCACCAGCGGCTTCGACTGCGCATAGGGCCGCGGCTTCTGCATCTCGTGGATCACGGCGGCGCGGGTTTTCATGCGGTGGGCTCCGGGCGAGGCTCGATGAAGCGCCAGCGTACCTTTGCCGCCGTGCCGGGCGCAACCCGACCTCGATCACCGGCCACTGGTCCGCATGGCAGCGTTTGCCGATATCGCCTTGATCCATAGCGACTGGCCGGTTGACGCATCCGAAACCATGTTCGGCAATTGGCGACGCGCCGGGCACATCGGGCGCCCCCGAATAGTGCAATTTTATCCGTTTCGCTCGAACAGTGTCGCCGCGGCGTGGGGCTGGCGGGGGCTGGAATGGGTTATCGGGACTTCCTAAAATACTTCCATGCGGAGCGCGATGGCTCGATCGCGAGCATTTTCGCGCTCAGCGTGCTCGTCCTGATCGGCGTTACCGGCCTGGCGGTCGATGCCTCGCGCGCCTACGGCGTGTCGATGCGCATTGCCTCGGCTCTCGACGCCGCCGCGCTGGCTGGGGGGCGGCTGCTCGAACTCGAAGCGGCAAGCGACGCCGACATCGCCGCCGCCGCCCAGGCCCATTTCAGGCTGCACGCCGCCAGGAAGCGCCCGGCAGGGCTCGAGCTCAGGAGCTTCAAGGTCGTAACCGACCGCTCGGCTCACAAGGTCTCGGTCGAGGTCGACGTGGCGTTGCCGACGAGATTTGCCTACGCCATCGGCTTCAGCGAGTTCGAGTTCAATCGCCGGACCGAGGTCATCTTCGGCGCCAGCAGGGTCGAGCTCGCCACGACGCCCTACATCGCCGACCCGATCAACGACGGCACCAAGCTCGCCGCCGGCGCCGCGCCGGCGATACGCTGATGCGCAGGCCTTGGGGGCGGCTCCCGATCAGGGAGACGCCCCGCTTGCGGGGCCGATCGGCCGAAAGCTCATGCCGATCGATCAGTGCCGCTTGTTCTGGCGGTTGCTGATGAGATCCGACACCACCGCCGGCTCGGCGAGCGTCGAGGTGTCGCCGAGGTTCGAGAAGTCGTCCTCGGCGATCTTGCGCAGGATACGGCGCATGATCTTGCCGGAGCGGGTCTTCGGCAGTCCGGGCGAGAACTGGATCTGGTCGGGCGAGGCGATCGGACCGATCTCCTTGCGGACGTGCGCGACCAGCTCCTTCTTCAGCGACTCGCTCGGCTCGTTGCCGCTCTTCAAGGTGACGTAGCAGTAGATGCCCTGGCCCTTGAGGTCGTGCGGATAGCCGACGACCGCCGACTCGGAGACCAGCGGGTGCGACACCAGCGCGCTTTCGACCTCTGCCGTGCCGAGCCGATGCCCCGACACGTTGATCACATCGTCGACGCGGCCGGTGATCCAGTAGTATCCGTCATCGTCGCGACGGCAGCCGTCGCCGGTGAAATAGGTCCCCTTGTAGGTCGAGAAGTAGGTCTGCACGAAGCGCTGGTGATCGCCGTAGACGGTGCGCATCTGACCCGGCCAGCTGTCGAGAATGGCGAGGTTGCCCGAGCCGGGGCCCTTGATGACCTCGCCCTTGTCGTCGAACAGCTCCGGCTTGATGCCGAAGAACGGCCGCGTCGCCGAGCCGGGCTTGAGCGTGGTCGCGCCCGGCAGCGGCGTGATCAGGATGCCGCCGGTCTCGGTCTGCCACCAGGTATCGACGATCGGGCAGCGGCCATCGCCGACCACCCGGTGATACCACTCCCACGCCTCCGGATTGATCGGCTCGCCGACCGAGCCGAGCAGCCGCAGCGACGAACGATCGGTGCGCTTGACGTAGTCGTCGCCGGCGCCCATCAGGGCGCGGATCGCGGTCGGCGCGGTGTAGAAGATGTTGACGTCCCACTTGTCGACCACGTGCCACATCCGCGACGGCGTCGGATAGTTCGGCACGCCCTCGAACATCAAGGTCGTCGCGCCGTTGGCCAGCGGCCCGTACAGGATATAGCTGTGGCCGGTGACCCAGCCGACATCCGCCGTGCACCAGAAGATGTCGCCGTCGTGGTAGTCGAACACGAACTGGTGCGTCATCGACGCGTAGACGAGGTAGCCGCCCGAGGTGTGCAGCACGCCCTTCGGTGCGCCGGTCGAGCCCGAGGTGTAGAGGATGAACAGCGGGTCCTCGGCGCTCAATTCGACCGGCGGGCAGTCGGCCGAAACCTTGACCAGCTCCTCATGCAACCAGACATCGCGGCCCGGCGTCATCGCGACCTCGCCGCCGGTGCGGCGGACCACGATCACCTTCTCGTCGCCCTTGCACTTTTTCAGCGCATCGTCGGTGTTCTTCTTGAGCGGTACGGTCTTGCCGGCGCGCAGCCCCTCGTCGGCGGTGACGATCAGCTTGCTGGTGGCGTCGTTGATGCGGCTCGCCAGGCTGTCGGGCGAGAAGCCGCCGAACACCACCGAGTGGATCGCGCCGATGCGCGCGCAGGCCAGCATCGTATAGGCGGCCTCGGGAATCATCGGCAGGTAGATCGTGACGCGATCGCCCTTCTTGACGCCGTTGGCCTTCAGCACGTTCGCGACCTTGCAGACGCGCTCGTGCAGCTGGCGATAGGTGATCTTCTCGTCCTGGGTCGGGTCGTCGCCCTCCCAGATGATCGCGACCTGATTGGCCCTGGTCTTCAGGTGCCGGTCGATGCAGTTGTACGAGACGTTGAGGGTTCCGTCCTCGTACCATTTGATCGATACGTTGTGCGGATCATAGGAAGTGTTCTTCACCTTGGTGTACGGCTTGATCCAGTCCAGCCGCTTGCCCGCCTCGCCCCAGAAGCCGTTCGGATCGTCGATCGAGCGCTTGTACATCGCCTGGTACTTGGCATCGTCGGCGAATGCCTTGGCCTTCCACTCGGCGGGAACTGGATAGATATGCTCGGACATCGGCGTTCATCTCCCTGACGCAGCAGATTTTACCGACAATATGGCCGGGACCTGGCGCGGCGGCAATCGCCCCGTTCGTCGTATGCGCCGGCCGGGGTCCGGAACGCGCCGTTTCAGCGCAGGCCCCAGCCGCCGATGATCGCGCCCATGATCAGCAGTACACCGAGCCAATGTCCGGAATCGATCAGCGTCAGCGTGCGCCGGGCACCCTGGAAGGCGTGGTTCGACGCCAGCGTGGTCGCGACGAAGCCGAGCCAGACGAATCCGGCGGTCAGCAGGCCATTGCGCACGCCGACGGCCACGCCGCCTTTCAGCAGGTGGGCGAGGATGCCGGCCAGGACCCAGGCCATCACCAGCTCGGCAACGAACGTCACCACCATCGGCACCACGAAACCGGCCGATGCCTTGAGCTCGCCATCGCTCTTGCCGAGGGCCGCCAGCCAGGGCTTGCTGAATGCGCCATACCAGACGGCGCCGAATAGAAAGCTGGCGATCGTCGCGATCAGTATCGTCAAGTAGCTAACCGTCATGCTTGCCCCCCTCTGTCAACGCCAGGCGACAGGTTTCGGGTCGCCGGGCACCGACCGGCAGTATATCTGCACAGGCACCGATTGTCCCCGCTGGAGGCCTGCAATGCCGATCCGTTTCGTCGCGCTCGATCCCGATCTCGTCCGCCACTGGCAGCAGGGCGGAGCCGATGCCAATGGCCAACCGCCCGAGCGGCAAATCAGCGATGGCGTCGGCGTCCCCTGCCGCCTGACGTTGGCGATGGTGCCGAAGGGCGAGCCCTATCTGGTGCTGGCGCACCGGCCATTCCCGGCGCCGCAGCCCTATGCCGAGGTCGGGCCGATCTTCGTTCACGCCACGGCGCGAGAGGCAGGTGGCGGCGATGCCGAGCTGCCGCAGTTTCTCGCGAGCCCCCGTTATCTCCTGCGCGGCTACGACGAGCGTGACCGCATCGTCTACGGCACCGGCCAGATCGTGCCGACGCCGGAAATTCCCGAAGCGGCGGAGCGCATGTTCTCGGACCAACGCGTTCGCTACGTCCACGTGCGTTCGGCAAGCAACAACTGCTACCACTGCCGCATCGAGCGGGCGTGACGCGGCTTTACTCCTTCGGGCGCGAGCCGACGTTGCGCTCCGGACGCCAGCCAGTGGCGAGCTTCTGGCACTGCTCGATCCACTTGTCGCGCTCGATCCGTCCGTGGAAGCCCTCGACCTCGGACTCGAACCAGCGGACATGATCCGGCGTCCAGGCGGCGATCTGGTCGAAATGCCAGATCCCCATCCGGTTCATCCGCTGCTCGAGCTTCTCGGCGACACCCCAGATCAATGTCAGATCGTCCTTCTGGCCATTTCGCGGTGCCGGGCTCAGCGGCGGAACCACGCCGCGCACGGCTGAAGGGGCGACAACCACCGAGCCGGGCTCGACCGTGGCCGTCGCCGCCATTGCGCGCTCGCGTTCCCGCCGCTCGTCTGCGATCGAGTTGATGCCGGCAAGCTTCCTGGCGTAAATCTCGGCGTTGGGATCACGCTCCGCCGCCCGCGGCGGGCCGAACATCAGGCTGTGAGCGAAGCAGGCGACGCAGCATCCCGCCAGATAGACGGCAAACATCATCAGCGCCGTCTCGAGCCACAGTCCGTAGCGGCCGGGCAGCACGACCTCGACCGCGAGGTACACGCCGACGATGGCGACCAGTATGGCGAGCGGCAGCCAGCTCGATTTCCACGAGGCCGGAGAGTGGCTGCAGGTCGCCCAGCCGATCACCACCCCGATCAGGCCTGCAAGCACCAGTGGCAACCAGAACGTCTCGATGAGAAATGCCATGTTGAATGCGTCCTCGCCATTTCAGTCCGGTCACTCGATCACGGTCAGCTCGACACGGCGGTTCCGCGCCCTGCCGGCCTGCGTCCGGTTGTTGGCGATCGGCCGCTGCGACGCATAGCCGGTCGACGTCAGGCGGTCGGCTGGGATGCCGGCGGTGACGAGGGTCGCGACCACGGCGGCGGCGCGTTCCTTGGACAGCTTTTCGTTGAAGGCCCGCGTACCGGTCACATCGGTATAGCCGGCAACCTCGATCCGCAGCGTCGGGCAGCGCTTGAGCGCGGCGATCACCTTGTCGAGCGCGGGACGAGACCAGGGCCTGATCTCGGTGCCCGACGATGGGAAGCGGATGCGGCCGGATCGGCTCGCCTTCGCCAGGGCGGCGGTGCAGGCCTTGATCGCTGCCGCGGTCGACGGCGCCGATTTGGCAGCTGGCGCGGTCGCGACCGACGCCGGCGGTGATTGGGTCGCCGGTGCCGGCGTCGCCGACGGCGGCTTGGCGGCGGACCCGGTGGCGGCCGGCGGCGTCACAGCCGTGGCTGCAGCGGCTGGCGCCGCCGGCTTCGGCGCAGATGCGATGCAGATGGTGCGGCGGTCGCGGGTGCGGGCGTCGCTGGCGCAGGAGCCGGCACCGCCGCGGCGGCCTTCGGCTCGGCGGGGGTCGCTGGCTGCGACGGCGCCGCCGATGGAGCGACCGGCGCCGGCTCGGTCTTCGGCGTCGACGGTGCCGCCACTGCCGCGGCCGGCGCCGTTGGCGCTGCAGGCGGGGCTGCCACCGTGATCCGCGCCTCCGCCGGCATGCCGCCGACCAGCTTCGAGAGGGCAACCTTCACATCGCCGGCAATCTGCGCGCTGGCGGCGACGCCGGTGATCGTCGAGCTTGCCGCCGGCAATCGAGGCCTCGCCGGAAACGAGGCGCGACAGCTGGTCGAGACCCATTCCCATGGCAGCGGCGAAGCCGTCCGGAGCGCCGGATGCGATCGAGGTCTTGTCGTCGAGCTTCAAGTCGGCAAAGCGGTGCGCGACGCCGTCCAGCATCGCTGTCCGCGTACCCTCGTCGGGGAAATGACCAGCGAGGGTGAGCGACTTGCCGTCGCGCTTGATCGACCAGAAGTAATTGGCAACCCGCGGCGGCACCACGGCCGCGCTGTCGAGCTTGATGCCACCCGGCGGCGTCCCCGAGACGGCGGCGCTCACGATGCGATAGGCGGCGGCGTCGAGCGCCTCGCCCTCGATTGCCAGTTTCGCGTCGGTGAGCCTGGCGGTGCCGCTCCGCAACTGCGACAGCTGCGTCACGGCAAAGCCGGTCGCGGCGCCAAAATCAATGCCGGCCGGCAAGCCGCTCGCAAGCCTCATCTGATCGAACACCCGGCCGCTGCTGATCGCGCCCTTGGCGGCGGCGACCAGCTGCGCGCGGGCGGCCTCGCTCGGCACCGAGCCGGACAGCGTCACGACGTCGCGGTGCCTGATGCCCTTCCACCGGTACGGCCGGTCGATCGGGATCGCGGCAGCCTTCGGCGCAGGCGGCGCGGCGGCAACGGGCGGACTGGCGGCGCCCGACGTGGTGGCGGCGGCGGCCGGCCCACTTACCTCGATGCTCGCCAGCCGCAGCGGTTGCGGCAAGCTCTTGGCGGCGGCGTTGATCGCCTTTGCCGTCGCCTGGTCCGGGGCACTGCCCCTGATCGCCAGGTTGTTGTCGGAAAGCGCCACCGCGCCCGAGCCAAGCTTCGCCAGCTGGCCGAGCGCCGTCGTCACCATCGCCAGCGACGAATCGGGCGCACCGCGCGCGTCCGTCATCTCGTCGACGATTTCGAGTCCCGGCATGACGCGGCGCGCTTCGGCGATGATCTTGTCGCGGCTGCCGTCGGCCGCGACATAGCCGGCGAGCCGTACCTTGCCGCCGTCGCGCCTGGCCTGCCAGGTGAAGGGCCTGGCCTCGGGAATGAGCATTGCGTTGTTCACCGCGAGCCGCACGCCGTCGGTCTCGACGGCCGTGCGCATCGCCCGCCGCTGCGCCTCGTCGGACGGCGCGGCGCCTTCGATGATGATGTCACGCCCCTCGATCGCGGTCCTCGCCCAGGGCATCTCCTTCGCCAACCCGGTCTTGACGCGATGTGTCAGCTCGCTCTCGAGCTGAGGCGTGAGTACGTAGAGCGACACGGCCCACAGCGCCGTCAGGGGCAACAGACCCCCACCACCATTTGCGCGGCTGACACATTTCGCTCTTCCTTCCAAATCACTGCCGGGCGTCTCGGGCACGCCCGGTCCGCCAATCTCACGAATAGTAGCACCGCCGGCGGCCGCGATGATAAGACCGTGCCGGGCCGTGACGACTCTTGTGGCTCAATTCCCCAGTGATATTGATTGGTTAGCGCGCTTCCATGTCAAGCGCCGCTATCTCCGTGCCCAGCCAATCGCCGGGCGCCCCTCCGGCCCGATTGGGACAGCCGCCTGCGACCCCGGCGACGAAGGCTTGCCCTGGCGGTAGCCCTTGCGCCAGTGTGCCGGCGGCTACACCCGGCAACCCCAATCGAAGAGCCCGCCAAGTCATGAAACAGGCCGTGATCGTCGGCGCCCAGGGCGTTATCGGACGCTACATTGCCGATCACCTGTTGCAATCCGGCGACTGGAGCGTGGTCGGCCTGTCGCGCCGCACGCCGGCGGCGTCGGCCGGCGGGATGCGCCACGTCGCGGTCGATCTCCTCGATCGCGCGGATGCCGAAGCCAAACTGTCGCAGCTGACCGGCGCGACCCACGTCTTCTACTGCGCCTTCCAGGCACGCCCGACCTGGGCCGAGCACAACGCGCCGAACCTTGCCATGCTGGTGAACGCGGTCGAGCCGATCGCGCGCGCTTCGGCGCGCCTCGAGCACGTCAACCTGATCGAGGGCACCAAGTACTACGGCAGTCATCTCGGTCCGTTCAAGACGCCGGCGAAAGAGACCGATCCGCCGCACATGCTGCCGAATTTCTACTACGACCAGGAGCAATGGCTGCGGCGCGCGCAGGTCGGCCGGCAGTGGACGTGGTCGGCGCTGCGGCCGCACGCGGTATGCGGGTTCGCCCTCGGCAATCCGATGAACCTGATGCTGAACCTCGCCGTCTATGCCGCGATTTCGAAGGAGCTTGGGCTGCCGCTGCGGTTTCCAGGCAAGCCCGGCGCCTTCAATGCGGTCTACCAGGTCATCGATTTCGACGCTGCTGGCGCGCGGAATGGCCTGGGCCGCGACGTCGCCGGCCGCGCAAAACCAGGTGTTCAACATCACCAACGGCGACTACTTCCGCTGGTGCAACGTGTGGCCGCGCATCGCCCGGTTGTTCGAGATGGAGGCCGGCCCGGTGCAGACCGTGCGGCTGACCGAGCTGATGGCCGACAAGGCCGAGCTGTGGCGCGCCGTGCAAGCCAAGCATCGGCTCGAGCCCTACCCCTACGAGCAGCTGGCGGCATGGCCGTTCGCCGACTACGTCTGGGGATGCGACTGGGACACCATGAGCGACACTTCGAAGATCCGCCGCGCCGGCTTCCACGATCTCGTCGACAGCGAGGAGATGATTGTCGGCATGCTCGCCGAGTTCCGCCGCATGCGCGTCGTGCCGTGACGGGCCCGGCCATGCGCAGCCGCAATCGCGAGAAGGACGGCGCGGTGACGCCGGAACCCGACGATCCAGCGCCGCCCGCCGCTGCCTCGCCGGGCGCGGGCGCGACGCCGTCGATGGCGCAGTATCTCGAGATCAAGGCCGCCAATCCGGACAGCATCCTGTGGTACCGGATGGGCGACTTCTACGAGCTGTTCTTCGAGGACGCGGTGGTTGCCTCGGCCGCGCTCGGCATCGTGCTGACCAAGCGCGGCAAGCATCTCGGCGAGGACATCCCGATGTGCGGCGTGCCGGTGGTGCGCGCCGACGACTACCTGCAGCGGCTGATCCGGCAGGGCTACCGGGTGGCGGTCTGCGAGCAGCTCGAGGACCCGGCCGAGGCCCGCAAGCGCGGCTCCAAGGCCGTGGTTCGACGCGACGTGGTGCGGCTGGTCACGCCCGGCACGCTCACCGAGGACGCGCTGCTCGACGCCAGGACGCGGAACTATCTGACCGCCCTGCATCCGCTGCCGGGGGGCGGCTTCGCGCTTGCCTCGCTCGACATCTCGACCGGCGAGTTCGAGGTCGGCAGCACGCCGGCGGCCGACTTCGCCGGCGAGATCGTGCGGCTGTCGCCGGGCGAGACGATCGGGACCGACGAGACCCTGCGCGAGGCCGAGGTCAAGCGCTGGCTGGCGGTGGTCGGCGCGGCGCCGACTCCGGTTGCCTCGGCGAGCTTCGACCCGCTCAACGGCGAGCGCTCGCTGAAGGAACGGCTGAAGGTCGCCGACCTCGGCGCGTTCGGCGGTTTCTCGCGGGGCGAGCTGGCCGCCGTCGGCGCGCTGCTCACCTACGTCGACCTCACCCAGCTCGGCCGGCAGCCGAGCCTGCGGCCGCCGCGGCGCAGCGGACCCGAGACGACGCTCGTCATCGATGCCGCGAGTCGTGCGAGCCTCGAGCTCGTGCGCTCCTCGTCCGGCGACAAGGACGGCTCGCTGCTCGGCGCCATGGACCTGACCGTGACGGCATCGGGCGCCCGCGAGCTGACGGCGCGGATCGCCTCGCCACTGAAGAACGCCGCCGAGATCAACGCCCGGCTCGACGCCGTCGGCTTTCTTGTCGAGCGGGAGGCGCTGCGCGAGCGGTCGCGTGCCGGGCTGCGGACCGCGCCCGACATCGCGCGCGCCGTCTCGCGCCTGGCGCTGCAGCGGGGCGGTCCGCGCGACCTCAAGGCGATCGGCCAGGGTCTCGCCGCCGCCGACGCCTGCGCCCGGCTGCTGCGCGAGCAGGCGATGGGGCTGCCGGACACGCTCGCCGCCGTCGCCGAGCGCCTCGAGGGCGTGGCGCCGGCGATTGCCCGCGAGCTCGCCCGCGCCCTGGTCGATGAGCCGCCGCACTTGAAGCGGGACGGCGGCTTCGTCGCCGAAGGCTATCGCGAGGAGATCGACAAGGCGCGAGCGCTCGGCGCCGACAGCCGGCGAGTGCTGGCGGCATTGGAGGCGAGGTACGTCGAGGCGACCGGCGTCAAGACGCTCAAGGTGCGTCACAACCACATGCTGGGCTACTTCATCGAGGTCACCCAGGCGAACGCGAAGCCACTGCAGTCGCCGCCACACGATGCGCTGTTCCGCCACAAGCAGACGATGGCGAACGCGATGCGCTTCACCACCGCCGAGCTGATCGAGATCGAGGGCGCGATCGCCACCGCCTCGGAGCGCGCCCTGGCGCTCGAGCAGGAAGTATTCGCCGAGCTGGCGCGACTGGTGCTTGCCGACGAGGCCGCGATGGCGCGGGTCGCATCAGGGCTGGCCGAGCTCGACCACCTGTGCGGGCTCGCGACCCTCGCCTGGAACGAGGGCTACGTGCGCCCCGAGGTCGACGACAGCACGACGTTCGACATCCGCGGCGGGCGGCACCCGGTGGTCGAGCAGGCACTGCGCCGCGCCAAGGCCGGACCCTTCATCGAGAACGATTGCACGCTGGGACGGCCGGCGGCGCCGGTTCCGACCGGCTTCGAGGAAGGCCCGGCCGGCCGGCTGTGGCTCGTCACCGGCCCCAACATGGCCGGCAAGTCGACGTTCCTGCGACAGAACGCGCTCATAGCGCTGATGGCGCAGATGGGCTCGTTCGTGCCGGCCAAGAGCGCCCGCATCGGCGTCGTCGACCGCCTGTTCAGCCGGGTCGGCGCGTCCGACGACCTCGCCCGCGGCCGCTCAACGTTCATGGTCGAGATGGTCGAGACCGCCGCGATCCTCAACCAGGCGACCGACCGCAGCCTCGTCATCCTCGACGAGATCGGCCGCGGCACCGCGACGTTCGACGGCCTGTCGATCGCCTGGGCGGCGGTCGAGCACCTGCACGACGTAAATCGCTCCAGAGCACTTGTTCGCCACCCACTTCCACGAATTGACGCAGCTGTCCGGCCGTCTCGCCGAGGTGACGAACGTCACTGTCGACGTCAAGGAATGGCACGACGAGATCGTGTTCCTGCACAAGATCAAGCCGGGCGCCGCCGACCGCTCCTACGGCATCCAGGTCGCGCGGCTCGCCGGCCTGCCGCGCGCGGTCGTCAAGCGCGCCAACGAGGTCCTGGCGCGGCTCGAGAAGAACAACCGCCGCGCCGGCGCCGGCGGCTCGACGCTGGAGGACCTGCCGCTGTTCGCGCAGAGCGTCGCCAAGCTGCAAGCCGAGGCTCGAGGCCCGGCGAAACCGTCGGAGGTCGAGACCGCGCTCGCCACCGTCAAGCCCGACGAGCTGACGCCCAAGGCGGCGCTGGAGCTGGTCTATCGCCTGAAGGAGCTGGCAGCGAAAGGATGAGCTGCCGCAGCCGGGCGCCCGATCGAACCGCACGGCCATAAGAAAGGGGGACCGGCCGTCGCCGATCCCCCTGACAATCAAGCAGCACGCTGGCTGGCAAGCCTACTTCAGCGGCGCTGCCGGCGCGCGGCGGCCGAAGATGTCCTCGAGATTGAAGCGGTAGCCGATGCCGGCGCTGACGATCAGCGGGTCGAGGTCGGCCTTGGCCACGATGTTGCCGCCGGTCACGGACGAGTTCTGCCAGGTCACCTTGGTATCGAGCCAGGACTTCTTGACGTCGGCGTTGAGGTACCAGCCGCCGCCGAGCTGGAAGTCGAAGCCGGCCTGCAGCGTTACGCCGAAGGCGTCGTCGAACTTGACGCCGGTCGAATTCAGCGTGTTGGCGCCGGTGTCCGAATTGAAGAAGTGGATCCACTGAGCGCCGACGCCGACGTAGGGCTTCAGCGGGCCGAAATGATCGAAGTGGTACTGCAGGGTCAGCGCCGGCGGGAAGATCCAGCTTTCGGCGACCTTGCCGGACAGGCCCGCGAACGCCGGCGGCGCCTTGAGGTCGATGCTATGCTTCGAGAAGCAGCAGAACAGCTCGACGGCGAGGTTCCGGTTGAAGAAGTACGTCAGCGTCGCGGCCGGAATGAACTGGTCGCTCACCTCGGCGTCGAAGCCCGCGGCCTTGAGATCCGATACCGGAGCGCCGGAGACCGACGTCAGCGACTTCAGGCTATCCTGCGTGAAGACCTGGGTGCCCTGCAGGCGCACCATGAAATTGCCGTTGTAGTCGCCTGCCGTCGCCGCGCCAGCGAACCCCATGCCCAGCGCAAGCGCCGCAAAGCCCATCTTCAACCGATTCATCTGATCCTCTCTTCCCCGGTAGTGCCCGACTCGATTTGCCGAATCCCATCGGCCAGACCTTCAGCCTGAGTCGGTCCGCCGTGCGAGCGGTAGTTCGCGAAATACCCTGATAATTGTCAGTGATTTTCGAGCCGCACCCGCGTTGTGGCGCCAAAGCCACCGTTTTTGTTGATCCAGATCAAATGAGTGCGACAATCTGGCTTTGATCTTGCTCAAGTCGCGCGAACCGCTGTTGCCCTAGGAAGCCAGTACCGCCGAAGCGGCGGCGGCTGACACATTCGCACAATGACACCCAAGCGCCCAACAATACCGCGGAACGAACGCCTAGAAGCCAACCAGGGCACCGAGCGATGCACAGCTGGCACAGCCGTCGTTCGCCTGCCGTTGCGGCGGCGGCAGCGCATAGCCCTGCAGCATGGCGGCGACGAGCACGCATTCCTGGTCGAAGGCGGCTGCCTGACGGTCGATGCCATCCTGCCGGATGGCCGTCGCCAGGTGATCCTGATCCTCTACCCCGGGGACGCCATCTGCCGCAGCGCGGCACCGCCGGTCCCGGCGATCTGGTTGACGGCGATGCGCCAATCGATCGTGGCGCGCATGCGCGATGCCGGCGGCGACGCCGGTCCGTGGCCGGGCGACGTCGATCGCTGCACGTCGCTCGCCAGGCTCGCCGCGCGCTCTGCCTTGCACGCCATCGCGATCGGGCGGTTGTCCGGCGAGGAGCGCCTGGCGAGCCTGATGCTCGAGATGGCGCTCCGGCTCGGGCAGTCGACACCGGGCGGGCAGTCGTTCGAGATCCCGCTGTCGCGCAACGACATGGCGGACTACCTGGCGCTCAATCCCGATACGCTCAGCCGGTTGATGTCGCGCTTCAAGGCTCGCGACATCCTATCGATGCCGGCCCGCAATCGCGCCATCGTCCGGGATTTCGACGCGCTGGCCGGAGCGACGCCGCTCGCCAGTGCGCTGCGCGAGCTGTGCCAACCGCCGGTGGTGCCGAGCAAAGGCAGGATGCTCGCCCCCTCCTGTTGACGGCGCGATCGCCGGCAAATCCGGTCGCGCGCTCGCGCTTGGCGTCGTCTAGATCGCGGCCATGAACTTGCGGCCGGCGCTGAGGCCCACCTGCACGGCCGGCCGGCCGCCCTGGCTGACGACATTGAAGTCCTCCGCCGCCACCGCCGGTAGCTCGACCTGTCCGATCTCGCGAGCCCGCCCGTCACGGAACGAGAAGAACCGCAGCCGGCGCCGATCGCCCGACGGCACCGCCAGGTCCTCCACGCCGTCGCCGTTGAAATCGGCAATCGCGTGCAACCTCATGAATGGCGAGCGCAGGGCGTGATTGCAGACGTCGTCGACCGCGAAGGTCTGGACCATCTGCCCGTTGCGCGCGGTCCACAGCTGCAGCTGGCCATCGAGATGCGGCGTACGCACCAGCGCGATCTGCAGGATGCCGTCGCCCGCGAAGTCGGCCGGCCCGATCGGATTGAGCCATTTGAACGGCGCGCCGATCGGCGGCGTCTCGGCGACGATCCTGAGCTCGTTGCCGGCGATCGCGACCAGCGCCAGCGCGGCGCCCTTCTTCAGATAGGTGCGCACCACGATCACCATGTCGACGCCGTCGATATCGACGATGCGCGGCATGCGATCCTCGAACACGCTGTCGTCGGGCAAGGTGAGCTTCATGGCTCGATGGTCGGCGGTCGCGACCACCAGCGAAGCCGGCTCATGCTCGCTGCCGAGCGCGAAATGCCGGTAGCGCTGCACCGGGTCCGAGAACCAGGCGGCCTGGATCGTACGATGCCCTCTGACGAGCTTGCCGTCGGGCAGCGGCTTGTCGTGACGCGGCCGTTTGATCCGGCCAGGAACCAGCGGCTCGGCCGTCCCGGCGGGCGCGGCCATCTGCGCCAGCGCCGCCGCCGGGTGCAACGAGGCCGCCGCGGCAGCGAGCGCAGACATCATCGATCGTCGCGATGGCATGTGCATCGCCGTCCCTTTCCCGCGCCTAAATCGCGCAGCAGCTATAACCGGATTCGCGCGCCCGCGCTGCCTTGCGCTCGACCGTCCGGCCGGGCAGTCTGGCGCCGAGTATCGGGAGGAGTAGCAGATATGCACGGCAACCGGTTGGCCGCCCTGGCGACAGCGGTTGCGATCGCCCTTGCGGCAGTTGCGCCGTCGGCAATCGGCCAGGAAGTCGAAAGTCCGCAAGCGGACCGCGCCCAGCGCGCCGGCGCACAACGTCAGCCTGCGGGCCAGACCCAGCCGCTGCCGGTCCGCCTGCCTGCCGACCAGGTGACGCAGCACACGCTCGAATTGCCCGGCAGGACGTTGCGATTCACCGCGACGGTCGGCTCGATCCCGCTTCGCGGCGACGACGGACGGCTGCTCGCCGAGTTCAGCTACATCGCCTACACGGTGCCCGGCGTCGGAGCCGGCCAAGCGGCCGGTGACATTCGCCTTCAACGGCGGCCCGGGCTCATCGTCGGTGTGGCTGCACCTCGGCGCGCTCGGCCCCTGGCGGCTGCCGATCGACGCGCCGCAGCCGTCCGCGTCGTCGCCGCCGATCGTGACGGCCAACGCCGAGACCTTCCTCGACTTCACCGACCTCGTGTTCATCGATCCGATCGGCACCGGCTACAGCCGGATCGCAGGCCAGCGACAGCAGCAGCAGCCGGGCGGGCAGACCCCGCCGGCAGCGCAGCAAGGCGGTGGCCGCGAGGCCGGCAGCCGCGACAGCGGCGGCACACGGTATTTCTGGTCGGTAAACGGCGATGTCGAGTCGGTCGCCGAGTTCATCCAGCTCTGGCTGAAGAAGACCAGCCGCCACGTTTCGCCGAAGATCATCATCGGCGAAAGCTACGGCGGCATCCGCGGCCCGAAAGTGGTTTCGACACTGCAGACGCGCCATGGCGTCGGCATCCACGCTCTGGTGCTGGTCTCGCCGATGATCGAGTACGGCATGCGCGGCTCGTGGCGCGGCTCGAGCCCGACCGGGCTGGTATCGCTGCTGCCGTCACTGGCCGCCTCGGCCATCGAGCGCAAGGACAACAGCGCCGTCGTCTCGCGGGCGATGCTGGCCACCGCCGAGACCTACGCCCGCACCGGCTATCTTGCCGATCTCTTGCAAGGGCCCAACGACACGGCAGCAGTCGATCGCATGACCCGGCGTGTCGCCGAGCTGGTCGACCTGCCCGAGCCGGTCGTGCGGCAGTACGGCGGGCGGCTCGACAGCTTCATCTACCGGCGGGAGGCGAACCGCGCGACCGGCCGCATGGCAAGTCTCTACGACAGCTCGGTCACGAGCTTCGATCCCGAGCCGACGTCCTATTTTCCGGCCTCGCAAGAGGACCCGTTCATCAGCGGGTACTCCGCGCCGTTGACGAGCGCCATCATCGACCTCTACACCGGCCGGCTCGGCTACCGGGTCGACGCCACCTACCAGATGACCAACCGCAGTGCGCTGCGCGAGTGGGTCTATCCGAACTCGCCCTATGCGGTGAATTCGGTCGGCGATCTGCGCGCGATCCTTGCCCTCGACCCCAAGCTCAACGTGCTGGTGGCGCACGGCTTCACCGATACCATCACCCCCTATTTCGCGTCCGACATGGTACTCACCCAGATCCCGGCCTACGGCGGCGACGCGACCCGGTTGCGGCTCGTGGTCTATCCCGGCGGGCACATGTTCTACAGCCGCGAGCGCTCGCGCAAAGCCTTTCGCGACGAAGTATCGAAGCTCCTGGAGTGACAGTTGAAATGACTGCGGAAAAATCGAACACGACCCGGCGGATGACTGGCGGCCAGGCGATGGCCGAGATGCTGAAGCTGGCCGGCGTCGGGCCGATGTTCGGCATGGGCGGCTTCCAGCTGCTGCCGTTCTACGAGGCGTGCCGGTCGCTGGGCCTGCGAGCACTGTCCTGATCAATGACGAGCGGTGCGGCGCGTTCGCGGCCGACGCCTACGCCAAGGTGACCAACCGGCCCGGCGTGGCCGACGGCACGCTCGGCCCCGGCGCCACCAACCTCGTGACCGGACTGGTCGAGAGCTACAACGCCGGCATCCCGATGATCGCGATCACCGGCGATGCCAACCGCGAGCACGCCTGGAAGAACATGACGCAGGAGACGCGGCAGCTCGAGATCCTGCGCCCGGTGGTCAAGGAGGTGATCCGCGTCGAGGTGATGAAGCGGATGCCGGAGCACTTGCGCCGCGCCTTCGCGGTGGCGACCAGCGGCCGGCCCGGCCCGGTGCTGCTCGACGTGCCGGAGGACATCGCGCACGGCGAGCTCGACTTCGATGCCGCCGATTTCTGGATCGAGCCCGGCACGCTCAGGGCGCAGGCGCGGCGCACCCGGCCGGATTCCGCAGACCTGTCGAGCGCGCGGCGGCGATGCTGGCGGCGGCCAAGCGGCCGCTGATCCTGGCCGGCGGCGGCATCCACATCTCGGAAGCGCATCGAGGCGCTGCTCGATCTTGCCCGACGCCCAGGGCATCCCGGTCGCCCACACCATGAGCGGCAAGGGCGCGATCGCCTGCACCGCATCCGCCACTCCGCCGGCCTGTTCGGCCGCTACGACCGCATCGCCAACGGCCTGATCGCGGAGAGCGACTGCCTGCTCGTCGTCGGCTGCAAGCTCGGCGAGATCGCCACCAAGCGCTTCGCCCTGATGACGCCGGGCAAGCCGGTGATCCACGTCGACATCGTGCCGGAGGAGATCGGCCGCACCACGCGGACCGACGTCGCGCTCGCCGGCGACGCCCGTCTCGCGCTTGCCGATCTTGCGGCCGAGCTGTCCGACGGCGGCAAGCAGGGCGAAAGCCGCGCGCCGGCTACCTGCGCCGAGATCCCGAAGCGCATGGCCGAATGGCGCGCCGGCGCCGCCGACCGGCTGGAAAGTCGGGAAAGCCCGATCAACGTCGGCCGCCTGATGGGCGAGCTCAACAAGATCATGCCGGCCGACGGCATCCTGGTCGCCGACGGCGGCTTCGCCGGCGCACTGGGGCGGACTGATGTTCGACACCAAGGCCGCCGGCCGCCATTTCCTGCCCGACCGCGGCTTTGCCTCGATCGGCTATGGCGTGCCGGGCGGCATCGGCGCCCAGATCGGCGCCGGCAACAAGCGCCGCGTCGTGTCGCTGACCGGCGACGGCGGCTTCAACATGAGCCTCGGCGAGCTCGAGACGGCGCGGCGCGTCGGCGCCAATTTCGTCACCATCGTCTTCAACAACGCGGCGTCCGGCTACGTGAAGGCGCTGCAGCATGCGGTCTACGGCGCCGGCAACTACCAGTCCTCGGACCTCGTCGAGACCTGAACTACGCCGAGATCGCCGAGGGCTTCGGTTGCCACGGCATCCGCGTCACCGACCCGGACAAGCTGGCGCGCGCGCTGGCGGATGGCCTCGCCAATACCTCGAGCCCGACCGTCATCGACTGCGTGGTCACCCGCGATCCGGCGAAGATGCTGCCCGCCGCCGACAACCGCACGCTCAAGGTGCAGAAGGGCGATCGCCCGGTCTGAGAGCCTGTCCGGGGGTTCTTCATGAGAATTCCATGAAAATCCCCCGGACAGGCTCTGAGGCGCACAGGCGGCATCAAAAAGCTGGTGTCAACTTCGCCGCGAGTGGCGCAAGGTATTGGCGCGCAAAGGTGAACACTGTTATTGGTCGCACCTGCGACGAGCCGAGCGCGCCAGCGACAGACCGGCGGTGTATCGCGTTGTCCTGGCGGGCGAGGCGGCTTCCATACACCGGCACGCGGATCGGGCATGAAGTGTTTGTCAAACGGGGTATTCCAGCTGGAGGCTGGCGTTCATCGCGTCACGCTGACTGGCGCCCCGGACAGCGCTGATCATTTTTTCTGCGCGCTGTCGCTGCTCGGCGGCGAGACCGCGGCGGTCTATCGCAGCGGCAGCAGCCGGCAGCTCAACCTGCTGTGCCGCGACGGCGACATATGCGTCGTCGAGGCCCGCGAGACGGTCGATCTGCTGGTGGCGATCGTGGCAAGCTCGCGCGCGAGCGCCGCCCGGGCCGCGGTCAATATCGAGCGGATCGGCGCACTGCCGGCGGCGGCTCTCGCCAATGGCGCCCGCGCCGCGCCACCACCAGACAGCGACATGTATGTCGTGGCGCATCTCGAGCGGCGCGGCGATGTGCGGTTCAATGCCGGCGCGTGGGTCGGCACCCCTGCCGCGCCGGGCCGGATCGAGGCGTTGGGCGTCGTCTGGCCATCGTGTCCGCCCGACCTGACGCTCACCTATCGCGCGCGATTCGTGAACGGCGTTCGCACGGGTTGGCTGCCGCTCGGATCGTTCGTCGGAACCCGCGGACGCGCGCTTGCGATCACCGCGCTCGAGCTGGCGCTATCGGGACCGGCGGCAGGCGAGTGGCAGATCGATGCGGAAGCTGCGTTCAAGAGCGGCCGCACCGTCGCGCCACCGCAAGCCGAGTCCGGCAGGACGATCGTGCTGACGGGCACCACCGGCCACGAGCCACTGGTGGGATTGCGCCTGTCGATCAAGCCGGTGCCGGACCGCACGGCCAGCGACATGCGCAGGGACGCCGCCGCTAGAATGCCCGAGCGGACGGTGCCGATAGCGCCTGAACGGGCCAGCGCACCTGCCGAGGTGCCGCCGCCGGCGCCAGAGCCCTCGCCTTCACCGATCACCATTTCTAAGCTTCAGCGCGTTAAGTTGTTCAGATCGCCGACTACCTCGTAGGGGGCGGCCGCATCTATCGGTGAACGGTTGGGAGAGGGAGCTCGCGTGCCACGGATCGCCGTCGTTTTTGGAACGCGCCCTGAGGCGATCAAGATGATCCCGGTGGTCAAGGCGCTGCGCCGCCGCCCGGAGCTTGAAGTCCTGGTGCTGACGACCGGCCAGCACCGGCAGATGCTGGACCAGGTGTTCGCGACTTTCGCCGAGCAACCCGACGTCGACCTCGATCTGATGCGGCCCGGACAGACGCTGGACGACATCACCGCCGGCGTCCTGACGAAATTCTCGAGCACATTGGACGAGATCAAACCGGATCTCGTGCTCGTCCACGGCGACACCACCACCGCGATGGCGGCGGCAATGGCGGCGTTCTACAAGCAGTGCCGGATCGGGCATGTCGAGGCCGGCCTGCGCTCGTTCGATCTCAAGCGACCGTGGCCGGAGGAGTTCAACCGGGTCACGATCGATGCGATCTGCGACTACGCCTTCGCGCCGACCCTGACCGCGCGCGCCAACCTCGAGGCCGAGTACAACCGCCGCGCCAGCATCCACGTCACCGGCAACACCGGCATCGACGCCCTGCTCTACGTGTCCGGCATGCTCGACGAAGGCGGGCCGGCGGTGGCGCAGCTGCGGCAGCGCTACGACTATCTCGACGCCGGCCGTCCGCTGGTCCTGGTGACCGGCCATCGGCGCGAAAGCTTCGGTGACGGCTTCGAGCGAATCTGCGAGGGATTGCTGAGGATTGCGTCCCGCGGCGATGCCGATCTGCTCTATCCGGTGCACTTGAACCCGCAGGTCGACACGATCGTGCGGGCGCGGCTCGGATCGACCAGCCACGTGCACCTGATCCCGCCGGTCGAGTACCTCGACATGGTCTACCTGATGAAGCGCGCGCACATCATCGTCACCGATTCCGGCGGCATCCAGGAGGAGGGTCCGGCCCTCGGCAAGCCGGTGCTGGTGATGCGCGACGTGACCGAGCGACCGGAGGCGCTGGCGACCGGGGTGGTCTCGCTGGTGGGGACCGATCCGGCGCGACTGAAGGCCGAGGTCGACCGGCTGATGGACGATCACGAGCACTACAAGAGAACGGCCCGTCCGGTATTTCCCTATGGCGATGGCACCGCCGCCGAGCAGATCGCCACCATTATCGCGAAGGAATTCCTCAGATGAGCAAGATCTGCGTCATGGGCCTCGGCTATATCGGACTGCCGGTCGCATCGATGCTGGCGAGCCGCGGACACGAGGTGGTGGGCTTCGACACCAACCCCGGCGTCGTCGCCTCGATCAATCAGGGCAAGGCGCATTTCTTCGAGCCTGACCTGCAGATGCTGCTGACCGCCGCGGTATCGACCGGACGGCTCGTGGCCGCGTCGGCGCCGATCGAGGCCGACTACTACATCCTGGCGGTGCCGACGCCGTTCACCGATGGCCACAAGCCCGACGTGTCCTATATCGACAATGCCTGCGACCTGATCGCGCCGGTGCTGAGGTCCGGCGCCACCATCGTGCTCGAATCGACCTCGCCGGTCGGCACCACGGAACGCCTGACCGCGCGGCTCGCGGCGACGCGCCCGGACCTGCGTTTCCCGACCTACAAGGATGTCTCGGGCGAGGCCCAGGTCTTCATCGCCCACTGCCCCGAGCGAATCCTGCCGGGCCAGATGGTCCGCGAGCTGGTGCTGAACGACCGCATCATCGGCGGCATGTCCGAGGCCTGCGCCGAAAAGGCATTTGCCCTCTACGACACCTTCGTTTCCGGCAACTCGCATCTGACCGACTGCCGGACCGCCGAGTTCGTGAAGCTGATCGAGAACGCCTACCGCGACGTCAATATTGCGTTCGCCAACGAGCTTTCGATCATCTGCGACAAGCTCGACATCGACGTTTGGAGCGCGATCGCGCTGGCCAACAAGCATCCGCGTGTCAGCATCCTGCAGCCGGGCGCCGGCGTCGGCGGCCACTGCATCGCGGTCGATCCGTGGTTCATCATCGACAGCGCGCCGCAGGAAGCCCGTCTCATCCGCGTCGCGCGCGACGTCAACGACGACAAGCCGCATCGGGTCGTGGAGCAGGTGCTGGCCCATGCCGAGCGCTTCAAGAAGCCGGTGGTCGCCTGCTACGGCGTGACCTACAAGGCCGACGTCGAGGACCTGCGCGAGAGCCCCGCACTGGAAATCGTCGAGCTGTTGGCCGCGCACGATCATCTGAGCGTCATCGTATGCGATCCGCTGGTGTCGAAGCTGCCGGCGACGCTCGCGGCACGCCCGAACGTCAAGCGTGCCGACACGGACGCGGCGCGCGATCAGGCCGACATCTGCGTGTTCCTGATCGGGCACAAGAGCTTCCGGCGGATGTCGCCCAACAAGTTCCTCAACAAGGTCGTGGTCGATGCCATCGGCCTGCTGGCCAGCAAGTCGTCGGAACGCAACTGATACAGGCGCCGGCCTGCATGCCGCTTTCGCGACCATGACGGCATGGGATAGCATGGTGCGATAGCGAGAGTTGGTGCCGCAAATCCGGGAGCGCAGCGCACTTGTCCCACTCGAAGCAGACAGCACCGTCGGCGCCGCAGCGGACCGGCGTCCTGCCGACCGGCAGCAACCGGCTGGTCATCAGCGCCGGCATGCTGCAGCGGCTGGTCGATACCGCCCTGGCGCTCGAGGCCGAGGTCGACCATCTGCGGCTGAAGGCGGTGTTCGACGCGCCGGCAGCGGCGGAACCGCCCGCGGCAACAGACTAAACGTCGAGCACCCAGGGGATAGATGCCGAACTACCGCGGACGCATCGAAAGTCTGGTCGAGGGAGTCCTGACCGGATTCATCGTCGATCAGGACGCGCCCGACCGACCGGTGCCGCTGCTGGTGACGGTCAACGGCGGACCGGCGTTGCCGGCCGTTGCCGACATACCGCGATCGGCGACGCAGGCCGGAGCCTCGGTCGGCGGCGGCAACCGGTCGGGCTTCAGGGTCGACCTCGCCCAATCGCTCGCGCGATGCCGATCCGACATCGAGATCAGGATCACCACTGCCGACGGCCAGTTCGAGCTTCCCGGCTCGCCGGTATCGGTCGGCATCGCGGCCGACGCCTACGTCGATCCCACGCGCGGCGGCGTCGTCGTCGGCTGGGCGCACGGGGCGTGGTTCGAGCGCTGCAATGTCGAGCTCTGGTCCGGCCGGACATTTCTGCTCGGCTGGCCGGCTGATCAGTTGCGCGACGACCTGGTGCACGCCGGCGTCGGCAACGGCCAATGCGCCTTCCACATTCCGATCAGGCTGATCTTCGGCGACAGCCCGCCGAAGGACTTGCGCATTCGCATCGCCGGCGAGCCGATCGACCTTGCCGTGCCGGCGGATGTCACCACCCATGACCCGCCGGGGCGCGAGATCGCCGCCGCCAGGGCCAACGCCTTCGGCAGCCTCGAGGAGCTTCATCGGGAGCTCGAGCGGGAGACGGCGGCCCATGCCGAGCGTACCGTTGCCGGCCCCGGCGATATCGAGGTCTCGTTCGAGGCGCTGCAATCGCTGCTGGATCAGATCGAGCATCTGGCGAACGAGCGGGCGGCGCTGCTGCAGCGTCAGGCGATGGCGGAGGACGCGCGCCCGGACGACGGGTCTGCGCCGCAAGCTCATGGCGCGGCCTCACGGCAGACCGATCTCGCCAGCCTCGTTGCCACGCGCGCCGCCGAGACCGGCGAGACGGCATCGGAGATCATCACCAAGGAGCTGGTCGAGACCTATGCGCGCGATCCGACGTTCCGCCAGCCGCTGCTGACGGTGCTGGCGCAACAGACCGATCGCGCGCTGCTGTCGGAGGTCACTTCCGCGTTCCTCGCCGCCGACTTCATGCAGGTTGCCCACCGCGCCGCCGAGGTCCGGGCCGCGCTCGACGGCGCACCGACGCGCGCGGCGATGCGGCAGCTGCGGCGGCTGTCGGCCTGGGTCAGGATGATCGAGCGGCCCCGGATCACGTGGCCGGAGCCATTGGACCTCCCGATCAACCGCGCGACCGGCCGCACGCTCTACTGCACGTGGCGCGGCCTGCCGTACGAAACCGCCGGCTACGATACACGCAGCCACTACCTATTGCGCGGGCTCATCAATGCCGGCGGCGACGTGATCGCGTGCACCCGACCGGGCTTCCCGTGGGATGCCAGGCGGTCAACGCCGCTGCAGTCGTTCGAGCAGCTCGACGGCGTGCAATACGTTCGCCTCGGCAGTCCGGGCATGAGCAACCAGAGCCTGCCCCTCGATGCCTATATCGACGCCCACGCCAACCGCATCTGCCACCTCGCGCTCGCCTGCGGCGCCGACATGATCCACAGCGCCACCAACTGGCTCGTCGGCCTGCCCGCCCTGACCGCGGCGAAGCGATTGGGCCTGCCGTTCGTGTACGAGATGCGCGGCCTGATGGAGGTGACCCGTGCCTCGACCACGCCGCTGTACGCCGCCAGCGATCATTTCGAGCTGTTTCGCCGCATGGAAAGCGAGATTGCGAGCGCGGCCGATCTGGTCTTCGCCATCACCTCCGGCGTTCGCGACGAGATGGCGCGGCGCGGCTGCGACACCAGCCGCTTCCGGCTCGCCCCCAACGGCGTCGACGTCGAGCGCTTCCAGCCGCTGGAGCGCAACAACAAGCTTGCCGTCAAGTACGGTATCGGCAGCGAAATGGTGTTCGGCTTCGTCGGCAGCTTCGTCCACTACGAGGGCCTGCTCGACCTTTGCGCGGCGGCGGCGGCGCTGAAGGCCCGCGGCCGCCACTTCAAGCTGCTGCTCGTCGGCGACGGCGCGCAAAGCGCCGACGTGCGCAAGGCGGTCGACAGCCTCGGCATCGCCGACGTCACGATATTGACCGGTCACGTATCGTTCGAGCTGGTGCCCGACCTCTATTCCCTGGTCGACGTCGCGGTCTATCCCCGCCGGGGCATCGAGGTGACCGAGATCGTGTCGCCGCTGAAGCCGTTCGAGGCGATGGCGATGGGCAAGGCGGTGATCGGCTCGAATGTCGCCGCGATTGCCGACATCGTTCGCCATGGCCAGACCGGATGGCTGTTCGAGAAGAACGACACCGACGCCTTGATCGCGGCGATGGAGTTGGCACTGGCCGATCCGCAGGCGACGGAGGCGATGGGCGCCGCCGCCCGCGACTTCGTCGTCGCCGAGCACGACTGGACCGACATCGCGCGGCGCGTCATCGCGGGCTGGGATGACGTGCGCAAGGGCCGGGCTGCAGCCGGCTAGGGCGAAGATGGCAATGTTGCAACCCTGGGGATCATTCTCTACTGCTCAGACATGGCGCCCGCCTCCCGGAGCATGGCAATGAAGGTTCTAGTGACAGGCGCGGCCGGCTTCATCGGCTACCACGTTTCGGAAGCCTTGCTGGCGCGCGGCGTCGAGGTCGTCGGGCTCGACAACCTCAGTCCGTACTACGACGTGACGCTGAAGGAGGCGCGGCTCGCCCGCCTTGCGGCACGGCCCCGGTTCACATTTGCCCGCGTCGACCTCGCCGACCGGAAGGCGATGGAGCGTGTGTTCGCGGATCATCGGCCGCGCCGGGTCGTCAATCTCGCGGCCCAGCCGGGAGTTCGCTACGCGCTCGAGCACCCGCACGTCTATGCCGAGGCCAACCTGCTCGGATTTCTCAACGTCCTCGAAGGCTGCAGGCACGGCAAGGTCGAGCACCTGGTCTATGCCTCGACCAGCTCGGTCTACGGCGCCAACACGAAGGTGCCGTTCAGCGAGCACGACAACGTCGACCATCCGGTGAGCTTCTACGCCGCCACCAAGAAGGCCAACGAGCTGATGGCGCATTCCTATGCGCACCTCTACCGCATGCCGGTGACCGGGCTGCGCTTCTTCACGGTCTATGGACCGTGGGGACGGCCGGACATGTCGCCGTTCATATTCACCCGCCGGATCCTGGCCGGCGAGCCCATCGACGTGTTCAATCACGGCCATCACTCCCGCGATTTCACCTATGTCGACGACATCGTCGAAGGCGTCGTGCGGGTGCTCGATCATATTCCGGGCCCGGACCCGGACTGGCCGGCGCGCAGCCCGACCCGGCGACCTCGTCGGCGCCCTATCGGCTCTACAACATCGGCAACAGCCAGCCGGTGGAGCTGCTGCAATTCATCGCCTGCATCGAGGACGCGCTCGGCCGGAAAGCCAAGATGAACTTCCTCTCGATGCAACCCGGCGACGTCCCCGATACCTGCGCCGACATTGCTTCCCTGTCGCAGGCGATCGGCTTCCATCCGACGACGCAGATCGAGGAGGGCATCGCCAGGTTCGTGGCCTGGTACCGGGAGTTCTATCACGTGCCGGCGTGACGCCGCGGCCAGGTTTTCCCCAGGCCCGCCAGCGCGATTTCCGCACCGGTCGCCGGCTGCGCTATAGTGATGGCAGTCACAGCCTGGGCGCTCGTCCATGACACTTCACATCATCAAGCTCTGCGTCGGCGCCGAAAGCATCGGCGATCTCGACGCCTGGCAGCGCGGTCGGATCGCCGAGCAGAAGCGCGCCGGACAGAAGCCGCGGCTGTTTCACTCGACCCGCATGGTACCGAAGCGGCAGGACGAGATCGTCGGCGGCGGCTCGCTGTACTGGGTGATCAAGGGCGTCATCCAGGTGCGGCAGCGCATCGTCGGCTTCGATTCCGGCAGCAAGGCCGATGGCACGCCGTGCTGCCTGATCCTGCTCGATCCGGCGCTGGTCCCGGTCCGCCCGGTGGTGCGCAAGGCGTTCCAGGGCTGGCGCTACCTCGCCCCGGAAGACGCCCCGCCCGACCTTGCCGGCGGCCGGAAGGACGGAATCGCGCAGCTGCCGCCCAAGATGCGCCGGGAGCTGGCCGAGCTCGGCTTGTTGTAACAGCCGCCCGCGCCAGCTATTGAGAGCGCGAATTCACCGATCAGGAGCTTCCCGTGCAGCAGCGAGTCCAGGCGCCTCGTCAGGCGCGACTTTGTGCCGATCTGCCGTCCACCGTGCCGTTCGTCGGACCCGAGGCGCAGGAGCGAGCGCGCGGCGCACAATTTCGCGCCCGCATCGGCGCCAACGAGAGCGTGTTCGGGCCGTCGCCGAAGGCGATCGCGGCGATGACCACGGCGGCGGCCGACTGCTGGATGTACTGCGATCCGGAGAACCACGATCTCAAGGTGGCGATCGCCGCCCACCACGGCGTCAGGCCCGAGAACGTCATGGTCGGCGAGGGCATCGACGGCATGTTCGGCTATACCGTGCGGCTCTTCATCGACCCGGGTGACACGGTGGCGACCTCGCGCGGCGCCTACCCGACGTTCAACTTCCACGTCACCGGCTATGGCGGGCGGCTGGTGTTCACCGACTACGTGCAGGACCGCGAGGATCCCGAGCAGCTTCTGCGCCTGGCCCGCGCCGAGAACGCCCGGATGATCTATTTCGCCAACCCCGACAACCCGATGGCGTCGTGGTGGAGCGCCGATGACGTGCAGCGCTTCATCGACCAGTTGCCGCCGGGCGTGGTGCTGTGCCTCGACGAGGCCTACGGCGACTTCGCGCCCGCCGGCGTGCTGCCGAGGATCGATATCGCGAACCCGCAGGTGCTGCGTTTCCGCACGTTCTCGAAGGCCTATGGGATGGCCGGAGCGCGCATCGGCTATATCCTTGGCGAAGCCAGTGTGATCAAGAGTTTCGACAAGATCCGCAACCACTTCGGCGTCACCAGGATCTCCCAGGCCGGTGCACTCGCCGCGCTCGGCGACCAGCGACTACCTCGCGCGAAGTGGTGACCAAGGTCGCCGCCGCCAAGGAGCGGATCGGCGAGATCGCGGCGGCCAATGGCCTGAAGGCGCTGCCGTCGGCCACGAACTTCGTTGCCATCGATTGCGGACGTGACGGCGATTTCGCCCGCCGCGTGCTCGGTGCATTGATCGCGCGCGGGGTATTCGTACGCATGCCGGGGGTTGCGCCGCTCGACCGCTGCATTCGCGTCAGCGCCGGGCAACCATCGGATCTCGCAATCCTGGCGCAAGAGCTGCCCGCGGCGCTGACCGAGGCGGCCCGCGGCAGCTAGTGTGACAGTGTTGCCGGCGTGGCGGCCCGCCCCGCGCGGGTCGCAACAGACGAGCCATGCGCGCATGCCGCTTTAACCATTTGCGCGCCCGTGGCAAAAGTGCGCTTTGCGCGATCGGACCCAACGAATCGCGCCGCGCTCGAGGGACGCTCGACAGGCATGGCAACGACGATCGGCAACATCCGAAGCGCTGATGTTGCGCGCGGCACGAATGCGCAGGGCATCGCCGCGATGGTGGTCAGCATGGCTTGCTTCGTCTCGAGCGACACGCTGATCAAGATCGTCGGGCGCGAGATGCCGGTCGGGCAGATCATGTTCCTTGCGCGGCCTGTTCGCATTCCTGCTGGTCGCGGTGCTCGCGGTGGCGACCGGTGCGATCCTCAAGATCAGGCTGGCCTGGACCCCGATGGTCGCCGTGCGGACCTTCACCGAGGTCGCCTCGACGGTGCTGTTCTTCACCGGCCTGATGCAACTGCCGTTCGCCGACGCCGCGGCGATCGGCCAGTTCACGCCGCTGGCGGTGACCGCCGGCGCGGCGATCTTCCTCAGCGAGCCGGTCGGCTGGCGGCGCTGGCTTGCGACCGCCGTCGGCCTCGTCGGCGTGCTGCTGATCATCCGGCCAGGATCGAGCTCGTTCAATCCGGCCGCTTTGCTGATCGTGGGCTGCGTGCTGTTCGTATGCGCCAGGGACCTCATCACCCGGCACATGGGCAGCGGCGTGCCGATCCCGCTGCTGATCCTGGTGTCGGCGGCGGCGGTGAGCGCCTCCGGCCTGCTCGGGCTGCCGTTCGAGACCTGGATCACGCCGGAATGGAGCATGACCGGCGGCTTGATGCTGTCGGCCCTGGGTGTGTCGGGCGGCTACTACGGCGCGATCGTCGCCATGCGCGCCGGCGAGATCTCGGTCGTCGCCCCGTTCCGCTATTCGGGCATGCTGGTCGCGCTAATGTGGGGCTACGTCATATTCGGCGAGGTCCCGGACCGCATGACATGGCTCGGCATCGTCATCGTGGTGACGGCCGGCGTGTACACATTTCATCGCGAAAGCGTCCGCAGGCGGGAGGCTGAAGCGGCCGCTGGAATCAGACGATGAGGGTGTTGCGCTCCGCCTCCAGCGCCACCCGTGGCATCGTCGCCATGGTGACCGCCACGGCGCTGTTCTGCTCCGGCGACGCGATGATGAAGCTCTCGGCCGCCACGCTGCCGACCACCGAGACGATGTTCGTGCGCAGCCTCACCTCGGCGACGCTGGTGCTCACCTTCGCCTGGCTCACCGGAGCCTTCACCGAGATCAGGCGCGCCTGGAGCGGCGCCATGGCGCTGCGGGCATCGAGCGACGTCACCGCATCGCTGCTGTTCCAGGCGGCACTCGGCCGGATGCACTTCGCCGACATCATGGCGGTGCTGCAGATCGCGCCGCTGACGTTGACCGCCGGCTCGGCGCTGTTTCTCGGCGAGCAGGTCGGATGGCGGCGATGGAGCGCGGTCGCCGTCGGGCTGCTCGGCGCGCTGCTGATCGTCAAGCCGGGCACCAGCGCCTTCAACTGGTGGGCGATTGCCGCCATCCTGTCGGTGATCGGCGCCGCCACGCGCGATATCTCGACGCGCTGTATCGATCCGTTGCTGCCGACGCCGCTCATCCTCGGCGTCTGCGCCGTGGTGGTGACGATTGGAAGCCTTGTTGGCGCGCTGATCGAGCAATGGCACACGCCCTCTCCCGGCGTCCTGCTGATGCTGCTGCTCGCCGGTGTATGCTCCATGCTCGGCCAGCTGTGCATCATCACCGCTGTCCGGGCGGCCGAAATCTCGCTCGTCGCGCCGTTCCGCTATGCCGGCATCGTCTGGGCGCTGATGCTCGATTTCGCCATCTGGCGGCACGTGCCTGATGTGCCCGCGTTGATCGGCATCGTGGCGGTCAGCGCGGCCGGCCTCTATACCTTCTATCGCGAACGGGTGCTGCAGCGGCAGACCACCCGCCGCGTCGAGGAGATCGTCCGATGAAGCCCAACCGCTTGAAGGCGAAGCTTGCGGCCGGCCAGGCCGCGCTCGGCTGCTCGGTAATGTTCCCGTCGCCGCAAATGGTCGAGATGCTGGGCCATGCCGGGTTCGATTGGGTGCTGCTCGATTGCGAGCACGGCTCGATCGGGCCTGGCGACGTCGAGCTGATGTGCATGGCGGCGGATGCGGTCGGGATCACGCCGATCGGCCGGCCCCGATCGAATACCGCAACCGACATCACCGGGCTGATGGATCGCGGCGTGATGGGCGTCCAGGTGCCGCACGTCAACACCGCCGACGATGCCCGGCGAGCCGTTTCAGCGGTCAAGTTCGGACCCGGCGCCGGCCGTGGCCTGGCTGCCGGCACGCGGCCGGATCGCTGGGGGCTCGGCGCGAAGATGGCGGATTTCGCCGCTGAGGCCAACGCGCAGTCGCTGGTCTGCGTGCAGATCGAGCACGAGGCGGCACTGCCCAACGTCGACGAAATCCTCAAGGTCGACGGCATCGACGTGTTCTTCATCGGCCCATCCGACCTGTCGCAGTCGATGGGCTATCCTGGAAATCCGAAAGCGCCGCCGGTTGCCGAAGCGATCGCGACGACGCTGGCCAAGATCAGGGCGGCGGGCAAGACACCGGGCATGCCAGCCACTGCCGAGACCCTGCCCGGGGTGCTCGCCGACGGCTGCCGCTACATCTACAACCATGTGCCGAAACTGCTCGGCGCCGGTGCCGCCGCCTTCATGAAAGCAAGCGGCTAGCCGGTCGCCGACCACTCGCCCTTGCCGATCTTGTTGATGGCAATCACCGCCTGCGTGCGGCTGTCGACGCCGAGCTTCTGCAGTATTGCCGAGACGTGCGCCTTGATCGTCGCCTCGGAGACCCCGAGCCGGTAGGCGATCTGCTTGTTGAGTAGACCTTCGCCCAGCATCATGAGCACCCGCACCTGCTGCGGCGTCAGCGTCGACAGCCGGGCGATCGCCTGGCCAGCGCCCTTCTCGGTCTGGCCGATCTCGATCTCGGGCGGGGTCCACACCGCACCTTCCAGCACCTTGCGGACCGCCTCCCTGATCTGCTCGACGGACAGCGACTTCGGCACATAGCCGGACGCGCCGAATTCGATCGCCTTGCGGATGGTGGCCGCATCCTCGCTCGCCGACACGATGACGACCGGGATCGCCGGGTGCTCGGCCCGCATGTACAGCAGTCCCGACAGGCCCTGCACGCCGGGCATCGACAAATCGAGCAGAATGAGATCGATGCCGTTATCGGCCGCCAACAAGGAAATGAGCTCGTCAAGCGACCCCGCCTGCATTATCTCGACCGCATCGATCGAGCTGCTGAGCGCCTGCGCGAGCGCGCCCCGGAACAACGGGTGGTCATCGACAATCACGATGCAAGTCGTAGTCATGGATCGTCTCCGCGAGGTCGCGGTCGCGCATGCACCGGAGGTCAACTCAGCCACTCGACCGCGGCAACTGGCTGAAATGGGTCAGGGCGCCAACCACATCAGGTTATTGTAATGCCAGTTGAAAACCGTTGCACCAACGATGTTTGCGACGTCATCGATTATTGTTGGCCTGGACGGAGTACCCGCCGCCGCCGTAATTCGGTCCACACCGACCGGCAATCAGTTGCTCCAATGGGGGACGGTGGCGATGATCCAACGCAATGAGCGCAAGCCCTACTGGCGGCACACCAAGATGCAGATGATCGCCAGCCTGTTGCCGTTCCTGATGGTCCTGGTGGTGTTCCCGCTGTACGCGGAGCGGCTGAATTCGAACAAATTCCTCGGTTTTCCGTTGGGCTACTTCCTGGTCGGGCATGGACTGATCATCATCGCCCTGTTCACAATTGCCTCCTACGTCAATCGCCAGGACGCCGTCGACCACTGGCACGGGGCCCACGAGGACCACTGATGCCCGCCCAACCTCGTCCCGGCAGCGACAGGCGTTGACCATGCCCACCGCTCACAGCAAGCGCCGCATCAATCCGCGCCTCGGCACTTATTTCGGCATCTTCGTCAGCGCCTTCCTGTCCCTGGTGCTGCTGGCGCTGATCGCCGAGCAGCTGGGGGCATCCGACAGCACGCTGCGCTGGACGGTGTTCATTGGTCCGCTCGTGTTGTATGTGGCGATTGGCAGCGCGACGCTGACACGGGAGCCGGCCGACTATTTCGTGGCCGGCCGGCGAGTCCCGGCTTTCTTCACCGGACTGGGGCTTGCAACTTCCGCGTTGGGTGGCGTCGGCGTGGTCTCGGTCACCGGCCTGCTGATGATGAACGGCATCGATGCCTGGAGCGTCGTCAACGGCGTCGTCGCCGGCATGGTGGTCTGCGCGATCCTGGTGGCGCCCTACATGCGCAAGTTCGGGTCCTACACGTTGCCGAGCTATCTCGGCCGGCGGTTCGATAGCCGGATGTTGCGGCTCGTCGCCGCGGCGACCCTATCGGTGCCGTTGCTGCTGATCATCGTTGCGGAGCTGAAGATCGGCCTGATCGCGGCGACCCTGCTCACCGGCGCCGCGGGCGAGCTGATGGCGGTGGCGCTGGCAGTCGCGATCCTGGCGATGATCGGGCTCGGCGGAATGCGCTCGCTGAGCTGGGCCGGCACCGCCGCCGCGCTCGCCGTTCTGATCGCGATGGTCGTTCCGGCCGCCATCGTCGCGACCGAGGTCACCAACTTTCCGCTGGCCCAGTTCAGCCATGGCCCGATCCTGCGTGCGGTCGGGCGGCTCGAGGACGTCCGCGGCATCGCGATGCCGGTGCTGTCGCCGCTTGCGTTCGATCTGGCCGGCGGCGGCCTCGAACCATTGACGCGGCGCATGGCGCATCCCTTCGGCAGCATCGGCCCGGGCAGCTACATCCTGGTCTCGTTCGCGCTGATGATGGGCGTTGCGGTCGCCCCCTGGCTGTTCCCCAGGATCGGCGCCACGCCTGGGGTGTACGAGGCGCGGAAGTCGCTCGGCTGGGCGGTGTTCGTCTTCGGCGCGCTGATGCTGACCGCCTCGGCGGTCGCGGTATTCCAGCGCGAGGTCGTCATGACCCAGCTCGTCGGGCAGAGCCAGGAGCAACTGCCGGAGTGGTTCAATGCCCTGGCCGAGGCCGGGCACGCCGCCGTCGACGGCCGCCAGCCGCAACTGCCGATGTCGAGTTTCCTGTTCAAGCGCGATACCGTGCTGTTCTGGTTGCCGATCGCCAACCATTTCCCGGCGGTGCTCGCATACCTGGCGCTGGCGGGCGGCCTTGCCGCGGCGCTGTGCGGCGCCAGCTCCGCCATTTTCGCCATGGGCTCGATCCTCGCCGAGGATGTCATCAACGGCAGCCAGTGGGAGGCGCCGGCAGCGGGCCCGCGGCTGCTGGTCGCCAGGGCCGCGACTGCCGCGACCGCTGTCACCGGCGCGTTGCTCGCGCTCAAGCTGCCGGCCGACCCGCTGCAGCTGGCGCTGTGGGCGCTCGGCATCTGCGGCGCGACCGCTTTTCCGGTCGTCGTGCTGTCGATCTGGTGGAAGCGCCTCACCACCACCGGCGCCCTGTTCGGAGTGGCAACGGGATTCGCGACCGCGGTGCTCGCCATCATCGCCGGCGAGAGCAGCTGGTTCGGCGTGCCGAGCGGGCTCGTCAGCGTCTTCACCGTGCCGGTCGGCCTGATGGCGAGCTTCGTCGGCACCCGGATGACGGCGGCGCCGGAGCGCCACGTGCTGGAGTTGGTCCGCGACGTGCGAATGCCCGGCGGCGAGGCGGTCTACGACCGCGAGCAGCGACTCATGCGGCTGAAGCGCCGGCAGCGGCCGGCCTGACGCCCAAGCAGGTCGAATTCTGCGCCCGCCGTCGTCATTGCCGCGCCCAAAGCATATTGCGGCGGCGCCCATCCCACCTATAGTGCGGCCGGACAGCGACATTTCGGAAGAGGCGGAATATGGCGACGAAGGCGGCATCCCAGGGTGCGGGCAAGGGTGGCGTGAAGAAGGTCGTGCTGGCCTACTCGGGCGGCCTCGACACCTCGATCATCCTCAAGTGGCTGCAAAGCGAGTACGGCTGCGAGGTGATCACCTTCACCGCCGACCTCGGCCAGGGCGAGGAGCTGGGCCCGGCCCGCGAGAAGGCACTGAAGCTCGGCATCAAGCCGGAAAATATCTTCATCGAGGACCTGCGCGAGGAGTTCGTCCGCGACTTCGTGTTCCCCATGTTCCGCGCCAATGCCGTCTACGAGGGCGTCTACCTGCTCGGCACGTCGATCGCGCGACCGCTGATCGGCAAGACGCAGATCGACATCGCCCGGCGGACCGGAGCCGACGCCGTCTGCCACGGCGCCACCGGCAAGGGCAACGACCAGGTGCGCTTCGAGCTCACCTATTACGCGCTGGAGCCCGGCATCAAGATCATCGCGCCGTGGCGCGAGTGGGCATTCAAGGGCCGCGCCGAGCTGCTCGAGTTCGCCCGCACCCATGACATCCCGATCGCCAAGGGCAAGGAGAACGACGCGCCCTATTCGGTCGACGCCAACCTGCTGCACTCGTCCTCCGAGGGCAAGGTGCTGGAGGACCCGGCGATCGAGGCGCCCCCGATGGTCTATCAGCGGACGATCTCGCCGATGGAGGCGCCCGACAAGCCAACCGACATCAAGGTCGGCTTCAGACAAGGCGATGCCGTCAGCATCAACGGCAAGCCGATGAGCCCGGCGACACTGCTCACCGCGCTCAACAAGCTCGGCCACGACAATGGCATCGGCCGCATCGACCTGGTCGAGAACCGCTTCGTCGGCATGAAATCGCGTGGCGTCTACGAGACGCCGGGCGGCACCATCCTGCTGGCGGCGCACAGGGCGATCGAGAGCATCACCCTCGACCGCGGCGCGGCGCACCTAAAGGACGACATCATGCCGCGCTACGCCGAGCTGATCTACAACGGCTTCTGGTTCTCGCCGGAGCGCGAGATGCTGCAGGCCCTGATCGACAAGAGCCAGGAGCAGGTCGAGGGCGAGGTCTCGCTCAAGCTTTACAAGGGCAACGTCATCGTCACCGGCCGGTCGAGCCCGAAGTCGCTCTATTCCTCGACCCTCGTCACCTTCGAGGACGACAAGGGCGCCTACGACCAGAAGGACGCCCAGGGCTTCATCAAGCTCAATGCGCTGCGCCTGCGCACGCTGGCGGCGAGGAAGGCGAAGATCAAGAGCTGAGACCCCGCTGGCTGGGCCGAGCGGCCTTGATCATTCAATCAGGATCAGAAGCGGTATCGTCAGGGCAGTTGGCGCCGCGTGAATTCGGCGGGCAGGGGACTTCGATGGGCACACGCATCGAGATCGGGCGGATCGCTGGCATCGCGATCTTTCTCGACATGTTCTTCGTGCTGGTCCTGCTGGTGTCCTCGAGCCAGTATTTCACCAGCGGCAACACCCAGGTGATGTCGGCCGGACTGGTCGTGATCGCCGGCATTTTCGGCTCGATCCTGCTGCATGAGCTCGGCCACGCCGCCGCCGCTCGGCTGTTCAAGACCAGCGTCACCCACATCGACCTGACCGGCCTCGGCGGAATTGCGCATTTCGCCAGCTCGTTGCCGCGCAGCGCCTTCGCCCGCGTCGTCATCTATCTCGCCGGACCGGCGGCGAATATCGGCCTGATCTACGCGACGGGCGCGCTGGCGGCGACCGCCCAGGGCAGCGGCAAGTCGATGCTCGCCTTCGCGCTGTTCCAGCTGTCGACGATCAACTTCTATCTGGCGGCCTTCAACCTGCTGCCGGCTTTTCCGCTCGACGGCGGCCACGCGCTCGACGCGATCCTCGGAAAGGTGCTCGGCGGCATCTGGGCGCAACGCATCGTCTCGGCGCTCGGCCTGGCGATCGCCGCGTGGATCGCCTATCTCGCGGTCAAATCGTTGCCGAGCGGGCTGTTCCTGCTGCTGGTCGCGTTCCTGATCCTCGAGAGCAACTGGACCGCCTTCAACCAGGTTGGCGGTTTCGGCGGCCGGCGCTGACCCCTGCTTCCCGCGCCGGGCGGACGCCGGGGCTGGCAGTGACGACCGGCCTGCGTCGCGGCGCATGCTCGGTCTTCTCCCACAGGTGCGGCGCAAAGCCGAGCTGCAGCATTGCCCGCCATGCCGCCCACGAGATCAGCAGCCAGTAGATCGGCATCAGCAGCACGTGCGGCAGCGTCGATTGGCCAGCCTCGCGCGAGGCGGCGATCGCGGCGGTGACCATGGCGGCGCCGATCCCGGCGACCAGGTTGAAGCAGGCCATGACCAGGAAACCGTGCCCGATCGTGCTCGCCGGGGCCGACAGGAACTCGCCGGTCCACAGCTCCCAGCCCATCCAGATGTAGAACAGCGGATGCAGCAGGCACGACAACAGGATGCCGCCCATCAGCGCCTGGAATGCCAGGAACGACACCAGGCCGAGCTCGCGCAGCAGCCGCGCGGGGTTGCGCATGTGCACCAGGTAGGTTTGCAGCCAGCCCTTGAGCCAGCGCGTGCGCTGCCGGATCCACGGCTGCAGTCGCGATGGCGCTTCCTCCCAGGTGACCGACCGGATGGTGGCGACGAGCCCGCCGCGCCTGGCGATGCGAATGCCGAGATCGGCGTCCTCGGTCACGTTGTGCGGGTCCCACCCGCCGGACGCGTCGAGAAAGCTGCGCCGGAAGTGATTTGACGTTCCGCCGAGCGGGATCGGCAGCCGCAATCGCGCCAGCGCCGGCAGCAGCCCCCTGAAGAGGGCGGCGTACTCGAGCGCGAACTGCCGCGTTATCCAGCTGTCCGAGGCGTTGTGGATCGCGAGCTCGGCCTGCACGCAGACGACCCGCTGCCCGCCGGCGGCAAACGCCTGCACCGCGGCGCGCAGTTGCCCGGGGTCCGGCACGTCCTCGGCATCGTAGACGGCGACGAGCTCGCCGCGCGCCAGCTGCAGCGCATAGTTGAGCGCCTTCGGCTTGGTGCGCGGGGTGCAGTCCGGCACCACCACGATGCGCATGAACGGCGGCAGCGCGATCGCCCGGGCGGCGGCGATCGTCGCGCGGTCGCTGGCCTCGAGGACCAGCATGCAATCGAGCTTCGCCGGCGGATAGTCGATACGGCTCAGCGCGTCGACCAGATCGGGCAGTACGGCCACCTCGCGGAACAGCGGCACCAGCACGGAATAGGATGGCAGATCGCCGTCCGCGATCGAGCTCCGCCTCGACCGACCGAACGGGCTGACGATATCGCCGAGCAGCGTGAACAGCACGACCACACGGAACACCACGACTGCGAAAAACGGCAGGCTCACGCAAACCATCAGCACCGTCCGCGTCGGCAGCGGTGCGATGAAGCCGCCGCCTACGACGAGCCCGACGATGACGATCAGCGCAACGAGCTGCCACAGTCGAACCGGTCCGGCCGCCGACAGCTCCGGATCGAGACCGCGCAAACCGCGAACGGCGGTCCTGAGCCGAGCGCCGCGAACTTGCCTGACCTCGAGGCTGTCGATCGCATCGGGCGTGGCCAACACCACCGTGCGCCCCTGCGTCGTCATCTCGTCCGCGAGCGACATCAGTGCCCAGGGCGCCAGCGCGGTGCCATCGACGAGGTCGAACCGTCCAAGCGGCAGTTGTCCGATCCGCAGCGGCGCAACGCCGATGTAGGCCGCCACCGCCTCGACGTAGCGTTGCGGCGTCAGGAAACCCTCGGCCAGAAGCACCTCGTGTGGTTCGACATTGAGCCGCGCCGCACGCTCGATGGCGCCGGCCAGCTGTGCCGGATCGACCTGGGCCGTCAGCAGGAAGGCATATTCCCGGTGGCGCAGGGCGAGGGCGGCCTGGGAGCCCGGCTCGGTGGAGTTGCTGTCGATCTCAGCGGGGAATCGCTTTACAGGTTGCGGTCGCATCGTCGGTCGCATGGTCTGTGCAGTCATGCTTCCTGGCGTGCGATGCCAATTCCCCGGCCGGCTGGCATGATTTCGCCGCGAATCCTTGCTCAGGCTGACACCCGGCGCGAGCCGGGTATTTGCCCAGCTTCATCAATCCGGAACTTCAGATGGCACCATCCGAGGCGCATCCCATACGGCGATCGAGGCGGCAGCTCGTGCTTGCCGCGGTGGCGATGCTGGCGCTGGCGGGCATCGCCCCGTGCGTCATGGCGCAGACCGCGCCGCTGCCTGAAAGCTCGCCCACCGCCGAGCGGCGGGTGGTGCTGCGGGTGCTGACCGAGGGCGAGTATCCGCCGTTCAACTATTTCGACGACGAGGGCGTGCTGACCGGCTTCAACGTCGATCTGGCCCGCGCCATCTGCCTCGAGCTCAACGTTGCCTGTGACATCCAGGTGCGGCCATGGGAGGAACTGTTGGTGGCGGTCGCCCGCGGCGAGGCCGATGCCGCCATCGCCGGACACGTGGTCAACGCTAAGAGCCTTGAAATTGGTCGACTTTACCGATCGCTACTTCCACACCGCGGCCCGTTTCGCCGGTCCGCGCGAGGGCATCAAGCTCGAGATCACGCCGGACGGCCTCGAAGGCAGGCGCATCGGCGTAGTCAAGGGCACGGCGCACGAGGCGTATCTGACGGAATTCTTCCGGCTCGGTCAGATCCAGCCGTTCGAAACGCCCGAGCGTGCCCGCGACGCGCTGATGCAAGGCAAGCTCGACCTCGTATTCGACGACGGCGTCAGCCTGGTGCTGTGGATCAACGGCACGGCGTCGAAGGAATGCTGCGAGCTGCGTGGCGGCCCGTTCCTGGAACCGCGCTATTTCGGCGAGGGCATTGCAATCGCGGTGCCGAAGTCGGATCCCAAGCTGAAATCCGACCTCAACGGTGCCTTGCGCCGCGTCCGCGCCAGCGGCCGCGTCGACGAGCTGATGCTGCAGTACTTCCGCACCCGCCTCTATTGAGCGGCACTGCCGCCGGGCTCAGCCGCGCTTCTTGATCTCGATCTCAATGAAGACGAACTCGAAGTCGTTGGCATTGACTACATTGTGCTCGACGCCCTCGCCCCGGAAGTAGGGCTTGCCGGCGGTCAGCGGCGCCTCGCGCACCGTCCCGCCGGGCTCTTCGAGCAGCAACTTGCCGGTCGTCATCGGCACCACGACGTAATCCATGCCGTGGCGATGCCAGCCGGTCTCGGCGCCAGGCGCAAACCTCCACTCGGTAGTGACCGTCTGCTCGTTCTGGATCAACAAGGTCGGCTTGGCCTGCGGCCTGGCAGTTGCCATCGGTTCGCTCCTGTCATCTTCGATATGCGCCGCCCGATGCGGTGCTCTACTTGGACTTCTCGACCGTCCCGCTTGCGTTTATCCTGCGGCGGGGTTTCTGGCCACAAGGAGTGCAACCCGTCATGATGCCAAATCTGAGATCCGCCACGTCGGCGCTCCTGCTGCTTATGTTGCCTGCCGGGCCCGTCGCGGCGAACGACCTCGTCATCTGGTCCGGAGGCGCCGCCAAGGGCGCGGTCAGCGAGGTCATCGCCGGGTTTACCAGGTCCACCAGCCGAGGGGCCCTGCCCGACTACGCCCCGATGGGCGCGCTGATGAAACGGCTCGCGGTCGAGGCGGGAGGGGCCGACATCGTGGTGCTCTCGGCCGAGGCGATGGAGGAGGCCGTCAAGAAGGGCTACGTCGCGCCGGACAGCATCACCGAGGTCGGGCGGGTCGGCGTCGGCGTCGCGGTCAACCAGAATGCCGCCGCGCCCGACATCTCGTCCGCAGACGCGTTCAAGGCGACATTGCTGGCGGCAAAATCGATCGTGATGATCGACCCGGCGACCGGCACCAGCGGCAAGCATCTGGCCGAGGTTTTCGAGCGCCTCGGCATCGCTGACCAGATCAAGGCGAAGACGACCTACCTTGCCGGCGGCTACGTCGTCGAGCCGGTCGGCAAGGGCGAGATCGAGCTTGGCCTGCATCAGATCTCGGAGATCCTGCCGGTCAAGGGCGTAAAGCTCGTCGGCCCGTTGCCGGCCGAGCTGCAGAAGGTCACGATCTATCAGGCCGCGATCACCGCCCGACCGCTCAACCTGGAAGCTGCCAGGGCATTCCTGGACCAGGTACGGGCGCCTGGAGTTCGCGCCGCATTCGCCAGGAAGGGGTTCATGAGCCAATGACCACCACCGCCACGACGGCACGAACACTGCCGGAACGATCCGACATCGTCGTGCTGTTCGCCCATGCCGCCTACCGGCTGGGCGAATGCCTCGCCCGCCGCAATACCGGCATCGGATACATCGAGACGCGCACGCCTGACGAGGCGCGCGCCCATCTCGGCCGCGCCGACATCGTCTGCGCCTCGATGATGTGGCGCAATGAATGGCTCGATGCCGCACCCAGGCTCGGCTACGTGCAGTCGGTCAGCGCGGGAATGAACCAGTTCGACGTGGAGCGGTTCAAGTCGCTCGGCATTCGCCTCGCCAGTGCCCAGGGCGTCAACGCCCGCGCTGTTGCCGAGCACGCGATTGCGCTGATCCTGAGCCTCGCCCGGCAGCTGCATGTGGCGCGCGACAACCAGCACAACAAGCACTGGCGCGGCATGATCGCCGATCCGGCGCTGCGCGAGGACGAGTTGCACGGCAAGACGCTGGTGATCGTCGGGCTCGGCGGCATCGGCGGCCGGCTGGCGCGGCTGGCCAAGGCCTTCGACATGCGGGTAGTCGGCGTCCGCCGCGATCCCGCCAAGGGCGCTGCCGGTGCCGACGAGGTGCTGGCCGACGCCGACCTTCTGAAGGCGCTGCCGCGGGCCGATTTCGTCGCGTTGACTTGCCCGATGTCGCCGGCGACCACCAACCTGATCAATGCCGCGGCGTTCGCCGCCATGAAGCCCGGAGCCAGCCTGATCAACGTCGCCCGCGGTGCGGTCGTCGACGAGCCGGCATTGATCTCGGCGCTGCGCTCCGGCCGGCTCGGCGCGGCCGGCATCGACGTCACGGTCGAGGAGCCGCTGCCGGCGACCTCGCCGCTGTGGAGCATGCCGAACGTGATCATCACGCCGCACACCGCCGGCGAGACCGCCGCCTACGAGGAGAACGTGATCGACATTCTGCTCGAGAACCTGGGCCGGATCGAGCGCGGCGAGACGAAGCTGCGCAACGAGTACGCCTGAGCGGACGCGAGAGTACCAGCGACCGCCGGCGCACGGCGGCGACCATACGGGGAGGCGATGGCATGCCCAAGTCCGGGACGAATGCTCCGATCCTGATCGCCGGCGGCGGCATCGGCGGCCTGTCGGCGGCCCTGGCGCTGGCGCGGCGCGGACGCGCGGTGCGCCTGCTCGAGCAGTCCAGCCAATTCAGCGAGATCGGCGCCGGCATCCAGCTCGGTCCCAACGTGTTCCGCATGTTCGACCGGCTCGGCGTGACCGACGAGATCAAGCGCCATTGGGTCGTGCCCGAGAACCTCATCATGATGGATTGCATCACCGCCGAGGAGGTGACGCGGGTGCCGCTCGGCCGCCCCTTCATCGAGCGGTTCGGCCATCACTACGCGGTGATCCATCGCGGCGACCTGCACAAGGTTCTGCTCGAAGCATGCCGCGCCCGGCCGGAGATCACGCTCGAGACCGGCCGTAAGGTCGCGCGTATCGATGAGATCCCCAACGGCGTGCAGGTGACGACGACGGAGGAATGCACGGTGACCGGTGCCGCGCTCGTCGGCTGCGATGGGCTGTGGTCGGTGGTGCGGGGCAAGATCGTCGGCGACGGCCGGCCGCGCGTTTCGGGCCATGTCGCCTATCGCGCCGTGCTGCCGACTTCCCAGGTGCCAGAAGAGCTGCGGCTGCAGTCGATGGTGATCTGGTGCGGCGAGAGGACCCATCTGGTGCAATACCCGCTGCGCGGCGGCGAGCTGTTCAATCTGGTCGCGGTGTTCCACAGCAACAAGTTCGCCGAGGGCTGGGATGCCTTTGGCGACGTCGCCGAGTTGCACGAACGTTTCGCCGGCACCTGCAGCCAGGTGCGCACGCTGCTGGGCAAGATCGAGAGCTGGCGAATGTGGGTGCTGTGCGATCGCGATCCGGTGCGAACCTGGAGCCGCGGCAACATCACGCTGCTCGGTGACGCCGCGCACCCGACGCTGCAATACCTGGCGCAGGGTGCCAACTTCGCCATCGAGGACGCGGTCTGCCTTGCCGACCAGGTCGAGCGGCACGGCCAGGACTATGCCGCCGCGTTCCTGGCCTACCAGCAGGCCCGCTACATCCGCGCGGCCCGCCTGCAGTTGACCTCGCGCCTCTATGGCGAGGTGTTCCACGCCAGCGGCGCCACCCGCGACTTGCGCAACGCCGTGCTCGGCGATCGCACCCCGGCGCAGGCCTACGACGGCATGGCCTGGATCTACGACTACCAGGGCTGAGCGGCGCGCCATTGACGGCGCGGCACGATAAGGCAAACTCGCACAAAACCCCGACCCGGGAGAGTACGCCATGGCACCAGTTACCGCCCGAGCCGTCGCCAATGCGCGGCAGGAGTTCTACGACAGGCTGAAGCCGCATGCGCTGGCGCCGCTTTGGGAGGTGCTGAAGGGCCTCGTGCCGCGCGAGCCGAAGAGCAAGGCCACGGCCCACGCCTGGTCCTACGAGACGTTGCGACCGCTGCTGCTCGAGTCGGGAGGGTTGCTGACCGCCGAGGAGGCGGAGCGGCGGGTGCTGGTGCTGGAGAACCCCGGCATGCCCGGCATGTCCCGCATCACCTCGTCGATCTTCTCCGGCGTGCAATTGATACTGCCGGGCGAGGTGGCGCCGGCGCACCGCCACGTCGCCTCGGCACTACGTTTCGTGCTCGAAAGCGACGGCGGCTTCACCGCGGTCGCCGGCGAGCGCACTTCCATGCGCCGCGGCGATTTCATCATCACGCCGAATTGGGCGTGGCACGACCACGGCAATGCCGGCAAGAAGCCGGCGATCTGGGTCGATGGCCTCGACCTGCCGATCGTCAATCTGTTCGAGGGCGGATTTGCCGATCACTGGAGCGAGAAGTCGCAGCCGATCGGCAAGGCCGAAGGCGACAGTGTTGCCCGCTACGGCTCCGGGATGGCGCCGCTCAACGTCGGCTCGCCGTTCGGCGCCACCTCGCCGATCTTCAACTACGCCTACGACAAGAGCCGGGCGGCGCTGATGGCGGTCGCAGCCAATGGCGCCCCGGACCCGCACGACGCCGTATCGCTGCGCTATGTCAATCCGCTCGACGGCGGATGGGCGATGCCGACGATCGCGGCGTGGCTCACCTACATCCCGGCCGGCTTCGAGACCAGGGCGATCCGCTCCACCGACGGGCAGACCCTGGTCGTCGCCGAAGGCGCGCTCGAGCTCGACATCGCCGGCAAGACCTTCAAGCTCGCGGAGAGCGACATCGCCTGCGCACCGACATGGCAGCCGCGCCGGATGCGAGCGACGCGCGATACCGTACTGTTCGGCTTCTCCGACCGCAGCGCGCAGGAGAAGCTGTCGCTGTGGCGCGAGCAGCGCGAGTAGCGCTGCCGCTCAATTATAGGTGCGCTCGTCGGCGATCACCTTGCCGTCGTTCGGCAGGCTGCCGGGCGCCACCAGCGCCACCTGCCCCTTGAGCTTGGTCAGCTCCTGGATCGACTGCGCCACGCGCTCGGTCAGTGCCGCGCTCACCGTCGCGCTCTCGGCTTTCAGCGTCATCACGTCCTGCTCGCCGGAGCGGCCGACGACGAGGCGCAGCCGCCCGAGCTCGGGATGCCGCTTGCCGATCGCGGCGATCTGCTCGGGGTGGACGAACATGCCCTTGACCTTGGTGGTCTGATCGGCGCGGCCGAGCCAGCCCTTGATCCGCGTATTGGTGCGCCCGCACGGGCTCACGCCCGGCAGCACCGCCGACATGTCGCCGGTGGCGAGGCGAAGCATCGGATAGTCGCGGTTGAACGCGGTGACGACGACCTCGCCGACCTCGCCATCGGCGACCGGGTCGCCAGTGCCCGGCCGGACGATCTCGACGATCAGCGCCTCGTCGACGATCATGCCTTCGATCGCGCCGCCGGGGCCCGGGCTCTCGTAGGCGATGAGCCCGAGATCGGCGGTGGCATAGGCCTGCGTGCAGGTGATGCCGCGGTCCTTGTATTCCTGGCGCAGCGACGGGAACAACGCGCCGCCGGAAACGAACGCCTTCTTGAATGACGATGCGTCGCGGCCGGCTTCCTTGGCCTTGTCGAGCAGGATCTTCAGATAGTCCGGCACGCCGACGTAGGCCGTGGGCTTGAGGTGGGCGATGCAGTCGAGCTGCTGCTCGGTGTTGCCCGGTCCGGCCGGGATCACGGCGCAGCCGAGGGCGCGGGCGCCGGCATCCATGATCCAGCCGCCGGGCGTCAGGTGGTAGGCGAACGTGTTGTGCACGATGTCGGCCTTGGTGAAGCCGGCGGCATGCATGGCGCGGGCCGAGCGCCACCAGTCGGCGCCGAAGCCCTCCGGCTCGAAGATCGGTCCCGGCGACTGGAAGATGCGGCCGACCACGCCCGGCTCGGTCGATGCAAACCCGCCGAACGGCGGATGCGATCCCTGCCGCGCCTTGAGGTCGGACTTGCGCAAAACCGGCAGCTGGGCGAGCGCGGCGCGCGTGGTGACGGCGGCCGGATCGACGCCCTGCAAGTGCTCAGCCCAGCCCGGTGCCACCTGCTTCGCCCGCGCGATGAGCCCTGGGAGCAAGTTCAGCAGCGCCTGCTCGCGGGCCTGCGGCGTCCGCGTCTCGAGGTAGTCGAAGGGAGGCGTGGACATGGCGGCGGGCTCGCGAGAGTTCGGATAAATGCTGCTAGTTTTGATAGGAGGTCGCGGCGAGCCCGGTCAATTGGAGAAAAGACTGGTGGGCGAGCCTCACTCCTTCAGCACACCCGAGGCCTTGGCGGTGAATGTCGCGATGTAGTCCATCAGCGCCGGCGACAGGCAGTCGTAGGGCTCGAGCTTCAGCTCCTTGAGGCGGGCGCGTACGGCCGGCATCTGGTCGGGCTTGGTACCGGACTCGATCACCGACGACACGAAGGCGGCGAACTCCGGCGGTGCCCAGCCCTTGTCGGCCGACAGCTCGGTGTGGATGAAGGTCAGGCCGGAAAACGGATGGTTCTTGCGCTCGACGCGGCCCATGCATGTGCACGCCGCACTTCTTGCAGGCATAGCGCTGGATCAGCGCGTTCGGGTCGACCACCGCCAGCCTGTCGGCGTTTTTCGTCACCTTGACCTTGTCAGTCGGCACGACGGCGACCTGCGAGAACATCGCGCCCTTGGGCTTCCAGCACTTGGTGCAGCCGCAGACGTGGTTGTGCGCGCATTGGGTGGCGATCGAAACCTCGACCGGATCGCTGGTGCACTGGCATTTCAAGGTGCCGCCGGCAAAGTCCGCCGCCGCCGGCTTCAACCCGCCATCGACCGCCGGATGAATGGAAATGTTCGCCATGGCCGCTGCTCCCTGATGTGGATGTTGGTTTTTGCCTGGATGCCGAGAGTGCACCCGGCGGCGACAGCGGGCAAGGGGCGGTGGTGGTACGGATTCGGCTTAGCCAGTAGCGCCGCGGCGTCCGACGGGGTGAAGGTTTCGGGGCCAGGCTGCTTAAATCGCCATGGATGTGCGTCGGCATGGATCCGCTGAACGTCGACGTTCAGCAATGCTATCTGTGCAGCGTCATCGTTCGTCGCGCGTCGAACTTCGACAGTCATCGTCGGCCTCAAGCTACGGCTGTCCGGTTGGATTTTCGATCACCATTAGATAGCTCACGCTTGTCTTGCCTCGAAGCGGGATGTCGGTTGGCAATGACGCGAGACCTGTGTTGCATGACTTCGATGTTCGAGCAAAGCCCACCTCCCTCCTCCCGCGTTCCCGGCCAAGCGCGGCCCAGATAGTGCGACAGCTATTCGAGGCGAATTCCGCGCGCGAGCCGGGATCCTTACCCGTCGCGGTGAGGCAAAATGCCCGCCAGAAGCTGGTAAAGGTCCCGGACAAGCCCGCCCGCAACGTAGTGGCATGCCGCACCATCTGCGCGGGCTTTCCGGGAAGGCGTGAGGAGGGAGTGATGTTCGGGCGGAGACGATCGAACCCGTCAGACGGAGCCTCACGCCAGCCACCGCTTCCTGCGCTTGTAGCTCTTGCCTTCGCGGAAGCTCTTGCGCTCGCCGCCGCCGACGCCGAGGTAGAACTCCTTGACGTCCTCGTTCTCGCGCAGCGCCTTGGCCTCGCCGTCCATCACGACGCGGCCGGTCTCCAGGATATAGCCGTAGGTGGCGTAGCGCAGCGCGACATTCGTATTTTGCTCAGCAAGGAGAAAGCTCACGTTCTCCTTGGCGTTGATCTCGTGCACGATCTCGAAAATCTGCTCGACGATCTGCGGCGCCAGGCCCATCGACGGCTCGTCGAGCAGGACCATCGACGGATTGGCCATCAGCGCGCGGCCGATGGCGCACATCTGCTGCTCGCCGCCGGACGTGTATCCGGCCTGGCTTTCGCGCCGCGCCTTGAGCCGCGGGAAGTAGGTGTAGACCTTCTCGAGCGACTCGGCGACCGCCGCCCGGCCGTCCCGGCGCGTGAAGGCGCCGGTGAGCAGGTTTTCCTCGATCGACAGGTGGCCGAAGCAGTGGCGGCCCTCCATCACCTGGATGCAGCCGCGCTTGACGAGGTCGTTGGGCGTCAGCCGGTCGACGCGCTCGCCGTTGAACTCGATCGAGCCCTTGGTGACGTCGCCGCGCTCGGCCCGGATCAGGTTGGAGATCGATTTCAGCGTCGTCGACTTGCCGGCGCCGTTGGCGCCGAGGATCGCGACGATGCCGCCCTTCGGCACCGTCAGCGAGACGCCCTTCAGCACCAGGATCACGTGGTCGTAGATCACCTCGATGTTGTTGACCGACAGGATCGGCTTCGCCGTGGCGGTGGAAGGCGGCGAGGTGACGTGCTGGGCAGGAGCGGCGGCGGTCGACACGGGGAGCCTCGCAAATAGGGGCTGTAGGCTGCAGGCAATGGGCAGTAGGAAGCGGGGCTGAAGCAGGGGAAAGACCCACTGCCGACTGCCCACTACCTACTGCCCCGGTTCTTCAGTTCACCTTGGCGCAATCGCGCACTTCGAGCTTCTTCTCCGCGGCGTACTTTGCCGACGTCTCCTTGACCATCGGGTCGAGCACCGACTTGTCGGCGGTATACCAGTCGGAGATGACCTTCCAGTTCTTGCCGTCCCACTGGTGGATGCGCGCCTTCGGCGTGCCGCCTTCGTGATCGTCGCAGGAGAACTTCATCGGCAGGATCATGCCCTCGAAGCCCAGCTCCTTGATGCGCTCGGCGGTCAGGTTCAGGTTCTCGAAGCCCCAGCGAACCTGCTCGCCGGTCAACGGCTTGTTGCCGAACTTCTTCTGCGCGGTGCGGATCGCCTCGACGCCGAGCATCGAGTTGATCAGGCCGCGATTGTACAGCACGTGCCCGACTTCCTCAGGCTTCGCCTGGCTCTTGCCCTTCGAGGTCACGAACTTGTCGACATCTGCATGCACCGCGCCCTTGCCGGCGGTGTGCTGCAGCATCAGGCCCTTGTAGCCGGCAGCCTGGTCGCCCGCAGGAGTAACGTCAGGCTCGGCGCTCGACCACCACACGCCGATGATCTTGTCGCGCGGATAGGCGACGGCGGCCGCCTCCTTGATCGAGGTCGAGTTCATCACGCCCCAGCCCCACAGCAGCACGTAGTCCGGCTTGTCCTGGCGGATCGCCAGCCATTGCGACTTCTGCTCGACGCCGGGATGGGTGACGGGAATTGCCTTGAACTCGAAACCGTTGAGCTTGGCGCGAGCCTCCAGCACCGCGATCGGCTCCTTGCCGTAGGGGCTGTCGTGATAGACGAGGCTGATCTTCTTGCCTTTCAGCTTGTCCATGCCGCCGAGTTCCTTGGCGATGTGCTGGACCGCGACGTCGGCGGCCGTCCAGTAGGTGCCGACCGCAGGGAAGTTCCAGGTGAACACCGCGCCGTTGCGGCTCTCCGAGCGGCCGTAGCCGGTGGTCAGCAACGGCATCTTGTCGCCCGGCGCCTTCTCGGTGAGCGCGAAGGTGATGCCGGTCGACAGCGGCGAGAAATAGCCGGCGCCGGTCGGCCCCTTGCCCTTCAGGCGCTCGTAGCACTCGACGCCCTTGTCGGTGGCGTAGCCGGTCTCGCATTCCTCGAACACGATCTTGACGCCGTTGATGCCGCCGTCGCGCTCGTTGACCATGGTCCAGTAGTCGGCGACGCCATTGGCGAACGGCACGCCGTTCGGCGCATAGGGGCCGGTGCGGTAGACGAGCGACGGCAGGAATTGCTCGTTCGCCTGCGCCATGGCAGGTCCCGCCAGTGTGGCACTGCCGAGCGCGGCGAGTGTCAGGCCAATCAACTTACGATACATCAAGTTTCCTCCTTCGGTTGATCTTGCCCGGCTTCGCCGGGGTGTTCGGTTGCCTTGCGAAGCAATTCGCCCCGTCATCGTCGTCAGTGCGGGAATGGCCACAGCCGCAGCTTTTCCTTGGCGATCGCCCAAAGCCTGGCGAAGCCGTGCGGCTCGACGATCAGCAGGTAGCAGATCAGCGCGCCGGTCACGATGAACACGAGGTGGGAGACGGTCTCGACAGTGACCGGAATGCCGAGCGCATGCGGCACCTGGTCGAGCAGGATCGGCAGGATCAGGATGAACGCCGCGCCCAGGAACGAGCCCAGGATCGAGCCGAGGCCGCCGATGATCACCATGAACAGGATCTGGAACGAGCGATCGATGTTGAAGGTCAGCGGCTCCCACGACCCCAGATGGATGAATGCCCACAGCGCGCCGGCGACGCCGATGACGAACGACGAGATCGCGAACGCGGTCAGCTTCGCATAGAGCGGGCGGATGCCCATGATCTCGGCGGCGATGTCCATGTCGCGGATCGCCATCCACTGCCGGCCGACGGAGCCGCGCACCAGGTTCTTGGTCATCAGTGCAAATACCGTGACGAATGTCAGCGCCAGCAGGTAGCGGTCGAGCGGCGACGACACCAGCCAGCCGAAGAAGTTCAGCTCCGGCGCGTTGACCGAGCCGGAGGGCGTGTAGTTGGTGAACCACTTGATCCGGATGAACAGCCAGTCGAAGAAGAACTGCGCCGCCAGCGTCGCCACCGCCAGATAGAGGCCCTTGATGCGCAGGCTCGGTATTCCGAACAGGATGCCGACCAGCGCCGCCATGCCGCCGCCGAGCAGGATCGACACCAGCAGCGGCAACCCCGGCACCCGCAGGGCGAAATTATACGCGGCATAGGCGCCGATCGCCATGAACGCACCGGCGCCGAGCGAGATCTGGCCGCAGTAGCCGATCAGGATGTTGAGGCCGATCGCGGCCAGCGCCAGGATCAGGAACGGGATCAGCAGCGCCTTGAAGATGTAGTCGTGCCCGAACGGGCCGACGTGGAACAGCGCGAGCAAAGGCACGCCGACGAAGGCGAACAGCAGCAGCACGATGAGCCCGATCCGGTCCTGGCGGATCGGGAAGATCGCCATGTCGGCGGCGTATGACGTCTTGAACTGGCCGTTCTCGCGGTAAAACATGCTTCACGCTCCGCGTGAGAAGCGAATGGCCAATAGCGAATGGCCAGTGGCGCTGAAAGTCGGGCAGGTGGTCATCACGTCGTCCAATCCCCACTGGCTATTGGCCAAAGCCAACTCGCTCAAATCCGCTCGATGATCCGCTCGCCGAACAGCCCTTGCGGCCGCACCAGCAGCACCGCGAGGGCCAGCACGTAGGCGAACCAGTACTCGATGCCGCCGCCGAACATCGGGCCGAGATAGGCCTCGGCCAGCTTCTCGCCGGCGCCGACGATCAAGCCGCCGACGATCGCACCCGGCACCGAGGTGAAGCCGCCGACGATCAGCACCGGCAATGCCTTCAGCGCCAGGAAGGTGATCGAGTACTGCACCCCGAGCTTGGTGCCCCACACCGTCGCCGCGACCAGCGCCACCAGCCCCGCCACCAGCCAGACCACGAACCAGATCCAGCTGATCGGAATGCCGACCGACTGGGCGGCGGCGTGGTCGTCGGCGACCGCGCGCAGCGCGCGGCCGGTCTTGGTGCGCTGGAAGAACAGGGCGAGGCCGACCACCAGCACGCCGGCGATGACGCCGCCCCACACGTCGAGCTTGTTGACCAAGATGCCGCCGGGGAACAGGCTCTCCAGCGCGAACCAGGCATCAGTCGGGTAGAGCTTGAGCGGATAGACGTCGGAACCGAAGATCAATTGCGCGGCGCCTTCCAGGACGAAGGTGGCGCCGATCGTCGACATGAACAGCGTCAGGCCGTCCTGGTTGACAAGCGGGCCGAGCACGAAGCGCTCGATCAGCCAGGCACTGAGCGCCATCACCAGGCCGGCGAACGCAAGCGCCATCAGCACCGCGACCACGAACGGCACACCGCGGTCGGTGAAGAAATCGAGCGAGCGGACGAGCGCGAGGCCGGCCAGCAGAACCATCGCGCCCTGCGCGAAGTTGAACACGCCCGACGCCTTGTAGATCAGCACGAAGCCGAGCGCGACCAGCGAGTACAGCACCCCGGCCAGCAAACCGCCGCTCAGGACCTCCAGGAAATTGCCGAGACTTGCCACGCGTGTGCTCCAGTTGAGAAGTCAGAGGTCAGAAATCAGAAATCAGAATCGCTAATTCCAGCTCCCGATGAGGCCGTGAAGCATCCGCGAAATCTGCCCATATTCGTCTTGCCAACTTTCAACTCTTGCGGCGTCGAGATATCCAAGGTCGCGGCAGTAATCCAACCAGACTTTCATCTCATCGCTCGACCCGACTGCAATCATGACGTAGCGGCGGAACTCAGCAGACGATGACCTTTGCTTGGCAAAGCCTTCAGCGAGATTTCCGCAAATGGATTTGCTTGCCCGTCGCATCTGATCTGCCAAGGCAAATTGCTCCATTTTCGGGAACTCGAGCGTCGCCTTGTGAACGCCCAGAGAAAGCACATAGGCTCTTCGGTACACGTCCAGATCCCGAAACGAACGCACGGCACTTGTCGACATTATTGCGTTCCCGTTCCGAATTCTGACTTCTGGCTTCTGATTTCCGGCTTCCTTCAGTGCGCGACGCCGAGGTAGGCGTCGATGACCTTCTGGTCCTTCTGCACCACGTCGGGCGTGCCGTCGGCGATCTTCTGGCCGTAGTCGAGCACCACGACGCGGTCGGACAGGTCCATCACCACGCCCATGTCGTGCTCGATCAACGCCATGGTGGTGCCCATCTGCTGGTTGATGTCGATGATGAAGCGGCTCATGTCCTGCTTCTCCTCGAGATTCATGCCCGCCATCGGCTCGTCGAGCAGCAGCAGCTCGGGCTCGGTCGCCAGCGCGCGGCCGAGCTCGACCCGCTTCTGCAGGCCGTACGGCAGCTTGCCGACCGGCGTCTTGCGGATCGACTGGATCTCCAGGAAGTCGATGATCTTCTCGACCACCTCGCGGTGCCTGATCTCCTCGCGCTGCGCCGCGCCCCAGTGCATGGCCTGCGCCAGCAGCCCCCGGCGCATCTTCAGCGTCCGTCCGGTCATTATGTTGTCGAGCGTCGACATGCCCTTGAACAATGCGACGTTCTGGAAGGTTCGCGCGATGCCCTGGCTCGCCGCGATGTACGGCCGCATCTGCTGGCGCCGGGCACCCTTGTAGGTGATCGTGCCTTCCTGCGGGTGATAGAAGCCATTGATTACGTTCAACATCGAGGTCTTGCCGGCGCCGTTGGGGCCGATGATGGCGCGGATCTCGCCGCGCCTGATGTCGAACGACACGCCGCGGATCGCCTTGACGCCACCGAACGACAGCGACACGTCCTGGACCGAGAGAAGTGCGTCTCCGGGCGGCGGCGCGGTGCTCGACTGCTGCTGCACGTCGGCTTTCATTCCGCTGCCTCCCTGACCGGCTCGCGCGCCCGGGCCGGATGCGGCTTCATGTCGATGATCTCGACCTCGCCCTCGATCATACCCTTGCGGCCGTCCTCGAACGTCACTTCAGTCTTGATGCTGGCCCGCTTGGAACCATCGTAGAGCGCCGTCACGAACGGCTTGTAGCGATCGGAGATGAACGAGCGGCGCACCTTCAGGGTACGGGTGAGCTCGCCGTCGTCGGCATCGAGCTCCTTGTGCAGGATCAGGAAGCGCCGGATCTGCGACGCCGCCATTCGCGGCTCGCCGGCGAGCGCGGCATTGACCTCGTCAACGCGGCCCTCGATCATCTTGCGAACATCGGGGTGGGCGGCGAGCTCCTGGTAGCTCGCGTAGATCACATTGTTGCGCTCGGCCCAGTTGCCGACCGACACGAGGTCGATGTTGATGAACATCGTCACCATGTCGCGGCCGTCGCCGAACGCCACCGCCTCCTTGATCTCGGGATAGAACTTGACCCGGTTCTCCAGGTATTTCGGTGAGAAGATGTCGCCGCTGCTGAGCCGCCCGACGTCCTTGGCGCGATCGATGATGCACAGGTGGCCCCTGGCGTCGATGAAGCCGGCGTCGCCGGTGCGCACCCAGCCGTCCGCGGTCTTGGTCTCGGCGGTGGCCTCGTCGTTCTTGTAGTATTTCAGGAACACACCGGGGCTCTTGAACAGCACCTCGCCGTTGCCGTCGATCTTGATCTCGACATCGGGTCCGGGCTTGCCGACGGTCTCCGGATAGACCTCGCCGTCCGGCTGCAGCGTGATGAACACGCTGGCCTCGGTCTGGCCGTAGAGCTGCTTGAGGTTGATGCCGAGCGCCCGGTAGAACGAGAACAGCTGCGGCCCGATCGCCTCGCCTGCCGTGTAGGCCAGCCGCAGGTTGGACATGCCCATGCGATTGCGCAGCGGCGCGTATACGAGCTTGTCGCCGATCGCGTACAGCAGCCTGTCCATGAGTGGTATCGGCTGGCCGTTGAGCCGCTTCTCGCCTGCCCGGTTGGCGACCGCGAGAAAGTACTTGAACATCGCCTTCTTGAGGCGCCCGGCGTCCTCCATGCGGACCATGATCTGGGTCAGCATGTTCTCGAACACCCGCGGCGGCGCGAAGAAGTAGGAGGGGCCGATCTCGCGACGATCCTCGATCGCAGTTTCCGGGCTCTCCGGGCACGCGACGCACAGCGCGCCGGCATAGGCCTGGCCGTAGGAAAAGATGTGATCGCCGACCCACGCCATCGGCAAATAAGCGATCAGCGAGTCATCCGGCGTGAAATGATCGAAGATGTTAGCGTTCTGGCCGGAGACGACAACGTTGGTGTGGGTGAGGATCACGCCCTTCGGTTTGCCCGTCGTTCCCGACGTATAGAGCATGACCGACGTGTCGCTGCCCTTGCCGAGGGCGATCTCGGAGCGCCACCATTCGTCGAGCCGCGGGTTCTTGCGCAACTCCTCGCGGCCGATCTGCTGAATCTCGGCGTACGACTTGAGCGAGGTATGGTCGTACTTCTTGAGGCCGCGCGGATCGCAGTAGACCATGTAACGCAGGGTCGGCACGCGGTCGGCGATCGACTGCACCTTGTCGACCTGCTCCTGGTTCTCGACAATCGCGAACGCAACCTCGGCGTGCGCCAGGACGTAGGCCATCTCGTCGGCAACGAAGTCCTGGTAAACCGGCACCGGAATCGCGCCGAGCGCCTGCGCCGCTGTGAACGCCCAATAAAGATGCGGCCGGTTGTCGCCGACGATCGCGACCGTCTCGCCGCGTTTCAATCCGAGCACGTAGAGGCCGATCGACAGAGCGCGGATCTCTTCCAGCGCTTGCGCCCAGGTCCAGGTCTGCCAGATGCCCAGATCCTTCTCGCGCATGGCCGGCCGCCTGCCGTGGATGGCAGCGTTGCGCAATAGCAGCTTCGGCACGGTATCCAGCGCCGCGTATGCCGCACTTGGCGCTTTGGTATCCTTCACTTCCGGCGGTCCTCCCACTCAGGATATCGGTTTTGCGACATTTTTTTCGTTCGTGTTTACATGGCCGCGCACCTGCTATGCAAGTTATCCTGAAGTACGGTGTTTCGCCGCAGACAGCCATTTGCGAGAGGTGGGCGCGCCGCCGTCGCAGAAATCGTCGAGCCTTTGTCCATCTACCCGGAAACCGACCAGATGTCGCCGCCCTTCACTTTCGCCGGCGCCACTGCCGGTGCCCGTGCCGCCCTGGTGCTGTCGCCGGCGATCATCGTGTTCGGCTGCACGTTCGGCATGCTCGCGGCGACGCACGGCATCGGCCTCCTCGAGGCGGCGGTGATGAGTGCCGTCGTCTGCGCCGGCACCGCCCAGTTCGCCGTCCTCCAATTGTGGTCGGAGCCGATGTCCTGGATTACCGCCGGCATCACCTCGCTGGTGATGAATGCCCGCTACGTGCTGCTCGGCGCCACGCTGCGGGGCTGGTTCGCCAACCTGCCGGCCGCCAAGGCCTATCTTTCGATCTTCTTCATGTACGACGGGAACTGGGCAACGGCTACGCGCGACCACGCGGCGGGCCGCTCGGACGCTGCCCACGTCCTCGGCGGCGGCGTCATGATGTGCACCATTTGGACCGCGGCGACGATGATCGGTCACGCGTTCGGCTCGCTCGTCGGCGAACCGCACAAGTTCGGGCTGGATTTCGTCATCACCGCCTTCTTCGCCAGCCTGACGATAAGCTTCTGGCGGGGGCGATCCGATATTGCCCCGGTCTGCATCGCGATTGCGGTGGCGATCACCGTCGACCGGCTGGTGCCGGGGCCCTGGTACATCGTCGCCGGCGCGCTCGCCGGGAGCATTGTCGCCGCCGTCCGCTACCAGCCTGGCGGCGACGGCCAGTCGCGAAAGGCGGGTGGCCATGCGGCCTGACGTCCTGGCGGCGATCGCGGCAATGGCGGCGGCAGCGTTCTTGTGTCGTGCCGGCGGCTACTTCCTGATGCGCTTCGTGCCGATCACGCCGCGCGTCGAAGCCGCGCTGCGCATGATCCCGCTGGCGATCTTCGCCTCGATGCTGGCGGTGGCGGCGATCAGGGGCGGACCGCCCGAGTGGGCGGGCATTGCCGCCGCGCTGGCGGCGATGGTGTGGGCGCGGAACGACTTCGTGGCGATCGTCGCCGGCATCTTGGTTGTGGCCGGACTGCGCTACCTGGCTTGAAGGCCAATGACCGCCGCTGTCACAAAGTGGCAATCCGCTACGACTAGAGGCTGCCCCTGACATCAGAGGGGGAGCACATGAAGCGCCAATTCCTGGCCATCGCACTGTTGTTGGCCGGCAGCGCCGCCGCACCGGCCGCGGAGCAGATCGGGGGCGGCGACGCGTTCTCGTTCGTCGCCGTGGGCGACATGCCGTACCGCCTGCCCGACGACTATCCACGGGTCGACCGGCTGGTCGCCGCGATCAATGTCGTGAAGCCTGCCTTCACGCTGCACGTGGGCGACATCAAGTCGGGCTCCGCCCCTTGCACCGACGAGGTGTTCAAGAAGGCATACGACCAGCTTGCGGCGTTCGAGCAGCCGCTCGTCTATTCGATCGGCGACAACGAGTGGACCGATTGCCATCGCGAGAAGGCGGGCAAGTTCGACCCGCGCGAGCGGCTGGCCAAGATCCGCGAGATGTTCTTCGCCAAGCCGGGCCAGAGCCTGGGCAAGAGCCCGATGCCACTCGAGAGCCAATCCCAGGCGATGCCCAAGTTCGCCCAGATTCGTCGAGAACCAGCGCTGGCAGAAGAACGGCGTCCACTTCATCAACGTACATGTGGTCGGTTCGAACAACGGCTTCGAGACCCAGGACCAGGCCGCCGCCACGGAGTTTTTCGAGCGTAACGCCGCCAACATCGCCTGGCTCGACGACAGCTTCGCCAAGGCCAAGGCGGCCGACGCCAAGGGCGTGGTGCTGTTCTTCCAGGCCGACCCGTTCGATCTCAAGCAGAACGAGCCCGGCTTGCCGCGCGCGTCCGGCTTCATCGACCTCGTCAGGGCGATCGAGCGCGGCGCGAAGTTGCTCGATCGACCGATCCTGGCGATTCACGGCGACAACCATGTGATCGAGCTCAAGGCGTTCGCCGATGCCGGCGGCAAGCCGATCCCGAATACCCTCAAGCTGCAGCTGTTCGGCGAGGGGCGCGTACATGGCATGCGCGTGGTCGTCGATCCGGCGAGCCCCGGCGTGTTTGGCTTTATCCCGCTGATCGTGCCGGAGAACGGCAAGTTCTGATCACCACGGCCTGCCGGAACCGCAGCCGTGACCTTGCGCCGGCGCCGGGGCGCCTGCCGCCTGCTCGGCTGGATTCCAGATTGCGACCGTAGTAAGCCCGATCCATCAACAGTACATCACGACTGCAGGGATGGAACGGCCATGGCAACGGAACTTTATCACTTCATTGGCGGCAAGAGAGTCAAAGGCACCTCGGGCCGGTTTGCCGACGTCTACTGGCCGATGACCGGCGAGGTCGCGGCCCGCGTGCCACTGGCATCGAAGGCCGAGCTTCGCGCCGCCGTCGAGAACGCCAAGGCCGCCCAGCCGGCCTGGGCCGCGACCAACCCGCAGCGCCGCGCGCGCGTGCTTTCAAAGTTCATCGATCTCGTCGCCAAGAACAACGATGCGCTGGCGCTGACACTCGCCCGCGAGCACGGCAAGACGATTCCCGATGCCAAGGGCGATATCCAGCGCGGCATCGAGGTGATCGAGGTGTGCCTGGGCGCGGCGCATATGCTGAAGGGCGAATTCACCGACGGCGCCGGTCCCGGCATCGACATCTACTCGATGCGCCAGCCGCTCGGTGTCGTCGCCGGCATCACGCCATTCAACTTCCCGGCGATGATCCCGATGTGGAAGTTCGGGCCCGCGCTCGCCTGCGGCAACGCCTTCATCCTGAAGCCCTCCGAGCGCGATCCCGGCGTGCCGCTGATGCTGGGCGAGCTGCTGATCGAGGCCGGATTGCCGGCCGGCGTCCTCAACGTCGTCAACGGCGACAAGGAAAGCGTCGACGCCATCCTGGACGACCGCGACATCGCCGGCATCGGCTTCGTCGGCTCGACGCCGATCGCCGAGTACATCTACACCCGCGGCTGCGCCAACGGTAAGCGCGTGCAGTGCTTCGGCGGCGCCAAGAACCATATGATCATCATGCCGGACGCCGATCTCGACCAGGCGGTCGACGCCCTGGTCGGCGCCGGCTACGGGGCGGCCGGCGAGCGCTGCATGGCGGTCTCGGTCGCGGTGCCGGTCGGCAAGTCCACCGCCGACGCGCTGATGCACAAGCTGATCCCGCGCGTCGAGAGCCTCAAGGTCGGCCCGTCGACCGACGAGAAGGCCGACTTCGGGCCGGTCGTCACCAAGGAAGCCCTTGCCCGCATCAAGAGCTACGTCGACATCGGCATCAAGGAAGGCGCCAAGCTCAGGGTCGACGGCCGCAACTTCAAGATGCAGGGCTATGAGAACGGCTTCTACATGGGCGGCTGCCTGTTCGACGAGGTCACCAAGGACATGCGCATCTACAAGGAGGAGATCTTCGGGCCGGTGCTGTCGGTGGTTCGCGCCAAGACCTACGACGAGGGCTTGAGCCTCGCCAACGACCACGAGTACGGCAACGGCGTCGCGATCTTCACCCGCGACGGCGACGCCGCCCGCGATTTCGCCTCGAAGGTGCAGGTCGGCATGGTCGGCATCAACGTGCCGATCCCGGTGCCGCTCGCCTACTACACGTTCGGCGGCTGGAAGCGCTCCGGCTTCGGCGACCTGAACCAGCACGGCCCGGACGCGTTCCGCTTCTACACCAAGACCAAGACGGTGACCTCGCGCTGGCCGTCCGGCGTGAAGGACGGCGCCGAGTTCGTGATCCCGACGATGAAGTGAGACGGCGCGGCGCCAACCGCGGCGACCGACAGGGCTGCCCCTCCGGTCGCCGTCAGTTGGCGATTATGACTTTGGCCTCGAACAGCGGCTCGCGCGGCGCGGTGCCGGCGAACTCGGAACCTTCCTCGAACCACGACCTCGGCGCCGGCTGCCCCCACAGCGTCTGCCGGCGCGGATCGCGCAACGACCAGCGGATCGGCTCATGGTCGGGGTCCATGGTCTGGTAGTCGGAGGTATAGAGCTCGGTTCGGTGGCCGTCCGGACAGCGCACGTACAGGAAGAATGCGTTCGAGATGCCGTGACGACCGGGACCGCGCTCGAGGTTGGCAAGGTAGCCGGTAGTCGCCATCAGATCGCACAGATGAATGATGTGCATGGCGGTCGGCGCCCAGTACGCCAGATGATGCAGGCGCGGCCCGCGTCCGTTGGTGAAGGCGAGATCGTGCACGTTGCCCTTGCGGTGCATCCAGCCGGCGGCGATCCGGCCATTCGGGCCATCCTCCTCGGCATACTCGGTCAGACGGAATCCGAGAGAGGCGTAGAAATCGAGTGCCCCCTGCACGTCCGGCGCGAACACGTTGAAATGATCGAGCCGCTGCGGATGCACGCCCTTGTAGTGGCCGTAGCTCTGCAGCAGCCGCTCGCGCTTCTCCATGCTGAAGTAGAGCTCGATCGGCATGCCGAACGGATCGACCGCGTGCAGGGTGCGGCCCTGAAAGGCGCACTCGACGAACTCGTGCCGGAGCCCCCGCCGCTCAAAGAATGCAGCCGCGCGGTCGAGGTCCTCCTCGCTCGCCACCTTGAAGCCGAGATGGCGCGCCGCCGCATTGTCCGATCTGCGCAGCACCAGGGAGTGATGCTGGCGCTCCTCCATGCCGCGCAGGTAGATCGCGTCCCTTGTCGCATCCTCGACATGAAGCCCGAGCGTGTCGGCGTAGAACGCTCGCGAGCGGCCGAGATCGGCGACGTGCAGCACGACGTGGCTGCACCGCACGATGTTGAACGGCGGATTGAAAGTGTGCATGGGCACAGGCATTGGCGTCACTCCCCGGACAGCACTCGCGTCACGCCCCGAGCTTCGGAATGGCGTGCGTCCCCTTGGCGAGGCAGATGTTCTTCGTCTCCATGTAGAAGTCGAACGAGTAGTCGCCGCCGTCGCGGCCGATGCCGCTATCCTTTACGCCGCCGAATGGCGTCGGCAAGTGGCGGACGTTCTCCGAGTTGCACCAGATCATGCCGGCGGCGAGCTCGTCGGCGACGCGCAGCGCGCGGCCCATGTCGCGGGTCCAGACGTATCCGGTGAGGCCGTAGCGAACCGAGTTGGCGATGGCGAGCGCGTCGGCCTCGGCGGCGAACGGGATCACGGTCAGCACCGGACCGAAGATCTCCTCGGTCGCGATGCGCATCGCCGGCGTCGCGTTCGTGAACAGCGTCGGCGCCACGTAATGGCCGCCGCCGGGACCCGCCACCGGCCGGCCGCCGACCGCGATCGTCGCGCCCTCGCTCAGTGCCGTCTCGAAGTACGAGCAGACCTTGGCGTAGTGCCGCTCGTGGACCAGCGGGCCGACCTCGGTCGCCGGATCGAGCGGATGGCCGACCTTGATCCTTGCAACCCGTTCGGCGATCCGCGCCACGAGCTTCCCGGCGATGCCCTCCTGGACCAGCAACCGCGACGACGACGTGCACCGCTCGCCGTTGAGCGAGTAGATCATGAACACCACGGCATCGACCGCCCGGTCGAGGTCGGCATCGTCGAACACGATGACCGGGTTCTTGCCGCCGAGCTCGAAATGCACGCGCTTCAGGGTGGCGGCGCCCTGGCGCATGATCGCCGAGCCCGTCGCGCTCTCGCCGACGAAGCCGATCGCCTTGATGTCGGGATGCTCGGTAAGCGCCTTTCCGGCCTCCTCGCCGAAGCCGTGCACCGTGTTGAGCACGCCGTCCGGCAGCCCTGCCTGCCGGCACAGGCGCACGAGCAGGTCGGCGGTGACGGGTGACCACTCGGCAGGCTTGTGCACGACCGTGCAGCCCGCCGCCAGCGCCGGCGCGATCTTCCAGGTCGAGAGCATGAACGGCGTGTTCCACGGCGTTATGATCCCGACCGGACCGATCGGCACGCGGGTGGAGACGTTCCAGTGCTCGGCGGTCGGCAGGTTGAGGCCGTCGCGGGCGGCCGGGGCACGATCGGCGAAGAAGCGGAAGTTCTCCGCCGAGCGGACCGCCGCCTTCGACATGAAGCGATAGGGCTGGCCGGTGTCCCAGGACTCGAGCACCGCGATGTCCTCGGCGTGCGCCTCGATGGTGTCGGCGATCCTGTGCAGCAGCGCGCGGCGCTTGTCCGGCGACCAGGCGGCCCAGGCCTTGAACGCCGACTTTGCGGCGGCGGCAGCGCGGTCGACGTCGGCGGCCGTGCCGAGGGCGACTTTCGCCGTCGCCGATTTGTCGACCGGCGAGCAGGTATCGAACGTGGACTTGCCGTCGACGCGCCCGCCGCCGATCACATGGCCGATGCCGTCGGATCTTGAGCCGGGCGAGCAGTGGCTCGAGGCGGGCGCGGTTGTCGTCGAAGCTAGGCCCCTTGGCTTTCGCGGTCATGGATGGGCTCCCGACTGCCGGGCGGCAATGATGTCGTGCAGGTTATTGTGCCTGATGCTGCCCACGGGGTCGATCTCCACGATCTCGATCGTCAGGCCCAATGGCCGCTCCTCGAAAATGTGGGCGGTGAATGTCTTCAGCCGCTCGAAGATCTGCTCCGCCGCCGTCCGCCGCGTCTCGGGCGTGCGACCGGTGCCGATGCGCGCCTGGATGTGGATGAAGCGATTGTCGGGGTGGCCGTCGCCGATCACGTAGACGTCGCGCCGTTCTGCCCGCGTGCGACAGCCGCCGATCGGAAACACCCCGGTCGCCAGTGCCGCGGAGTGGATCGCCCGGCACAGCGCACCGATGTCGAGATCGGCCTCGAGGTTGGCGGAATATTCGATGATCAAATGTGGCATCGGATCAAACCTTCTCGTCGGTGACGGTGTTGCGCAACAGGCCGATCGCCGGGCACTCGACCTCGACCACGTCGCCGGGCACCAGCCATCGCGGCGGATCGGAGCGGGCGCCGGCGCCCGGCGGCGTGCCGGTGGCGATCAGGTCTCCCGGCTCGAGCGTGGTGAACGTCGAGACATAGGCAATGATCCGGGCGAATGAGAACATCAGTGTGCCGGTGTTGCCGCGCTGGCGCTCCTCGCCGTTGACGCGGGTGACGATGGTGAGGTCGTCGAACGGCGTCGCTTCGCTCCTCGGTACGATCCAGGGTCCGATCGCCCCCGTCCGGTCGAAGTTCTTGCCCTGCGTGACGTTGAACTTGCCGTGCCGCAGCCAGTCGCGCACCGAGCCCTCGTTCATCAGGGTCAGCCCGAAGACATGCTCGTGGGCGATGGATTCCGCTATGCGCCGCCCCCTCCTGCCAATGACGAGCACGATCTCGCCCTCGTAGTCGAGCTGGCTCGAACTCCGGCGGTCGCACGATCGGCGTGCCGTGCCCGACCAAAGAAGAGGGGAAGCGCACGAACAAGCTGGGGTATTTCGGAGCTTCCGAGGCGTCCTTGTACTCTGCGTTGCGCTCCGGATAGTTCACGCCGACGCACAAGATCTTGCCTGGGCGGGCAACCGGCGGCAGCAGCGTCACGTCGGCGAGGCGCAGGTCGGGCGGGCCCGATGCAAGCTCCGCCGCCTCCGCCGCGGCGTCGGCAGCGATCAACGCCATGAGATCGGGCAGGCGGCCGCTGGTGCGCCTGGCCAGGTCGTACAGCCCGCCGTCGTCGGAGACGACGCCGAACGAGGTCCGACCGTTCGTGGCCCATGTCGCGAGTTTCATACGCGCCTCCCATCGGAATTGGCCGTCGCGATCATCACGCAGATTGCGAACGTGTCTCCTCGACACTTCGAAGAATCAGCCGGCGGCCTTCGACCACCGAGGCTTGCGAACGTCACAGCGGCGCGTTGCGGGTGCTGCCCTGGCGAAGATGCGACGGCTGCGGACGATTGTCCACAGTCGGCTGCGACCGCGCCGCCGACCGCGCCGAGACATCGCCTTGCCGCACACCGACTTGCGGATGCAAGGAAGCAAGGATGCAATTGTGGAACCAATTCGGCCTATTGTGAGTCGTTCATTGCGCATGCGCGGACGTTGCGCCGCAGCAATATTGCTGCGGCGCAACAAATGTGCTATTCTGACTGTCTTGTCGATCGGTCAGCGGGAGTACAGGCATGTTTGGCTTCGAACAGCAGATGCAGATTGCCACCGCCATGGTGCAAAGCTTCACCGAGGCGGCGAACGGCATGGCACAGGCATCGACTGCATTCTGGACCGGCAAGCAGGAACCGGATCCGGCGCGCTCCTGGTACCGGAAGCCGTCCCAGTCCCAGGGCGCCTTCGACTGGGGCATCTGGAGCATGCCGTCGGCGCCACCGGCGGCACCGTGGAACGCCTGGGCCAGCACGACGGCATGGCCGGCCTCGCCATGCAGTGCAAATGCCTGGTCGGGCCTGGCGGCATTCGCCCAGACAATGGCCGCGCTACAGCCGATGCAGGCTTTTTGGATGTCGATGATTCCCGGCGCCGCCAACCAGAGCGCCTACCATCTGGCGCCTTGGCAGAATCTCGCATGGCCGTTCGCGCAGCAGATGACTGAGATGGCCAAGGCGGCGCAGGCCTCGTCCTACGCGATCTATCGCTCGGAGGGCGGTCATGCGACCGCACAGGTCCTGTTTCCGGGGCAGTCGACGCCCGGCTGGGGAAACACCCGCCTGCACTGAGCGAGCGCCAACGGCACGAAACAGAACGGCTGCCGCGTCCATTCGGGAGCGGCAGCCGTTCTTTGCAGTGCCCGGTATTGCCGGGTCTCAGATCATGGCTTCTTGGCTGGCGGCGTCGCCGGGGTCGCCGGGGTGGCCGGTGTCTTCGGAGCAGCAGCCTTCTTGGGCGCCGCCGGTGCCTTCCTGCAGTAAGGCGCCTGGACCTTGCCGGTGACCTTGTTGGCCTTGGTCGGCACGACGTAGGTGCACTCGGTGTTGGCCTTGCAGGCCGCCTCGGCGAGGCCCTTGCAGGCTGATACCGGTTTCTTCTCGGCCTTCACCGCCGGCTTGGCCGCGGGAGCCGGAGCGGGAGCTGGCGTGGCTGCCGGAGCCTTGGGAGCAGCCGGCGCGGGTGCAAGCTGGGCGCTCGCCGTCGCCACGAACAGTCCGAGCGAGGCGGTCGCGGCTGCGACGCCAATTCCCCAACGAGTCAATTTGTTGATCACGGCAGTCATCTCCATCGGTTGGTGCCGGATCACTTTATAGCATTGGAAGTGCGGACAAAAACACGGCGCGTGCATGAATAGTTGTTCACAACGAGCATTAAGTCCGCGCCGTTGCAGGCGAAACCGTTTTGCCTTGTCGCAGCAAATCGGACCGGCGAATGAGCATCGCTTGCATTCCGCAATCCGTGGAGCATTCCGGCGCGCTATTCGAAGCTTTAATGGTTTGTTATTGTCCACCGAGAAAAGCGGGCATTATCAAGGCGTCAGCAGGTCCGGCGGATGGCGCGGGCAGCCGGCGGCGAGTTTTCGGTCGGCCGCCTCCAGCCGGCCGACGGACATCCGGGCGAGCGGTAGCGGTTCTCGATATCGGTTGCATCGCTTGGTTGAATTCTGTCGCGATCCAATCGCCACCTGCGCTGTGGAAAACATCCGGACAGCGATGACGTCGGCGATGGCCGGCTTCATCCGGGGCGAAAATCGACAAATCGAATCGATTCGACGTGGATCGTTCCAGGGCGCGCGGGTGATCGGGAATGTGAGTGGCACCGGGGGCGCTCAGGGGGTCGGGGGGGGGATGGGGCCTGAGCCGGGGGTGGTGCCTCCGGTGCCACTCTGGCTGGTACTCGACGGGGGGGGACAAGCACCAGAACTTGACGTTTAACTGGACGTTTGACGGGTTCTCCTCTGCGGCAGTCGGTCAGCCGGTCTTGGCTATTGGTCGCGGCGACCCGACATCAGGTTCACGCTAAGTCTTCAATGTGGTCTCGTGGGAGGGAAGTCCGGTCCCGGTGCACCCTTGCGGGACGGCCACGAGCCACGTAGCCTCACGGGCCCATGAACGCGCACAATTCCGCCAGACTTGTCGACCCATCTCGCCGCAGCATGTTTGCGCCGATCGAACCGTACACCTCGGGCCGCCTGAAGGTTTCCGGCGGCCACGAAATTCACTACGAGGTCTGCGGCAACCCGCGCGGCATCCCCGTGATCATCCTCCATGGCGGCCCTGGCGGCGGCTCGAACCCGACGATGCGGCGCTATCACGACCCCGCCCGCTATCGCATCATTCTGTTCGATCAGCGCGGCTGCGGCCGCTCCACGCCGCATGCCGAGATCGAGCACAATACCACCTGGGATCTGGTCGAGGACATGGAGCGGCTTCGCCAGCACCTCGCCGTCGATCACTGGCAGATCATGGGCGGCTCCTGGGGCTCGACGCTGGCGCTGGCCTATGCCCAGCAGCATCCCGATCGCGTGCGCCAGCTCATCCTGCGCGGCATATTCCTGCTCCGCCAGATCGAGCTCGCGTGGTTCTACGAGGACGGCTGCAGCTGGCTGTTTCCCGATGCCTTCGAGCAGTACAGCAGCGCCATTCCGCCGGAGGAGCGGCACGACATGATCGCCGCCTACTACCGGCGGCTGACGGCGCCCGACCGCAAGGTCCAGCTCGAAGCCGCCAAGGCCTGGAGCATCTGGGAGGGCTCGACGCTTTCGCTGCATCAGGACCCCGAGCGCGTAAAGCTGTTCGGTGCCGACGACTACGCCATCGCGTTCGCCCGCATCGAGTGCCACTACTTCGTCAATCGCGGCTTCTTCCGGGTCGACGACCAGCTCCTGCGCGATGCCCACAAGATCGCCCACATTCCCGGCGTCATCGTGCATGGCCGCTACGACGTCGTCACGCCGTTGAAGAATGCCTGGGACCTGCACCGCGTCTGGCCATCGGCCGAATTGCGCATCGTGCCCGACGCCGGGCACGCGATGACCGAGCCTGGCATCGTGCATGAGATCGTGAGCGCCACCCAGCGTTTCGGCTGAGACCGCGGCGATCAGGGGCTTCGCCGGTCGACGATCTCGATCAGCGGCCCGAGGTCGATGGCCGGCGACCGGGCGGACAGCATCGCCATGACGTCCGCCAGCGCCTTGGCATCGGCGTCGCTGGCGATCTCGACGGGATACGGGCCGGCGCAGGCGTTGACGGCCTTCACGAAGCCGGTGGCCGATTGCCGGAACGCCTGGCTCAGCGTCTCTCTCGGCAGCGCTTCGAACACCTGCCCCATGGCGATCGCCACCGCCTTGCAATTGGCATCCGTCAGTTTCACCTGCGCGTGGGCCGGGCCGGCGAGCGACACGGCAAGCATCACGACGGCAAGGCGGATCATCGGCCTCTGCCCCTGCCTCATCTGGTCCGGGCCTGCCGTGACAGGCGGTGCTCGGTCATGCTTGCGGCCCCTCGCTGCGGGCTATTTCTTCTTGCGGACCAGCGGCACGCCGTAGAGCTCCAACCGGTGACCGACCAGCTCGAAGCCCAGCTCGCGCGCCACGCGCTCCTGGAGCTTCTCGATCTCCTCGCTGCGAAACTCGATCACCTTGCCACCGTCGATATCGATCAGATGGTCGTGATGCTCCCGCCGCGCCTCCTCGTAGCGGCGCGGACCCTCGCCAAAGGCGTGCCGCGCCAGGATGCCCTTCTGTTCGAGCAGGCGCAGCGTGCGATAGACGGTCGAGAGCGAGATGCGCTTGTCGAGCCGGTGGGCGCGGGCGTGCACTTCCTCGACATTTGGGTGATCCGCCGCGTCGGAGAGCACGCGCGCGATGGTCCGCCGCTGCCCAGTCATGCGCAAGCCGTGCTCGGCGCACAACTTGGCGATACGATTGGCAGGCCGATCATCAGTGGCGCTCATCGGGCACGACATCGCAGGATTGCAGGACGATGTCGACCTTATAGGTAGCCGCGCGCCGCCCGTCCACGGGGCAGCTGCGATCTTTCCAGCGTCTGCCAACCCCGGGCGCTCAGCCGCGGCGTCCGACCGCCACCCGGCTTGCCCGCTCGTTCGGCTGACCGAAATGCTCGAAATAGCGCGGATCGATATTCTCCACCGGCAGGCAGATCAGCACGTCCGTGGTGCCAAATTGACGATCTATCACCGCGCCGTCGCCGACGAACGCGCCGAGCCGCAGATAGCCCTTGATCAGCGGCGGCAGGGCCTTGAGCGCGGCCTTGGCGTCGACATTGTGCTTGGCGATGCGGTCCATCCGCACATAGAGCTCGTCATGGGCGCGGACCCGCCACTCCGGCGGCGCCAGTGCGTGATGGTGGAGGAAGCTCAGCGCAACCGCATGCTCGTCCGGGTCGGTACCCTCGAAGCTGGCGCAGCCGATCATCACATCGACCGCGTGCTCGCGCACGTAGGTCCACAGTCCATGCCACAGCAGCTCGACGGTGCGCTTGTTGCGATAGGGCTTCAGCACGCAGCTGCGGCCAAGCTCCATGAAGGTGTGGGTTTCGGCCCGTGCCGCCAACAGCGGCGCGATGTCATACTCGCCCTGCGTGTAGAAGCCGCCGTTACGGTCGGCCACGGCCTGCCGCAGCACGCGATAGGTACCAACCACCTGGGGGCGCCGGCCACCGCTCCAGCGGGCGCCGTTCGCCGGCGCGGCGTCGCGGTCGAAAACCAGCAGGTGATCGCAGAGGGCGTCGTAGCCGTCCTCGTCGCGCTGGCGGAACTGGGCGGTGATATTGGGAACCGCCGACATCTCGCGGTAGAACACGTCGAATCGCAGTCGCTGCGCCGAACGGACATCGGCGACGCTACGCGCCAGCCGCACCTGCAGGTTGCCGATCTGGCCGTAGATCCGCAGTGGCTTGGTCTGGCGCGGGCGCAAGCTTCGCCGCGCCTTGCGCGGATGACCGCCGAACACCCGCAGCATCGCCAGGCCAAATGCGCGCTTTCCCGGCTTCGGTCGCAGTCCCCAGCGCACGCGGCCGAACCCGGCGTGCAGCAGGCCGTTGAAATTGCGGTCGGGCTTTCGGAAATGTGTGAAGGCCACGGTCGTTTCCCCAATCGACGATGCCTGTCCGCGGATCGCACGGCAGCCGACGCGCACGAGAGCCGACGATCACGTACTCAGCGATAGCATCATTTACCAGGAATTTATGACGTCCGGGCGACGCCGGTCAGGCCGCGCTGTGCCGGCCGGCGGCCAGGCGCGCCGAACCCCAATCGGACCAGCGCTCCAGCATCCGCTCGAGCTCGGCGCGATCGAACGGCTTGGCCAGGTAGTCGCACATGCCGGCTTCCAGGCAGCGTATCCGGTCCTCCGGGAAGGCATTGGCGGTGAGCGCCACGATCGGCGGCGCCGGGATACCGGGGCGGTCCATCTGCCGGATCAGCCGCGCCGCCTCCAGGCCGTCGAGCTCGGGCATGTGCACGTCCATCAGCACCACGTCGAAGCGATCATTTGGCGCGGCCAGCGACGCACGTACCGCCTCGACCGCCTGTCGGCCATTGGTCACCGCATGCGTGATGCATCCAGCCTTCTCGAGCACGCTGACGGCGAGCAACGCGTTGATCGGATTGTCCTCCGCCAGCAGCACACGGCGTCGGCGGGTCGGAATGCAGTCGCCCTGGCCGCCGCCGCCGCGCTCGCGATCATCGCCTGCGTCGTCGATCCGGTTCTCGGCGGTCGGCGCCCCGAGCAGCGCGACCAGCGACTGCGGGCGGACCGGGCGCACGAGGTAGCTCTCGAAGCCGCGGGCACGGAAGTTGCGCAGGCCACTCCGCGCGTTGGTGCCGATCAGCACGATGCCACGCGCCAGCGCGCTGGGTGCGACGCGCTTCGCCCGCGCCAGGAATGCGCCTGCCGAGACCGGATCATCGTCGGCGTCGACCACGACGAGGTCGACGGCCAGCCCCTCCGCCGCGGCCCTGTCGATGCGAGCGAGATCGTCGATGACGTCGAGCTCGTCGACCGCGACGTCGGCCGCCCGCAGCATCGCGGCCAGTGCGCGCCGCTCGATCAGGCGATCGAGCACCAGCACGGCACGCCGCACTCGCGGCTCGCGGATCGCCGGCATCGTCGCCCGGAAGGACAGGGCACCGTCCGCCGCCGGCAGCATCAGGTTGGCGGTGAACGTCGCGCCGCGCGCCAGCGTGCTCGCCACCGTGATGTCGCCGCCCATGGCGCGCGCCAGGCGCTTCGAGATGGCAAGCCCCAGACCGGTGCCGTCCTCGCGGCGGCCGACCCGGCTCTCGAAGCGCTCGAATTCGGAGAACAGCGTCTCCAGCGCCTGCGGGGCGATGCCCGGACCGGTGTCCTTGACGTCGATCCTGACCTGCCCCGGCAGGCCGCCCCTCAGCACCCTGGCCAGCACGCCGCCGCGCTCGGTGAATTTGACGGCATTGCCCACCAGGTTGAGCAGGATCTGCCGCACACGCGCCTCGTCGCCGATCACCGTCGCGGCCAAGTCCGGATCCATCGTCCAGGCGATTTCAAGCCCCTTCTCGTGGGCGCGCGGCGCCAGCAGCTCGACCGCTCCCTGCACGCAACGGTCGAGTGCGAAGGCGTCGGCCTGCAGGGTCAGCTTGCCGGCTTCGATCTTGGAGAAGTCGAGGATCTCGTCGATCAGCGCCAGCAGCGTCTTTGCCGACTGGTCGACGGCGCGCAGGTAGGTGAGCTGCTCCGGCGACAGCGGGGTGTCGAGCAGCAGGCCGGCCATGCCGAGAATGCCGTTCATGGGGGTGCGAATCTCGTGGCTCATGGCGGCGAGAAACCGCGACTTGGCGCGATTTGCGGCCTCGGCCAGATCCTTCGCCCTGGCAAGCTCGGCGGCGGCGAGGCGAGCGGCGGTGACGTCCCGGCCGACACGCTGCACATCGAGCGAGCGGCCGTCGATCGCCGGCACACGGTACTCCTCCCAGGCGAACCAGCGCGGCCCGTCCACGGTCTCGAGCTGCTCATTGAAGCGGCTGCTCGACGGTCCGTTGGCCTCGGCGGCGGCAGGTCCAGGATCGCGATCGAGCACCTTCGGCTCGAAGTGCTGGCCGATCGTCTGCTCGGCCGTGATGCCGAAGGTCCGGCAGAACGCGGCATTGACGAACGAGATCCGGCCGTCGGCCTGGCGGCGAACGATGATGTCCGCCTGGGTGTCGAGCAGATTGCGGTAGCGCGCCTCGTTTTCCCGCAGCAGCCACTGCATGTCGCGCAACTGCTCGATGCGACGGTCGACGCGATGGCTACGCTCGAGATCGGCCAGCGTCGCATCCGGGCTGCCGACCGCGGTGCCCGTCGGCCGGCGCGACAGCAGCGAGCGCACGAGCAGCCGCTCCATCAGTCGCAGCAATGTTGGACCAGCACCCACCGGCATCTCACGCACGTGTTACGAAGCCGTCGGCTCCCGTTACCGGCAGATGAACACAGGGCGCTTTACGAGGCCTTGAAATTATTGGTTAACCGGGCCTTGACCGCGCCCTCCCGCGCGTGCCGAGGGGTTAATCCGGTCGGGCAGGTTAACCAGTGGTAACCTTCACCAGGTGAATTTGCTCAGATCTTGGCGCCGTGGCGCGTGCGTGCCGGGTCCCAGGCCTTGATGCCGACGCGCGCATACTGCGGCGGCAGCTTGACCTCGGCGCCAAGCTTGTAGGCCGCGTGCCAGCCCCAGTGCGGATCATCGAGAAAGCTGCGGGCAACGGCGACCATGTCGGCGCGGCGATCGGCGATTATGCTCTCGGCCTGCTCGGCATCGTTGATCATGCCGACCGCCAGCACCGGAATGCCGACCTTCTCGCGTATCGCGGTCGCGAACGGCACCTGGAACCCTGGCGCCACCGGCGGCCGGATGTTGAGATCGATGCCGCCGGTCGAGACGTCGATGAAGTCGCAGCCGAGATCCTTGAGGTTCCTCGCCAGCACGATCGAATCCTCGATCGACCACGCGCCGTCGAGCCAGTCGACGGCCGAGATCCGAATGCCGAGCGGCTTGCCTTCCGGCCAGGCGGCGCGCATGGCGCGGAACACCGCCAGCGGCAGCCGCATGCGGTTCTCGAGGCTGCCGCCCCAATGGTCGGTACGCTTGTTGGAATGCGGCGACAGGAACTGGTGCAGCAGATAGCCGTGCGCGCCGTGCGCCTCGACGAGATCGAACCCGATCCGGTCCGCCCGTCTGGTCGACGCGGCGAATTTCGCCGGCAGCGCCTCGATCTCCGCCTCGGTGAGGGCCTGCGGGACATGCCAGCCATCGGAGAACGGGATCGCCGATGGCGCCTTGGTCTGCCACGGCTCCGCGCGCTCCGGCTCGTTCATCTGGGCGCCTTCCCACGGGCGCTTGGCCGATGCCTTGCGGCCGGCGTGGCCGATCTGGATGCCGAGCTTGGCGGTGCCGCGGCGGCGGCAGGCATCGATAACCTTCTTCATCGCGGCTTCGTTCTCGTCACTGTAGAGACCGGTGCAGCCGTGGGTGATTCGCCCTTCGCGCTCGACCGCGGTCGCTTCCACGATCAGCAGGCCGGCGCCGGAGTTGGACAGCGCGCCAAGATGCATCATGTGCCAGTCGTTGGCCGAACCGTCGTCGGCGCTGTACTGGCACATCGGCGACACGACCAGGCGATTGTCGAGCTTCAAATCACGCAGCGAGACGGGTGAGAACAACTGGCTCGGCATCGGCAGGTCTCCATCAAGGCTGGCAACACTGCCGACAACGTAGTCGTCTCAGTTCCTTTGTTCAAGATTTGCGAACTAGGGGGAGCTATGCGTCAGGCCGGGAGTCGGCGGAGTGAAACACCGGCTCTCACTTCGGCTCGGTCGCGCGGCGGCGCAATAAGGCGCAGCGCCGATTGAACTCGACAGGCGTCACACGGGTCGATTTCGACCAGCCTTCGTCGCACTGCTCGATCGTGAGCGGTATCGGCAGCGTGTTCAACGGCCTGTAGACCTGATCGTTCGGCGTTTGCTGCAGGACCGTGGGCGGCGGCGGCACCGGCGTGCCGCGCGGCCAGATCGGCGTGCCGACCGCGCCGCCGGGTGTGCCGGGATAGAGCGGGATCGGCCGCGCATAAGGGTCGTCAGGCACGCCCATCGGCGAAGGCACGTACCTGCCTTGTTTATCGTACTGCGCAAATCCTGGACCCGCGGCGGCCAACATTGCTGCCGATGCCAGGAGAATACGAGCTGCGGCTCGACCAATCATGCATGTCATATCGGGTCTCGCACACGGTAAGCCAACATCCGGCCGCGCGATTATTGCGAAAGATTCCAGCGCCAACGCAGGGCGCGCCCGGACTCCATCATGCACTTCGCTATCCGACAACCTCCGGTATTCTATCCGCCGGCGGGGTGTTGCGCGAGCGCTGGCAGCGCACGAAGCCGTCGATCACCACCATGCCGATGCCGGGCAGATCGCCGCCACGCACGCTCGCCAGCAGATCCTTGCCGGCCGAATGCTGTGCCTTGTCCATGAACACGAAATCGGCGGCGCGGCCGGCCTCGATCAGGCCGCAGTCGAGATCGCGGGTCCGCGCGGTGTTGCCGGTGGCGAAGCAGAACACCGTCTCCGCCGGCATGTCGCCGAAGCTCGACAGCATGGCGATCAGCCTGAGTATGCCGAGCGGCTGGACGCCCGACCCGGCCGGGCTGTCGGTGCCGAGGATGACGCGGTCGAGCTGTCCGATCTGGCTCGCGATCTTCACCGCGTGCAGCCCGGCGAACTCGTTGCCATTGTGCACGATCTCGATCGCCCGGCTGCAGCCCTCGCACAGGCATTCGATCTGCTTCAGCGGCAGCGCGGTGTGGCCGCCATTGATGTGGCCGATGACGTCGGCGTCGGCCTCCAGCACCACGTCGGCGTCGATATAGCCCGAGCCCGGCACCGACGGCCCGCCGGTGTGGATCGTCGACTGGATGCCGTACTTGCGGGCCCAGGCGACCATTTTCTTCGCCTCGTCGCCGGCTTTCACGGTGCCGAGGCCGACCTCGCCCAGCAGCTTGACGCCGGCCTTGGCCATCTCGGCGAAATCGGCCTCCTCCATGCCCTTCTCGATGGTTGGCGCGCCGGCGTGCACCTTCACGCCGCCGGGGCGGAAGTTGTGGAACGCGCGCTGCGCGGTGATGGCGAGCGCCTTGACGCCGACGATATCGCGCGGCCGGCCCGGCAGGTGCACCTCGCCGGCCGAGATCATGGTGGTGACGCCGCCGTTGAGGAACGATTCGATCCAGCCGAGCTGGTTCTGCCGCGGCGTCCAGTCGCCGAACACCGGATGCACGTGGCTGTCGATCAGGCCCGGCGCGACCGCGCAGCCGTGAGCGTCAATGGTGGTCCTGGCGCCGCCGGTGTCGCAATCCTTGGCGCGCCCGACCTGCGTGATGCGGCCATCGACCGTGACGATGGTGTCGGCGTCGAGAATCGGCTTTTCCAGCGCGCCTGAAAGCATCAGCCCGACGTTCTTGACGACGACCTTGCCGGCGGTGGCGGAAGTTGCAACAGGATCGGCCATGACGGGCTCCGGATAGGGACTGCCGCAAGGCTAGCGGCGCGACGGAATCTCGTCAAGAACAAACCGCGAACTGTTGATTGGTACACAGCTCACATCAAGACTGAGGTAGCTTCAGCTCATGAGCCAGTCCCCGAACCCCAATGCGCCTGTCGACAGCCCGTTCCAGTACGTCGCGCCGGAGGGTGCGGCGAAGACGATGTCGGCCGTGCTGGGCGCGATCGTCTGGCTGACGTCGCAATCTCAGGTCCACAAGTCTCATCTCGGACCGGGAGTGGCCGTCGCGAAAGCGACAAACAAGGATGAGCTGATGACGCCGGTGATCCTGAAGCAGTTCCGCCTGTTCTACGACAAGGACAAGCCGACCGGCGTGGTGTTCTGGGGCCGGGTGTCGGACGAGGTCGAGCAGCGACTGTCGGCCGGCACCTCGAAGCTCAGGCCGCAGGACTGGACCAGCGGCGACCGGTTGTGGGTGGTCGAGGTGATCGCCCCGTTCGGCGGTGCCGAAGAGATGGTCAAGGACCTCAAGGCCGCCGTGTTCCCGGACCGGGAGATCAGGATGATGGTGGTGAGGGACGGGAGAATATCTGCCCAAACGATTTGAATGCGCCACAGTCATTCGAACCAAAGCTCAATCAGTCCAAGGTTTCTATCATAAGGCAAATGCCGATGGCTCAAGCAACTCCAATGACCCAAGCTCAGCGCGAGCAAATAGTCCAACTCGCACGAGCGGATCGTGATTTCTGGGATCTCCTTAAGCAAAAGGAAATTGAACTCAAAGAATATTATGACGCTCACCCCGATGTCGATGTAGCGGAAGGATTGCCGCAGCCAACGTTGATTGCTTTGATCGAGCGATTTGTAGAAAAGCATTTGGGACATATCCCGAACTTCGATTATGGGGGGGCGATTCTCCCGCTGCGTAGCGAAATTCGTCGCGAGCTTGGAATTTAATTCACTGGGAGCATGGTGCGGTAATGACTAATCCGAGTCCGACGCCTTCTGACTATATTTATAATTCTGGAATCATGAATTCATTTTCCCTTAAACCGCAAGTTCTGCTCGTCGATACAACTACGCTGATAACGTTGGCGAAAGCCGATATTATAGCTGGCTCTGGCACCCGCAATCTCGATCTGCTATTCGCGTCCGGCCGCAATATTGTGGTCACGGGAACGGTCCGCGACGAAGCCCGTGTGGGTAGCAACTACGCCGATTCGATGCTGATAGAAGCGTGGATCACAGCAAACTCTAGTAACGGCGATTTGCGCCGCGTTACAGTAGATTCCAATCCTGCCTACCCGCCTGCCTTTTCCCCGACTGACTCTCGTGGACTCGGAGCGGGTGAGAGGTCTCTGGAGATTTATGCGCAAAATTCTGGGGCCACGCAGGATGTTCGCATATTGTCTGATGACGCAAGATTTCTCTATGGCACATATGCTGGTGGCACCAGTTTGAATAGGCCCCCGATATCCGGCACAAGCGGCACCAATCTCACTACCGGGTCTTACGGGGACAGTTACCGAATGCAGCCAAATTGCTGTAAATACCGACGATTTCTCCGATCGATAACTGTCACCACCTCGCCCCGCTACCGCAACCCATCCGTGCCCTTGATCTCCTTCACCGTCAGCCCGCCGATGCGGGGCGCGGGGCGGCCGCTGTCGGTGACGACGATGGCGACCAGGATCTCATTGGCGCGCGGCGCGTCGGCGAGCCGCACCTCCATCGCGTCGAAGTGGCTGCGCACGTAGGCGGCGTCCTTGTGGCCGAGCGGCACGTCGATCGGCGCGCCCATGCCGCCCATCTTCTTCGCCGACGGGATCAGCGCCGCCCCCTTCTCGAGCGCCGCGCGCACCGGCGTGCCGAGCTTCGGATGAAGTATCGCGGCGGCATGCTCGAGCTCGCCGTTCTCGCCGACGATCGCAGCCTTGCCGTAGCTCTCGGCCTTGGCCGCCTTCGATGCCCAGCGCCGCCACCGCCCGCTTCGTCAGCAGGCCGCCCAGCTCCTCGCCGATCGCGATCAGCGGCGACAGGTCGTCGACCCGCCTGCCGGCGAACGGATTCTCGATCACCGCGATCGCCGCCGCCTTCCGCGTCGGCGGCGCGACCGGCTGGCCGGCCTCGCGGCAGGTCTCCTCGACGGTCACGACGATCTTGCGGATGATGGCGGACATGGCGGCTCCTCACACCGAGAGATACTTCTCGCGGATGCTAGCGTCCCGGTCGAGCTGCGCAAGCGTGCCGTCGAAGCGCACGTGGCCGCGCTCCAGCACCACCGCCCGGTCGGCGATGCTGCGGGCGAAATGCAGGTTCTGCTCGGACAGCAGCATGGCGACACCGCGGCGCTTCAGCGCCTGCACCGCCACCTCGATGGCATCGACGATGACCGGCGCCAATCCCTCGGACGGCTCGTCGAGCAGGATCACGCGCGGATTGCCCATCAAGGTGCGCGCGATGGTCAGCATCTGCTGCTCGCCGCCCGACATCTGACCGCCCGGCCGGTCGCGCATCGCGCCAAGATTGGGAAACAGCTCGAACAGCTCTGCCGGCGTCCAGGCGCGGCCGTCGCGCGCCGGCAACCGGCCGACCTCGAGGTTCTCCATCACGTCGAGATCGGTGAACACGCGGCGATCCTCCGGCACGTAGCCGACGCCGCGCCGTGCGATCGCATGGGTCGCCAGCCCCTCGATCGCCTCGCCGTCGAGCCGCACGCCGCCCTCGATCCGAGGCACCATCCGCATGATCGCCTTCATCGTCGTCGACTTGCCGGCGCCATTGCGGCCGAGCAGCGCCACCACCTCGCCCGGCGCGATGTCGAAGCCGACGTCGAACAGGATTTGCGCGCCGCCGTACCAGGCCTTGAGATTGCGGACCTCGATCAGTGCCATGGCGGTGCCTCAGCTGGAGCCGGCTTCGGCGCGCGATCCGAGATAGACGGCGCGCACCTGCGGATCGGCCCGAACCTCGGCCGGAGCGCCGGACGCGATCAGCCGGCCGCGATTCATCACCAGCACTCTGCTGGCGTGGCCGAACACGACGTCCATGTCGTGCTCGGTGAACAGCACCGCCGTATTGCGCTCCTTCGCCATGCGCGCCGCGAGCTGCATCAGCTCCGTGCGCTCCTTCGGCGCCATGCCGGCGCATGGCTCATCCATCAGCAGCAGCCGCGGCTGGTTGGCGAGCGCCACCGCCAGCTCGACCCGCTTGACGTCGCCATAGGCGAGCTCGCCGCAGATGCGATCCCGGTCGCCCTCCATGCCGATCAGCCGCAGCAGATCGAGCGCGCCCGCGCCGGGCCGCGTCGCGGCCGCGACGCAACAGCCCGAACGCACCGGCCTGCGACATCAGCGCGACCTCGACGTTCTCGGCCACGGTCATCGACGGGAAGGTCGCCGTGATCTGGAAGGTGCGGCCGACGCCCATCCGCCACAGCGCGCGAGGCGCAAGGCCGGTGACGTCGCGGCCGTCGAGCGCGACGCTGCCGGCATCGGGCTTGATCTGGCCGTTGAGCATGTTGAACGTCGTCGTCTTGCCGGCGCCGTTGGGGCCGATCAGGGCGACGAGCTCACCGGCGGCGACGTCGAAGCCGACGCCGCGCACGGCATGGACGCCGCCGTAGGACTTTGCCAGCTCGCGCACCGCCAGCACGGTCATGGCCGCACCCGAGCGGTGCGGGACAGGGCTGCCCGCAGCGTGCCGACGATGCCGAGCGGAAACGCGATGGTGATCGCGATCACGGTCAGCCCGAGGATCGCCTGCCAATATGTGGTCGCCCGCACGATCCAATCCTGCAGGCCGATGAACACGGCGGCGCCGACCACCGGCCCGATCAGCGTCTGCACGCCGCCGAGCAGCACCATGACGAGGCCGTCCATCGAGCGCGGGATCGACAGGCTGTCGGGCGACAGCGAGCCCTTCGAGAACACGAACAACGCGCCGGCGAGGCCGGCGAAGGCGCCGGCGAGCGTGAACGCCGCCCACTGGATGCGCCGGGTATCGATGCCGATTGCCTCGGCGCGCAAGTTCGAATCGCGCGCGGCGCGCAGCGCGTAGCCGAACGGCGAGTGCGCCAGCGACCACACCGCCAGGATTGCCAGCACCGCGATGCCGACCGCGAACCCGTAATAGGCGCGCTTCGATGCCAGCCACGACGGCGGCCATACGCCGACGATGCCGTTCGAGCCGCCGGTCACCGCGTCCCACTGGAACGCCACTGCCCAGGCGATCTGCGCCAGCGCCAGCGTCAACATCGCGAGCGAGACGCCCGACAGCCTGACGCACAGCCAGCCGAACCCGGCGGCCAGTGCGGCGGCGAACACGGCGCCCGCCGGCACCGCGAGCAGGAACGGCAAGCCGGCCTTGGCGAGCACCGCCGCGGCATAGGCTCCCGCTCCGAAATATGCCGCGTGCCCGAAGGACGCCATGCCGCCGCTGCCCATCAGCAAGCCGAGACTGGCGGCGAACAGCGCGAACAGCACGATGTCGGTCGTGAGCACCACCGTGAACTGGTCGGCGGCGACAGGCAGCAGGGCAATGACGACTGCCACCGGCAGCAGGTACTTGAGGTCGCCGCGACCGAGCGGCTCGAGCGGCGTCGCTGCCAGCGCCGCCTGTCGTTGCAACGATGGCGGCGAGCCGAACAGCCCCCACGGCCGCCAGATCAGCACCACCGCCATGACGATGAATTCCGCGACCAGCGTCAGCTTGGAGAACGAGACCACGGTGCCGGCGAGCTTCACGTCGCCGATGCCGATGCACCAGGCCTTGACCACGCTGACGATGATCGCGGCCACATAGGCGCCGGGAATGCTGCCGAGGCCGCCGACCACGGTCACCACGAACACGTCGGCGATGATGCCGAGGTCCATGCCCAGGTTCGCCGGCTCGCGCGGCATCGACAGCGCTCCGCCGAGTCCGGCCATGAACGAGCCCAGCGCGAAGACGGCGGTGAACAGCACCGCCTGATTGACGCCGAGGGCCGAGGCCATCTCGCGGTCCTGCGTCGCCGCGCGGACCTTCGTGCCCCAGCGCGTGCGCGACAGCAGCAGCCAGGTCAGCCCGAGGAAGACCGGGCCGATCGCGATCATCAGCAGATCGTAGGTTGGCACCGCGCGGCCCAGGATCTCGACCGCGCCCTTGAAGCCCGGCGCCTTGGGCCCCAGGATATCGTCCGGCCCCCACAGGAACAGCGCCGCATCCTTGATCACCAGCACGACGCCGAAGGTCGTGATCAGCTGCAGCAGCTCCGGCGCGGCATAGATCCGTTTCAGGATCACGACCTCGATGACGACGCCGACCAGCGCGACGGCGAGCGCCGCCGCCACCGCACCGCCCCAGAAGCCAAGCGGCCCGCCGAGCTTGCCGGCGATCGTCGTCGCCACGTAGAGCCCGAGCATGTACAGCGAGCCGTGCGCGAAATTGACGATCCGCGTCACGCCGAAGATCAGCGACAGCCCAAGCCCCACCAGGAACAGCAGCGAGGCGCTGGCCAGTCCGTTCAGCGTCTGGATCAGGAAGGAGGAGAGCATCAACTCGTTCCCGTCATGGCCGCGAAGGCGGCCATCCACGGCTATTCTCAGCCGGCGAGCTGCCTGCTCCGAGTGTCCGTCGCTGCGATACCCGTTGCACTCGCTCTACCGTCGTTGCCGAAGCTTAGTCGTGGATGGCCGCCTTCGCGGCCATGACGAAAAGGTGGTGTATTGTGAGTTGGCGCACGGAGTGGAGGAGCGACCTCACCCCGCCGGCCGCGGCACTCAGTTCGACGGCCGCTTGGCCTTGACCTCGGCATCGCTCGGCAGGTGCTTGTCGCCGGGCTCATAGCGCCAGTCGACCATCACGCCCTTGCCGTCCTTGACCGCGGTCCGGCCGACGTAGGCGCCCATGGTCGATTGGTTGTCCTGGGTGCGGTAGACGACCTTGCCGAACGGCGTGCCGACCTCGAGCCCCGCCATCGCGGCGACCATCTTCTCGGTGTCGGTGCCGCCAGCCTTCTTGAGCGCGGCGACAATCGTCTGGATCGCCGAATAGCCGACCACCGAGCCGAGCTTGGGCGCCTCGTTGTACTTGGCCTTGTAGGCGTCGAAGAACTTCTTGTGCTCCGGCGTCGCGATGTCCGCGGCCGGATAGCCCGTTACATACCAGCCGGCCGGCGCCTCCTCCTTGAGCGGATCGAGGTACTCGGGCTCGCCCGACAGCAGGCTGAACACGGCGACATCCTTGAACAGGCCGCGCGTCCCGCCCTCGCGCACGAGCTTCGCGAGATCGGCGCCGAAGGTCACGTTGAAGATCGCGTCCGGCTTGGCATCGCCGACGGCCTGGGCGACGGCGCCGGCATCGATCTTGCCGAGCGGTGTCGCCTGCTCGCTGACGAACTCGACATCCGGCTGGGCCGCCTTGATCAGCGCCTTGAACGAGGCGATCGCCGACTGGCCATACTCGTAGTTCGGATAGATCAGTGCCCACCGCTTCTTCTTCAGCTTGGCGGCGTCGGCGACCAGCATCGACGTCTGCATGTAGGTCGAGGCGCGCAACCGGTAGGTATACTTGTGGCCGTTCTCCCAGACGATCTTGTCGGTCAGCGGCTCGGCGGCGACGAACAGCATCTTGCGCTGCTTGGCGAAGTCCGAGACGGCGAGGCCGATGTGCGAGAGGAACGAGCCGGTCAACAGCGCCACGTTCTCGCGGCTTGCCAGCTCCTCGGCGACGCGGACCGCATCACCCGGCGTCGCGTTGTCGTCGCGCGAGATGACCTCGAGCTTCGCCCCGTTGACGCCGCCGGCCTTGTTGATCTCCTCGACCGCGAGCTCCCATCCCTTCCGGTATGGCTCGAGGAACGCCGGCTGCGCCTTGTAGCTGTTGATCTCGCCGATCTTGATCGTGCCTTGCGCGAGCACCGCGCTGCCCGCCGAGGCCAGCGTCGCGAACGCCAAGGCCAACCCTGCCAGTCTCTTCATCTTGAACTCTCCCTGTGTGACGCAATCGACGATGCGGGACGCGGCTCAGCGCTGACCGTCCTCGCCCTTGATCTGATGCACTTCGAGGCCGCCGGACCGGGCATGAACGCGCGGGCCCGTACCCATGGCGATGATGAACACGATCTCGTCCGGCTTCGGCGCGTCGTTGATGCCGACCTCGATCGAATCGAAGTGGCTGCGCACGTAGCTCGCATTGATGTGGTGCAGCGGCACGTCGACCCGGGCACCGGCGCCGCCGACCTTCTTGGTCGACGGCACGATCGACTTCGAGCCCAGCACCTCGCGCATCGAGAACCCGCCCGGCGCGTGCCACAGCGCCGAATGCTCGATCTCGCCGGCGAGGCCGACGATCGCCGACTTGCCGTAGGACTGGATCGCCTTCGGACCGCCGAGCGCATCGGCAAGCTCGCGCGCCATGTCGAGGCCGAGCTTCTCCAGCGGTTTCATCCACGGCTGGATGTCCTCGACGTAGCGGCCGGCGAAGGGGTTCTTCACCACCGCCAGCAGCGCCCCGCGCAATCTCGGCGATGACAGTGGCGGACCGCCGTCGTGCCAGATCTTGTCGATCAGCATCTGCGTCTTACGGATCGAGATCTCCGCCATCCGCTCGCCTCCTCACGCCGCCCTGGCCGCCAGCTGATTTCCGCCGGCCACCACGATTTCACCCTGCAGCTGAATGTACGCTGCAACGATGAGATTTTGTCCAAGCAATTCGGTCGCACGCAGCTGCCCCGCCGCCAAGGCTTGGCCGCGCGCCGCGGCGGCAAGAGCTCCGACCGCGGTCGTCACCGGCAGATCGCCGAGATCGCTGTCGTCCTTCACCTCGCGCGCCGGTCGGCGCTCGATCGCGGGATCGTCGACATCTACCGCATTGGCGATCATGGTCGCGGCGGCGTCGGCGGTGGCGGCGTCCCTGGCGAGGACGGTCACCGCGTCGGCGATGCCCAGCGACTGCGACCTGCCGCGCCACCCCGAAGTCGCAATCCCGCCGACGCCGTCGCCGGCCCGGATCGCGACGCGCGCATCGATCGCCGGACTGGCGAGATCGCCGACCACGCCGACGGTGAACGCCGCACCGGGCGCCAGATGCAGCGCGATGTCGCCGCCGTTGTTGACGTAGGCGCGGCGGAGATCGGCAGACCGCAGCATCACACCCAGAACATGATCCGCCACACTGCCGGCCACCGCCGCCATCGGCGTGATGAAGCGATCGCGATAGGGCCAGACGGCTGCATGCATGCGGCGGGCGACGAGACCGGTGCACGATGGGTCCCGGGGCCAAGCTCCGGGATGACACCGTGGATGTGGCAATGGCGTGCGCAATATGGCTAGTTCGGCCACCAATGCCGGCAGGATGCCCGGAAACGCTTCCGCAGCAGCGACGTAGGCCGACTCGACTTGACCGGCATCGCCGTCCGCGCCGATGACGAGGTCGATCGGGCCATGCTGCAAGTGCAGCCGGTTACCGGAGATCAGCCGGCCGACTGCCGTCATGACCGTCCTCCGGCGACATGAACGACGTCCGACCGGGCGCGCACGTCGGCGAGCGTCACCACCCGGTCCATGTGACCACCCATCTCGGCATAGTCCGACAGCCGCAAGGTGAACTCGATCGGGAAAACCAGTGCCGGCGTCGGCACATAGCCAGTCGACCGGTCCGGCATCGCCGCAACATCGACCATCACGGTAATGCCGCCGCCCGGCCAGACATAGGCCGGTGCTCCGCCGCAGGTCACCCGTGTGAGGCGGTCCTTGACCGACCTCGTCAATCGAACCGGGTTCTCGGTGACGCCGGCCCGCAGGCTGCCGCCGGCGCCGCCCATGAACAGCACGGTCGACAGCGCCGGCTCGCAGTTCTCGGCAATGCGCTCGACCAGCCTGGTGATGGCCGCAGGCGGCTCGGCCTCGCGCGGCGTCAGCGTCTCGTCGAGCACGTACCAGCCGTGATGCTCGCCGGTGGTCGAGACCATGAACAGCCGCAGGCCCGGCCACGCGGACTTGGCGTCGAAGCCCTTGATGATCTCGAGCGGGTCCTTGAGATTCGTGCCGCCCCACCCGAGGCCGGGCTCGGCAACCTTGAAATAGCGGCCCGGCGTCGACTTGCGGCCGCGGATCTTCAAGCCCGAAGGCCGCACGTCGAGCAGCTTGCCAGCCTGATGCTCGGTGAACACGCCGGTGATATGCTCGTCGACCACCACCACCTCGTCGGCGAGCCCGAGCCATTGCTTGGCAAAGATGCCGGTGACCGCCGAGCCGCAGCCGACCCGCATGCGCTCCTCGGCCGCCCCGTCGATGATCGGCGGACGATTGGCCTGGACCACGATCGTCGAGCCGCCGTCGATCGACAGCTCCACCGCCTCCTTGTTGCACAGCTTCATCAGCGCATCGCAGGTGGCGTTGCCCTCGGCCTTCGAGCCCCCGGTCAGATGGTGCACGCCGCCGAGCGACAGCATCTGCGAGCCGTATTCGTGCGTCGTCACATGCCCGATCTGCTCGCCACCGGCGCGAACCGGCGCCGTCTCCGGCCCGATGTAGCGGTCGGTGTCGATCTTCACCTTGACGCCGCAATAGCTGAAGATGCCCTCGGTGACGACGGTCACGAAGTCGACGCCGTCGACCTCGCTCGACACGATGAACGGCGCCGGCTTGTAGTCCGGATAGGTGGTGGTGGCGCCAACGCCGGTGACCGTCACCTCCGGGCCACGGAATATCGTCCCGTCCCAGTCCTGGTTGCGATCGAGAAAACGTACCGGCTGCTGGCCCTGGCGCACCGCATGATCGAGCAGCACCAGCGGGTCGCTGCGCACCAGCTTGCCGTCGACGTTGCCGTAGCGGTCGCAGGCGCCGGTGTTGCCGCGTCGGATGCGGCACAGCACCGGGCAGGCGTCGCATCGGATCGGCTCGTCGGCGGTGCTGGCTTCGCTCATGTCGCTCGGCCCTCCTTGACGCGCAGTGCGGCCCGCAGGCGGTGCGGCAGCACCGGGACCTTGCGAACGCGCACGCCGCAGGCCTTGTAGATCGCGCCGAAGATCGCCGGCGCGGTCGAGATCAGCGCCGGCTCGCCGACCCCCTTGGCGCCGAACGGTCCATCGGTGGCCGGGTCCTCGACGATGATCGTCGTCATCTCCGGCATGTCGCCGACAGTCGGGATCAGGTAGTCGTGCAGGTTCTCGGTGCGGCCGGGAATGTACTCCTCCATCAGCGCCAGGCCCAAGCCTTGCGCGATGCCGCCCTGGATCTGGCCCTCGACCTGCTGCGGATTGATCGCGCGGCCGACATCGTGCGCGGCGGCGATGTTGAGCACGCGCGTGAGGCCAAGCTCGACGTCGACCTCGACGAGGGCGACCTGGGTGGCGAAGCCGTAGCACGCGTAGGGGTCGCCCTGGCCTTGCTGGTCAAGCGGCGTGGTCGGCGGATCGAAGCGGCCATGGCCGGCGAGCGCCACGCCCTCGAGCGGAGCGGTGTGCCTGCCGGCAAGAGTTTCGATCGTCAGCCGGCCGGCGTCGATGCTCAAGCGTACCTCGGGATTCTCGACCAGATCGAGCGGCGCGCCGGCCAGCTCGAACAACTGCCGCCTGAGATCGAGCGCGGCCAGCTGGCACGCCCGCCCCGAGACGAACGTCTGCCGCGAGGCGCTGGTCTTGCCGGCGTCGGGCGTCAGGTCGGTGTCGCCGCTGACGAGGCGGATGGCTGCAGCCGGAACGCCGAGGGCATCGGCGGCAATCTGCACCATGATCGTGTTCGAGCCCTGGCCGATGTCGACGGCGCCGCTGTACAGCGTCACTTGGCCCGTGCCATCGATGCCGATGCGCATCCGCGACGGGTTCGACAGCGACGTGTTGCCGATGCCGTACCACGAGCAGGCAATGCCGACGCCGCGCTTCAGCCGCGACGACGCTTCGTTGAAGGTATCGGCCATCGCCGTCCAATCGCGCCAATAGGGCGCCACCGCATCGATGGTGGCGACGATGCCGACCGAGGCATCGAGCCGCTGTCCGGTGATCGTCGCCTCGCCGGCGCGCAGCGCGTTCAGGCGACGGAAGTCGAGCCAGTCCATGCCGATCCTGTCCGCCAGCATGTCCATCGCCGCCTCGCTGGCGATCGCGCTCTGCGGCACGCCAAAGCCGCGGAACGCGCCGGACGGCGGGGCGTTGGTGAAATAGGCCACGCCGCGCGTCGACGCATTCGGCACGAAATAGGGACCGCTGGCATGGACCGGCACACGGTTGGCGACCGTCGGCCCCCAGCTCGCATAGGCGCCGGTATCGAGCTCGGCATGCGACCAGAATGCGGTGAGGCGGCCGTCGTTGCCGCAGGCGGCCTTGACCGCGACCCGCGCCGGATGGCGCTTGGTCGAGGCGGCCATGCTTTCCGGCCGGCTGTAGGCGTAGGCGACCGGCTTGCCGGTTCGCCACGCCGCCAACGCCACGATCGGATGCACGTTGAGGTCGAGCTTGCCGCCGAAGCCGCCACCGCACGCAGTCGGGATCAGCCGGATGCTCTCCTTCGCCAGTGCCAGCACCCGCGCAGTCTCGTCGCGATGCTGATAGGGCGTCTGGGTCGCCACATGCAGCTCGATCTTGTCGCCGCGGCGGATCGCCCAGCCCGCCTCCGGCTCGATGTAGGCGTGCTCGACGAAGCTCGTCTCGTTCACGACCTCGACGACGTGGGACGCGCCGGCGAGACCCGCCGCGACGTCGCCACGCTGAACACCGCCATCGGCCAAGATATTGCCGGGACGGTCCGCATGCAGCTGGACCGCGCCCTCGATTTTCGCCGCGTCGATGCCCGATACCGGCGACAGCGGCGCATAGGCAATCGGCACATCGGCATCGTCGATTGCCGCCAGGACTGCCGCGGGCCCGACGAGCGCAACGACCGCCTCGCCGCGATAGCGCACGACGCCGTCCGCCAGCACCGGCTGATCCTTGATGTCGGGATAGATGCCGTGGCCGTTGTTCGGCACGTCGGCGGCAGTCAGCACGGAGAGGCCGGGATATCGTGCCGCCAGGTCGGACATATCCCCGATCGTAAAAGTCGCCCGCGCATGTGGCGAGCGCAGTACGCGCACGCGCAAAGCGTCGGCGGGCACGTCGTCGTCGCCATAGCGCTCGGTGCCGGTGAGCTTGGCCGCGCCGTCGACCTTTGCCATCGACGCGCCGACCGCCGGGCCGCGCATCTCGGGCGAGGCTGCACCTGGCGAAAAGCGATGCGCGTCGAGGATCGCCTCGACGATCTTCTGATAGCCGGTGCAGCGGCACAGCACGCCGCCGAGCGCATCCTCGACCTGTGCCTTCGACGGGTTGGCTTCGCGCGCCAGCAGCCCGCGCGCCGCCATGAGCATTCCGGGCGTGCAGATGCCACACTGGGCGGCGCCGTGGGCGAGGAAGGAGGCCTGCAGCGCCGTGAGCTTGCCGTCGGCCGCCAGGCCTTCGACCGTCGTGACGCTGCTGCCTTCGCACTGGCCGATCGCCGTCAGGCAGGCGCAGACCTCGCGGCCGTCGATCTCGACGGTGCAGGCGCCGCAATCGCCGGCATTGCAGCCGACCTTGGTACCGGTGAGCCCGAAGGCGCCGCGAAGCACGTCGGAAAGCCGCGTCAATGGATCGCCGTTGAATGTCCGGGGCGCGCCGTTCACCGTCAGCGTGGTCGCGTGCTGCTCCCTGCCAGTCGCTGTCGCCGAGGATGGCATCCGGCTCACCGTCCACCTTCGAAATCGGCAAGCAAGCGCCGCACGACCACGAGCGCGCCTTCCCGCCGGTATTCGGCGTCGGCGCGTACGTCGTCGATCGGCGCGAGGGCATCGAGATGCCCGGGCTGGACCTGCCCCGCCAGGCTGCCGACGCGGGCGCCGATCAATGCGGCTTCGAGTGCTGGAAGCCGCATCGCCACCGGCGAGCAGGCCCCGACGGCGATCGCCGCATCGGTGACCAGCCCGTCCCGCACGGTCAGCAGCGCCGCGCCCATGACGATCGATATGAGCTGATACTTGCGCGCGCCGAGCTTGATGAAATGCGACCGTGATCCCGGGTGCGGCTCCGGCACCAGCAGGGCCGTCATCACCTCGTCGGGCTTCAAAGCCGTCCGTCGCGGCCCGAGGATGAACTCATGCAGCGGAAGCGTTCGAACACCGCCGCTGCCGGCGAGCTCGACCTGGGCGCCGAGGGTGAGCAGCGGCGGCACCCCGTCGGCGGCGGGAGAAGCGTTGCACAGGTTGCCGGCAATGGTGCCGCGATTTTGGATCTGCCGGCCGCCGACCTCGCGCGCCGCCATCTGCAACGCCCGGAACGCGAGCGGCAGATCTGCCTCGGCCAGGTCCGACCAGGTGGTCAGCGCGCCAATCCGCGTGCCACTCTGCTCTCGCGTGATGCCGCGCAAGTCCGACAACGCACTGAGATCGAGTATCGTTGCATCCGGCCCGCCGCAGGCAGGCTTGCCGACGCGAGCCGGCCAGAAATCCGTGCCGCCAGATAGGACCTCCGCCCCGGCGGCTCTGACCTCGAGCGCATGGAAAAGTGAGTTCGGCCGGACGTAGGTCGCCATGACGTCCTTCCGCTTGGACGGGTGATCGACAGGAAGCGTCGCAAAGCGCCGTTCCGCTTGTCAAGGCAGCGCGGCAGAAAGGGTTGCCCAATCGACGTTCGCAATGCCATTTGCCGTGGCATACTGCTGCCCGGCCACAGCATCGCCAGGAACTTCCACCGCGCCAATGTCCATGAAGCCCGAGATCATCGCGGAATACGTCATCGTCGGCGCCGGATCGGCCGGCTGCGCGCTGGCGTCGCGGCTGTCCGAGGACGGCCGCAACCGCGTCGTCGTGATCGAGTGCGGCGGCAGCGATTTCGGTCCCTTGATCGCGATGCCGGCGGCCTTGTCCTACCCGCTCAACATGCGCCGCTACGACTGGGGCTACCGCACCGAGCCCGAGCCCCAGCTCGGCGGGCGCACGCTGGCGGCGCCGCGCGGCAAGGTGATCGGCGGGTCGTCCTCGATCAACGGCATGGTCTACGTCCGCGGCCACGACGAGGACTTCAATGCCTGGGAACGTCTTGGCGCCAAGGGCTGGGGCGCGCGCGACGTCGCCCCGTACTTCACCCGCATGGAGACCGCGCACGACGGCGAGGCAGGCGTGCGTGGAACGGCGGGACCGCTGCACATAACCCGCGGCAGCCTCGCCAACCCCCTGTTCAACGCCTTCATCGAGGCCGGGCAACAGGCAGGATTCCCGCTGACGGCGGATTACAACGGCATCCGCCAGGAGGGCTTCGGACCGTTCGACCGCACAATCTGGCGCGGCCGCAGATGGTCAGCGGCCGACGCCTATCTCAAGCCGGCGCTGAAACGGCCGAACGTGCGCCTGGTCCGTGGCCTGGCGCGGCGGGTCCTGTTCGAAGGCCGGCGCGCCACCGGAGTCGAGATCGAGCGGCGCGGTCGTCGCGAGGTCATCGTATCGACGCGCGAGGTCATCCTGGCGGCATCCGCCTTCAACTCGCCGAAGCTGCTGATGCTGTCCGGCATCGGACCGGGAGAGCAACTCAGGACGCATGGCATCCCGGTGCTGGCCGATCGCCCGGGCATCGGCGCCAACCTGCAGGACCACCTCGAGGTCTACGTGCAGTACAAGTGCCTGCAGCCGCTCACGCTGAACGGCCGGCTCGGGCTGCTGTCGAAAGCCATGATCGGCCTGCAGTGGCTCATGACCGCGACGGGCGACGGCGCCAGCAACCATTTCGAGGCCGGCGCATTCATCAGGTCGCGGCCTGATGTCGCCTATCCCGATGTCCAACTGCACTTTCTGCCCGCCGCGATCCGCTACGACGGCCATGCGGCCAGCACCGGCCACGGCTTCCAGATCCATTCCGGGCCGATGCGGTCGGCATCGCGAGGCCGCGTGCAGCTGCGCTCGGCCGATCCGCACGACGCGCCATCGATCCTCTTCAACTACATGTCGAAGCCGGAGGACTGGGTCGATTTCCGTGCTGTCGTGCGGCTGGTGCGGCGGGTCATCGGCCAGCCGGCGCTGTCCCGCTTCGCCGGCGACGAGATCTCGCCGGGCATGCAAGCGCAATCGGACGCCGAGCTCGACGCGTTCCTGCGCGAGCATATCGAAAGCGCGTTTCACCCGTGCGGCACCTGCCGGATGGGCCGGCCGGACGATGCGTCGGCCGTGGTCGATCCGGAGTGCCGCGTGATCGGCGTCGAGGGACTGCGGGTTGCCGACAGCTCGATTTTCCCGCAGATCACCTTCGGCAACCTCAATGGCCCCTCGATCATGGTCGGCGAAAAGGCTGCCGACCACATCCTGGGGCGGGTTCCGTCGTCCGCCGCAGCTCTATCCGCTTGAGGTCATCGCTTGCCGCCCGCGATCAAAGGCATCCTGTTCGACAAGGACGGTACGCTGCTCGACTATCATCTGAGCTGGGTACCGCTGAACCGGCGCGTCGCCCTGCTCGCGGCCGGCGGCGACGAGGCGCTCGCGGAGCGCATACTGGCCGCAACGGGCTATGTCGCGGCGACCGGCAAGGTCGTTTCCGGATCGCTGCTCGCCGCCGGCTCGACACACGAGATCGCGGCCGGGTTCATCGCGGCAGGCAGCAACTTCCCGCTCGACGAATTGGTCCAGGCGATCGACGAGGTGTTCCGATCGGGTGTCGCCGACATGGTGCCGGTCACCGACCTGCCGGCGCTGTTCCGCAGCCTGAAGGCGCGCGGGCTCGCGCTCGGCATCGCCAGCAGCGACAGCGAGCAGGCGATCCGCATGGTCGTCGCACGTTTCGATTTCGCCGACGCGGTCGACTTCATCGCCGGGTGGGACAGCGGCTACGGCAGCAAGCCCTGCCGCGGCATGCTCGACGCATTCGCCGACAGCACCAGCCTCGACGCGAAGCACGTCGCGGTGGTCGGCGACAACCGGCACGACATGGAGATGGCGGTGAACGGCGGCGCCGGCTTGCGAGTTGGCGTGCTCACCGGCACGAGCAGCCGCGCCGACCTGCAGGGCGCGTGCGATCTTTGCCTCGACAGCATAAGGGAGCTTGAGCAGGCACTGTTCGGCGCCTGAGCTCGCGATCCCGCGACTTGAGCGCGGTACGGCGAGCCACCCGGCCGAAGCCAATGGTTGCGCGTGTCGGTGTCACAGTTGCAGAACCGATTGCCGCTAGCGTGATGATTTCGAAGTCCGCTTCATTCTTGCGGCAAGCTCGAGGGCGGACTTCGAAATCTGAATCACACTAGAAACAATGGATTGCTGGTGTCCTTATCGACCGCGAAGCTCGCTGGAGCCCGCCGCGGAATGAAGCGAGCTTCGCGGTCGGGACACTAGTACGACATCGAACAATGTATGGTGCGGGCCGGATGCACTTCCGAGCGCGATCCGGGATCACCGCCTGCGCTCGATCGAGGCCGCGCGTGGAACACGACATGATGACGACAGACGCCGCGTTTTATCCCCCGAGCGTGACCCCGCCGGATCGGCCGCTGCCGATCTGGCGTTTCCTGCCGACCTTCGTCCGCAACCCGCTGCGCGCGGTGCCGAGGCAGGCCTACGAGGACGACCTGGTGGTGGTGACCCCTCGGCCGGGCGCCGCGGTAATCTGGCTGTCGTCGCCGCCGCTGGTCGAGCAGTTGCTGGTGGCCGATGCCGAGAGCGTGCGCAAATCGCTGGTCGAGAAGCGGGTATTCCAGTCGTCGCTGGCCGGCAGCGTGCTGGTCTCCGATGGCGCCGACTGGCGGTGGCAGCGTCGTGCCTTGGCGCCGCTGTTCCGGCCGGTGGATATCATGGGCTACGTTCCGGCGATGGCGGCGGCGGCCGAGGCCCAGATCGCGCGCTGGCGGCAGTCATCGACGTCGGCGCCGAGAGCCGTCGACCTCGACATGCTGCAGACCACGTACGAGGTGATCCTGTCGACGATGCTGGTTGGCGGCCGGCCGGCGGAAGCCGAGGCGATCCTCAAGGCCGGCAACGATTATCTGGCCCGCGTTTCGTGGGAGATCGCATTCGGCATCCTGCGCCTGCCGACCTGGCTGCCGCATCCCGCCACCAGGCAGATGCGCCGCGCCTCCCGCACCATGCGCGAGGCGGTCTCGGCAATCGTCGGTCGGCGGCGGGCCGAAGGCGGCAGTCCCGCCGACCTGCTTGGCCGGCTGCTGTCGGCGCGCCATCCCGATACCGGCGAGCCGATGCCGCAAGCACTGGTGGTCAGCAACCTGCTGACGCTGCTCGAGGCCGGCCACGAGACGACCGCCAAGGCGTTGACGTGGACCCTCTACCTGCTGGCTCGTGCGCCCGAGTGGCAGCACCGCGTGCGCGAGGAGGTCGCGATGGTCGCGGGCGACCGGCCGATCGCCGCCGATGACGTCGCCAAGCTCGCGACGACGCAGCGGGTGATCAAGGAAACGCTGCGTCTCTATCCGCCGGCGCCGGTGATGGCGCGCGATCCGAAGGTTGCGGTGCAGCTCGGCGATCTTCGCGTCGAGCCGGGCTCGCAGATCGTCATCCCGATCTACGCCATTCACCGTCACCGCCGGCTGTGGACCGATCCGGACCGGTTCGATCCGAACCGCTTTCTGCCGGAGAGCGAGGCGAAGCTGTCGCGCACCCAATACATGCCGTTCGGAGCCGGCCCGCGCGTCTGCATCGGCGCGACCTTCGCCATGGTCGAGGCGACCGTGCTGCTCGCCTCGTTCGTCCGCGCCGCGGAATTCGGCTGGGATGGGCGCCACCTGCCCGAGCCGGTGAGCCGCATCACGCTCAGACCGGCCGGCGGCATGCCACTGCACGTCGCCGTCCGGTAGGCGGCGATACCGTAGCCCGCTGCGACATCGGCTGCTTTACAAAGCTTTACATCCGGTCAATCACGCGGACGCAGTCGTGCGCCAGATTTCCTGCCATCGCCGATTTCGAGATCATGACGGCAAACAAGGAGATCACCGATGGCCGATCCTGCCTCAACCCCCGAAAACAATCCCGCTGCCGGGCAGACCGGCAACTCCGGCCCGTGCCGCCGCGGTCCGCGTCATCGCCGCTGGGTGCTTGCAGGCGTCGCGGTCGCGACCGGCCTTGTCGGCTTCGGCATCGGCAAGGCGACCAGCGCCCACTGGGGACGCCACTTCGGCGCCGGATTCGGCATGCACCGGCCGGTGGACGCCGACACACTGATCCGGCAGACCGATGCCGGCATCGCCCGGGTTCTGTCGCGCGTCGATGCGACGGCGGAGCAGAAGGCCAAGATCGGGGAAATCACCAAGGCCGCGGTCAAGGACCTGATGCCGCTTCGCGATACCCACAACGCCGTGCGCGACAAGCTCGTCGCCGCACTAAAGGCGGAGAAGATCGATCGGGCCCTGATCGAGCAGCTGCGGAGCGAAGAGATCGCGCTGGCCGAGACGTTGTCGAAGCGGGCCTCGCAGGCGCTCGCCGACATCGCCGAGGTATTGACATCGGCGCAGCGCACCAAGCTCGTCGATCACTGGCAGTCGCGCTTCCGGCGTGGCTGACGACGAGCGCCGGCGGTGGCATTGATCACACGCCGGCGCCCTGTGATAGGCTTGCGCCATGCCACATATCCTGATGATCGAGGACGACGCGCGCCTTGCCAGCATGGTCAGCGACTACCTGCGGCCATCGGGCCTGGAGGTCACGCACGCCGAGGACGGCGCGACCGGCATCTCGCTGCTGAAGCGCAGCCCGATGGACCTGATCCTGCTCGACCTGATGCTGCCGGACGGCGACGGCCTCGACGTGTTCCGGCGCATCCGGGCGCTGCCCGGACCGGCGGCGGCGACCCCGGTCATCATGCTGACGGCGAAAGGCGATCCGACCGATCGGGTGGTCGGCCTCGAGCTCGGCGCGGAAGACTACGTTGCGAAGCCGTTCGAGCCGCGCGAGCTGCTGGCCCGCATCCGGGTGGTGCTGCGTCGTGGCCGCGGCGGCGATAGCGCGACCGGCGACGTCCTGCGGTTCGGCCGCCTCGAGATCGATCGCGGCGCCCGCGTGGCGCGGCTCGACGGTGCCGAGAAGGTCCTCACCAGCCACCAGTTCGCCCTCCTTCTGGCAATGGCCGAGCGGGCCGGACGGGTGCTGTCGCGCGAGCAGCTGATCGAGCTTGCGACCGGCACGGCGCAGGCCTACGACCCGGCCCTCGATCGCTCGATCGACGTCCACATCGGGCGCATCCGGACGGCGATCGAGGACGACGTCAAGCACCCGAGGCGCATCATCACCGTGCGCGGCGCCGGATACGTGTTCGCAAAGGCGCAGGACTGATGGCGCGGCTGTACTTCCGCATCTATCTGGCGGTGCTCGGCAGCCTTGTTCTGCTCGCCATGCTGGCCGGAGCCAGCTGGCGGCTGCTTGGCGACTTCGATCGCTTCGGCCCGCGCCCGGAGTTCTATCCGGCGGCGGTTGCGCAGCTGGCTGCGCCGGCAACCGCGCCGCTCGCAGTGCAGCGCGCGACGCTCGAACGCTGGAGCGAGCTCAGCGGCTATGAGCTCGCGCTGTTCGATCGCGACGGCCGCGTGATCGCCGACACCAGCGACGGGGCGATCGCCGCCCCGTTCGCCGCGGAATGGAGAGGCGGGCCGGGCCGGTGGCGCGGTCCGCACTGGACGCAGGCAGTGGAGCTCGACGACGGGCGTTGGCTGGTGGCGGCAAGGCCACGCGCCGAGCGCGGACAGCTGCGCCGCTTCGCCTGGCTTGGCGCGCTTGGCGCGATCACGCTGGTGGTCGGCATTTGCGCCTATCCGGTGGTTCGCCGCCTGACGCGCCGGCTCGAGGAACTGCAGCACAGCGTCGCCGCGCTCGGTGCCGGCAACCTGTCGTCCCGGGTGAAGGTCGAGGGCCGCGACGAGGTCGCGCGCCTCGCCGAGACATTCAATCGCTCGGCCGAGCGCATCGAGGCGCTGCTCATTGCCAACAAATCGCTGCTGGCAAATGCGTCGCACGAATTGCGCTCGCCATTGACAAGGCTGCGAATGGGCATCGAGGCGCTGCCGGCGAATATCGACGCGAACGCGCGCAGTCGAACTCGCCCGCAACATCCAGGAGCTCGACCTCCTCATCGAGGAGATCCTGCTGGCGAGCCGGCTCGACGCCGAAAACGTCGACCGGGCCAGGTTCGAGGCGGTCGATCTGGTGGCCCTGCTTGCCGAGGAATGCGCCCGCGGCGATGCCGAGCTCGGCGTTGCCACACCCAGCCTGCCGGTGCTCCAGGCCGATGCGCGGCTGCTGCGCCGGCTGTTCCGCAACCTGCTCGACAATGCCCGCCGCCATGGCGGTGGCGGTGCGGTCGAAGTGACCGTGCGCAATGCAGACACGGGGCTCGTCGCGGTCGATGTGTGCGACCGCGGCCCGGGGGTACCGGCAGCGCAGCGCGAGCGCATCTTCGAGCCGTTCTACCGGTTGCCGGGCGCGCGCGAGCGCGACGGCGGCGTCGGACTGGGGCTCGCCCTGGTGCGCAAGATCGCCGAGCAGCACGGCGGCAATGTCGCCTGCCTGCCGCGCGAAGGTGGCGGCAGCTGCTTCCGCGTCACTCTCCCGGCGGTCGCCGAGCCGGTCGCGAATGCGATCACGGCGACGACTCCGGTCGGTTAGCTCATTCGGTCGGCCACGGGCATCGACGCCGGCATCTTATGCCGCTGTCGGGCCGGCCCCCGGCAGATGCACGCGAATCCCCATGCATCCCGCAAATTCCGCGCCCGCGCTGCTTGACGGCGCGGGGCCCAGGCTTTCTGGTCGTCGGCCGAACGAGAGGGCGGGCGATGGATTTGCCGCACGGACAAATGCAGATCGACTGGCGGCCGATGACCGCTGCCGACCTTGCCGAGGCGCAGCAGCTATCGGCGGCGGTCGGCTGGGTCCACCGCCGCGAGGACTGGCAGTTCGCGCTCGATATCGGGCAGGGCGTGGTCGCGCGCGTCGACGGCCGGATCGCCGGGACTGCGATGTGGTGGGTCTACGAAGCCACGGTTGCCCGCCTCGGCATGGTGATCGTCGATCCCGCCCGGCAGGGCCTCGGGCTCGGCAAGGCGTTGATGCGAAAGGCGCTCGATTCGATCGTGACGCCGACGATCATTCTCAATGCCACGGCAGCCGGCGAGCCGCTCTATCGTCGCCTCGGCTTCGTTGCGGGCGGCACCGTCATGCAGCACCAGGGCGTGGCGACGGCGCTGGCACCTCTCCAGCTGCCGCCTGGCGTGCTGATCCGACCCGGCGAGATCCGTGATCGCCAAGCAATCCACGACATCGACGCATCGGCAGCGGGCTTTCGTCGCGAGGCGGTGATCGCGCACCTGCTGGCAAATGCCGAATCGGCGGTCCTCGAGACCGGCGGAGCGGTGTCAGGTTTCGCTATCCGCCGGCGCTTCGGGCTCGGCTATGCCGTGGGTCCGGTGGTGGCACGCGATGACTGGCAGGCTCGTGCGTTGATGGCGCACTGGATCGCCGCGACGAGCGGTAAGTTCCTGCGCTTCGATTTGCCGTCGGAGATGGGCATGTCGAAGTGGCTCGACCACCAGGGCCTGCGCGAAATCGCTCCAGCCATCACCATGGCTCGCGGGCGGCCGGCGCCGGCAGGCCATACCTACAGGAGCTTCGGTCTCATCAACCAGGCGCTTGGATAGCCCTGCCTTCGCGGCACGAAATGCCGTCAGCTGGGTCGCGCAGGGCAGCGACGCGGCTGTATCCGGTTCAAGACCGGCACCGGAGGCTGTTCGAGGGACCGGGCCTCCGATATCCTGCGGCATGAAATGCCATGCAGATTGAACCGCGCCGCGAGATGTCGCGCAGCGGTTGCCCGGAACATTCCCAATGCCCCTGTCCTCGAAACTCGACCGCATCGATCTGAAGATCCTCGCGGAATTGCAGAAGAAGGGCCGCATTACCAACGTCGAGCTGGCCAGCGCGGTCGGCCTATCGCCGAGCCCTTGCCTGACCCGCGTCAAGCGCCTCGAGTTCGGCAGGATATATCATCGGCTACGGCGCGCAGATCGAGCTCAAGAAGCTCGGCGACGTGCTGACCGTGTTCACCCAGGTTACGCTTTCGGACCACCGGTCGGATGATTTTGCAAGGTTCGAGGCGGCCGTGCGTGGCATCAGCGAGATCATCGAATGCCACCTCGTCAGTGGCGGCCACGACTATCTGCTGAAATTCGTCACCAATGGTGTCAATCACTATCAAAGTGTGATCGAGACGATGCTTGATAGGAATATCGGGATCGAGAAATACTTCAGCTATATTGTGATAAAGACGCCTTTCGTAAAATCATACTACCCGATCGAGCGGCTATTCGGTCGAGATGAATAGGTCGCGCCGTGTGGCTTCGCGCGGCACGGGATGCCGGCGGCAAAATCATCCGACGCTCGCTGTAACCGCTGGGTGTGCGCTAACGCCCGGCGGGTGACTTGATGATCTTCACTCGTGGCAGGATCCGCTGATCCGACGGCTGCACCCGCTTTGGACCCGCCGGCTGCGGTTGTGGCTGCGGCGGCTGTGCTGCTGGCGCCACCGACGCTTGCGGCACCGGTGTTGCGTCCGGTGCCGGAACCTGTGGCGCCGGATCGGCGATCGCGACCGGGGCGGCCGCAGCCGACGGCTCGATCGAGAGGCGCAATCCGACCAATGCCTCGCGCCCCGATTTGCCGCTCAGCATCACGGTCGCGCCACTGCTCGACTGGCGTTCCGGCCGCTGGCCGCTGCCGCCCTGGAACATGGCTTCGGCAACGAGCCGCCAGTCAGCAGCCGCAGGCCCGGACAAGCTCAACGACAGCGACGTGATCGGCAGGTTGCGGCCGCGACTTCCGGCAAACTGACCGCGCGCCAGCCAATTGGTCCGCGTCCCGTTGGCCATCGCGACCCGGTACGCCAGGGCCACCTCGGACGGGCAAGCCGGCCAGTCGATCGAAAGGCCCTCAATGCGAGCGGGCCGCGCCGGTCCCCCGATCCAGTCCGCAGCGCGAAACGTGGCGTCGCCCTGCTTCGACAGGTGAGCCACCAATAGCAAATCGGTCGACGGCCGCTCGCTCGCCGCGTCGACGGCCTGCTCGTCTGGCGGGGCCGCCAGACCGGTCGGCCAGTGCCTCGACCGTTACCGCCAGCGTCGACCTGATCTCCGGAGTCGGCGCCACCACCGAGATCAAGAGCTTGACGTTCGAGCCGACCTCGACCTTCCAGCTTTCGCCTGGTCCGCGCAGGATCTTGTGCCGCTCCGGCGCGTTGTCGCTGGCAGGTTCTCCGCCGCCGAGCTCCAGCAGCGTGAGTGACACGAACACGCCTTGCAGGGCCGCCTGTGGCCCGGACAAGGTCACCAGATGCACACCAGGGTCGAGGTCGAAGATTTCACTGGCTATGGAAGTCATCGCTGATCGGTCCAATACCGCAGTAAGCTGATCGCGGCATGCGCCGAATCAATGATGCAATCGTTCATATCACCCACGCCCGTCTGCAACAGCGGGCAGTATACATCGAAGCACCGGCAGGTACAGTCGGCCGAAGACGCCGCATGCCAGCTCACGGATTTCGAATGCCGCGATCGTGGGCCGGGTCCAGCAGCCGGCGGTAGATCCCGGCGTAGTGTCGCGCCATCCAATCAACCGTTTCATTGGCGAGCTGGGTCGACTGCAACCGATGCACCGCACGAATTGCTTCGCCGATTCCGTCCGGGTCCTCTGCCAGCTCGATGAGCTTTGCCAGCATCGCCACCGCCTTTGGCGGTCGCACCAGCCAGCCGCCGCCGCTGCTTGCGATCCGCTCGCCGATCGCGCCGACATCGAACGCCGCGACCGGCGCGCCCGATGCCCACAGCTCGGTCAGCGTGTGGCAGTAGGTCTCCGGCCAGATCGATGCGACGAGGCCGATATGAGGTCTGATCGAGGCGATGTGCGCCGCCAGCTCGTCGCGTGCATAGGCGCCATGGCGCACCACCGCGGTTTCGCTCAGGAATGCTGCCGCCTCGCCGATCTGATGGACCTCGAAGCGCGGGTCGGCAGCAATCGCGGCGAGCACGTGGGCACCTTTCGCCGGCGAGATGTTCCCCGGCGCGACGATGCGCAGCCGTTCACCAGCAAGCGGCGGTGCGGCCAATTGGTGGAACGATGCAAAGTCGCGCCCGTGCCGGATCACGTCGAACGGCCGGTCGGCGAGCTCCGGGATCACATCGACGATCAGGTCGCGAGCCCGCTTCGAGGTAGTGACAAAGTGATCCGCCAGGGCGAGAGCTTGCGTCATCGTTCGGCGCCACTGGTGCACGAACGCATGCTTCAGCGGCGGCAAGCTCGCCGGCGGCCACAGCTCGGGGCGGCACGGTCCCCGTCCCCCGGTACACCGGCCGCCGCAGCAGGCGCCGCGCTCGTCGAGCAGTTTGACAGTCGGGCAGATCGCGTAGAAATCGTGAAACGACACGAGGACCGGAATCGACAGGGCTTTCGCGCGTTCGAGCAGGCTGACGCCATGCCATGCGAGATGTCGCACGTGCACGAGATCGATCGCCTCGCGCGCCAGGATTTCCGACACCGCCGCGCGGTAGGCCGGGCTATCATGCGTCACCGGATCAATGCGCTCGCCGATGCCGATCCGGCGGACATCCTCGACCCGGCCGCCGACCACCCGTGCCAACTCCAGATGATCGCTTGCCGCGGCGAGAATGAACGGCTCGAACTCTCCTTCAAGTCCGCGCATCAGGTCGAGATTGGTCTGCGGCGTGCCGCCGGCAGTTGCAGCGATCACCGAAAGCACGCGCGGCCGTGGGCGGTCCGCGCCTCGTGCGATCACAGCTGGCTCGCCCCCAGGCGCGATGTTGGGCAATGAAGCGATGTCGCGATCGATGACTGGACGACCCGGAGAGATCGGCGACCGGGCCCGCGTTCGGCGATCGCCGCAGATCGGCATCCACAACGGCGACCGTTCGGCCGCGCGACACCAGCCGCACCTTGATCGGTCCGGCCGGCTCGTCAGGTAGTAGGCCACCGGCCGACGGCAAGAGCGGAAACTTCGAAACCGACCAGCGGGGTCGCCGAAACGCCCGCCGCCACCACATCCTGGCGCTCGACATCCGGCATGAACTCGAACCGGCCGACGTTGTCGATCTCGATTGCCGCATGCTCGCCGAGCGACAGATCGGGATCGTACAGCCAGCCGACAGCCCGCGCCGCCATCCACCCGCTCGAGATAGCCGACCGGTTGCAGCACCCCGACGCGGCAGTCCGAGCGTGGCGGCAGCTCGTCGCGGCCGGCCAGGAATACCGACAGCTGGCGAATTTCCCGGGTCTGCGGGCGCTGGATCTCTGCGACGAACCGGACCAGGTCCCGGCCCTGCACCACCGGCGGCTCGACCATGGCGTCGACCTCGGCGCCGTCGAGGCGGATTCGGAGCTCGGCCGGCTCCGGCGCCGGCGCGATCCAACCGGCGACAACGATGACATTGCGACCCACGGCAATCGATTCGATCCGCTCGCTTCGGGCCGCCATTGCTTGCCGCACCTGCCGTCGTCCGAGAACACCGATGTTCAGCCGGCAGCTATTGCGCCAGGTCTGTTGAGGGTTACATTGCCACCAAGCGGGCCGGGGAGCGAGGCGAAATTGAGCTGCCAAGCTGCCAATCCGCGCCATTTGCACACAGTCCGCCAGCCGCAGGATTCAATGAGCTCGATCACGGCATGACAGCACTGACCGTCCGCCCTGCTTTCGTCGCGCCGCGGATCGTCCGACTGGCATTTCCCGATGGCGTCGAGATGCGGCAAGTGCGGCGCGCGATGGTGCAGTCGAGATCGTCTTTCAGCAGCCATGAGCTGGCGTTCGACGCGACCCGCGCGCTGCCGCATCTGACGCTTACCCTGCCCATCGAGCTCTTTGCGCATGGCCCGGACGAGCTGTCGATCGTCGTCGACTGCGGCGGCGCTCCTGCTCAGGGCGGCAGTGCCGATCGGCCCCGCCAGCATCGTCGGCTGCGTCGAGCTCGTCCACACCTGCCAGATCGTCGGCTGGTGCGCCGCGTTGGCGCTCGACACGCCGATCGACCCCCAGGCGCTGCGCCTGCTGATCGATGGCGAGATGCAGACGATGCGCGCGACGATCATGCCACGCCGCGAAATGAAGGATGCCAGCCTGCGCGGCGGCCACGACGGCTTCGTCTTCCCGATGCCGCCACGGCTGTTCGACGGCGCGCGGCACGCAATTGCGGTGACCCACGACGGACGGCCGATCCCGGCGCGCCTGGCATCGTTCCAGTTCGCGATGGATGTAGTCGAGCTCGAGCGGACCGCGGGCCGGATCAAGGGCAGCGCGCGCCTCCTGGGCGACCGGTGCCCGAACCTCGAGCTGGCGCTGGTATCGCAGACGAGCCTGGTGTCGATTGCCCGCATGAAGGCAGGCACCAACCCTGGCGAGATCGATTTCGATTTCGAGGTCCCGGGTGCGCCCGATCGATTGCTCGCCGAGCTTGCGATCGCGCCGCGGTTCGTGCCGCATGCCCGGCTATTTCCAATGGCGCGCCATGCCGCATTCTCGACCCGCACGCGAGGCTTGCGGCTCCTGGCGGCACTCGCCCGTTCGGTGCCCGAGCTGTCACCAAACGACCTGCGTGTGCTCAACGACGCGATGATTGCACCGGCGCTCGCCGAGGCGCGGCAGGCGGTGCGCCAGCATCAATTCGAGCGAGCGCCATCGGGGCGCGCCACTGCCGGCGAAAAGGCCGGGTCTGTCGTGGTGGTCGTACCGGTCTATGACGGCCTCGCCGCGACACGGGCCTGCCTCGAGAGCCTGGCCGCCGCCACGACGCAGTCGGCCGCCGATGTCATGGTGGTCGCCGACTGTCCGCCCGATCCTGCCCTATCGGCGTTCCTGCGCGAGTTCTGCCCCCGGCACGGCTTTCGCCTCGTCGAGCACGCAAGCAATATGGGTTTCGTCACGACTTGCAACGCGGCGATCGCCGATTGCGCCGGTCGCGATGTGGTGCTGCTCAACTCGGACACGATCGTACCGCGAGGCTGGCTCGGGCGGCTTGCCCGCGCCGCGAGAAGCGCGCCGGATATCGCCAGCGCCACGCCGTTCTCCAACAACGCGACGATCCTCAGCTACCCGATCCCGCACGAATCCAATCCCGTCGGCGCCGCCGCCGTATACGCGCTCGACGACCTGTTTGCCTCGGCCAATCCGGGCCAGACCGTCGACATCCCGACCGCCGTCGGCTTCTGCATGTATGTCCGCCGCGAGGTGCTCGACGAGATCGGCTCGTTCGACTCGATCTGGGGCGCCGGCTACGGCGAGGAAAACGACTGGTGCATGCGGGCGGCCGACCGCGGCTGGCGACACGTGGCCGCCGCCGACCTCTTCGTCGGCCATGTCGGCGGCGCATCGTTCGGCGGCAGCACGCCAGAGCGAATGGCAGCCAACGCCCGGCTGCTCGACGAGCGCTATCCGGATTACCGCCGCACCGTCGACGACTTCATCGCCGACGACCCGCTGTGGAGGGTGCGCGCACGCGTCGACTTGCGCCGGCTCGCCGCCGAGCCGCGGACCATCGTGCTGCACGTCGACCATGGCCTCGGCGGCGGTGTCTCGACGCATATGGGCCTACTCGACGACCGCCTACGGGCCGAGGGCGCTACGGGCGCTGCGACTGTCGCCGCGCCGGCAGCCGTCGGAGGCGGCGGGCTATCGCCTGGTGGCGCATGATCCGGTGATGGAGATGACCTTCCCGCCGACCGTCCTCGTCGACATGCTGGCCGCGCTCGTGACCCACGGCGTGCAGGCCGTGCACATTCACGGCTTCCTCAATCACGACCCGCGGCTGTTTCCCGCCCTCTCGGCGCTCGAGGTGCCGATTGCGGTGACGTTGCACGACTTTGCCGCGATCTGCCCGCGTGCCACGCTGACCGACGGCACCGGCCGCTACTGCGGCGAGCCGGCGCTTGCCGCCTGCGAGGCATGCGTGGCCAGCAACGGCGCGCACGCGGCCATCGGTCAGTTCCGCGAGCGGTTCGGCACGGTGGCCGGCTGGCGGGCTCATACCAGGGCGATCCTCGCCTCCGCGGCACATGTATTGGCGCCGTCCGCCGACTGTGCCGCCCGCATCGGGCGGCAGGTCGAGGGAATTGCGATCGGCGTCGTCGGCGGGCTGGAGCGTCCCCGCCGTTTCGAGCTTCGCCGGCCGAGGCACGGCGGCCGGCCGCGCGTGGGGATTTTGGGGGCGATAAGTGCCCTCAAGGGTTTCGCCCAGCTGAAATCACTGGTGGAAAGCGCGGCGCGGCGCCGGCTCGCGATCGATTTCGTAGTCGTCGGCCACACCATCGACGACGCCGGGCTCAGCGCGCTCGCCGTCGCGCCGACCGCAATCTCGATCAGCGGCCCATACCGGCCAGCCGAAGTGGCCGAGCTGCTGGCGGCGGCGGATCTCGACCTCGGCCTGATCCTCAGCGTCGGGCCGGAAACCTATTCGTATACCCTGTCCGAATACTGGTCGGCGGGAGTACCGGTCATGGCCTACGATCTGGGCGCACCGGCGGAGCGTATTCGTGCGACGCGCGGCGGCGTTCTGGTGCCGCCGTTCCTGATGGGCGACGAGCTGCTCGATCGCATCCTGGCGGCACTGCATGGCGAGCTGACGCAGCTGCCGGAATCGATCGAGGAATTCGCGGCGCCGATCGAGCCGCTCGAAATCTATGCGTCCTCCGGGCACTGACGTCCGCAGCCCGCCAACCGGTCGCTCGTGATTCAACCGGCAGCGAGCGCGCCGTCGATGATGTCCAGGGCCTGCTGCATCTGCGCCTCGGTAACGGTCAGCGGCGGCGTCAGCGTCAGCACGTTGCCCATCGTGGTCTTGAACGACAATCCGCGATCGAGCGCCCGGTACATGACGGCCTCGGCGAGATCGTTGGCCGGCGCCTTGCTGTCGCGATCGGTGACAAGCTCGATGCCGATCAGCAAACCGCGGCCGCGCACGTCGCCGATCGCCGCATGGCGCTGCTTCATCTCCGTGAGCCGGCGCATCGCCGAGGCGCCGACCTTGGCCGCATTCTCGACCAGTCCTTCGTCCTCGATGATCTCGATGGTGGTGAGCGCAGCCCGCGCCGACACCGGGTTCTTCTCATGAGTATAGTGCCCGAACGCCCAGTCGCCGCCGACGTCCAGATCGGGCCGGGCGATCACCGCCGCGATCGGCAGAATGCCACCGCCGAGCGCCTTGCCCATCACCAGCATGTCCGGCACCACCCCGTCGTGATCACAGGCGAACATGCGGCCGGTCTTGCCGAGGCCGGTCGGGATCTCATCGAAGATCAGCAGCGCGCCGTGCCGGTCGCAGGCCTCGCGCACCATCCGCCAGAACCCGGGCGGCGGCGTGTAGGGAACCGCGCGCGCCGGCTCGGCGACCACGGCCGCGACATCGCCCTCGCGGCCGAGCACGTAGTCGACCATGCGTGCGCACTGGGTCTTGCAGAGCTCGAGCCGCGGCTGGCCGTCGGCATCCACGGGGTAACCGAACGGGCAGCGATAGCAGGCGAACGGCGGCGTATGGCTTGCACCCGCCACCATCGGCGCCGCCGGTCCCGAACGGAACAACGACTCGCCCGACAGCGCCGACGCGCCGGTGCCGGCGCCGTGGAACGCATCCCAGAACGACAACGTCTTGTGCCGGCCGGTGGCGGTGCGGGCGAGCTTGACCGCCACCTCGACCGCATCGGAGCCGCCGGTGGTGAACAGCACCTTCGACAGGTCGCCAGGGGCGATCTCGGCAAGCTTTCGCGCCAGTGCGACCGAAGCCTCGCAGGCATAGCGGCGCGGCGCGAACGGCAGCGCGTCCATCTGCTCGGCGATGGCACGCTTGAGCCGCGGATGGCCGTAGCCGATGTGATGGACGTTGTTGCCGTGGAAATCCATGTAGCGGCGGCCGCCGGTATCCTCGATCCAGATACCTTCCGCCTTGGCAATGCCGTTGAGACACGGGGTCGAGACGGATTGGCGCAGGAAAAACCGCTCGTCCTCGGCAAGCAGACTGCGCGTGCCGGCATCGAGCGACTTCGCTTGCCAGGCGGCCCTTCGGCTCGTGAGATTGGTGTCGCTTTCGGACTGCGACACGTCCTTGGACGAAGCTTTCATGTCGACCTCGGCGGTTACCGCTTGCGCCATGCCTGCAGCCGGTTGAACACCAGCCGATCGATCGCCAGATGCAGCAGCTTTGCTGCGATTGCGGTCAGGACGATCACCGTCGCCATCGCCGCCGCTGCCGCCGTGGTCCCGGCCTCGTCCATGTGGACGATCGAGATGGCGGCGAGCTTGGTGTGGGCCCCGTAGAGGAAGATCACCGCCGAGACCGTCGTCATCGCATTGACGAACATGTAGACCGCGACATCAAGCACCGCCGGCATGCAGATCGGCAGTGTCACGCGCATGAACGTCCGCCACACCGGCACCTTGAGCGACGCCGACACCAACTCGAACTCGTTGTCGATCTGCTTCAATGCGGTGACGCGCGGTGATGTGCGCGGTCGTGTAGAAGTGCGCGATCGAATTCACGGCGAGCAGCACCAGTGTGCCGTAGAACACGTTGAGCGGATTCCACTTGGCGTTGACGAAGAAGACGTAGCCGAGGCCGAGCACCAGGCCCGGCACCGCCATCGGCAGCATCGCCAGCAGGTGCGCGAAGGTGCGCAGGCCGCGGAACGTCTGACCCTTCTCGATCAGATAGGCACCGACGAACACGATCGCGGTGCCGAAGATCGAGGCCAGGGCGGACATTGCCAGCGAATTGAAATACGGCGCCCAGCCGGCCGGCTCGAAAACGCCGAACTGGTAGTTCTTGAAGCTCAGCGTGAGATTGTACGGCCAGTAGGTGACGAACGACGCCCAGACCGCCACCCCGAGGGTGGCGACGACCAGTCCGCCGACAAGCAGGCAATAGAGCAGTGCCAGCGTATCGCTGATTCTGTTCGGCTTGGGTTGCAGCGGCACGGCGCGCGCCGACAGCAGCGCGACCTGCTTGCTCTGGATACGCCGGTCGACGATGAATGCCAGCACCGCCGGCGCCAGCAGCACCAGGCCGACCACCGCACCCATCTCGAAATTCTGCTGGCCGACCACCTGCTTGTAGGCGTCCGTCGCCAGCACGTTGAATTGCCCGCCGATCACCTTGGCGATGCCGAAGTCCGTCACCACCAGCGTGAAAACGACGAAAGCGGCGCTGACGAGGCCGTACTTGACGCCGGGGATGGTCACGGTCCGGAACACCCGGAACGGCGACGTGCCGAGCGCGTCGGCGGCCTCGTACAACCGCCCGTCGGCGAGCGACAGCGCCGTCATCATGATCAGCATCGCGTGCGGCAGGCAGTAGAAGATCTGCGCCATCACGATCCCGATCGGACCGTAGATCGAGCCGCCCATGAGCCAGCTCTTCAGGAAGCCCTGGTTGCCGAAGATGTAGATGAACGAGATCGCCGACAGCAGCGACGGCGCGAACAGCGGCAACAATGCCATGGCATAGAACAGACCCTTGGCCGGCATCATCGTGCGGTTGAGCGCATAGGCATAGCCGAAAGCTCACCGGGATCACGATCGCGGTCGTCAGCAGGGCGACCCAGATGCTGTTCCACAGCGATGCGACCAGCGTCGGCGTGGAGAAGTAGGCGACATAGTTCGCGAGCCCGACGAACTCGCCCTTGCCGCTCTGGAAGCTTTTCGACAGCAGCAGCCCGAGCGGGGCCGCGATGACCAGCAGCAGGAACGCGACCATCGCGACGAGGGCGCAACCGACAATGATGTCGTCACGCGACAGCGTACGTTTCACGGCGGCCGGCGGCATTGCGGCGACGGTCACGCTTCGGCTCCGGAGCTGGCGGGGAACGTGCGCAGCACCTCGGGCGGCAGCGCGATCTTCAGCTCCTGGCCCTGGGCGATCTTGAGATCGCGCATGGCGTTGGCGGAGAAATCGGCCGCGAGAAGAACCCCGGGTGCAGCGGGCAGCATCAGTGTCGCCCGGCAGAAGGCACCGAGATATTCGACGTGGTCGACCCGCACGCGCAATGCGTTCGGCGTTGACGCCTCGATGCCGCGGACCTGCACCTCCTCGGGCCGGAAGCCCAGGCGCACCGCAGACCCGGTCGCGGCGCCGGCCTCGTTCATGCAGAACAGATCGGCGCCGGCGACGTGGACCTTGCGCTCGGCCGTCATCACGCCATCGAGGAAGGTCATGGTGCCGACGAAATCGGCGACGAAGGCGGTGCGCGGGAAGCGGTAGATCTCGGCCGGCGTGCCGACCTGCTCGATCACGCCGTGGTTCATCACCACGATGCGATCGGCCATCGCCAGCGCCTCCTCCTGGTCATGGGTGACCATGATGGTGGTGATGCCGAGCCGCCGCTGCAGCGACTTGATCTCCTCGCGCAGGCGCACGCGCACCCTCGCGTCCAAAGCCGACAGAGGCTCGTCGAGCAGCAACAATGATGGCGAGGTGGCGAGCGCACGCGCCAGTGCCACGCGCTGCTGCTGGCCGCCGGAAAGCTGCCCCGGATATTTCGTGCCCTGGTCGGTGAGGCCGACGGTCTTCAGCAGCTCGGCCACCCTCTGCTGGCGCTTGGCACGCGTCCAGCCGCGATTGACGAGACCGTAGCCGACGTTGTCGGCGATCTTGAGATTGGGAAACAGCGCATAGGACTGGAACACGATGCCGAAGTCCCGCTCGGCCGGCGGCAGGCCCGAAACGTCACGTCCGCCGATCTCGATCGTGCCCTCGTTCTGGATGTCGAGGCCGGCGATGGCCCGCAGCAGCGTGGTCTTGCCGCAGCCCGACGGACCCAGGAAGCAAACCAGCTCGCCCTGCAGAACATCGAGCGAGACGGCCTGGAGGGCGGTGAAGCCGCCGAACCGCTTGGTCACGTCGCGAATCTTCAGGTGCGTCTTGCGGCCACCGTCACCGGCGCTCGACACTCCGCGTTCCAGGGTCTGCAGCATGTGATGCGCCCGATTGTGTTGGTCGTGCCTTCAACGGTCCGCCGAACGATCGTGACCGGATGCGACGCATGGCGAGCCGGCGTCAGCCAAACCCGCCATGCGCGAGAGCCTTGTCGTTGTACGCAGGCTACTTGGGAGCGGCCTTGCTCTCGTAGCGCTTCGACCATTCCTTGAGAATGCGTTCGCGGTTCTCAGCCATCCAGCCGAAGTCGTTCTTCGCCATCTTGGCCTCGCCATCGGTCGGATAGTTCGGCGGCGCGGCCTTCACGTCGGGGCTGGCGACGAGCGCATAGTACTTGGCATAGAGCTCGTTGGCCTTCTTCGACGCCGCGAAGTCGGCGACCTTCTTGGCAGCGTCGAGGTTCTTGGTGCCCTTGACGATCGCCGTCGCTTCCATGTCCCAGCCGATGCCCTCCGGCGGCACGATGAGGTCGATCGGCGCGCCCTTGGTCTTCTCGGAAGCGCCGCGCATGTCGAAGCCGATGCCGATCAGGCGCTCGCCCTTGGCGGCCTGCACGCACGGCGCCGAGCCGGAGTGGGTATAGACGGCGATGTTCTCATGGAGCTTGTCCATGAACGCCCAGCCCTTCTCCTCGCCCATGATCTGCAGCCAGGCGGCGATCGCAAGATAGCCGGTGCCGGAGGACGCCGGGTGCGGCATCACCACCTGCCCCTTGTATTCGGGCTTGGTGAGGTCGGCCCAGGTGGCGGGCTTCGGCTTGTTGCCCTTGGTGCCCTCGGCGGTATTGAAGCAGACCACCGCGAGCCAGGCGTCCATGCCGGTCCACGCCGGAGCTCCCTGGGAGTCCCTGTAGGCCGGCTTCAGCGCGGCAAATCCGGCCGGGGTGTAGGCTTCGAGCAGGCCCTGCTTCTTGAACAGCAGCAGGCTGGTGGCAGCCAGGCCCCAGATCACGTCGGCCTTGGGATTGTCCTTCTCGGCGAGGAAGCGGGCAGTGATGACGCCCGTCGAGTCGCGCACCCAGGAGATCTCGATGTTCGGGTTCTCGGCCTCGAACGCCGCCTTGTAGGGCCCGACCTGATCGTTCTCGAGCGCGGTGTAGACCGTAACCGTGGTCTTCTGCGCCAGCGCGGGCATGACGCCCACGGCGAGCATGGCCGCCGCCGCGATGCCGCCCTTCAATAGACGTTTCAACATGCAGATCTCCCCTTGTTTTGCAGCTCACTTCGGATACGCGACGCCTGCCACCGGCTAATGCTCAGCCATGACGGTACGATGACCCTCGCCTCCTACGCCAGCGGCTTTTGCTGAGGGCCGCTCAAAGCATAGTAGCCCGCATAGGCGCCAATTGCCTTTTGGTTCAGCGCTGCCAGGTCGAGCGCCGACGAGCCGAATCGTTCCGGCGCGAGGCTCGGCACCGGGAACGGCGGCCTGCCCCCGCAAGATCCATTCGGCGAGCACCAGCCCGGCGCCGCCGGAAGCGGCGATGCCGGACGTGAAGCCGGCGGCAAGCCAGATGTTCGATGACCCGGGCGCCGGCCCGAGAATTGGCTCGCCGTCGGGCGTGACCGGGATCGGTCCGTTGATGATGGTGCGCAAGCCGAGCTCGCCGACGCTGGGGATCCGGCGACATGCCGCCTCCAGGATCGGCGCCAGCCGATCGATTTGGCTCGGCAGCAGCTCCCGCCCGAACGACGACGGCATGTCGCCCGCGCAAGCCGGGCTGGTCGCCGGCTCCCAGCCGCCGATGGCAAAGGCGCCGACCTCGGGCTTCAGATAGAAATTGAGATCCGGATCGCGCAACGCCGGTAGATCGCGCTGGATTGCCGCGCTCTTCTCCGTCACCGCGTACTGATGCTCGAGCGACGCCACCGCGAGATCGACCCCGAACATGCGGCCGACCGGCCGGGCCCACACCCCCGGTGCCAGCACCACCGTCTCGCAGCGAATGGCCCCGCGGCTGGTCTCGACCGCCGTCACGCGGTCGCCCTGCCGCCGTGAGCCCGGTAACCGTCACGCCTTCAATGAAACGGATACCGCCGGCGCGGGCACGGGCGGCATAGGCGTTGGTCAGGCTGGTCGGATCGACGAAGCCATCGCCACGGACGAACGCGGCACCGGTCACGCCGTCGGTCGACATATGCGGAAAGCGCCGGCGTGCCTCGGCGGCGTCGATCACCTCGAAACCGACGCCGTAGCGCCGGGCGATCGGCTCCGCCGCCTTGTATTCGGCAAGCCGCGCCGCCGACGATGCGATCCGCAGCGAGCCGACCGAATGCCAGTCGATGGGCGTATCGGCCTGGATCTCGTCCAGCACCTTGACCGAAGCCTGCATCAGCCGCGTCAGATCCTCGGCCGAGCGGTATTGGCCGACCAGGCCGGCGGCGTGCCAGGTCGAGCCGTGGGTGATCGCGTTCTTTTCCAGCACGACGACGTCACGCTCGCCGGCGCGGGCAAGATGCATGGCGACCGAGCAGCCGACCGCGCCGGCGCCGACAACGACAATCCTGGCGTGGCTGGGGATAGAGTCAGACACCGGGCCGATCCTTATAGCCGGCCGAGCGCCACTTCGGCTTCGGCGGTTGCTTGGCTTCCGGCGTGCCGACGTCGAGGGCGCGGAGGTACCAGTCGACGAAATGCTGGACGTTGGTTTCGCGCGTCCTGGAGTAGGGGCCCGGCACGTAGGCGGGCGAGGAAACTCCAGCCTGATTGGCGGTGCAGATCGACCAGTCCTGCTCGGAAGTTCGCTGCCAGAACGGCAGCAGCCGGTCGAGCTGGTAGTCGCGGCCCTCGACCGCGTCCTTGTGCACGAACCACGATACGTCGACCTGGGTGGTGGATGGCGAGAGCGGCGTCAGCCTCGTGGCAACGGCGTGATCATCGCTCGCGTGCTGCCAGAAATTCGGGAACACCGTGGTGCGCAATGTCCCCTGGCTCCACGTGTTGCGCTCGCGGAAGATCCCCATCAGCGGAGCAACGGGCGTGCCGTCGAGGCTTTGCGTGTGCCAGCCCTCCATCAGCGGGGCGCGGGTCACCCGCCAGTACCTGCCCGTCATGTCGGAAGCCGCCACCGCCTTGCCGAGACCCAGGGCCTCGAACCGGCCGTTGGCGAGCGCCGTCTGCCGGTCGACCTCCGGCAGGTTCGCCTCGTCGAAGCGGGCGGTGTCGTAGGTACCTTGGACGTATTCGGGATGGGCGTTGTCGCAGTGGTAGCACTCGCGGTTGTTCTCGAACACGAGCTTCCAGTTGGCGTCGACGACATAGCGTTTGGCATGGGCGAGCCTTGCCTCTCCGAAGCCTTGATGGCGCATCTGCTCGGCGATCTCCGCCGCGCCCTGGTCGAACGAAGCGACGTCCGGCCCGAGTGCCACGAACAACAATCCGCCGGTATCCCGGCACTGCACCGGGTGCAGCCCGAGCTTCGCCTGGTGGATGCCGAACTCGCGCTCGGTCGGCGTCCGCAACCGGCCGTCGAGCTCGTAGGTCCACGCATGATAGGGGCAGACGAGCAAACGGTTGTTGCCGTGCTCGCCGCTGCATATCCGCGCGCCTCGGTGGCGGCAGGAATTGTGAAAGGCGCGAACGTCGCCGTCCGCGCCTCGCGTCAGAACTATCGTGTCGGAGCCGATGTTCCAGGTCATCCAGTCGCCGGCATTCGGGATCTGGCAGGTGTGGCCCGCATAGAGCCAATGCCGCCGCCAGATGCGGTCGAGGTCGGCGCTGAAGACGTCGGTGCTGGTGTAGAACTCACGTTGCAGCGGGCCGCCGCGCGAGTACGCGGCCTTGAGCTGTGCAATTCGAGGCGCATCATATTCATAAGTCGGCGCGTTCGTCGTCATTGCCGGGCACCTCGCCGGCTCTGGCTTGCCGCCGCACGCCCGCCCGCAGCTGTCATCCTCGGGCTTGGCCCGAGGACCCATCCATCCGCAGTCCCAGACAGCGCATCTGTGATCATTTTCTACTACCGCCCACTACCGACAACTGCTTCGAGTGTGCTGCATCTTGGGCCCTCGGGCCAAGCCCGAGGGTGACATCGAATGAGTTGCAATCAAACCGGCCAGGGCAGCGACTAGGTCTTGACGTTGGTGAAGCTCTTCATCGCCTCCAACACGCCTTCCTTGTAGCCGAGCCCCGAATCCTTGATGCCGCCGAACGGGCGACATCTCGATGCGATAGCCCGGCACCTCCCAGATATTCACCGTGCCGACCTCGAGGCTCGTCGATGAACCGGGTGATGTAGTCGAGCCGGTTGGTGCAGACGCCGGACGACAGGCCGTAGGCCGTCGAGTTCGAGATGCGGATGACCTCGTCGATGTCGGCCGGCACGCGGATGATCGGGATCACCGGGCCGAACGTCTCCTCGTGCACCAGCTCGCAGGTGTAGGGCACGTGGTCGACGACGGTGACGGGGAACAGCGCGCCCTTGCGGTCGTTGCCGTGCAGCAGCTTGGCGCCCTTCGACACGGCATCGCTGACGCGGTCCTCGAACAGCTTCGCCGCGCCCTCGTGGATCACCGTGCCGACGTCGGTGTCGGGGTCCATCGGGTCGCCGCACTTCAGCTTCTTCGCCTTGGCCAGCACCAGCTCGACGAACTTGTCGGCGATCCTGTCGACGACGAGGATGCGCTTCACCGCCGTGCAGCGCTGGCCGGAATTCTTGGTGGCGCCCTGCACCGCGAGCTCGGCCGCCTTGTCGAGATCGGCGTCGGACATCGTCCATCACGATCAGCGGATCGTTGCCGCCGAGCTCGAGCACGAGGCGCTTGTAGCCGGCCTTGTCGGCGATGTACTTGCCGACCCGCACCGAGCCGGTGAAGGTCACCAGGTCGGCGTCGCGGATCGGTGATCATCGCATCGCCGATGGTGCGCGGATTGCCGGTGACGACCGACAGCATCTCCGGCGGCAGGCCGGCCTCATAGAGCGACGTCGGCCAGCAGCAGCGCGGTCAGCGGCGTCAGCTCGGTCGGCTTCAGCACCACGCAGTTGTTGGTCGCGATCGCCGGCGCGATCTTGTGCGCTACCATGTTGAGCGGATGATTGAATGGCGTGATCGCCGAGATGCACGCCCAGCAGCGGTCCGCGCGAGGTGAAGATCTTGCGCGGCTTGCCGTGCGGAGTGATATCGCAGGAAAAGATCTCGCCGTCGTCGAGGATCGCGAGCTGGCCGGCCAGCGAATAGACGTCGTAGGCGCGGCCGACCTCGTAGAGCGAGTCCTTCGAGACAGAGCCCCAACTCGGCGGTGATCAGCGGGCAATCTCGTCCCTGCGGGCGGCGAGGATCTCGGCCGTCTTGAGCAGGATCTGCTGGCGGTCGTAGCGTGGTCAGCTTCGGCTTGTAGGCGTTGCCGATCCTGAACGCCTCGCGCCACCTGGCTCGGGCGAGGCGGCGGCACCGTGCCGACCACCTCGTTGGTCGTAGGGGTTGCGCACCTCGACATGCTCGTCGGCTCGACCTTCTTGCCGGCGATGCGCATCGTCTCGTGGCGCTTGATCGGGAGCTTGGGGCGGGCAATCTTCTCCTGCACGGCGTGGCTCCTTCAGATGGACGCGGTTGAGGGCGACGTCGAACACGTCGAAGTTGCGCAGGCGATGACCGTCCGGCAGCTTCAGGCGGCGATTGGCGATCAGCGGCACGCGCTGCTCGGTGAGGCCGCCATGGCTGCGCAGCGGCTCGGTCGAGGCCGGACAGGTCGTGCTTGTCGCGCGCGGTGCCGAGCACCTTGTGCTTGGTCGAGATGACGACGATGTCGCCGATGCGGTCGGCCGGCAGCTCGAAGCGCTCGCAGGCTTCCGCCTTCGACAGTGCGACATCGATGCCGTCGAGCGCCTTGATCCGCTTCGTCAGGTCGGCAATGTCGAGGCCCGCCGGCAGGTAGCACGGTCGCGAACGAGCCGAGCGCGCCGTGATGGACGACATAGGGATCGGTGATCGGCAGGATGACCCGTGTCTTGCCCTTGCCCACCCACTCGTCGAGAGATCGCTGCAGATAGATGACGTCGGCGCTTCGCCTTCGGCATCGATGCTTGTCGTTCATGCCGTGGTCGGCGGTGGCGACCACGACGGCGCCGAGCGTGTCGAGCGCGGCGAGGTAGCCGTCCATCATGGCGTAGAAGTCGTTGGCGAGCTTGCGTGCCCGGGCGCGGCCTTGTGCTGGACGTAGTCGGTGGTCGACAGATACATGAGGTCCGGCCGGTCACGTCTCCATCAGCTTGACGCCGGCGGCGAACACGAACTCCGACAGATCGGCGGAATAGACGTCCGGCACCGGCTTGCCGACGAACTCGCAGCACGTTGTCGATGCCGTTGTCCTTCTTGCGTCGCCTTGTCGGCCTTCTCCGACGAGAAGGCGATGGCGCGGCCCGAGCGCATAGTCGAGCCCGTTGCCGAAGCAGCAGCGCGCAGCTTGTCCTTGGCGGTCACGACCGCGACCTTGGCGCCGGCATCGTGGAAGCGCCGCAGGACGGTCGGCGCCCGCAGGAACTTCGGGTCGTTCATCATCACTTCGCTGCTCGGTCGCCGGATCGAAGAAGTAGTTGCCGGCGATGCCGTGCACCGCCGGCGGGCGGCCGGTGACGATCGACAGGTTGTTCGGGTTGGTGAAGCTCGGAATGACGCACTCGGCCAGCAGGTTGCGCGCCATCCTTCATGAAGCGGGCGAAGGTCGGCGCGCGGCCTGCCTCGATCGTCGCCTCGATGTAGCCCGGCTCCGAGCCGTCGATGCAGATGACGACCGTCGGCGCCTTCGGCCATGCGATACGTCGCGGCCGTTGACGGATGACTTGCCGTCGTTGCGGTCGCTGCTCGAGTTTCGACCATGATCGGCCTGGTCGCGACGCTTCAGGCCGCTGACTGCCAGTCGGTGACGCCCATGCTCGGCGAGCACTTCGCGCGACGGCCGCAAGGAACGCCCGCATGTGCTCGGGATAGAGCCGGCCGATGCAGCCGATGCGGAAGCTAGTCCGCCACCGTGAGCTTGCCGGGATAGATCACGTAGCCGCGATCCTTCAGCGCGTCGTAGAAGCGCCTGGAACTTGAATTGCGGATCGTTCGGCATGTGGAAGGTGACGATGATCGGCGCCTGCAGGCTGTCGCGGCAGCAGCGGCTTGAAGCCCAGTGCGCGCATGCCGTCGATCAGCACCCGGCCGTTGTCGGCGTAGCGGCCGCCGCGTCCGGGCTGCGCCGCCCTCGGCGAAGAACTCCTCAGCGCCTGGTGGAACGACACGATGACGTGGATCGGCGGCGTGAAGCGGTACTGGCCGGTCTTGACGAAGTTCTGCCACTGGTCGTGCAGATCGAGCACCAGCGTCGTCGCATTGCCCTTGGTCTCGGCCAGCGCCGCCTTGCGGCAGATCACGAAGCCGAGGCCGGGCACGCCCTCGATGCACTTGTTGGACGAGGCGGCGATGCGCGTCGACCTGCATCGTCCGCGCGTCGATCGGCAGCGCGCCGAAGGCGCTCATGGCTGTCCAGCAGGAAGCGCCGGCTGTGCTGTGCGGCGAGAGCCGCGATCTCGTCGATCGGATTGAGGATGCCGCTGGTCGTCTCGCAATGCACCGCGAAGACATGGGTGATGGCGGCGTCCGCCTCGAGCATCGCGCTCGACGGCCTGGCGAGATCGGGCGGCGTGTCCTCCGCCGTCTCGTGCACGACGACGGCGCGGCGGCGATCTCGAGGATCTTCCTGGCGCGCTGGCCATAGGCGCCGTTGATCAGCAGCAGCACCTTGCCGGCCGGCGGCACGAAGGTGGTCAGCATCGCCTCGACGGCGAAGGTGCCGGAGCCCTGCATCGGCACGGTGACGTGGGTCGCGGCGCCATGCACGATTTCGGGCAGCCGCTCCAGCACCTCTCGATTGATCCTGAGGAACGTCGCGTCGCGCGAGCCCCAGTCATGCACCATGACGGACTTCACCGACTTCGACGTGGTGAGCGGACCGGGTGTCAGCAGCAGCGGATCGCCGGTCTCCGAGGCGCCTTTCTTGGCCGTCGTCGTCGCGCTCATGGTCCACTGCTCCAATGATGTGATCTTCGAGTTCGCGCCACGCTAGCGAAACCGCAATCATAGATCCAATACGCCGTTTCGATTGGTGGCATCGGTTCTATCTATACCTGGGCCCGCCGAGGCCACATTTGTGTTGCAATCCGGCGCTCGATGTCGACAGATCCAAGGCTCGCAAATTCACGGCGGGCTGCTGGCCGCCCGAAACTGCTCAAGGACTGTGATGGCTGGAAGTGAAATTCTGCTGACGCTGCTCGGCGGCGTGGCCCTGCTGCTGTGGGGCGTTCGCATGGTGCGCACCGGCCTGACGCGCACCTTCGGTGCCACCCTGCGCAGCGTCCTCAATCACGCCTCGCGCAATCGCGCCGTGGCATTCGGCACCGGCATCGGCGTCGCCGGCGTGCTGCAGAGCGCGACCGCCACCGCGCTGCTGCTGGCCTCGTTCACCGGCCGCGGCCTGCTGACACTGCCGATCGCGCTCGCGATCATGCTCGGCGCCGACGTCGGCACCACCCTGGTCGCGCAGGTCTTCGCATTCGACGTCAAGTGGCTGTGGGCCGGCTTCATGTTTGCTCGGCGTCGTCGCGTTCAACGCCTCCTCGAACGATCGCATCAAGAGCATGGGGCGGATCTCGATCGGGCTGGCGCTGATGCTGATGGCGCTATCCGTGCTCGGCAATGTTTCCGGAGCAGCTGCGCGGCAGCGCGACGGTGCAGACGATCCTGGCGGCCCTCGGGTCGGAACCGCTGATCGCCGTGATCGTCGGTACGCTCGCGACCTGGCTTGCCCATTCGAGCCTCGCCATGGTGTTGTTCGTCATGGCCCTGGCCGCCGGCGGCTCGATCGCGCCGCCCCTCGCCATCGCCCTCGTGCTCGGCGCCAACATCGGCGGCGCGGTGGCGCCATTCATCGCGCTGTCGGGCTCACCGGTGGCGGCGCGACGCGTACCGTTCGGCAACTTCGCGGCGCGCGCGGCGGTTGGGCTCGTCGCGATCCCGTTCATCGGCTGGCTCGCCGGACACCTGTCGGCACTGGGCAGCGATCCGGGCCGCGTGGTGCTGAACTTCCACACCGCCTTCAACATCACCGTGGCACTCGTGTTCCTGCCGATGCTCGACCAGTTCGCGAACCTGATCACGAAACTGCTGCCGGAGCCGCCGCAGCCGATCGACCAGACGCTGCCGCGACACCTCGACCCCACCGTTCTCGACTCGCCGAACGAGGCGCTCGGCAGCGCGATGCGCGAGACGCTGCACGTCGGCGACGTGGTGCTCGACATGCTGCGGCGATCGCTGCCGGCGATCGAGGGCAACGACCTCAAGATCGTCAAGGAGATCGAGAAATCCGACGACAATGTCGATGCGCTGCACGAGGCGATCAAGCTCTACCTCATCCAGATCTCGAAGTCCGAGATGGGCGAGGCGGACAGCCGCCGCTATGTCGAGATCCTGACCTTCACCACCAACCTCGAGCACATCGGCGACATCATCGACAAGAACCTGATGGAGCTCGCCGCCAAGAAGATCAAGAAGCGGCTACAGTTCTCGGCCGAAGGACTTGCCGAGCTCAAGGGCTTCCACGCCCAGGTGATGGACAACATGCGGCTCGCGCTCAACGTGTTCGCGACGCGCGACATCACGCTTGCCCGTCGCCTGCTGCGCGAGAAGACGTCAATGCGCGCGCACGAGTTCGAGGCTGCCGACCGTCACTTCGCGCGGCTGCGGGACGGGCGCGCCGAATCGATCGAGACGAGCTCGATCCATCTCGACGTGATCCGCGATCTCAAGCGGATCAACTCGCACCTCACCTCGGTTGCCTATGCGATCCTCGATGCCGCCGGCGAGCTGCGCGACAGCCGGTTGCGCGACCAGGAGCAGGCGCACGAGGCGTCGCTCGCCGAGCAAAAGCCGCGCCTGCCCTGATCGCCGCCCGCCGCCGGATCGAGCCCTATTTGAGCCGGATCAGCATCATTCCGGCCACCACCAGGACAGCAGCCGCGATCCGCGCCGGAACCACCGGCTCGCGCAGGAACACGATGCCGATGCCGGCGGCGATCAGCACGCTCGTCTCGCGCAGCGCCGCGACGAGGGCGATCGGCGCGACCGTCATCGCCCAGATCGCCGTCCAGTAGGCGGCCGCCGACAGTCCGCCGCCGATGATGACGAGCTTCCAGTCGCTCCTCATGCCGGCGACGAACTCGGCCGGAAACCGTATCAGCCCGTAGGCCAGCATCATGATTGCGTCGAGGACGAACAGCCAGCCCGAATAGGCATGCGCCGAGCCGGCATGCCGTGCGCCGAAGGCGTCGATCAGCGTATAGATGGTGATCGTCAAGGCGGTCAGCAGGGCAAAGCCGACCGAGCGCGGATCCGGCAGCGCGGCGCCGCCGCCCCTGCGCGACAGCACCAGCACGCCGGCCGCGAGCACGGCGACGCCAAGCCAACCGAACAAACCGAGCTCCTGGCCGGCGATCAGGTAGGCGCCGATCGCCGTCAGCAAGGGCGCCGAGCCGCGGGCGATCGGATAAACAAGGCCAAGATCGCCGGACTTGTAGGCCTCGGCCAGCGCCGAATAGTAGAACAGGTGGACGAACAGCGAGCCGAAGATGAACGGCCACGCCTCCGCCCGAGGCCAGCCGACGAATGGAATCAGCGGCAGCACGACGATGCCGCATCCCACCGAGATCAGCGAGATCGCCAACAGCGGCGGCAGCTTGACCTTGAGCAGCGCATTCCACGTCGCATGGAACGCGGCCGCCGCCAGCACCGCGAAAAAGACAAAGGGATCCATTCGAAGTCTTGCGTCTCCACCCGAGAGGTCGACGGGCGCTTGCAGTTGTGCTTGATACGCCGCTCCGTCGGCAGAACTCGACCTATTGCATGATCCCGATCGCACGCGCCATCCTCTTCACGCTGCTCGCCGTCATGGCTGTCCCGCCTTCGGCGCGGGCAGAGCGCCTCGCTCTCGATGCCGGCGCCGAGCGGCGCATCGACGCCTTGCTCGCGCGCATGACGCTGGCGGAGAAGATCGGGCAGTTGAACCTGCTCGCCCGCGACGAGCGCACGTCGCTGCAGATCGACGAGGTGCGCGCCGGGCGATCTGGCGCGATCATGAACGTCGTCAAGCCGGACGAGATCCGCGGCTTCCGCGAGGCCGCCGCCGGCACGCGGCTTGGCATCCCGCTGATCATCGGCCTCGACGCCGTGCACAGCTTTCGCATCACCCATCCGGTACCGCTGGCCTGGGCCGCCACCTGGAACCCCGGGCAAGCGGCGCGCTCCGCCGAGATGGTCGCCCGCGAAGCCGCCCACGCCGGCATCAACTGGACGTTCGGCCCGATGGTCGACGTGTCGCGTGACCCGCGCTGGGGCCGCGTGATCGAGGGAGCCGGCGAGGATGCCTTTCTCGGCTCGGCGATGGCCGCGGCGCGCACGCGCGGCTATCGAGCCGGTGGCCTCGCGGTGGCGGTGAAGCATTACGTCGGCTACGGCGCCGCCGAAGGCGGGCGCGACTACAACGATGCGCCGATCCCGGTGACCGAGCTGTTCGACCGCCACCTGCCGCCGTTCAAAGCCGCCATCGACGCCGGCGCCGAGACCGTGATGGCCGCGTTCAACACGGTGAACGGCTCGCCGGCCTCGGCCGACCGGCGGCTGCTGACCGGCATCCTGCGCGGGCGGCTCGGCTTCAACGGCTACGTGACATCGGATTTCGACGCGATCGGCAACCTGATCAATCACGGCGTCGCCGGCAACACGATCGAGGCCGCGCGCCGCGCGCTGAAGGCCGGCATCGACATGGACATGGTCGGCGAGCATTACTCCCGCCACCTGGCAAGCGAGGTGCACGCCGAGCGGCTCGCGCCGGCGACGATCGACGAGGCGGTACGGCGCGTCCTGCGCGTCAAGCTCGCGATCGGCCTGTTCGACCGGCCGGCCGACGCCCCTCTGCCACCGCTTCCCGACCAGGCCGCCGTTCGCGCGGTCGCCCGCGAGACTGCCCGACAGTCGTTCGTCCTCGTCAAGAACGAGGGCGATGCACTGCCAATCGCACCCACCACCCGACGCGTCGCGGTGATCGGCGCCTCCGCCGCGACCGAGTACGACCAGTCGTGGCTGAAGGCGTCCGGCGACGCCACGCCCGAGACGTCGACCCTGCTGAAGGAGATGCGGGCACGTGCCCGGCCCGGGCAGTCGATCGACTATGCACCGGGTTTCACCACGCATTGCGGGCAGGCATTCGCCGACCGCGACCGGGCCATCGCCGCCGCCCGCGCCGCCGACCTGGTCGTGCTCGTGCTGATGGAGGATTGCGAGTTTCAGGGCGAAGGCACGTCCCGCACCCGGCTCGAGCTGTCCGGCGTCCAGCAGCAGATGCTCGAGGCGCTGGCGGCAACCGGCAAGCCGGTGGTGCTGGTCCTCGGCACCGGTCGTCCGCTGGTGCTGTCAGCCGCGGCTCCGCTCACCCGCGCGATCCTCGTCGTCTGGCACCCGGGGACCGAAGGCGCCGCCGCAATCGCCGAGACGCTGTTCGGCGAGGTGGCGCCGTCCGGCAAGCTGCCGATGTCGTTCCCGCGCTCGGTCGGACAGCTGCCGATGTCTTACGACCAGTTGCCGACCAGCCGACCGACCTCCGCCGAGCGCTACACCTCGCGCTACCTCGACGAGGAGGTGGCGCCGCTCTACCCGTTCGGCTGGGGCTTGAGCTACACCTCGTTCGCATTTGGGCGGATCGAGATCGCGCAAGCGAAGGTGCCGGTCGACGGCAGCGTCGAGATCACTGTTCCCGTCACCAACACTGGCGCGCGTGCCGGCCACGAGGTGGTCCAACTCTACGTCCGCCAGCTAGTGGCGAGCCGCAGCCGGCCGCAGCGCCTCCTGAAGGCGTTCGAAAGGATCGCGCTGCAGCCCGGCGAGACCTGCACCGTGCGTCTGAAGGTACCGGCCGGCGAGCTCGGCTTCCACGACGACGACGGCCGCTACCTGGTGGAGCCCGGCTCGTTCGAGGTGTTCGTCGGCGGCAACTCGGGGGCGACGCTGTCGGCGAAGTTCGAGCTGGTGGCGAAGTAGGCCCCTTGGCAAGATCGTGAAAATCAGCGTCCCGGGGCTTGTCCCCGGGATCCATCGGGCCACGATTCCAGACACCAGCCTCTTTGCTCAATGGGTCCCGGCATGCATTGCTGGGATGACATCCGTGGCGCGGTGAGAGCGCGGAAATTCAAGCCCTGAGGCTCGCGCCGCTAGCCGGATCGAACAGGTGCACGGCGGCCACCGGCGCCGCGACCGCGAGCGTTGCATCGCCGTTGAGCGGCGTCGCCGATGGCACCGCCATCACCATCGCCGCGTTGTCGCCGACGAGACCGTGAATGAGTCTGGTCGCGCCGAGCTCCTCGACGAACTCCCGCTTGATCTGCACCGTGTGCGCGGCGCCGGCCGCCGCGATCTCGATGTCCTCCGGCCGCACGCCGATCTCGATGCCCTGCCCGGCCGAACCGCCGAACCGTGCCGCGTCGTAACCCAGCCGGCCGCCGCCGGACACCTCGACGACACCCGGCTCGACGATCCTGCCCGGCACCAGGTTCATCGCCGGCGAGCCGATGAACGTCGCGACGAACTTCGATGCCGGCTTGCGATAGACGTCGATCGGCGTGCCGGTCTGCTCCACCCGGCCGGCGTTCATCACCACCACCGTGTCGGCGAGCGTCATCGCCTCGACCTGGTCGTGGGTGACGAAGATCGAGGTCGCCTTCAGCCGGTTGTGCAGGCGGCGGATCTCGAGCCGCATCTGCACGCGCAGCTTGGCGTCGAGATTCGACAGCGGCTCGTCGAACAGGAACGCCTGCGGCTCGCGCACCACCGCCCGGCCCATGGCGACGCGCTGCCGCTGGCCGCCGGACAGCGCGCGCGGCTTGCGGTCGAGGAACGGACCGATCTCCAGCATGCGCGCCGCTTCCGCCACCCGCGCCTCGATCACCGCCTTGGCGACGCCGCGGTTGCGCAGGCCGTAGGCCATGTTGTCGTAGACGCTCATGTGCGGGTAGAGCGCGTAGTTCTGGAACACCATGGCGATGTCGCGGTCGGCCGGCTCGACGTCGTTGACGACGCGGCCGCCGATGGCGATGGTGCCGCCGCTGATCGTCTCGAGCCCGGCGATCATCCTGAGCAACGTCGACTTGCCGCACCCGGACGGCCCCAGCAGCACGGTGAACGAGCCGTCGGGAATGGCGAGCGACACGCCCTTCACCGCCTCGACGCCACCGGCGTAGACCTTGCGAACCTGATCGAGTGTTACTGAGGCCATTGCTACTTTCCCTTTCCAGAATTTCCAGAAGGGCTTTGCCCGATGCCCGGTCTGCGAATTCGAAGCCACACTTTCGAAAGTCATCTCGTGGAAAACCGATCGGATTTTCGAAGCGCGGAGAGGAGGCGGCACTTGTACCAGCCCTCGATCACATCAATTTCGTCGGCGCTCGAAGCGTGGTGCGCTCAGCCGCCCCTCACCCTCGGCCGGCGAAACGGCGCCGGCCTCTGCCCTCTCCCCCGAAGTAGCGGGGGAGAGGGCAAAAGCTATTTCTCCGTCTCCACCAGTCCTTTCACGAACCAGCGCTGCATCAGCACCACCACCAGCACCGGCGGCACCATGGCGAGCATGGCGGTGGCCATGACCACGTTCCACTCGGTCAGCGCGTCGGCGGTGACGATCATCTTCTTGATGCCGATCACCACCGTCTGCATGTCGTCGCGGGTGGTGATCAGCAGCGGCCACAGGTACTGGTTCCAGCCGTAGATGAAGAGGATCACGAACAGCGCCGCGATGTTGGTGGTCGACAGCGGCAGCAGCGTATCCTTGAAGAACCGCCACGGCCCGGCGCCGTCGAGCTTCGACGCCTCGATCAGCTCGTCCGGGATCGTCATGAAGAACTGCCGGAAGAACAGTGTCGCGGTCGCCGACGCGATCAGCGGAATGGTGAGCCCGGCGTAGGTATCGAGCAACCCGAGATCGGCGACGATCTTGTAGGTCGGATAGATGCGCACCTCCACGGGCAGCATCAGTGTCATGAAGATCAGCCAGAACGCCGTCATGCGGAACGGGAACTTGAAGTAGACCACCGCGTAGGCCGACAGCAGCGATATGGTGATCTTGCCGACCGCGATCAGCCCGGCCATCACGGCGCTGTTGGCGAGCATCTGCCACACCGGCTGCCGTGTCGTGCCGCTGGTGCCGATGAACAGCGCCTTCCAGTACGTCTCGACGAACAGCGGCCCCGGCGTGATCGGCATGCGGCCGTTGGCGATGATGTCCTGCGGATGGGTCGAGCCGACGAAGCAGAGGTAGACCGGGAACGCGATGATCGCGATGCCGATCAGCAGGACCACATGCGGAATTACTCTTCGCAGAAGGCCTCGATGCTCAACCATGATCTGGTCCCTTCCACGTCGCCGGATCGGCGATCGTGTCGCCGAGCAGCTTCGCGCAGGCGGCCAGCAACGCCTCGCCCTTGGCCCGGCTCGCCCGCCGCGGATCGCCGACCACGCCGTTGGCGGTGAACGACTTCAGCGAGCGGAACCGCTGCACCGCCGGCATCAGCACATCGCGCGAGTTGGCGAAGTTCGGGCCGACCGCCTCGGCGATCCGGTCGTGCTTCACGGTGCCGGGCGCCAGCACCATCATCAGCGAGGTTTCGAGCTCGCACGCGTGCAGCACGCTGTTCTGGTCCTCGAGGATGCCGCCAAGCGCCGGCAGCGCCAGCTCGAAATAGGTCGTCGCCACCAGGTCGACGGATGTCTCGCGGGCGAGATCCGGCAGGAACGCGTTGAGCGCCGAGACGTTGCCACCATGGCCGTTGACGATGGCGACCCGCTTGAAGCCGGCCCGCTCGATGCTTTTCAGGAATGCGAGCAGCACCGAGCGATAGGTCGGAATGTCGAATGTGAAGGTGCCGCCGAACGCCATGTGATGCTCGGCCATGCCGCACCACAATGTCGGCGCAACCACCACCGGCGTCTGATGCCGGATGCGCTCGGCGGCGGCGCGGCACACGCCCTCGCAAAGGATCGTATCGACCCCGACCGGCAGATGCGGCCCGTGCTGCTCCATCGATGCCACCGGCAGGATCGCCACCGCGCCGGCTCGGGCGAGCGCGCCGATGTCCTCCGCCGTCAGTTCCTTCCACATCACGGATGAAGCCATCAGTATGTCACCTTGCGCTCGATGTAGCGGAACTGGATCGCGGTCAGCGCCACCACGATGACCATCAGGATCACCGACTGCGCCGCCGAGGAGCCGAGGTCACCGCCCAGCCTGCCGTCGGAATAGACCTTGTAGACCAGCGTCTCGGTCGCCTTCGCCGGCCCGCCGCCGGTGACCGAATCGATGATGCCGAAGGTATCGAAGAAGACGTAGACGATGTTGACGACGAGCAGGAAGAACGCGGTCGGCGACAACAGCGGGAATGTGATGGTCCAGAAGCGGCGGATCGGCGAGGCGCCGTCGATCGCGGCGGCCTCGTACACCGAGCGCGGAATGGCCGCGAGCCCGGCGAGAAAGAACAGGAAATTATAGCTGATCTGCTTCCACACCGACGCCATGACGACGAGCGTCATGGCGTGTGTGCCGTTGAGCAGCGGGTTCCAGTCGAGCCCGAGCGAACGCAGGCTCCGCGCCACCAGTCCGAGCGAAGGCTGGAACATGAACAGCCACAACACGCCGGCCACGGCCGGCGCCACCGCATAGGGCCAGATCAGCAGCGTCTTGTAGACGCCGGTGCCGTTGATCGCCTTGTCCGCCTGAACCGCGAGCGCGAGTGCGATCGAGAGCGAAAGGAATGTCACGGCGACGGCAAACACCGCCGTCGTCGCCATCGCCTGGTAGTATTCGGGTTGCTTCAGCAGGTCGCGGTAGTTGTCGAGCCAGACGAAGTCGGTCTTCAGCCCGAACGCGTCCTGCAGCAGGAACGACTGCCAAACCGCCTGGCTCGCCGGCCAGTAGAAGAACACGAACGTCACGATGAGCTGCGGCGTCAACAGCGCGAGCGGCAGCACCCAGCCACCGAATATCGAGCGTTTCTCCATCCCCTCTCCTCCCGCTCCGGCCATCCGTCCGGACAGCAATCCCGGAGTGCCTCCCCGGCCGCAGGCTAGCACAACCATTGTGACGCCTGCTTATGTATTGTGACGCCGCTTATGCCGATCGTGCCTGCATCAGCCTCGGAACCTCGCCGCTGAGGCCGGCCGCCTCGTTGACCAGCATCTGCTTGGCCGGAGGCAGCCGGTCGAGCAGTGTCAGGCCAACCTCGCGCAGCGACCTGACCAAGGCGTTGTCGTTCGAGAACAGCCGATTGAGGCCCGTGTACGCCGCGCTCGACATGGCGCTGTCGAACCGCCGCCAGCGCTGGTAGCGCGCCAGCGCATCGGCATCGCCAATGTCGAGACCGACGCGTACCGCGTCGGCGATGCACTCGGCCAGAGCCGCCACGTCGCGGAACCCGAGATTGAGCCCCTGTCCGCCAATCGGATGCACCCCGTGCGCGGCGTCACCGACCAGCGCTATCCGCCGCCCGACATAGCTGCGGGCGAGATGCGCCTCGAGCGGCCAGGACCTGCGCGGGCCGGCAAGCTTGACGGCGCCGAGCCGGCCGGCGGCGCGAAGATCGACCTCGTCGAGAAATGCGATGTCGTCGAGCGCCATGATGCGGGCCGCCTCGCGTTTCTCCTCGCTCCAGGTGATGCAGGAGCGGTGGCCGCCCTTCAGCGGCAGCAGGGCAAACGGACCGCCAGGGAGGAAATGCTGAATGGCCCGGTTCCGATGGTCGAGCTCGTGCGTGATCGTGGTGACGATGCCGACCTGGTCGTAGTTCCAACCGATCGTGCGAATGCCAGCCGCATCGCGCAGCCCCGATCGCCGCCCGTCCGCCGCGATCGCAAGTCGTGACCGCAGCCGGCGGCCGTCGCCGAGCACCACGGTCGCGACGGCGGTGTCGGCCTCGAAACCGACGACGCTCGCGCCAAAAATCCGGGTGACTGAGCCGCAGGCGCCGACGGCGGCCTCGAGCGCCACGGCAAGCGTGGCATTGGGCACGATCCAGGAGGCCGGCTCGCCCTCTCCGGCGACGTTGTCGTAGCTCAGCAGCGAGCGCCTGACGCCGGCCTTCAGGCTGGTATCCGTGATCTCGATCCGGGCGACCGAAACGGCGTCCGCCTCAATCGCGGCCCACAGGCCCAGGGCCTGCAACAGTCGGCAGGAGCCGGCGGCGATCGCCGACGCACGCGGATCATCGATCAGCGAGCCATCCGTCGCCGGACCCGGCGGCGTGCGCTCGACCACCGCGATCCGGATGCCCGGGCCGATCTCGCGCACCAACGCCAAGGCCAGCGTCAGCCCGACATAGCTCCCGCCGGCAATTACAATGTCGAAATCTTCCTTGCGCGCCGCCACCTGCATCGCCGCTCCTGGTGCCGGACCGCGAACCGGCATTGGCTTGACACTCCAGACCGGGTGCATTCCCTTTACGGCAACCCAGGCCCTGCCGCCTACCTTGATCGCATTGGACCATCGAATGCCACCCAAAAAGCAAAAAGCGACTGCCGCTAACAGTCGCGCCCTGGATGCGCTGGTCCGCGTGCTCGACCTCGAGCCGCTGGAGCAAAATCTCTATCGCGGCCAGACCCAGGCACAGGGCTGGCAGCGTGTCTACGGCGGCCTGGTGCTGGCACAAGCCCTGGTCGCCGCCACCCGCACCGTCGAGCCGGGCCGGCGGCCGCACTCGATGCACGGCTACTTCCTGCTGGGCGGCGATCCGGGCACGCCGATCATCTACGACGTCGAGCGCGTGCGCGACGGCAGCAGCTTCAACACCCGCCGGGTCAAGGCGATCCAGCACGGGCGGCCGATCTTCGTGCTCAGCGTCTCGTTCCACAAGGAGGAGCATGGCTACCAGCATCAGACCGCGATGCCCGACGTGCCGCCGCCCGAGAGCCTGCCCGACCTGAAGGAGTTGCAAGAGCGGCATGCCGACCGCCTGCCCGCCAATCTGCGCGGCTTCTGGCAGCGCGATAAGCCGTTCGAGGTGCGCCCGCTCGACATCAACCGCTATCTCGACCGCGCCAAGGCGGCACCGAGACAAAGCCTTTGGATTCGCGCCACCGGCCAGCTCGCCGACGACGACAGCCTGCACTGCAGCCTCCTTGCCTATGCCTCGGATTTCACGCTGCTCGACACTGCGCTCATCGCGCACGGCAAGCTGCTGTTCGACACCGACATCCAGCTCGCCAGCATCGATCACGCGATGTGGCTGCATGCGCCGGTGCGGGTCGACGACTGGCTGCTCTACACGCAGGAGAGCACTTTTGCCGGCAGCGCGCGCGGATTCTGCCATGGCAGCATCTACACGCGATCCGGCACACTCGTCGCGTCAGTCACCCAGGAAGGGCTCATGCGATTGCGCGACACGGCATTTGTGGTCAAATAAGCAGCAAAAATCGATTTTTGCCTGATTTTTAGGCCAAGTGGGCTGCCTAATTTCCCGACAGGTGTGGCGAAATTGCGGGTTTCGCCAGCACTTTCATGCGGTTGAGAATTTGTAAACGAGTTGGCACGCCGCTTGATTCGCTTTCCAGCGCGCCATGCGCGGGATCAGAAAATTGAGGATGATGACATGAAACTCGTGACCGCGATCATCAAGCCTTTCAAGCTGGAAGAGGTGCGTGCAGCCCTCACCGATCTCGGCTTCCAAGGCATGACCGTCACCGAGGTCAAGGGCTATGGCCGCCAGAAGGGCCACACCGAAATCTATCGCGGCGCCGAGTACGCCGTCAGCTTTCTCCCGAAGATCAAGATCGAGGTGGTCGTCGCCGCCGGCGAATTCGGAGAAGGCGGTCGAAGCCATCACGCGGGCCGCGAAGACCGGCCAGATCGGCGACGGCAAGATCTTCGTTTCAACCATCGAGCACACGGTCCGCATCCGCACTGGCGAGGCCGACGAAAGCGCACTCTGAAACCTTCCAAATTTCTCACCATCGACGCGACGAACAGAGTTGAACACGCAGAGTTGAACACGAGGGAGTCTGATCAATGACGTTTGAAGTTGTCACGCAGGCATCGAAGACCCGGGGGACGGGTCTCGGGCTTGCTACGTTCGCGGTCGCCGTCGCCGCCTTGGCCGCGCCAGTGCTCGCGGCCGACCCGGTGCCGAACAAGGGCGACACCGCCTGGATGCTGATCGCATCGGCGCTCGTGCTGATGATGACGGTGCCCGGCCTCGCGCTGTTCTATGGCGGCCTCGTGCGCACCAAGAACATGCTGTCGATGCTGATGCAGGTGTTCGCGATCGTCTGCGTCGTCGCCCTGATCTGGGTCCTCTACGGCTACAGCCTCGCCTTCTCGAGCGGCACGTCCTTCAACGCCTTCATCGGCGGCTTCTCCAAGGCCTTCCTCAATATCGCGCCCGAGAAGAAGACGATCCTCGATGCTACCGTCGCGACGTTCTCCAATGGCGTCGTCATTCCAGAGCTGGTCTATGTCGCGTTCCAGATGACGTTCGCCTGCATTACCCCGGCGCTGATCGTCGGTGCGTTTGCCGAGCGCATGAAATTCTCGGCGCTGCTGCTGTTCACGATCCTGTGGGTCACGCTCATCTACTGCCCGATCGCCCACATGGTCTGGTACTGGGCCGGTCCCGATGCTCTCGGCGACGCGGCGAAAAAGGTGGCCGCCGCCAGCGGCGATGCCAAGAAGGTCGCCGAGGCGGCGCTCGAGCAGGTCACAGCCGACGCCGGCTACCTGTTCCAGCTGGGTGCGATCGATTTTGCCGGCGGCACCGTCGTTCACATCAACGCCGGCATTGCCGGCCTGATGGGCGCGCTCGTCCTTGGCAAGCGGGTCGGCTTCGGCAAGGAAGCCATGCCTCCGCACTCGCTGACCTTCACCATGGTCGGCGCCGCCCTGCTGTGGGTCGGCTGGTTCGGCTTCAATGCCGGCTCCGCGCTCGAAGCCAACGCCACCGCCGCCCTGGCGATGGTCAACACCTTCGTCGCGACCGCGGCCGCCGGACTTTCCTGGATGTTCGCCGAGTGGGCGGTGAAGGGCAAGCCGTCGCTCCTCGGCCTGGTTTCGGGCGTCGTCGCCGGTCTCGTCGCGGTGACGCCGGCGGCGGGCTACGCGGGTCCGATGGGCGCGATCGTGCTCGGGCTGATCGCCGGCGTGGTGTGCTTCATCTTCTGCACCTCGATCAAGAACGCGATCGGCTACGACGACAGTCTCGATGTGTTCGGCGTCCACTGCATCGGCGGCATCATCGGTGCCATCCTGACCGGTGTTCTGGTGAACCCGAGCTTCGGCGGCACCGGCATCACCGACTACGTGCTGAAGCCCGGCGAAGGCACCATCGCCGAGTTCGTCCTCAACGCGCAGGTGATGTCGCAGCTCAAGGCCGTGGGCGTCACCATCCTGTGGTCGGGCATCGGCTCGCTGATCCTCTACAAGCTGGTCGACCTCGTGATCGGTCTGCGGCCGACGCCCGAGCAGGAGCGCGAGGGCCTCGACGTCACCGCGCACGGCGAGCGGGCCTACAACTACTGAGCGCCGCTTGAGCGTCTTTGCGACAAAGGAAAGGCCCCGCGCCAAGCCGGGGCCTTTTTCATTGCCGGTGTCAGGCGATCACCAGCAGGCGGGTTCGCCGATCCGCGTTCGCCAGCAGCAGCCGCATGTCCCGCTCCGCAAAGGCAACGCAGCCCTCGGTCGGTGCGTAGCCGGGCCGGGCCAGATGCATGAAAACGGCGCTGCCGCCGCCCTGCACGCGCGGAACCCGGTTGTGGCTCAAGACGACGACGACGTCGTAGACATGATCCTGACGCCACAACTGCTCGGCGCTCGCCGGATAGGGGTGCCGGACGGGGCGGTTGTAATTTCGGTCGCCAACCTGGTCGCACCATCCGTGATCGCGGCGCAGCGCCCGCAACGGCAGCCCGGTACGCGGCCGCGACACTCGGTCCGGCCGATACAGCACCTCGACCATGCGCCAGGAGCCGATCGGCGTGGCGCCGTCGCCCTCGCGCTTGCGCGCGCTTGTCCCCGACCGGCCCAGGCTGCAGCGCACAGCCGCGGCGCCAAAGGTGGCCAGGCCCTGCCGGCCACGCCGCGACAAAGTCCGAACGGTGACGCATTGCGCTCGCGACAAGATCCGTTCCTTCCTGATAGCGTTCTTCTGTCGTGGATGGGCTTGCTCAATCGGGCTTCCAGCGACGCCAGCGTCAATGGTACAAGTGCCGCAACCGCGCAAGCCAATCTGGAGATTGCCGTATGAGCAACGCACGGCAGATTCTCATCGTAGATGACGACGAGGATCTTCGCAGCTCGCTGCGCGACCAGCTCGCACTGTACGACGAGTTCGAGGTCGCGACGGCGGCAACCGCCGGCGAGGGCCTCGAGGTGATCCGCCGCGGCCATCTCGACCTGGTGCTGTTCGACGTCGGCCTGCCCGATATGGATGGGCGCGAGGCCGTGAAGCAGCTGCGGCGCAATGGCTTCAAGGCGCCGATCGTGATGTTGACCGGCAATACTACCGATGCCGACCAGATTCTCGGCCTCGACGCCGGCGCCAACGACTACATCGCCAAACCGTTCAAGTTCGCGGTGCTGCTGGCGCGGATTCGCGCACAGCTGCGCCAGCACGAGCAGAGCGAGGACGCGGTGTTCTCGATCGGGCCGTACACTTTCAAGCCCGCCTCGAAGCTGCTGCTGGACGAGAAGGGACAGAAAGTAAGGCTCACGGAAAAAGAGACGTCGATCCTCAAGTACCTGTACCGCGCCGGCGAGAAGGTCGTCTCGCGCGAGGTGCTGCTGCACGAGGTGTGGGGCTACAACGCCGGCGTCACCACGCACACGCTGGAGACGCACATCTACCGGCTGCGCCAGAAGATCGAGAAGGATCCGTCGAGCGCCGAGCTCCTGGTCACGGAGACGGGGGGCTACAAGCTCATTCCCTAGCGCTGCAGCGCGCCGCCCTGCCGGACGCCGGCCAGAGCTTCCCCTGGTTATCCACCCGCAATCCCCAGGCGCCATGCCGGCGCTGGCGAGTCCGCGCCGAATCAGCCGATCCTGACGGCGTGATTTCAGTCCAGCGTCCGTGTCTTTCAACGTATCCGCCCACGGGAGCCCCCATGGCGATCGATGCCCTAGTTGCCCCATTGCTGAGGATCGCCCTGTTCCAGGGGCTGCGCCCGCTGCAAATCTCCGAAATTGCTCGCCGGGCCGAAAGGATCGTCTTCAAGCCGGGCCAGACGATTGTAAGAGGCGACACGGCGGCCGACGCCGCATATGTCATCGTCAGCGGCGACGCCGTCCGCACCAGCGGGCCCGACACCGGACCGGAACCGGAGCAGGTGGCGCCGGGCTCCTTGGTGGGCGAGATGGCGATGCTCGTCGAGACGGAATATTCCTCAACCATCGTCGCCCGGACGCCCGTCCGCGCGATGCGCATCACGCGAGCTGCGATGTTCGAGCAGATGGCCGCCGATCCGGGCCTTGCCGATCATCTCGTTGTCAAGATTGCTGCCCGACTTCAGTCCCTGGCGACCGAATTGCGCAACATCGATCGCTGCCTGGCGGGCGACGATGAGCTCGCCAACCGAGATGCCGGTCGCCGCGGTACGCCAAACCATGGCCCTCGGGCACGTTCGCCCAGGCGCGGAAACGCGGCACTGAGGCTTCTGGAGAGGCGCAAAATTCAATCTGGGCGTGCAGAAATGAATTGCGCCCAACTCCGGGGGGAGGAGTTGGGCGCTAGGCGCTGTAATTAGCGCTGAGAGCACTGGGAGGGAAACCAGTGCTACAGGTGCGTCATCGGCGAGACGGGGGGCACTGCCGATACAGGTTGACGCTACCTGTATGAACGCATTTAAGCGCAGCTTTCGAGATTGCAATAGGGGGTGAACCCCGCGATCACAAAAAGTTTACAATTGTTTCATGAGATATCCACAGCTTTCGCTTGCTAGCGGCTGTCAAAGCACAGGGGCGGCGTATCGGTTGCGAATCACCTCTGCTTCTGCAGGTGCTCGATCGCGACGCTCTTGATGTCGAACACCGCGGCATCGACCTCCTCGGTCCGGTTCACCCCCGACAGCTCGACCCGGGTATCGAGGTTCTGGGCGTCGGTAGTGACCCACTCCTTCAATTCCAGGGAGGGCTTCACGGAAAAGAAAAGTTTGATCTTGCCGGGCGCGTCGGGGCTCTTGTCCATCACCGTCAGGATGATCAGGTCGTCGGCCTCCTGGACGTCGAGAATCCGGGCATCGCGCAGCAAATCGACGTCCTTCTTGAGCAGCATCCGGAACGGCGTGTTGTCCAGCTCGTAGCGATCGTCGGAATTCACATCGGTGTCCTGGATCGCCAGCATCTTGCCGTCAGAGATCACGACCTGCTTGCTCGGCAAGTTGTAGTCGAAACGGAACCGGCCCGGCTTCTTGACTGCCAGCTTGCCGCGCAGCCGCTTGCCGTCGGGATTGGTCTGCTGGAACACGCTCTTCAAATTCGCGAGCGAATTGAAATAATCGGCAACCTTCTTGATCGCTGCGATTTGCTTCTGGTCAAGCACCTTCGCCTCGGTCCCGGCGCCTGGCTGCACCTGACCGGTCCACCCTTGGCCTACTGGGCTGGCTGCGCTTGGAGCGGCCTTTTTTGCGTCCTGGGCGAAAGCCGGCGCTGTCAGGCCGAACACCAATCCGACAGCTGCCACTGTCCTCAGCACCGACTGAATCCGCATCTCGCCCCCACTGCATGTCGCAAAAGGCTGGCGAATTGGCACCAGCGCCAGCCCCGCATCCTCCATTAATCGGGCGACATGTAGGCAGCAAGTAGCCGCGTTCACGATATCGTGCATAACGCCGGCAGGTTTGCCACAATGGTGCCCGCCTAGGCAAAATCCGCGTTGCGCACTCGGTCGGGCGGATCAAGCCGCGTCCGAGGCGGCCGCGCCGCCCGGTGCCAGGATTTCACGCCGGGCAGCGCCGTTGCCGGCGGTGATCAGGCCATCGCGCTCCATGCGCTCGATCAGGTCGGCGGCGCGATTGTAGCCGATGCCCAAGCGCCGCTGGATGTAGCTCGTCGACGCCTTGCGGTCGCGCAGCACGATCGCCACTGCTTTGTCGTAGAGCTCGTCGTCTCCCGCCGTGCGGGTCGTCACACGCTCGTCGTCCGCGGATGCGGCGGGGCCATCGGTGATGCCGTCGACGTAGCGCGGCTCGCCGTCGGCCCGCAGCGCCATCACGATGCCCTCCACCTCCTCGTCGGAAACAAACGGCCCGTGAATCCGGGTCAGCTGGCCGGCGCCGGATGACAGCAGCATGTCACCCTGGCCCAGCAGCTGCTCGGCACCCTGCTCGTTGAGAATGGTGCGGCTGTCGATCCGTGAGGCGACCTTGAAGCTGAGCCGGGTGGGGAAGTTCGCCTTGATCGTGCCGGTGATGATGTCGACCGACGGCCGCTGCGTCGCCATGATCAGGTGAATTCCGGCGGCCCGCGCCATCTGCGCCAGCCGCTGCACCGCGACCTCGATCTCCTTGCCGGCCGCGATCATCAGGTCGGCGAACTCATCGACCACGACGACGATATACGGCATCGGATCGAGCTCGAGGACATCGCGCTGATAGACCGGCTGGCCGGTGCGCGCGTCGATGCCGGTCTGCACCGTGCGGGCGAGCTGCTCGCCGCGCTTGGCCGCGTTGCGCACGCGATTGTTGAATACGTCGATATTGCGCACGCCGAGCTGGGCCATGCGCTTGTAGCGCTCCTCCATCTCCGCGACCGCCCAATCGAGCGCCATCACCGCCTTGGCCGGGTCGGTGATCACCGGGGTCAAGAGGTGCGGAATGCCGTTGTAGACCGACAGCTCCAACATTTTCGGATCGATCATCAGGAAACGGCACTCGTCCGGTGACAGGCGGTAGATCAGCGACAGGATCATTGCGTTGATCCCGACCGACTTGCCGGAACCGGTGGTGCCGGCGACCAGCAGGTGCGGCATGCGGGCGAGATCGGTGACGATCGGGTCGCCGCTGATCGACCGGCCGAGGGCCAGTGGCAGCGTCGCCTCGCCGGACCGGTAGACGTCCGCCTCCAGGATCTCGCGCAGCAGCACCGCTTCCCGGCGCACGTTCGGCAGCTCGATGCCGATCACGCTGCGCCCGGGCACCACGGCGACACGCACTGCCGTCGCACTCATCGACCGCGCGATGTCGTCCGCCAGCGCCATGATCCGGGACGCCTTGGTGCCACGCGCCGGCTCGACCTCGTAGACGGTGACCACGGGGCCCGGCCGGATGTCCTTGACCTCGCCCTTGATGCCGAAATCGGCGAGCACGTCCTCCAGCAGCCGCGCGGTGCCGCGCAACACCGTGCTGACATGCTCGGGCGCCGCTCGTGCCTGGCTGGGGCGTTTCAGCAGGTTGAGGCTCGGGCGCTTGTAGGCCGGACCCGGGCGCCGGCTCAGGAAGCCGCCCAGCAGCCCCGAGCCGCGCGATGCCGGAGCCGCCTCCTGGCCGCCGTTCTGCGGCGCAAACCGCTCGGCGATCTCGCGTGACGCCAGATCGGTACGGTCGTCGAACGCCGCGCCGCGATTGATCGGCGCCGTCCGCCGGATATCCTCATGCGCCGGGGCGGCCGGCTGCTCGGTGCCGACGCTGCCGGTCTCATCGAATCCCGGCCGATAGTGCCGGCTCGAGAATGCTCGCTCGGCGTAGGCCTGTTGCTCGCGCGGCCCGGCGGGCGGCAAGCCCTGGGCTCGAACAAACTGCCGCTCGTCGACCGGAGCAGGCCCGGAATGGCCTGACTGCTCGTGCCGATCCCGCGAATGGCGAGTGGCGAGGGCGCCAACGTCCGGCAGCCACTGCCGCCAGACGCCGGGATGCGCGAAGCCCTCATTGGCCGGCGTCGCCTGCATCAGGAACGCGAGATCACGGCCGCTCAGTCCGAGGTTGTGGATCAGCGCGCCGAAGCCGGTGCCGGCGAAAACCAGTCCGGCCGCCAGACCGCCACGCTCCGAATTTACGATGCCGAACACGTTGCTCAGCATGCCAAACAGCATGTCGCCGATGATGCCGCCGAGACCATGGTGCATCGGCCAGCGCGCCGGGCTCGGCAGTGCCGAGCAGGCCGCGGCCAACAGCACGATCGCCAGCGGAAACAGGCAGATCTTCGAGCGGAAATCAGGGATGCGGCGCACGAGCATCAGCTCGAGCCCCCAGATCACCGGCGGCAGCAGCACGAACACCGCCGCGAAGCCAAGCGTCTGCAGCAGCAGGTCGGACAGGATTGCGCCCGGCGCGCCGAGCCAGTTGCGGATGATGCCGCCCGTCGCATGGGTAAGGCTCGGATCGCTCACCGACCATGTCAGCAGGCTGATCCAGCCTGCCGCGCCGGCGAAGCACAGGAAGCCGCCGGCGCCTTGCGCTGCCCACCCCAGGATCCTGTCCTCGAGCGTTTCCGGCAGCAAGCGCTGCGAACCGCCACCTCTGCTCTGGAAGGCCATGGGGGAAACGCAAATCCTACGCTGACACTTCGACGATTCGCTGCAGCGCCTCCCTGATCACCGCCGGCGGATGCACGAGGGCCACGCGAATGTGGTTCTCGCCGGGATTGATCCCGTTGCGGCCGGCCTGGGCCAGGTAGGCACCGGGTACTACCTTCACACCACAGCGTTTCCAAAGGGTTACCGCGACGTCCACGCTATTGCCCATGTGCCCCATATCGAGCCAAAGGAAGAATCCGCCGGCCGGCCGCTGGTAGCCGAATTTGCCCTTGAGCAGCTCGTCGCAGATGTCGAACTTGGTGCGGTAGGCTTGCCGGATCACGGCCACGTGCTGTTCCTCGGCCCACACCGCGGCCGAGGCATGCTGGATGATCCCGGGCATCTGCGGCGCGGTGAGATTGCGCACCTCGGCGAACGTCTCGAGGAAATCGCCGTCGCCGGCGGCGAATCCGGAGCGCAGGCCTGGCAGGTTCGATCGCTTCGACAGCGAATTGAACACCACCAGGTTGCGGAACCGGTCCGGCGTCCTGACCGCCACCTCGAGACCGCCGGTCGGCGCCACGTCGCCGGTATAGATCTCGGAGTAGCATTCGTCGAAAAACAGCATGAAATCGTATTTCCGGGCGAGCTCGAGCGCGCGCGTCACGTAGGTGCGGCTCGCCACCGCGCCCTGCGGATTGGCCGGCGAGCACAGGTAGAAGGCGACGGTCCGCTCCAGCAACCCGGTGTCGCCGGCGATCTCGTCCAGATCCGGCAGGTGCCCCGTGGCGGCCGTTGCGTTGAGGAACACCGCCTCGCAGTTGGCGCCGTACGCCGCGCCGACGTAGGCCTGATAGAACGGGTTCGGCATCAGCACGACCGGCCGGCCGGTCACCTGCTTGCGGCCCGCCGCCGGCAGCATCGCGAAGAAGAGGCCCTCGCGGGAGCCGTTGAGCGGATGCACCTCGCGCATGAAATCGATACCGGGCTTCAGCCCATAGCGGCGGTCGATCCAATGCGCGATGGTCTGGCGCAGGTCATCGGTGCCGCGAATCTTCGGGTAGGTGCCGAGCGTCTCCTTCGCCTCGGCGATGCGGTCGATCACGAACCCCGGCATCGCCTCCTTGGGGTCGCCGGCGGTCATCTCGATGGTCTTCGGGTTGCCCGGCGGAATGTCCGCCAGCAGGCGGGCGAGGCGGGTAAACGGCGACAGGACGGCGCCCTTGGCGAGCGCCTCCAAACCGAACAGCTGGCTCATATGGTTTCTCGATGCTGGTTGAAGTCGCGGTGGGCTGGGTAAGCCCCGCTAGGCGCGTAACCCAACATTCCGGAGATGGTCAAGTTGCCGGGCTGGCGACGGAATTCGGGGTCCTAACCCAACCTCCCGACCGCTAATCGTCGAGCGACTGATAGACGAGGGCACGGATCATCGGCCGGTAGCGCAGACGCACGAGTCCCGGTGATGCGCACATCCACACACAGCTCAAGTGCTCGCTGGGATCGACCCAGAAATAGGTGCCGTACACCCCCGACCAGTAGTAGTCGCCCTTGGAGCCGGCCAGGGCCGAGATGCCGGCCCGCCGCCGCACCGCGACACCGAGACCGAAGCCGTAGCCGGCGCTCGACGGGTCCATGCTGTCGGCGATGCGGTTCTCGATCGCCGCCGGCAGGTGATCGCAGGTCATCAGCTCGACCGTCTTGCGGCCGAGGATCTGCGCGTCGCCGAGTTTTCCGCCGCGTCGCAGCGCCTCGGCAAGCTTCAGGTAGTCCATCGCCGACGACACCGCACCGCCGCCGCCGCTGTCCCACTTCGACTTCGCTCCGGTGGCGTGGTGCACAGACTGCGCGGCGCCGGTGAGTACGTCCTTCGCGAACGCCTGCGCGTAACGCGGCGAGGTCTCGGGCGTCAGGTCGAAGCCGGTGCTCGCCAGCCCGAGCGGCTGGCAAATGCGGCTCGCGATCGTCTGTCGCAGCGGCTTGCCGGTCACGGCCTCGACGACGAGGCCCAGCACGTCGGTCGAGAAACCGTACTCCCAGTCCGATCCGGGCTCGAACAGCAGCGGTGCCTTGGCCATCGCAGCCAGGAACTCCGCCTTGGTGGACTTGATCGCGGCGCTGATCGAGCCGCCTGGATAGAGCTTGTGCGCCGCGGTCTGGCCGCGGTCTCGGTAGGTCATTCCGGACGTGTGCCGCAGGAGATCCTGGATCGTCGGCTGCCGCGCCGCCGGCCGCGTCACCAGCGTCGCACCGCCAGCCGGATCGGCGACCATCAGTTGTCCCAGCTCCGGCAGATATCCCGAGACCGGATCGGCGAGGCCGATGTGGCCCTCCTCGAGCAGCTGGAGCGCCGCGATCGAGGTCATCACCTTGGTCATCGAGGCGATCGAGAACACCGCGTCGATCGGCATCGGCGCCTTGCTCACCGGATCGCGACTGCCGAAGGCTTCATGGTAGACGAGCTTGCCGCGCCGCGCGACCGCCAGCACGCCGCCGGGAATCCGGCTGGCCGCGATCTCGCGATCAATCGCCTCGCCAATCCGGCGCAACCGCTTCGACGACAGCCCGACCTGCTCCGGCGCGACCTCCTGCAGCGAGGTCGGGTCTTCGAGCTTCTTCAAGAAGGACATAGGGCGTAGGGCTCCAAGGCATGCATCACGACAGACGATAGACTAAACACGATTACCCGGCCGATGGAATATGTGGCTGCGGCGGGCATGCCGCACCACGAGCGCCAATCGCGGCCCCGGCGATCGAACGCCAATTGCGGCTCCCAGGATCGAGTGGTAATTTGCCGGCCGCTGCGCGCCAAGGCCCGATTTCATTCGAACGATCAAGTTTCCGCGCGACGCATAATTCCGCTTGCTGACGACGCATCGCACTGAACTGACTTTACTGCATTCAGCTTAGGGGGAGAGACCATGTCTCAGCGGTCCCTTGGATTTGTGCCGTCGCCGGTCGAGGACATCGGCGCAAGGCTCACGCCGAAAAGCCATCCAGGCTTCATGTTGCTGTGGGCCATGCTGATCGGAGGCTGGGCCGGATATCTGATCTATTTGGCTGTCACGGACGAGCCAGCGGCGCTGTCGCAGACCGTCGGCATGTTGCGCTGGACCAGCCTTGCGGTCTTCAGCATCGGGTTCGCGGCGCTGCTGGCTGGGGCCAGCCAAAAAAGCGCGGCCTACCCGCTGATTCTTTTCGCCCTGCTTCAGGAGGGAGTGCTCAGCCTGTTCACGATCGGCTGGGCCTTTGCCACCAGGACCGGCAACGTTCCCTGGCAGATGTTTGGCAAGCTGATTTATTCGGTGCTCGGCACTTTTGCCGCAATCTATGCGGCGACCCTGCTGGTATCATTGTTCGTGTCGCTCGTCGCAGGTCGCCGGCTGCCCAATCCGGTGGCCGCTCCGGTCGTTGCTCCGGCGCCGGAGGAAGAAGCCGCCCGCCGCCGGATCAAGAGCTACTTCAAGTCGAAGCCGTGGTGGCCGTGGTTTCTGGCTTATGCCGGGCTCAGCCTGGCGGTATTCGCCGTGGCGGCTCCACCTCGTGACCTGCTGCAGTTCAGCTATCCGTTCTGGACCGGCATCGTCGGCAGCTTGTTCCTTCTTTCGCTCATGAATGTCGTGGCAAGCGGCGGCCGCCACCTGAGCATCGTCGACGCGCGCTCGTGCCTGATCATGACGTACATGTCGTATCTGCTGTTGTCGCTCGCCAGCACGACGTTCGTGCGACCGCAATTCGGCAACAGCTATTGGACAGAGCAGTGGCCAACGATCCTGTCGCGCTATTTCGTGGTCCTCGGGATCGTACTCATCATATACAGCATGACGTATCGGTTCTTCATCCACCGGTACTGGCGCAGGGCCAGCGATCGCGAGATCGAGGCGACCGCGAGCTCCGATACCGCCCCGATGCTGGAGCACGGGCTTGCGCAGCTCGGCGTCGAGCGGCCGCGACTGGTCGCCGAGCCGCTGATGCTCAGGGGCCTGCCGGACCGGGATGCGGTCGGCGGCGCCTTCATCGGCTCCCACATCGGCAAGGACGACGTGCTGCGGTTCACGCCGCAGCGGTGCACCGTGTTCGCGTTCACCGATGACCAGGTTCACTACTACGAGGGGACCGTCGACCTGACCACCGGGCGCATCGTCCACGAGTCGGTGGTGGAGTTCTTCTATCAGGACATTTCCAATGTCGCGCGCGCGAACGGCAGCCAGACCATCGACCGCTCCAGCGCCCTGCCCTTGCGCGGGGCACTCCTTGGCCTGTTCTCGCCACGTACCGCGATCCGGCGGCGTCGCATCGACAGTCTCGCGGTCAACGACACGATCCAGTTCGAAGGTCGCGACCTCTTCCAGATCAACCTGGAAAGCGGGCGGGCGCTCTCCGTCGTCCTGCGCGACGACAGCTTCTTCGACATTCGCAAGCGGCGGCTGGTCGGCATATTGAAGGCCATCGGCGCGCGATCGAGCCGGGCTGCCGCCACCGCCATGTACCAGACCGACCTTCCGACCAGCGACAATGACCGCGTCATCCGCAACATCCGCGCGCTGATCAGGGACAAGAAGCGCTCGCTGCTCGGCGAGCAGATCTAGCCGCACCGTGGGACTGGAACCGATGGACCGGCCTTCGATCTTCCTCAGCTACGCCCGCCGGCAACCGGACGAAAGCTGGGCCGATCGTGTTGCGGGCACGCTGCGGCGCAGCTTCGGGGTCGCGGCCCATTTCGACAAGCGCGCAATCCGTGTCGGCCACGATTTCCGCTCCGAGATCGAGCGCGGGGTCGCCGCTGCCGACGCGGTGGTCTTCCTCGGCTCCACGTCGTCGCTGACGAGCCCCTACTGTCTCGACGAATGCAAACTCGCCATCGCACTGGGCAAGCCGCTGCTGCCACTGTTCATCGAGCCGGTCGACTGGACGGGCTTTCCGGCCGAATTCCACGCGCTCCACTTCGAGCAGCTTTACCGTGCCGGCGCGGACGACGAGGCGCTGGCCGCCATGGTCGGCAAGTCGCTCGTCGACGGCGGCTTTGCCATCGATCCCGCAAGCATACCCGAGCGCAGCGGCGCGTTCGACGAATGGGCCGGCAACATCCATCCGCAGTACGGCGCCATCCGCCAAGTCGACAAGGCTGCGCTGCGCGGCTTCGTCGAGGAGTGCGCAAGGAAGCTCGCGCTGCGCCCTAGCCAGGGCTACCACAATCTCAACATCGCGCTCCTGCACCTGCGGCTGGCCGACTTCGCGCGGGCGCTGCGGCACGCGGAGCTTTCGCTCGCCGATCTGCCGGGACGGCCGGACGCCTACTATTTCACCGCGCTGATCGCCGCGGCGCAGGGGCCGCTGATGCTGGCGCCGAAAGCCCGCATCGAGCGGGTCATCCAGCTCACCGAAAGCGCGCTGAAGCTCGATGACGAACTCCCGCGGGCGGCCGACGAGGGGCTGTCGGGACTGCCGCTGGTTCTGCGCGCGGTGGTGGCGCACGAATACTACCTGCGCAACGGCTTCATCTCGCGGTGCGGAGAGCCGGAGATGCTGGTCGCCCAGGCCCGCGCAAAACGCTGCAGCCCGCCCGAGGTCTTGCGCCTCCTCGATACGCTCGCCGATCACTTGTCGCCGGCCGGTCGCGGCCTCATCGAAAAGGCCGCTCAGTCCTGAGACGGCGGGCCGGCGCGTTGACGACAGCCGGAATTGCTCCGGCAGGGCCCCTCGCAGCGTGAGATCGCAATCAAGTTCTCCTTGCAGGGACGGAGGTCTGCGATGCGTCTCGTCGGCGGGGAGTTTGGCCTGCCCGCTTGAGCACGCAGGCCAAACCAGTCGCAATCAAAGCAGCGTGGTAACAACGTCGATGTTGCCGTGCGTCGCCTTGGAGTACGGGCAGATCACGTGCGCGGCCTCGATCAGCTCCTGCGCGACGGCGCGGTCCACGCCCGGCACGCTGACGTTGAGGCGCGCACGCAGGAAGAAGGCATTGCCGGCCTTGTTCAGATCGATCTCGGCATCGACCTCCGGCTCGGCCGGGAGCTTGACCTTTCTCTGGGCGGCGGCGAGCTCGATCGCGCCGATGTAGCAGGCCGACCAGGCGGCGCCGAAGAGATTCTCGGCGGCCGGGTGCGGCTGCGGCAGCTTGACGTCGAGGTAGCCGTCGCTGCTGCGCGCGGCGCCGTTGCGGCCGGCCGTGACGTGGGTCTTGCCGGTGAAGAGAACCTTTGCAGAGACGGCCCGTTCGATCGTGGTGGTGGTCATGGCGAACTCCTTTGGGTGGACTATCAATCGCATCCGCTTTGATCGGATGCGATTGATATAGATGACCGGCACCACCATGTCAAGCACTTCCGATTTAATCGGATACGATTTATATACGAGGTCAACCAGATCTGACCCCGAAGGTGCCCCATGCCCCGTTCCCCAGAGGCCGAAAACAAAGGCCGAAAGTTATCGAATTTCCTGTGTTTCGCGATCTACTCGGCGAACCTTGCCTTTGGTCGCGCGTACAAGCCGATCCTGGAGGCGCTTGGGCTGACATACACCCAGTACATCGCCATGGTGGCGCTCAGCGAGGAGGACGACCAGGCCGTCGGGGTGCTCGGCGAAAAGCTGTTCCTGGAATCCAACACGCTGACGCCCATCCTCAAGAAGCTCGAGTCTATGGGCTACCTCCGACGTCAACGCGATCCCGCAGACGAAAGGCAGGTGCGGCTGAGCCTGACGCCCGCCGGCCGCCGTCTGCTCGAAACGGATCTGGGCTCCTCGCTAGTTGAAGCCACCGGGCTCGGAGAGGACTTTCCCGCAGTGCAGAGGACCGTGGCCAGACTGCGCGACAACCTCCTGCGCGCCACGCAGACTGAACCGGGAAAACGCTGACCCTCCACACGCGACATCCGGCGCGCGGCTACCAGGATTGCGCCAAGACGGCTTTGTTCCCACCGCATCCATACAGTCGATGATCGCTGGCCCCTTCCAGAAACAACAGGAGTGCAGCGGAAAGCCCGCTCACCGCACCCTTCGCGGGTTCATGTACAGCTCCGCCTCCTGCCGCTCGAGCTTGGGCTCCAGGCGGCCGGCGCGGATGGCGCGATAGATCGAGCGGATGTGGCGCTTGCATGCGCCGTTGAACGGCAGCATGGCGCAGAACAGCTTGAGGACGATGTGCAGGCGCTTGTCGCGATGCTCGCGCAGCACGCGGCACCGCCAGTTGCCGCCGAGCGAAAAGAGCCTGCTGTCGATGTGGCCGACGACACGATCGTGCTGGTCGCAGACCGTATAGTCCCACCCTAGCGCGACCAGGTCGCGCTTCAGGCGATAAAAGTCGAGCTCACCGTCCTCCAGCAGGAAGAACGAGAACGATTCGGTTTGCCACGGCCATTTGTGGGCCGAGCGCTCGATGTAGACCATCTGGGTGTGGTCGTTGGTGTTCATCGAGAACGCGGTGACCGGAAAGCCGTGCGCGCCGAGCGTCAGCTGCAGCGAGCGGCCGACCATCAGGTCCATGGTCGCATGCCAGTTGAGCTTCTCGCCGAACAGCTTGAAGACCAGGCGCTTGTCCATGCCGGTCTTCTTCGTCCACAGCTCCTCGCGATAGCCGATCAGGCCGGTGCGCTCGCCGTTCTCGATGACCTCCCCGAAGATGTCCATGTCGGAGGTGAACTGGCGCGACTTCGCCTTGTTGCGGTCCTTCTTCCAGAAGCCGAACTCGATCGAATTGAGATCGGTGAGCCAGCCCTCGACGCGGAACTCGTCCCAGCGGCCGCCGTTGGGGGTAGCCGTCGCCGTCTTCGGCTTGGCCGCGGGCGCGGCGGCCGGCGACTTCTGCAGGACCTCGTCACGGGCCTCGCGGGCGGCATCGGCGGCGGCGTTGTCGGCTTCGACCGTGGCGGTACTGGCAGCCATTGCAAGTTCTCCTCGCGGACCCGAATCAGTAGGGCCGAGGCTAGCACCGGCGATTGCTTCGGCTGGTGGCGGCCAGGGAAAATCCTGAGGAAAACACTCCGCGAAGACTAACCACGGGCGCCGAAGATCGCCGAACCCACCCGCACGTGGCTGGCGCCGAACGCGATCGCCGTCTCGAAATCGGCGCTCATGCCCATGCTGAGCAGCGGCAGGCCCAACTCCTTCGCCTGCTTGGCCAGGAAGGCGAAATGCACCGCGGCCTCCTCCTCGACCGGCGGGATGCACATCAGGCCACAGATCTCGAGCTTCAGCTCATTCCGGCACATGGCGAGGAAGGCTGCCGTCTCCCTCGGCGCGATGCCGGCTTTCTGCGGCTCCTCGCCGGTGTTGACCTGGATCAGCAGCCGCGGGCGGCGACCCTGCTTCGCGCACTCGGCAGAGATCGCAGCAGCGATCTTCGGCCGGTCGATGGTGTGAATGACATCGAACAGCGCCACCGCCTCGCGCGCCTTGTTCGATTGCAGCGGCCCGATCAGGTGCAGCTCGATGTCGGGGAAGCGGGCCTTGAGCTCGGGCCATTTCGCCTTGCGCTTCCTGCACCCGGTTCTCGCCGAACACGCGGTGGCCAGCTTCCAGCACGGGGAGGATATCAGGTGCAGAATAGGTCTTCGACACCGCGACCAGCGTCACGCTGCCGGCCGGTCGCTTCGCCGCGGCCTCGGCCGAGGCGATGCGGGCGCGGATGTCGATCAATGCCGCAACGGAGTTCGAGGTGCTCATGGGGTTTTCCGGGAATACGGCGCGAGCTCGTGGCCGTCGCTGGACAGCAATTCGAGATAGAGTTTGTGAATGAAGACCTTGTCGCGGCCGACTTTTTCCTCGACCAGGATGCCGAGGTCCGCCAGCGCCTTCAGGTAGGTCGAGGCTGCTTGCCGCTTGGCGATGTCCCGCTCGACCAGGTTGGCGATGCGGCAATAGGGCTGGCTGAAGATCAGCTCGACCAGCTCCCGCGAGTAGATCTTGGGAGCCTGCGTGCGGATCAGGGTGGTCGCCTGGTCCATCAGCTGGCGGATCGCGATGATCTTTTCCAGCGTCCAGATGGCGGTGACCTCGACGGCATCGAGCATGTAGAGCAGCCACGGCTCCCAGGCACCCACGTTCGTCACGCCGGAAAGCAGCCGATAGTAGTCGCCGCGCGTCCGCAGGATGTGCCGGCTGAGGTAGAGCGTCGGCAGGTCGAGGAGCTTGTCCTGCACCAGGCACAGGATATTGAGCACGCGGCCGGTCCGGCCGTTGCCGTCGGTGAACGGGTGGATCGCCTCGAACTGGTAGTGCAGGATCGCCATCTTGACCACCGGATCGAGATCGGTCGGCTCGTTCAGGAACCGCTCCCAGTTGGCGAGCAGCGTCCGCAGGCGGTCGGCGCCTTCGGGCGGTGTGTAGATCGTCTCGTTGGTGTGGGAATTGCGCAGCGTGGTGCCCGGAGTCGCGCGAATATCGAGGTTTACCGCTTTGATGGTCCGGCAGATATCGATGATCGTGCGGGTCGTGATCGGGCGCTCGGAGAGCGTACTGTAGCCCTCGAAAAGAGCCGTGCGATAGCGCAGCGCCTCCTTGGTGGCCGGGTCGGCGTGGTCCTCCACCAGGCTTGCCTGCCGGAACAGATCGTCGTTGGTGGTGACGATGTTCTCGATTTCGGAGCTGCTCTTGGCTTCCAGCATCGGAATGACGTGGATCAGCACGCTCTGGTCCGGAATCAGCTGTCCAGCGCGCTGCAGGCCCGCCAGCGCCGCGCGAGTTCCGACGCACTTCTTCAGCACGGCCTTGCTTTCGACATCGACCGCCGGCGGCAGCAGCGGCAAATCGTTGTAGGGGCGAGCGGGATCAGGCATCAGCGGCTCATCCGTCGACAGTTTCGTGCTTCTTCGACATATCGGTGGCGATGTGTCGACGCGATCGACACGTGTGGGATCATATGTCGATATTTTCCATTTTCATCGACATATCGCATTCGACTTGTCGCCGCCATCGACATGAGCTGCAGAATGTGTCGATGTTTTTCGATTTTGTCGACATATATACGCCCACTCGTACGCGCGGTCGACACGTTCACAGCCATATGTTCGCGTTTTCCGCTTTCATCGACATGTCGAGCGCGATAGGTCCACGAAATCGCGAAACATCGACATATCGCCTCGACCCAGCCATCACTTGACCAGCCCAGCCTGTTGATGGCTGATACCGGCAAATTTTGCATCGCTTCCGCCGAAAGACCCCACCATGGCAACCGAAACCACCGCAGAAGCCGCCCGCGAGCGATACAACGCCGCCGCGCGCGAGAAGCACTGGCAAGGCGTGTGGGAGGAGCGGCAGACATTCAAGGCGTCGAACGCCGACCGCCGGCCGAAGTGCTACGTCCTCGAAATGTTCCCCTATCCATCGGGGCGCATCCACATGGGCCACGTCCGCAACTACGCCATGGGCGACGTGTTCGCCCGCTACAAGCGGGCGCGCGGCTTCAATGTGCTGCACCCGATGGGCTGGGATGCGTTCGGCATGCCGGCCGAGAACGCCGCCATGGAGAAGAAGACCCATCCCGCGAAGTGGACCTACGAAAACATCGCGGCGATGAGGAAGCAGTTGAAATCCATGGGTCTTTCGCTCGACTGGTCGCGCGAGTTCGCGACCTGCGACGTCGCCTACTATCACCAGCAGCAGAAGCTGTTCCTCGACATGTACAAGAGGGGCCTCGCCTATCGCGGCATGGGCAAGGTCAACTGGGATCCGGTCGACCAGACCGTGCTCGCCAACGAGCAGGTGATCGACGGCCGCGGCTGGCGCTCGAACGCGCTGGTCGAGCAGCGCGAGATGCCGTCCTGGTATTTCAAGATCACCAAGTACAGCGACGAGCTGCTCGACGCGCTGTCGACGCTGGAGCGGTGGCCGGAGAAGGTTCGTCTGATGCAGGCGAACTGGATCGGCCGCTCGGAAGGCCTCGCCATGCGCTATGTGCTCGCCGGCAAGGCGCTGCCGAAGGCGAAGAAGTGGGCCGAGCTCGAGGTCTTCACCACGCGCGCCGACACGATCTTCGGCGGCTCGTTCTGCGCGCTGTCCCCCGGGCACCCACTGACGCAGGAATTGGCCAAGAAAAACAAAGACCTGCAAGCCTTCATCGACGAGTGCGCCAGGATCGGCACCTCCGCCGAGGAGATGGCCAAGGCGGAGAAGCTCGGCTTCGACACCGGCCTCACCGCCACCCATCCGCTGATCCCGGACCGGCACCTGCCGGTCTACGTCGCGAACTTCGTGCTGATGGGCTACGGCACCGGAGCGATCTTCGGCTGCCCCGGCCACGATCAGCGCGACTACGAGTTCGCGGCCAAGTACCGGCTGCCGATCACACCGGTGGTCGTGCCCGAGGACGAAAACCCGGCGACCTATCATCTGCCGGGCAAGCCCTACGACGGGCCCGGCCGCATCGCCAATTCCGACTTCCTCGACGGCATGACCATCGAGGCCGCCAAGGACGAAGTCGCCCGCCGGCTGGAAGCGATCGGCAAAGGCAAGCGAGCGACCATGTACCGCCTGCGCGACTGGGGCCTGTCGCGCCAGCGCTACTGGGGCTGCCCGATCCCGATCATCCATTGCGAGCAATGCGGGCCCCAGCCGGTGCCCGACCAGGACCTGCCGGTGAAGCTGCCGGACGACGTCACTTTCGACGTGCCGGGAAATCCGCTGGTGCGGCACCCGACCTGGAAGCATTGCGCGTGCCCCGCCTGCGGCAATCCTGCGGTCCGCGAGACCGACACCATGGACACGTTCGTCGACAGCTCGTGGTATTTCGCCCGCTTCACCGCGCCCGACGCCCCCGGGCCGACCGATCTCAAGGCCGCCAAGTACTGGCTGCCGGTCGACCAGTACATCGGCGGCATCGAGCACGCGATCCTGCATCTGCTCTATTCGCGCTTCTTTGCCCGCGCGATGGTGGCGACGAAGCACCTCTCGGCCAATGCCAAGGAGCCGTTCGACGGCCTGTTCACCCAAGGCATGGTGACCCACGAGACCTACAGGAACCGCAACGGCAATTGGCTGCTGCCGGGCGAGGTGCGGCTCGAAGGCGAGGGCGAAAATCGCCATGGCTTCGAGGTCGCGACCGGCGCTCCGATCGAGATCGGCTCGATCGAGAAGATGTCCAAGTCGAAGAAGAACCTCGTCGATCCGGACGACATCATCGCCGGCTACGGCGCCGACTGCGCCCGCTGGTTCATGCTGTCCGACAGCCCGCCCGAGCGCGACGTGATCTGGACCGAGGCGGGCGTCACCGGTGCCAGCCGCTTCATCCAGCGCGTCTGGCGCCTGATCGAGGACGCAGCCGGCCGGATTGCCCCGCCAGACGCCAAGAAGCCCGCCGCGATCGGCGCCGAGGCCCAGGAGCTGCGGCGCGCCGCCCACAAGACCCTCGCCAGGGTCGGACTGAGCATCGAGGGCCTGCGCTTCAACGTCGCCGTGGCCCAGATCTACGAGTTCACCAGCGCGGTGCAGGCAGCGCTGCCGCGACAGGGCGCCGATCACGCCTGGGTGCTGCGCGAGGCGACGGAGTTCCTGGCCCACATGATCGGCCCGATGATGCCGCACCTGGCCGAGGACTGCTGGGCGAGGCTCGGATACAACACCCTGCTCGCCGATCAGCCTTGGCCGGCGGTCGAGGAGGCCCTTCTCGTTGACGATACGATTACCATTGCCGTACAGGTGAATGGCAAGCGGCGGGACGAGCTGAGGATTGCCCGCACGGCCGCCAATTCCGAGGTCGAGGCGGCGGCACTGAGGCTCGATGCCGTGGTTCGCGCCATGGAAGGCAAACCGGCCCGCAAGGTTATCGTGGTGCCGCAGAGGATCGTGAATGTCGTCGTCTGACACGCGTTCGATGTCTGATCGGCTGGGTCGGCGAGCAGTGCTTGGCGCGCTGGTCGGCGTAATCCTGGCCGCGCCGCTTGTCGGTGGATGCGAAAGCGGCTTCCGGCCGCTATATGCCACCGGTCCCAGCGGCAACGGCGTCAATACCAAGCTCAATCAGATCGACATCCCGACGATTCCGAGCCGGGTCGGGCAGCGGCTCCGCAATGAGCTGATCTTCGAGAATAACGGCGGCGCCCTTCCGTCCGCGCCGATCTACCGGCTCGACATCGCGATTCGCGAGTTGCTGGCGTCGACCCTGGTGCGGCGGGACGGCGAGGCGGCGAGCCAGATCTACAGCCTCGACGCGAAGTTCAAGCTGATCCGCCTGTCCGACAAGAAAGTCGTGCTCGAGGGCATCAGCTACGGCCGCGCCGGCTTCGAGCGGTTCCCAACATCTACTCGAACGTGCGCGCCCGCGAGGATGCGGAGAATCGGGCCGCGCGCACCGTCGCGGACGATATGCACAGCCGGCTGTCAGCGTTCCTGGCCGCCCCCACCCCGACCTGATCCAACGGCGGCGGCGCCATGGTCGCGCTCAAATCGTCCGATGTGCCAGCCTTCCTGAAATCAATCGACAAGCAGATCGAGAGCATCCTCGTATTCGGCACCGATCCGGGCCAGGTCGCGGAGACCGCCCGCGTCGTGGCCGGCAGGCTTGCCGAGGCTGAAAATCCGCCCGGCGAGATCCTGCGCATCGAGGACGTGGACCTCGATACCGACCCCGACCGCCTGACGGTCGAGCTCAAGACCGTCCAGATGTTCGGCGGGCCGAAAATCGTGCGCAGCACCGCCAGCCGCCGCGTCACCGCGCAGAGCCTGGCGCCGCTGATTGCCGGCGGCCTGACCGGCAGGCTCGTGGTCGAGGCCGGCAACCTGAAAGCCGACGACGCCTTGCGCGCGCTGTTCGAAAAGAGCCCGAAAGCGGCGGCCATTGCCTGCTACGCCGACAGCCTTGCCGACCTCGAGCGGCTCATTCGCGAGATCCTCGGCGCGGCCGGGCAGTCGATCACCGCCGACGCTCGCCAGCTGCTGCTTGCTCGACTTGGCGCCGACCGGGCATTGTCGCGTGCCGAGATCGAGAAACTCTCGCTATATGCCCAGGGCCGCACCTCGATCGATGTCGAGGACGTCGAAGCCATCGTCGGCGACGCCTCGGAGCAGACCACCGACCGCATCATCGAGCATGCCGCCGCCGGCCGGCCCGGTCCCGCCGTCACCGAGTTCGACCGCGCCATCGCCGCCGGCGACAACGCCCAGGTGATCATCGGCGCGATCCAGCGCTATTTCCACCGCCTGCACCGGGTGCGCGCCGCCATCGATACCGGCCGCAGCTTCGACGACGCCACCCGCGCGCTGCGCCCGCCCTTGTTCTTCAAGCAGAAAGCGGTGTTCCAGGCGCAGGTGGCACTATGGACCTCCGATCGCCTCGCCGACGCCCGCGGCCGGATCGCACGCGCGGCGCTTGCCGCGCGCCGTGGCGGCGATCTCGAGCAGATCATCGCCGAACGGCTGCTGATCGAGCTCGGCGCCCTGGCGAATGCCGGCCGACGGAACTAGCGGCGTCGACGTAAGGGTGCTGCTTGCCGCGCCATGCCGCCCAATCGCCGCTTGCCCCGCTGCCGCCCATCCCTATAGTGCCGCCCGACCGGCACGCCGAGCGCGCGCCCGTGCCAGCCGCGAGGGACCGAGCCATGACAACTGCCGCAGCCACCGATGTGATCGCCCTCGGCAATGCCATCGTCGACATCATCGGCCGCTGCGACGACGATTTCCTCGCTCGTCACGGCGCCGCCAAGGGCAGCATGCGCCTTGTCGACGCCGACACCATCGTCGCGCTGTACAAGGACACCGGGCCGGCGATCGAGATCTCCGGCGGATCGGCCGCCAACACGATGGTCGGCATCGCCTCGCTGGGCGGTACGGCGGCATTCATCGGCAAGGTCGCCGACGACGAGTTCGGCCGCATCTTCGCGCATGACATCAAGGCGTCGGGCGTGGCGTTCGAGACGCCCCCGTCGAAGGGCGGCATGCCGACCGCCCGCTCGCTGATCCTCGTCACGCCCGACGGCGAGCGCACGATGAACACGTTCCTCGGCGTCAGCCCCGAGCTGGCGGCCGCCGAGGTCGAGCCGAAGCACATCGCGGCGGCGAAGATCGTCTATCTCGAAGGCTACCTGTTCGACCGCCCGGAGGCCAAGGCAGCATTCCGGCAGGCCGCGGCACTGGCGGAGAAGGCCGGCCGCAAGGTCGCGCTCACGCTGTCCGATGCATTCTGCGTCGATCGCCACCGCGATGAGTTCCTGCAGCTGATCCGGGACCACGTCGACATCCTTTTCGCCAACGAATCCGAGGTCACGTCGCTCTATCGGACGAAGTCGTTCGAGGAGGCCGCCGGCCAGGCCGCCCGCGACGCCAAGCTCGCGGTGCTGACCCGCAGCGCCAAGGGCGCCGTCATTCACAGCGGCGGCGCGACTGTCGCCGTGCCAGCTGACCGAATCGGCCAGGTGGTCGACACGACCGGCGCCGGCGACCTCTATGCCGCCGGCTTCCTGTTCGGCCACGCGCGTGGGCTCGATATCGAGACCTGCGGCCGCCTTGGCGCGCTTGCCGCGGCCGAGATCATTTCCCACATCGGCGCCCGCCCGCAGGCTTCATTGGCCAAGCTCGCGAAGGACCGCGGACTAATCTGACCGTTGTACTTGCAGCAAATCTCAAACTGGCCAAGTTGTAGAGAGTTCTTGTTGCCGTAATGCGGCATTTGTGTCCGTTCTTACTGTATTTTAGTCACTCTCGCCTGTACAACCACAATATTGTTCCCAAATATTCGATTAAACTCCCTGGAAAAACAGGGGGTTCCTGCGCAGAATGAATGCACCGAATCGCTTCGCAGGATGAGAAGTCGCCATGACCGCAGCAAGGGCGGCGCGTGGCCGGCCGAAGGGATCGGGCATCAACGATCAGCTGCGGCTGAACGAGATTGCCCGCATCATCGATGCCGACCCGCGCATGAAACCGACCACCGCCATCAAGGCGCTGGGCATTACCGACCCGTCGACGATCCGGCGTCTACGGGACAAATTCAATACCGTTCAGCCGGAATCGTTTGCTGCTCCGGAAGCATCCGTACCGGCCGAGAAGGTTGCCGCGAGCACAGCGCCGCGCGTCGCCGCCCTGAAGATCGCCGAGCCGGTGAAGCGGGCCGGACCAACGCCCGCCGCCGAGTGCGCCGCCGTCGAAGCCAGCGCACCGGTCACCAGGCCGCCCGCGACGGAAAACGTGCCGATCGCCGCCCTTCTGTTCGGCTTCGGACTGAACGCCGCGACCGCCATCTTCGAGCAGCAGATGATGATCGCCCAGAGCGTCATGCGAATGCCACCAGTTCGCGATCTGATACGCCATCAGATCGCCTTCACCGAATTCATGCTGAGCGTTGCGCGCCCGTCCCCAGGGTCTCGCCTCGTTCACTGAATTTGCCAGCCCAGAGCAAAAGACCTCGACGGCCGCCCCGGGAAGGCGGCCGTTTTTTTGTTGCTTCTATAGCTTGCGCAGCGAGACCGATTTCGACCCGGTGATCGCGCGCCTTGCGCAGGACGAGCCGCGCCCGGCGCCGCGTCGGCAGGATGTTCTCCTCGAGGTTCTTCAGGTTGATCGAGCGCCAGATCTCCAGCGCACGCTCCACCGCCTCGTCCTGGGTCAGGCTCGCATAGCGATGAAAATAGGCGCCGGGATCGCGAAACGCGGTGCCCCTGAGCTTCAAGAAATCGCGCCACGTACCACTCCTCGATCACCTTCGGGTCGGCGTCGATATAGATCGAGAAATCGAAGAAATCCGACACGAACGGCACCGCGTCGCCGCCCTTGGGCAAACGGGCCGGCTGCAGCACGTTGAGCCCCTCGACGATCAGTATGTCCGGACGCTCCACCGTGACCATCTGGGAGGGCAGGATGTCGTACTGGAAATGCGAATACACCGGCGCCGCCGCCGTCTCGACACCCGACTTCACGTCGCCAAGGAAATTCAGCAGCTTGGTGGTGTCGAAGCTCTCCGGAAAGCCCTTGCGGTTCATCAGCCCGCGCCGCTCGAGCTCGGCATTCGGCAGCAGGAACCCGTCGGTCGTCACCAGATCGACGCGCGGATGGTCGGGCCAACGTGCCAGCAGCGCCCGCAGCACGCGGGCGGTCGTGCTCTTTCCGACCGCAACCGAGCCTGCCACGCCGACGATGAACGGCACCTTGTGGTCCTTGCGGTTCAGGAACCGCGACGAGACGCTGTGCAGCTCCTGCGCCGCCATGACGTAGAGGTTCAGCAGGCGCGACATCGGCAGATAGATCTGCTCGACCTCGTCGAGCGACAGCCCATCCATCAGGCCCGACAGTTGCTCGAGATCGCGCTCGACGAGCGTCATCGGCGTGTCGGCGCGCAGCCGCGCCCATTCCTCGCGGCTGAACTCACGATAGGGAGAAAAATGCAGACCGGGTCGCGGCGCCGGCTCCTCCTGCATCGGCTTCAACTCGTAGATCGCCATGGCCTATCACCGCTCAGCTGGGCTTGCGCGACGCCTTCTCCGCCAGGCCCGACTGCGACATGCGCCCCTCCAGCGTCGCCAGCACATCGGCCAGCGGCACGCTGCGAACCTCCAGCAGCACCAGCAGATGATACAGCAAATCCGCCGCCTCGGCGCGTAGATCGGCAGTATTCTGCCCAAGGCCGGCGATCACTGTCTCGATCGCCTCCTCGCCCAGCTTGCGGGCACACTTCGCAGGCCCGGCATCGAGCAGCTGCCTGGTATAGGACGTATCGGCGACAGCCTGCCGGCGGCTCGCGATCAGCGCCGCCAGTCGGGAAAGTACATCGTCTGCCACGGGTTTGCTCCGATGGAGGGCAATTGCCTGTCGCATAGGCCCTCCGCGGGCGAAGCACAAGAAAAACGGCCCGATCTGGTGACCGGGCCGCAGGACAGCATGAACTTGACGACCGACCGGCGATCAGCCGCCAGCCGGACCCGCGATGCGCATGCGGATATAGTCGAGCTGGTCGAAGTTGCCATACTTGATGGTCAGCAACCCGCTCTCGCCCGAGCCGCGCTTGATCTCCACCTTGAGGCCGAGGAGATCGGACATCTCCTTTTCGAAGGCTCGCGTGTCAGGGTCCTTCTCGCGCGTCTTGCGCTGACCGATTGCGGTTTCGCTCGCTCCGCCCGCCTGCACCAGGGCCTCGATTTCACGCACGCTGAGCTCCTGGGCGACGATGCGCTCGGCCAGGACCTCGGCATCCTCGCGCCCGACCAGCGCCCGGCCGTGGCCGGAGCTGATCTTGCCCGACCTGACCAGATCGATGACAAAGGGCGGCAGCTTGAGCAGGCGCAGGGTGTTGGCGAGATGGCTCCGGCTCTTGCCGATCACCTCGCTCAACTTCTCCTGTGTGTAGCCGAAGCGCTCGATCAGATCGCGGTAGCCGGTCGCCTCCTCGATCGCATTCAGGTCGGCGCGCTGCACGTTCTCGATGATCGCCAGCTCGAGCACGTCCTGGTCCGACAAATCCCGCACGATCACCGGCACACTATGCAGGCCGGCACGCTGGGACGCCCGCCACCGCCGCTCGCCGGCAACGATCTCGTAGCCGCCGGTGCTGGCATCGGGCCGCACCAGGATCGGCTGGACCAGGCCCTTCTGGCGGATCGAGTTGGCCAGCTCCTGCAGCTCGTCCTCGCGAAAATCCTTGCGCGGGTTCATCGACCCGCCGCGCAGCTGATCGATCGGAACGACGCGCTGCTCGCCCTCGGCCGGAAGTTGCTGGTGGCTGCTGACCGGCTCGCCAATCAGCGACGCCAGCCCCCGTCCTAGCCGGCTCTTCTGCAGCGGTACCGCCATGGTGTTCCTCTTGATCGCGGTTTCGTTGGAAGTCCAGAAATTGCAGTCGGCGACAGCGGCCCGCGAGAGCCGGCGCCGGTCACATCAGGCCGCCTTGTACCGGCGCTCGCGCTCGATGATCTCGGTGGCGAGCTTCACGTAGGCCTGGCTGCCGGCCGAATCGTAGTCGTAGAGCAGGATCGGCTTGCCATGCGACGGCGCCTCGGCCACGCGCACATTGCGTGGGATCATGGTCTCGTAGACCTTCGAGCCGAAGAAGGCGCGCACGTTCTGCGCGACTTCCTTGGAGAACGCCGTCCGGGCGTCGTGCATGGTCAGCACCACGCCCTGGATCTCCAGCCCCGGATTGAGCGTGCCGCGGATCTGATCGATGGTGTCTTTCAGCTGCGATATGCCTTCGAGAGCGAAGAACTCGCACTGCACCGGCACCAGCACCGCGTTGGCGGCTGCCAGCGCATTGACGGTCAGCAGATTGAGCGAAGGCGGGCAGTCGATCAGCACGTAGGTCAGCGGCGATGCCGCGCCTTGCACTTTCTGGCCCGCAACCAGGTTCGCCACCGCGTCGCGCAGGCGGAACGTCCGGTTCGGATCGCTTGCCAGCGCAGCGTCGGTGCCGACCAGGTCGGAATTGGCGGCAACGATCGACAGGCCCGGAACGCTGGTCGGCACCGCGGCGTCGAGCAGCGAGGAATGGCCGGTCAAGACGTCGTAGCTCGTGCGGCGGCGACCCTCGGCGGCGATGCCGAGGCCGGTCGAGGCGTTGCCCTGGGGATCGAGATCGACCACCAGCACCTGCTCGCCGATTGCCGCCAGTGCCGTGCCGAGATTGATTGCGGTCGTGGTCTTACCGACCCCGCCCTTCTGGTTGGTGATGGCTAGAACTCTGACCGATTGGGCAGACATGAGTGTCTCGCCTCCTGTACTTCAAGCTGGCGACAGATGCCGCACCTCCACCACGTAGGCGCCCGCCTGGGTGATGCTCGGCGCCAGGCGATGGTGAAATCGCCAATGGCGGCCAGCATCGGCCAACTCCTGCTCGACCCCACGCCCCTTGAGAAACAGGCACGTGGTTGACGCAGAACAGAACGGAGCGGACAGATCGAACAGTCGATCGAGAGGTGCGAGTGCACGCGCGGTGACGACATCTACTTTTTTGACCATAACGCGAGTCTCGGGAATTTCGATCCGCTTGGTCACGATCTCCACAGCGATCCCGGTCTGGCGCGCCACTTCCCGCAGGAACGCCGACTTGCGCTGGTCGCTCTCGATCAACATCGTCGCCACGTCGCCGCGCTCGGCGAACATGATGGCGAGCACCAGCCCCGGGAACCCGCCGCCCGAGCCCAGGTCGGCATGACGGATCGATCGGCCCGGCTGCTGCGCCGGAAATGACGCTGCCAGCTGCGCGCTGTCCGCGAAGTGCCGGTGCCAAACCTGGGTAAGCGTACTCGGGGCGACCAGATTCACCGCGCTTTGCCAGCGCTGCAACAGCGCTTCGTAAATCTCGAGCCGCTCGGCGGTTTCACGTGAAACAGCAAAGACCCTGCCGAATTCCGCCGGCCCGGCAATCGTGGCGATCGCCGCCATCAGGCCGACCGTGCCGGGCGCGGCTTGCGCAGGTGCGCCAACAATATGAGCAGCGCCGCGGGCGTCATGCCATCGATCTTGGCCGCATGCGCCAGCGAAGCCGGCCGATGCCGGTCGAGCTTGGTCCGCAACTCGGTCGACAGGCCGGCGAGCCGCGCATACTCGATGTCCGCTGGAATGATCGCCGCCTCGTCGCGCCGCAGTGCCACCACGTCCGCGTCCTGGCGGGTGACATAGGCGGCATAGCGCCCGTCGATCTCCAACTGCGATGCCACGCCACCCGGAATCTCGGCCAGCTGCGGCCAATGCCTCGCCAGCAACTGGATGCCGACGCCTGGATAGGCAAGCAGCTCGAAGGCCGACCGGCGCCTGCCGTCCTGGTTGATTTGAATGCCGGCCTTGAGCGCTTCCGCCGAAGTCATCGACAGCCCGCGCAGCATCTCCTCGCCGTGCCGCAGGGCCGCCGCCTTGCTGGCGAACGCCGCCGCGCGACGCGCGCCAATGCAGCCGACGCGCGCGCCGAGTGGCGTCAGGCGTTGATCGGCATTGTCACCCCGAAGCTTCAGGCGAAACTCGGCCCGCGACGTGAACATGCGATAGGGCTCGCTGACGCCTCGCGACACCAGATCGTCGACCATCACACCCAGGTAGCTGTCGGTGCGCGACAGCGTGACCGGATCACCGGTGCCCGCAGCCTTCGCCGCGTTCAGCCCGGCCAGCAACCCTTGCGCGCCGGCTTCCTCATAGCCCGTCGTGCCGTTGATCTGGCCGGCCAGGAACAGCCCCGCCAGGTGCTTCAGCTCGAGCGTCGGCAACAGGCTGCGAGGATCGACGTAGTCGTATTCGATGGCATAGCCCGGACGAATGATCCCTACAGCCTCGAGACCTGGAATGGAGCGCAGGAATGCCTCCTGCACCTCCGCCGGCAGCGAGGTCGAGAGCCCGTTGGGGTAGACCGTGTGATCGTCCAGGCCCTCGGGCTCGAGGAAGATCTGGTGCGAGGTGCGATCGGCAAAGCGCACGATCTTGTCCTCGATCGACGGACAATAGCGCGGGCCGACCCCGGCAATCTGGCCGGAGTACATGGCCGAGCGGCCGAGATTGTCCCGGATCAGCTTGTGCGTCGCCTCGTTGGTGAAGGTGATGTGGCAGTCGATCTGTGGCGTGGTGATCCGGTCGGTCAGGTACGAGAACGGTTCCGGCGGGTCATCGCCGGGCTGCCGCTCCAGCGTATCCCATCGAATGGTGCGACCATCGAGGCGCGCCGGCGTGCCGGTCTTCAGCCGGCCCAAGGCGATCCCGAGTGCGGCAAGTCGCGTGGAAAGCTTTCTCGCTGGCGGATCGCCGACCCGGCCGGCCGGGATCTTGACGTCGCCCATGTGGATCAGGCCGTTGAGAAACGTGCCGGTGGTCAACACCACCGCGCCGGCAGTGAACCGCCGGCCGTCCTCGGTCACGATGCCGCCGACGCGGCCATCGGCGACGATCAGATCATCGACCGCGGCCTCGATGACCTCCAACCCGGCGGTCTCGGCGACGGCGGCCTGCATCGCTCGGCGATAGAGCTTGCGATCGGCCTGGGCGCGCAGACCATGCACGGCAGGTCCGCGTGATCGATTGAGCATGCGAAACTGGATGCCCGCGGCATCGGCGACCCGGCCCATCAAGCCGTCGAGAGCGTCGATCTCGCGCACCAGATGCCCTTTGCCCAGGCCACCGATCGCCGGATTGCACGACATCTCGCCGATGGTCGACGCCTTGTGGGTGATGAGCGCGGTTCGCGCGCCGATGCGCGCGGCAGCGGCAGCCGCCTCGCAACCGGCGTGGCCGCCGCCAACCACGATTACATCGTATGAGTTCCCAGTCATGGCCGTGGATTTACCAGATGTTTCACGTGGAACAACGGTTGAATTACTTACCGATACAGAAACGGCCAAAGATCGCACCTAGTACCTCTTCGGGATCTATTCGACCGACGAGACGGCCGAGCTCGGAGGCGGCGAGACGCAGGTCCTCGGCCCGCAGCTCCAGGTCGAACTCCGCTCCATCGATGAACGCGGCGATCGCCTTCTGGGTGGCAATCAGATGTTGCCGATGGCGTAGTGTCGTCGGCGCCAGGCCCTCGTCACCTCCAGCCTGCTCGCGGGCACGGGTGACGATCTCGCCGATCAGCTCAGGCAGCCCTTGATCAGTGACGGTCGAGATCCGGAGGCGGCCGCCGGTGCTCGGTTGCGAGCCGACCGCCAGGTCAGCCTTGGTGTCGACCGGCAGGATCTTGTCGGTCGCGGTGGTTCTAAGCCACTCAGCCGGCACCGACGGCGCTTTGTCGGTCAGATCGCGGAGCCAGATCACGAGATCTGCCTCCTCTGCCCGTGCGAGCGTGCGACGGATGCCCTCGCGCTCAACGGCGCCGCCGGCTTCCCGGATCCCCGCGGTGTCGCTAACGATCACCGGGATACCGCCGAGATCGAGCCGCACCTCGATGACGTCGCGCGTCGTGCCGGGCTCATCCGAGACGATAGCTGCATCCCTCTGGGCCAACGCGTTTAGCAGGGTAGATTTACCAGCGTTGGGTGGTCCGGCGATGACCACCTTGAAACCCGATCGCAGGATTTCGCCGCGATGGGCATTTGCCAGATGGGCGTCAATCTTTTGAGTCAAGGTCGCAGCAATCAACCGCGCCTGCGCCACCGCACTGGTCGCTACGTCGCCCTCGTCGGCGAAGTCGATGGCGGCTTCCACCAGCGCCTGTGCCTCGACCATCTCCTTGCGCCATCCGCCGTAAAGCCTGTCGAGCGCGCCTGATGCCTGTGTCAGCGCCTGCGCGCGCTGCGCCTCGGTCTCGGCGTCGATCAGGTCGGCGAGGCCCTCGACGGCGGTCAGATCCATCTTGCCGTTATGGAATGCGCGACGCGCGAACTCTCCGGGCTCCGCCAACCGGCAACCGGGAATGGCGGCCAGGGCGTCGAGCACCGCAGCCACCACCGCGCGGCCGCCGTGGGTCTGGAACTCGGCGATATCCTCGCCGGTTTCTGTCGCCGGCGCCTTGAAATAGAGGACCAGGGCCTGGTCGAGCGGCCGGCGGGTGGCCGGATGCCTGAGCGTGCGCAGCTGTGCAACGCGCGGCGCGGGAATTGTTCCGGCGATGTCCTGAAGCGCGGCCTGCGCCCGCGGACCCGAGACACGGATCACCGCCAGCGCCGAGCGGCCGGGTGGAGTGGCCGGGGCGAAGATCGTGTCTGGAGCGATGTCGACGGCGGGCTGATCGGACACGGGAACGCACGCGGGACAGGACTTGGGCCGAGGGTGGCGTACTAGCCGCGCCGCGATTTGGCAATCAGCTCGGCGAGCTTCGCGCGCTGGCCGCCGGCGGCGTCGAAATTTGCCGGTGCCAGCCACTGCTCGAAGCCGCGTTTGATCGCCGGCCACTCCTTGTCGGTGATCGAGAACCAGGCGGTATCGCGATTGCGGCCTTTGTAGACGATTGCTTGTCGGAACAAGCCCTCATAGGTGAAGCCGTAGCGCTCGGCGGCGGCTTTCGATGGGCCGTTGCAGTTGTCGCACTTCCATTCGTAGCGACGATAGCCGAGCTCGTCGAAGACGCGCTTCATCAGCAGGTACATCGCCTCGGTGGCGTGCGGCTTCCTCTGCAGCAGTGGCGAGTAGTTGATGTGACCGACCTCGATCACGCCATTCGCCGGATCGATGCGCATCAGGCTGGCAATGCCGATCGCCTTGCCCGAGTCCGCGTCCAGGATCGTATGAAATAGCGGATCCTCGCTCGCCGCGACCGTCTCCTGCCAGGCGCGGTAGTCGTCGAACCGCTCGAACGGCCCATAGGCGAGATAGGTCCAGTTGCGGCCTTCGACGTCGAGCTTGTTGCCGGCGAACAGGTCAGCCGCGTGCTTCGCCGGATCGAGCATCTCGACGCGGCAGTAGCGGCCGGTGATCGGCGTGCGCGGCGGCTTTGGGCGCGGCGACCAATTGGGCACCGGCGCGCCCACGGGCTGGCCGAGAGCATTGCGTGTCTGAGTCATTCGATGGATTCCGGGCTGCAGCGTTACGAGCCGTATAGCACGGCGGTATCATCGGCCAAGTCCCGGTTAGCAAATGGGCGGGGCACGAACCGTACCCCGCCCAGCATCGTGATAGCCGGCTAATCGAGAGCCGGTTTCAGGTATTCATGCTCTGGAAGAATTCGCCGTTGGTCTTGGTCGAGCGCAGCTTGTCGACCAGGAACTCGATCGCATCCATAGTTCCCATCGGATTGAGGATGCGGCGCAGCACGTACATCTTCTTGAGCTGATCGCGCGGCACCAGCAGCTCTTCCTTGCGGGTGCCGGACTTGGCGATGTCGATCGCCGGGAACACACGTTTGTCGGAGACCTTGCGGTCGAGCACGACCTCGCTGTTGCCGGTGCCCTTGAACTCTTCGAAGATCACCTCGTCCATGCGGCTGCCGGTATCGATCAGCGCCGTTGCGATGATGGTGAGCGAGCCGCCTTCCTCGATATTACGCGCGGCGCCGAAGAACCGCTTCGGCCGCTGCAGAGCGTTCGAAGTCGACGCCACCGGTCAGCACCTTGCCGGAGGACGGCACGACCGTGTTGTAGGCGCGGCCGAGGCGGGTGATCGAATTGAGCAGGATCACCACGTCGCGCTTGTGCTCGACGAGGCGCTTCGCCTTCTCGATCACCATCTCCGACACCTGCACGTGCCTGGTCGGCGGCTCGTCGAAGGTCGAGGAGATCACCTCGCCCTTGACCGTGCGCTGCATGTCGGTGACTTCTTCCGGCCGCTCGTCGATCAGCAGCACCATCAAATAGCACTCGGGGTGATTTTGCGAGATGGCGTGCGCGATGTTCTGCAGCAGCACGGTCTTGCCGGTGCGCGGCTGCGCGACGATCAGGGCGCGCTGCCCCTTGCCCATCGGCGCCACGATGTCGATCACCCGGGACGAGAGATCCTTTATGGTCGGATCCTCGATCTCCATCTTCAGCCACTTGGTCGGGTAGAGCGGCGTCAGGTTGTCGAAGTTGACCTTGTGGCGCGCCTTGTCCGGGTCCTCGAAGTTGATCTGGTTGACTTTCAGCAGCGCGAAATAACGCTCGCCGTCCTTCGGGCTGCGGATCTGGCCTTCGACGGTGTCGCCGGTGCGAAGTCCGAAGCGGCGGATCTGCGAGGGCGATATGTAGATGTCGTCGGGCCCGGGAAGATAGTTCGCATCGGGCGAGCGCAGGAAGCCGAAGCCGTCCTGCAGCACCTCGACGACGCCGATGCCGGTGATTTCGATTTCCTTCGCCGCGAGCTGCTTCAAGACGGCGAACATCAGCTCCTGCTTGCGCATGGTGCTGGCGTTCTCGACGCCATGCTCCTCGGCGAAGCTCAGCATTTCGGTAGGGGTCTTCTCTTTCAGGTCTTGTAATTTCAGTTCAGCCATTGCAGTGGGCTCCACGCAGGCTCGGGCGGGATGAGGCGGGTGAGAGGAGGGTGCCGAGCCGGCTTATTTTCTGGGAGGGGGCGCGAAATATGCGTCATGATTGGTGGGCTAATGCCGGCTGGGTGCCGGCTAGCTCAAAACCGCCGGAAGGCCTCTCCGCCCCCAGCAGCTCCACACGGCACGTCTAACAGCATTCGCCGGAAAGCGAAAGCGAGAAATACGACGCCGGGCCTTCTGAACGCCACTGGACAGATCTCGATCGGACCGCCTAATCGTGCCTGATCGATTGCGATCCAGGTTTTTTTTTGATGCAGTCCGCCGGACTAGCGATGCGTGCCCTGCAGCTGGGCGAGTCCCTCGACATCAAGGGGTTGGAGCGCGACGACTCGTTCTCGACCAATCCGCTCGGGTTTCGCACCTCGAGCGGCGGCACGGTAGTGCTGTTCAAGTCGGGGGGTGTCGTCTTCATCAATTTGACTCCGATCGAAGAGGAGGAGCTGATCCGCGGGCTCGGCAGTCGCATTATCGCGCCACTCGCCGAGCGGGAGGTCGAAGCGATCCGGGTTGTCCTCTCGCAGGGTGGCGACGAGCTGGTCGGAGCGGGCGGCGCCCTGCAATTGAAGAACTTCGAGCCGGACCGGCTGCTTCTGGTAGCGGAGGCACTCGCAATGTCGGTGGCGCTGGCCTATGCCGAGCGCAGAATCGCGACCGCCTTCGAGCGCATCGAGCCGGTCGCCGCCGACCTGATCAGACAGCGACTGCCGACAGGGCCGAATGCGGGGCTCCTCCAGCAAATCGGCGAAGCGCTGCTGATTCAGAAGCGGCTGGCAGGCCGCGTCGATCTCGACGAGAAGCCTGACGTGCTCTGGGACCATCCGGAGCTCGAGCGCTTCTGGGCCAAGCTGGTCGACGAGTACGACCTGCCGGCGCGGGCGCGGGCCATAGAGCGCAAGCTCGTGGTCATCCGCGAGACAGGCGATACAATCACCGACTTGATCGCCACCCGGACCTCGCATCGTCTCGAGTGGTACATCATCGCGCTGATCGCGATCGAGATCGCAATCACGATCTATGGACGGCTGGTGAAATAATGCTCCGCCGCGCCGCACCGGCATTTTCTCTCCCGTTTACCATCGGTTTACCAAACCTCCGTTAGCTCGTTCGTCACGGAAGTGACACGAACATTGCGAGGTCAGGCATCGTGGCACGCGTTGACTTTGAGCACGGGCTCGGCGGCCCGGCGTCGCGTAGAGGTAAATTGGGCGAGTTGCTGCTGGTGCCGATCGAGACGCTGCGGCCGACGCAGGTGTCGGTCGGCATGCGGGCGGTGGTTTCGAAGCGGAGAAAATTCGAGAGTCGCGCCAGCAAGCGCAAGCGGATGGAGAAAATCATCAGCAGCCGGCCGATCCCGGCGGTCCGCGGACCAGGCGGCGAGCTGTTCATGATCGACCATCACCACTTCGGCCTGGCGCTGTGGCAGGCGGAGGTCGAGCACGCCTATGCCCGGGTGATCGAGGACATTTCCGACCTTACGCTGTCGGCGTTCTGGCGCCGGATGGAGTTCGAGGGGCGGCTCTACCCCTACGACGAGGAGGGGCGGAGGATTAAGCCGTCACACTTGCCGACCTGCCTGCATGCCCTGCGCCACGACCCGTTCCGCGATCTCGCCTGGGTGGTGCGGGAAGCGGGCGGCTTCCGCAAGTCGATGATCCCCTATGCCGAGTTCGCCTGGGCCAATTTTTTCCGCACCCGCATCCCGGCCGGTACGGTGGAGCGCAATCACGACAGCGCGGTGGACCGGGCAATGCGGCTCAGCCGCTGCCGGGCCGCGGTTGACCTGCCGGGGTTCGTCGGCGAGTGGGAGTGATGCGTTGCGGCCGTAAAGGCAACGCTCGATCGCGGTAACTCTCCGCGATCACCAGGGCTTGACGATCACCATGATGACGATGCCGATCATCAGCACGGTCGGCACCTCGTTCAGCACCCGGTAGTAGGTTGCGCTGTGCGTGTTCGCGTCGGCGGCGAATTCCCGCACCCGCCGCACCAGCAGACCGTGCAGCGCGCTCATCGCCACGACGAGCAATAGTTTCACGTGAAGCCAAGCGCCTTTGAATGCGAAGACGTCCCACGCCATCCAGAGACCGGTCAGCCACGCCACCATCATCGCCGGGTTGATGATCGCCTTGAGCAGCCTCCGCTCCATGACCTTGAACGTCTCGGACTGTTGCGAGCCCTTCGGCGCGTCGACGTGGTAGACCATGAGCCGCGGCAGATAGAGCTGCCCGGCCATCCAGGAGATGATGGCAAGCACGTGCACTGCCTTGATCCACAACAGGTAATTCACCGGTGCGCGGGCCTCTGCGGCTTATAGCTGCGGATCAGCTCGACCAGTTCTGCGACGTGCTCTGGCGGCGCCTCCGGTGTGATGCCGTGGCCGAGATTGAAGATGAAACGCTTACCGGCCATCGCGTCGAGGATCTGCCGGGCGCGGCGCTTCATTGGTTCCCCTCCGGCAATCATCAGCAACGGGTCGAGGTTGCCCTGTACCACGATTCCCTGATCCGCCAACGCTCCCGCCATCAGATCGAGCGGCATCGCCGTGTCGCAGCCGATGCCCTGCACGCCCGTCGCCTTGGCATAGCCGATCGAAGCCACTCCGGCGCCTCGCGGAAAGCCGATCACCGGAACTCCCGGATGCCGCGCGCGCAGCCCCGAAACCAGCTTCGCCGTCGGGGCCGTCACCCAGCGCGCGAACTCGTCGTCGGGCAGGCTGCCGGCCCAGCTGTCGAAGATCATCACCGCATCGGCGCCGGCTGCGATCTGCAACTCGAGATAGACCTGCGAGGCCTCGACCAGCAGATCGATCAGCCGGGAGAACAACTTGGGCTCGCGATAGGCCATGAGGCGGGTTGCGGCCTGGTCTGGCGAGCCTCTGCCCACCGACCATGTAGGTCGCCACCGTCCACGGCGCCCCGCAGAACCCGATCAGGGCCGTATTGCTCGCCAGGCGGGACCGGATCAGCGCCACGCTCTCGGCGACGGTATGGAATTTCGCATCCGCGCCGGCAATCGATAGCCTCTCTAAGATCTTCAAACGATTTCAATGGGTTCAATCTTGGACCCTCGCCCTCGACGAAGCGCACCGGCTGGCCCAGGGCGTCCGGCACGACGAGAATGTCGGAGAACAGGATCGCCGCATCGAAGCCAAAGCGCTTGATCGGCTGCAGCGTCACCTCGCATGCGAGCCGGGGCGTATAGCACAGGTCGAGAAACGAGCCGGCGGTGGCGCGCGTCGCACGATACTCGGGCAGGTATCGGCCGGCCTGGCGCATTAGCCAGACTGGTGGCGGGCTGATCGCCTGGCCTGCGAATGGCTGCAGGAAGCGCATCGTTTCGGACTTGCGCGCGAGCCCGGCGTCTTGCTCGGTCATGACTTAACTTTCTAATCCAATTTCTAGATGAGTTTTTATTTTGACTCTTACCGGCGTGGATTGTGGGGACACCTCTGTCATCCCGCCCGATCCCCAGGTTATCGGCATGGTGGCACTTTTCATCCAGCCCTGGTAGCCGTCATCCGGGGAGCCACTAGAGGCAAATAGTCTCTGAAAGATCAAGTCGTTGTCGTCGGTTCTGGATCGGTGTGTTGCATGCACCCGGCGGGGACATCTGTTGGACAAGTGTGTCGAATTGCGGGTATTCACAGGGAGGCGCAATCATGCTGGCGGCTATCGGGCCGCGGGCTCGCCTGGGGATTGGTCTGTGGAGCATCGGGCCGCAATGGTGCCGGGTTGTACGATCGACGCCCCCGGCTGTTGAAAACGGGCGGATTTCTCCACAGATGGCCAACCGCTTGCCGAGCTACTTCCACCTTCACCTGATCTCGGATTCGACCGGCGAGACACTGACCACGATCGCCAAGGCGGCTTCCGTGCAATATGCCGAGGTGCGGCCGATCGAGCACGTGCATCCGCTGATCCGCAGCCCGCGGCAACTCGACCGGGTGCTGCAGGAGATCGCGTCGGCGCCGGGCATCGTGCTCTATACGATCGTCAACCGCGACCTGACGGCCGAGCTCGAGCGGCGCTGTCGCGAGCTGAAGGTGCCGTGCCTGCACGTGCTCGAGCCGATCATGAAGGTGTTCGAGAGCTATCTCGGTGCGCCGCAGACGCCGATCGTCGCCGGCCAGCACGTGCTCGATGCCGAATACTTCCAGCGGATCGATGCGCTGAATTTCGCCATGGTGCACGATGACGGCCAGCTTCCCGCCGACCTCAACTCCGCCGACATCATCATCCTTGGCATCTCGCGGACCTCGAAGACGCCGACCTCGATCTATCTGGCGCAACGCGGCTACAAGACGGCGAATTTGCCGCTGGTACCGACCATTCCGCTGCCGCAGGCGCTGATCGAGCCGCACGCCGCCTTCGTCGTCGGCCTGGTGGCGAGCGCCGAGCGCATCTCCGAGATCCGGCGCAATCGCGTTCGCTTTCTCGGCGACCGCAATCTCGACGAGTATGTCGACCGTGATGCCATTGCCCAGGAGATCCTGTTCTCCCGCCGCCTGTGCGCTCGGCACGGCTGGCCGGTGATCGACGTGTCGCGGCGGTCGATCGAGGAAACGGCGGCGCAGATCCTGCGGTTGTTCCACGATCGCGAGATCGGCAACACGGCGGAAAGCGACACCGGCGATGGCTGATCGCAAGCGCACGCGGATCGTACTCGCCTCGGCCAGCGCCTCCCGGCGCGGCATGCTCGAGCGTGCCGGCGTCATCTTCGATGTCGAGCCGGCGCGGATCGACGAGCGGGCGATCCAGGACGTGTTGACCGCCGATGACAGCGAGGTCGATCCTGCCGACATCGCCGAGCTGTTGGCCGAGGCCAAGGCGCGCGATGTCAGCGTGCGCAAGCCCGGCGCCTTCGTCATCGGCTCCGACCAGGTGCTGGAGCACGAAGGCGAGATACTGACGAAGGCCGACGATATCGTTGGCGCGCGTTCGACGCTGCAGCGATTGCGCGGCCAGACGCACTGCCTGCACGCTGGGGTTGCCATCGCGGTCGATGGCGAGATCGTGTGGAGCATGGTCGACACCGCCGAGCTGACCATGCGCCCGTTCTCGGACGCGTTCCTCGATGCATATCTGGCCGCGGAAGGCGAGGAACTGTGCAGCAGCGTCGGCGCCTACAAGCTCGAAGGACGCGGCATCCAGCTGTTCGAGCGAGTCGATGGCGACTATTTCACGATCCTGGGCCTGCCGCTGCTGCCGTTGCTTGCCGAGTTGCGAGCGCGCGGCGCCCTCGGTCAATGACGATGGCGCGAGGACCTGCCGGATGCTGCTGATAGGACTGACCGGCTCGATCGGCATGGGCAAATCGACCGCCGCGGCGCGTTTTCGCCATGCCGGGATCCCGGTGATCGACGCCGACGCGCTGGTGCACGAGCTGTACGAGGGCGAGGCGGTGGCGCCGATCGAGGCAGCCTTTCCGGGTGTTGCGGTCGACGGCCGGGTCGACCGCCGGCGGCTCTCCGAGCAATTGATGGGGCGGCCCGAGGGGTTCAGGATTTCTAGAGCGGATCGTGCATCCACTGGTTCAGAAGGCGGAGCGAAGGGCATTGCATGAGGCGGACGCCGCCGGCATCGCGATGGCGGTGCTGGAAATCCCGCTGCTGTTCGAGACCGGCGGCGAGGGCAAGGTCGACGTCACCGTCATCGTCAGCGCTCCCGCCGAGATCCAGCGCGACCGCGTGCTGGCCCGGCCCGGCATGACAGCGGAGAAACTCGCCGTGATTCTCGGTCGGCAGCTGAGCGACGAGGAAAAGCGTCGCCGCGCCGATTTCGTTGTGGACACATCCGGCGATATCGCGACTACCGAGGCGCAAATCGACGCCATTGTCGTATCACTGCGCGGAAGGGTCGGCACCGCCTACGAGCGGTTCTGGGCTTGAACGACTGCAGGGACGGCGGCCACATGCGCGAAATCGTGCTCGACACCGAGACGACAGGCCTCGATGCCAGGAAAGGGGACCGGCTGATCGAGATCGGCTGCGTCGAGCTCCACAATCGGCGGCCCACCGGCGCCGAATTCCACGCGTTCCTGAACCCGGAGACCCGGGAGGTTCATCCCGATGCCGAACGCATTCACGGAATATCGACGGCGTTCCTGCGCGACAAGCCGGCGTTCGGCAAGGTGGTCGACGGACTTCCTGCAGTTCATCGGCTCGTCGATCCTGGTCATCCACAATGCGCCATTCGACATCGGCTTCATCAACATGGAGCTGGAGCGTTTGAAGTTTGGCGTGATCACGATGGACCGCGTTGTCGATACCCTTGCGCTGGCGCGGCGGAAGCATCCGGCCGGACCCAATACGCTCGATGCGCTGTGCAAACGCTATGGCATCGACAATACGCAGCGCACGAAACACGGTGCCATCGTCGACTCGCTTCTGCTGGCGCAGGTCTACGTGGAGCTGATCGGCGAGCGCCAGGCGACGCTCGGACTTGCCCGCGACGGCGCGACGCCAGTTTCCGGCGGGATGAGCTCGGCGGCGAGGCGCACGGCCAAATCGCGTCCGGCACCGTTGCCGCCGCGAGTTCTCGGAAGATGAGCTGGCGGCTCATCGCACGTTCGTCGAGAGCCTGGGCGAGAACGCGATCTGGCGCCGCTATCTCAGCTGACGGGTTTCGCTCCGTTGGTCGCCTGGCCCTGGCCCGCCTGCTTGCGCTTCATGAAGAGCGAGGCAAAGTCGATCGGATCGAGCATCAGCGGCGGGAAACCGCCCTCGCGGGTGAGGTCGGCGACCAGGCGGCGCACGAACGGAAACAGCAGCGTCGGAGCATTGATCAGCAGGAACGGCTCCATCGCCTGGGGCGGCATGTTCTCGATCTTGAACATCCCGCCGTAATCGAGCTCGAGCTTGTACAATGGGCCGGCCTTGCTCGTGGCGGTGGCGATGAACTCCAGGTTGCTCTCGTACAGCCCCGCATTGGCCTGGCGGGCATTGACATTCACCTCGATCTGCAGCTGCGGACTGTCGACCGGGCCTTCCATCAGCTTGCCGACATTCGGGTTCTCGAACGAAAGGTCCTTGATGTACTGGCCGACCACGCGGATGGTCGGCTGCGCCTGCTCGCTCGTCTGATCGGTCTTGGACGTCGCCTGATCGGTCATGTCGGCTACCTTGCTGTGGTGCTGTCCGCGCCATTGTGGCGGTTTCCGGCGCTGGCTATCACGCCCGGCCGCAACCGGCAATCAGGGCTCCTTGGCAGCTCCGTTGCGGTAGGGCTTGCCGGCTTGATCGTCGCTGCGGCGGCCGGGCGCCGGCTTCTCGTCCAGTCGCTCGAACTCCCCCTCGATCACGGTGCCGCCGCTGGCTCCCTGGCCGGGGCGATCGTCAGACGGCCGTGTCGTGCGCTCGCTCGTGGTGCTCCAGGTCGCGACGTGGACTTCGGCCGAGCCGAACAAGCGCCGCAGCCCCCAGGCAGCGACCAGGTGCCGTACCGGCGGAATGAGCAGCAGCAGGCCAACCGCGTCGGTGATCAGGCCAGGCACCAGCAGCAGGCCGCCGGCCAGCATCAGCATGAAGCTGTCGACCACGGGCTCGACCGGCGGCTTGCCTTCGCGCATGCTCTGCGAGGCGCGGCCGAGCGCCGCGAACCCTTGCGCCTGCATGATCATCAATCCAGCGCCGGCGCTGATGAGAAGCACCGCGAACGTCGCGAAGACGCCGATCGACTGGCCGAGCTTGATGAGCAGCGCCAGCTCCAGAAGCGGGATCGCGATCAACACCAGGAACAGTCCGAACCACATACCTGCCATCCGCGGTTAGTACACCAGCCCAACTTTTGATCGATCTTGCCGACGGTGTCGTGGCCCGGCGGGCGTCATTCCGGTTGGCTTCGCCACTGCAATGTCCTAAGTTTCTGGCAATGTCGCGGTGCGGTAGCAAAATTTCTGCGCCCCGCCTCACTCTATATTCGCCGGTGACCCTGGATCGATGTCGCCCTCGATCATACATCAGTCTGGCGAACAGCACGCGTAGGAAAGCCGAACCGATGGATGGCCAGATAAATCTCTTAACGCTGCTCTCCTTGATCGTCGCGGTGTTCGTCATCTTCAAGCTGCGCAGCGTACTTGGCCGCAGGACTCCGGACGACGAGGCACGCATCGACCGGAATATGCGCGCCCGCCAGGCCGAGGAGCAAGCGGCGGCGTCGCAGGACAAGGTCGTGGCCCTGCCGCGGCGCGGCGGCGAGGCAACGGCGGCTCCGGCCGCCGCCGATGCGGCCCTGGCCAATGCCGAGGCGCGGGTGAAGGAGTTCGCCGCCGGCGATGCCGCGATCGAGAAGGCGATGGTGCAGATGACCAGGGCCGACCCGTCGTTTGATCCGAAACACTTCCTGGACGGTGCGCGGCAGGCCTACGAGATGATTGTGACGGCCTTTGCCGAGGGCAATCGCAAGGTGCTGAAGGACCTCCTGAGCAAGGAGGTCTACGAGGGCTTCGTCGAGGCGATTGGCGACCGCGAGAGCAGGGCCGAGCAGATCGACCAGAGCTTTGTCGGCATCAACAAGGTCAATCTGGTCGAGGCCGAGTTCAAGGGTAGCATCGCCCAGCTCACGGTGCGGTTCGTCAGCCAGTTGATCTCCGCGACCCGCGACAGGAGCGGGGTCGTCATCGCCGGCGACCCGCAGAAGATCAAGGAAGTCACCGACATCTGGACGTTCGCGCGCGACGTCAGCGTGCGCAATCCGAATTGGCGGCTGGTAGCGACGCAACCGCAAAGCTGAGCGTCGCCGTGCCGGTCTACCGCCGTCGCCTGCCGAGCCTGTGCTGCGCGACGCTCGCGGCCATGGCCGTGGCGGCGCCGGGTGGGGCGGAAACCAAGGCTCCGGCCGGCCGCAACCAAGCGTTGAAACCATCGAGTGCCGTGAGCCAGCAGCAGCCGAAGTTCTCGCCCATCGCGTTCACCGACCTGCCGGGCTGGGCCCAGGACGATTACGCCGCGGCGTTCAAGGCGTTCCTGCGGTCTTGCCCGATATTGATTGCGGCAAGCGCAGCCGGCGACAAGGCCTCCGCCGTCCCGACGCCGCCGGCTCTGCTCGCGGCCTGCGACGAAGCCATCCGATTGGCGGCGAAACGAGTGCCGGCGGCGGCCGCGAAGGCATTTTTCGAGACGCATTTCACTCCGCACCGGGTCGAGCACGCCGGCCCGCCCGGACTGCTCACGGGTTACTACGAGCCGCTGATCAATGGCTCGCGCACCGCGACCGCGAAGTTTGCGACGCCGATCCATCGGCGCCCGGCCGACCTCGTGAACCTGGTCGACGAGCAGGTGCGCGGGGTCAAGGCCAATGCGTTGACCCATGCCCGCAAGACCGACGACGGCATCGTGCCTTACGCCACGCGAGCCGAGATCGAGCAGGGCGCCCTCGACGGCCAGGGCCTGGAGCTGCTGTATCTCGCCAGTCCGGTCGACAAGTTCTTCATGCAGATCCAGGGCTCGGGCCGGATCAAGCTGACCGACGGCACGACGATTCGGGTGAGCTACGACGGCAAGAACGGCCACCCCTATACCTCGATCGGGCGGCATTTGATCGATACCGGGCAGTTTCCGGCCGACAAGATGTCGCTCGAGGCGCTCGGCAACTGGCTGAAGGCCGATCCGGAGCGCGGCCGGAATGTCATGTGGCAGAACAAGTCGTATGTGTTCTTCCGTGAGCTCAAGGGCGAGGAGGCCAAGGGCGCGCTCGGCGTGCTGCACATCCCACTGACGCCTGGACGCAGCCTGGCGGTCGATACCGGGGTGCATGCGATCGGGACGCCGGTCTACGTCAGCGCGCCGTCGCTTGCCGACGTACTGAAGGCCGGCGGATTCAACCGTCTGATGATCGCGCAGGATGTCGGCTCGGCGATCCGCGGGCCGGAACGCGGCGACATTTACTTCGGCAGCGGCAATGCCGCGGGAAAGCTCGCCGGCGTCACCAAGCATCCCGGAAATCTCTATGTGCTGCTGCCGCGGGGCGCTGAAACGGTGACAGCGAAGGCCAACCCGACTGCGACCGAAACTACCAAGGCGGCATCGGCCGGGCGGAGCAGTGATTTCACCGCCGGACCGTTGTCGCAGCGCGCCGAGCCATGAAGCGGCGCGACCGGGGCGGCCTCTCGGAAGAGGATTCGAAGCTGTGGGCGCACGTCGCGCGCTCGGTCACTCGCATCGACCCGCGCGGCCGGGCCAACCGCCCGGTGCCTACCCAAACCGAGGTCGAACCGGTAAAGCCTCGGCCCGCCGTGCCGCCCTCGACGCGGTTTCAGCCGCACGACAAGTCGTCACCTGGGGCGTCGCCAACGCCAGCCGCGCCGGTCCGCCAGCCGCAGCAGGCGCCGATCGAGCCACGCAAGGCAAGACGCGTCGCACGCGGGCGCGAGCAGATCGGGGCGCGAATTGATCTTCACGGCATGCGGCAGGTCGAGGCGCACGGTGCGCTGCGGGCATTCCTCCATCGCGCCTATCACGACGGCTGCCGGATGGTGCTGGTGATCACCGGCAAGGGCCGCGAGGGCGATGTCGATGGTCACGCGCCGTTCGAGATGTACCAGGACCGCGATCGTGGCGTCCTGCGCCGTAACGTGCCTCGATGGCTGGCCGAGCCGGAGCTGCGCATGATCGTCGTCGGCTACACGAGCGCGCATGTGCGGCACGGCGGCGAAGGCGCATTCTACGTGCAGCTGCGCAATCCCGAGAAGCATCGCGGGTAGCGGTATCGGGCAAAGTCACCACGGTCTGCGCGCTAACCCAACCTACGCGTCGGATTCTTCGGCTCGTCCTCGGGCTTGCTGCCGTCGTCGATGGGCATAATCACGACGACGCGGCCGGCGGCGATGTCGACGGTCGGCACGTTGGCGTCGGTGAAGGCGACGAATTCGGTCTTGCCGGAGCCGGCGAAGACGATCTCGAGCAGGTCGCCGGCGCCGAAGTTCTCCACCGCCTTGATGGTGCCGATGGCGGTGCCATCCGGCGCGACGGCAGCAAGGCCGATCAGGTCGGAGTAGAAATATTCACCTTCGGCTGCTTCGCCCATGGCGGCGCGAGGAACGTGCAGTGCGGTGCCCTTGAGGAGTTCCGCCGCGTTGCGGTCGGCAACGCCCTGGACGCGGGCGATCACGCCCTTCGGGGTCACGCGAACGACTTTCAGCTTGTAGGATTTGGTGCCGCTGGCATCTGTCAGCGCGCCATACGCGGCGATGTCCTCCGGCGCCGCCGTGTACGACTTGATCAGCAGCTCGCCGCGGATGCCGTGGGCACCCGCCACATGACCGAGGAGGACGAGCTTCTTGTCGGGCATATATCTCGTGTTCCGATGCCACGGTTGGTTACCGGTGGTTCCCTCTCCCCCGCCTCTTCGGGGGAGAGGGTTAGGGTGAGGGGCAGCAGCTTGTTCGATGGCTGCAACATCGGGCTTGGCGCTGGCCGGTTTCGGGTCCGAGCAAGTGGCCGCCCCTCACCCTCGGACCACCCTGTCGGGCGGTCCTCTGCCCTCTCCCCCGAAGGGGCGGGGGAGAGGGGAAGTGCATCGAGCTGAATTGTAATGCGGTGTCAGTCCCAGAGGGTCAGGCACCGTTCGCAAAACCAGCGACCGCCTTTACGCCGCCGCGCCTTCCTTGGCCTTCTCGGCCGCCTTGGCGGCTTCGGCCTTCTCGCGCTCGACGCGCTTCTTCTTGGGCTTGCCCTTCTCCGGATTGTTCGACGCGGTGCGCTTCATCAGCCCGTTGGCATCGAGAATGCGGGCAACGCGATCCGACGGCTGGGCGCCGACCGACAGCCAGTGCTTCGCACGCTCGATATCGAGCTTGACGCGGGTGGCGTCGTCCTTCGGCAGCATCGGATTGAAGGTGCCGATCTGCTCGATGTAGCGGCCATCGCGAGGCGAGGAGCTGTGGGCGACGACGATGTAGTAGTACGGGCGCTTCTTGGCGCCGCCGCGCGACAGGCGGATCTTGGTGGACATTGGTAGTCTCCAGTTCGGGTTTTGGGATTGGTGTTCAGGGTTTAGGGTTTTGTCACTTCTTCTTGCCGGGAAGGCCCGGCAAACCTGGGAAACGGGCGCCGCCGAGACCGGGCAGACCGCCGCCGCCGCCGAGTCCCGGCAGCTTGGGCATGCCGCCAGGCATCGCGGGCATGCCCTTCGGCAGCTCGCCTTTCTTCAATTGATCGAGCATCTCCGGGCTGACATTCGGCGCGCCGCCGCCCATGCCGCCCATGCCACCGCCGCCGCCAAGGCCCATCATGCCGGCCATCTTGCCCATCAGGCCCTTGTTCTTGCCCATGGCCTTCATCAGGTCGGCCATGTCGCGGTGCTGCTTCAGGAGCTTGTTGACCTCCTCGACCTTGGCGCCGGCGCCGGCGGCAATGCGCCGCTTGCGCTTGCCGTCGAGCATCTTCGGACTGGCGCGCTCCTTCGGCGTCATCGACATGATGATCGCGTGCTGGCGCTTCAGCATCTTCTCGCCGTCGCCGAGGCTGGCGATCTGCGACTTCATCTTGGCGATGCCCGGCATCATGCCCATGATGCCGCCCATGCCGCCGATCTTCTCCATCTGCTTGATCTGGTCGGCGAGGTCCTGCAGGTCGAAGCCGCCCTTCTGCATCTTGGCGGCCATCTTCGCCGCCTGCTCGGCATCGATATTCTGCGCCGCCTTCTCGACCAGGCTGACGATGTCGCCCATGCCGAGGATGCGGCTGGCAATTCGATCGGGATGAAAATCCTCGAGCGCGTCCCACTTCTCGCCGACACCCATCAACTTGATCGGCCGGCCGGTGACCGCCCGCATCGAAAGCGCCGCGCCGCCGCGGCCGTCGCCGTCGACGCGGGTCAGCACGATGCCGGTGACGCCGACGCGGCCTTCGAATGCCTTCGCGGTGTTTACGGCGTCCTGGCCGGTCAGCGCGTCGGCTACCAGCAGCGTCTCGTGCGGCTTGGTCTGCGCCTTGACGGCGGCGACCTCCGCCATCAGCGCCTCGTCGACGGTGGTGCGGCCTGCGGTATCGAGCAGGACGACGTCGTAGCCGCCGAGGCGGGCGGCATCCATCGCCCGATGCGCGATTGTCAGCGGCTGCTGGCCGGCGATGATCGGCAATGTTGCGACGCTCGTCTGCTCGCCGAGTACGCGAAGCTGCTCCTGCGCCGCTGGCCGGCGGGTGTCGAGCGAGGCCATCAGGACCTTCTTCTTGTCCCGATTGGTCAGCCGATAGGCGATTTTCGCCGTGGTCGTGGTCTTGCCGGAGCCCTGCAGGCCGACCATCAGGATCGCGACCGGCGGCGCGGCTGCAAGATCGATCGGCGCCGCGTCGGAGCCGAGCATGGCGACGAGCTCGTCGTGGACGATCTTTACCACCATCTGGCCCGGCGTCACCGACTTGACGACGTTCTGGCCGACCGCCCTGGCCTTGACCTTGTCGATGAAGCTCTTGACGACGTCGAGCGCGACGTCGGCCTCGAGCAGCGCGCGCCGCACCTCACGCATCGCCTCCGACACGTCGGCCTCGCTCAGCGAGCCGCGACGCGTGAGCTTGTCGAGGACACCCGACAGCCGTTCGGAGAGGGATTGGAACATCAGCTCAAGCTCCAGGGACCTTCAAGGCCTCGAAAACGGCCATCATGTGCGCCTGATATGGGAGACGGGCAGCCAATCGGCGATACTGGTGCTCGACGCTGCCAAGCGCCGGCGCCAATGCGCTCGTATGCGATGCCGAGATCGGCCGCGGCCCGCATCACCTTCTGCGCTTTGACTGAGGTCTCGCGACACTGGCACTGCAACATATTGATTTCGCTCGATATCGGCTGGTCCAAAGCCATATTGCATCCGCGAGCGCAACGCGCCGGCGGATGTTGACCCCTCTGCTTCCCGGTTCGGCCCGAAAGCCCGCAACCATGCTCAGAGCGGCGGCTCGAATGAACGGGCCGTGGCTGATTGAAGCAGGTAATGCGCCGGAACGCCCGACGTGTCAAATGGATCTCGCGTGTGGGGCGGCGCGCACCACGAGCGACGGATCGCCACGACGGAAAACGTTCCTGAATGATTGATGAACACGGACTCGAGGCAACGCGATGACTCGACGCACCACGCGGGTACTTTGGAGCCTCATCGGAATCTGCCTGTTTGCGAGCGTCGCCATGAGCTTGACGGTGTTGTTCGGACTGCCCGACTGGACCCGTTCGAAGGAATTGCGCCAGCTCGAGGTCCTGATCGACATCATGGCGCTGCTGTTCTGGATGTTGATCTTCGCGTTCTACTGGGCGAACAAGAAGTAGGCGGGCCCGAAATCATCCCCCGATTGGCAATTGTCAGAGCGGCGCGACTTCGCCATATAACGGCGCATGTCGCTTTCTGCCGCCAGCCTGCCGCTGCAATACCGCAAGATGAACGGTCTCGGCAACGAGATCGTCGTCGTCGACCTGCGGGGCTCGACGCGCGTGTTGAGCGGCGAGGAGGCGCGCGCCGTGGCAGCCGATCCGCTGTCACGGTTCGACCAGATGATGGTGCTGCACGATCCGAGGACGCGTGGCACCGAGGCCTACATCAGGATCTACAACACCGACGGCTCCGAGGCGCAGGCATGCGGCAACGGCATGCGCTGCGTCGGCTGGTTGGCATACCAGGGGCTGCGGCGCGAGCATCTCAAGTTCGAGACGCGGCCGGGGGTGCTCGAAGTTGCGATCGCCGATCAGCAGCACATCACCGTCGACATGGGTGAGCCGCGCTTTGCCTGGAACGAGATCCCGCTGGCCGAGCCGTTCCACGATACGCGGCGGATCGAGCTGCAGATCGGTCCGATCGAAAATCCGATCCTGCATTCGCCGTCGGTGGTCAACGTCGGCAATCCGCACTGCATATTCTGGGTGGCCGATGTCGCCGGCTATGATCTCGGCCGGTTCGGTCCGATGCTGGAGAACCACCCGATCTTCCCCGAGCGGGCGAACATATCGCTCGCCGCCGTCACGTCGCCAACGTCGATCAATCTGCGCACCTGGGAGCGCGGCGCCGGCCTGACGCGAGCCTGCGGCTCGGCAGCCTGCGCGGCCGGGGTGCTTGGCGCCCATACCAGGCGCACCGAGCGCAAGGTCACCGTCAACGTGCCCGGCGGGCCGCTGCAGATCGAATGGACGGCGGCCAATCGCATCCTGATGACCGGTCCGGCGACCGACGAATATGCCGGCGAATTCGATTTTGGTCGCGGCACCGCGAAGCGGCTGGGCTAGAGCGATGGCCGCTCCGATCGTCATCACCCTGGGCTGCCGCCTCAACGCCTACGAATCCGAGGTGATGAAGGGCCATGCCGCGGCGGCCGGGCTCGACAACGCGCTGATCGTCAATACCTGCGCGGTGACGGCCGAGTCGGTACGCCAGGCGGCGCAGACGATCCGCCGGCTACGGCGGGATCACCCCGGCTCCCGCATCATTGTCACGGGATGCGCGGCGCAGATCGAGCCTGAGCGATTTGCCGGCATGGCCGAGGTCGATCATGTGATCGGCAACGCCGAGAAGCTGCAGGCCGCGACATTCCAGGGATTGAGCACGGGCGATACCGAGCGCGTCGTCGTCAACGACATCATGAGCGTGCGCGAGACGGCAAGTCACGCGATCGACGGCTTCGGCACGCGGGCTCGAGCCTACGTGCAGGTGCAGAACGGCTGCGACCATCGATGCACATTCTGCATCATACCGTTCGGGCGCGGCCCTTCACGGTCCGTGCCGGCCGGCGAGGTCGTGGCGCAGATCCGCAGGCTGGTCGAGGCCGGTTATGCCGAAGTCGTATTGACCGGCGTCGATCTCACGTCCTATGGCCCCGACCTGCCGGGTGAAATGACGCTCGGCAAGCTGCTGCGCATGGTGCTGAAGCATGTGCCCGATCTGAAGCGGCTGCGGCTGTCGTCGATCGATCAGGTCGAAGTCGACCAGGAGCTGATGAATACGATTGCGGACGAGCCGCGGCTGATGCCGCACCTGCACTTGTCGATGCAGGCGGGCGACGACTTGACCTTGAAGCGCATGAAGCGGCGCCATCTGGCCGCGGATGCCGCGCGCTTCTGCAAGGAGGTGCGGCGGCTGCGCCCCGACGTCGCCTTTGGCGCCGACCTGATCGCCGGCTTCCCGACCGAGACGGAAGCCATGTTTCAGGGCTCGATGCGGATCATCGACGACTGCGGGCTGACGTTTCTGCACGTGTTCCCCTATTCGCCGCGCCAAGGCACGCCGGCGGCGCGGATGCCGCAGGTGCCGCGGCAGGTGGTCAAGGAGCGCGCGGCTCGCCTGCGCGAGAAGGGCGACATAGCGCTCGACGCATATCTGCGCTCGCAGCTTGGCCGCGAGGTCGAGCTCATGATGGAGCGCGACGGCATCGGCCGCACCCCGCAGTTCGCCGAGGTCGAGGTCGTGTCCGGCGGCGGACATTCACCCGCGTCGGTGATCTCAGCGCGTATCACCGGCAGTCGCGCGCGCCGACTTTGTGCAGAGGTCCCCGAGTGAGCGAAGGAGCGAAAAAGCCGGGCCTGATGGGGCGGCTGTTCGGCCGGGGCAAGATCGAGGCGGAGTCCGCGCCGGAGCGCGACGAGGCCGTTGCCACATCCGCCGCCGAGCCTACCGACGCGCTGGCGGCACCCGCCGCGGCGACGATCACCCGGGATGTCGAGCCGCCAGCGGCGGCGCCGAAAACAAGCTGGTTCGCCCGCCTGACGTCGGGCCTCGCCAAGACGTCGTCAAAGTTGACCGAGGGCATCGCCAGCGTTTTCACCAAGCGCAAGCTCGATGCCGAGACGCTAGACGAGCTCGAGGACGTGCTGATCCAGGCCGATCTCGGCATCGAGACCGCCGGCCGGATCACCTCGGCGCTGGCGAAGAGCCGGCTCGACAAGTCGATCACGCCGGAAGAGGTGCGGGTGGTGCTGGCCACCGAGGTCGAAAAGGTCCTGAAGCCGGTCGCCAGGCCGCTGGTCATCAATTCGTCGCGCAAGCCGCACGTGATCCTCGTCGTCGGCGTCAACGGCGGCGGCAAGACCACGACGATCGGCAAGCTCGCCAGCCGCTACCGCGCCGAAGGGCGTCGCGTGACGCTGGCAGCAGGGGATACCTTCCGGGCGGCGGCCATCGACCAGCTGAAGGTGTGGGGCGAGCGCACCGGCGCGACAGTGATCGCGCGTGGCGTCGGTGCCGATTCGTCAGGCCTCGCATTCGACGCGCTCCAGCAAGCGCGGGCCGAAAGCTCTGACGTACTGATCGTGGATACCGCCGGCCGCCTTCAGAACAAGCAAGCGCTGATGGAGGAGCTCGAGAAGGTGATCCGGGTCATGCGCAAGGTGGACGCGAGCGCGCCGCACGACGTAATCCTCGTTCTCGACGCCACCACCGGCCAGAATGCGATGAGCCAGGTGGAGGTGTTCCGCGAGCGCGCCGGCGTAACCGGCCTCGTAATGACAAAATTGGACGGTACCGCCCGCGGCGGAATACTGGTGGCGATCGCCGCGAAGCATGCGCTGCCGGTTCACGCGATCGGAGTTGGCGAGGGCGTTGACGACTTGCAAAGCTTCGATGCGGCAGAATTTGCGCGGGCCATCGCTACAGGTTAGTAGGTTCTCCTGCATAGGGAGGTGACCGGATCCGGGGCAAGACGGGGTCGGTCTCAAAGGGAAATGCGTGTGAGATGAACTGGATCAGGCGGCACTTTCCGTTCAATGCCGAGCAATCGGTCAATATCCTGAGCGAATTCGGCCCGCTGATCACGATGTTCGTGGTCAACGCCGCCTACGGCATTGCGGCCGGCACCTGGGCGCTGATGATCGCCACCGTGGCCGCCGTCGCATCCATGCTTTACGTGCTTGGCCGGCTGCCGGTGTTCCCGCTGATCGCCAGCGCGGTGACCATCACCTTCGGTACCTTGACGCTGGTGACCGGCGACCCGATGTGGGTGCAGATCAAGGTCACGATCTTCAACCTGCTGTTTGCGATGTTCCTGTTCTTCGGTCTTTACACCGGTCGCAACTTCTTCAAGTACGTCTTCGACAAGACGTTCCACTACACCATGGAAGGCTGGGACAAGTTCACCTGGAACTTCGCCTGGTTCTTCGTACTGACCGCGGTCGCCAATGAGCTGGTCCGGCAGGGCTTCGCACATGCGAACTACAGCTTCAACGGCTACAGGCTCGACGGCGTCAACATCTGGATCCTGTTCAAGCTGTTCGTGGTCATGCCACTGAGCGGCCTGTTCGCGTGGTGGCAGACCTCGCTGATGCAGAAGTACCGTTTGCCGGCTCCGGTGGTGACACGGCAGGCGGCCGAGTGACGTGAAGGCTGTTGCCGGGCACATTTCTGTTGCTTGTGCCCGAACACTGAATTGCGCCGAGGCCACGATGAGCGCCTCCTGAAGTCGCGTGCGCCGGTCATTCGATCAGGCGGCGATGGACGCGGGTTGCGAAGGGACGGCGCCAGATCAAAGAGTTCGATCGATGACCAACGCAAGCAACAAGCCGGCCGCAGCAGAGCACGACGACCCGCACGTCGATTCGAACCAGATGCTGAAGATGCTGGTGGAGATCGGTCCGCTGATCGTATTCTTCGTCGTCAATTCCCTGACCAAAAACATTTACTACGGCACGGGCACATTCATGATTGCGACGGCCGCCGCGCTACTCGTGTCGCGTGCCATGTTCGGCCGAATTCCACTGATGCCTTTGATCTCCGGAGCCTTCGTGCTGGTTTTCGGCGGCCTGACGCTGTGGCTGCAGGATGCGGTCTTCATCAAGCTCAAGCCGACGATCGTGAACCTTCTGTTTGCCGGTACGCTACTGGGCGGCCTGTGGTTCGGCCAATCATTGCTCCGCCACATACTCGGCGAGGTGTTCAAGCTGACGGAGGAAGGCTGGCGGATCCTGACCTTCCGCTGGGGGATCTTCTTTATCGTGCTGGCCCTGCTCAACGAAATCGTTTGGCGCAATTTTTCCGAGCAGTTCTGGATCGGCTTCAAGATGCTGGGCGTGATGCCGCTGACGGCCGTATTCGGGATCGCGCAATTGGGAATTTTGCGCCGCTACGCCGTGAACGCGGCGCCTGGAAATGATCCGGGCACGAAAAGTTGACCCGGCGCCGCCAACGAGATTGATTCATTGGGCTGAAGAATATTTTTCCCTCCTTAGTGAAAAAAGGCGCAAATGTGGTCTGGACGTCGTATGGAAAATGAGGTTTTCTGCGAATTGGGATTGACCTTCCTCGATTTGGAATAGCTCTGGGTCGATGATAAGGCACCACCAACCTCGCCATCCGCGTCACTGCCCCCTGGGGTCTTGGGAAAAGAAAACTCGCTATGCCAAAAGACAAATCCGCAGAACGGTTGGAGCGTTCGCCTATTCACCTGCTGCATCGGGCGGGCCAATGCGCCGGCGACATTTTCCAGTCGGAGATGTCGAGTGGTGATTTGACGCCGCGGCAATACGCGGTGCTCGTTACCGTGGCGCACAACGAAGGTCTGAGCCAGACCAATCTCGTCGAGCGTACCGGGATCGATCGGTCGACGTTGGCCGACATCATCCGCCGGATGCTCAAGAAGGGCCTGATCCAGCGTCGCCGCACCAAGGAGGACGCCCGCGCCTACGCCGTGAAACTGTCGGATGAAGGCTGGCGCACGCTGAAGTCGGCCGAGCCGCTGGCGAAGCGTATCGACGACAAGATCATGGCGGCCCTGCCGGGCTCGAACCGCGAGCGGTTCATCCAGGATCTCAACGTCATCGTTGCGGCCCTGGGCGCCGGCGCACCGCAAGGTGGCGGGACGAAGTCCAAGGGCTGAGCGCACTGTCTCAGCGGTGATCGATATCTGGCCGCGGAGCGCTGGCGAGCGCGGACAGGCCGTCGGCAATCGACTTGACGACGAACCTGACCTGCCTGTCGAACTCGGTGCGATCGAAGTCGCCGAGTTTCTGGTCGAGCGAGATCGACACAATTCCATGCACTGCTGAAAACAGGGCGCGTGCGGCACTGCTGCGTGCGCCCTTTTCCGTTATCAGCGGCTCGAGGATCGCCTCCACCCGGCCGAATAAGCCGCTCTGGCGGTCGCGGTACCAGGCGGGAACCTCCGAGCCGGGCGCCATGTGGTGCTCGAACAGGGCGCGCCACGCCTTGTTGTTGGCGACCGCGAACTCGAGATAGGCGAGTGCCAGCGCGAGGAGCCGGTCGGCGACGGTCCCCGCCGCGGCGGCGGCATCGGCTTTGGCCAGACCGTCACCCAGCGCATCGAGTGTATTGGCATTCGCTTCGACGATCAGGTGATCCAGGCCGCCGAAGACATTGTAGAGCGTGCCGACCGCGCAGCCTGCTTCTTGAGCCACGCGCCGGGCCTGCACCGCGGCAAGCCCTTCCTCGCTGACGATCCGGCTGGCGATCGCCACCATGCTCTCGCGCATTTTGGTGCGGTACGGCGCCTTTTCCATGGTTCTGCTCCTTCATCCTGGGTGCCCGCGACCGATACGCAGGGCGGCATGGCCGGGCGGCGACCCTGGGCCGTGGATTGAAAACAACTCATTAACGCAAATCCGCGGCGATGTGAACTCAGTTCATTTTGAGCTTGCATGAACGCTGGTCACGAGGTAGTAATACCAATGTGAACATCGTTCACAGTCGTCTTTGAACCTCTGGCTATCAACAACGAAAGGACGCGGATCGCCATGTTGAAGATAATCAGCACATTATTGCGCAGCACGGTCGCCGAAATCGAGGAGACGGTGCTCGACGCGAACGCCATTCGACTGCTCGAGCAACAAATTCGGGAGGCTGCGGCCGGACTGGAGCAGGCCCGCCGCGAGCTCGCCTGCGTCATGGCCCACCAGTCTTCCGAAAGCCGCGCCGCCGCCGCGCTGGCGGCGCGCATCGCGGAGCTCGAGACCAGCGGCGTTGCAGCGCTTCGCGACGGTGCCGACGCCATTGCAAGCGAGGTTGCCGCCGCGATTGCTTTCGCCGAGGACGAGCGAACCGAGCGCCATGACACGGCGCAGCGTCTCGACGCCGACATCACGCGGCTGCGCCGACTGGCCGACCAAGGACGGCGGCGCCTGATGAGTTTGCGCCGGGGCCTGGAGCTCGCCCGCGCCCAGGAGGCATTGAGCCGCGCCGGTGCATCCGGCCGCCGAACCGTCACGGGCAGCACCGGGCCGATCCGCGAGGCGGAAAGCACCCTTGCGCGGATCAGGGAGCGGCAGGCAGGCGCGCTCGACGCTGACAGTGCGCTCAACTCGCTCGATCGGGAGGCGGAGGGAAAATGCCTTGACGAGCGGCTGGCGAATGCTGGCTACGGCGCCCGCCCAACGACCAGGCCCGATGCCGTGCTCGAGCGGATGCGTCGAGCCGCGGGACTGGCGCCGTCAGCGCCGCCCAGCGCCGGGTGAACCGCCATGGAGCAAACTTCACGCGGATTCCGCACCGTCAGGTCGGCGCCGCCGATCAGCCCGCCAACTCAACCTCGCATGCCAATCATAAGGAGCATTCCGATGAACCAGTTGAACACGCCCGCCTGGGTGACTTTCACCTACCTTTCGTTCGGCACCGCCGTGGCCATGATGGCGTTCGGCATCTGGTCGCTGCCGGTCGAGTTCTGGGCCAAGGGCTATCTCGGCATGTCGATGGTGTTTCTGATCGGTTCGGCGTTCACGCTGGCCAAGACGCAGCGCGACGAGTTCGAGGGCAAGCGCCTCGCCAATCGCCTCGACGAGGCAAAGGCCGAGAAACTGCTGATGGAGATAGATCGCGGCGCCTGAACAAGCCGCATTGACGCTCGTGTCCACTTGCGGGCAGGCTGCCCGCATTTGGACGTGAGCCAGCATGAGGACCGGGATGAAGACGGCGAATTCGAGGGTAGGCGGCGAGCACGTTGCCGCGATCACCAAGATCAACGAGGCGATCGCCGCGAGCGAGCCGAGGCTGCGGGCGTTCGTTCGCCCGACGCCAGAGATGGCGCTGAACGAAGCCGCCGCCGCCGATGCGCGAGCCGCCATGGGTGCGCCGCCGCGACCGCTCGAGGGTTTGGCGGTCGGCGTCAAGGACATCATCGACGTCGCCGGGCTGCCGACCGGTGCCGGATCGTTGACCCGCGCCGGGGTCGCCGCCGCCGCGGCCGACGCACACGTCGTGACGCGCCTGCGCGCGGCCGGCGCCATCATTCCCGGCAAGACGCACACCGTCGAGTACGCCTTCGGCGGCTGGGGCACCAACCTGACCGTCGGCACCCCCTGGAACCCCTGGGACGCGAAGGTCCATCGCACGCCGGGCGGGTCATCGAGTGGTTCCGGCGTGGCGGTCGGCGCCGGCGTGCTGCAGGCGGCGCTCGGCACCGACACCGGCGGCTCGGTGCGCCTGCCGGCGGCATTCTGCGGCTGCGTCGGGATGAAGACGTCGATCGGTCTCGTCAGTCGGTCGGGCGTGGTGCCGCTGGCGCTGACCTTCGACACCATCGGGCCGATTGCCGCCGATGTACGTACGGCGGCGCGGATGCTGTCCGTCATGCAGGGCGAGGATCCGACCGACGAGACCACGGTCGGGATCAGGCGCGCCGATCCGCTGGAGGGATTGGAGCGCGGGGTGCGCGGGCTGCGGCTGGCGCGGCTGTCGGATGGCGACATGCCGGTGGCGACGTCGGCCGTTCGGCTGGCATTCGCCGTCGCCGTCGAGCGGCTGGTCGCGCAAGGCGCGGTCATCGTGCCGATGAAGCTGCCGGCGCCACTGTCCGAGATCACCCGCCACTGCGGCGATCTGATGAGTGTCGAGGCATACGCCGAGTATCGCGGGTTGGTCGACGATCAGAATTCGCCGCTGCACGGCAACATCCGGGGACGCATGCAGCCGGGCAGCAAGGTTCTCGCTGCCGACTGGCTGGCGATGCGCAAGGCATGGAAGGCCGAGGGCCGCCGTTTCCTCGCCGCCATGGACGGGGTCGATGCGCTGCTCCTGCCGACCACGCCGTTCACGGCGCAGCCGGTGGCGACGGTTGACGAGAGCGTGAGTCCTGGAGCGCACACGCGGTTCGTCAACTACCTCGAGCTCTGCGGTCTTTCACTGCCGATGTCGGTCGCATCGGACGGCTTGCCGACCGCGCTGCAGATCGTTTGCCGCCGCTTCGACGATCCGCTGGCGCTACGCATCGGCTACGCCTTCGAGCAGGCGCGCGGCGCCTTCCCGAAAGCGCCGATGAGCGTTTGAAGCCTGGGCGGTTCGGGAGCTTCGGTTTCGGGCATGCGGGGCTGACAATGTCATTCGCCCGGCAGCTGCGAGCGTAGCTGCCGGGCGATGTGTCGTTCGTGAGAGCGTCTTGGTTGTCGCATCCGACCCCGCTTCGCGGAGCCGGCCGGATGCGACCATACCAAAACCTCAGTCGCGCTCGACGCACATGGCGATGCCCATGCCGCCGCCGATGCACAGCGTGGCGAGGCCCTTCTTGGCGTTGCGGCGCTTCATCTCGTGCAGCAGCGTCGTCAGCACGCGGGCACCCGAGGCGCCGATCGGATGGCCGAGGGCGATGGCGCCGCCATTGACGTTGACCTTCGAGGTATCCCAGCCGAGGCCCTGGTTGACCGCGCAGGCCTGGGCGGCGAATGCCTCGTTGGCCTCGATCAGGTCGAGGTCGGAGGCCTTCCAGCCTGCCTTCTCCAACGCCTTCTTGGACGCCGGGATCGGGCCGATGCCCATGATCGAAGGGTCGACGCCGACGCTGGCCCACGACACGATGCGTGCCAGCGGCTTGACGCCGCGCTTCTTGGCTTCCGCGGCCGTCATCAGCACCACCGCGGCGGCGCCATCGTTGATGCCCGAGGCGTTGGCGGCGGTGACCGTGCCGGTCTTGTCGAAGGCCGGGCGCAGCTTGCCGACGCTCTCCATCGTCACGCCTTCCTTGATGTACTCGTCGTCGGCGACGACGACATCGCCCTTGCGGCCCTTGATCGTCACCGGGACGATCTCCTCCTTGAACTTGCCGGCCTTGCGCGCCGCCTCGGCCTTGTTCTGCGAGCCGACCGCGAGCTTGTCCTGCGCCTCGCGCGTAACCTGGTATTGCTTGGCCACGTTCTCCGCCGTCGTACCCATGTGGTAGCCGTGGAACGCATCCCACAGGCCATCGCGCAGCATGGTGTCGAGCATCTTCAGCTCGCCCATCTTGGTGCCGTCGCGCAGGTGCGCGCAGTGCGGCGCCTGGCTCATGCTCTCCTGGCCGCCGGCGACCACGACCTTGGCCGTGCCGTCCATGATCTGCTGCGCGCCAAGGGCGACCGCGCGCAGGCCCGAGCCGCACAGCTGGTTCATGTTCCAGGCCGGGCTCTCGATCGGAACGCCTGCTGCGATCGACGCCTGCCGTGCCGGATTCTGGCCGGCGCCGGCGGTCAGCACCTGGCCCATGATGACCTCGTCGACCTCAGTCGGCTTGAGGCTGGCCCGCTCGACGGCGGCCTGGATGGCGACCTTGCCGAGCTCATGCGCCGGCAGGCTTGCCAGTGCGCCATTGAATGAGCCGACCGGGGTGCGTGCGGCGCTGGCGATGACGATCGTGGTGGCATCTTTTGACATGCTACTTTTCCTCCTTCGGGACTCGGGGGCCTGAGTGCAAGAAAAACAGGCGATCAGGGACGTCGCGACGCTGGCAATCGTGGCCGGCGTTCAGGCCATTTCGCATTGCAACGTAGCAAATTCCTCGCCCAAAGAAAGCGCCATTGCGGGCGTCGCCGGGGTACCGGCAGTCGACGTCCGGTCGGCGTCCGCGCCGACGACGAAGTTGACGGCACAAACAACTGGCAGCGGCGGCGAGCCATGTGCTACACTTTTTTGCAATGCGATAGGTCCGATCTTCACTTACCGAATGGCAGCTCATGACCGCCGTCCTGCAACAACCGGATCAGCCGACACCGAAAAAAGATGCGGTGGTAATCAAGAAGTACGCTAATCGCCGCCTCTATAATACCGAGACTAGTGCATACGTGACCCTTGACGATCTGGCGGCGATGGTTCGGTCCGACCGCGATTTCGTGGTGTTCGACGCCAAGACCGGTGACGACCTCACCCATTCGGTGCTGACCCAGATCATCGTCGAGCAGGAGGCCAAGTCGGGCGGCCAGACGCTGCTGCCGGTGCCCTTCCTGCGCCAGCTCATCCGTTTCTACGACGACAGCATCGGCAAGATGGTGCCGAGCTACCTGCAGATGAGCCTGCAGACGCTGGTCAACGAGCAGGAGCGCTTCCGGTCGCAATTCACGCCGTTCTTCGCGCAAACGCCGTTCGGCAAGAGCGCGTTCGAGGCGATGCAGGAGCAGACCCGCAAGAACATGGCCATGTTCGAGCAGGCGATGAAGATGTGGACGCCGTTCTCCGCCGCATTGCCGATGGGCGGCGGACAGCATGGCGAAGCCGGCGCGGCCCGGCCAGCAGGGCAGGCGCCCGCGTCGGCGCCGGCGGCGCAGCAGGCGGCGGACAGGGATGTGCCGGCATCGAACAGCGATCTGGCGGAACTCAAGGCCGAGCTCGCCGCCATGCAGGTGAAAATCGAGAAGCTGTCGCAGAACCGCGGCTAGTCCGGCCCGAGCTTCAGGCCATCCGCGCGAGCTTGAACGGGCTGTCGGATTCGCTGGCCAGCAGCGGCTTGCCGAAGTGATAGCCCTGCAGGTAGTCGATGCCTGAATCGGCCAGCATCTGCGCGGTGGTCTCGTCGCCGACCCACTCGGCGACAGTCTCCATGCCGAACGAGCGGGCGAGATTGACCATCGTGTTGATGAAGATCGCATCGGCCTTGTCAGCCGACAGGTTCTTCACGAACGCGCCGTCGATCTTCACCATGTCGACGGCCAGATGCTTCAGGTTCTTGAATGAAGTATAGCCGGCGCCGAAATCGTCGATCGCCACCCGGCAACCGAGCTCCTTCAGGGTATCGACGAACGCGATCGACTGGTCGATGTCGTCGATCGCCGTGGTCTCGGTGATCTCGATCGTCAATCGCTCGGTAATCTGCCGCCGCCCGCCGGTCAGTCGGTGCAACGTGGCCATCCATTCGTGGTCGCAGCAGGTCAACGACGAGACGTTGAGCGACAGGCGCACGTCCGGGTGCAGCTTGGCGAACGCGATCGAAAGCTCGAGCGTGCGGCGGTCGATCAGGCGCGACAGGCCCAGCTGCTCGGCGACCTCGATGAAATCGCCGGCGGACACGACCGTGCCATCGGGCCGGGTCATCCGCAGCAGGCACTCGTAGAGCGCGGGCTCGCGGGTCCTGGTCGATACGATCGGCTGCAGCGCAAGCTGCATCCGGTTCTCGTCGAGCGCGTTGATCACGTCGTCGGCGATGGTGATGTTGCGGCGGCGTGCGTTCTCCCGGGCCGGGCTCTGCTCGTAGGCCTGGTAGCAGTCGTACCGCTTCATCCTGGCGGCATCGAGCGCGTGCAGCGCTGCGTTGGCGGCTTGCTGCACGGTCGAGGCCTGGGATCGGGACCAGCACTCCGCCGATCGATACCGTTGCCGACAACTGGCAGGCGGAGGTGCGGATCGGCGTTTCGCGGATCGCCTTCATCAGGCGCTCGGCGGCAATGCGGGCGGACCCGGCATTGCAGTCAGCGAGGATCACCCCGAACTTGTTCGAGGAGTACCGGCCGAGGATGTCGCCGGCGCGCAGCTTGGACTTCAGCAGGTGGCCGACCCCTGTGATGATCTCGTCGCCGACGTCGAAGCCGAACGCATCGTTGATGACCGCCATGTTGTTGACCGCGGCAATCAGGAATGCAGCCGGCTGGCCGGATCGTGCCGCGTGGCTCATCGCGGTGTCGAGCGCCTGCGACAGGCGAATGCGGTTCAGTTGACCGGTCAGCTCGTCGTGCTCGCTGCGGAACAGCAGGCGCTGCTCGTCCTTGAGGCGGTCGTTGATCACCCTGACCACGCCGCGGGCGCGGACCGGCCTGCCGTGGGCGTTGGTCCACCAGCGTGCCGTGATCCTCGAGCCAGATCGAGAAATCGCGGCGCTGGCCCTGCGGCATGAAGCGATATTGGACCCGATAGGGGACCGCCTTGCCGGTCACGGTGCGTGCGCTGCCGGTCGCCAGGTTGCGGAGATGGGCATGTTCCGATGCGACCAGCGTCCGGAACCCCTCGCCGGTCGAGATCGAGTGTAGATCGCTCACGCCCAGGACCTTCGCGGCGTTGCTTTCCCAGTCGATCCGGTCGGTCGCGAAATCCCAGATGTAGGCGGTCTCCTCGACCGCCGACAAAATTTCGATGAGATCGATCTCGGTGGCCGGCAGCTCGACGCAATCCTGGCGGTGGTCCGGCGCGGAATTGGCCTCTGCTGGAGGTGACATCACAGGATTGACCACCGGACGTTGATCGCGCTGCAAATCGGCGATATCTGCACAGCAGCCAAAATTAGGCGACAATTGCTAATAAGCGTTGAAGCCGGCGACGTGCGCGGCAAATGCGTCAACGGCCGACGCGAGGCCGGCCGTTCCGATATATCCGCGGCAGCGAAGAGCGTGCGGCGATTACTGCTCGGCGCCGATATTGAGGTCGCGGCGCGCGACCCGGATGCCGATCGTGTAGCCGGCCACCACGTCGATCAGCGTTGCGATCATGATCAGGAAGAACACCGATGTGGCCGCCTGCGGCACGATGATGAACTCGACCAGGCAGACGACGAACACCAGCATCGACAGACCATGATCGAGCAGCGAGGCGGTGGAGGTGTAGGTCGATTTCAGCAGCTCGACGAACAGCAGCAGCATGGTGAGAAGCAGGATGAAGTCACCCCAGCTGAACACCCACGTTGCTCGCATCATCGGGATCGAGAAGATCTTGGTCGCCAGCGTCGCGTTCGGATCCGCGCCACCCAGCAGCACGATGAGGTTGTAGAGAATGAACGCGATGACGATCAGCGGCAGGGCGCGCAAGGACATCTCACAACTCCGGTGTTGGCGGAAGGCTTGGATGCGACACGAGGGGATCGGCTGGGTAGCAACCAGAGGACCGCGCAGTGCGCGGGCCGCCTTCGACTACACTTCCGTCTTCGGCTCCAGGATCTGGCGACCGCGGTACTTGCCGGACTTCAAGTCGATGTGATGCGGACGGCGGCGCTCGCCGCTCTCCTTGTCCTCGACGTAGGTCGGCGCCTTGAGCGCATCGGCGGAACGGCGGAAGCCGCGCTTCATCGGTGAGGTTTTTCGCTTCGGAACAGCCATTTGCGTGTCTCCAACATTTACCCGTGTCGGTCGACCCGCAGCACGGTGCTCGAACAGAGCATGTTCTATACGACGATTAGGGCCGGATCAGGAGGCACTGTAGCCCGCCGATCCACCCAGCCGCGCGGCTTATAGCGAACATCCGAACCGAATGCCAGAGCCGAGCGGGACGATTTGGCGTATTTGCCGCATTCGCTGCCCGCCGGTTCGCATCCGCGCTGAAATATGGCTCCCGCAAGCTGGCTGGAGCCATCGGGTTGCGCGAGCAACCACCTCACGTCGCCAGCGCAGCCGGTCTAGCGCAATGGTCGACCTATTTCGACAGTCGGAGGCTGACGATATCCTGCGCGATCTGGCGGAAGGCGGCGTCGAGCGCGTCGCCGTCCTCGGCGCGGTAGAACTTGGCCGGTTCGCTGGCGCAGGACGTCAGCGTGTCGATCGCGCGCTGCATCTGCTGGCCGGCATTGTTGAGGTCGAAGCCGACTGTGTAGACGACGATCCCCTTGGCTTTCATGTTGTTGCAGATGTCGACCGACAGCTTGCTCGCCTGGACGGCCTGCGTGGAATTATCGCCCCAGTTGACGCCGCCGACGGTGTTGTACACTCCGTCGGTCATCAGAATCACCGTCTTGATGGTGACGCCATCGCTGTAGGGCGCCGGCTCGCTCGAGCCGGGCCAGACCGAGGCCCAGTTCGGTGACAGCAGGTACCAGGCCCAGGACGCGCCGAGCTGACCCGCGGTCGACGAGATTGCGGCGAAGGTGTTGACGATCGACTTGAGCTGGCTCTTGTTGTCGGTCAGGGGCACCAGTGCGGTCGACGGGCAGGCCTGGACAGAGCCGGTGAGGTCGGACTTGATCTTGAAGCTGTCGCTGCTGCCGGCCGGCGCGGCGTCGGTCTTCTCGTTGGTGGCGGCACGGCGCTCGTAGACGCACGAGTTGACCGACGACCGGTTGCCGTCAACTGCCTTGAGGTAGGTGCCGGCGTTTACGCCGGCGGAGAACGGGGCGAAGCCGATCCGCAGCTTCTGGCCGGTCGGGCTGTCCGGCAGCAGGATGTCGATCAGGTTCCGGGTCGCATTCTTGAGGTCGGTGATCTTGTGACCGCTCATCGAGCCGGTGAGGTCGAGCTGCAGGGCGACTTCGATGTCCTTGCTGTCGAAGATCGCGACAGAGCTTTTCGGCACTGTGAAGGAACTCGACGCCGGCCACGCGGCCGAAAATGGTCGGGACCACTGCATCGACGGTGACGCCAACGGAACCCTTCGTGCGGTCGATCTGGACATTGAAGCCGTTGATCTTGGCGTAGTTGCCGCCCGAGCCCAGGATGTCGGTGTTGAAGTACCGCTCGGCAACCTCCTTGACCTCGGCGTCGTTGAGGTTGTTCAGGCGCAGGCCTTTGGCGGCGGCGAGGGCGGCGGCATCGATCGCGGCCGAGATTTTGTTGCCGGCATGGTACAGGCGGCCGACGTCGATCGCGAGGCCGGCGACGCCGAACATTACGAAGATGCACAGGCTGAAGATCATCGCGATGGTCCCGCGCTCGTCGGCGGCGAACCTGGTGGTGATGCTCGTTGCTGGGCGTGCCATTTTCGATCTCCCTGAACCAGTGGCGGAGGGCCGGGCTCAGGGGCTTGCAACGGCGATGCCGAGCGGCTGGGCGGTGCGCCAGGCCGGCCTTTGCCGAGTTGTTAACGTGTATGCTTCGTAAATCGTCACAGGCGATCGATGCAAGATTCCGGTTCCGGGTCATCGATTTGCCGGTTGTTCACCAATTGGCACGGCAGATCGCCTTGCTGCTGGCTGGCCGGCCCGAATTCAAGGCGCGGAGACGGTCCCGTAATGGAACGGGCGGCACAGGAATCCGGGCCGCCGGTTGCAGCGCGCGGCGGCGGCTTGATGACTATCCTTGGGCTAGAAATCCCAGGCGATGCCACCCTTCTCCCAATCGCCGAATTGGACTGGATCAGGGCCGTCGCGGCCGCCGATCTCGGTGGGACGATTGGCCTCCGCAAGCTGGCTGAGCCGCCTGCGCTCGGCCGCTTCGGCCAGCGCGCGCTGGGCTGCCGGCGTCAACTCGCGCAATGGTTCGGCGGGCTCGCTTCCGGCGTCGGCCGGCGCGGGAGCTATTTTCATGGTCGGTCATCGTCCACTCCGTGGCACGGCTATCGGAGAGCTTCACGCCATACCATATAATGCCGTGGTGCAACGTGTGTGCCGCCTATAGCGAGATCTGCGATGCCGAGCAATTTCCTCAGGACGGGACTGCTGTTGCTGGCGCTGACGGGTATTTTCGTTGGCACCGGCGCGCTGGTCGGCGGCCAGCGCGGCCTGTGGATCGCGTTCGTCTTCGCGCTCGCCATGAACCTGATGACATATTGGAAGTCGGACAAGCTGGTGCTGCGCATGCACGGCGCGCAGGAAGTCGACGCCGGCTCGGCGCCTGAGTTCTACGCGCTCGTCCAGCTTCTCAGCCAGCGGGCCGGACTGCCGATGCCGCGCGTCTACGTCATGAACAGCCCGCAGCCGAACGCATTCGCGACCGGACGCAATCCGCAGAACGCGGCGGTATGCGCCTCGACCGGGCTGCTCGACATGCTCAGCCGCGAAGAGGTCGCCGGCGTCATGGCGCACGAGCTGGCGCACATCAAGAACCGCGACACATTGACGATGACGGCGGCTGCCTCGATCGGCGGCGCCATCTCGATGTTCGCCAACATGCTGCAGCTCGGCATGCTTTTCGGCGGCACTCGCAATGGTCGCGGCAACATGCTCGGCACGTTGGTCGCGGCGCTCGTCGCCCCGGTCGCCGCGACCCTGGTGCAGATGGCAATCAGCCGCTCGCGCGAATATCAGGCCGACCAGATCGGCGCGCGAATATGCGGCAATCCGTTGTGGCTCGCCTCGGCGCTGACCAAGATCAACGACGCCGTGCGCGGTGGGTTGCGCATGGAGAGCGCGCAGCGCCTTCCCGCCACCGCGCAGATATTCATCGTCAATCCGCTGACCGGGCGCGGTACCGACAGCCTGTTCTCGACCCACCCCAATCTCGAGAACCGCGTTGCCGAGCTCGAGAAATTGGCGCAAGAGATGGGCATTCTGGCAAGCGAGAGCGGTGGCGGCGGCAAGTTCCTGCCGCGCACCGCGCCGGCGACCGGTCGCACAGTGCGACCGACGGCCGGCAACGAGCGCCGTGGACCCTGGGGTTGAAAATCGTGACGGTCGAGAAGGGCCGCGAAGGCACGGCAAAGCGCCTTCCGCAGGGCTACGCCGCGCGCCAGCTGGCGGTGCTGCTGGTGGCTGCCGTGCTGCGCCATGGGCGCGCATTCGATGATGCATTGTCGTTCCTGCTGGAGCAGGTCGAGTTCAAGCGCCTGGAGCCGAGAGATCGGGCGCTGGCGCGAATGATCGCCGCCACCGTGCTGCGCCGCTTCGGCCAGCTCGAAGCCGCCCTGGCGACGTTCCTCGAACGGCCCCTGCCGGAGAAGCGTGGCAATTTGTCCGCAATTCTCCTCTCGGCATCTGCGCAGCTGCTGTTTCTCGATTCGGCTCCGCATGCCGTGATCAACATCGCGGTCGAGCAGTGTCGCGCCGAGCCGCAGACCGAGCGTTTTGCCAAGCTGACAAATGCGGTGCTGCGCCGTATTGCTGCCGAGGGCGGAGCGATCGTCGCGTCCCAGGATGCGGTGCGTCTCAACATCCCCGACTGGATGTGGCAGCGCTGGGCGGAGGCCTACGGCGAGGCGGTGGCGCGCAAGATCGCCGAAGCATCGCTGCACCAGGCGCCGCTCGATATCAGTGTGAAGTCGGACCCGGCGGGATGGGCGGCGCGCCTGGGCGGCGAGATCGTGGCCGGCGAAACGGTGCGGCTGGCGGCCGAGGGCAGGATCGAAGAGCTCCCCGGGTTCGCCGAGGGCGGCTGGTGGGTGCAGGACGTGGCCGCCGCCATTCCCGCCCGGCTGCTCGGCGATGTACGCGGCAAGCGCATTGCCGACCTGTGCGCGGCGCCAGGCGGCAAGACCGCGGCGCTCGCCAATCGCGGTGCGATCGTCACCGCCGTCGATCATTCGTCGGAGCGCTTGCAACGCCTGCGGCAAAACCTTGATCGGCTGCAACTCCAGGCTGAGCTGGTCGAGGCCGACGCGGCCACGTGGCAGGCGGCTGAGCCATTCGATGCCGTGCTGCTCGACGTACCCTGCTCGGCGACCGGGACCATCCGTCGGCACCCCGATATCCTGCGCCTGAAACGGGCAGCCGACATCGCCAAGCTGGCGCCGCTGCAATATCGCATGCTGGACAATGCCGTGCGGCTGGTGAAGCCGGGTGGGCTGGTGGTGTTCTGTACCTGCTCGCTCGAGCCGGAAGAAGGGCAGAAGCTGTTGGCGCGCTATCTGCGTGAGCATGGCGAGGTCAAGCGGCGGCCGATCTTGTCGCTGGAGGTTGGCGGCGAGGCGGACTGGATCAGCCGCGAGGGGGACCTGCGGACGCTGCCGTTTCATCTGCAGCGCGCCAAGCCCGAGCTGTCGGGGATGGACGGCTTTTTTGCGTGCCGGCTGGTTCGCCGGGCTTGATACACAGGGGAATGGCCCGGCCGCCTTGTATCGGGGCCGCGTCGGCGGTAAGCCGACGACCATGTATGGACAAGCCAGATCATGCCGCGCCTGACGCTCGGTGAGCAGACGCGGCTCGCCAGACTGTTCGTGGATCGCTCCTGCCGGTCAGCTTCCGCGCGCCTGAAGCATTCCCCGCTGCTCAAGTGGCGATACGGTGCGCCGGTCGCCGACAAGTTGCTGATCGTTCCGCAGGACTTGCGCATCGCCGACCCCAGCTTCGCCAGCGAGGTCGAGTTCGGTCATTTCGGGCTCGGCGGCACGGTGGCGATCCTGGACGGCGCGTCGCCGTTCGACGTGGCGCCGCCCAATGCCGCCTGGGAGCGCGAGCTGCATGGCTTCGGATGGCTGCGCCACCTCGATGCCGCGGGTCACATTGGCGCGCGAGACCTGGCGATCGCGCTCGTCGCCGACTGGTGCTCGCGGTTCAGGCGGCCGGCGGCGGGGAAAGTCGCCTGGGAGCCTGCGGTCGTCGGCCGGCGGATGATGTCCTGGATCTCGAGCGCGAGCCTGATCCTCGAGGTTGTCGACCAGGCGACGTTCGACACGACGACCGACCGGCTCGGTGATCAGCTGCTCTATCTGGCGGCGACGTGGGCCCATGCGCCGGAGGGCCTGCAGCGCATCGAGGCGCTGGCCGGGCTGCTGGTCGGCCATCTCAGCATCAGTGGATACGAGCGCCATCTCGAGCCGGTTGGCCAGGCGTTCGCGGCCGAGCTCAACAAGCAGATCCTGCCGGATGGCGGGCACGTCACGCGCAATCCGATGGCGCTGGTCGAGCTGTTGCTCGACTTCCTGCCGTTGCGGCAATGCTTCATCACCCGCGAGCAGAAGCTGCCAGAGGGGTTCGACGACACGATCAAGCGCATGCTGAAGATGTTGCGCTACCTGCGGCTCGGCGATGGCAAGCTCGGCCGGTTCAATGGCATGTCGGCGCACATGATCGATGTGCTGTCGACGGTGCTTGCCTACGATGACCGACCGCAGGAGCAACTTATCGCGGCGCCCCATTCGCGCTATCTGCGCCTGGAGCGCGGTCCTCTCGTGCTGCTGATGGATGTCGGCCCGCCGCCGCCGCTAGAGCTGTCCGGCGCCGCCCATGCCGGATGCCTGTCGTTCGAGATCAGCGACGGTTCCGAGGCGGTCTTCGTGAATTGCGGTGCGCCGCTGCCGGCCGCGCGGGAGTGGCAATCGGCGGCGCGGGCGACCGCGAGCCACAACACGCTTTGCCTTGGCTGCAAGTCATCCGCGAGACTGGTGCGCCACGACCATCTGGAGACGCTGGTCGGCGGCGCGCCGATCCGCTTCCCCGATGATGTCGAGTACCGGACGACGACGCGTGACGGCGGCGTCGAGGTCGAAGCGTTCCACGACGGCTATTTCCCGCGCTTCAAGCTGCTGCACCGGCGGCGGATCGAGATCGACGTCGCCGGTGATCGCATCGCCGGCGTCGAGCGCATCGGTCCGCAGCGCGGCCAGATGAGGCTGTCGCAGGATTTGCCGTTCGCCGTACATTTTCACCTTGCGAGTGGCGTCGCCTGCGCGCCCGGCGACTCGGAGTCGACCATCATCCTGACGCTTGCCGATGGCCGCCGCTGGCGTTTCACCGCCACAGGCGCCGCGCTCGGGATCGAGGAGAGCCTGCACTTTGCCGATCTCGCCGGACCGCGGGCGGCTCTGCAAATCGTACTGCGCGGCGCGACCTTCGGGGAGAGCGAGGTGCGCTGGGAAATGGAGCGACTGCCATGACTGATCTGGCCCAGGTTCGACGTGCGCTGATCTCGGTATCGGACAAGACGGGGTTGATCGAATTCGCCGGCAAGCTCGCCGGCCACGGCATCGCGCTGCTGTCGACCGGCGGCACCGCGGCCGCCCTGAAGGCAGCCGGGATCAAGGTCACCGACGTGTCCGAGCACACCGGCTTTCCCGAGATGATGGATGGTCGCGTCAAGACGCTGCACCCGACGGTGCACGGCGGTTTGCTGGCGATCCGCGGCAACGCCGCTCACGAGGCCGCGGCGAAGGCGCACAACATTCCGCCGATCGACCTGCTGGTGGTGAACCTCTATCCGTTCGAAGCGACCGTCGCGTCCGGAGCCGGCTACGACCACTGTGTCGAGAACATCGATATCGGCGGCCCGGCGATGATCAGGGCAGCGGCCAAGAATCATGATGGCGTGGCGGTGGTCGTCACGCACGAGGACTACGCGCGGGTGCTGGCCGAGCTCCAGGCGAACGACGGCGCGACGACGCTGGCGCTGCGCAAGGCGCTGGCGGCCAAGGCCTACGCGCGCACGGCGGCCTATGACGCTGCCATCAGCAACTGGTTCGCAGGGCAACTGGGCGAGACGGCGCCGGCGTGGCGGGCTTTTGGCGGTGCGCTGGCGCAAGAGCTTCGCTATGGCGAGAACCCGCATCAGACGGCGGCCTTCTACCGGACGCCGGAGCAGCGTCGCGGCGTCGCCACCGCGGTCCAGCATCAGGGCAAGGAGCTTTCCTACAACAACCTGAACGACACCGATGCGGCGTTCGAGCTGGTCGCCGAGTTCGATCCGTCGAAGGCTGCGGCGGTGGCGATCATCAAGCACGCCAATCCGTGCGGCGTGGCAACCGCCGCGAGCCTCCGAGAGGCCTATCTCACCGCCTTGCGCTGCGATCCGGTGAGCGCGTTCGGCGGCATCATCGCGCTCAATCGCACGATCGACGCCGCGGCGGCCGAGGAGATCACCCGGATCTTCACCGAGGTGGTGATCGCCCCCGACGCGACCGACGAGGCGAAGGCGATTTTCGCCGCCAAGAAGAACCTGCGGCTACTGACGACCGGTGGCCTGCCGGATGCCGCGGCTGCCGGCATCACCGTGCGCTCGGTCGCGGGCGGTTTGCTGGTCCAGTCGCGCGACAACGGCATCGTCGAGGCCGCACCGATGAAAGTCGTGACCAAGCGGCAGCCGACGGCGGCCGAGCTGGCCGATCTGAAGTTTGCCTTTAAGGTCGCCAAGCACGTGAAGTCGAATGCCATCGTCTATGCCAAGGATGGCGCCACGGTTGGCATCGGCGCTGGGCAGATGAGCCGCGTCGACAGCTCGCGGATCGCGTCATGGAAAGCCGCCGAGGCTGCGAAGGCCGCCGGTCTCCCCGAGACGCTGGCCAAGGGAGCGGTGGTGGCGTCGGATGCCTTCTTCCCGTTCGCGGATGGCCTGCTCGCGGCGGCCGAGGCGGGAGCGACGGCGGTGATTCAGCCTGGCGGCTCGATGCGCGACGACGAGGTCATCAAGGCGGCCGACGACCGCGGCCTGGCGATGGTGTTCACCGGCATGCGCCACTTCCGTCACTGATGATGGATCCCGCGGCCGTCCGTCTCAGACCGGCGACCAGCGCCGATTGGCCGACGATCCGGCGTTGGCTCGGCCGGCCGGAGATCGAGGACTGGTGGGGTCCGCGCGCCTCGACCGAGGTCGAGGTGCTGATGGCGCTCGATGCGCCGCACGCAATCTGCCGCATGATCGAGGTGGCCGATACCGGCGAGTGCATCGGCTATGGCCACGCCGTCGACGCGACGGTGTGGGGCGAGCAGCTGCCGGACGATCTCGCGCCCGGCACCTGGGACCTCGACCTGTTCATCGCCAGCGCGACGCACCGGGGCATCGGTGCCGGTGCCGCGGCGCTGGCACAATTGCGGGACGAGGTGTTCTCCACGACGCTCGCGGTGGCGGTGGCGGTGTTTCCCTCGATCGCCAACGAACGCGCCGTCCGCGCCTACGAGAAGGCCGGATTTCGCTGGAAACGGGTGTGGCACGACCCGATCGCCGGCCCGGCGTGGTTCATGACCGCCGAGCGGCCGGCTCAGTGAGCCGATATGCCGCCGGCGCCACGGTTCTTGATCAGCCAGCCGATCAGCACGACGAGGGCCGCGCCCGCAATTTCGAACAGGCGCTCGGTCGCCGGCACCGACAGGGCGAGAATGCGGCCGAGCTCGACGATCGCTCCGTGCAGCAGCTGCTCTTCCGCGATAAGCTCGCCCGCGATCCAGCCGAGTAGCGCGGCACCGGCCCATACCAGGATCGGGAACCGCTGCAGCAGGCCCATGATCAGCGTCGAACCGAACACAACGAGCGGTATCGAGATCAGCAGCCCGGCCACGACCAGCGTATGATTGCCGTGCGCCGCCGCCGCGATTGCGAGGACGTTGTCGAGACTCATGACGATGTCGGCCACCGCGACGATCCGTACCGCCTCCCACAAGCTCGAGCCGCTGGCGACCGAATCCTCGCTGGCTTCTTCCGACAACAGCAGCTTGATCGCGATCCAGAACAGCAGCAGCCCACCGGCCAGCTTCAGGTACTGCACGTCGAGAAGCTGCTGGACCACCAGCGTGAAAAGTATGCGCAAAATGATTGCCGCGCCGGCGCCCATCGCGATGCCGAGGGCGCGCTGACCTTTCGGCAATGACCGGCAGGCGAGCGCAATCACCACCGCGTTGTCGCCCGAAAGTACGATGTTGATGCCGATGATCTTCACGATCGCCACGGCCATGGCGGCGTTGCTGCCGAACATGGCGCCAACCCAGGCCAGGATCTGGTCGCTGAGACTGGACGCCTCGGCCATGATGTTCAGCAGCATTCTACGCTCTTCCCCCCGGTTATCGTGATCGATCCAGGCCTTAGCCAATTCGCCTGCCGCAGCCAACAAGCAATTTCGCTTGTCGCGCGACAATCAGAATAGGCCGCCCGTGTTTGCGTACCTTCGGCGTGGCCACTCTAGTATGATGATCGCAAGGCCCGCGGCAAACCTTCGGCGGTTTCGAGAGCGAAGTTCGCGATCGGCATACTAGCAATATGCGTGCTACTGTGCTGGTATATGGCATACCAGAGCGCGGAGTTCGATACCTCTTCGAGGGTTCTGGAGCCGCCGGCGGGCATCAATCCGGTGCGACCGTGGCACTAGGGTCGAGGCGCTGAAGACATGAACGAGCACGTGCGCAAGCAGTCCGACGGTGCCCCGAAGAGCGCCGTCCATCCGGGTGCCGGCCGCCGCAAGGGGCTGATGCATCCCAAGGGGCGGGTGCTCGACCCGGCGGAATCGGCGCGGCTGGCAGTCATCCTGGGCGACCGCAAACCCGAGCGAGCGCTGCTGATCGAGTTTCTGCATCTGATCCAGGACGCGGAGAAATGCCTGCCCGCCGGGCTGCTGCATGCGCTGGCGGAGTGGATGCGCCTGCCGATGGCCGAGGTCTACGAGGTCGCGACCTTCTACGCGCACTTCGACGTCGTGCCGGATGGTGCGCCGCGGCCGGCCAAGGTGACGATCCGTGTATGCGATTCTCTCTCATGCATGCTGGCCGGAGCGGACGCGCTGCTGCTGGCGCTGCAGAACGAGCGGATGGAGGATGTGCGGGTGGTAAGGGCGCCGTGCATCGGCTCGTGCGATACCGCGCCGGCGGCCGAGGTGGGGCATCACCACGTCGATCATGCCACGGTGGAGAAGGTGAGGGCGCTCGCCACCGCCGGGCACACGCACGCAGTTGTCCCTGCCTACGAGGATCTCGATGCATACCGCCGTGATGGCGGGTACGCCATGCTGGCCTCGTGTCTCGATGGCGCGCGGACGGTCGAGCAAGTCATTGCCTTGCTGAGCGACGGCGGGCTGCGTGGCCTGGGCGGCGCCGGCTTTCCCACCGGCCGGAAATGGAGCCTCGTACGACAAGCGCCGGGGCCGCGCCTGATGGCGGTGAACGGCGACGAAGGCGAGCCCGGCACGTTCAAGGACCGCTACTATCTCGAGCGCCGTCCGCACCGGTTCCTCGAGGGCATGCTGATTGCGGCCTGGGCGGTCGAGGCGCAGCAGGTCTTCATCTACATGCGGGACGAATATCCCGCCGTGATCGAGATCCTGCGGGCCGAGATCGCCAAGCTCGAGGCGGCCGGCTTGACGCGGCATACCGAGGTTCTGGTCCGTCGCGGCGCCGGTGCCTACATCTGCGGCGAAGAAAGCGCGATGATCGAGAGCATCGAAGGCAAGCGCGGCCTGCCGCGGCATCGGCCGCCGTATGTCGCGCAGGTCGGCATTTTCAACCGGCCGACGCTCGTCAACAACGTCGAGACGCTATACTGGGTGCCGGAGATCCTGGCCAAGGGCGCCGATTGGTTCGCGAGCCAAGGCAGGAACGGCGGCAAGGGTGTTCGCTCCTACTCGGTGTCGGGGCGGGTCAAGCGGCCGGGCGTTGTGCTGGCGCCGGCAGGCTCGACCGCCAACGAGCTGATCGCCCTGTGCGGCGGCATGCTGCCAGGGCATCACTTGAAGGGCTACCTGCCAGGCGGTGCATCCGGCGGCATCCTTCCGGCATACATGGCCGACATCCCGCTCGATTTCGGCACGCTCGAGAAGCACGGCTGTTTCGTTGGCAGCCATGCTGTCGTCATCCTGTCCAACCAGGACGACATGAAGGACGTGGCGCTCAACCTGATGCGATTCTTCGAGGACGAGAGCTGTGGCCAGTGCACGCCGTGCCGCAACGGTACCGCAAAGGCCGTGCAGCTCATGGCGGCGCCGAAATGGAACGCCGACCTGCTCGGCGACCTCGCCCAGGTGATGAGCGACGCCTCGATCTGCGGCCTCGGCCAGGCCGCGCCGAACCCTGTCAAATGTGTGATGCGCTATTTCCCCGAGGACCTGAGATGAGCAAGATCACGTTCGAGCTCGACGGCAAGACGGTCGAGGCGGCGGAAGGCGAGTCGATCTGGCAGGTCGCGAAGCGCGCCGGCACCACGATCCCGCATTTGTGCTGGCACGACGCGCCCGGCTACCGCGCCGACGGCAACTGTCGCGCCTGCGTCGTCGAGATCGAGGGCGAGCGGGTGCTGGCTGCCTCCTGCATCCGCAAGCCGACGCCGGGCATGAAGGTCAAGACTGCGACCGAGCGTGCGCGCAAGGGCCGCGAGATGGTTTTCGAGCTGCTGGTCGCCGATCAGCCGAAGCCGGCTGACGCGCACGACGACAAGTCCAAGTTCTGGACCTGGGTCGCCGAAATGGGCGTCTCGACCACGAGCCGCCTGCCGCCCGCCGACCGGCCTCTCGCCGATACGACGCACTCGGCGATCTCGGTCAACCTCGACGCCTGCATCAACTGCGGGCTATGTGTCCGCGCCTGCCGCGAGGTGCAGGCCAACGACGTGATCGGCATGGCCTATCGCGGCGCCGGCAGCAAGGTGGTGTTCGACTTCGACCAGGGCATGGGCCAGTCGACCTGCGTCGCCTGCGGCGAATGCGTGCAGGTCTGCCCCACCGGCGCGCTGATGGAAGCCAGGCTGCTCGATCCGGCGACGCAGCGGAAGTCGATCGAGCCCGATCGCAGCGTGGATACGCTGTGCCCGTACTGTGGCGTCGGCTGCCAGACGACGGTGCATGTAAAGGGCTCCAGGATCGTCGCGGTCGATGGCCGGAACGGACCCGCGAACAACAGCCGGCTCTGCGTCAAGGGCCGCTTCGGCTTCGACTACATCCATCATCCCGACCGGTTGACCAGGCCGCTGATCCGCCGCGACGGCGTGGCCAAGGACCCAGGCCTCGAGATCCGCCGCGACGAGGTCGACAAGTATTTCCGCGAGGCGACCTGGGACGAGGCGCTGGCCAAGGCCGCCGGCGGACTGAAGGCGATCCACGCGCGGCATGGCGGCGCGGCGCTGGCCGGCTTCGGTTCGGCCAAGGGATCGAACGAGGAGGCATACCTCTTCCAGAAGCTGATCCGCACCGCGTTCGGCACCAACAATGTCGATCACTGCACGCGTCTGTGCCATGCGTCATCGGTGGCGGCGCTGATGGAAGGCTTGAACTCGGGCGCCGTGACCGCGCCGTTCACCGCCGCCAAGGATGCCGAGGTGATCGTGGTGATCGGCGCCAGGCCGGCGGAGAACCATCCCGTCGCCGCGACGTATCTCAAGAATGCGGCCCGACGCGGCGCGAAGCTCATACTGATGGACCCGCGCGGGCAGAGCTCCGGCCTGTCGAAGGTGGCGAGCCACATCCTGCAGTTCAAGCCGGGCACCGACGTCGCCCTGCTCAACGGCATGCTGCACACGATCGTCGACGAGAAGCTCTATGACCGGCAGTACGTGCAGGCGAATACCGAGGGCTTCGAGGCTCTGGTAGAGCGCATCGCCGAATACAGTCCCGAGGCGATGGCGCCGCATTGCGGCATCGACGCCAAGACCGTGCGGGAGGTCGCCCGCCTCTATGCCCGGTCGAACGCCTCGCTGATCTTCTGGGGCATGGGCGTCTCGCAGCATACGCACGGCACCGACAACGCCCGCTGCCTGATCGCGCTCGCGTTGACCACCGGGCAGATCGGCCGCCCAGGAGCCGGCCTGCATCCGCTGCGCGGCCAGAACAACGTGCAGGGCGCCTCCGACGCCGGCCTGATCCCGATGGTGTTCCCGGACTACAAGTCGGTCGAGGCGCCGGAGATTCGCGAAGCATATGAAAAGGCCTGGGGCGTGCCGCTCGATCCCAATCGCGGTCTTACCGTGGTCGAGATCATGAACGCGATGGAGGCAGGCACCATCAAGGGCCTGTTCGTCATGGGCGAGAATCCGGCGATGTCGGACCCCGACCAGAACCACGCCCGCAGGGGCCTCGCCGCCCTGCAGCACCTCGTCGTGCAGGACATCTTCCTCACCGAGACCGCCTGGCACGCCGACGTGGTGCTGCCGGCGTCGGCCCACGCCGAGAAATGGGGCACCTACACCAATACCAACCGGCAGGTGCAGATCGGCCGGCCGGTGTTGGCGCCGCCCGGCGAGGCGCGACAGGACTGGGAGCTCATCCAGCAGCTCGCGCAGTGTCTCGGGCTCGGGTGGAATTATGCCGATGTCGGCGAGGTCTACACCGAGATGGCCGGCATGATGCCGTCGCTCGCCAATATTTCCTGGGAGCGGGTGAAGCGCGAGGAGGCGGTCACCTATCCGGCGGCGGCGCCGGACGTGCCCGGCGCCGAGATCATCTTCGCCACCGGGTTTCCGACCAAGTCCGGCCGCGCCCGGATCGTCCCGGCCGAGCTTCGCGCCCCCGCCGAGGTGCCGGATGCCGAGTATCCCATGGTGCTGACCACCGGCCGCTTGCTCGAGCACTGGCATACCGGCTCGATGACGCGGCGCTCGTCGACGCTCGACAGTCTCGAGCCGGAGGCGATCGCCGGTCTCAATCCCAGGGAAATGGAGCGCATGGCGATCGCCGCCGGCGACCTCATCAAGGTCAGCACGCGGCGCGGCGAGGTCACGCTCAGGGCACGGGCCGACCGCGATGTCGCCGTCGGCATGGTGTTCCTCCCCTTCGCGTTCGCGGAGGCGGCGGCAAATTTCCTCACCAACCCGCAGCTCGATCCGATGGGCAAGATCCCGGAATTCAAGTTCTGCGCGGCACGGATCGAGAAGGTCGCGGCAATTTCGGCGGCGGCCGAATGAGCCGGGAACCGCCGCGATCGTCGCGGCGATCCGACGTCGATTGACGGCGCACCGGGCGCCCGGCAATGTTCGCCCGGATGATCACGTCATGGAGTGCGTTGGTGGCAATTGTCTGTTTGCGGTCGAACGCCGCACGAATGACGCCGCTTGCGGTGGTGCTGATCCTGACGGCGATCACGGGTGACGCCGCCGCCCAGTCCCGCAGGCGATTTCAGGAGCCACCGCCACCGCCGCCGCAGGCGCTGCCGACGATCAGCAGCGAGGCCGGGCGGTGCAGCTTCGCGTTCCATGACGCGCTGGTGCGCATCAACAGTGGCAGCGTCCGTGAATTGATGATGTTCGACAGCCTGGCGCGGGTGCCGGAGCCGGGCTTGACCGGTCGATGGCTGTTCTGGGCGAAATCCGGCAAGGGCGGCAAGGCTGCGACGACGGAGCAGGTCTGTGCCGAGACGGCAACGAAGTCGGGCCGCGAGCGTTGCGTCCGATGGGAGACGCGGCGCATCGAGGCCGCGATCGCCGGCGCGCAGCCAACCGCCGAGGAGCTCGCCGCGCTGCGCGCCCTCGACGGTTTTGTCGACCGACCGGGCGGCACCGCTGGAGTTCGGCTCGAACGGCCGCCAGTTCGTGGTGCTGCAGCGAGTCGCGGCGGAGATCGGCAGCTACGCTGCGCAGTCGCGCCACCCCGCGCTGTGTAACGGCGTGCAGCAGATGATGGACTTCCACGCCGCCAACCTTGCCGGATTGCGCAAGCGCATCGACGACATCAATGCGCTCGCGGCGAAGGTTGCGGGGCTTGCGCGACAACGCGTCGTCGCCGCCCGCGACCTGCGTGTGGCCGAGGCCAAAGCGGCTGCCGCCGCCGCAGCAGCAGCGGCGAGTTCTTCGCCCGTTGCGGCCGAAGGCTCGACCGTTGGCGAACCGGCTAAACCGCGCCGGCAAAACTTGCGCCGCCGCCGCGGGGTCCGGTGCCGGCCGGCGCCAATGCAGCCGAATTGGCTCGACTGGCGCTCGAAGGTCTGCTTTCGGCGGACCAGAGCAAGGCCGTTGATGCCGAGCCGAGCGCGCTGCGCAAGCTGCAACGCGCGCGTGAGCTCGTGACGGCGGCGGCCATGCCTGACGCCACAGCGTCGGTGCGGGCGTCGGTCGGAGCGGCGCTTCGAATGATCGAGGCGATGAGCTACAGCGATCTGCAGGTCGTGCGAATGAAGCAGTTCGAAGGCTTGTTCTTCGGTACGATCGATGGAATTCGCGGGGCCCATCGCAGCAATTGCACCTGTGGCGACAACTGACCTGCGCGAGCGGAAAAAAATGCGCGCCTGCCGGGTTGCGGCCGGGCCCGACCCCTGTTATCACCCTGTCGCGCCGCGGACCGACCGAACCGGCGCGATCCCGGCATGGGGGATCGTCTAACGGTAGGACCCCAAACTCTGACTCTGGTTGTCTAGGTTCGAATCCTAGTCCCCCAGCCACGAACTAACCTATTGTTATTACTATATATTCACGCATTCCGCAGAGCCTAATTCTAGCCGTCATTTCCGTGGCTTGTCCGCGCCCAAAACTCAGCAGCAGAAAGCAGAGACCAATTCTCGTCGTGTTCCGCCGCCAATTGCCGGTTTGGTCTCTCGGGCCCGTTTTCGGGCGACCAGATCAGGAGCGTTTTGGGACGGAATGACGGCAAATTCAGGCGGAGGCGAAGCCCAGGTGTCGCCACTGCGCCTGCCAGTCATGCGGCAGGTCCTTAGCCATAGACATGAGACGCGCTGCTGTGAGGTCGGCCGCCTGTTGCCCGTTAAGGATCGCACGGATGATTTGCGGCGAGAGGTACGACAGCCGGAACAGCGATGTGAGATGCAAGCGGCTGACGCCAAGCCGGGAGGCCATGGCGTCGATGCTGTCGTCGCGGCCCGACAGGAGTGCTTCGCGGGTGGTGAATGCATCGCGGAGCAAGCCAACAAGCCGATCGTCAGGTCCATCGGCGGTGCCGTTGCCGATCACGAGCCGGATCCCTTGACCCGCGCGGCGCAGTTTGGCGGTGATCGACACCTCGATCAGAGCCGCTTCCGGCTCCGTCCTGCGTTGCGCTGTCGGCGCCTCGTTGGTGAGGCTTGACAGAATGGCTCGGGGTTTGAGGTGCAGCAGGATTTGGTCGTCCTCGATCCTCACCTGCTCAAGCACGGATCGGACGAGCCGGCGCTGCTCGACGGCCGGCAATGCCGCCCACTGCTCTGACAGCTGCTTTGACTTGGCCAGCACCGTTTGCTGGGTCGGTGCATCGAGATCGATCGAGGCCAGCGCATCGCTAACTTCGACGTCCGATGCGAACAAGGCGCGAAGGCGATCGAGCACCAATCCTTCGATGTCGCCAGCTGGAACGCGCCGGCCCGTGGACAGGCCGGATCGCGTGCCTGTTATGAGCGCGTTCGAGACGTAATACCGATATCGCTTGCCGCGCTTGACCGCGTGCGTCGGCGTCATCCGATTGCCGTCGGCATCGACAATCAGGCCGGCAAGCAGGCTCGGCGCCTCTGCCCCGCCGCCAAGCGATCGCTCATGTCGGTTGGCGGCAAGCTTGTCCTGAACGATTTGCCAGAGGTCGGCGTCGATGATCGCCTCGTGCTGGCCGGGATAGACATTTCCCTGATGCGTGATCTCGCCGCGGTAGATCCGGTTCTGCAGCAGGGTGTAGAGCGCGCCGCGGGAGAAGCGATTGCCACCGGCTAGCACGCCACCGGCGCCCTCGCGGCGCTTGCTCACGATGCCCAGCGGTCCAGTTCCTCTCCGAGCAGCCGCACGGAGCCCAGCTCCGCATAGCGTCGGAAGATCAGACGAACCGTGTCGGCCTCCGCCTCGTTCACGACGAGCTTGCGGTCTTTGACGTCGTAGCCGAGCGGCACGTTGCCGCCCATCCACATGCCCTTGGCCTTCGACGCGGCGATCTTGTCGCGAATGCGCTCGCCGGCGATCTCGCGCTCGAACTGGGCGAACGAGAGCAGCATGTTGAGCGTCAGTCGGCCCATCGAGGTCGTCGTATTGAACTGCTGCGTCACCGACACGAACGAGGCGTCGTGAGCGTCGAGCACATCGACGATCTTGGCGAAGTCGGCCAGCGAACGGGTGAGCCGATCGACCTTGTAGACGACCACGGTCTGGACCTTGCCGGCCACGATCTCGCCGAGCAGACGCTGCAGCGCCGGCCGCTCCATCGTACCGCCGGAGAGGCCGCCATCGTCGTACATGTCGGGCAGGCAGACCCACCCGGCGTGCTTCTGGCTAAGGATGTACGCCGCGCAGGCCTCCCGCTGCGCGTCGAGCGAGTTAAACTCCTGATCGAGCCCTTCATCGGACGACTTGCGGGTGTAGATGGCGCACCGGACGGTTGCGCCGGGCGACAGGCGATCAGGCTTCCGCATGATCGACCTCCGTCGGGTCGTCCGGAGGTGCTGAGGCGCGACGTCTCAGCCCGAAGAACCGTGGTCCCGACCAATGCGCTCCGGTGATTTCGCGCGCCACGACGGAGAGGGATTTATAACGCTGCCCGCGCCACTCGACGCCGTCGGCGTGGACCAGAACCGTATGCGTCACGCCGTGCCAGTCGCGCACAAGGCGCGTGCCGGGCTTGATCACCACGGCGGCGCGGCATGGCGACGAACGCCCGTTGACGTTTCGGCCTGGCCGTCGCCGATCTTGCGCAGAAGAGATCTCGAGAGGCCGCCGAGCGCCCGCTCCTGGATCTTGTAGGTAATCCCGCGGATGAGAAGGTCGCGGGACAGGGTCTTCGGCGGCTGCATCCGGTGCAGCCGCCGCCATTCGGCCCGCAGCTCGAAGTTCGTCGAGGTCTCCAAGCCGCGCCAACGCCGCCGCGACGTCGATCGCCACGCTCGTCACGTCAGCGTCCGCGCTTGGGTTCGATGCGGTAGCGGCGGGGCTCGCCCGCTACCTTCGATGAGGTCAGCTTGAAGCCGAGCTTCTTCTTGACGGTGCCGGCCAGGAAACCGCGGATGCTGTGCTGCTGCCAGTCTGTCGCCTGCATCATCTCGGCGATGCTCGCACCAGCCGCCCGGCTCAGGAGCGTCAAAACGCGATCATGCTTTGTGACCCGAGCCGGAGGCATGTCGCTATTCGCTTCGATAACGGCTGGCGTCGGTGAATGCTGTTGAGCGGATTTCGCTTTTGCGGTCTTCGCCGCTCGCGTGGGCTCAGGTCGTTTGGATTTGCTCGCGTGGCTCGCTTCGGCGGTCGGCATCTTGGGCTCCATGGTTGCAGGCGCCACCATTGGCGCTCGCACCACCCAAAGCCCCGCAATCCGCGAGGCGTGCCCTACAGTCATCGGCGTCCGGCTGACCGTCGCCCATGACCCCACCAATGCGTCCTTTCCGGCAGAAGTCCAGGCCGGTTTTCGCTGCGATCGCGCGATAACAGAGGTCTGGGTTAAGAGGGGAGTGTCGGCACATTGAAGCTGACGCGAGTTCCAAAACGCGCGTGGCTTCAAGCTATTGATTTACGGCGTTTTTTGCGCAGCCTGGACAGCTGGATGCTTAGATTCAAATCCGAGAGAGGCAGCCATCTTCCGAATAACCGGTTGTTTTGATGCGCTTTCACAGCTTGCCCCGCGCAGCCACCCAAGCAACCACGCTATCCGTTCGTTGGTTGCGGGGGCGCGATTTGACCCGAAACTTGAAATGCCAATGCTGAATGCCTCCCAGTCTGGAGGCTGAGAGTGCAGCGCTCCTCGTTCAGCTCAGCAATATCAATGGGCTAGTCAGGGCTCTGCTCTCGTCCATCGTCGCCCAGCATTCACGTGGCATTCACCGATCGCGCCCTGGTCGCGGTTCGCGCGCGTTCCTCTCCCCCCGCGACGGCCCGGCTCGCGGAGCGGCCGAGGCACCCGGCAGGGGGGGCGGGGACACCCCCCTTTCGAGCCACCCTGTGGCGTGTGTGCCCCTCGCACCGAAATTTTTCCCGCACTATCGGCCGAGGTACCGCGGGAGCGCACTGTTATGGAGACAAGAAGCGCCGCAATTCACAGAAAAACGCCGGCACCAGCACGCCAAGTCCCCATTACTGGATCTGCCCATTACCTGCCGCAACCGGCATTGCCCGAAGTGTCAGGCTGCCGCTTCGCGCAAGTGGCTCGCCGAGCGCGAGGCGGAGCTGCTTCCCATCGGCTACTTCCATGTGGTCTACACGCTGCCCGCCGAGCTGCGCGATGTGGCCTGGCAGAACAAGCGCGTGGTCTACGATCTGCTGATGAAGGCGGCGGCCGAGACCACGCTCGCCATCGCGGCCGATCCCAAGAGGCTTGGTGCTCGCATCGGCATCACCTCGGTGCTGCATACGTGGGGCAGTGCGATGACGCATCATCCGCACGTGCACATGATCGTGCCGGGCGGCGGGTTATCCGGGGACGCAACGACGTGGATCGCCGCGCGCTCCAACTTCCTCGTGCACGTCAACGCGCTGGCCAGGCTGTTCCGCGGCAAGCTGCTCGCCATGCTGGTCGGCGCGCACGAGGACGGCGAGCTGAAGTTCTTCAACACGCACGCCGGGCTACGCCGACGGTGCTGCGTTCGAGCGGTTCCTCGCCCCGCTGCGTCGGATCAAGTGGGTGGTCTACTGCAAGGCGCCCTTCGCGGGCCCCGAGGCCGTCCTGCGCTATCTCTCCCGCTACACCCACCGTGTGGCGATATCCAACCGCCGGCTCGTCGCTGCCGACGACGGCGGCGTCTCGTTCCGCTGGAATGATTATCGGATCGATGGGCTCGCACGCTGGAAGACGATGACGCT
>CAVVRF010000047.1:0-129213 GCA_963750535.1 uncultured Alphaproteobacteria bacterium | reverse complement strand
TCAGGGTGTCCCGATCGCGAAGTTCGCTTCATTCGCATGGCTATCGGACGAACTTCGCGATCGATAAGGACACTAGCAAATCCAAGCTTCTAGTGTGGCTTATGATTTCGAAGTCCGCACTGGAGTATGCCGCAAGTATGAAGCGGACTCCGAAATCGCCGCACTAGCCAGGTGCCTACGATGTACACAGTCGCATTCCTGCTGACGCCCGAGTTCTCCCTGGTCAACGTAGCGTCCGCCATCGACACCCTGCGGGTGGCCAACTCGCTGCTGGAGACGCCGCATTTCAAGTGGCTGGTGGTCAGTGATTCAGGCCCGAAAGTGGCATCGAGCTGCGGCCTTTCGTTGTCGGCCGATCTCCAGCTTGCGGACCTCGACGAGTTCGATCTGTTGCTGGTTTGCGGCAGCTTCAAGCCGCACAAGTACGAGAGCAAACAGACGCAGAAGCATCTGCGCCGGCTGTCGCGCCACGGCCGGATGCTGGGGTGCATGGAAGCTGGCGTCTATCATCTCGCCAAGTCCGGCGCGCTCGATGGCCACACGGCGGCGGCGCACTATGCCAACCTGCCAGTCTACGCCAAGATGTTCCCCAAGGTCCGCTTCGTGCAGAACGTATTCACGATCTCCGACAAGCGGGCGACTTGCGCCGGCGGGCTGACCGGCCTCGACCTCATGGCTCACATCGTGACGCAGAAGTTCGGTGGCCATTTCGCGCTCAAGGTGGCCAACCTGCTGCAAGCGCCTTGGGTCCGGGACAGCAACGAGTTGCAGAGCGGCCTGATGGCATTGTCGGGCAGCCAGGTTCCGCAGTCTGTGCACGATGCCTGCCGGATGATGGAGCGGCAGATCGAAACACCGCTCGCTGTCACCAGCATCGCCGCGCGGCTCGGCCTGTCCCGACGCCAGCTCGACCGGCAGTTCCAGCATGTCTTCGCTGCCACCGCGGCCGATGTCTACGTGCTGATCCGGATCTCGCGGGCACGAAAACTGCTGCGGTCGAGCACGCTCGGCCTCGCGGAGATTGCCGAGGCGTGCGGCTTCAGCGCCTACCCGGGATTCGCCCGCCGCTACCGGAAGGTGTTCGGCCATCCACCGAGCCGGGAGCGCCAGGGCCCGCGCAGCGAGGGTACCACCGGACTGCGATTGATGCCGATCTTCGATCTGCATCCGGACCAGACGATGCACGATCCGCAGAAGCTGCTCTGACCTCACGACTGCGATGATCGGCGCGCGATCTCGACCTGGGTGGTGATGTCCAAATTGGATATTCGCATGTCCAATACGAAGCTGTCCAACCCCCACTGCCGTCGCAATCCTGGTGCCGCGTGGTCGACGCGGGAGCACGGCGGCCCAGCATGCGGGAGGAGAGTTGAGGGCGGATGGAATTGTCTGCGACCACTCGAGAACCAGTTGCGCTTGCGCACCGGCTCGATGCCTTGCTGAGCCCGCGCAGCATTGCGCTCGTCGGAGCCTCGGCGCGGCCGGATTCGAATGGGCTGGCGCTGGTCCAGATGTCGCGCATCGATGGCTACGCCGGCAAGATCTTCCCGGTGAACCCACGGTACCGCGAGATCGAAGGGCTCGCCTGCTACCCCACCCTCGCCGATCTGCCGGAACGCGCGGAGCATGTGGTCCTGTCGCTGCCCGCCACGGAATTGGAGGCGGGGCTCGCCCAGGCGATCGCACATGGGGCGAAGGCCGCGACCATATTCGGCTCCTGCCAGATCGGCGACGACGCCACCCCGCCGCTCGCCGAGCGCTTGCGGCGCGGCGCCGTGGCCGCCGATCTCGCCCTGTGCGGCGGCAACTCGATGGGTTTCTACAATCGCTCGATCGGCCTGCGCGTGGCGAGCTTTCCATCGCCGCCGGGATTGCGCGCCGGGGGAATTGCGTTCATCGCACAGTCGGGATCGGCTTTCTCGGCGCTGGCGCACAACGACCGGCGCCTCGGCTTCTCGCTTTGCATGTCGAGCGGCATGGAGCTGACCACGACCGCCGCCGACTATGTCGAATGGGCCCTGACGCGGCCCGAGACGCGTGTGATCGGGCTGTTCCTGGAGCAGGTGCGCGAGCCGCGGCGTTTCATTGCGGCACTCGAAGCGGCCAGTATGCGCGATGTCCCCGTCGTGATCCTGAAGGTCGGCCGGACGGCCCGAAGCGCTGCCATGGCCTTCAGCCACACCGGGGCGATGGCCGGCAATGATATCGCATTCGGCGCGATGTGCCGGCGGTACGATGCCATCGCCGTCGACGACCTCGACGAGCTGGCGACGACGCTGCAGTTTTTCGATCAGCGCCATCGCCCGGGCCCCGGCCGGCTCGCCAGCATCCACGATTTCGGCGGCGAGCGCGAAATGGTGGTCGACATCGCCGACCGGATCGGGGTCGAATTCGCCGACATCACCGCGACGACCAGGTCTGCCATCTCTCCCCACCTCGATACCGGGCTCGCCGCCGACAATCCGCTCGATGCCTGGGGCACGGCACGCGACTTCGTCGACCGCTACGCGGCTGCTTTCGGAGCTCTCGTCGCCGACCCCGGCGTGGCGGCCGGCGTATTCTTCACCGACGTGCGCGAAGGCTACTGGTACTCGGCCGGACTCGTCGAAGCGACCACGGCGCGTCGCGGCCTCGGCCGGCAAGCCGGTGATGATTGCGACCAACTATTCGAAGACGTTCAATCATGGGCTCGCGGCCGAGCTCGCGGCCGAAGGCATCCCGATCCTCGAGGGCACTCGCGAGACGCTACTGGCGATCAAGCGCGGCTTCCAATGGCGGGACCGGCGGCGCACGCCGCGCGGCAAGATCTCGCCGCCATCCGATGCCACCGTCGATCGGTGGCGAGCGCGCCTTCGATCGGCCGCCTCGTTGAGCGAGCTCGAAGGCCTCGCCATGTTGCACGACTTCGGCGTGCAGACGGTGCGGGCAACACTTGTCGCAACCGCCGATGAGGCCGTTGCGGCAGCGGAAGCCATCGGCTTTCCGGTCGTGCTCAAGACCGCCGCCGGAGTGCTGCACAAATCGGACGCTCGCGGCGTCCATCTGGGACTGAAATCGGCGTCGGCCGTGTCAGCCGCCTATGCCGACCTGGAACGGCGCCTGGGCAAGGAGGCGCTGGTCGCGGCAATGGCGCCGCCCGGCGTCGAGGTCGGGCTCGGCGCCTTGATCGACAAGGCGTTCGGACCAGTCGTCGTGGTGTCGGCCGGCGGCACCCTGATCGAGCTCATCGACGACAAGGTGGCGGCGCTCGCCCCGTTTAATGCAGGGACGGCACACGACATGCTCGCGGAGTTGAAACTCGCGAGGCTGCTCCGCGGCGTGCGTGGCATGCCGTCCTGCGACATCGGCAGCCTGGCCCGCGCGATTTCGAGCTTCTCCGGTTTGGTCGCCGCCCTCGCCGACGTGATTGCCGAGGTCGATGTCAATCCAATCATCGTGAGCCCGGACGGAGCGATCGCGGTCGATGCGCTGGTAATCTCAAACAAGGAACAGGTGTGATGCAGATCGAGCTCGGCAAGCGGGAAAAGGAGCTGGCCGCCCTCGGCCGGGAATTCTGCGACAAGGTTCTGCTGCCGCTGGAGATGGTCGTCGAGGAGCATGGCGAGCTGCCGCAGGAACGCCGCGAGGCACTGCGCCAGGCGGTTCGGGACTGGGGACTGGCGGGCATCAACCACAGCAAGGCCAATGGCGGGCTCGGCCTGACCATGCTCGAGCAGACGGTGATCGAGGAGCAGCTCGGCCGCGCGACCAACGGGCTTTGGACCGGGGTCTGGCGGCCGCCGGTGTCGCTCAAGTTCGGCACCGAGACCCAGAAGAAGGACTACCTCGTTCCATGCAATCAAGGCCGGCGCCGCGGCGCGTTCGCCATCACCGAGCCCGGCTCCGGTTCCGACAATCGGGCGGTCGAGACCACGGCGGTGCTGGAGAACGGGGTGTGGCGGCTTTCCGGCGAGAAGTGGTTCGTGACCTCATATAACGCTTCCGATTTCATCATCGTGCACGCGCACGTCGACGGCGATCCCGACAAGCCGACGCTGTTCCTGGTCGACCTGCCGGCCGATGGCCTCAGCCATATCCGCTCGCCCAGGTTCATGCACAACTATGCCTTCGATCACGCCGAGCTGGTGTTCGACGGCCTGGGCGTGCGCGAGGACAAGATGCTGGGCAGGATCGGCCAGGGCTTCGAGCTGACCAAGGACTGGTTCGTCGAGACGCGGCTGCAGATCGCCTCGCACTGCGCTGGGAGCCGCGACCCGCGCCGCGGAGATCGCCAACGACTACGCCGCCGAAGCGGGTCCAGTTCGGCAAGGCCGATCCGCGACTTCCAGGCCGTCGAGTTCATGCTGGCCGACATGGCCGTCGAGATCTATGGCGGCCAAGTCCATGCTCTACCGCGTCGGCGGCCGAGATCGACCAGGGCCTCGACCGCAAGCTCGTCCACGCGCGGGCCGAGCGCCGCTGAAGCTCTTCTGCTCGGAGATGGCCGGGCCGGGTGATCGACAAGGCGCTGCAGATCCTGGGCGGGCGCGGCTACATGCGCGAGAACCCGGTCGAGCGGCTCTATCGCGACATGCGCGTCGACCGCATCTGGGAAGGCACCTCCGAGATCCAGCGCGTCGTCATCGGCGGCCAGATCCGCAAGCGCGGCCTTCGAAGTCTACACCGGCTGGTAGGCACGCGGCGGGGGTGTTGCAATGGCTGTGACCGGACCACGGATGCCCAGACAAGGAGAGACGAGGACGTCGCTCGTCGCTGACGCTGCCTTCGGGACCAGCGTCGAATTCCGCCGGTCGCTCGCCACATGGCTGCTGCTGCTGCCGGTGCTCGTCTTCCTGACCGGCTGGTTCATCGCGCCGCTGACGCAACTGCTCGCCTTGAGCTTCGATGCCAAGGGCGGGCGCTTCGCCGCCTACGAGGAGTTGTTGCGCAGCGAAGTGTTCGTCGCGGTGTTCCTCAACACGCTGAAGCTGGCGGTGACGGTGACGCTGATCGCCGTCCTGCTCGCCTATCCGACGGCATTTCTGCTATCCCGCATCCAGGGTGCCTGGCTGACGATCGCCCTCTACTGCGTCCTGGTGCCGTTCTGGATCAGCGTCCTCGTCCGGACCTTCAGCTGGATGCTGCTGCTCGAGCGCAATGGGCCGGTCAACACGCTGCTGGTGTCGAGCGGCCTCGTCGACAAGCCTTTGAAGCTGCTGTTCAACGATTTCGCGGTGCACCTCGGCATGGTGCATGTGCTGCTGCCGTACGCCGTGCTGCCGATCTATGCCGCGATGCTCAAGGTCGATCCCCGGCTGCTGCTGGCAAGCGACGGCCTGGGCGCGACCGGTGCCCAGACCTTCTGGCGGATCTATTTGCCGCTGACCGCCCGCGGCGTGGCCGCCGGCGCCATCTTCGTATTCCTGCTGGCGCTCGGTTTCTACATCACGCCGGCGCTGCTGGGCGGCCTGCACAATCTGACGGTCGCGCTGCTGATCGACAACTTCGTGAACGAGCGGCTGGTATGGCCGCTGGCGGCCGCGGCATCGTTCATCCTGCTGGCGATCATCCTTTTGATCCTGGCGGTGACCGCGCGTTTCGTCTCCCTTCAGCAAATCGTGGAGACGCGATGATACGCTCGGGCAGGTTCACCCAGGCAGCGCAAGTTCTCGGCGCCATCGTGCTCGGCTTTCTGATGCTGCCGGTGTTCGCGGTCATTCCGGCTTCGTTCAATCAGTCCTCGTTCATCAAGATCCCGCCGGAGCGCTATTCGGCCAAATGGTACCAGGCGCTGCTGAACGACAGCGGCTGGACCTACGCGATCCTGACGAGTTTCGAGATCGCGCTGCTCGCAACTTGCCTATCGGTCGCTCTCGGCACCCTGGCCGCGATCGGCCTCGAGCGGCTTCAGCCGCGCGCGCGTAATCTAATTACCGGCCTGCTGCTGGCGCCGCTCATCGTTCCGGTGATCATGACCAGCATCGCCCTCTATTATGCGATGCGCCGCCTCGGGCTGCACGGCACGACGCTGGCGCTGGCGCTCGGCCATACACTGTTGTGCCTGCCGTTCGTGGTCCTCAACGTCGGGGTGTCGTTGAACCGGCTCGACCCGTCGTTGCCGCGAGCCGCGGCCGGTCTCGGGGCGACGCCGCTGCACGTATTCCGCACCATCATTCTGCCGTCGATCAAGCCGGGCCTGGCGGCCGGCGCCGCATTCGCCTTCATCACCTCGTTCGACGAGGTGGTGATCTCGATCTTCCTTGCCGGCGTCGAGACCAAGACGCTGCCGGTGAAGTTGTGGGAGCAGATCAGGGTCGAGTTCACGCCGGTGGCGGCGGCCGGCTCCGCCATCATTCTTGCCATCACCATGCTGGTCTTCGCGCTCGTCCAGCTCGCCAGAAGACGGGGACGGGCGGCATGACGGGAATTGTCTTCGACAACATCCACAAGAGCTTCGGCGCATTCCGCGCGTTGTGGCCAACCTCGATCGAGGTCGCGAGCGGCGAATTCCTGACACTGCTCGGGCCATCGGGCAGCGGCAAGACGACGTTGCTCAATATCGCGGCGGGCTATATCGCGCCGGACGGCGGCCGGGTGCTGCTGGGTGATCGCGATCTGACGCCAATGCCGCCTCGTCAGCGCAACATCGGCATGGTATTCCAGAACTACGCGCTGTTTCCGCATCTCAGCGTTTTCGACAACGTCGCCTATGGCCTGCAGGTGCGCCGCCGGCCTGCCGACGAGATCGCCCGCCGGGTCGGCGAGGCGCTGACGATGGTGCGCCTCGACGGTCTCGGCGACCGCTCGGTGCAGCACTTGTCCGGCGGCCAGCAGCAGCGGGTGGCGCTTGCGCGGGCGATGGTGATCGAGCCTGATCTGCTGCTGATGGACGAGCCGCTGGGCGCCCTCGACCGCCAGCTGCGCAAGCATGTCCAGCTCGAGATCCGCCGGCTGCATCTGGCATCGCGCCGCACCACGATCTACGTCACGCATGACCAGGAGGAGGCGCTGGTGATGTCCGATCGGATCGCGGTGATGAGCCAGGGCCGGATCGAGCAGGTGGGGACGCCGGCCGAGCTCTACCGCAAACCGAAGAACACGTTCGTGGCGACCTTCCTGGGAGAATCGAACCTGCTGCCAGTCGTCGTCGACCAGTGGACAGACGGTGAAATCGCGTTCCGTGTCGCCGGCGTCGAAAAGGCCTGGCGCATCCCCGCCGGCGCCGATATGCCGCCGCGGTCGTGCGATGTCCTGCTGGTGCGGCCGGAGGATTTTCGCGTCGCCGACGGCGATGAAGCCGCAATCGATGGCGAGATCGCCGAGATCGTCTACCTGGGCGAGCTGACGGCGATCCGCGCCCGCCTCGAGGCCGGTCACGAGATCTGGATGCGCCAGATGAAGCTACCCGCCTGCAAGGTCGGGGAGAGGATTCGGGTCCGCTGGGATCCGATCAGCGTCCGTCTGCTGGAAGCAACCAACGGTTCGGACAAACCGGGAGGAAGCAAGCCATGATCGATCGCCGCAATGTGCTGAAATCAGGTGCCGCGGCAGGAGCCGCCGCGCTGTTGCCGTCCGCGCTGGGAGGACATGCCGCAGCTCAGCCGTCGCGCCCGTTCACGTTCGTCTCGTGGGGCGGCACGCTCCAGGAGACCGAGAAGAAGGCGTTCATCGAGCCGTTCCTTGCCCGCAAGGGCATCAAATTCGCCGAGGCCTCGCCCACGACCTACGCCAAGATCAAGGCGCAGGTCGATGCGAAAGCCGTCGAATGGGATCTGGTGACCGTTGGCGGCCAGTGGATGTACCAGGCCAAGGATCAGAACCTCGCCGAGCCGATGGACTACTCGGTGATCAAGAACGACGATCTGGCGAAGGCATGGAAGGCGGAATTCGGCGTCTACACGTCGACCGGCGCTACGGTGGTGGCCTACAACACCAAGGCATTTCCCGCCGGCAAGGAGCCCAAGGGCTGGGCCGACTTCTGGAACGTCAAGGACTTCCCCGGCCCCCGCAGCCTCTATTCGCGGATGCACTACAATTACGAGGCGGCGCTGAGGGCGGCCGGCGTGCCACGCGACCAGATCTATCCTGCGACCGAAGACAAGGTGCGCACGATGTTTCAGAAGCTCGAGGAGATTAAGCCGCACGTCGCCGTGTGGTGGACCACGGGCGCGCAGGCGCCGCAGTTGCTCTCGACCGGCGAGGTGGCCATGGCGATGGCGTGGAACGGGCGAATTCTCGACGCGCAGAAGAACAACAGCCCGGTCGACATGACCCTCAAGGACGGCATCGCGTGGGGCAACGCGATGATCGTTCCGAAGGGCAGCCCGTACAAGGCCCTGGCCATGGAGATCATAAACTACGCGATCTCCGAGGAGGCGCAGGACCGCCTGATCCCGATCGGAACATATGGACCCGTGCTCGAGAAGTCGGCAGCCAAGGCGACGCCGGAGCAGGCGCTCAAGATGGTGACGCACCCGAGCAACGCCAAGGACGCCGTCATCTTCAACGATGAGCAGTCGGCGGCATATCTGACCAAGTACGAAGCCGACTGGCAGAAATTCCAACTGAAGAAATAGCAACCGGGACTGCCGGCGCCGCCGGTGCCGGCAGTTCATTCCCCCGCCGCGCGGCGCAACTGGTGGACGCCATGAGTGACCTTCCGAGCCACGTCCGTGTCCTGGTCATCGGCGGCGGTGCCGTCGGCTGCAGCGCGCTTTATCATCTGGCGCTGCGCGGATGGACCGACAGCCTGCTGGTCGAGATGGACGAGCTGACCGCCGGCTCGACCTGGCATGCCGCCGGCAACTGTCCGAATTTCTCGGGCAGCTGGGGCGTCATGAAGCTGCAGCGGTACTCGACGCGGCTCTATGCCTCGCTGGGGGCCGCTGTCGGCTATCCGATCAACTATCACGTGACGGGCGCGCTGCGGCTTGCCCAGGACCGCGAGCGCATGGACGAGTTCCGGCACGTGACCGAGATGGCGCGGCACCAGGGGATCGACTTCGAGATGCTCGGTCCCGCCGACATCAAGTCGCGCTATCCCTTCATCGAGCTGCACGACCTCGAAGGCGGGCAGTGGGACCCGCTCGACGGCGACATCGATCCGGCGCAGCTGACGCAGGCGTTTGCCAAGGGCGCGCGCGATCTCGGAGCGAGGATCGCCAGGGCCTGCAAGGTGACCGGCATCAGCCGATCGAGTGGGCGCGAGTGGCGCATCGAGACGACGCGCGGGACGGTGACGGCGGAAATCGTCGTCAACGCCGCCGGCTATCGGGCAGCAGAAATTGGCGCGATGGTCGGACGCGCAATCCCTTCGGTTGCGATGTCGCACCAGTATCTCGTCACCGCCACGATCGACGAGCTCAAGGGCCGGGCAGGCAAGCTGCCGCTGCTGCGCGATCCGCAGGACAGCTACTATCTGCGGCAGGAAGGCGATGGGTTGCTGCTCGGCCCCTACGAATGGAAGGCGACGCCGCATTGGAGCGACGGCATTCCCGAGCGCTTCGCGTTCGAGCTGTTTCCCGACGATCTGGAACGGCTTGAGCGGCACATCGAGCTTGCCTGCCGCCGCGTGCCGATCCTGGGTTCGGTCGGCATCAAGAAGGTGATCAATGGTCCGATCCCCTACACTCCCGACGGCAACCCCCTGCTCGGACCGGCACCGGGCCTGACGAACTTCTACGAGGCCTGCGTCTTCTCGTTCGGCATCGTGCAGGCCGGCGGCGCCGGCAAGACGCTCGCCGACTGGGTGGTGGATGGCGAGTCCGAGTGGGACCTGTGGTCGCTCGATCCGCGCCGCTTTACCGGCCATGTGACGATGGACTACACGCGTGCCAAGGCGGTCGAGCTCTATCAGCGCGAGTACGCCATCTCGTTTCCGTACGAGGAGCGGACGGCTGGCCGTCCGGCAAAGACGTCCGCACTGCATGCCAGCCTCGCGGCGCAAGGCGCGCTGTTCGGCGCCCGCAACGGCTGGGAGCGGGCGACCTGGTTCCCGCGCGATGCCGGCGAGGCATCCCTGCAGGATCGTCTGACGCTGCGGCGGCCGGCCTTCACGCCGGCCATCGCGCGGGAGTGCCTGGCCGTCGCCGAGCGCGTCGGCATCACCGAGTTGCCGGGCTTCACGCGGTTCGAGATTTCCGGACCAGGCGCGGCCGAGGCGCTCGATCGGATGATCGCCGGCCCGCTGCCCCGCGAGGGGCGGATCTCGCTGAGCTACGTCTTGACCTCGCAGGGCGGGATCGCCAGCGAATTCACGATCACGCGGCAATCAGCGGATCGCTTCTGGCTTCTTTCGGCGGCGAGCGGCGAGTGGCACGACGATGATCTATTGCGCCAGCACGTGCGCGGCCGGGATGTCCGGATCGACAACCAGACCGCCGCCTACACCACCCTCGTCGTGGCTGGGCCGCGCTCACGTGAGTTGCTGGCGATGCTGACGACGGCGGACCTGTCCAATGCGGCGTTTCCCTGGCTCAGCGTGCAGAAGCTCGTTGTCGCGGGCATCGAGGTGGCGGCACTGCGGGTCAACTACGTCGGCGAGCTTGGCTGGGAATTGCATGTGCCGATGCCGCAGGTCACCCCGCTCCATGCCGCGCTGATGAAAGCCGGCCAATCGCTCGGCGTCGCCAACGTCGGGATCTATGCGATCGACAGCCTGCGGCTCGAGAAGTGCTACCGGTCCTGGAAGCAGGACTTGACGACCGAGTATTCTCCGCTGTCGGCCGGCCTCGACAGGTTTGTGCGTCTCGCCAAACCCGATTTTCCCGGCCGCGCTGCGCTGGTGCGAGAGCAGGAGAGCGGAACTGCCGACCGGCTGGTGGCCTTGCTGGTCGACGCCACCGAGGCCGATGCGCCGCCGGTCGCGACCGTCTTCAAGGGTAGCGAGCGGGTCGGTATCGTGACGTCCGGCGGGTACGGTCACCGTATCGGCCGCTCGATTGCACTCGCCTATGTGCGCCGTGCCCAGGCCGCAGCCGGCACGGAGCTGACCATCGAAATCTATGGCGACCGTCGCCCCGCGATGGTCGCAGCCGAGCCGCTCTACGACCCGCAGAACGTTCGCATCCGGGCGTAGGAGCGGCAAGCGGGCCGCAACAGCGTTGATTGCCATGCGTTAGGCGCGCAACATGACCGGCCGAACTCAAACGTCGATTGGAATGTCTGATGTCGCAGTTCGCAAATCTGTTCCGCCCCCTCAAGCTGCGGGAAATCGAGATCCGCAATCGAATCCTGTCGACCGGGCATCAAACCTACCTCGCCAAGGGCGGCCTGCCTTCAGACGACATGGTCGCCTACCATGAGGCGAGAGCGCGCGGCGGCGCCGGACTGATCATCATCGAGGCGGCACGCTTCCACGAGACGGCACTCAGCGACTCGCCCGAGCTGATCGTCGCCGCCGACGACTGCATTGCTGGCATGGCGCGGCTCGCCGACGCGGTGCATCGCCACGGAGCGAAGATCTTCGGCCAGCTCTCGCATTCCGGACGGGTCTCGCGGCGCATGAGCGGCGGACTGCGTGGCGTCGCCTACGCACCCTCGGCGGTGCCGGACAATCGCTTCCACACCATGCCGCGAGAGTTGCCGATCGCACTGATCGAGGAATTGATCGCCGCCTGTGGCGCCGCTGCCGGGCGGTTTGCGCAAGCCGGGCTCGACGGTGTCGAGCTGGTCGCCAGCCACGGCCTCCTGTTCTCGCAGTTCCTCAATCCGGCAACCAATCTGCGCACCGACAGGTTCGGCGGCAGCCGGGAAAATCGGATGCGATTCCTTGTCGAGTGCCTCGCCGCCACCCGCAAGTCGGTCGGCAGCGACAGAATCGTCGGCATGCGCATTTCGGCCGAGGAGGTCGAGGCGGATGGGCTCGACGCCGGCGAGGTGATCGCCATTTGTCAGGATCTCAGCCGACAGGGCGCACTCGACTATGTCAACGTCACCACCGGATCGATGGCCGGTCTCGGCGGTTCGATCCACGTCGTGCCGCCGATGGAGGTGAAGACCGGATATGTGGCGCCGCAATCCGGCACGTTGCGCGCGGCGATCGGGCTGCCGGTGTTCGTTGCCGGACGGATCAATCAGCCGCAGATCGCGGAACAGATCCTGGCGGCGGGTCAAGCCGACATGTGCGGCATGACGCGGGCAATGATCTCCGATCCGGAAATGGCCAACAAGGCGCTGTCCGGACGCCTCGACGACATTCGCGCCTGCATCGCCTGCAACCAGGCCTGCATCGGCCACTACCACCTCGGCTACCCGATTTCGTGCATCCAGAATCCGATTGACCGGGCGCGAGGCAAAGCTCGGCGCACCTTCGCCGGCAAGCCCGAGGAAGCGCGTGCTGGTCGCCGGCGGCGGCCCGGCCGGCATGAAGGCGGCGGTCACGGCTGCCGAACGCGGGCACGACGTGGTGCTGTGCGAGGCCGCCAGGCGGCTCGGCGGCCAGGCGCTGCTGGCGCAGCTGCTGCCGGAGCGGGCAGAGTTCGGCGGGCTCGTCACCAATCTCGAGCACGAGATCCGCAATGCCCGGATCGAAGTCCGGCTCGGCACCACCGTCGATGTCGCACTGGTGGCGAAGCTCGGGGTCGAGGCGGTCATCGTCGCGACCGGGGCCACGCCCTACTCGCCCGCGGTCGAGGGCCGCGAGACCGGCCACGTCGTCGAGGCCTGGGATGTGCTGACGTCGAAGGCCAATCCGGGCTCGCGGGTGTTGATCGCCGACTGGCGCTGCGACTGGGTCGGCATGGGGCTCGCCGAGAAGCTGGCGCGCGATGGCCGCCACGTCCGCCTGGCGGTCAACGGTCTGCACGCAGGCCAGAACCTGCAGATGTACTTGCGCGATCTGTGGGCCGCGAAGCTGCACGACCTCGGCGTCGAGATCATCCCCTATGCGCGCCTCTATGGCGTCGATGGCGATACCGTCTACCTGACGCATATCGTGTCGGGCAAGGCAATCGTCTGCGATGCCGTCGACACCGTCGTCATGGCGATGGGACATGCACCGCAGACGGGCCTGGAGCAGAGCCTGTCGTCGCTTGGTCTGCCGATCCATCTGGCCGGCGACTGCCTGTCACCGCGCTCGGCCGAGGAGGCGGTTTACGAAGGACTGCTGGCGGGCCGCGCTGTCTGAAGGGTTGCTGCGACCACGAACCGCCATCGCGCACGGGGCGGGCGGTCGTTTGCAATGTTTACGGACGACTTTGACATCACAAGGCATCGGCGTCGTGACGAGCCTGGCGACGATACGATCCAGCTACATCCGAGGTCGGTAGCGATCGGCGTCACGTCATCGATGGTGCAATTGCCGATGCCGGCGCCGCCAGGGGAAACGCCCGCCCGCGGGATCAGCGGGCAGGAGGCGGCGCCGGACAACGCCCCTCAGGACTTGGCGAGCGCTTCCGCATACTTGGTCTTGATTTCGGCTGCGACTGCCTCCGGCGTTGCATTCCGCAGGATCATGCGCTGGAATGCGTCGCCGACGATCTGGTTGAACGATGACTGGATGACGGAATAGGTCACGACCCGGCCGCGCTGCTGGACCAGTTGCTTCCAGCCGAGCTGGTCCTTGGCCGCCGGGGACTGGAAGTACGCGCTGGTGTAGGCGCTGGAGCGCGCGACCACCTCGCCGCCTTCGCCGGCAATCTGCTGGGCCGGCGGGCTGGTCATGAACTTCACGAATTCCCAGGCCGCCTCCTTGTGCGGCGAATTGCTATTGATGCAAAGCTGGAAGCCATAGACTGCGTGCTTGTCGTCGGCTCCGACCGAAGGCGGCGCCGCCCAGCCGAGGTCGTTGCCCGCCACCTGGCGCTCGATACCCTTGTAGCGATGCAGCCCGAAGGTGGCGGACGCCACGGTGCCGACGCGAATGGCATCCTGCAATTCGTTGTAGCCGAACTGCAGCGTGACCGGCGTCGACGCCTTGTATTTGGTGAAGAGATCGCGAATGACGGTTGCGGCCAGCACCAGTCGCTCGTCCGTGAAACCGATGGCGCGCCCGTCGGCTGCGAAGAACGCGCCCTGGTTGCCGGGCAGCATCGAGCTCAGCATGAACTCGACAAAGGCCTGGGCACCGCCGATGCCGCCGGTGCTGCCGATCGGTATCGCGTAGCCGATCACGTTGCCCTTGGTGATTTTCGCGCCGAGTGCGCCAACCTCATCGAACGTCCGCGGCGGGCTCGCCACCTGTCCTTCCGCGAAGCGGCTCTTGCGGTAGGTCAGGATCGGAATGCGGAAATCCTGCTGCAGGCCCCACAACCGGCCGTTGACCTTGGTCTGATCGAGAGGAATCAGCCAGTCGGCCATGTCGACCTTGTCGCGCACCACGAGCTCGTCGACCGGCAGCATCGAGCCGGTCGCCACGAACTCCGGCATCGAGAAGTTGGGTACGCGAATGATGTCCGGTGTATCGGCCTTGGCCCGAGATGCCCGGATGCCGTTCTGTCCGGCGGGATCGACGACGACCTTGACCTTGATCCGCGGGAAGGCGCTCTCGAACGCCGCGATCATGCGGCCCTGCGCCGCGGCCCGCGGATCATTGACGTTGGCTGGATCGAGAAACGTGTTGTAGCTGATCTCGCCGGCGGCAGTCGACTGAGCAAGTGCGCGGCCGCCTTGCAACCGGACGGCAATTGCACTGGCCGACATGCCGGCAATCACCGATCGCCGCGTGAAGCGTCTCTTGTCGATACTCTTGGCCATTATTTCCTCCGTGGGTTGTCCTGCTTTGCCGTTTCTTTTTGTGGTTCATCCCTTCACGGCTCCTGCCGTCAGGCCGCTGATGAACCATTTCTGGGCGACCATGAACATGCCGACGACCGGCAGCGAGGAGACGAGCGCGAACGCCATCACGTAGGACCAGGTGATCCCGATGCTGTCGAACACCTGATTGACGAGCGCGACCTGCAAGGTCCGTGCGACCGACGTCAGGGGCGAATGCCGCTACCGTGATGTAGTCGTTCCAGGTCGTGATCACGCCCAACACGGCGGTCGCCGCGATGCCCGGCTTGATCAGCGGCAGAATGATCCGGGTGAAGCTCTGCCAACGGGTCGCGCCATCGATCTGCGATGCCTCGTCGAGCTCCAAGGGAACCGCCGTTACGAAATTCTGCATGAACCAGACGGTCTGCGGCACCAGACGCGCCGCCTGGAGCACGATGATCGCCACCGGATTATTGAGCAGGCCGATGCGGTCGAGCAGGAAGTACGTCGGCACCAGCAACGCCACGCCCGGGACCATCGACGTTGCCAGTATGAGCAGCATCACCGCCCGCTTGCCGCGAAACTCGAGGCGCGAGGCGGCGTAGCCGGCCGGCGCCGAGACCGCGATCGTCAGCGCAATCGCCGCCACCGCATAGAGCACGGAGTTCAGCAATTCGACCACGAAGTTCTGTTGCCGGAATACTGCCAGATAGCCTTCGAACGACAGCTGCGGCGGCAGGAAGACTGGCGGGTAGCTGATCACCGATGCTTCCGGCTTCAACGACGTCGAAAGCGCCCAGGCAATTGGCAGCAGCACGACGATCGATAGAAGGACCAGCATCGCGTAGGACAGTGCGCGCGCAGTCAGCGAGTTGCGCATTGTTGGTGCCCCATCATCCAGAGACGCGGCCGGTCAGCCGGATATAGAAGAAGCCGAGGACCAGATTGAACAGCAGGACGACGACCGATATGACGGACGACGGAGCGATATCGACCGCGCGAAATGCAGTGGTGAAGACTTCGAAGCTCCAGGTGCTGGTGGCACCCAGCGGGCCGCCGCCCGTCAGCACCAGGATCAAAGTGATCAGCGTCAGATAGAGGATGCCGAGGGTAAGGGCCGTGCTGCCGAGCGTGGCGCTGACGTGCGGCCACACCACGTGCCGCACCCGGGCGACGAAGCCGCCGCCATCGATATCAAGCGCCTCGTACAGCTCCACCGGGATGCTCTGCAGTGCGGCGCTCATCATCACCATGACATATGGAAACGACCACCAGGCGGTGACGAGGATGACCAGCGGGAGAGCGATGCCGGGATCGCCCAGCATGAGGCCCGGCTCCAGCCCCAGTCCGCGAATGAGGTAGCTGATCGGTCCATAGGATGGGTTGAGAAGCCACAGCCAGATGCAACCGACCACGCCCATCGACAAAGTCCAGGGCAGCAAGAGCAGCGTCCGGAACAATGCCGCGCCTCGCGTCACGTTCTGCAGCGCCATCGCGCTGGCGAGGCCCAGGGGAAGAACGACGGCGAGAACGCCGAGGACATAGGTCAGCGAATTGAATGTCAGCTCCCAGAACGCGTCCGACGACAGTACCGAGGCGTAAGCGGACAACCCGGCCCAGCCGACTACCTCGTAGAACCGCGTGCGATTGAAGCTCAGCCAGATCACCAGTGCCGTCGGATAGAGCGTCACCGCCAGTAGCAGCACCAGCGCCGGTGCGAACCAAAGGTACGGATACACCCACCCGCCCCGGGACGGGCTGTGCGACGCTTCCGCGACCACTTCGGGATTGGATGCGAGCATATTGCACCGCTGATGGAACACTGTTCTAATGCGTAAGGCACTACGTGTTGTCAATGCCTAATATCCGCGCAGGGCAGCGGTCCAGAATTCGCTGTCTTGGCTCGCTTGGGCGGATTGACAATGCCGTGTTTGTCTTTCATTAGAACATCGTTCTATCATGGAGCGCAATCTTGCCAGTTGGTGATTTCGTAGACAGGCTCGTCGATATCCTCGACCTGCTCGCCGATCGGCCAACGGGCATGTCGATCAGTGACATCTCGCGCCAACTCGGGATGCCGAAGAGCGCCGTACATCGGCTGCTGGGCTCGTTGGTCAAGCGCGGGTACGCCGCTCAGGACGAAGCAAGCCAGCGATACCGCCTGACGGTCCGACTGGCGGCGGTCGGGTTTCGCTTTCTGGCCAATTCGGGCATTACCGAGATCTGCCAGCCATCACTCGATCGGCTGGCCGCGCGGACCGGCGAATTGGTGCGCCTGGCACTCGTCGAGGGCCAGACCTTGATCTGGATCGCGAAATCGCAAGGGGCGCTGTCCGGCTTGCGCTACGATCCCGATCTCGGCCAGTCGGTGGTGCTGCATGCGACCGCGACCGGCAAGGCGTGGCTGGCGACACTCGACGAAGAGGAGGCCGTGGCGCTTGTGCGCGCCAGAGGATTCGTCGTTCCGGCACGGTTCGGCCGCCCGATCGTGCGCGACGAGGCTGGCCTCCGGCAGGAGCTTGCCCGCACCAGGCAGCGTGGCTACGGCATTGCGATCGAGGAAGGCGAGCCGGGCACCTGCGCGTTGGCATTTGCCATTGTCGACCGCCAATCGGCGAGGGCCGTCGGCACGGTCAGCCTGGCCGGTCCCGTTGCCCGAATTTCCCGCGAGCGCATGGAGCAGATCGCGCCTGACGTACAGGCAACGGCCAATGAAATTGCCGACTTGTGGCCGAGCCGCCGGGTCATCGACTTCGTGACCGGCACCAGTCAGAAGAAGGCCGCCAATGCGTGAGCCCAGTCAGACGGCGCCCACCCCCGGCATCACCGGCAGGCTCGCGGTCGTCACCGGCGGCGCCAAGGGAATCGGCGCCGGCATTTCGACCGCACTCGCGATTGCCGGCGCCCGTGTCGCAATCGTCGATCTCGACAGCAATGCTGCTAGTGAACTCGCCACGAAACTCACTGGAGACCACGCCGCGCAGACATTGCCGATCGTTTGCGACGTATCCTCGAGCGTCGAAGTGACGCGGGCGGCGCGCGAAATCGGCGAGCGGCTTGGACCGGTCGACCTGCTCGTCAACAACGCCGGCATCGGAGACTTCGTCTCGTTTCCGCAGATCACGCGCCAGCGGTGGGATCGGATGATCGAGATCCATCTCACCGGGGCCTATAATTGGTCGCATGCGGTGCTGCCGACGATGGTCGCCAGAAAGTCCGGCCGCGTCGTCAATATTTCCTCGGTCGCCGGCAAGCGCGGCGATTTCATCGGCAACGCCCACTACACCGCGGCCAAGGCCGGCCTGATCGGACTGACGAAATCCCTCGCCGGTTGGGCCGCGCCGCACGGCGTGCGGGTCAACGCGATCGCGCCCGGCCTGGTCGATACCGATCTGACGAGAGCGATGAACGACGAGCACAAGGCCGCGACCATGGCGCGCATTCCGCTCGGCCGCTTCGCCGCGATCGAAGAAATCGCCGCGGTCGTCCTGTTCTTGTTGTCGGATGCCTCCGGCTACATCGTCGGCGAAACGATCAACGTCAACGGCGGGTCGTACCTGGATTGAGGCGGGCGATGTCCGACGCGAAAGCGAAAGTTGCTGTTCTCGAATCGATGCACTGGCATGTTCCCCTGTACCAGGGAGCGCTGCTGGGCCGCGGCATCGAGGTCGTCGGGGTGTCCGACAGCACCGGCCGCAATGGGCCCGAGCTCGCAAAACGCCTCGGCTGCCGAAGCTACGCCACGGCGGAAGCGCTCCTGGCCGCGGAAACGGTCGACTTCGCCTTTGCCTTCGGCCGTCATGTCGATATGCCGGCACTCGCGATGATGCTCATTGAGCGCGGCATCCCGTTCGCGATCGAAAAGCCTTGCGGCGTTCGCGCCGCGGACGTCGAGCGGCTCGCCGATGCGGCCGAGGGCAAAGGGCTGTTTGTCGCGGTACCCTTCATTCTCCGGATCAGCGATGCGATCAAATCGCTGCGATCCTCGGCGACCAGCGAGGTCGAGCACGCGAACTTCCGCTTCATCGGCGGCCCACCCGATCGATACATTGCAATGGGCACGCCGTGGATGCTCGACAAGGCGGTGTCGGGCGGCGGCGCGCTCGTCAACCTCGGGATTCATTTCGTCGACCTGTTCCGGTTCCTGGCCGGCAGCGACGTCGTGTCGGTTTCGGCCGCGAGCACCTCGCGCATCAGCAAGCTGTCGATCGAGGACGAGATCAGCGTGCGGCTGATCACTGCGGCGGGCCAGATCGGAACGATCGAGGCCGGCTACACGTACCTGAAGGACGTGGCAACGCAGCGGGAGCTCGGCTTCTCGGTGAGGACGACGGATGCCTACTACCAGGCGCTGGCCGACGGCCTCGCCGTGCGGCGATTGGCGGCCAATGGCGTGATCGAGTCGACGGTGGTGCCGGCGCGGATGGAAACCGATCTCTACTACGCGGAATTTGTCGCGACGGCGCTTGCCGACTGGCGGGCAGGGCTCGCGCCGTTCGCGGGACTGCGGGATGCGGCGCGGGCGCTGGCGATCGTCGAGGCCGCTTACCTGTCGGCTGGCATGGGCGGGACGCCGGTCGCACCGGAGGGGCGTGCATGAGCGTGTTCTCGCCAACATCAATGGCGGTCCGGACCGACGGCGACGGGATCGACGCGCCGAGCGTCGGCGTCGCGTCCGCGCAACGAAGTCAATCCGATCATTCGAGTGGGAGCGGCGACCATGCTGGCAGGTGAAGGTGCGATCGCGATCTGGAATGGAATTGCGCCGGAAGGTCGAGCTGACTTCTACGCGTGGCACCTGCATGAGCACATGCCCGAGCGGGTTGGAATTCCGGGCTTTTTGCGCGGCCGGCGCTACCGGGCTACCACTGCCGAGACGGCGCCCGAGTACTTCACGCTCTACGAGACACTTACGTTCGAGGTCACGCAGGGCGTCGACTATCTAAATCGCCTGAATGCGCCGACGCCCTGGACGAAGCGCGCGACGTCGCATTTCCGTACAACATCGCGTTCCTTGACCCGCGTTCTGGCGACGTTCGGAGTTGGGCCCGGTGGAACGCTGCTCACTTTGCGGTTCGACGTTCCGCAGGATCAGGCCGATGCCGAGCGCGAGCGGATCGCCGATCTTCTGCTGCAGGTCTCCCGAATGCCGGAGATCACCGGCGCGCATCTGTTGCGGGCCGACGTCTTAGCATCAGGCGCCCGCACCGCCGAAAGCAAGGACCGCACCGATATCGAGTTGCCAGCCAACTGGGTCATCCTGATCGAAGGCTGTTCCGAGCCGGCACTGCGGCAAGCAGTGAAAGCGCTGACCTCGCACCCAGCCATCGCGGGCGGCCAGATTGGGGTTTATCTGCACGAATACACCCGCCTCAAGACCGCCGAGCAGCATTGGCTGAGCTGACCATCAACGCCGAGGCGGCGCTACTGCCGATGGCGCGCGGCCCCGTGCTTGCTACCCCTACCGCACCTATCCCGCCGCCTGCCCGGGAGCGGCATAGTGCGCGATGCAATCCCCCTCCCGCCCTCGTACGACCCGGCGTCCCTCCATCGTGCCGTGGGTCTCGGTCACGACAGTGCATTGGGCCTCCGGCTCGGAGTCGGTGTGGTAGTAGATCACAACCCAATCCTGCGCCTTGCCGAGCTCGTGCGCTCGCCGCGTATTCGAGAACAGAACAGTGAACTGCCAATCGCCACGCCGCGTGTGCAGCACCGGCAGCCAAGCCTCGCCCGCGGGATTGAAGCGCTTGGGCGCAATCTTGCGCAGCGTGCCTTGAGCAACCTTCGTCAGGTACTCCCGGTCCACGTCCAGCACAATGTCGATTGGCGGCGCGACGGCAGGTCCCGCACCTCCTGAAGTGCCGATGGCCAAGCCGCTCGCCGAGTGCCCCTTTGATTGCCTGGGTACGCCGGACGCCCAGACCGGATACATGCTCGAGACGCCCGTCGTGCGCGGCCTGCTCAAGCTGTTCGAGCGTGTCGACGTGCAGCTCATCGTGGATTCGGGCGGCGAGGCCGGGCCCGATCCCGGGAACGGTCTGGAAAAGCTTCTCCGGCTCCAGGGTGCCCGAGACCCTGTCGAGCAGGCTCCAGCGTCCCGTTCCGACGAGCTCGGCGATGGCAGTGCCGATGCCTCGGCCAATGCCGGGCAGTTCCATCAGGCCCTTGATGCCACCGATCCGAACAATCTCATCAATTGGCCGGGGCAGCTCCATCACGGTCTTTGCCGCCCGGCGATAGGCCGCGACCCGATAGCCATCCTCATGCTGCAATTCGAGGATGTCGGCCATCTCCCGCAGCTTGTCGGCAACCATCTGGTTACTCGCATGGATCACTCATCGAGCTCCATTGGCCAAAGGCATCCGCGCATCACCAAGGACAGCGCTGCGCGATCCCCATGCTTGCAGACGAAAAACTATGCGCGGCAGCCGCTCGAGCCGTTGATCAGCATCAATGCGCGGGCTTCGACGGGCCACCAATCTTTACGAATTCATTGCGGCGGCCACGAGCCGAGGCGATCGGCAAGCGTCGCCCGATAATGTGGATTATTCAGCAAGGAGGCTCACCATGGGTCAGGAAATCAAGAAGACCGAGGCAAGCAGCTCCGGTTCGGTTTTGCAGCGGTATGCCGATCCATTCGCGGCAATGCGGGCCGAGATGGACCGCGTGTTCGATTCATTCCTCGGACGTGGCTTTGGCCGCTTCCCATCGCTTCTGCGCGGCGAGGGAAGCGAGGCCGTCGTGCCGAGCACGGACGTGCGCGAGACGCCGACCGAGTTCGTCGTCGAGGCCGAGCTGCCAGGGATGGATGAGAAGGATGTCAGCGTAACGCTGAACAATGGCATGCTCACATTGAAGGGTGAGAAGAAGTCGGAGCGCGAGGAGAAGAAGGATGACTATCACTTGACCGAGCGCAGCTACGGCAGCTTCCAGAGGTCATTGCGGGTCTCCGACACGATCGACACCGACAAAGTGAAGGCAGCGTTCGACAAGGGCGTTCTGAAGGTCACGCTGCCGAAGCGGCCGGAGGCAATGAAAGCCGAGAAGCGCATCCCGATCGGCAAGGGCTGACGGCTGAGCTGCGACAGCGCATGTTCCGGGTTCTGCCGTAACGTGAGCAAGCCAAATCCACTTCATCGCGCAGCGGCCGCGTGCCGCTGCGCTGAGGCCATGAGACGAGTGCTGGCACATGGCGCACAAACAGGTTCTGTTCAGGTCGGCCGCCCGCGAGAAGGTACTGCGCGGCTCGGCGCAGCTCGCGGATGCCATCCGCATTACGCTGGGGCCAAAATCCAAATCGGTTCTGATCCAGCGGAAGTGGGGAGCGCCTCTCGTCTGCAACGACGGCGTCACGATCGCCAAGGAGATGGACCTCAAGGACCCGGAGGAGAACCTCGGCGCCCAGATGCTTCGACAGGCCGCCGAGAAGACCGGCGAGAGCGTCGGCGACGGTACCAGCACGTCGACCGTGCTCGCCCACGCCATCCTCGCGGACGGTGTGCGCAATGTGGTGGCTGGCGCCAGCGCCATCGATATCAAGCGCGGCCTGGATAGAGCCGCAAAGGTCGCCGTCGACGCCCTCAAAGCCCTCTCGCGCCCGGTCAAGGAGCGCAAGGAGAAGGCACAGGTCGCAGCGCTTTCAGCTCATAATGATCCGGCAATCGGCGAGCTGGTGGCCGATGCCATGGAGAAGGTCGGCGGCGAAGGCGTCATCACTGTCGAGGAAGCCAAGACGACCGAGACCACGCTGGATGTCGTCGAGGGAATGCAATTCGATCGCGGGTTCGTGTCACCCTATTTCGTGACCAACCCGGAGAAAATGACCGTCGAGCTGGCGGAGCCCTACATCCTCATCCATGAGAAGAAGCTTGCCGGACTGCAGTCCCTGCTGCCGCTGCTCGAAGCCGTTGTCCAGTCGGGCAGGCCACTTCTGATCATCGCCGAGGAGGTCGAGGGCGAGGCCCTGGCGACGCTCGTCGTCAACAAGCTGCGGGGCGGGCTCAAGGCGGCGGCGGTGAAGGCGCCGGGGTTCGGCGACCGTCGCAAGGCCATGCTCGAGGACATCGCGATCCTGACCGGCGGCACCGTCATCAGCGAGGACCTCGGCATCAAGCTCGAGAACGTCACGCTCGACATGCTCGGACGCGCCAACCGCGTTTCGATCGACAAGGACAACACGACCATCGTGGACGGGGCCGGCAAGAAGCCCGACATCGACGCGCGAGTGAAGCAGATCAAGACGCAAATCGACGAGACGAAGTCGGACTACGACCGCGAGAAGCTCCAGGAGCGGCTGGCCAAGCTCGCCGGCGGCGTCGCCGTGATCCGCGTCGGCGCCCCGGCCGAGTCGGAGATGAAGGCGAAGAAGGAGGCGCTGGACGACGCAATCAGTGCCACCAAGGCCGCTATCGGCGAAGGGATCGTGCCGGGCGGCGGCTTGGCACTCTTGCGTTGCGTGGACGCGGTCGCGCAACTCGAGAGCTCCACACAGGGTGACGAGAAAACCGGCGTTCAGATCCTCAAGCGCGCGCTGCTGGTGCCGGCGCGGCAGATCGCCGAGAACTCGGCCGTCGATGGCGGCGTGGTGGTGGCGCGAATGCTCGAGGGCAAGGGCAACTTCGGCTTCGATGCCGCGCGCAACGAATATGTCGATCTTGTCGAAGCGGGGATCATCGACCCGACGAAGGTGGTGCGCGTCGCGCTCGAAAATGCCGTATCCGTCGCGAGCGTATTGCTGCTGACCGAGGCAACGATGACCGATCTGCCGGAGCCGAAGCCCGAAGGCCCCGGCGCTCCTGAGATGGCGATGTAGAGGCTGATCGCGCTGCGTCGCCTTTGGCCATCTGGCGCCAAGGCTGGCCGTCAGGAGGTTGATCCCGAGCAGCGGTTCGTCGCCCAAGACCACCGGTGAGGTTGCCATGACCAGTATGCGGCAGTTGCGCAATCGCCTCGTCGCAAGGCAGATCGAGGCTCGCGGCGTTCGCGATCCGCTGGTGCTTGCCGCCATGCGCGCGGTGCCGCGCGAGAAGTTTGTCCCCAAGGACCGCAGAATCGAGGCCTACGAGGACACGCCGCTGCCGATCGGCGCTGGTCAAACCATCTCGCAACCCTACATCGTCGCCTTCATGGTCGAAGCACTGGCCTTGCGCGGCGGCGAGCGCGTGCTCGAAATCGGTGCCGGCTCCGGCTATGCGGCGGCCGTTCTGGCCGAGATCGCCCGCGAGGTGTTCACCATCGAACGGATCGGCCGGCTCGCCGAGATGGCGGCCGCCAATCTTGCCGCCGCCGGCTGCGACAATGTCCATGTGCGCCATGCCGACGGGACCGAAGGGTGGGTCGAGGAGGCACCCTTCGACGCAATTCTCGTCTCGGCCGGTGCGCCCGATGTTCCGAAGTCGCTCACCCGCCAGCTCAAGATCGGCGGTCGCCTGGTGATACCGGTCGGCAGCAACCCGCGATCACAGGAGCTCATTCGCATCACGCGCGTCGACGAGGAGGAGTTCGAGCGCGAGGATATCGCCGATGTGCGGTTCGTGCCGCTGATCGGCAAGGAGGGCTGGGAGAGCGAGGACAGCGAATGGCAAACGAAGCCTCCCCGCGTCGTGCAAGCGCGCCCGGCCGTGAGCGTGTCGGTGCCGGCGCTTATCGCGCGGCACGGCGAGAAATTCGAAGCGCTCGACGATGCCGACCTCGAGCCGCTTCTGCGCCGGATCGGAGATGCCCGCGTGGTGCTGATCGGCGAGGCCAGCCACGGGACGTCGGAATTCTATCGTTTGCGGGAGCGGATCACGCGGCGGCTGATCGAGGCGAAGGCTTTCAACCTGGTCGCGATCGAGGCCGACTGGCCGGACGCGGCCCGTATCGATCACTATGCTCGCCACCGCAAAGCGCAGCCGTCGGAATGGACCGCGTTCGCCCGCTTCCCGACGTGGATGTGGCGCAACGACGAGACGCGCGCCTTCGTCGATTGGCTGCATGCGCGCAATTCGTCGCTGGACTATCGCCAGCGCGTCGCGTTCTACGGCCTGGATCTCTATAGCCTCTATACCTCGGCTCGCGCCGTCATCGACTACCTGGCAACCGTCGACCCCGAGCTCGCCACCATCGCAAAGCAACGCTATGGCTGCCTGTCGCCCTGGGAAGCCGACCCGGCTGCCTATGGCCGGGCAGCGCTACGCGGGACCTATCACAAGTGCGAGCAGGCCGTGGCGCACATCCTCGTCGAGCTGCTGCAGAAGCGGCAAGCTTTATTCGCCGCAAGATGGCGAGCGCTTCTTCGATGCCTCCCAGAACGCACGATTGGTAGCGAATGCGGAACAATACTACCGCGTCATGTATTACGGCTCGCGGGCTTCCTGGAATCTCCGCGACACTCATATGTTCGAGACGTTGCAGAACGTGCTCGATCACCACGGGGCCGACTCGAAGGCGGTGATCTGGGCGCACAACTCGCATATCGGCGATGCCTCGGCTACGGAGATGGGCCGCCGCGGCGAGCACAATATCGGCCAGCTCTGCCGTGCGCACTTCGGCAAGGCGTGCTATGCGATCGGCTTCGGGACGAACGACGGAACCGTGGCCGCGGCCTCGGGCTGGGACGAGCCGATGGAGGTCATGCAGGTCCTGCCGGCCCACCCGCAAAGCTATGAGCGCCTGTTCCATATGACCGAAGCCCCGGGCCTGCTGCTGCCATTGCGGCATTCCGGCGCCGCGGAGCTGCGAGAGAAGCTCGAGAAGCCGCGACTGGAGCGGGCGATCGGCGTGATCTACCGCCCCGACAGCGAGCTCGCCAGCCACTACTTCGAGGCGGAGCTGCCGCGGCAATTCGATGAGTACATCTGGATCGATCGGACCACCGCGGTGAGGCCGTTCCAGGTGGCCGAGCTGCAGGGCCTGCCGGATACCTATCCGTTTGGCGTCTAGCCCTCCGGCACGGACTGGCCGTGCCCAGATGGTCTTGATGGCGAGCGCACCAAAGCACCCGGAACAACTGGCGAATGCGGCTCAAATCGGGCGCCGCCATTGGATCGGTCGAATGGACTGTCCTATCCCCCACGTCGACTGTCATGCCGGTGTCACGCGAAAGAACTAGGTGGCCCTTGTTTGCACTCGACACGGGTCGAGCAGGCAGGTGCGCCGCAGGCGATTTTGCCGATTATTCAGTGAGCTCCTTGCAGTGGTTCAGACAGACGTGGCAGTCCGCGCTGCTCACGACGCGCTATCGACAGGATCCATGTCAACGGCCCCCGGCGATCCGAGCGACGTTCCGGCCATCCTCGAAAATGCGCATGGTCGCGACGCCGGAGAGCCAGCCCACGCACGACCCGCTACGGCGTACCGAGAAGAGTCATTGCCATGAAGCATGCCATTGTCGAAGAGCTGGGCGATCAGGAGATCCTCGCGCCCGATTTGGTTGCACGTTCACTTGTCGCCAATGATCAGTCCAAGTTCTATTTTGCCTTGTTGCAAACGGCGCGCTCCCAAGCCGAGCACCCGAATGCTCCTGCGGTCGAGCTCAAAGCCGAGCGCCTCGCCTGCCAGATCGGCGACGAATGGCTCGACGATGTCATTGCCGGAACGCGCAAGGAGCGCCCTGGCGTCTTTCGGATCCCGCATGGGCCGGAGGTACTGCGTCGCATCCAGAAGAGCATCGCGGCCATGCTCGATTGCCTGCCTTCCGCGCAGCAGGCAACTTTCAGGACGCGCATGCAGGCGTTGGCGCTGCCACTTCCCGAGCACGGCTCGATTCCGGGTGCGTTGATCTCGGCAATCACGTCGGGGGATCGCAAGGCCGGTGACAGCCTCCACCTGATCGTGATGGACGTCCACAAGGCGATCAACCTCCTCCAGGCCGCCACTGCCGTCGAGACCCTCGATGGCGCGCGGGTGCACCACCTGTCGGAAAAAGGCCGTCGGCGCGTCAAGGCCTTCATGAAGGGGCTGAGCCGTACCGCCCCGCTCAAGTTCGACCATCCGGGGCTCGGCACGACCGCGACCGAGCACGAAGGCCGCCTCCTGATCCAGAACGACATCGGCACGACCGATGCCCATGTCCTTGTCATCAGGGTCGACGAGCGGTCCGTGACCGTGACCTATACCGACATACATTGGCCCCGGCTGCAATTTTTCAGGAGCCTTCTTGCCGATCGCGGCCTCGTCTGGGAGCACGCCGAGGAACGCCAGAGCGAGAAGGTCGAGTTGGGCCAGTACATTTTGTCGACCGGCCGGTTCGATGCCGCCGACGATGAGGCGATCGAGACATTTCTCGATCGGCTCGGATCGCGCATCGTGTTCCTGATCGACTGGAACCGGATGCGAAAGCGGCTCCGGATCTTTGTCGGCAAGAAGCAGGCAGTGGCTGTGCTCAAGTGGGCCGCCGACCAGGATTTCGGTCATCGGGCCCTGATCGAGGTTGGCGGCGAGCGCGCGCTGGCCGAGGCCGTGGAGTACGCTGCCGGCGCACAATTGAGATACGGCGAGCGGCTCGATGAGATGATCGACGAAGCCAGCGCCGTCGCGTTCCTCAAGGACGCGATGCGGCTGGCATCGATCGGGCTGCAACAGCGACGATCGCGCCGCAATATCAGGGACGAGATCAAGGCGCGGCTGCGCATTGCATTCGAGAAGGAGCGGCTGCGCGTCTTCGATTACGCCGCCGAGCACGCCGCCATCGGTTACGATCTCGCGCTGGCGCTGGTCGAGGCCCTCGGCCGTCGGGACAGTGCACAGGACCGCGATTGGATCTCCCGCTTCGTCATGCGGGCAGATACCTGGGAGAAGAAAGCCGACCAGGTGCTCAACGAGGCGCGTGACGATATCAGGCGGTTCGCCCGACCGCGCTCCCTGCTCGATTTCTTCGAATACACCGACGATGCGATTGACGAGCTCGAGGAAGCCGCAGCCCTCGTTGACCTGGCGCGGCTGACCGGACCGAGCGATGACGCCGACGCCAGGCTCAGGGCGCTGGCGGACATGTCGCTCGCTTCCGCGCGTGAGCTCGTACGCTGCGTCGAGTGCGCCGCGACCGTCACCCGATCGGACATTCGCGACGACCTCGACGAGTTCATGCAGGCGCTCGAAAAGCTGATTGCCATCGAGCACGAAGCCGATGATGGGCTGCGCTCCTTCAGGCGTTGGCTGATCGAGACCGGCGCGGATCAGCGCCAACTGCTGGTGCTGCGAGAGCTGGCGCAGGCGATCGAGACCGCAACCGACGCCTACACGCATGCAGGCCAGGCGCTCAGAGCCTATTTGATGGAGGAGGTCATCGCCTGATGCCTAACAAGGGGATCGAAAGCTACATCTTCCAGATCCCTTTCCCGGGCTCGGCGTCCGAGCTGCCAGGAAAGGAGATCGTCGGCTCCAAGGCGCATAATCTGATGCGAATGGGCCTGCGCGGTCTGCCTGTGCCGCCGGGTTTCGTCATCTCCGCCGAATTCTGCCGGAACTATCTGGCGCACGGAAAGCCAGCGCTGTGCGGCCTCGACACGGCCCTGGCGCGCGAGCTCGACCGCCTCGGCAGCCTGACCGGCCGCCAGTTCGGCGATGCGAGGCGCCCGCTTCTGGTTTCCGTCCGATCGGGGGCCGCGGTGTCGATGCCGGGCATGATGGAGACGGTGCTCAACGTCGGCTTGAACGACGCAGCAGTCAGCGGTCTCGTTCGAATGACCGGCAATCCGCGTCTCGCCCAGGACTGCCGCCGGCGACTGGTGCAGCAATTCGGAGAGGTCGTGCACGGCATTTGCCCATCCCGCTTCGGCGGCAAGGTCGCTAGTGCCCTTGCCATGGCCGGCGCCGCCCAGCTCGATGAGCTTGGCGACGTCCGAACTCAGGGAACTGTCCGAGGCATTCGAGGCAGTCTTCGACAGCGAGGTGGGCCAGGCATTTCCAGACGAACCGGCGGCGCAGATCCGGTCGGCAATCGAAGCGGTATTCAGATCCTGGTCGAGCGAGCGGGCCAAGAGCTACCGACAGCTCAACGGCATCCCGGAAAGCCTCGGCACCGCCGTCACCGTCCAGGCCATGGTGTTCGGCAATCTCGGACCGAACTCGGGTGCGGGCGTCGGCTTCACCCGCAATCCCGCCAACGGCCGCAACGAGGTCTACGTCGACTTTCTCGCCAATGCGCAAGGCGAGGACGTCGTCGCCGGGCGGCATCGCGCGTCGGGGCTCGACGATCTCGAGCGCCGGGCGCCGCGGGCGCACCAGGCGCTTGTCGCGGCAAAGGCGGTCCTCGAGCGCGAATTTAGAGACATGCAGGACTTCGAGTTCACGGTGGAGGAAGGCCGCTTGCTGCTGCTCCAGGCCCGCGCGGGCAAGCGCACGCCGCTGGCGGCTCTCCAGATTGCGCGGGATCTGGTAGCCGAAAAGATCATCTCCCCAGCGGAAGCGCTGGCGACATTGGCGGCACTCGATCTCGACGAGGTCGAGGAGACCAGGCTGCAGCTCGCCGCGGGAACGGTGCCGCTTGCAACGGGGACATCGGCCAGTATCGGGGTGGCGGTCGGCGCCGTCGTCTTCGATCCGGAGCGCGTTGCCTATCTCAAGCGCTCGAAGGGTTCCGTGATCCTGGTGCGCCAAACCGCCGAGACCGCGGATGTCGCCGCATTGGCGGAGGCGGCCGGGCTCGTTACCATCGAGGGCGCGCGCACGTCTCACGCCGCGGTGGTGGCGCGACAGCTCGGCAAACCCTGCATCGTCGCCTGCGGCGGCCTGGCGATCGACGGGTCCGGCGGGCACGGCACGTTCGGAATGCAACGGGTTGCCGAGGGCGACGTGATCTCGATCGACGCCGCCGCGGGCCTCGTATTCAACGGGCGCCTCGATATTCTGCGCAGCAAGCCGACGGAGCTGCTTCAAGAGATCAGGAGCTGGCAATCCGCTGCGCCTGCCCATCGCGGGCAAGACAGGAAGCGCAGCCGCTGACGAGCGGCGGACGGGATGCATTGCGGTGTCGACGTGGGCTTCCCATCACGGCCGGCTTAATCGTCGTCGAACAGGCCCTGCTCGGCGCCCTGGTGACAGGCCTTGCAGTCCGAGGCCGAATTCGCACCGCGGCGCTTGAGCGTATCAGGCGCGACGCGACCCTTCTTGCCGTGCTTGCGCAGGAACCACGGCATCTCGCTGATCCTGAGCGGAACAGCGTTGTCAGGGAGCTCGCGCATGCCTTTTCCGCCGCCACCCCGAGCATCGGCGGCGTTCGCGGCCAGATAGTCGGTTATGCGCTGGCGGGTTGCGTCATCGAGCTCGGCGTTGTCGCCGAAGTGGTCGTTGAGGCCGCCCATCAGCCTCTGCCAGGACCGCGCCGGCAACAGCCCCGCCGGATAAATCATGTGGCAGGCGCTGCACTCCTTCGCGACGATCGGATCCTTCACCGGCGCGACGCCGTGGCCGTCGGCTTGCGACGGCGTGGCAATGGCGCATGCGAGCAGGGCGGCGGCCAGCGGCACGGCGCGCTGTACAGCTGTCTTCATGGCTTTCAGTCCTCTTGTTCGATTGTTCCAGGATCACAGGCCGAGCAGGTAGGCGAGCACGTCGCCCTTCTCGGCGGCCGAACAGTCACGGCCGAGAACATCGCTGCAATTGCGCTTGAACCATTTCTCGACGTCGGCCGGGTCTGTGAAGCGCTTCGGGTTCGCGGATGCCGCCATCGGTGCGATCTCCTTGCCGGCGCGTGTTTGCCCGGGCTTCCTCGGATTGCTCGTGTGGCATGTCGTGCACGACGGGGTCTCGGCCTTGCCGCCCGCGTGGCGCCCCTGGAAGAACACCTCGCCGCGCGCGGCCGAGAATTCCTTGAAGGCCGGATCGGCTGCGCGGGCCAGCGCCGCGTACTTGTCCTGGACCGCCTTCTGTGCCGGACTGACGGCGGCCAGCGCCGCGGCAGTGGTGCCGGTCAAGACCACGGCCAGCACCAATCCGATCATGTTCGTTCTGTTCATGGTGTCGCTCTCTCCTCTGGAATGGCGATGGCGCGCGGGGCAAAGCGCCCGGTCTCGGCGTCGCCATGGCAGTTCGTGCAGTTGGCCTTTCCGCCGACGGGCTTGAGCGCGAAGGCCTGATCCGGAACGCTGCGATGCAGACGCCGCCAGCCGGCGGTCGCGGTGATCCGCAGCGGCTCGGCGCTGCTGGCGCTGCGCAGCCGGTTGGCGGCGCTGGTGTCCCAGTGCTCGGCGGAATTGGATATGAGGTAGGTCGTCAGGGCGGCGGTCGTGCCGGCATCGAGGCTCGCGTTCTCGCCGAAATGATCGGAGAGGCCGGCCATGATGGCGGTCCAGGTCGCGGCCGGCGCAAGGCTTGGATGATGCACCGAGTGGCAGGCATTGCACTCGTTGGCGTAAATCGCATCGAGCTGGGCAGACGGCACGCCGGATGCCGGCAGCTGCGCGAGGGAGGCCACTCCGCCTGCCATGAGCAGAAGCACACCCGCACCCAAGCCCGCCGCCAGCATCGGCCGGTCACGGGCCGGAGCCGCGACGATGGCATTGGGCCGCTCGCGCTTCACCCCCGTCAGCATGGCGCGCACCAGGTTTTCGCGCGTGCGCAGGCTTTCCACGACGACACCGGCTCACGTGCATGGCGATGAGGCCGAGCAGACCGAAGGCTAGCGCCTCGTGGATCTCCTTCGCCGTGCGCCCGCTCGCATAGGTCGTGAAGGCGGCGAGCGGGCCTTCCTTGACCACCCCGCCGAGCGCGACGACGCCCGTTGCGATGAGCATGGCCAGCACGGTGAGCAGCGTCAGGATCATCATGGTGCCGACCGGATTGTGACCGACATGATGCGCCGCCCGGCGGCGGACGAGGTCGCGCGCGTGGGCGAACATTTCGCGCGGCCCGCACACGAAGCTTGCGAAGCGCGCGTAGGTCGAGCCGGTAAAGCCCCAGATCACGCGCAGCAGGATCAGGGCCGCGATGCCCGTTCCCAGGATCACGTGGAGATCGAGCAGCCGCTTGCCGTCGAGAAATCCTGTCGCCAGCGCGCCGGCGACCGAGGCCAGCAGCAGCCAGTGAAAGGCTCGAACGCCCATGTCCCACACCACGATCCGGCGCGGCCTCGAGCGCTCCCGCGCGTTCGACGGTTGCGTGCGCCTCGATCAGCATGATTGAACCCTCCGCGTCGTCATCGCAGAGCAGCTAGCAGGTCGCCGATGACGGGAGGCTGGCAGTCGTTGTCAGCGATTTGACAGGTTCAATCGAGGAGGCGATGCGGCTCGGCCGACGCCCGCGCCATCGTCACTGCCGGCAAGTGCGGCAAGCGCGGCCTTGCGTGCCTGGACCATCTGTCCCGCCGTCCTTACCGCATTTTTCCCGATCGATCTTGCGGGGCCGGCACGCCGAGGCGTCGCGCCATCATGAGGCCGGCCAGGGCGAACGCCGCGAAGATCGCGCCGGCAACGAAAGTCCCCTTCGGACCGAAGGCATCCCACAGGCCGCCGGCGATCACGCTTGCGGCGAGCAGCGCCAGCCCCGACACGAGGTTGAACACACCATAGGCGGTGCCCCGCAGCTCGGCAGGTACAGCGTCCGCCACAAGTGTCGCCAGCAGTCCCTGGGTCAACCCCATGTGCAGCCCCCAGAGCACCACCCCGATTCCGATGCCGGTGATCGTCGTGGAGTAGGCCAGCACCAGGTCAGCAACGACGAGAATGGCGAGCCCAGCGACGAGGATCGTGCGGCGGTCGATCTGGTCGGAGAGGACACCGGCCGGATAGGCAGCCAGCGCATAGGCGATGTTCATCAGGACGAGCACCGCGGGAACGAGCGCCGCCGACAAGCCGACCGACTGCGCCCGCAGCACCAGGAACGCCTCGCTGAAGCGGGCGAGAGTGAAGACGGCGGCAAGTGCTACGATCCACCGGAAGCGGACTCCAAGGCGAGCGAGCTCACCGCGGCTCAGCGGCGACTGCACGGTGCGAAGCTCGGCCGGACGCTCAGGCTCGTGAACAAAGAAGACGATAAGGAGAAGCGACATGAATGCGGGAATGACGGCGATCCAGAATACGATCGTGAAGCTATTGGCCGTCATCAGCATCAGGAGAATGGCCAACAGCGGTCCGAGAAACGCCCCGATCGTGTCGAGCGACTGCCGCAGGCCAAAGCTCGCGCCCCGGGCGTCGGGGTCGGCAAGATCGGCAATCAGCGCGTCCCGCGGCGCTCCGCGGATGCCCTTGCCGATCCGGTCGATGAAACGGGCCGCGATCAGCCAGCCGAGGCTTGGCGCCAGCGGAAAGATGGGTTTGGTGAAAGCAGCAAGGCCATAGCCGAGAGCGGCGACGCCCTTGCGGCGCCCGAGCCAGTCCGACAGCGCGCCGGAGAAGATCTTTGTAATGGCGGCGGTCGCTTCCGCAATGCCCTCGATGATGCCGACCGCCAATGCCGACGTTCCAAGGACGGTCACCATGTAGATCGGCAGCAGCGCATGAATCATCTCCGAGGAAATGTCCATCAGCATCGATACGAAGCCGAGTGTCCACACCCCGGCTGGAACTCGCTTGATACCGTCGGTCACTCCTCCGGACCAAGCCATGCCTGCTCCTTCCATCCCTGCCGGGGCCATGATGACCGGCGCCAGCCGAGCCCGCGACGATGGCTGCGAGCAGCCGGCCCCCTGCTCCTTCGCCAAAGCGGCGAGTGGCGAAGAGCGACTATATGCCGACCGAATGAGGATTCGCGAGCGATCGACGTCCCGCCGGTCGAATTCTGTGTTCCAAGCATCTGAAGCGGCTCTACAATCGCGTCGCTGCCGCGGCCCGAGACCAGTTTCCCCGGTCCGACCGCACCTGAATTGGTGTCTTGGATGAGCCCGAACCGAGGTGTCCCATGGACTTTTCGTCGTTGATGTGGATCGTATTCGTCGTGCTGGCCTTGCAGCCCCTGCTCATGGGGCGCTGGTTCGCCTATCAGCGCCTGCAGGCCATCAGCGCGATAGAAAAGAAGCGTGGCACCCGCGTCATCACGATGATCCACCGGCAGGAGAAGCGAAGCCTGTTCGGCTTCGCGGTCGCCCGCCACATCGATCTCGAGGATGCCCAGACCATCATCGCCGCCATCAAGGAGACGCCACCGGAGACGCCCATCGATCTCGTGCTGCATACGCCCGGCGGACTGGTCCTCGCCGCCATGCAGATCGCGCGCGCCATCGAGTCCCACCCGGCGAAAGCAACGGTGTTCGTACCAGTGTACGCCATGTCCGGCGGAACGCTCATCGCGCTTGCCGCCGACGAGATCGTGCTCGGGGAGTTCTCCGTCCTCGGCCCGATCGACCCGCAGATCGCCGGCCTGCCGGCGGCCAGCATTGTCAAGGCGAGGGAACTCGAAACCGATCGCGGAGGTGTTCGACCTGACGCTCGTGCTGGCCGATGTCAGCGAGAAGGCGCTGGCCCAAGTCAAGCGCGGCGCCGTCGAGTTGCTGACACCACAGTTGGAGCTGTCGAAGGCCGAGCAGCTCGCCGACAAGCTCGCAGGCGGCCACTGGACGCACGACTATGCGCTGACGGCGACCGAGGCGCGCGAGCTCGGACTTCCCGTGGTGGTCGGGATGCCGAGCGAGATCATGGGGCTCATGAAGCTCTATCCGCAGCCCGTGCAGCGCACCGGCATCGATTTCCTGCCGATCGAGCTGCCGCGTCCCCGCACCACTTGACCCGATCCCGATCAGCGGCGCCGGGATGGCACGCCCCCGCTCCCGAGGGGTAGACGCAGCGCGGGCCCGGCGCAATAACAGCGTCTGCCCGGCGTCCGCCGGCCGCACTGCCGGATACGAGAGGCCAATGCAGAGCTACCTGTGGATCGCGATCGGAGGCGCATTCGGCAGCGTCGCTCGCTACTGGTGCTCGGGCGTGGCGGCTCGCCTGTTCGGCAAGTCGTTTCCCTGGGGCACGCTCATCGTCAACGTCCTCGGCTCGCTCGTGATCGGCTTCTTCGCCGCCGTCACCGGCCCCGACGGACGGCTGCTGGTCGGCACCGTGACCCGCCAGTTCGTCATGGTCGGGATCTGCGGCGGCTATACGACATTCTCCTCATTCAGCCTGCAAACGCTCAACCTGCTCCATGAAGGCCAATGGCTCTACGCCGGCGCCAACATCGTCGCCTCGGTCGCTTTGTGCCTGATCGCGATATGGCTTGGCCATGCCGCCGCCAGTAGCCTCAACGCGATGAAATGGGTGTGACCATGCAGATCCCCCGCGACGCCATCCTGCTGCGCATCTACTTCGGCGAGGACGAGAAGTTCGGCCCGAGGCCGCTCTACGAAGCGATCGTGCTCAAGGCCCGCGAGATGCACCTTGCCGGCGCCACCGTCCTGCGCGGACCGATGGGGTTCGGGCACTCGAGCCGGATCCACACCGCCAAGATCCTGCGCTTGTCCGAGGACCTGCCGATCGTCATCGACATCGTCGACGCGGAGGACAAGATCAACGCCTTCCTGGCGGCAATCGACGACATGATCGGCAGCGGCCTGGTGACACTCCAGAGCGTGAAAGTCCTGCAGTACGGCCCGAACGGCCAGCGCCCGCCGGCCGCCTGAGACACTCAATCAACGATACGAGCAAACTCGAGGAAAAAGCGACAATGCCACAGTACCGATCGAGAACGTCGACCCACGGCCGCAACATGGCAGGCGCCCGCGGCCTGTGGCGCGCCACCGGCATGAAGGACGGCGATTTCGGCAAGCCGATCATCGCCATCGCCAATTCGTTCACCCAGTTCGTGCCCGGCCACGTTCACCTCAAGGACCTCGGCCAGCTGGTCGCCCGCGAGATCGAGAAGGCGGGCGGCGTCGCCAAGGAGTTCAACACCATCGCGGTCGACGACGGCATCGCCATGGGTCATGACGGCATGCTCTACAGCCTGCCCTCACGCGAGATCATCGCCGACGCCGTCGAGTACATGGTGAATGCCCACTGTGCCGACGCGCTCGTCTGCATCTCGAACTGCGACAAGATCACGCCCGGCATGCTGATGGCGGCGCTGCGGCTCAACGTGCCGGTAGTGTTCGTGTCGGGCGGGCCGATGGAGGCCGGCAAGGTCACGCTGAAGGGGAAGAAACACGCCGTCGATCTTGTCGATGCCATGGTCGCGGCCGCCGACGACAAGGTAAGCGAGGCCGACGTCGCGGTGATCGAGCGCTCGGCGTGCCCCACCTGCGGCTCGTGCTCGGGCATGTTCACCGCCAACTCGATGAACTGCCTCACCGAGGCGCTTGGCCTGGCGCTGCCCGGCAATGGCACGATCGTCGCCACCCACGCCGACCGCAAGCGACTGTTCGTCGAAGCCGGCCATCTCGTTGTCGACCTCGCCCGCCGCTACTACGAGCAGAACGACGCATCGGTGCTGCCGCGCGCCATCGCCGGGTTCAAGGCGTTCGAGAACGCGATGACCCTCGACATCGCCATGGGCGGCTCGACCAACACCGTGTTGCACCTGCTCGCTGCCGCGCACGAGGCCGAGCTCGATTTCACGATGCGCGATATCGACCGGCTGTCGCGGCGCGTGCCGGTGTTGTGCAAGGTCGCCCCATCGGTGCCCGACGTGCATGTCGAGGACGTGCACCGCGCCGGCGGCATCCTGGCGATCCTGGGCGAGCTCGACCGCGGCGGGCTCATTCACAGGGACGCGGGCTCGGTCCATGCCGGCTCGCTTGGCGAGGCGCTCGACCGCTGGGACATCCGGCGCACCGGCAGCGAGACCGCGCGCACCTTCTTCAAGGCTGCACCCGGCAACGTGCCGTCGATCGAGGCCTTCAGCCAGAGCAAGCGCTTCGACGAGCTCGACGTCGACCGCGCCAACGGTGTGATCCGCGATGTCGGGCACGCGTTCAGCAAGGACGGCGGCCTTGCCGTGCTGTACGGCAATCTCGCCGTCGACGGCTGCATCGTGAAGACCGCCGGCGTCGATGCCGCGATCCTGAAATTCACCGGCCCGGCGCGCATTTTCGAGAGCCAGGACGCGGCGGTGGCAGGTATCCTCGGCGGCCAGGTCGCCGCCGGCGATGTCGTCGTGATCCGCTACGAGGGCCCCCGCGGCGGCCCCGGCATGCAGGAGATGCTCTACCCGACGAGCTACCTCAAGTCGAAGGGCCTCGGCAAAGCCTGCGCGCTCGTCACCGACGGCCGCTTCTCCGGTGGCACCTCGGGCCTGTCGATCGGCCACGTGTCGCCGGAAGCCGCGGAAGGCGGCCTGATCGGGCTCGTGCAGGATGGCGATACGATCGAGATCGATATTCCCGGGCGCGGCATCCGGTTGGCGGTCGCCGAGGACGAGCTGGCGCGGCGCCGAGCGGCGATGGAGGCAAAGGGCGCCGCCGCCTGGCAGCCGGTCGGCCGCCAGCGCAAGGTGTCGACCGCGCTCAAGGCCTATGCCGCACTGACCACCAGCGCGGCGCGCGGCGCGGTGCGGGACGTCACCGGCCTGCGGCGCGGCTAGAGCACCCGGGGCCGAGCGATATCCGAGATAGTGGCGGTCCCGCCCAGCGATGGGCCGGCCGCCGCATGGCCGGTTCACGGGCTGTGCTGTACGCCCGGCCTCGGCTATATTGGCGCACCGTTGGATCTCGGAGCACGAACCGGCCGACAGCAGCAGTCCACCAATCAGGGAGAACGGTCATGGCCACGTCCGACTGGCGTCTCGAAGGCGAGTGGATCAAGAACTGCAATTGCGCCTTCGGCTGCCCCTGCGATTTCAATGCACTGCCCACTTACGGGTCCTGCAAGGGACTGGTCGGCATGCGCATCACCAAGGGGCATTTCGAGGCAACCAGGCTCGATGGATTGATGTTCGCCGCCACCGTCGACTTCCCCGGCGCGCTGCACGAAGGCAACGGCGCGATGCAGGCGATGATCGACGAGCGCGCGACGCCTGAACAGCGCACCGCCCTGTTCGAGATCCTGTCCGGCAAGAACTCGGCCGAGGGCACGCTGTTTCACATCTTCAGCCTGATCGTGACGACCATGCATGATCCGCTGTTCGTCCCATTCGAGTTCTCTTTCAACAAGGACGGGCGCACGGCCCGCCTCGTCGCCGGCGACGTGCTGGAGACCGAGGTCGAGCCGATCAAGAACCCGGTCACTGGCGCGCCTCATCGCATCCAGGTGCTGATGCCCGAGGGCTTCGAGCACCACTCGGCCGAGGTCGCCTCCGCCACCATCCGCTCTTCGGGCGCGATCAAGTTCGGCACCGTCGGCTCGCACAGCTCGCTTGCGACGGTGGTTCAAACGCCCAATGGAGTTGCGGCCTGAGGCGCGCCTCCCAATCGGCCGCCGCGTCGAATTCCAGGTGCCTGTGGAGACAATGCCGCAATGACGCTCCCAGTGATCGAGCGCCTGCTCCGCCGCGACCGATCGGTCATCATGGCGTGTCTTGCGGCTGTCGCATTGCTGGCCTGGGCGTATCTCTGGACCGGCGCCGGGATGGATATGAGCATGCCTGGCATGGTGATGGCGCCCACGGTGTGGACGGCCACGACCGCCCTCATCATGTTCGTCATGTGGTGGGTCATGATGATCGCCATGATGGTGCCGAGTGCCGCGCCGACGGTTCTCCTGTTCGCGACGATCGATCGCAAGCAAGCCGCCGGCGACCGGCCGCCGATTGGCGCCGGGGTGTTCCTGGCCGGTTATCTCGCGGCGTGGGCCGGCTTCAGCCTGGCCGCCACCGCCCTGCAGTGGGCCCTGGAGCGCCAAGGCCTGATCGCCATGGACATGGCCGTCAGCAGCCAGCGCCTCGGTGGCGGTCTGCTGATCGCGGCCGGCCTCTACCAGTTCACGCCGGTCAAGGCCATGTGCCTTCGGCACTGCCAGAACCCGGTCCTATTCCTCAGCAGCCACTGGCGATCCGGCGCCCAGGGCGCCTTTCGAATGGGGCTCGCGCACGGCATCTACTGCCTTGGCTGCTGCTGGGTGCTGATGGCGCTGCTGTTCGTCGGCGGCATCATGAATCTCGTCTGGATCGCCGGCCTCGCCATCTATGTCGCACTCGAGAAGCTCGGTCCCGGCTACCCGTGGCTCGGCCGCGGCGCCGGCGTCATTTCGATGATGGCCGGCCTCGTCATGCTGGTCCGTGTCCCGGTCTGAACGAGGATCAACCCGGGATGCGCCGCGGTCCTCACCGGCAGTTGATAGAAACCGGCGCGCACTTCGTCTTGTCGTCGGCATAGAAATCGTAGCGGAAGCCCGCGGTGACGAAGAGCTCGGTATCGCGATCGGTGACGCCGGCCTGCTCACGATTGGTCCACTTGGCGCCCAGCTCCAACTCGAGGCTGAAGTCCTTGGTCCAGTAATAGTTCAACAGTACCGAGGGCAGGACCGAGACCTCGCGCAGATCCGTCGTATCGCCCAACGTATAGCCGAACCTCACCCGTGGACTGACGCGAAACTCCTCGGTGAGCGGGAAGCGCGCGTTGAGATCGAGCACGTAGAGGTTGAAGTCGACCCGGTCGGCAAAGCGCAGACCAGCGACGTACATGTCGCCCAGGCGGAACAGGTCCGTGCCGATCAGCTGCGCCGAATAGTAGTACTCGTTGCCGGTGCCGGGGATCGCGTCGACGCCACCCGAAGCGATGGTTCCCTCGACGTTGGTCACGGTCGCGTCGGCGATGACTTGCATATGCTCGGTGATCGGACGCGAGAAGCCGACTGTCGCCGACTTGTAGGTCGCGGACCGATCGATCGCCAGCTGGTCGATCTCCTCCTTCGTGCGCACCTTCAGCATGTCGTAGAGGGTCAGGAACGGCTGGCCCTGCAGGGCGGTCCAGGCCGACAAATAGGGCGACTTGCGGTAGTCCACCGCGGCATTGAACGTCGACTTGTCGGGCATCGTCCAGGTGCCGCTGAAGATCGCCGCGTTGAGCTCGTTGAAATGCACGTCGTAGTCGATCGTCGCGAACGCCGACCGGTTGGGGTCGAGATAGCGGAACTCGGCCCCGATCCCCTGGCGATCGAGCAGCGAGCGATCGCGCTGCTCGATGGCGAACAGGCTGACGTCCAGACCACCGATGAACGGACCCAAGTCGACGCTGGCGCCATAGAACAATTTGTCGTCGACGAACGGCTCGTCCTTGCGCCGCAGGACCGGCGAGCCGGCGACGACATTGAGCCGCGCCCACGGCGTGCCCTGCCAGCTGACGAGACCGCCGTCGAACCGGCCCTGCACACCGCCGGAATTGCGCGTCTGCCGGCCGAGGCGGGCAGTCAGGTCCCATGGCCTGATGGTGGTCTCGCCGTAAAGTGCCGCGATCCCGATGATATCCGTATCGATCGCGTCGTTGAAGCTGTGCTCCTCGCTGCCAGAGAAGCGGAACTTCGACTTCATGAATGGATTGCTCCAGGCGGCGATGAGATCGAAGCTCGACAGAACGGAATTCTGATGCACCCGATGCGCGTCGGGGTCTGCGTTGACCTCCGGCGGCAGTGACGGATCGCGGATCACGCGAAAGCTGTCGTTGCGGATGTAGAATTGCGAGACGCTGCCGGACATGCTCCATGCCGAGCCGCCGAGGCCGGCAATGCCGCCCTGCTGGCTGCGGCTCTCGCGCAGCTTGGGCGTCGCCTCGCCGGTGGACGTGATGATGCCGGCGAGGCGCTGCTTGACGCGATCGTGTCCTTCTCCCGTCGGGTAGCGGCGCAGATAGTCCTCGTACTCGGCCCGAGCGGCATCGATCTGGCCGGTTTTCTGCCGCGCGACGGCGAGCAGCTCCTGGGCCTCGGCGCTGTGCTCGTTCTCCGGGTATTTCAGGACCTTGGTCAGCAACGGCACCGCCGCCGCGTGGTTGCCTTTCCGCGATGCCGCGCGTGCTTCGTCCATGGTTGCCGCGGCGGTCTGCAGATCGGCCTCCGAGATCGCGCCGGGGCCGCGCTCCTTGTTGCGAGGCGCCGGACTGGGCTTCGCGCCGCCGCCGACTTCAACCGGGACGACCGTCGTCGACCAGTCAGCACTGGCTCGTGGGAAGTCAGGCTTGCACGCCGCTGACGGCGCGGGACCACTGATGGCGATGATGATGCTCTCGTAGTCGGCGCCCTGTGCCACCTGGTAGGACACCGGCCGATCGAATTGCAGCCGCAGATATGGCGCACCTGCCGGGTTGAGCTCGAAATCGATCGCCTTCAGCGGAGCAAGCTTGCTTGTCGGGGCACGGATCGCCTCGCGCCTGATCGCCAAGAGTGCCGCCGCGACCGTTCGATCGACCGCGCGCACCGAGATGCGCAGCTCGTCACCGTGGCTCAGCGGGAAGTGATTCGTATACTGAACGCGGAAGTTGAAATTCACCTTCAGGATCGAGCAGCCGCGCCGGTTCAGCAACTGGGCCCCCGACAGCGCATGGTCGAGGACCGGCTCGGCTACGGCCGGGCCGGTCGTCAGCAGCATCGCCATCGGCATGGTAACCGTGGCGAGCACCGCTGCGAGAACAGCGGCAGACGTCCGCAAAACTGGATATGCGGTGAGTTGGCTGCGTAGTTTCATATTATCGCTTCCAACTCCCGGCTGTCCTGTGGCACGTCTCGCAAGCTGCGGTCGTGCGCGGATGATCTTTAGGCTTACCCTCGGCATAGACGCCGTTGTGGCACGACGCGCATCCAGCAATGATTCCGGAGTGGTTCATCCGGGTGCCGGCGAACGTCGAGGTGCTGCGGTGACACGTCTCGCAGGGCATGTTGGTTGGCACGTGGTTCGTCGGCTTGCCCTTCGCCGTGGTGCCGTTGTGGCATGAGGCGCAGCCGCCGGTGACGCCGGTGTGATTGAACGTGGCGCCGGAGAACGTCGAGGTGCTGCGATGGCAGGTCTCGCAAGCCGCCGTCGTCGCCACATGGCCCGCCGGCTTGCCGCGTGCCGTGGTGCCGTTGTGGCACGAGGCACAGTTTGCGGTGATGCCGGTGTGGTTGAACGTGGCGCCGGAGAACGTCGAGGTGCTGCGATGGCACGTCTCGCAGGCCGCCGTCGTCGCCACGTGGCCCGCCGGCTTGCCGCGTGCCGTGGTGCCGTTGTGGCACGAGGCACAGTTCGCGGTGATGCCGGTGTGGTTGAACGTGGCGCCGGAGAACGTCGAGGTGCTGCGATGGCACGTCTCGCAGGCCGCCGTCGTCGCCACGTGGCCCGCCGGCTTGCCGCGTGCCGTGGTGCCGTTGTGGCACGAGGCGCAGTTCGCGGTGATGCCGGTGTGGTTGAACGTGGCGCCGGAGAACGTCGAGGTGCTGCGATGGCACGTCTCGCAGGCCGCCGTCGTCGCCACATGGCCCGCCGGCTTGCCGCGTGCCGTGGTGCCGTTGTGGCACGAGGCGCAGCCGCTGGTGATGCCGGTGTGGTTGAACGTGGCGCCGGAGAACGTCGTGGTGCTCTTGTGGCAGGTCTCGCAGGCCGCCGTCGTCGTCACGTGGCCCGCCGGCTTGCCGCGTGCCGTGGTGCCGTTGTGGCACGAGGCGCAGCCGCTGGTGATGCCGGTGTGGTTGAACGTGGCGCCGGCGAACGTCGTGGTGCTCTTGTGGCAGGTCTCGCAGGCCGCCGTCGTTGTCACGTGGCCCGCCGGCTTGCCGCGTGCCGTGGTGCCGTTGTGGCACGAGGCGCAGCCGCTGGTGATGCCGGTGTGGTTGAACGTGGCGCCGGAGAACGTCGTCGTGCTCTTGTGGCAGGTCTCGCAGGCCGCCGTCGTGGTCACGTGGCCGGCCGGCTTGCCCTTCGCCGTGGTGCCGTTGTGGCACGAGGCGCAGCCGCTGGTGATGCCAGTGTGATTGAACGTGGCGCCGGAGAACGTCGTCGTGCTCTTGTGGCAGGTCTCGCAGGCCGCCGTCGTGGTCACGTGGCCGGCCGGCTTGCCCTTCGCCGTGGTGCCGTTGTGGCACGAGGCGCAGCCGCTGGTGATGCCGGTGTGATTGAACGTGGCGCCGGCGAACGTCGTCGTGCTCTTGTGGCAGGTCTCGCAGGCCGCCGTCGTGGTCACGTGGCCGGCCGGCTTGCCTCTCGCCGTGGCGCCATTGTGGCACGAGGCGCAGCCGGTGCTGATGCCGACATGGCTCATCTTCGCGCCGAGAAACGTCGTCGTGCTGGTGTGGCAGGACTCGCAGGGCGCCGGCGTGACGATATGCGTCGCCGACTGCCCTTTAGCGGTTACGCCATTGTGGCAAGCGGCACAGCCGGTGCTGATCCCGGCATGGCTCATCTTGGCGCCGAGGAACGTCGTCGTGCTGGTGTGGCAGGACTCGCAAGGCGCCGGCGTAACGATATGCGTCGCCGATTTGCCCTTCGCCGTCGTACCATTGTGGCACGAGGCACAGCCGCTGGTGATGCCGGTGTGGTTGAACGTGGCGCCGGTAAAGGTCGTCGTGCTCTTGTGGCAGGTCTCGCAGGCTGCCGTCGTCGTCACGTGCCCGGCCGACTTCCCTTTCGCCGTGGTGCCGTTGTGGCACGAGGCACAGCCGCTGGTGATGCCGGTGTGGTTGAACGTGGCGCCGGTAAACGTCGTCGTGCTCTTGTGGCAGGTCTCGCAGGCCGCCGTCGTCGTCACGTGCCCGGCTGACTTCCCTTTCGCCGTGGTGCCGTTGTGGCACGAGGCGCAGCCGCTGGTGATGCCGGTGTGGTTGAACGTGGCGCCGGTGAACGTCGTCGTGCTCTTGTGGCAGGTCTCGCAGGACGCCGTCGTCGTCACGTGCCCGGCCGACTTGCCTTTCGCGGTGGTGCCGTTGTGGCACGAGGCGCAGCCGCTGGTGATGCCGGTGTGGTTGAACGTGGCGCCGGTGAACGTCGTCGTACTCTTGTGGCAGGTCTCGCAGGACGCCGTCGTCGTCACGTGCCCGGCGGACTTGCCCTTCGCCGTCGCCCCGTTGTGGCAGGCGGCGCAGCCGCTGGTGATGCCAACATGGCTCATCTTGGCGCCGAGGAACGTCGTCGTGCTGGTGTGGCAGGACTCGCAAGGTGCCGGCGTGACGATATGTGTCGCCGATTTGCCCTTCGCGGTCGCTCCGTTATGGCAAGCGGCGCAGCCGGTGCTGATGCCGGCATGGCTCATCTTGGCGCCGAGGAACGTCGTCGTGCTGGTGTGGCAGGACTCGCAAGGCGCCGGCGTAACGATATGCGTCGCCGATTTGCCCTTCGCCGTCGCCCCGTTGTGGCAAGCGGCGCAGCCGGCGCTGATGCCGGTGTGGTCCCATTTCGCCCCTTTGAAGCGCAGCGTGCTCTTGTGGCAGGTCTCGCAAGGCGCCGCGGTGACGACGTGCATCGGCGGCTTGCCGCGCGCGTGCGTACCGCTGTGGCAGCCGGCACACGGCCCCAGCGCCTGCGCATGATCGTAGCGAACTTGCCGCCACCCCGCCGCCGTATGGCAGGACTCACATGCATTCGTGGTGGGCGCGTGCCGTATCGGCTTGCCGGTGGCAATCGTACCATTGTGACAGCCGGAGCAGGCTCGCGGTGTTCCCTTGAAGCGCCCGCGTACATGGCAGGATTCGCAGTCGACGCTCAGATGGCTGCCGACCAGCGGAAACCCGGTCATCAAGTGGTCGAACGGCCCCCTGATGCCCTGCTGCGCCACCGCGTGCGTAACCGCCAGCATGCCGAACATCACGGCAAGCAACGGCGTCAGCGCAATCGATAGCCAATGTCTCGTCGCCCCCGGCAACTCGGCCCCCTAATCGGATCTGCAGTGCGCACGCAGCGCCGTTGCGTGGCCGGCCAACGGCCGAGCCACGCATCCCCCTATTGTTCCCCGTGTCCCCGCAGACAATTCGCCGAGCCGCGCAACCGCGGCACGACAGGCGCCTCTGTTCAGCCCGAACCGGGCACCGCGGCGTAACGCCGCTGCTTCCTCATGGCCCCCCGGCCATCAGGGTCTCCCCGCATGTCAGGCCAATCCCTCTTGGCGCGTCCTCGATGGACCCTGGCGCCGGTAGCCTTCATGCCTCCCCATGACAACGGTTCGCACACCGTATTATTCCTCCCCGGCACGCGATCGCCATCATCGCCGCATTTGCCCCGATCCCGGATCATCTGCGTCCAACTCGCTGCTTGAAGGATATCGTCGTGTGGCACTGCTCGCACGCGCGGCCGAACGAGCCTTGGTGAATGTCGTCACGGCCATGACAGGCGTAACAATCCGTTCGCGCCGTGACCTTGGCGACCTGCTTTTCCGAGTGGCACGCGTGGCACTGCAACCCCTGGTGTGCACCGGTCAACGGATACCTGGTCTGCACATTGTGATCGAAGCGCCAGCGCGCCCAGCCATTCGGGTTGTGACACCGGCCGCACTCCTTCGTCAGCCGTCCTTCATGATGATCATCTTTGTGGCAATCGGCGCAGGAGCGCGACGTGTCCTTGAAGTTCGAGCTGCGGTGACACTCCTCGCACGGCACCACCGCATGCTTGCCGATCAATGGAAAACGCGTTGCCTCGTGATCGAAGGCCACCTTCGTCCGCCAGCCGGTCTCCCGGTGACAATTTTGACACTGCGATCCGAGTGAGCCTTTGTGCGGATCATTCTTCTTGTGACATGACACGCAGGTCATCGCTAATTTGTCACGGTACAGATCGCCGGTATGGCACGCGTCGCACTTCACCCGCGCATGCTGGCCACGCAGTGCAAACCGGGTCGCGCGATCGTGGTTGAAGACGATGCGCGACCACTTCTCCGGCCTGTGGCAGGTCTCGCATTTCACGCCATAACGGCCCGCGTGCCGGTCCTGGATCGCGTGGCACGCATTGCAGTTCGTCGCCAGTCCCTTGTAGTGCTCGCCGGCATGACAGGCGGTGCAGGCGACATTCTTGTGCGCGCCGTCAAGGGCGAACTTGGTCTTTGCATGGTCGAACGGCTTGACCGTCCGCCAGTCCTTGTCGCCGTGGCAACCGTCGCAGCTTTCCCCGAGCCGGCCCTTGTGCCGATCAATCGCCTTGTGGCAGTCGACGCAGCGCCCCGGCGTGTTGCGGAACTTGATCTTCGGCTTGTGGCACCCGTCGCAGGCCACCGAAGCATGTGCGCCCTTGAGCTCGAAGTTCGTCACCGCATGATTGAACGTCTCGCGATCGAGCTGGACGATATCGGACGTCCGTCCCTTGTGATCGCTGTGGCAGTGGCGGCAGTCCTGCGCCAACGCATTTGCCTGGCGGCCGTGGAAGCCCCGCCGATCCTTGCGATCGCGATCGATGTCCTTGTGGCAGTCGAGACAGAGCCGCGACTGCGATTGCCGCGTGAACGCCTCGTGGCATTTCATGCAGTCCTTTTCGAGCTTGGCGTGCCCTTCGATCAACGGCCCCGGCATCACCAGCTTCTCGAACAGGCTCTGCGCCAATGCGCCGCTCACGGCCGAAACGCAGAATGCGGCCGCGATTGCCAGCAGAACGGGTCGAATTCCCGGCATCGATCAGTGAGCGATCAATAGAGGTGGACGGCGATGACGTGGACCACGGCCGCCGCGATCAGCAGCAGGAACAGCGGCAGATGCAGCACATGCCAGAGTGCGAACAGCCGCTCGTAGAGCCCGAAGGCCGCTGCCCTGTTGACCGCGGTGAGATGAACATCGACGAGGTCGCGGATCGCCCGTTCGCGTCTGCGTCGCTCGCGCCCCGACCAGCGCTGTCGCTTTGCCTCGATCGCCAATGCCGCCCGCAGCTCCCTGCCGATCCGGATGCTCGCTACGTGCGTCCGCCGGTACGCGGCCAGCAGCGACATCATGCCGCCGAGCACGGAGCGTGGTGCCTTCATCGCCGTGTCCGCAAGCTCGCTCAGCTCCCGGATGACCTTTTCACCGCCGGGCAGATCGCGATCGAGCGCCGTTCGCAATTCGGCGGCATCGTCCAGGACCTCCCGAACAGTGGCCCGGTGCCCGCTCAATCCCAGATAGATCTTGCCGTAGATATAGCGGCCGACGACGCCGCTGAAGGCGACGATCAGCATGGAAACAAGCGCGACGTTGCTGTTCAGCGCGCCAAGCTTGAAATTGCTGTGAAACAAAACCAGCAGCGGGCCGACGATGCCGAGCAGCATGTGGAAGCGGAACCAGAACGGCACCGCGCCGAGGAATTGCAGCCGCGGAATTCGCTTGCGGAGCGGATAGACGAGCAGCAGCAGCATCGCCGATGCGCCGATGATGCCAAGCCAGTAGCCGGTTCCGCTCTCAGGTGTCAGATGACCTTCGTCACTATCGAGCCAGCCGACGATCACTACCGCGATGACCGCCATCGCGATGACCGCCGGCGTGAGCCGCGCCATCGGCCCCTTGACGTATCGCGCCACCAGCTGGCTCCTGGCAGCGCCCGCACGTGCGCGTGACGGCGCAACCCCGACAGGCGTTTTGTCGCGCACGGCGGGCCCGCCGGCGTGTCGCCGATGAACTCTATCCAGCAGAACGGGTTCGGCCATGTCATTCCCCACGTGACTTTGGGCTCGCATGCGAACAACCGATCGCATTCGCAGCCGGATCAAGAAATCTTGGGGCAGACATTCCTACGGACAGGCGGCTTCCTCGGTTCCGATTAGGGCGAAATTTTGTCTGGGTCCGCACGGGATCATCCGAAGGCCACATTCAGGGCTTCTCGATCTTGATCGGAGCACGCGGGGAATAATCCAGTGCTCCAGCCGTTGTTTGTTTCAGGCAGGCATCCGACGGACAGGGATCAGCCGAGCGGCGCGAGCTTTCGCGTCAGTTTCCGCAAGACGATACCGGCACACACCGTCGGCTCGTCGCCGAAGAACAGGGGCAGCATGGTTCCACCGGCTGCGCCTGCGGTCGCACTCATAAGTGCGGCACCGGCTTGCGAACTGACCGGTTGCGCCACCAGTCACGCGGAAAGGTCGAATGGCACCAATGCTCGCAGCGTATGCTGTGCCGTTGATTTTGATCTGGGCGATTTATCTCGGGCTGCGCACCCGCGCCGAGCGGCGCAGCCTGGCAGTGATGAGCGCGGCCGCCGAGGCTGGGCTCGACCAGCCATCATCCCTTCACCCGAAAATCGATGCGGCGCTTTGCGTCGGCTGTGGTGCTTGCACGCGAGTGTGCCCCGAAGGCGATGTGCTGGGTCTCATAAACGGCAAGGCCGCTCTTATCGAGCCCAGCGAGTGCATCGGGCACGGTGCCTGCCGTGCCGCATGTCCACGCGGCGCGATCAGTCTCGTTTTCGGCACGGAGAAGCGCGGCATCGACCTGCCGCATGTCGGGCCCGATTTCCAGACCAACGTTCCAGGCCTCTTCATCGCCGGCGAGCTCGGTGGCATGGGCTTGATCCGCAATGCCATCGAGCAAGGCCGCCAGGCGGTCAATTCGATCGCCGGGCTGGATGGACTCAGGAGCGGCAATCAGCTCGATCTCGTGATCGTCGGCGGCGGGCCCGCGGGCTTCTCCGCTGGCCTCGCGGCCATGGAGAAGCGCCTTCGCGCGGTCACCATCGAGCAGGAAAGCTTCGGCGGCACGGTCGCACACTTCCCGCGCGGCAAGCTGGTGATGACCTCGCCCGCCACATTGCCGATGTTCGGGCAGGTCAAATTCCGCGAGATCGGCAAGGAGAAGCTGCTCGCGTTCTGGAGTCGCGTCGCGCGCGATACCGGCCTGAAGATCAGCTACGGCGAGCGCGCGGAGGCCGTCACCCGCACCGCCAGCGGCTTCATCGTCAAGACGACGAAGGGCCAGCACGCAGCCCGGGCGGTGCTGTTGACGATCGGCAGGCGGGGCACGCCGAGACGCCTCGGAGTCGAGGGCGAGGAACTGCCGAAGGTCGTCTACCGGCTGATCGATCCCAGCCAATACAGCGGCAAGCGTGTCCTCGTGGTCGGCGGCGGCGACAGCGCGCTCGAGGCCGCCGCCAGCATCGCCGAGGAGAAGGGGACACAGGTTACCCTCTCCTACCGCAGCGAGGCATTCGCGCGCGCCCGGCAGAAGAACCGGCAACGGGTCGACGCGGCGGTGCGGGCGGGAAGCCTCAAGGTCGTGCTCAAGTCGCAGGTGAAACGGATCACGCCGGACGCCGTCGAGATCGAGCACCAAGGGCGTCGCCATATGATCGCCAACGACGCTGTCATCGTCTGTGCCGGCGGCATTCTGCCGACGGACTTCCTCAAGAGCATCGGCATCGAGATCGAGACCAAATATGGCACGGCCTAGCACGATATGGATCGGCATCTCGCTGGCGCTCGCAGGCGGCGCCGCGATCGCGCTGCCATCAATCGCGTCGGCACAGGCGGCACCCTCGCCCGACGCCGAAACCGCCGTCCGGCAGGGCACCTTTGCTACCGCCGCCGCGCTCCTGGAGAAAGCCGCGCGCGGTGGCAATGCCGAAGCCCAGTATCAATTGGCCTCTCTCTATCGCTCGGGTCGCGGCGTGCCCCAGGACGATGCCGCCGCATTGCGGTGGATGAAGGCCGCGGCGGCACATGACCATATCAAGGCGCAATACAATCTGGCCCGAATGCTCGTCAGCGGCCGGGGCGGCGAGCCCGACCTGGTGGCGGCGCGGGTCTGGTTGCAGAAGGCGGCGGCACGCGGGCATGGCGACTCGATACGACTGCTGGCCGAATTGGCGGATGCGGCGCCAAAACCCGCTCGCGAGCAAGCGCCCGCCGCCAAGCCGTGGTCGAGCACAGCCATCGTGTCGGCGACGGTCCCGGCCCGCAACGGCCGTCCACCGCTGCTCGACGCGGCGGCACGGGGACAAGCCGAGGTCGTGCAAAAGCTCGCCGCCGCAGCGACGGACCTTGCGGCCACCGACGAGGACGGCAATACCGCGCTCTCGCTTGCGGCGGCTGCCGGCCACCTCACCGTCGTCAGCCGTTTGCTCGACGCCGGTGCCGCTGCCGATACCGCCAATCGTGCCGCCGAAACGCCGCTGATGCTGGCTGCCGCCAAGGGGAGGGCGCCGGTCGTCGCCTTGCTCGCGAAGTCCGGCGCGGACGTCAGTCGGCGGAATGCAGCAGGGCTGACCGCTTCGGCGCTGGCGGCACGCGGATGCCACGAGCGGGCAATGGCGGCGCTGCTCGACGCCAGCGCGGACAGCCGCTTCGCCGGCCCGGATGGCAGCACGTTGCTGATGATGGTCGCCGCTTCATGTCCTGCAACGCTGGTGTCGCTGCTGGTAAAGCACGGCGCGCAGATCGATGCCGTCGATCAGCGCCAGCGCACCGCATTGCTGCTCGCGGCGCGGCAAGACAACAAGCCGGCAACGTCCGCATTGCTCGCCGCCGGCGCGAGCCACTCCCTCGCCGACGCGACGGGTGTGACACCGCTTCTAGCGGCCCTCGAGCACGGCCATGGCGACCTTGCGCTCGAGCTGATCGCCAGGGGCGCCGACGTAGATCGTCCGACACCGGCCGGGAACACGCCCTTGATGCTCGCCAGCCGGCGCGGACTTGCCGCCGTCGTCGACAGCCTGCTTCAGAAGGGTGCCCGGCCGAATGTGCGCAACAACAATGGCAACACCGCACTGATGATCGCGACGAGCGAGCGGCGGGTCGATGTCGTCAAGCTGCTGATCGCGCGCGGCGCGGATCGAGGCTTGCGCAACAAGAAGCGCGAGACCGCAGGCGAGATTGCGACATCGGCAGGCGATGCCGAGCTCGCGCAGCTTCTCAGATAGGGCTTTCCAGGCGCACCAGCGCTCACCATCCATTCGAGGTCAATCCGCATGGTTCCAGAAATCGGCCACTTCGCCCTCCTGCTGGCCCTCGCGATCTCGCTGACCCAGGCGATCGTACCGCTGATCGGCGCGCGGCGGCGCGAGCCTGCGCTGATGGATTACGCGCGACAGGCCGCGCTTGCACAAGCCGCCTGCGTCGTCGCCGCATTCGCAGCGCTGGTCTGGGCCTTCGTCACGTCGGATTTCTCGGTCGGCATCGTGGCCGCCAACTCGCACACGGCGAAGCCCCTCCTCTACAAAGTCTCCGGCGTATGGGCGAACCACGAAGGCTCGATGCTGCTCTGGGTGCTGATCCTGGCGCTGTTCGGAGCGGCGCTGGCGGTCTATGGCCGCAACCTGCCGGCGGCTCTCAAGGCCGACGCGCTTGCCGTGCAAGGCATGATCGGCTTCGGCTTCCTCGCCTTCATCGCGTTCACCTCGAACCCGTTCGAGCGCCTCGACCCAGCTCCTCTCGACGGCAACGGCATCAACCCGATCCTGCAGGACCCCGGTCTCGCCTTCCACCCGCCGTTTCTCTATCTCGGCTACGTCGGGTTCTCGATGGCGTTCTCATTCTCGGTGGCCGCTCTCATCGAGGGCAAGGTCGACGCCGCCTGGGCCCGCTGGGTACGCCCCTGGGTGCTGGCGGCATGGTGCTTTCTGACCATCGGCATCATGCTCGGCAGCTTCTGGGCCTACTACACGCTCGGCTGGGGCGGCTGGTGGTTCTGGGATCCGGTCGAGAATGCATCCTTCATGCCCTGGCTCGCCGGAACCGCGCTGCTGCATTCGGCGCTGGTGGTCGAGCGCCGGAACGCACTCGTCAGCTGGACCATCCTGCTCGGTATTCTCACCTTCTCGCTCAGCCTCGTCGGCACCTTCCTGGTCCGTTCCGGCGTGCTCACGAGCGTGCACGCCTTCGCGACCGATCCCGCCCGCGGCGTGTTCATCCTGTTGCTGCTGATCGCCGCGACCGGCGGCGCGCTGGCGCTCTACGCCGTCCGCATGCCGGTGCTGCGCCATGCCGCCCCGTTCGCGCCGGTCAGCCGCGAAGGGGCGCTGACCCTCAACAACATGCTGCTGCTGGCCGCCGCCGGAACCGTGTTCCTCGGCACGTTCTATCCGCTCGCGATCGACCTGATGACCAGCGACAAGATCTCGGTCGGACCGCCGTACTTCAATCTCACGTTCGTGCCGATCATGGTGCCGCTGCTGGTCGCGATGGCGATCGGCCCGATGCTCAAGTGGAAGCGAAGCGATATTCGCGAGGCGCTGTCACGCCTCAAGCTCCCTGCGCTCGCGGTGGTCGCCATCATTGCACTGGTCGGCCTGCTCTCGCTCGGACGCGGCCTGCTCGCCGTCGTTGCCCCGGCGATCGGAATGGGGCTCGCGACGTGGCTGATCGGCGGCTCGCTGGCGATGCTCGCCTATCGCGTCCGCCTCGGCCTGTCGCCCTACGAGACGACGGTCCGCCTGGCCCGCACCACGCCATTGGCATTCTACGGTCTCGTCCTCGCCCATGCCGGCATGGGAGTGACCGTTGCCGGCGTCACCGGCATGTCGGCGTGGGCGACGGAAGCCGTCCGGCAGCTGCAGCCGGGGACGACCTTCGAGCACGCCGGCTATGATGTCCGCTTCCGCGACGTCCAGGTGGTGGCCGGGCCCAACTACGAATCGCAGCAGGCGACATTCGACGTTTCGCTGCGTGGCCGCTCCTTGACGACGCTGGTGAGCGAGCGCCGCTTCTACCCGGTGCGCGAGCAGATGACGACCTTGGCCGGAATCCGCACGAACATGATCTCGAACATTTACATCACCATCGGCGAGCCGGCGGGCGACGGCTCGTTCCCGGTGCGCTTCTATTATCATCCGCTGGTGCCGTGGATCTGGCTCGGCTTCCTGATCATGGCGCTTGGCGGCTTCGTTTCGCTGGCCGACCGGCGATTGCGCGTCGGCTCGCCGCAATCGGCGCGCAAGCCGGCGATGATTTCCTCGCCCGCGCACATCGTGCCAGCGGAATAGGAGTGGCCATCGCATGCCCCGACCGACCGCCGCACTGACCCGCCTGCTGCCGCTCGCGATTTTTGTCGCAATCGCATCTGGCCTCGGCTTCGCGCTGACCAACGATCCGCGCAGAATGCCTTCGACGCTGATCGACCGGCCGGCGCCGCGTTTTGCGCTATCGCCGCTCGATGGCGCGGGGCAGGGCCTCGGCACCGAGGATCTCTCCGGCAAGGTCGCGCTGCTGAACGTCTTCGCCTCCTGGTGCGCGGGCTGCCGCGTCGAGCATCCGACGCTCCTGCGTATCGCCCGGCAGGGCACGATCCCGCTCTATGGCATCAACTGGAAGGACAAACCGGGCGAGGGCCTGAAGTGGCTCAAGACCCACCGCGATCCGTACCTGAAGGTCGGCGACGACAGCAGCGGGCGCCTCGGCATCGATCTTGGTGTCACCGGCGTGCCCGAAACTTTCGTGATCGATCGCACGGGCCGTATCCGCTATCGCCACGCCGGACCGATCACCGAGGACGTGTGGCAGCAAACCTTCGAGCCGCTTCTGGCTTCCCTTGGGGGCGAACGATGATGAAACCATTCCGAGTGCTGTTTTCGTGCGCGATCATGCAGGCGGCGTTGCTGTCCGGCGCCGGCGCGGTCGCGCCGGACGAAATGCTGAAGGACCCGACGCTCGAGGCTCGCGCCCGCGAGATCGGCCAGACCCTGCGCTGCGTCGTGTGCCAGAACCAGTCGATCGACAACTCGAACGCGCCGCTGGCGAAGGATCTGCGCCTGCTCGTGCGCGAGCGCCTGACCGCCGGCGACAGCGACAGCCAGGCAATCGACTTCATCGTCGCGCGCTACGGCAATTTCGTGCTGCTGAAGCCCCCGTTCCAGATCAACACGCTGCTGCTGTGGTTTGGCCCCGCAGCGCTGATCGTCCTGGCGATGCTGACGCTGTTGCGCACCTTGCGGGCCCACGCGCGGGCACCGGTGCCTGATGCGGCAGCCGAGTTGTCAGGTGATGACGAGAAGCGTGTCGCGCTGCTGCTCCGCGATGGCGCCTGGCGGCCAATTCAAGCGGCACCCGAGGCCCGGAGGTAGACACATGCTGCTGTGGACCATCCTAATGCTGATGACCGCTGCCACCGCGGTCTGGCTGTCTGCTCCGCTGCTTCGCGATCGCGGTACCCGGCACGAAGTCGCCGCAAGTGAGCTCGAAATCTATCGTGACCAGCTGGGCGAGCTCGAGCGAGAGCAGTCCGACGGCGCAATCGATGCCGCGCAAGCCATGGCTGCCGGGGTGGAGATCAAGCGAAGGCTGCTCAATGCGGCGTCAAGCAAGGCGGACGTCGGCAGGCCGCTATCGCTGGCCGCGCGGCATCTGACGACGGTCGCCGTGACCGGCGTCATAGCGATCGGCAGCATGCTGCTTTACGCTAACGTCGGCCGCCCCGAGCTGCCTTCCGCTAGTCGCGCGGCGACACAGCTCGTGCGCGGCGGCGACAGCCAGGAGCCGACGTTCCGCGCAGCCGCGGCCGGCGCTGCTGCATTGCCGGCGGCTCAGCCCACCCAGGTATCGGCGGCAACCCCTGCCGGCAGCAACCAGGCGCTCGGCTCGGTCGACGAGATGATCGAGCGACTGGTCCAGCGCCTGAAGAAGCAGCCCGGAGATGTCGAGACCTGGCGCATGCTGGGCTGGTCGCACATTTCGATCGGTCACTATCCGGAAGGCGCCGAGGCCTACCGCAAGGCGACCGAGCTGCAGCCGGACAATGCGACGCTGCTGGCCTCGTATGGCGAGGCGCTGGTGCGCGTCGCCGACGGCGAGGTCGGAGCCCAGGCCAAAGCGATCTTCGATCGGGCGCTGGCCCTCGACGCCAGCGAACCGCGTGCCCGCTACTTCAGAGGGCTGGCGCAACAGCAGTCCGGCAATGGGCGCGACGCTCTCGAGAGCTGGATCGCCCTGCTTGGCGATGGCGAAGCCGACGGCGCCTGGGGCCCGGACCTGCGCGGACAGATCGTCGAGCTTGCCGCACAACTCGGTGTCGACGTGAGCACGAGACTGCCGGCGGCTCCCGACAGCCGCTCCGGCGGCATCCTGCAAGCGCTGAAGGAGAGGGGCGAGCCACCGCCTGCGGCACCCCACCCGAGCCAGCGCGGCCCGTCGGCGCAGGAGATGGCCGCCGCCGATCAGATGGACCCGGCGCAACGTTCGGCAATGATTCGCGGCATGGTCGATGGCCTCGCCGCGCGCCTCGAGAAGTCTCCCCGCGACGCCGACGGCTGGATCCAGCTGATGCGCTCGCGAACCGTGCTGGGCGAGACCGAGGCCGCCAAGGCTGCTTTGGCCGGAGCGCTGGCGGTATTCAAGGATGCGCCAGAGGAGCAAGCCCGCATCACCGCTGCCGCCGCCGGGATCGGCATCGCGCGATAGCTGCCGCAAGCGGCTCACGCACATCGATCGAGGTGCGTGCGGAATTGCAGGCGTCGGCGTTCATGCGCCCGGATCTGTCGCATGCGCGGCGCGCACTTCGTTGCCAGCCACGATGCCGGCGGGCGTCGCATCAGGCGCCAGGCCGATGACGCGATGGGTCTCGATCGACTGGCGCAGTCCCTTCAGCGTCAGCTCGCCAAGCGGCTCTGTTTCGGCGAGCGCGCCAACTGCGAGCCAGACGCGCTGCGAGACGAGAATCTCGCCGGCCTTGGCCTGGTCGCACAGGCGCGAAGCCTGGTTGACCACCGTTCCGATCGCCGCGTAATCGCCCCGGCCCTCGAAGCCGACTTGCCCGAGCGTCGCAAAGCCGAGCGCGATGCCGATACCGAGACCGAGCTGATGACCTTGCCGCCGCCATTGCTCGCTCAGCTGCGTCACCGCGGCACGCAGCTCGATTGCCAGCCGCACCGCCCTCGCCGCCGGATCCTCGCAGGGCAGCGGATCGTTGAAGAACAGCATCAGTCCGTCGCCGGTGAAGCGCTCGAGCGTCGCCTCGTACCGTTCGATCAGCGCGCCGGCGGCGGCATGGTAGGCACCAAGGACGCCCATGACCTCCTCCGGCTCGGCGATCTCGGCGAAGGCGGTGAATCCGCGCAGGTCGCAGAACACCACCGTTATCTCGCGGCGGTGACTGGTCAGCAGCTTTTCGCGCTCCGATGAAATGACCACCTCCGCCACCTGCTGCGGCAGGAAGCGTTTGAGCCGATGCAGGCGCTCGAGCTCGGCGACCTGCGCCTGCACCGACTCTCGAGTGTGGCGTTCAGTCGGGCAAGCTCGGTGGCCTGGCTTTCGAGTTGCCGCGCCTGCTCCTGCGCCTGGTCGTGGAACCGCTTGATCCGCAGGATCGACCGGACGCGGGCCGCAAGTGCGGCGTGATCAACCGGCTTCGTCAAGTACTCGTCGCCGCCGGCGTCGAGCCCGGCCACCACGTCGCGGATATCGGACTTGGCGGTCACCAGGATGATCGGCATGAACGGCAGCGAGCTATCCGACTTCAGCCGACGCGTGACCTCGAGCCCGTCGAGCTTCGGCATCATGATGTCGAGCAGAATGAGGTCCGGCAGATCGGCCCGTGCCCGCTCGATCGCCTCCTCCCCGTCGCGCGCCGTTATGATCGCATAGCCCAGCGCATCGAGGCGTGTCGCCAGGATGTCGACATTGGCCTCGACGTCATCGACGACGAGAATCAGCGGCTTGTCGCGCATCGTCAGGCTCCATCGGCCAGGAAAGAGCGAACGATGGCCAGGAGCTGGCGCGGGCTGTAGGGCTTCGTCACATATGCGTCGCAGCCGGCGGCCAGCGCCTTCAATTCATCGCCGCTGAGCGCGTAGGACGTCACCGCGATGACCGGTATCGCGCGCAACTGCGGGTCGGCCTTGATCTGCCTCGTCGCCTGGTAGCCGTCGAGCACGGGCAGCTGAATGTCCATCAGGATCAGGTCCGGCCGCTGCCGCCGGGCGGCCTCGACGCCGTCGCTGCCGTTCACCGCCTCGATGTAGGTGTAGCCCGCCGAGGTCAGCAGGTCGCGCAGGATTGCTCGATTGTCCTCCTGGTCCTCGACGATGAGTATGAGTTTCGTCATGACACCCCCGCCTGCTGTACGGCCTCCACCGGCAGTTTGATCGTAAATGTCGAGCCGCGTCCGAGGTCTGAAGTCAACCGTGATCTGGCCGCCATGCAATTCGATGATACGCCGCGAGATGGCGAGGCCCAGTCCGGTTCCGCCCTTGACCTTCGTGTTCGAGCTGTCGACCTGGTGAAACTCCTCGAAAATCTTTTCCTGCTCGGGCACGGGTATGCCGGGTCCGGTGTCGCTCACCGATACCACGAAATGGTCGGCATTCACGGCGGCGGCGATCCGGATCTCGCCCTCCTCGGTGAACTTGATGGCGTTGCCCAGCAGATTGAGCAGCACTTGCGAGATGCGCCGCTCGTCGCCGCGCGCCGCCGGCAGCCGCTCGGCAAGATCGATCTTGATCGGCAGTTTCTTGCTGGCGGCCAGAGGTTCCGTCGCCGCCACGACGGTATGGACCACGTCGCGCATCGAATACTCCCCGATACCAAGTTGCAGTTGCCCGGCCTCGATCTTCGACAGATCGAGCACGTCGTTGATCAGGCCAAGCAGATGGCGGCCATTCGCCTGCACGCGGTCGAGCACCGCGGTCACTTTCTCCGGCATGGCGCCGTAGACGCCATCCTGGATCAGCTCGGTATAGCCGAGGACGGCATTGAGCGGCGTCCGCAGCTCGTGGCTCATGTTGGCAAGGAACTGCGACTTGTGGCGGCTGGCGATCGCGAGCTGCTTCCCCTTCTCCTCGATCTCCCGGAACAGCCGCGCATTCTGGATCGCCAGCGTCGACTGGCTGGCAAACGTCGTCAGCAGCGACACGGTTGCGGCATCGTACGGCTCCGGTCGCTTGCGCTGCAGGATGAGCACGCCAAACGCCCGCTCGGCGCGGATCAGCGGCACGAACAGGACCGACTTGAATCCGGCGGATATCGCCAGCCGGCGCAGCGGATTGTCGGGCCCGCCGCTGAGGTCGCCGAGCTGCATCGCCTCGCCCGAGGCAATCGCCTTGCCCATCATCAACTTCGGCGGCCTTGAGCCTGAGCCCACGCACCTGGGTCTCGAGCTTGGGATCGAGCCCCGACGAGCGCCATAGCTGCAGCGTGCGGTCGCTTTCGCGATAGCGGAAGATCGAACAGCCGTCGGCGGCGCCGAGATCGGCTGCCTTCGATACCACGGTTTCGAGCACCTTCTCGAGGTCGAGCGTCGAGCTGACCGCGCGCCCGACCTCGCCCAGCGCCTCGAGCTCGCCGACCGAGCGGGCGAGCTCGCGCGTCCGGGTCTGCTCGGCTTCGAACAGGCGAGCGTTCTCGATGGCGATCACCGCCTGGTCGGCGAAAGTCTGCAGCAGCTCGATCTGCTTCTCGGTGAACGGTCGGACCGTCCAGCGTACGAGCGAAAGCACGCCGATCGGCGTCTTCTCGCGCATCAGCGGCACCCCCAATGCAGTGCGCACGCGGCCAATCTCGATGGCCTCCTTCCAAGTGTACTCCGGATCGGCTTGCGCGTCCGGCACTTGGATCACTCGCGCTTCGAGCAGGGCCCTCTCCGAAACGGTGCCGCGTCCCGGAGCGAACTTCGTTCTCTTGGCAATATCGGCGAATTCCTGGCTGAATCCGTACATGCCGGCGCGAACGAACTCGTTGCCGATCTGCCGCGCCAGCGTCGCCCCGTCCGCTTCGCACAGCTTGGCGGCGGTCTCGACCAGAACATCCAGGACCTTCTGCAGATCGAAGGTCGAGCGGCTGATCACCTTCAATACGTCGGCGGTCGCGGTCTGCTGATGCAGCGACTCGGTCAGCTCGCGGGTACGCGCCTGCACCTCGTCGAACAGCCGCACGTTGTTGACCGCGATCACCGCCTGCTCGGCGAATGTCTGCAGCAGCGCGATCTGCTGGTCGCTGAACGGCCGCCGCTCCATCCGGGTGACGATGATCGCTCCGATCGGCTCGTTCTCGCGCAGCATCGGCACGGCAAGCTCGCTGCGGAACCCGGCCGCGACGATCGCATTCATGCTGTACTCGGGATCCTCCGCGATATCCTCGACGTGGACCACCGCCTTGGTGAGGATTGAACGCGCGACCACGCTGCCGCGGCACGGAGGCATCGGGAATACGTCGCGCATGGCATCGAGAGCGGCTGCGGAGAACATGTTGTGGGCCGCGAAATGAATCTTGTCGCCGTCAAAGCGGAATACCGCACCATTGGTAGCTTCGCAGAGCTCCTTCGCACTCCTCGCGATGGCCTCGAACACCGGCTGGACGTCGGTCGGCGAGCTCGAGATGACCCGCAGGATCTCCGCGGTTGCGGTCTGCTGCTCCAGGGCCTCTGTCACTTGCGCGTTGACTTCAGTGAGCTCACGGTTCTTCTGCTGTACCTCCTCGAACAGCCGGACGTTCTCGATCGCGATCACCGCCTGGTCGGCGAAGGTCTCGATCAGCCCGATCTGCTTCTCCGAGAATGGCGCAACGACCGTGCGCGAGACCGAGATGGCGCCGATCGCCTGGCCTTCCCGCAGCAGCGGCACCGCCATCACCGTGCGCAGGTTGCCCGACCTGCTCAGGTCGACCTGCACGGGACTCAGGGTCGGGTCGCTGCTCGGGTCGATGATCTGCACCGCTCGCCCGTCGAGCGCCGCTCGACCGACGATCGAGCCCGATCCCACCGGCAGCCGGTAGCTCGGCGATCATCTCGATCCTCGCCGTGTCGATGCCGCTGAACGCAATCGGGCGGAAACTGCCGCCCTCGATGCTGCCACACCATCGCCCGCTCCGCGCCGCACAGCTTGCGCGCGGTATCCACGATCGTGTCCATGACCGGCTGGATGTGCGACGGCGAGCGCGAGATGACGTCGAGCACCTCGGCGGTCGCCGTCTGATGCTCGAGCGCTTCCTGCAGCTCGCGTGTCCGCTCCTCGACCTTTCTCTCCAGCCCCTCGTACGAGTCCTTGAGACGGCCGGCCATCTCGTTGAACCCTTGCGCCAGCGTCTCGACCTCGTCGCCGGTCCTGATCGACAGGCGATGATCGAGATCGCCTCGGCCGATGCGGGCCGCACCATCAGCCAGGGCGTGGATCGGCACCACCATGCGCCGCGCGAGCCACAGGCCGGCCAGGCCGGCCAACCCCAGCGCCGCCAGCAGGATGGCAATGCTTCGCCAGAACGATGCGTAGAGCGGCTCGAACGCCTCGCTGACCGGCAGGTCGACGAATACGTGCCAGCCGAGCGTCGCCACCGCCGCCGAGGCGGTGAGCACCTCGCGTCCCGATGGATCGCGGGCGATGGCCGGAAATGCCATGCCGCTGCCGGTGGTCTTCGGCGTCGATCGCGCCGCGGCAACCTGCGGCAGCGCCGACAAGTCGGTCTTGCGCAGGACGAGGCCGATGTCCGGATGAGCGATCAGCAGCCCGCGCTCGTCGACGACGTAGGCCGCACCCGCCTTGCCGATCCGCAGTCGCGAGATGACGTCCCAGATGAACTTCAGGTTCACCTCCGCCACCGTCACTCCGGCGCTGCGGCTCGGGCCGGCGATGCTGAGCGCCATGTAGGGTTCCGAATCCTTGCGGAAGTACACCTCGCCCACGTGCCGTCGATTGGCCTTCGCCTCCTTGAACTGCCGCTCGCCGGAGCGATCGATCCCGCTGCCGGCGACGTCCATCGACAGCCGCGACACGCGTAGCTGCTCCTTGCCCTGGGGATCGAGATAGGCCACCTCGGTGATGGCCGGCGCCTGCCGCAGCAGGCGCAGGAAGTCGAACCGCCGCTGCTCGGCGCCGCTCGGCCCGGCGACGAACGTCGCATGCGTGGTCCAGCCGACCTGCCCCTCGATCTCCTTCACGAACTGCTCGATGATGGTGGCCGCGCCGATCGCCTTCTCCCGCTGCACGGCGATCAGCGCTTCGCGGTTCTCGAGATAGGAATTGTATGTCTCGATCGCCGAGCTGATGACGAGCGCGCTGCCGACCAGGGACACCAGGAGAACGGCATACTTGCGGAACAGTCGGCCCTTCGCCTGCTGGACGGCTTCCGCCAGTCCACGACGCAACCGGTCGCCGATGTCCCGCGCCAACATCATTCGATCACCTCGTCGGCGCGCACCAGGATCGACGGCGGCAGCGTTAGGCCGAGCGCCTGCGCGGTCTTGAGGTTGACGACGAACTCGAATTTGGCGGGACGCTCGATCGGGATCTCGCCGACATTGGCGCCGTTGAGAATCTTGTCGGCGAGCTCGACCGCCCTGGGGAAATAGTGCTCCTGGCTGGGACCGTAGCTCATCAATACACCTGCGTGGGCGACCACCCGCAAGAAAGCGATCGTCGGAAGCTTGTGCTTCTCGGCTGCCGCCGCATAGCCTGCAGCTACCGTACTGATGCCCGGGAACGTCAGTTGAACAATACCGGTCTTCCCGGGGCCGGATAGTTTGGCAAACTCGCTTTCGAAATTGTCGGACGGCCGCACCGCCAAGCTCACGACCTCGATGCCGATTTTGTTTGCGATGTCGATGGCAATATCCAGCTGGTCCGTACCGGTTGATCGGTCCCACACGAGTGCAATGCGATCCAGCCCGGGAGCAGCCTCGCGCAACAGCTCGATCCATTTGGTGGCGAGCGACGGCAAATCCAGGAACAGCCCCGTCACGTTGCCGCCCGGTCGCGAATAGCTGGAGATCAGGCCAGTGCGCACCGGATCGGTCTCAAGATCGATCGCGACGATCGGCACCGTGCTGGTTGCGCGCGCCGCGCTCCTTACTGCGTCCGCACCCACTACGATCAATACATTGGCTCCTTCGCCGATCACCTCGGCGACCACGGTCGGCAGTCTTCGAGGGTCGTCGCGGGCGGAACGGGCAACTACGTCTTTGCCATCGACGTAGCCCAGCCGCCGCCACGCCTTCTGCAGGATCGAGAAGGTGATGTGGGCGGGGTCGATGGTGACTGGATGGACATAGCCGATCTTGCCCTTCGGCCCGGCGCTCTGCGCCCATGCACCAGCTGGCGCGATCGCCGCGCCGCACAAGCCGATCGCAAGCTGGCGGCGATCCATCATTCGATCACCTCGTCGGCACTCAGCAGCAGCGCGGGCGGAATGGCGAGGCCGAGGGCCGCCGCTGTCTTCAAGTTTAGCACCAGGGCAAGCCGGGTCGAGCGCAGGATCGGGAGGGTGGCGGGCTTCTCGCCCCGGAGCACGCGACCGGTGTAGACCCCGACATGCCGCGTGGCGTCGGTGAGGCTGGTGCCATAGCTCACCAAACCGCCGTCGAGCGCAAACTCACGCTGCTCGTAGATCGCCGGCATCGAATAGCGTGCCGCCAGCGCGACGACCTTGCGCCGACGGGTCAGGAAGAACGGATCGGCCCCGACCAGAACCGCGCTGGCCTTGAGAGCTGCAAACCTCTCGAATGCGGCGTCGACCTCCTCGTCCGTCGTGGCGTGCTCGATGTGAATGGCCTGCTTCGCCTCGTGCGCCGCTTTCTCGATGCTCGCGCGTTGCGGACCGGCGATGCCCAGCTTGGGATTGAGCAGCACTGCGATCAAGGTCGCAGTTGGGAACCAATTCGCGCAGCAAGCCCAGTCGCTTCGATTCGAGCTCGGTGGTCAGGAAATATACCCCCGTGGCATTGCCTCCGGGGCGGCTGTAGCTCTCGACCAGTCCGATCGCGACCGGATCGGCGCCGATGCCGAATACGATCGGAACACTGGCCGTCGCCTTCTTTGCCGCCAATGCGGCCACGCTGCCGCCGGTGGCAACCAGGACATCGATCGGTCGGGTCAGCAGCTCAGTCGCCAATGCCGCCAAACGATCGCTTTGGCTTTCGGCCCAGCGGTACTCGATCGCGCAAGTGGTGCCTTCGGTGTACCCGGTCTCGCCCAAGCCGTTGTGAAACGCAGCAATTGGATCGGCCCATTCCTGACGCGAAAATCCGTTGAGAAATCCGATCAAGGGAACACTCGTCGATTGCCCGCGCGCCAGGCCGGGCGATACCAACCCGCCTGCAGCGGCCGCCAGGAATCGCCGCCGGTTCATTCGACCACCTCGTCGGCACTGAGCAGCAAGGCGGGCGGGATGGCGAGTTCGAGTACCGCCGCTGTTTTCAGATTGATGATCAACTCGAACTTGGTCGGCTGCTCGATGGGCAACTCGGCGGGCTTGGCACCTTTCAGGACCTTGTCGACATAGCCGGCCGCAAGACGCAGCAGTTCGGACACGTTCACCCCGTACGACATCAGCCCGCCTGCCAAGACGTTCTCTCGGAAGGGGTAGGCGCCAGGCAGTCGCTCGGTCAGTGCGAAGTCGGCAATGATCTGCCGGTTGGTGAACGGCAAGGCGTCCCTTGCAAAAAACAGTGCGTCCGGCCGGTCGCGGACGATCAGGGCAAAGGCTTCGCCATAGTGAGTGGCTGGATGCTCGATTTGGATCAGCGTGACACCCAGTTTGGAGGCCGCGGCGCGGATGCTCAATCCTCCCAAGCTCTCCCAATTGCCTCTGGTTCCTACGTAGGCGACACGGGAAAGCCCCGGCACCGCCTCCTTCAACAGCTGCAATCTCTTTGCCTCGATCTCGGAGCCGGCATCACGGGTCAGACCGGTGATGAGCCCGCCGGGTCGCGCGAGGCTCGCAACGAGTCCGGACGCCACGGGTTCCTCGCTGACCGCCATGACGACCGGCACGGCCGGCGCCACGCGGGCAACCTCCCTGGTCATCTCGTTGCCGACCGTGACGATCACATCGACCTCGAGCCGCATCAGCTCCGCGGCAATCTCGCCGAACAGCTCGAACCTGCCCTCCGCCGATCGACGCTCGATGAACAGGTTCCGGCCCTCGACATAACCCAGATCGCGCAAGGCGTGTACGAAGGCTCGGACGGGCGGATTGCTCGGCTCGGACCCGGTCATCGTCGAGACCGGGGAGGTTAGCATGATCAGCGCGACCCGGTGGACCTTTCCCATGCCCTGGGCGCGCGCGGCGAACAGACTTGCCGCCGCGCCGCCGACCAGAACCAGGAGCTCCCGCCGGTTCATTCGACCACCTCGTTGGCGCGCAGGATGATCGACTGCGGGAAGCTGATCCCCAGGGCCTTGGCGGCGCTCAGGTTGAGGACGAGCTCGATCCGCGCCGACTGGATCACGGGCAGGTCGGCCGGCTTTTCGCCCTTCAGGATGCGTCCGACATACTTGCCGGCCTGCGTGTAGGCATCCTCCAGGCTCGACCCGTAGCTCATCAGGCCGCCGACCTCGACGAAGTCGCGCCACTGATAGATCGCCGGCAGAGCGTGGCGCGCGGCAAGCGTGACGATCAGCTCGCGCTTGCTGACGAACAGCGGGTCGGCCGCCACCACCAGGGCGGCGCCGGTCCGCTGCGCCAGCGCGTCGATCGCCTGCTCGACCTCCTCGTCGCTGCTGGCGCGCATCAGCAAGACCTCGCGGCCGATCGCACGCGCGGCCTCCAGGAACTCGTTCTTCTGGCTGATGGTCTCCGGCCGGTTCGGATTGACCAGCACGCCGATCAAGCCGCTGCCGGGCGCGACGGTGTGCAGCAGCTCGAGCCGCTTGGCGTCGAGCTCGATGCCGAGGATGTTGACGCCGGTCACGTTGCCGCCGGGCCGGCTCATGCTGGCGACGAGACCCGCCTGTACCGGATCGGAGACGCCGGTGAACACGATCGGCGTGGTTGCCGTGACAGACCTGGCGGCCAGCGGCGTCACGGTACCGCCGGCCGCGACGATCACCGCGACCTTCTTCTGCACGAGGTCGGTCGCCAGGCCGCCGAGCCGGTCGTAGTGGTTATCCGCCCAGCGGTGCTCGATCTCGAGGTTGTCGCCGGCGACGAAGCCTTCTTGCAGCAGGCCTTGCTTCAGCGCGGCCAAGGGATAGCTGCGGGGGCTCGCCGGACCGCTGCTCAGGTATCCGATAGTCGCACGGCGTGCGGCCTGCGCCCACGCGCCAGGCGGCGTGAGCGCGGCTGCGATCGCGGCTGTAGCGAAGCGCCTTCGATTCATTCGATCACCTCGTCGGCGCGCTGCAGCACCAGGGGCGGGATCGTCAAACCGAGCTCGCGCGCCACCTTCAGGTTGATGGCGAGCTCGAAGCGAAGCGGCTGCAGGATCGGCAGGCTGTCAGGCCGTGCACCCTGCCACACCCGGTGCACCTGCGCCGCGATCAGCTCGAACAACTCGCTCAGCGGGAAGCCGTAGCTGGCGAGGCACCCGGCCTCGACCATCGCCCGCCACTGGCAGACCGCCGGCAGCCGATAGCGCGTCAGCAGCTCGCCCAGTTGCAGCCGCTTCGTCGCGAACAGCGTCGAGGCATTGATCAGCAATGCGGTGGTGCCGGCCTCCTTGAACGCCCGAATCGCAGCCTCGAATTCATCGGGCGACGTCACGTCGATGGTCGTGAGCGAAAGCTTCAACTCGCTTGCGACCGCCGCCAGGCTGCGCGGCCGATCGGGGATCCGGGTCGACTTGTCGTTCAATACCCCGACCGTCTCGGCCGACGGCAGCAGCTCCTTCAGAACCTCGAGCTTTTTCGGGTCGATCTCCGAGACCAGCATGCTGACCCCGGTCAGATTGCCCGGCGGGCGGGCGAGGCTGGCGGCAAGACCCTCCTCGACGAAGGCGGTGGCGGCGACGATCGGGACCGTCGACGTGGCCTCCCGGGCGGCACGGGTCGCATCGGGCCCGAACGCGACGATGATCGCCGGTTGCTCCGCCACGAGTGCACGCGCCAGCTCCGGCATTCGCGCGACGTCACCGTCCGCCAGCCGGACTTCGAGGCGGTAGTCCCGTCCTTCGACCAGGCCGCGAGCGGCGAGCTCACGCACCAGCGGCTCGCCGGGGTTCGGCTCGGGCGACGCGACCCGCAGCCAGCCGATCAGCGGGAGCCGGGACGCCCCCGCCTGCGCCGCCGCGGAACCCGCCAGCGCACAGATTGTCGCCAACATTATCGCCAGCGCCAGGGACGACGCATGGAGCCCGCGCCGGAGGCCGTCGACGGTCGTTCGCGACAGGCCGCAAGCGGCTGCCTCGACGCAACGTCGATCCGGCTCGCTCAGGCGCATTGCCCGACCTCCTGCTCGCAGAACGGCGCCCAGGATAGCATGCCGCCATCGGCCGGGCTGTGGGAAATCTCACAGTCAGGGCGGCTGGCGGGCGCTCGCGGATCGACCGGCCAGTGCCGCCAAGGCAGTGATGTCCCGGATCACCAGCGCCTTGCCGCGCCGTTGCAAGAGCCCCAGCCGGACGAGCCGGCTCATCTCCCGCGATACCGCCTCCCGATGCGTGCTGATCCGGCTTGCGATGTCGCTGTGCCGGGGCGCCGGATCGATCACCGCCGTGCCGTCGTCGTTCTCGCACCGACGGCCGAGCCGGAGCAGCTCGGCATGGATGCGGTTGGTGACTGCGAGCGAGCTGAACTCGTGGACACGGGCCGACAACTCGCGGACATAGGCGATCGTCTGGCGGAGCAGGGCGACGGCGACGGTCGGCTCGCTCGCGACCAGGTCGCGAAAGGCGGCGCCCCGCAACTGAGCCACCAGCGCGGGCGTGGTCGCCTCGACGCTGGCGCTGCGTGGCTTTCCGTCGATTGCCGACAACTCGCCGATCACGTCGCCTGGTTGCATCGAGCGAAACAGCACTGCCTTGCCGTTGGCGGCATAGATGATGACACGCAAGCTGCCGCCGACCACGAAGAAGACGTCGTCGGAGGTGTCGTCCTGGTGGATCAGCCGCTGTCCGGGCGCCAGCTGGCGCCAGTGGCAGGCTTGCTCGAGGGCATGATGCGCCTCGGCGGTCAGGCCGGCGAGCAGGGCGATGCCCCGCAGGGATCTGACCACGCCGTCGGTCATCCGCTCCCCTGTTCCCGCATACCGGCCATAGTCGCCACGATTCCTCCACCGCTCGTCTTCAGGCTAGGCCCGGCCGCGGGCGAATGCACGTGCTTTGGCGGCAACACGGCAGCCGGCCGTCGTTGCGTTATCGGCTGGAATGAGGGACATCCGACGCGGACGTGGATCGATTCTGTGGCGGTGACGGGGGTATGCCATGCCGGCAGCGCGACCTCGGCGGACGAGGCAGGCAGATGATGGCGGTGACATGTCGGGCATAGCTATCCGGTGCGCGCGGCGATGAAGCTGTACCGCGCTTTCGCCACGGTCGGCGGCTTGACCTTGATCAGCCGCGTGCTGGGCTTTGTCCGCGACATCCTGATCGCTGCCGTGCTCGGCTCCGGCATGGTCGCCGACGCCTTTTTCGTCGCGTTCCGCTTTCCGAACCTGTTCCGCCGACTGTTCGGCGAGGGCGCGCTGAACGCGGCCTTCGTGCCGCTATTCGCCAAGCGCCTGGAGGGCGAGGGGCTCGCCTCGGCGCGCAACTTCGCCGAGGCGGCGATGTCCGGCCTCGCCTTCGTGCTGGCAGTCGTCTCGGCCGTCTGCATGCTGGCCATGCCGTGGCTCATGTACCTCATCGCGCCGGGATTTGCCGGCTCGCCGGTCAAGTTCGACCTGACGATCGAGCTCACCCGGATCGCGTTTCCCTACCTTGCCTGCATGTCCCTCGTGGCGCTGTTCTCGGGCGTGCTGAACTCGCTCGACAAATTCGTCGAGAGCTCGTCGGTCTCGATCGTTCTCAACCTGACGCTCACCGCGGCCATTCTAATCGCCATGGCGCTCGGCTATCGCAATGAGCCGGCGGCCGGAGTCGTCCTGGCGTGGGGGGTGTTCGCGGCCGGTCTGCTCCAACTCGCATTGCTGATCTGGGGCCTCAATCGCAACGGCGTCGCGCTCAGGCTGCGCCGTCCCCGTTGGACCGACGACCTCAGGCAACTGGTGAAGCTCGGCATACCCGGCGTGATCGCTGGCGGCATCACCCAGGTCAACATCCTGGTCGGCACCATGATCGCCTCGCTGCAGGCCGGCGCCGTGTCGCACCTGTATTTCGCCGACCGCATCTACGAGCTGCCGCTCGCCATCGTCGGCATCGCGATCGGCGTCGTGCTGCTGCCGGACATCGCCAGGCACCTGCGTGCCGGAAACCTGCCGGCGGTGATGGACAGCCAGAACCGCTCGCTCGAGTTCGCCATGTTGCTGACGGTGCCGGCGGCGGTGGCGCTGGCGATCGTGGCCGATCCCATCGTCTCGGTGCTGTTCGAGCGCGGCGCCTTCACCGCCGCAGATACCCCGTACACGGCCCGGGCGCTGGCGATCTTCGGCCTCGGACTGCCGGGCTTCGTGCTGATCAAGGTGTTCTCGCCGGCATTCTTCGCCCGCGAGGATACCAGGACGCCGATGCGCTATGCCGGCTTCAGCCTGACGGCCAACACGATCGGCTCGCTCGCGCTGTTCCTGCTGTTCCGCGACATCGGCATCATGCCCCATCTCGGGATCGCGGTTGCCACCACCCTCGGCGGCTGGCTCAACGCCTGGCTGCTGGCGCGTGCGCTGGTGCGACAGGGCCATTTCGTCGCCGACGCACGGCTGCTCCGCAGCCTGCCGCGCATTCTCGCCGCCGCGCTGTTGATGGGCGCCATGCTTTGGCTCGGTGCCGATCTGCTTCAACCCTTGCTCGCCAGCGGACGGGGACTGCTGGTGCGCGCCGGCGCATTGGCAGGCCTCGTCACGCTCGGACTGGTATCCTATGGGCTGGCGCTGGTCGCGCTCGGCTACGGGCTGAAGGCCCTGCTCGGCCGCGCCCTGTCGCGGCGCTGAGCGGCGCCGGCTATTGCGCCTTGGCGACCGTATCGGCGCCTGCCACCGACAGCGCCGCATGGCGCCCGGCCCTGCGGCCCGAGGCAAACGCCCAGGCGAGATGATGGCCATGCCCCTTCAACAGCAGGCCGCCCTGACCGGCCGAGCCCGCCGCGTAAAGCCCGGCAATCGGCAGGTCGTCGGCGCCCAGCACGCGATGATCGAGATCGACGGCGAGGCCGCCCTCGGCATGCACGAACACCGCCTGCACCGGGCCGAGGCTGACATAGGGGCCATCGCCGAGCCGGATCGAGGTCTTGGCATTGTGGCCGGCAACCGTCGCGGCGAGCTTGCCGGCCGGCATTGCGAGGCGAGCGCCAAGCTCGTCGAGCGTCGGTGCGCTGGCATGGATGTCGCGCCGGTTGCGGCGATAATCGTCGACGTAGGCATAGGCGACGCCTGGGGCGGTCGAGATGAAGTGCGGCCAGGCCTGGAACTGCCGCGCCAGCCTGGCATCGAGCAGGATGAAGCCGACCTTGCCGGGTTGCGCCGGCATGTCGAACGCGGGCGCCGCCGTCTCGTCGGTGAAGCGTTCGCCGTTGCGGTTGACCAGGATCGCTCCTTGCGCGAACAGGCTTGGCGACGGCGCGAGCGCAGTGGTCACGAAGCTCATGACGAACGGCCGCAGGACCGCTGCCGGCATGTGCTCCAGCGACCACGCCATGAAGTTGGCGAGCGCCGGCCACGGCGGCAGGTCGAGCAGCGGATTGCGCTTTTGCGGCGCCACGAACCGCAGCTCCGGCCCGAGCGCCAGATCGCCGTTGACGACGCGGGCGCCGACCGCGACCGCCAGCTTCTGGCCATCGCCGGTGGCGGTGACGTTGACGCCGTCGATCTCAGCCTCGCGCGGCCCCATGAAACGGCCCTTGAGCTCGGGATCGGAGGTGAAGTCGCCACTCGCCAGGATCACTCCGCCGCGGGCGCGAAAGTCGTGCCGGCCCTCGGGCGTCTCGCAGGCAAGCCCGACGATCCGCTGGCCTTCCCGGATCAGCTCGACCGCCCTGCAGTTGCAGCGGATATCGACACCGCTGCGCCGCGCCGCCTTGCTCAGATGCGTGATGAACGAGCGCGAGTTCGGCAGGACGTTGTGCATCCGCGGCTTGCCGTGCGGCGGCTCCGGCATCGGACCAAAAAATCGGATGCCGTGCGCCAGAAGCCAATGGAACGTATCCGGCATGGCGTCGGCGAGGACCCGGCGCAGCTGTGGATTGTCGCGGTTGTCGAGCGGGCCGTTGAAGCCCGCCATGTCGCGCCAATGGTCCTCGGGCCGATCCTTGATGCCCTTTGCGAGCTGATGCGGCGTCAGCGACGCGCTGACCGAGCCGATCGACCAGGCGGTCGAGCCGCCGAGCACCGGGTTCTTCTCGAGGAGCACGACGGAGCGTCCGGAGGCGGCCGCCTCGATCGCGGCGGCAAGTCCGGCGCCGCCGCCACCGACCACGACGACATCGAAGTCGTCCCGCCGATTGCTCATTTGCCCGCCCCGTTATTGCAGCCAAAGGTAGCGGTCGCGCTCGACGCCATCAGCTCACTGCCCTCCGCTCCACCCGGCTCTTTTGATCTAGGTGCACCCGGCCGTGGCGGCTTGTCAAACGGTCTGCAGCAATGCGAAGGCCTATTTCACAATATCGAATGTTTCGGCCATGATGCGGCAGCGTCGGTCGCGATGGAGCAATAGCCTTGAGAATCCGATCCGTTTCGAAGGCAAAGGCGGCGCGCCGCCCGAAGCCGATTGCCAAGCCGGCGGCAGCCCGGCGCAGTCCCTCGGGCAACGACACTGCCACCGAGCCCGGCGGGATGCCGCGCGGCGGCGGTGTGCAGTCGCTCGGCCGCGCCTTCGCCATCCTCGAGGCCATCGCGCGCAACCGCGACGGGCTGAGCCTCGCCGAGCTTTCGAAGCACGTCGGCCTGCACAGCAGCACCACCTTCCACCTGGTGCGAACCATGGTCGGGCTCGGCTACGTGCGCCAGCTGAAGGACAAGCGCTACCGCGTCGGCCGGCCCCTGTTCGCGCTCGCCGCCGGTGCTCTCGACGATATCGAGATGGTGAGCCTCGCCACCCCGATCCTCGAGGACCTGTCGCGCGAGACCGGCGAGGCGAGCCATTTCTGCGTGCGCATGGGTGATGCCGTGATCGTCATCGCCCGCACCGGCGGCGCTGGCGCATTCCAGCTCACCGACCGCGTCGGAGTTGTACGTCCCGCCCATTGCACCGCGCTTGGCAAGGTCATCCTCGCCGCGCTCGGGGATGCGCAGCGCGAGCGGTTCCTCGCCCGCGCCGAGCTCAAGGCGTTCACGCCGAGGTCGATCACCGACGTCGAGGCGCTGCGCCGCGAGCTCGACCGGGTGCGCCGCGCCGGCATCGCCTATGACGACGGCGAATTCGATCCCGAGGTGCGCTGCGTCGCTCTGCCGGTCCGCGACTTCACCGGCCAGGCGGTCGGGGCAATCGGCATTTCGGGACCGGTATGGCGCCTGACGCTGCAGGAATTGCAGAAGCACGCGCCGCTGGTTGAAGTGGCCGCCGCTCGGCTGTCGGCCGAGTTCGGCGCACCGATGGCCGAGCCGACTTCCTAGCTGCTGCCGATCCGATCGAGCCGGTCGCGCAGCCGCATCCACGCAAACACGCCCGGCATGAACCAGGGCGTACCGTTGTACATCGGGATCGCGGCTGGCGGACGGAAGTCGAGCACCGTGCGGCCGGCGTCGGCATCGATCAGCTGCAGCGCCGCCTTCTTGCCGGCCCATGGCGCCCACACCACGCCCGACCCGCAGTAGCCGACCGCATAGCCGGCGCCATTGCGATGGAACACGCGCGGGAACATGTCCCGGTTCATGGCGACATAGCCGAACCAGCTGTGCGTCAGCTCGACGTCGGCGAGGATCGGGAAGACCTGCGCCAGGCCCCGCTTCAACAGCCGGGTGGCTCCTTCGCCTTCGCCGGCGACGTTGCCGTCCCGGCCACCGTAAAGGATGCGGGTGCCGTCCGGCGACGGCCGGTAGTAGTAATGCAGGCGCCGCGTGTCGCCAGCCATCACGCCCTTGGGCATCAGCTGCTTCATGAGATTGCCGGAAAGCGGCGCGGTGGCAATGATGCGGCTGCGCACCGGCACCAGCCGGCGCCGCAGCCACTTGTCGACGCCGTCGGTGTAGCCGTTGGTCGCCATGATCATGCTGCGCGCCTTGATCTGCCCGCGTGCCGTGTTGACGAGAAAGCCATCCCCCTCGGGCGCGTAGCTCGTCACCGCGGTCTCGCCGTGGATGACGACGCCGGCCTTCTCCGCCGCCTGCAGCATGCCTCGGTGCAATTTCGCCGGGTGCAGGCCGGCGATGTCGGTACGGGCGAGACCGCCGTGATAGAGCTCGGTGCCGAGAAATTCCTTCTGCTCGCCCCGCGTCACCGCCCGCGCGTCGACCCCGAAGTCGCGACGCAGCATGTCGGCCTCGCGTGCCAGACGCTCGAACGCGGCAGGGCTGTCGGCACCGGTGAAGCGCCCCGTCAACTGGTAGTCGCAGTCGATGCCTTCCTCGCGGATGAGCTTGGCCAGGTCCTCGCGCGCAAGCTTGGCCTCCAGCAGCACGCCGCGGCCGCGATCCTCGCCGAATTTCCTGGTCAGCTCGGCGAGGCTCGGCCGTACGCTGCCGCTCGCCATGCCGCCGTTGCGGCTCGACGCGCCCTCGCCGGGGCGCTGGCGATCGAAAACCTGCACGCTCCGGCCGGCGCGCGCGAGCGTCAGCGCCGCGCTCAGTCCGGTGTAGCCGGCGCCGACGATCACCGCGTCCGCGCTCTTTGCCACTGGCACCTGCGGCAGCGAGGCGGGAGGTGCGGCCTCCCACCAATATGGCTCCGCGTTGATCATACTTCCCCCATCTGCCTGCAGCCGCCGCTCACGCCGGCGCGAATTGGTTCATGCCACCGCCAGTTGCATATATCCACCACCGTTGCCGGCATTGGTACTCGCGTCGGGCATGGCGCGGTACTGGCTGGCGCATACCGCGCTGCCGCCGACGGGACGGAACGTGCGACGCCGGCTCCGGCCGCGCTCCGATATCCGGGCCGTCGATGCCGGCACCGCTTGCGGAAGACCCGAGCGTTCCGGTGCCGCTCAGGCGTGCCTCGGCCCTCGCCGGATCGGTTCGACGCCACGCCCAGCCGTCTTCTCGTAGCGTGGCAGCTCGTCGTGGAGGTCGAACCACGGAACCTGCTCGTTGACGTAGGCGTGCCCGGTTGGCGGCCACTGCGCCGGATCGGACAGAGTGCCATGGAACAGGTGCACCTCGCCCGGCCAGCGGGCACCGGCATAGGCCATCGGCGAGCCGCAACGGCCGCAGAAATAGCGCTTCACGCCGGGCGACGAGTTCATAGACTGCCGGCTCGCCTTGCAGATACCGGAACTGCCCGAGGTTGACGCCGATATAGGTCGCCACCGCCGAGGACACCGCCCGCCGGCAGTTCTCGCAGTGGCAATGCATCACCCACTTCGGCTTGCCCTCGAACTCGTAGCGTATGGCGCCGCACTGGCAGTGTCCGGTCGTGATCTCGGCCTTCGCTGGCTTGGTCATGCAACGGCTCCTGGTGCCCGAATGGCTGCGCGAGCCTACCGCAGCATTGGCCGGTTGGCACCACGTCCGGCGCCGTGAACGGCGAAAAATGTGCGCGCCCGGCAACCGTGCCGCTTGGTGGAATCAGCCAACTGATGGCTTGGCGCGCCGAACCATCCAGTCCGCGTCCGGCCGCTTCATGCCACCTGGGCGCCATCCCGCAGCAGCTTGTAGTTGATGCTGTCGAGCAGCGCCTCGAAGCTCGCATCGACGATGTTGGGCGAGACCCCGACCGTGAACCAGCGCTCGCCGGTCGACTTGTCGTGCGTCTCGACCAGCACCCGGGTCACGGCCTCGGTGCCGCCGGTCAGGATGCGCACCTTGTAGTCGACGAGCTCGATGTCCTTGATGTGGCTCTGGTAGCGGCCGAGATCCTTGCGCAGCGCGCCGTCGAGCGCGTTGACCGGGCCGTTGCCTTCCGCGACCGACCACAGCGGCTCGGACGCGCCGGCGACGAACACCTTCACGGTCGCTTCCGACACCGTTACCAGGTTGCCGAGCGCGTTGTGCCGCTTCTCGACCATCACCCGGAAGCTGTCGACGGAGAAATAGCGCGGCACCTCGCCGAGGATGCGGCGTGCGAGCAGCTCGAAGGAGGCGTCCGCGCCCTCGAAGGCGTAGCCCGCGCCCTCGCGCACCTTGACCTCGTCGAGCAGGCTCGCGACCCGCGGATCGTTGCGGTCGATCGCGATGCCGACCCGCTCCAGCTCGGCCATGATGTTCGACTTGCCGGCCTGGTTCGAGACCAGCACGCGGCGGCGGTTGCCGATGCTCTCCGGGCGCACGTGCTCGTAGGTCTCGGGCTCCTTCAGGATCGCCGAGGCGTGGATGCCTGCCTTGGTCGCGAACGCGCTCTCGCCGACATAGGGCGCCTGGCGGGCAGGCGCGCGATTGAGGATCTCGTCGAGGATGCGGCTCGCCCGCGTGATGGTCGCAAGGCGCTCGGGCGTCACCGAGGTCTCGAAGCGGTCGGCGAACTCGGACTTGAGCAGCAGCGTCGGGATGATCGAGGTCAGGTTGGCGTTGCCGCAGCGCTCGCCGAGGCCGTTGAGCGTGCCCTGGATCTGCCGCACGCCGGCGCGCACGGCGGCAAGGGTGTTGGCGACCGCGTTCTCGGTGTCGTTGTGGGTGTGGATGCCGAGATGCGCGCCAGGCACGGCGTGGCACACGTCGGCGACGATGGCCTCGACCTCGTGCGGCAGCGTGCCGCCGTTGGTATCGCACAGCACCACCCATCGCGCACCCGCCTCGTAGGCGGCGCGGGCGACCTTCAGCGCGTAGTCCCGGTTGGCCTTGTAGCCGTCGAAGAAATGCTCGCAGTCGATCATGCATTCCCGGTTCGGCGCGCTGGCGCGTACCGCCTTCACGCTTTCGACCACGCCATCGAGGTTCTCCTCGTTGGTGATGCCGAGGGCGACGCGGACATGATAGTCCCAGGCCTTGGCGACGAGGCAGACCGCCGGCGCGCCCGACTGCAGCGTCGCCTGGAAGCCCGGATCGTTCGCTACCGAACGGCCGGCCCGCTTGGTCATGCCGAAGGCGGTGAACGTGGCGCCGGCGAGCTTCGGCGGATTGGCGAAGAACTCGGTATCGGTGGCGTTGGCGCCGGGATAGCCGCCCTCGATGTAGTCGATGCCGAGCTGGTCGAGCACGGTGGCGATCCGGGCCTTGTCGGCGACCGAGAAGTCGACGCCCTGCGTCTGCGCGCCGTCGCGCAGCGTGGTGTCGAAGAGGTAGAGGCGGGCGCGGGTCATGGCAGGTCCTGGCGTCACGGAGCTATCGGCAGGTTGAGGAGATAGCGCAGCGCCACCAGCACCAGGACCACCGCGATCGATACCTTCAACAGCAGGTAGTAGCGCCGGTGCGCCTCGAACGGCGGCTTTTCCGGATTGCCAGTCATCGCTTCACCTCCCAGGTGGTCTCGATCTCGCCGGTCGTGGGGTTCTTGGCATCCTTGAGCTGGATGCCCTTGGCCGAAAGCTCGTCGCGGATGCGATCGCTCTCCTTGAAGTCGCGGGCACGGCGGGCGGCGAGGCGGGCATCGATCAACCGGGCGATCTCGCCCTCGTCGATATCGAGCTTGGCGCGGCCGACGTCGAGATCGGCAGCGCGCTCGTCGCCGAGCAGGCCCATGAACTGAAGCGTCGCCTTGAGCTCGGCGGCCGCTTCCTGATTGCGACGGGCTGATTTCGCCACGCCATGGATGATCGAAAGCGCGGACGGCGTGTTGAGGTCATCCGCCAGCGCCGCCACCACCTCCGATAGCGGCTCCGACGCAGTCTCGACATCCTGCACCAGGTCGGCGAACTCCATCAGCGTGCCGCGCGATTGCACGAGCCGGTCGACCGTCCAGTCGATCGGCTGGCGGTAGTGGGTCGTCAGCATCGCAAGCCGCAGCACGCGCCCATGCCACGGCTGACCGCCGAACTTGGTCGTCGCCAGCAGCTCGTTGATGGTGATGAAGTTGCCGAGCGACTTCGACATCTTCTCGCCTTCGACCTGCAGGAAGCCGTTGTGCATCCACACGTCGGCCATCACCGGCGTACCGTGCGCGCAGCGGCTTTGCGCCACCTCGTTCTCGTGGTGCGGGAAGGCGAGATCGATGCCGCCGCCGTGGATGTCGAAGATGTCTGGCCCAGATGCTCGCCGGCCATCGCCGAGCACTCGATGTGCCAGCCAGGCCGGCCCGGCGCCTTGATGCCGCAGGGCGAGGGCCATGCCGGCACGCCGGCTTCCGACGGCTTCCACAGCACGAAGTCCATCGGGTCGCGCTTGTAGGGCGCGACGTCGACGCGGGCGCCGGCCTCCATCTCCTCGAGGCTGCGGCCCGACAGCTTGCCGTAGTCGGGCATGCTCGCGACGGCGAACAGCACGTGCTCTTCCGCGACGTAGGCGTGGCCCTTGGCGACCAGCTCCTCGCAGAGCTTGCGCATCTCGGCGATGTGGTCGGTGGCGCGCGGCTCGACGGTCGGCGGCAGCACGCCGAGCGCGGCAATGTCCTTGTGGAACTGCTCGGTGGTCTCGGTGGTCAGCTTCTTGATCGCCGCGATCGGGTCCATGTCGGGATAGCGCTCGACCGCCCGCGCATTGATCTTGTCGTCGACGTCGGTGATGTTGCGCGCATAGGTGACATGGCCGGCGCCATAGACATGCCGCAGCAGGCGGAACAGCAGGTCGAACACGATGATCGGGCGGGCATTGCCGATGTGGGCGAAGTCGTAGACGGTCGGCCCGCACACATACATGCGCACGTTGCCCGGATCGCGCGGCGTGAACGCACCCTTGGCGCGGGTCAGCGTGTTGTACAGGGTAAGCGACATGAATGGTCCCCAGACCGGATGGTGGGGCCGAGCGCAACTTGATGTCGGGAGTGAAACAGCAACAGGCCGCGCCAGCCGATGGTCAGCTGCCGATGGTAATTATGCCGCAACAATCGTTGAGGCGAAGTTGATGCGCGTTTGCGTTCATGACGCTCCTATGCGCTTTTGCGGGGGGAAGCGTCAAGGGCGCACATTGGTTGCACCATTGCGGGCGATGGGCGAGGCTGCGTCAGCCTATGTCCGAGGAAGCGCAGCCATGACCACCACATCCCCCCATCTGCTCTACATCGCCGATCCGATGTGCTCGTGGTGCTACGGCTTTGCCCCCGTGATCGGAAAGATCGCAGCGCACTTCGGCGACCGGCTGCCGGTCAGGATCATGGTCGGCGGCCTGCGCGCCGGCAACACGCGGCCAATGACCGACAAGGACAAGGACTACATCCGCGGCGCCTGGACCCGGGTCAACGCCGCGAGCGGGCAGCCGTTCGATTTCTCGTTCTTCGACCGCGAGGGCTTCGTCTACGACACCGAGCCCGCCTGCCGGGCGGTGGTCGCCGTGCGGTCGATGGCGCCCGGCAAGGCGCTCGCATTCAAGGCGGCGGTATCGAGCGCGTTCTATGGCCACAACCGCGATATGACCTCGGCCGAGGTGCTGGCCGACGTGGCGGCCGAATGCGGCATCGACCGATCCCAGTTCCTCGAGAGGTTCCACGCGCCAGATATCCGCAACGAAACGTTCCGTGATTTTCTGCTGGCGAAGGACATGGGCGTCGAGGGCTTCCCCTGCCTCGTGGTCGGCACGGTCGAGCCATACGCCCTCGTCACCAGCGGCTTCCGCCCGATCGACGGCATGATCGAGGCTCTGGAAAAGTGGCTGGCGGGGCAGGCAAGTGCCTAAAAATGCACTGTCCGCGAGCGGCCAGTGCCCTATCCCATTCTCCGTCATTCCCGCGCAGGCGGGAACCCAGACAAGCCTCAGCGAGTCCTTGGCTACCGGCGACCTCGAGAGTTGCCGAAGGCGCATGGTCACTGCGAGACCAGTCTTTCTGAAACCTGACTGGGTTCCCGCCTGCGCGGGAATGACGGATGGGGGAGGCGGGATGGGTGCGCTCCACCTCAATCGGAAAGACTTTAGACGTTTGAGCAGTTGCCCAGCTCCCTCCCTACGCGTTCCCGGAAAGCCCGCACAGATTCGGCGGCCGGGCACAGTGTCGCGGGCGGGCTTGTCCGGGATCTTTACTCATCCGGATTTAGCAAGGTCGTGCCACAATCCGGCACGTAACGACCCCGGACATTCGTCGCGAAACGGCGCGCCGAATTCCGGGGAGGCGGGGGAGGGATGGGTGCGCGATGTGAGAGAAAAAGGTTTGGCATGATAATGATCACAACTTGGATCGCGGCGGCGATCGCGGGCTGGCTTGTGCTCATCCTGCCCGCCGCGGCGCAGTCGCCGACGCATCCATTGGCGGGCCGCATTGTGGTTGCCGGCACCAACGTGACTATCGTCGTGGGCGAACCAGGCGATCACAGTCATCTAATTCCCTGCGATACCATCACGCTGTTGGGCGAGGTGCACGACAATCCCGACCATCACAGGATGCGAGCAAAATTGATCCGGTCGCTCCATCTGAGCATCAATAAGTCCTGCAAAGCAAAGTCCTTCGTATTTGAACACATAAGCGCCGATCAGCAGCCGGGCCTCGACAAGTTCGCGACCTTCGACCGGGAGGCCCGCCGCCTCGCTACGGCCGGCGACCTGTTCCGCCTCGTCGACTGGGACAAATCGGGGTGGCCAGCGACCAGGATCTTCGCACCGCTGATTCAGGAGGTCATCGATAGTCGGCGGCCGATCCTCGCCGGCAATCCGACGCGCGACTCGATGCGAAAGGCCGCAAATGAAGGCCTCGTTGCCCTCGATCCGGCATTGGCAAGGAAACTGGCCCTGGACCAGCCGCTCGATGCCATCCTCGCCGACGACCTGCTCGGCGAACTCGAGGCCAGCCACTGCGGCATGATGCCAAAGTCGGCCTTCACCAATATGGCGGTCGCCCAGCGCTATCGTGACGCTTACATGGCCGATGTCGCGCTCGAGGCCGCCCAAGCCCATGGCAGTGTCGTAGTGTTCGCCGGCAACGGACACGTCCGCAGCGATCGCGGCATTCCGTGGTACATCCGCCAGCGTGCCCCGGCGCAAAAGTTCATTTCGGTCGTCTTCGTCGAGACCGAGGAAGGCAAGACCGATGCGTCCGCTTATGGCCCACGCGATCCGCAACGGCAAGCCCGCCGCCGACTACGTCGCCTTCGCCCTCCCCGCCCAGCGCGAGGACCCGTGCGAAGCCATGCGCAAGCGCATGAAGAACTGACAATCTATCCACGCCCGCCTGTCGAGAACTCTGGTCAAGCGTGATGCGCTGCACTATGAAGCGGCCACCATGCCAAAACGCACAGACATCAAGTCGATCCTCATCATCGGCGCGGGTCCGATCGTCATCGGCCAGGCGTGCGAGTTCGACTACTCCGGCACGCAGGCCTGCAAGGCGCTGCGGGAGGAGGGCTATCGCATCATTCTGGTCAATTCCAATCCGGCGACGATCATGACCGATCCGGATCTGGCGGATGCGACCTACATCGAGCCGATCACGCCCGAGATCGTCGCCAGGATCATCGCCAAGGAGCGGCCCGACGCGCTGCTGCCGACGATGGGCGGGCAGACCGCGCTCAACACCGCGCTGGCGCTCGACAAGCAGGGCGTCCTGAAGGAGTTCGGCGTCGAGATGATCGGTGCCAAGGCCGCCGCGATCGACAAGGCCGAGGACCGCCACCTGTTCCGGCAGGCGATGGAAAGGATCGGCCTTTCGACGCCCAGGTCGAGGCTCGCGCACAACCGGCAGGAAGCCGCCGAGGCGCTCGAGGCGGTCGGACTGCCGGCGATCATCCGGCCGTCGTTCACCATGGGCGGCACCGGCGGCGGCATCGCCTACAACCGCGCCGAGTTCTTCGAGATCGTCGAGCGCGGGCTCGATGCCTCCCCGACCACGCAGGTGCTGGTCGAGCAGAGCGTGCTCGGATGGAAGGAGTTCGAGATGGAGGTGGTCCGCGATCGCGCGGACAACTGCATCATCATCTGCTCGATCGAGAACCTCGATCCGATGGGCGTGCACACCGGCGACTCGATCACGGTGGCGCCGGCGCTGACGCTGACCGACAAAGAATACCAGATGATGCGCGATGCCTCGATCGCGGTGCTGCGCGAGATCGGCGTCGAGACCGGCGGCTCGAACGTGCAGTTCGCGGTCAATCCGGCCGACGGGCACCTGGTCGTCATCGAGATGAACCCGCGCGTGTCGCGGTCGTCGGCGCTCGCCTCCAAGGCCACCGGCTTTCCGATCGCCAAGGTCGCCGCCCGCCTCGCCGTCGGCTACACGCTCGACGAGATCCAGAACGACATCACCGGCGGCGCCACGCCGGCGGCATTCGAGCCGACCATCGACTACGTGGTGACCAAGATCCCGCGCTTCGCCTTCGAGAAATTCCCCGGCGCCGACGACACCCTGACGACGTCGATGAAATCGGTCGGCGAGGCGATGGCGATCGGCCGCACCTTCGCGGAAAGCCTGCAGAAGGCGCTGCGCTCGATGGAGACGGGGCTCACCGGCCTCGACGACATCGAGCTCGAGGGCCTGGGCCAGGGCGACGACAAGAACATCATCCGCGCCGCCCTCGGCCGGCCGACGCCGGACCGCCTGCGCTCCGTCGCCCAGGCCCTGCGCCTCGGCGTCGACCCGGCGCAGGTCCATGCCCTGTGCAAATACGATCCGTGGTTCATCGACCAGCTGAAAGCCATCGTTGATCAGGAAGCACGCGTCATCGCGCACGGCCTGCCGAAATCACCGGAGCAGATGCGCGGCCTCAAGGCGATGGGCTTCTCCGATGCACGCCTCGCCAAGCTCGCCAGGACGACGGAGGCCGAGGTCCGCAAGCACCGCGCGGCGCTGAAAGTCGAGCCGGTCTACAAGCGCATCGACACCTGTGCGGCCGAGTTCGCGAGCCCCACGGCCTACATGTACTCGACCTACGAGCGCGGGCTCTACGACGCCGCGTCCGACACGCCTGCGGGGAGCCGCCCGCAAACCGGTCCGATCTGCGAGGCGAAGCCGACAGCCAAGGACAAGGTGGTGATCCTCGGCGGCGGTCCCAATCGCATCGGCCAGGGCATCGAGTTCGACTATTGCTGCTGCCACGCCTGCTTCGCGCTGACCAAGGCCGGGTACGAGACCATCATGGTCAATTGCAACCCGGAGACGGTCTCGACCGACTACGACACGTCGGACCGGCTCTATTTCGAGCCGCTGACCGCGGAAGACGTGCTCGAGATCATCCGCACCGAGCAGCAGTCGGGCACGCTCAAGGGTGTCATCGTGCAGTTCGGCGGCCAGACGCCGCTGAAGCTGGCGAGTGCGCTGGAAGAAGCCGGCGTGCCGATCCTCGGCACCCAGCCGGATGCGATCGATCTCGCCGAGGACCGCAACCGGTTCAAGGCGCTGATCGAGAAGCTGCGGTTGAAGCAACCCGACAGCGGCATCGCCGGCAGCCCGCAGGCGGCCCGCGCGATCGCCGACAGCATTGGCTATCCGATCGTGATCCGTCCCTCCTACGTGCTGGGCGGCCGCGGCATGGAAATCGTCCACGATGGCAGTGACATCGACCGCTACGTCGCGCGTCTTTCCGCCACCCTCGACCGGCCGTCAGAGCTGATCGTCTCGGAGAAGCGGCCGCTGCTGATCGACCGTTTCCTGACCGACGCCGTCGAGGTCGACGTCGACTGCTTGTGCGACGGCCGCGACACCTTCATCGCCGGCATCATGGAGCATATCGAGGAGGCCGGCATCCACTCTGGCGACAGTGCCTGCTCGCTGCCGCCGCATTCGCTCGACACCGCGACCATCGTGCGGCTCGAGAAGCAGACCCGCGACCTCGCCCTGGCGCTGAATGTCGTCGGGCTGATGAATGTGCAGTACGCGATCAAGGACCGCCAGATCTACATCCTCGAGGTCAACCCGCGGGCGTCCCGCACCGTGCCGTTCGTCGCCAAGGTGATCGGCCTTCCGGTGGCTGGCATCGCAGCGCAGATCATGGCCGGCAAGCCGTTGAAATCGTTCGGCCTGAAGCCTTCCAAGCTGAAGCACATCGCGGTCAAGGAGGCTGTCTTCCCGTTCGCCCGCTTCGCCGGTGTCGATCCGGTGCTCGGGCCCGAGATGCGCTCGACCGGCGAGGTCATGGGCATCGACCGCGACTTTGCGATCGCCTTCGCCAAGAGCCAGATCGGCGCCGGCACCACGCTGCCGACGTCCGGGACGCTGTTCGTGTCGGTGCGGGACGCCGACAAGGATCAGGTCCTGGGCCCGGTCCGCGAGCTGGTCGACCTTGGCTTCCGCATTGTCGCGACGCGGGGCACCAAGCGGCACTTCGACGCCTACGGTATCCCGTGCGATTCGGTGAACAAGGTTCTCGAGGGCCGCCCGCACGTCGTCGACCAGATGAAGAACGGCGACATCTCGCTGGTTTTCAACACCACCGAGGGCGCCGCGGCGCTGGCCGACAGCCGTGACATCCGCCGTACCGCGCTCGTTAATCATATTCCGTGTTTCACCACGCTTGCCGCGGCCCTGGCGGTATCGAAAGCAATCGCCTCATTGCGCGCGGATACGTTGCGAGTCGCCCCATTGCAGAGTTACCTGGGAAACCCTACCTAGTGCCGCGGTTCCCGAATTTGCGCCCACCTGACAGCGCACTCGATTGCCAACTTTGGATCAAAAGGGGCATTAGAATCACGATGTTGCCTGCGCGTCCCAAGTTCAGAAGCAACCGTCGGCTATTTCCGCAGATGCCAGGAAACTCCTGAACTGCTGCACGCGTTCACTTTCGCGGTGCACAAGCGCCCGGGGAGCCCGGGACTGCCCCTGATTGGTCTGGTCAAACCCCTGCATTTGCGTGACACTGTTCATTACGCTCGGGCCCAGCGCCCGAAAAGAGTTGAGGAGAAGTCTGCCATGGCGATGGAAAAGGTGCCGATGACGGCCGAGGGCCACGAGTGGGTAACGGCCGAGCTGTATCGCCTCAAGTCCCAGGAGCGCCCGCGCATCATTCAGGCGATCGCCGAGGCGCGCGCTCATGGCGACTTGTCGGAGAACGCCGAGTACCATGCCGCCAAGGAACAGCAGGGCCTCAACGAAGCGAAGGTCGCCGAGCTCGAGGACAAGCTTTCGCGCGCCGAGGTCATCGACCCGAGCAAGATGTCGGGCGACACCGTCAAGTTCGGCGCCACCGTCTCGCTGGTCGACGAGGATACCGACGAGAAGGTGAAGTACAAGATCGTCGGCGAGCTCGAGGCCAACGTCCGCGAAGGCAAGGTGTCGATCGCATCGCCGATCGCGCGGGCGCTGATCGGCAAGTCGAAGGGAGAGACCGCGGAAGTTACGACGCCGAAGGGCTCCAAGTCCTACGAGATCATGAAGATCGAGTGGAAGTAGCTCGAGGCCGACATCCCAACATGGCACTCACCCCCGCGGGATCGTGATCGGGATTCCGGGATCGAGCTTGGCGCGGCGGATGGCGAGCGACGTTTTGACGCTCGCCACGTTTGGCGCCGCGGTCAGCTCCTTGATCACGAAATCCTGGAAGGCGCCGAGATCGGGCGCGACGCAACGCAGGATGTAGTCCGTCTCGCCCGACATCATGTAGCACTCGCGGACCACCGGCCAGCCGAGCACGCGGTTCTCGAACGCGCGCAGATCAGGCTCGGACTGGGCGTGCAGGCCGACCATCGCGAACGCGGTGAGCTCGAAGCCCAGCATCTTCTCGTCGAGACGGGCGCTATATCCTTGAATGTAGCCGGCATCTTCAAGTGCGCGCACGCGCCGCAGGCACGGTGGCGCCGACAGGCCTACCCGCTGGCTGAGCTTGATGTTGGTGATCCGGCCATCCTCCTGCAACTCCTTGAGGATGCGCCAGTCGAGCGGATCGAGACGGACGCGCATGGCGGACTCCCAGTCTGTGGCTTCCACGGTCGGCGGAGGGATAGGCTGCCCGCGCGCAATTATCGAAATGCCGAGCGGCTGCCAATTGCATAAATGTTACACACACCTGCGGCGGCAGCGACCATCGACAAGAGCCACGCTGCCGGCGCAAAAGAACTGCCATGTATCACGACTCGCATCTCTCAGAGCGCATCCGGCGGCCATTGGCCGGGCTTGCCGCGTGGATCATCACCGACGGCAAGATGGGCATGGATGTGCAGGCGCGCGGCCTCGCGCAGGCCCTCGAGCTCGACTACCAGATGAAGCACGTGAGCCCGAGCGGGGTCTGGAAGTTCACCGCCCCTTGGGGCCCGGCCGATCCGCGCGCGCGCGTTGGCCACACTGACAGCGCTCTGTTCGCGCCGCCGTGGCCGGCGGTCTGCATCGCCACCGGGCGATCGAGCATCCCCTATATCCGGGCGGTCCGCCGCAAGGCCGGTCATGCGACATTTTGCATCGTGCTGCAGGATCCCAAGACCGGTGCCGGCACCGCGGATTTGATCTGGGTGCCCGCGCACGACCGCCGGCGCGGCGCCAACGTGATCACCACCTTGACGGCGCCGCACGGCTATTCGCCCGAGGTACTCGCCCAATTGCGCGGCAACTGCCCGGCGGAGATCGCCGCGCTGCCGCATCCCCGCATCGCCGTGGTCCTCGGCGGCAAGAACGGAATCTACCGGTTCTCCGAGGCCGACGACGACCGTTTCCAGATGGCGCTCGCCGCGCTCGGCGCCAACGGCGGCAGCTTCATGATCACGCCGTCGCGGCGAAGCCACCAGCGCCTCGTCCGCGCCGCCGAGGCGGCAACCGCCGACAGGCCGCGCATCATATGGGACGGCAACGGCCGTAATCCCTATCCCGATTTCCTTGCCCACGCCGACCTGCTGGTGGTCACCGCCGACAGCGTCAACATGACCGGCGAGGCCTGTGCCACCGGGCGCCCTGTCTATGTGTTCGAGCCAACTGGTGGCAGTGCCAAGTTTCGCCGCTTTCACGATGCATTGCGACAGGCTGGGGCAACTCGTCCCTTGCAGGATGCCGTCAACTCGGCCGAGAGTTGGTCATACGAGCCGATGGATTCCGCCCGCGAGATCGCACACGAGGTGGAGCGCCGCTGGCTCAATCGGCGCGGCATGCTGGGCTGACACACCGGTCCGAGAGGAATTGCAGAGCAGTTTGAGACCCAGAGGAAGCAAATGGCCCATCTTGATCTAGAAAAGCTGCGCGCCGCCCGCGTCGAGACGCAGCCCTACAATTACACCATCGTGCCGGGCTTCATCCGGCGGGATTCGATTTCCCAGATCAACGCCACGTTCCCCAACATCGACAAGGGCGGGTCGTACCCGATCGAAAGCCTGGCAGCGGGCATGACGATCAAGGAGGTGATCGCCGAGCTCGAACTCGCCAGAGTTCGAGGCGATCATCGCCGAGAAATTCAACGTCGATCTCGCCGGCCGGCCGAAGATGTACTCCCTGCGCGGCTACACGCGCGCCAAGGACGGCCAGATCCATACCGATTCGAAAGACAAGATCATAACCGTTCTGCTCTACCTCAACGAGAACTGGCAGCATGCCGGCGGCAAGCTCCGGTTGCTGAAGAACGGCCATGACGTCGAGGACTACGTCGCCGAGGTCGCTCCCGACAACGGCACCCTGCTGGTGTTCAAGCGCTCCGACAACTCCTGGCACGGCCACCATCCGTTTGATGGCCCGCGCCGGTCGCTGCAGATGAACTGGATGACCTCGGAGAGCTCGCGCGGGTTCCACGCCATTCGTCACAAGCTGTCGGCTGCGGTGAAGAAGCTCACCGCGGCGTGATGACGCTCGCATCGCGGTCGCCTGCCGCCCGGAATGAAGAAAACCCCGCGCCGGACAACCGGCGCGGGGTTCGAATTTTGTCGTTCGCCTGACGGCGAGCTACGCTTTACGGTCAGTAGTCACGACCGGCCGGGCGACCGAAATTGCGGCTGAGGTCGCGCTCGATACTGTCGGTCAGCATGCCACCGTGCATTGCGATGTAGCGCTCGATCTCACGCTCCGCCGCACGCTCACGGGATTTCGATCATCGCGGTCAGAACCCGCTTGAAAAAGCCAGCACGCGGCTGCGCAACAGTGGTCTCGGTAGAGGCGGACGTCGCCAGATCGGCGGAAATCGTCGTAGCCATGGTTATTTCTCCTTGCTCAGGATCGTTCTCAACACATCAGCCGGCGCGCCTCATTCGGGTGCTTTGCGGCTGACAGGAGAATGGCTCTTGCTGCAGTTGCGAACAAGGTCTCAGGGTGCGCCCCAGCCCTGCTGAGGACGCATGGAGCGGTCTGAAATTGCTATTATTTTTGACACAATGGGCATGACTTCCGCACTGCGCGCGGGGGCGAGCCGCCACATTTCAAAGCACTTGCACACAAACGTGATTCCGCATCGCAATATTTGCGTCGAACGGCGGCGTCCGGAAACAAAAATGCGGGAGCCCGGGAAGCCCCCGCAAAATCTTGGTCGGGCATGTGACGGCAGCGGACCGTCGCGTCAGGCGGCAACCGTGCCTTCCTGGCCAGGATCGCGAAGCACGTAGCCACGGCCCCACACGGTCTCGATGTAATGCTTGCCGCCGGTCGCTGTCTGCAGCTTCTTGCGCAGCTTGCAGATGAACACGTCGATGATCTTGAGCTCTGGCTCGTCCATGCCGCCATAGAGGTGGTTGAGGAACATTTCCTTGGTGAGGGTCGTGCCCTTGCGCAGCGAGAGCAGCTCCAGCATCTGATATTCCTTGCCGGTCAGATGCACCCGCATGCCGTTGACCTCGACCGTCTTGGTATCGAGGTTGACCCTCAGCTCGCCGGTGTCGATCACCGACTGCGCATGGCCCTTGGAACGCCGCACGATGGCCTGGATGCGCGCCACCAGCTCGTCCTTGTGGAACGGCTTCGTCATATAGTCGTCGGCACCGAAGCCGAGGCCCTTCACCTTGTCGTCGATCTGCGCGTAGCCGGAAAGGATGAGGATCGGGGTCGAGACCTTCGAGACGCGCAATGTCTTCAGAACATCGTAGCCGCTCATGTCGGGCAGCCCAAGATCCAGCAGGATGATGTCGTAGTCGTACAATTTCCCGAGATCTACGCCCTCTTCGCCGAGATCGGTCGTGTAGACGTTGAAACCTTCGGACTGAAGCATCAACTCGATGCTTTGCGCCGTCGCGCTGTCATCTTCGATCAAAAGGACTCTCATAGTCTCGCCTCTTGTCCCGACCTGTAGAAAGGCCGCTGCCCCGGTGTTTGAAGAGCACGCACTGGTACTGTTGCTAAGTCGTTGTTAGGAAATTACGGCACACAGGTTAACAAACCCTAATCCAGACACAAGAAAGCACGCGAAATACGTAAGACCGGCGCAAGATGAACTGATGACCACTCTGCGGCGACGACGCACATTGCCGCTCCCCCAACGCGCCTTCGCGCATGGAGCTTCGGCTTGCCGCCAATTGATGATGAAGGAGGACGCGCTGTTCGTCCGCGAGCACCCCCGCGCAGGGATGTCGCCGCCTTACTTCCGCCCCAATCGATTCCCCGCCAGCCTGCAACCCGACCCACGAATCAATTAACAGAATTCGCGCTACGACCCTAGCGCGATCTTATCGCCACGGACCGTGTCGGCACGGAAGACACAATTGACGAAGGGGCAGGAGTGGCGCGCTAGCAGGCCGCTGGAGCGGGTTCATTATCGAATGACCAAATCTTGGTTGAGCCGCCCGCCAATTCATTACTGATGCGAGGCTGCCACAACCGGCCTGAGCAGGGCCGGCTGCAGCGCACGGCCGGAACGCCACAGCCAGATGGCGATCGCCAGATTGAGCACGTTCCAGCCGATGCCGTGCAGGAACGCGGCCTGGTAGGAGCCGGTGAGGTCGAAGATCAGGCCGGTCAACCAACCGCCGGCCGCCATGCCGACGATCGTCGCCATGATGACGAGGCCGACCCGTGCCCCGGCCTCGGAGGCAGGAAAGCGCTCGCGCACGATGATCGCATAGCTCGGGACGATGCCGCCCTGGCTGAGGCCGAACAGCGCTGAGACCACGTACAGCGATGCCAGTCCGTCGAACGGCAGATACAGCAGCAAGGTCAGGCATTGCAGCCCCGAGCCCAGCAGCAGGGTCTTGGCGCCGCCGATCCGATCGGCGATCCAGCCGGAGGCAATGCGGCTGACGACCCCGAGCCCCAGCATCAGCGACAGCATTTCGGCGCCGCGGGCCGGCCCGTAGCCGAGATCGGAGCAATAGGCGACGATATGCACCTGAGGCATCGACATCGCCATGCAACAGGCGAAGCCGGCAACCACCAGCATCGCCTGTACCAGCGCCAGCGACGACGCCTGCGGCTGCTGGCCGAACGCCGCCTGCGGGGCACGTGCCGCCGGCGCATCCGTGGCCGCGGACAGGACCGGCGATGGACGCCTCAACAGCATGATCAGCGGCAGCATCGTCGCTACGCAGAATAGGCCAACCGCAATGTAGGTCGATCGCCAACCGTAGCCGGCGATCCCGGCTTGCAGCACGGGCGGCCAAAGGGTGCCGGCGAGGTAGTTGCCACTGGCGCAAATCGCGACCGCAATCCCCCGCCGACGGGAGAACCAGTGCGAAATGTCGGCGATCAGCGGCCCGAATGTCGCCGACGTGCCGGCAAAGCCGATCAGAATGCACTGCACGGCGATGAACTCGCTCAGGCTGCTCACCTGCGCGCTGACGATGAAGCCGCCGCCGAGCGCCAGCGTGCCAATGATCAACGGCTTGACGATGCCGACGCGGTCGGCGAACCGCCCGAGCACGATGCCACCGACCGCCATGCCGAGCATCGTCATCGTGTAGGGAAGGGATGCGGCCCCGCGCTGCACGCCGAACTCGGCCTGCACCGTCGGCAGCGTCACCACCACCGACCAAAGTCCGATGCCGCCGATCGTCGACAGCAGCAACGAGACGAGCAGCCGGCCCCAGGCGTAACGACCGTCGACGTCGTGCGCGACCGTCGTCGCACTTGGATCGAGTCGTTGCCTCATCGGTCGCGTTTCCCGGGATCGGAGCCGTGTTTCGTGCTTGCTAGCACGCATCGCCCTGGTCATGGTTACGACTTGGGCAGCTAGCAGCCATGCGTGCTGCCACCTTTTCAATCGCCAAGCTGCTCCCGTTGCCCCGGTGTTTTCACAATGTTGGGCTCTGTGCTGGCAACGACAACGTAGAGAAGCCGCAATCGCGCCCATGGCCGCCCTCACTCCCGACATCCCGCAGGTCGAGGCCGCAATCGTCGAATTGACGAACGCGTTTCGCGCCGAGCAGAAGCTCGGCAGCGTGAAGGTCAATCCGAAGCTGGCGGCTGCCGCACGCAGCTATGCCGAGTTTCTCGCCAGGTCGGACATGTTCTCGCACACCGCTGACGGTCGCCAGCATTCGGACCGCGCCAAGACCGCCGGCTACGCCTACTGCCACGTGTCGGAGAACCTGTCGCTCAATCTCGACAGCCGCGGGTTCGAAACCCGGCAACTCGCCCGCGACGCCGTCGAGGGGTGGAAGAAATCCCCTGGCCACCGCCGCAATCTCGTCGCCCCGCATGTCGTCGACATCGGCGTCGGCGTCGCCAAGGCCCGGGGCAGCGAGAAGTATCTCTCGGTCCAGATGTTCGGCCGGCCGAAGTCGCTCAAGTACGAATTCAAGATCCAGAACGGGCTGACCGAAACCGTCACCTATTCGTTCGGTGGCGACACCCACGAAATACGCCCGCGCAACGTCATAACCCACGTCGCATGCCAGCCCGATCCGATCGTGTTCGAGCGGGCCGGGCCGCCGCTGATCGGCCGCACCCTCAGGGCCACCTACCGCGCCCGCGACGGGGATCTGTTCACGCTGAAATCGTCGGCGACCGGCGGTGTGGTGATCGACCTGTCGTCAAGGACGGCTCCGGCGCGAGCTTCGGTTACGCCCTGAGCGGCCGGCCCTGAGCGGCCGGCCGCAGTTCGCTCAACTGGCGGACCGGCAATCGAACAGGCCCGACGGTGTCAGTATCCAATCGACGCTTGCGTCGTAGTGCATGTAGGGCACGGCCTCGACGACCTGCTCGTCGTAGCACAGGCCGACCGCGACAGTCGGCCGCCGGGCGCGCAACATCGCCAATGTCCGATCATAGAAACCGCCGCCGTAGCCGAGACGATGGCCTCGGCGGTCGAGCGCCAGTGACGGCACCAGCAGGAGGTCGGGCAGCGCTTCATCCGCGGTCGCCAGCGGCTCCTGGATGCCCCAGGTGCGCGGACTGAGCGTGTCGCCATGGCAATAGGCGCGGAACACGAGCGGCTTGCCCTTGCCGACCATCACCGGCAGGCAAAGTGAGCCACCGCGCGCGACGATTGCAGCCTCCAAAGAAACCGCGTCGAGCTCAGGCCCGATCGCCCAGTAGGACGACACCACCGGCGCCGGGTTCGAAGGCAGCAACGCCAGCAGCGCCTCGGCGTGGGCCGCGATCGCCCCTGCCGCATGCGCCCGGGCGGCCGAGGGCAAAGCCTCGCGCCGCTCGTGCATTGCTTTTCGCAGGGCCGCCTTGTCGATAGTCATCGGAATCGGCCCCAGACTGCTGGCGTAATCAATTCAAGTGCCGCGAAGGCCGTTGGGACCACTTATCCCGCCGAGTCCCTTCTATGAGAAGGTGGGCGCCATGTGTCCGGGACCACGGCCCCGGTCAGGTACGGCTCCCTAGCGGATCTTATAGGCCCAGGGGATGTCGGGTCCCTGACGCACCCCGCAGCAGCGCAGACATAGGACGAGGGCCGGCAAAAATCCAGGCCTTCACCGTGGCGGGAAGGCGCGGGATCAGGATTGCCGCGGCGCGGGAGAGCGAATTATGCAGCTTCGACGACCGACCGGCAGCTCCGTTTGCCCGGGCTGCGTGCGCGACGGCGGCGCTACAGATAGGTGACGCCGAGGCGGGCGACGCTTCGGCGCATCACTTTGACCCGGCGCGCCTGCCCGGTCGGCGCCTTCAGCACGAACTCCTCGGGAATGCCAAGCACGCTCGGCACGACCAGCAGCGCGCCGGTCGCCGAAAAGTCCTTCACCTGGCAGCGGATGACCCGGCCACTGTCGAGCATGATCAAGGCGGCGAAATCCGCTTCCAGGCGGTTCGCGCCTCGCTTCTCGCCGACGCGCCGGTCCTTACGAGTGACGTTCACGGCCTGCGGTTCCAACAAGACATCGATCGCTCTGTCAACTTCGCTCGGACCGGATTAATTCCAGGTAAATTGCCCTGCGCCGCCGTCGCCGTGGCCGTTGCCGGAACGGCTGAAGGTGAACGAATCGTTAAAATATCTTCAGCTCAGGAGTTGCGGGCCGGTTTGCGCACCGACGCGGCCGGCTGGGCGGGTCGGGCCTGGCTCGCCGCAGGCTTCTCGGGCGGGGATGGGCCGGCAGGCGCGTCCGCCGCCTTGGCCGGGGCGGAGCCGGGCCGCTCCGCAGCCGGCGGCGGCGTCGATTGCGCCGCATCGGCCGCGGCCTCCGATTGGACGATCAGCCGCTCGCGCGCGTCGAGCAACTCGTCGGCGATCAGCAGCGCCGACATCAAGAACAGACGGTCCTCGCCCACCTGGCCGAATTGCAGCGCCAGCTCATCGACCTTGACCTTGACCATCGACGCCAGGCTCTGCAGGCGCGCTTCCTCGCCGTCACCGCAAGCAAGGCGGTAGGAGCGGCCATTCATAACAACCTGGATCTGCCCCATGGTCTGCCTCACGATCTGCTGCCTGCCTCGCTGGGATTTTTCGGGACAACACCAAACGTGCGCCCGCAAAATCGCTAGCCGCCGGCCTGCTTGACGCTTTCGGCAAGGCTGTTGATCGAATCGATCACCCATTCGATGCGGTTGAGCGCCGCGTCGCGCTGCCGCTCCAGCATCGCAATCTTGAGCTCGGCAGCCGCCAACTGCTTCTTCAGCGCGGAATTCTCCGCCTCGAGGCGCGCCTGGCGATCCCGCGCCGCTGCCGCCGATGTCGGCTTGCGCGCAGCGGAAGACCGCTTGGCCCGAGATTTGTCCTTTTGCGTCATCGCTGGACCTTCTCCGCGGCGATCCCCCGACCGAACGCCCCTCTGCAACAGATCTAAACATGAGAATCTGCGCGAACGATAAGAGCGCGTGCAAGCTCGCGTCAACCGACCCCTCGTCGTGGTGATGGCGATTTGCCCTGCGGCGGTGCTCCGCGGCAGGAGTGCCGTTGACGCTGCGACGCGCCAAGAGCATAACGCGGCGCATGAGTTCAAGCGGCGGCGACCGGAATTCTGCCCACTCGGTCGACCGATGCCGGCCACCACCCTTCAACCCACGGCGAGGATCATGCCCATGACCGTCAAAGTCGCAATCAATGGATTTGGCCGTATCGGCCGCAACGTGCTGCGCGCCATCATCGAGTTCGGGCCGGAAGGACATCGAAGTCGTCGCGATCAACGATCTGGGCCCGGTCGAGACCAACGCCCACCTGCTGCGGTTCGATTCGGTGCACGGCCGCTTCCCGCATCCGGTCAAGGTCGCCGGCGATACGATCGACGTCGGCCGCGGACCGATCAAGGTGACCGCGATCAAGAGCCCGGCCGAGCTGCCGCACAAGGCGATGGGTGTCGACATCGCCCTCGAGTGTACCGGTATCTTCACCTCCAAGGACAAGGCCTCGGCGCACCTGACCGCCGGCGCCAAGCGCGTGCTGGTCTCGGCCCCCGCCGATGGCGCCGACCTGACGGTCGTCTATGGCGTCAACCACGGCAAGCTCACCAAGGAGCACCTGGTGGTCTCCAACGCCTCGTGCACCACCAACTGCCTGGCCCCGGTCGCCAAGGTGCTGAACGACGCGGTCGGCATCGAGAAGGGCTTCATGACCACGATCCACGCCTATACCGGCGACCAGCCGACGCTCGACACGATGCACAAGGATCTCTATCGCGCCCGCGCCGCCGCGCTGTCGATGATCCCGACCACCACCGGCGCCGCCAAGGCGGTCGGACTGGTGCTGCCGGAGCTCAATGGCAAGCTCGATGGCACCTCGATCCGCGTGCCGACGCCCAATGTCTCGGTCGTCGACTTCAAGTTCGTCGCCAAGAAGAAGACCACCGTGGCGGATATCAACGCCGCGATGCTGGAAGCCTCCAAGGGCGCATTGAAGGGCATCCTCGCCACCACCGACCAGCCGAACGTATCGTCCGACTTCAACCACGACAGCCACTCGTCGATCTTCCATCTCGACCAGACCAAGGTCATGGAAGGCACGCTGGTGCGGGTGCTGGCCTGGTACGACAACGAATGGGGCTTCTCCAACCGCATGGGCGACACCGCCGTCGCCATGGGCAAGCTGCTGTAAGGTGCGGACCTTTCGCCAGGGGACCGTGGTTCCCCGGCAAGACCGAAGCAACGAGGTAGGACGATGAGAAGACTGTTGATCATTCTGCTCATCGTCTACGCCAGCTCCTACTCGTACTATCGCGCCGCGAATGCCGAAGTTTGGGCCAAGGACAATCAGACCTACGTGATGTTTCCGGCCACGCCCGCCGGTCAGTTGCTGTACTATCTGTGGCGCCCGCTCAGCTATGCCGACAAGGCCCTGACCGGGCGCGGCACTCACATCGGCCCGCACCGCTGATGACGCCCGGCGGCGCGCTTGACGATCGCACCTGATCGGTGGGACATGCTGGCTATGCCAATCACCGTCACTTCCGCCGCCAAGTCGCCACCCGGCACCGCCGAACGGGACGTGCTCGCCGCCGTCACCAACGGCATGAGAGGCCGCTGCCCGAAATGCGGCGTCGGCAAACTGTTCCGCGCCTACCTCAAGGTCGTCGACACTTGCCCCGCGTGCGGCGAGGCGATGCACCACAATCGCACCGACGACGCGCCGCCGTGGGCGGTGATGCTGATCGTCTGCCACATCGTGGTCGGCGGCGTGCTGTCCATGGAACAGGCCTGGTCGCCACCGCTATGGGTCATGATCGCGACCTGGTTCCCGGTTACGATCGCCTTGTGTCTGGTGCTGCTGCCGGTGGTCAAAGGCGGCTTCGTCGGCCTGCAATGGGGGCTGCGCATGCATGGCTTCGGCGCCGGTCCGGACCCTGCCGATCCGCAGCCCGAGCCGGTCGCCGGGCGCGAGCGCTGATCAAGGCCTCACAGCGCCAGTATTGCCGGCAGCTCGGCGAGCGTATCGACCACGTGATGCGGCGCGCCGTGCTCGATCACCGCAGCGCCGGCATGAATGCGCTGCGGCCGCAGCACCTGCACGGTCGTCCAGCCCATTCGGTTCGGTGCCTGAAAATCCTTGGCCGGGTTGTCGCCGACGTAGACGAAGCGGGCGCCGGGGGCAGCGAGTGCCTTCTCCATCGCCTCGTAGGCGCCCCTGTGCGGCTTGGCGAACTCCCGCCCGCCCAGCTCGTGAGTGTAGACAATCGCGGCAAAGCGGGATTCCAGCCCGAGCGCCCTCACCTTCGACCGCTGGACCTCTGGCGTGCCATCGGTGATGAGCCCGATTGGCGCCCGGCCGGCAAGGGTGCCCAGCACGGCATCGACCTCCGGATAGAGGTCGAGTTGCACAGGCTGATGGCGGCGATAGGCCTCGATCAGGCCGGCTGCATGGCCGGGATCGACGCCGCGGCGCTCGAGCACAATGGTGAACAAGCGGCCGAGATGGCCGTCGTCGAGCAGCTGCGTCATCTCGGCTGCGAGCCCGTCGAGCCCGAGCGCATCCCGGGCCCACTCGGCGGCAGCGTCGAAGGCGGAAACCGCGAACGCGCGCTCCGGGTACAAAGTGTCGTCGAGATCGAAAATGACGCGGATGCTGGTCATGGCTTGGCTCGGGCACCAATCGGCCCGTGATTGACGATTATCGCGCGCCTGGCTGCTCGCGCCACCGCCATTTCGGTGTGCTGCCTCAAAGTCACACCGGAGGCCGATCACGGCTTCCGTGCCGATCTGAGCCGTCAATTAACCCCAGCGAAAGCCCTCTCTGCCATTTTGAGCCCCGTGACTGAACTGTCGCTTGTTTGTGGGGAACTTGGCGATGCTGACCGTAATGTTTCGCTTGCTTTCACGGATGCTGGTCTGGCCGGGCGGAAAACGCCGCGCCGAACCCGCGCCAAAATTGCCGCCGGCCGCTGCTGCGGTCGCAGCAACCGCGCTGGCGCCGGCCGTTGCCGGCTTCGTCCATCGAATTGCGCCGCCGGCCGACTTTCGATTGGCGGCCCGCATCGCCGGCGTCGCGTATCTCAACACCAGGGCCGGGCGCATTCCACGTCCGCGTGGTCGCGTCCAGCCCAACACCAAGCCGATACCGAAATTGGTGTCGGCCGCGCACAAGAACAGCAAGAATGGCAAGAGCAGCAAGTTGCATGCGCCCCGGCCACCGATCGTGGTCCGCGGCCGCAAGCCCGACAACACCAATGTCGTGCCGTTGCGGCCGACAACGGTCAGCCAATGCGTCCCGCTCGAGGCTCGCATCCGCCTGGCCGCCTGACGGCGCAAGCTGTCGACAGTCCGGCTTCCCGCCGCTCACGCGGCCTTGCGCAACCGCTCAGCGCGCCAGGCCGCAGGCGCCACGCCGATGATGCCGACCGCGGGCGCGCCCTTTGGCGCTCGCTCAATATTGATCGGATCGATGCCCCAACGTCCGGCGAGCCGCATCACGTGCTCCTCGGTCGGATGCAGCATCAAGGCGCCGCCGGCATCACCTTTGCGTCCGCGTACGCCGCGTAGCTCGAACAGCTTCAATCCGAGCGAACGCTCGTCCTTGGTCGTCTTGCCCTGGCTCAGCACCACGCCCTCGTCGCCGATCGCGAAGGCGCGCTGCACCTTGCCGTCGATGATACGCACCCAGGCGAACAGATCGATCGGCGGATAGGCGATGTAGTACTGGACCTCGACGAAGCGCTGGCCGAGCGCGGTCAACAGCGGCATGCACTTGTCGACGAACGCCGGCCCGACCGGATGCGGCAGCGGCAGCCCGACCACGAACGTCCAGCCGTTGACGGGAGGGGAGACGAACACGTGCGACTGCCCGAGGGCATTGTCGTAGACGCTGCCGATCCCGGTCCGCCAGTTGGCCACTTGCGGATTGGCGAGTCCCAGGGCGGCGGCGACGGCGCCGGTGTCGCGGCTGCGCACCGCGATCCACGACATGCGGTAGCCGAACGGACATGGCCGGTCGGGCGTGATGTTGAACACCACGCGCCCTTCGGCCATCCGCGGCGCCATCACGAAGGTGATGGCGGCAACGGTCGCCAATGTCATTGCGAGAACAAACCAGATCACCGGCGACGCTTCATGCTGTTCGACGCACGCACTCGTTGCCCAGGTAATCTGCGTTGCGACACGCCAGCAAGGCGGCACGACGGCTCACCTGGGGAAAACGTCGCCGAGCCCCGGTTCACCGCCTGATCGCCGCAAGCTTCCGGCCGCTCGCCACTTGCGTGACCTCGCCGTTTTCCAGGCTGATGCGGTAGATCTCGCGCACGACATTGCCGGCAAACCCGATTTCAACGATCGAGACGTCCTTGAAGGAACCCTGGATCCCGTCCGGCAGCACCTTGTTGAAGTCCTCGGCGAGCGCGTTCATCGAGGCCTGCAGCGGCGCGTCGAATTTCTTCATGCTGTACACCAGCGTATTGTGCGGATTGTGCGCCCTGACCTCCTTGCCATCCTTCATCACGTTCACGCCGCTGACGCCGACGGTGCGGACGAGCTCCTTGGCGGCATCGCTCATCACCGCGTAGACCGGTCCGGTGCAGCGCGGCAACGGCCCGTCGCGAAGCGGGGTCAGCGCGGCCGTCGCCGTGGTGTTGAAGGCCATCATGCTCTCGAACCCGTCGCCACTCTTGACGATGCCGAGGTCGAACCACCAGGGCTGCCCCGCCCCCTTGGCCGCCTCGGTGGTGTAGAAGGTCTTCAACGTATAGTTGATCACCGGCGGAAGCTTCGGCAGCGCCTTCAGCATGGCGGCCGGCGTCTTCGGGTCGGCGCTGTGGATGTGGACCACCGTCACGTGCGGCATGTTCTTCACGTTGGCCTCGGCCTTGAGGCCGGCTTTCAGCAGCGCCGCCTTGAGCGGCCCCCTGATCTTGCCGTCGAGCACCTCGTTGACGTCCGGCGGCAGTCGGTAGACGAGCCCATAGGTTCTCGCGTGAGCGCGAAATTCTGCCTTGCTCAGCGCGCTGTTGTCAGGCGCACGCTGGGCGAGGGCCGGCGAGGGCGCGGCCAACGCAAAGCCCATTGCCAATGCGATGAGCGCGGAGGTTGTGTGGCGTAGCATGCTCATTTCGGAGCTCCTGTCGCAGATGGTTGGAGGCAATGCACCCCAGCACGGCCGGAGCGAGCCTCGATGGCGATAAGGACATCGGAATGTATCAAATATAGTGTGGTCTAGAACGAGCGGTTCGAGCAGTCCGCTGGCGAAAGCGGACCTTGGCCGGGAGCGGAATTCCTCGTTCGTCGCGCTCGAGCAATCAGGTCTCGCAGAGACTGCCTGTCGGCATCGTCTTCGGCAAGACTGGAATTCAGTGGAGAAAACAATGGCCAACGGCGGTTCGGTACCGAGCATCACAGGCAGGCGCATCTCGGCCGTCGGCGCCGACGAGATCGACTTCAAGATCCACGGCCAGGAGATGCAATTCGTCGAGATCGAGCTCGATCCCGGTGAGAGCGCCATCGCGGAGGCCGGCGCGATGATGTTCAAGGACGCCAGCGTGCACATGGATACGATCTTCGGCGACGGCTCGAAGCCGCAGACCGGGTTCTTCGGCAAGATCGCCGCAGCCGGCAAGCGCATCCTGACCGGCGAGAGCCTGTTCATGACCGTGTTCACGCACGGTGGCGGCGGCAAGGCCCACGTCGCGTTCGCGGCGCCTTATCCTGGCTGCATCATTCCGTTCAAGCTCAGCGACGTCGGCGGGACCCTCATTGCCCAGAAGGATGCCTTCCTGTGTGCCGCCAAGGGCGTCTCGATTGGCATATTCTTCCAGCGCAAGATCATGACCGGACTATTCGGCGGCGAGGGCTTCGTCATGCAGCGCCTCGAAGGCGACGGGTACGCGTTCGTCCATGTCGGCGGCTGCGTCGTGCAACGCGAGCTTGCGACCGGTGAGGAGTTCCATGTCGATACCGGTTGCGTCGCCGCCATGACGTCGACGGTCGAGTTCGACATCGTCCGTGCCGGCTCAGTGAAATCGATGATCTTCGGCGGCGAGGGCGTATTCTTCGCGACGCTCAAAGGACCTGGCACGGTGTGGTTGCAGAGCCTGCCGTTCTCGCGGCTCGCCGGCCGCATCATCGCCAATGTCGGTGGAACGCGGGACGGTGGTTCGCTGCTCAGCGGCCTCGGCAGCCCACTTGATATCGCCGGTGGCGACGAGTGAGGCGAGGCACATCCACCATGCACAAAAAAGCGGTGACCGGGGGACCGATCACCGCCTGCTCTGATCATGCTGCAATCAGCTTGGTGTGACCTCAGAACGTGACCTTGGCGGTGCCGACAAACCGCTCGTCGCATTGGAAGACATTGCCGCTGCAGAAATTGCTGGTGTTGGAGACGTTGGTATCCCAGTAGCGGAAGTCGAGCGAGAAGTTGTCGCCGAAGCCGAGCGTAACGCCGGCGTTCCAGTACCAGTAGTTGTCCTTGCCGTTGCCGACCAGCGCCTTGTACGCCGCGTCGTCACCCATCTGGTAGCCAACCAGTGCGCCGAAGGTCGGCGTGATCGACCCGAGCTTGTGGAACTCGTACGAGCTCGTGCCCTCGAAGGTCCACACGGCGCCGGTCTTGTTGGTGTATTCCGGCGAGTAGTAGGCGACCGTGCCCAAGGTCCATTGCGCGAACGGCTTGAAGCTGGCGCCGGCCTTGAACTCGAAGTAGTCGAGCTCGCGGAAGCCGGTAACGGCGAAGTTGTCGTTGGCGCCCGGATAGAGGTAGTAGATGCCGCCCAGGTCGATATCGAACCTGCCGATCGGGAATTTCACGCCGGCGTAAACGTCCGTCTCGACGTTGGCCACGCCCGGCTTCGAGGAGTCATTTACGAAGTCGAGGCCCGACAGGAACGTGCCGACATAGAACATCCTGTAGGAGAAATCGACCGTGCCCTGGAGGGTGGGGCTGCCGGCGGTCTGCGAGAAGCCGCGAAAGACATAGTCTGTGGTGCCGCTGACCGAGCCGGTCAGCGTCCAGTCCTTCTTCGGCTCTTCGGCGTGCGCCATGCCGGCCCACGCTGCGAGGGCGAGGCCACCTGCCATCAATCCCATCAGCGCAGGGCGGGTGAACTCGCTCACCTGCGCGGCGATTCCGCCCGCCTTCAACTCCCCCTCGATCGCCATCTCGTGCCCCATTTGATTGCAATTGTTTCGTCAGATCGAGACCAACGGTGGAGTGAGTCACTCGCTATATGCAACGTGAATCCAACCTCCTGTTGCCTGTTGACGAACTGCCGTAACTGCGCAGCAACAATTTGTTTTATCTGCTGAAATTTCATCCAGTGGGTGCCCGAAAAAACCGCAGCAAATCGCCATTTATCTGGCCAGACCGATGCCCACTGCGCATTCTTTGATCGGCCGGGCTGGCAGACTAATGTGAGTTGGCCAGCACCGGGACTGCGGCTATCAAGCTGAAGAGCCGTACCAACCCTATAGAAATCCTATAGCACCGCACGCTTCGATGCCGCCGCGCACCAGACCTGTCGCCCTGATCACCGGCGCCGCCCGACGGATCGGCCGGGCGATCGCAATTGGTCTTGCCAGCGACGGATGGGATGTCGCCGTGCATTACCGCGCCTCGCGGCAGGAGGCGGAGGCGACGGCGGCGGAGTGTCGTCGGCTTGGCGTCGCCGCCGCCGCATTGCCCTGTGATCTCAGCGACGTGGCCGACCTCGACGGCCTCGTCGGGCGGTGCCGGGCCGCGCTCGGCGTGCCGACCCTTCTCGTCAACAACGCTTCGGAGTTCCATTTCGACGATCTCGCCACGCTCACCGCCGCCGGCTGGGACCGCCACCAGTCGGTCAACGTTCGCGCGCCCATCCTGCTGGCGCAGAGTTTCGCCCGATCGCTTCCCGCCGGCGACACCGGCGCGATCATCAACATGATCGATCAGCGGGTGTGGGCGCCGACGCCGGAGTTCTTCGCCTACACCGCCTCGAAGGTCGCGCTGTGGGGGGCGACACGCATGCTGGCGCAGGCATTGGCGCCGCGCATCCGGGTCAACGCAATCGGCCCCGGGCCAACGCTGCAGGGACCCCATCAGAGCGCGGCAGGCTTCGCCGCCGAGGCCGCAGCGACGCCTCTGCAGCGCGCCACCACCCTCGCGGAGATTTCGGCCGCGGTGCGCTTCATCCTTGACGCCCCGGCCATGACCGGCCAGATGATCGCCCTGGACGGCGGGCAGCACCTCAGGTGGCTGCAGGAAACGGCGCCGTCGGCGCCCCCGCCGCCAGTCTCGAACCCCTGAGTGCACCAATTGAGCGCCATCGACCGCGACAGCGACCACGAGGACTGGAGCCCGGCGCCATCACGGCCCTTGCGCCGGGTGCTGGTGCGCGAGCTCGAGCTGATCGGCTCGATCGGCATCTACGAGCACGAGAAGCGATACGAGCAGCGCATCGTCGTTTCGCTCGATCTCGCCGTGCGCGATCACTATGACGGCCAATCCGACCGGATCGGCGACGTCTACGACTATGATCGCGCGATCGGCGCCATCAAGCGCATCGTCGCCAGCGGCCATTTCAATCTGCTCGAGACGCTGGCCGAGCGCATCGCCGAAGCCTGCCTGGGCGACGCCAGCGTCGTGCGAGTGACCGTGCGCCTGGAGAAGCCCGACGTGCTGCCGTCCTGTCGTGCGGTCGGCATCGAGATCGCCCGCAGCCGCGGCGACGCCTGACCCGCCGGCAGGGCGAACATTAACGGTTTGCCATAATCTTTCCCCGCCAAGCCCCCACTCGCGCCCCAAACGCCGCCCAACAATCCGGCATCGCCGTCGGGGGCGAGGGAAGCGCGTAACACATCGTTAAGGTTAAGCCTTTAACTAAAGGCATCTTGTCGAGGTGCGTACGTCTCCCTGTGAGTTTGTCAGTCCGGGTGTCCTCATGATCAAGCGATTGAGCGCGACCGCGCTCCTTTCATGCGCATTTGCAGCCGGCTCCGCCCATGCGGCCGGCCTTCCTGTCGTCAAGGCGAGCGAGCAAAACCAGGTCCCGGCCTGCGCCACGCCGGGCCGCCTCATGGCCTACCTCAAGGAGCGAAACCCGAAGCTCGACCGCCGCTTCGACGGCATCGCGGCCGACTACATGCGCGTCGGCAACGATCTCAGCGTGCGATGGGATTATGCCTTCTTCCAGATGATCGTCGAGACCGGCAGCCTGTCTTTCAGCCGCGACGGCCGCTCCGGCGACGTTCGCGCCGACCAGAACAACTTCTCCGGCATTGGCGCCACCGGCAAGGGCGAGCGCGGCGAGCGCTTCCCCGATGTCACGACCGGTGTTACCGCCCATTTGCAGCACGTGCTGATCTACGCCGGCGAGAAAGTGCCCGATGCGGTCGCCGAGCGCACCCGCAAAGTCCAGGAATGGGGCGTGCTCAACTCCTGGCAGAAGAACATCAAGGGCCCGATCAACTATGCCGAGGTCGCCCGCCGCTGGGCGCCAGGCGCCGATGAATACGGCAAGACGATCGAGAGCGTCGCGAAACGGTTCTACGACGATCACTGCAACAAGCCGGATCCGGCGCCGGAGTTGATGGCCGCCGCGACTTCCCGCAAGCCCGCCGCCGCGCCGTCCGAGGAGGAAGCCGCGAAGCCGTCCGGCGCCGAGGTCGCCCGCAACTCGATTGCCGCCGCCCGCGCCGATGCCACCAGCGGCCGGCGCACCGGGCTCGGCGCCGGCAATCTTGCCCGCGCCGCCCAGCCGGCAACGGAGGCCGATGCTCCGGCGGCGAAGGCCGCGGTGGCGCCCGGCTTCACCATTCTCAATGCCGCGAAGCCCGAGCCGGCGGAAAGCGAGCCGGCCGAGAAGCGTTCGCCGGTGCAGCAGGCATCCGCCGGCGGCCTCGCCAAGCAGCCGGCAGCGTCCGCCGCCGGCAAGTGCCGGGTCTGGCAGGCGAGCTATGGCGGCCAGCGCGCCATGATCATCAGGTCGAAGAGCGAAGGCTTCACCAACTATACCGTGCTCGACGTCAACGAGGGCGCGGAGAAGCGCGAGGCGGAAGCCTACATCCAGGCCTACGCCAAGGGCGGCGAGCTGGTCGGCGAGTTCGGCACCCAGACGCAGGCGCTCGACAAGGCCTTCGACCTCTGTCCGGAAGGCTGACGGCGGTGCCTGATGCTGCCGCCCGCCACCAGGCGCCGGGGCAGTTCGGCCCGACCGATACCGCACGAAGGGAAACCCGCTTGCCAGCTCCGCGCCTTGCCACCATCGGACTCGCATTTGCCGCCGCGAGCGTCCTCGCCACCGCGGCGGCAGCCGACCCGCCGCCGATCCGCACCAGCGACTACAATCGCATGCCGGCCTGCGTGACGCCGGCGCGGCTGATGCATTTCCTGCGCGAGCGCAACCCGAAGCTCGATCCGCGCTTCGACGACATCGCGAAATGGTACCGCAAGCACGGCGAGGCCTGGCAGGTCCGCTGGGACTACGCCTTCTACCAGATGATCATAGAGACCAATTACCTGAGCTACCGCACCGGCAGCGGCCGCTGGGGCGATGTCAACCCAAACCAAAACAACTTCGCCGGCATTGGCACCACCGGCGGCGGCGTGCCCGGCGACGGTTACAAGGATGTCTCGACCGGCGTGCTTGCCCAGATCCAGCACCTCGTCGCCTATTCCGGCGAGCGCCTGGAGAAGCCGGTCGCGCCGCGCACGCAATTGAAGCAGGACGACATCATCTCCGCCTCGGCGCGTCTGCGGCGGACGGTGACGTTCGCCGACCTCGCCGGCCGATGGGCGGTCGACCGCCGCTATGGCCGGTCGATCGAGTGGGTCGCCGAGCGCTTCCGCGCCGTCCACTGCAACGGCCGGAGCCCGATCCCCGACGATCCGCCGCCGCCAACGCTCGTGCGCAAGCCGGAGCTGGTAGCCGTGCGCCAGCGCTCGGGCCTCGGTGCGGCACAGCCGCGCCCGGTGGTCGCCGTCGCCTCGATGGCGCCTGCCATACCGGTCGCCCCGGCGGCGCAGCCGCCGGCCTCCTGCCAGGTTCACTCGGCGAGCTATGTCGGCAAGTCCGGAGCGAGCAAGGTGGTGCTGATCCGCGCCCAGACCGACGGCGTGCTGCACCTCACCGCGCTGCAGGTGCTCGACGGCTTCGAGCGCTCGATGTCGGACAACTTCATCAAGGCCCGCGCACTCGGTGGCAGCAAGGTCGGCGAGTTCGACAGCAGCGATGCCGCGCTCGCCCGCGCCTACGAGCTGTGCCCATCGGCGCGCTGACGCCGGTCAGCCGCGCTCTCGACGAACCGGGCGGCCGGACGCGAGCCGGATCGCGCCACCCTGCCACATCTGCTACATCTGCAATCCGCAGTCACTGATCGATGGCCCGATGGCTGATCTCGGAGGCCCGGACGATGAAGCTTGCCCACGCGCTGCTCACGGCACTCAAGGATCATGGCGCTGGCGAAATCTTCGGCATTCCAGGTGACTTCGCCCTGCCGTTCTTTCGCGAGATCGAGCGCTCCGGGCTCCTGCCGCTCTACACCTTGAGCCACGAGCCGGCGGTCGGCTTCGCGGCCGACGCGGCGGCCCGCTTCCGCTCGTCGTTGTCGGTGGCGGCGGTGACCTATGGCGCCGGCGGTCTCAACATGGTCAACCCGACCGCGCAGGCCTACGCCGAGAAATCGCCGGTCGTCGTCATCTCCGGCGCTCCCGGCGCCGCCGAAGGTACGACCGGGCTCGGCCTGCATCACCAGGTGAAGACCCTCGGCAGCCAGTACGAGATCTACAAGGAAGTCACGGCGGCGCAGGCGATCCTCGACGACGCCACCACCGCGCCGGCCGAGATCGCCCGCGTGCTGCGCGCCGCCCGCGAGCTGTCGCGGCCGGTCTACATCGAGTTCCCGCGCGACATGGTCGACGCCGAATGCGATGCTGTGCCGGCTTATAGCGCTCCTCCGGAAAATGCCGAGGCGGCCATGGCCTGTGCCCGCGAGGTCCTGGCGACGCTGAAAAAGGCTGCCCGCCCGGCGCTGATGCTGGGCGTGGAGGTCCGCCGCTACGGACTAGAGGCCAAGGTCGCGAAGCTCGCCAAGGTGCTGCGGCTGCCGACCGCGACCAGCTTCATGGCGCGCGGCATCCTTGCCGGCACCGATGCGCCGATCATCGGCACCTACATCGGCCTCGCCGGCGACGAGTCGATCCGCGAGACCGTCGAGGGCGCCGATGCGCTTCTCCTGCTCGGCGTGATCCTGTGCGACACCAACTTCGGCGTCTCCGGCAAGCTCGTCGATCTGCGGCGCGTGATCCACGTATTCGACCGGCAGGTCTCGTTCGGCCACCACGTCTACCCGGGCGTGACCATGCCGGCCCTGATCGACGCCATGCTGACGCTCGCCAAGCCGATCGGCAAGACGACCGCCCGCGAACCTCGCGACTATCCGCACGGCCTCGTCCATGATGACGAGCAGCCCCTGCCCGCCGACGTGGCGCGCGCCGTCAACGACCTGTTCGCCGCCAAGGGCCGCATGCCGATCGCCTGCGACATGGGCGATTGCCTGTTCACCGCGATGGACATCGTCTACACGGAGCTCGTGGCGCCGGCCTACTACGCGACGATGGGACCGGGCGTGCCGATGGGCATCGGCCTGCAGGTGGCGAGCGGCCAACGGCCGCTGATCATGGTCGGCGACGGCGCCTTCCAGATGACTGGGTGGGAGCTCGGCAATTGCCGGCGCCTCGGCCTCAACCCGATCGTGCTGCTGATGAACAACACGAGCTGGGGCATGCTGAAGGCATTCCAACCCGATACCGGCTACAACGACCTCGACGACTGGCGGTTCGCCGACATGGCCGCCGCCCTCGGCGGCAAGGGCGTGCGCGTGGCAACGCGACGCGCACTGTGGGAGGCGCTCGTCGCCGCGCATGCCGACACCAGCCGCTGGCAGATGATCGAGGTGATGCTGCCGCGCGGCGAGTTCAGCCGCTCGCTGTCCCGGTTCATTGCCGCCGCAAAGGAGCGCAGCGTGCTCGGCGGGAGCTGACGCCGGCGAGCTGCGGCGTCGGGTCCCGGCAAAGGCGCTGCCGTCAGTACTTGACCGCGGCGCCCGAGCTGTTGCTGTCGTACTGGCGCTGCAGCTTGCGCTGCTTCTGCCACTCTTCCTTCGACTGCGCCGCCGGCGCTGCGGCAGTCTCGTTGGCCTTGAGCTCGGCCTCGAGCGGCGCATACTTCCTGGCGGGCGCCGGCAGCCTGTCCTGCTGCGCACGCACGTAGGCCGCGTTATCCTCGAACTTGCGCTTTGCCTCGTCGGCGCGGCCGGCGTCGCGAAGCCGGATCGCCTCCTGCCGGGCCTCGCGCGACTGCAGCGTCGCCACGTCGCGCACCACGATCGGGTTGACGGATTTCTCGGAGAGCTCGCGGTCCTCGACGAAGCGGGCGCTGGCAGCGGCAGCCGCCGACACCCGCTTGCCGCTGGCGGCGTCGCTGTACGACAGCTCGATGCGGGCGATGTCGCTTGCATCCTGCACCGCAAGTGCGCCGACGTCGAGCTCGGCGAGCAGCACCTGCTCGGCGCCGCCGAACAGCGCGCCGACCTTGTAGACGAGGCGGTTGTCGCGGATCTCGGCGTCGCGGCCCATCGCGCGCATCGGCTTGACGCCGTCCTTCAGCGTGATGATGATCTCGACCTGCTGCCCGACGATGCCGAGCGCGTCGTCGAACTCGCGGGCGAGGAAGCCGGCCAGGTCGGCGCTCTCCTGGACGAAGGCGTGGCTGCCGTCGGCGGCGCGGGCGAGGCCCGCCATCAGGTCCTCGTTGTAGCCGGAACCGAGGCCAATGGTCGAGACCGTGATGCCTTCACTCGCCAGCTCGCGGCCGAGGCTGACGAAGTCGGATGGCTTCGACGGTCCGACATTGGCGAGGCCGTCCGACAGCAGGATGATGCGGTTGACGCGGTCGCTCGACTTGAACTTGCGGATCTCGTTGGCGCCGGCGAGCAGACCGGCGTGGATCGCCGTCGAGCCGCGCGGCGTCAGGCGCTCGATGCGCTCCTTGATACGCTCGGGATTGGTGACCTTGTTCGCCGGCACCTCGACGTCGATGCGATCGTCGTAGCTCACCACCGACAGGATGTCGTTGCGGCCGAGGCGATCGACGGCCATCTGCGCGGCCCGGCGTGCGTTCTCGATCCGGCCGTAGCCCGACATCGAGCCCGAGCGATCGATCACGAGGGCGATGTTCATCGGCGCCCGGTTGACGTCGGGGCGGCGGGCCGCGCCGATGACGATGCGCAGGTATGCCGTCTGCCGCTCGCCCGCCTTGAGATCGGTGCGATCGAGGTCGGCCTTGATCTCGACCTGGGCCGAGGAGGTCGCCGCCGATGCGGCGGTGACGGCGGCGCCCATGGCCCCGGCCAGCATGAAACCGGGCGCCAGTGCACGCAGTACGAATGAGAGCATGGCTTCGAACCTCATGGTTTAAGACATTGCACCAGTGAGGATTGTTGCGGCGCGTGGCGCCACCGTGGGCGACTTGTGTCGCGCCGGCGTTGTGATTGCGGCCTTCGTGTGAATGCTGATTAGCTGTGGCCGGGGCGCATCAATCGCCCGATCGGCGCCGGCGCGCCGGTCCGCCGTTCAATGCGCCTCTTCCCAGTTGTCGGCCGCCTTGGCGTCGACATGCAGCGGCACGGTCAGGTTGATCGCCGGGTCGGCGCTGCGCTCCATGACGCCGCGAACGACGCCGATGGTCTTGTCGACCTCGGCGGCCTTGACCTCGAAGATCAGCTCGTCGTGCACCTGCAGCAGCATCCGCGCCGACTTGAGCCCGGCCGACCCGATCGCCGCCGGCATGCGGATCATGGCGCGGCGGATGATGTCGGCGGCCGAGCCCTGGATCGGCGCATTGATCGAGGCCCGCTCCAGGAAGCCGCGCATGGACGGGTTCTTGGTATTTATCTCCGGGTAGTGGATGCGCCGGCCGAACACCGTCTCGACGTAGCCGTGCTCGTGCGCGAACTTCTTGGTCGCCTCCATGTAGTCGCGGATGCCGGGGAAGCGCTCGAAGTAGGTCTTGATGTAGGCCCCGGCCTCTTCCCGGGAGATGCCGAGCTGGTTGGCGAGCCCGAACGCCGAGATGCCGTAGATGATGCCGAAGTTGATCGCCTTGGCGCGGCGGCGGACGTCGGCCGGCATGGCCTTCACCGGCACGCCGAACATCTCGGACGCCGTCATGGCATGGATGTCGAGGCCGTCGGCGAACGCCTTCTTCAGTTGAGCGATGTCGGCGATGTGGGCGAGCACCCGCAGCTCGATCTGGCTGTAGTCCGCCGACACCAGCTGGTGGCCGGCATCGGCCACGAACGCGGTCCGGATGGCCCGGCCTTCCTTGGTGCGAACGGGAATGTTCTGCAGATTGGGATCGCTGGAGGCGAGACGCCCGGTGGTGGTGGCGGCCAGCGCGTAGGAGGTATGGATCCGCTTCGTCGCCGGATTGATGAACGCCGGCAGCGCATCGGTGTAGGTCGACCGCAGCTTGGAGAGCTGGCGCCACTCGAGCATGGTGTTGACCAGCCGGCGCGCATCGTCGGGCAGCTCCTCGTTGCCGGCGAGCTCGTCGAGCAGGTTTGCCCGCGTCTCCCACTGGCCGGTCTTGGTCTTCTTGCCGCCGGGCAGCTTCAGCTTGTCGAACAGCAACTCGCCGAGCTGCCGCGGCGAGCCGAGATTGAACGGCTCGCCGGCGAGCGCCTGCACCTCCTCCTCGAGCCGCGCCACCGACTGCGCGAATTGCGAGGACAGGCGCGACAGGATGGCGGGATCGACCTTGATGCCGGTCCGCTCCATGTCGACGATGACCGGCAGCAGCGGCCGCTCCAGCGTCTCGTACACGGTCGCCATCCGCTCCGCCGCCAGTCGCGGCTTCAAGGCGAGCCACAGCCTGAGCGTCACGTCGGCGTCCTCGGCGGCGTACTGGGCCGCCTTGTCGATCGGCACGCCGGCGAACGTGCGCTCGGCCTTCTTCGCCGCCGGCGCCAGCTCGATCACCTTTGAGAACGGAATGCAGGTGTGGCCGAGGTGACGGATCGACAGGTCGTCCATGCCGTGGCCGCCGCGACCGCCGTCGAGCACGTAGGACAGCAGCATGGTGTCGTCGAGCGGCGCGATGGCGATGCCGTGCTGGGCGAGCACCAGCGCGTCATACTTGAGGTTCTGGCCGATCTTGAGAACGCTTGGGTCCTCCAGCAGCGGCTGCAGCAGCTCGAGGGCGACACTTCGATCGAGCTGATCGGGGACCCGTCCGCCGCCGAACAGGTCGCTCGCGCCCTCGACGTGGCCGAGCGGCACATAACAGGCCTTGCCGGGCTCGACCGACAGCGAGAAGCCGACCAGCTCGGCCCGCATCGCGTCGAGGCTCGTCGTTTCGGTATCGAACGCGACGCGACCGGCGGCGCGGGCGTCGTCGAGCCATCGGCCGAGCGCCTCCGCGGTGCGCACGATCTCGTAGGACTTGAGCTCGAAGGGCGCCGACCTCGCCGCCGCGAGCCCGGCCGCGACGGCGGCCCCCGGCGCGGCGAGATCGCCCGCCGCCGCCGGCCTCGCCGGTGCCGATTGCGCGGCGCCGCCGTCCGCCTTGCCCGCCTTGGCGACCGACGAGCCGACCGATTTCTCCAGCATCGGCGGCGGCTCGGCACCGAGCTTCTCGGCGACGCGCCGGGTCAGCGTGTTGAACTCCATGCGCTGCAGGAAGCCCAGCAGCTCCTTGGCGCTCGGCTCGGCGACACCGAAGGCTTCGATCGACAGCGCCACCGGCACGTCGTCCTTGAGCCGCACGAGCTCGCGGCTGACGCGCGCCTGGTCGGCAAACTCGATCAGCTTCTCGCGGCGCTTCGGCTGCTTGATCTCAGCTGCGCGCGCCAGCAGCGCGTCGAGGTCGCCGTACTCCTTGATCAGCTCGGCGGCGGTCTTGACGCCGATGCCGGGAATGCCCGGCACATTGTCGACGCTGTCGCCGGCGAGCGACTGCACGTCGACCACCTTGTCCGGCGGCACGCCGAATTTCTCGATCACCTCGTCGGAGCCGATGCGCTTGTTCTTCATGGTATCGAGCATGCCGATGCCGGGCTTGACGAGTTGCATCAGATCCTTGTCGGACGAGATGATCGTCACGTCGCCGCCACGCGCCGCCGCGTCCTTGGCATATGTCGCGATCAGGTCGTCGGCCTCGAACCCGTCCTGCTCGATGCAGGCGACGTTGAACGCACGCACCGCGTCGCGGATCAGCGGGAACTGCGGCACGAGCTCCTCCGGCGGCGGCGGCCGGTTCGCCTTGTACTTGTCGTAGATGTCGTTGCGGAAGGTCTTGGCGCCGGCATCGAAAATCACCGCGATATGGGTCGGCGCATCCGACGTCTTGCTGTCGCCGATCAGTTTCCACAGCATCTGGCAGAAGCCGTGCACGGCGCCGACCGGCAGTCCGTCGGAGGGCCGGGTCAGCGGCGGCAATGCGTGGAAGGCGCGGAAGATGTAGCCGGAACCGTCGATCAGGTAGACATGGCTGCCCTTGACGACGGGCAACGGCTCGCCGTCGGGGGCAGTCGATATCCTTGCGGCTCTCGGGGTTTTGCTCGTCATGCCGTGTCCGACCGTTCAGTGTCCGAGACTGCCTAGCATAGCGGCATCAATTCGTCCTGCCGACAATCCCCGGCCGCCGCAGGAGCGCGTCGAAGCCGAGGCGGCGGCTGAGCTCACGGTTGGTGTCGGCGCTGAGATTGCGCCGGAAATGCACATTGTCACGATAGATGAACTCGCCGCCGATCTGCATCGGGCAGCGCCCTTCGCCGCACAGCCGGTCCTCGGGGCTGATCACGACGGTGCCGGCGAACTGCCGGCCGGCGTCGCGGACGATATCGTGCGACGGCTTCTGCCCGATCGTCACCGCCTGATAGGTCAAGGTCTCGAGGTCGTACCGGCAGATGCGCGCCCGCGGCAGGGTGATCCGCGACAGGATGCAGGCGGTGACGTCGGGAACCGGCACCAGCGGAATGTCGTTGAACAGGATCACCGTGCGTTTCGGCGAGGCGATCTGCGACAGCAGGTCCTTCAGGCCGGCATCGAAGATCCGCAGGCCGGCGGCGGTGTCCTGCGGCGCCTCGGCCGCGCCACGCAGCAGGTTCTGCATGACCGACCAGCGGGCAGCCAGCACCACGTGGGTCAGATCGTCGGCCGCCTTCAGGTAGGCGATCACCGACCGCTGCTGGGCGGCGCAGTCCTCGGCATAGGACGGAAGGTCGGGGCGGAACGCCTTGAACGTCGCGTTGATGATTGCCGGGCACGGATTGACCAGGGCGAACGCGGTGTCAGATCCGACCCCGGCCTCGTGCAGCAGCGGCAGCAGGTGCTCGGCGTTGCTGTCACCCCACAGCAGGGCCCGCTGCCTTGCCGACTTCCAGTCGGCGCCGAAGCCGCATAGCGTCTCATTGCGGCTCGGGTCGCCGAAGCGCGTGATCGGCAGCGGCACGGTCTGCGGGCAGGACCAGCGCCACATCCCGTCGAGACTGCTCAAGGCGAGCGCCTCCGGCGCGATTCTGCCCGGTAGTCCGTCGGCGCGCACGATCGCTGCCGAGGCGACGCCGATCGATGCCGCCGCCACTGCGGCACGCGTGAACACCTTCGCCGCCGGCAGCGCGCCGCGCCGTGCCGGCATCTCGACGAACCGCCAGGACAGTGTCGCCGCCACCACCGCCAGCGCCGCCAGCGCCGCCGCCTCGCCACCGCTCGGCGCATCGCCGTTGACCAGGTGCCGCCACAGCACCAGGATCGGCCAGTGCCACAGATAGAGCGAGTAGGAAATACGGCCGATGAATACCATCGGCGGCAGCGATAGCAGTCCGCGGCCGATCGAACCGCCGCCGGCATCGCAGATCACGAGCGCGGCACCCAGCGCCGGCAGCAGCGCGTTGACGCCGGGATAGGGAGTGCCCTGGCGCAGCAGCAGCCCGGCCGCCAATATCATCGCCATCCCGGCAAGCGGCAGCGCCTGCGCCGCAATCCGTGCCGCCGCCGACCGCCCGAAGGCGGGAAGGAAGATCAGCAGCGCGCCGAGCCCGAGTTGCCAGGCCCGGGTGAACGGCAGGTAGAAGGCGTGCTTGGGGCTCTTCTGCAGGACCAGCAGGCTTGCGGCGAAGCTTGCCGCGACCACCACCGCGATCACAAGCGCCATCGGCCCGCGACGGCCGCGCGTCAGCCTGAACAGCACCATCAGGAACAGCGGCCAGACGAGGTAGAACTGCTCCTCGACCCCGAGCGACCAGGTGTGCAGGAACGGCAGCATCTCGGCGGTGATGTCGAAATAGCCGGTATGCGCGAGGAAATAGAAGTTCGACGCTCCGAACAGCGCGTAGAGGCCGCTGCGCGCGGTTTCGCGCAGGTCGCCCGGCATCAGCACGATGCAGCCGAGCGCGATCGTCACCGCCACCACCGTGAACAGCGCCGGCACGATGCGGCGGATGCGGCGGACGTAGAACCCGGTCAGCGTGAAATGGCCGGCCCGCAGGCCAGCGAGGATCAGCCCCGAGATCAGGTAGCCGGAGATGACGAAGAACACGTCGACGCCGACGAACCCTCCCGGCATCGCGCCGGATGCCATGTGGAACGCCATGACCAGGCCGACCGAGATCGCCCGCAACCCGTCGATGTCGGCGCGATAGGGCAGTTCGTGGCCGATGGTCGGCGGCATCCCCGCCATGCTGTCGTCACCCCCGAGGCGATTTTCCGCGCCCGTGCTTCCCGCGCGGCCCCGGCGTGGGTTCTGCCCGCTCGGCCCTATTTTGGCAACATCCGGCGCAACACGTTGTCCTTGCGCACGAAATGGTGGTACAGCGCGGCACCAACGTGAACGAAGATCAGGACCAGCATCACCTTGCCGAGGACCATGTGGATGAAAAAGGCGGTCTCGGACGCCGGCTGGTTCGCGGTCCACAGCGCCGGTAGCTGGAACAGGCCGAAGATGTCGCGCGCTGGATAGAGCGAGATGCCGATCCAGCCCATCAGCGGCACCACCACCAGCAAGCCGTAGAGCGACCAGTGGGCGACATGCGAGGCCAGCCGCTGCCACCGCTCGAGCGTCGGCTCGTCGGGCGGCGCGCCGTTCTTGAAGCGGTAGACGAGCCGCAGGACGACCACCCAGAACAGCGTGAAGCCAAGCAGCTTGTGGGTGCTGTAGAGGCCGTTGGTGAGGCCGTCCCAGACATTGAGCGTCTTGCCGCGGTGGGTCATGTAGAGGCCGAGCGGGTACATCGCCAGGAGGAACCCGACCGTTACCCAGTGCAGTGCACGCGCCGGCGGCGAATAGATGCGCGGCGCCAGGCGGATGACATTGTCCCTGCCGTTCATCTGCCGCGGCTTGCGGCCAGGATCAGGCATCTGTCACGCTCCGATCTGTTGACGCAGGTCACAATCGAACAAGACGTCGCCATCGGCAAGCACGTGCACGCAGGTGGCCGGGCGACGAGCCTCGGCGAGCCTGGCGATCGGCTTCAAGGCGAGGCCGGTCTTGCCCGAGCCGAGGATCATCGGCGCCACCAGCACATGCAGCCGGTCGACCACGCCGGCGTCGATGAAGGCCGAGATGGTCCAGGCGCCGCCCTCGATCAGCAGCCGTCGCAGGCCGCGCGCGTAGAGCGCGGCGACGATCTCGTGCGGCGCCATCGGATCGCCGGTGCCCGCGAGCCGCACCACCTCGACCCCGGCCGGCGGCGGCGGCGCCTCGGCCGCGCGCACGACCAGCCGGCGCACGCCGTCGTCCTGCAGGCATTTGGCATCGTGCGGCATCCGCCCGGTGGGGTCGATGACAACGCGCGCGGGATGTCGCCCCTGGCAGCGCCGGACATTGAGCATCGGATCGTCGGCGACCACGGTGCCGACGCCGACCACCACCGCGTCGACCTCGGCGCGCAGCCGGTGCACGTGGTCGAGCGCGGCGGCGCGATTGATCCAGCGGCTCTCGCCGGTCGGCGTGGCGATGCGCCCGTCGAGCGACTGGCCGAGCTGGGCGACCACGAACGGCCGGTCGGCCGGAGCGTTGCGGATGGCGGCGTAGGAGGCGGGAAGGGTCATGGCGGCGACAGTATACCGATTTCCGGGGTACCGGCGTCACTTAGCCGCCTTGCGGCCGGAAAGAAATCAACGTGCTGTGCCCCGGACGCCTCGGTTCCTGGGGAAAATTGAGGCCGTATACCGACTTTCCTGCGGCCTGCTCGACTAAGTTGCTGAGAGTGGCGCGGCAAGTCGGTATGCTGTGGCCACTCCCGTGCCGTTCTGGGGCCGGGTGCCGGAGGGGGTTGCAACGAGGCTTGCCGAGGGCACATCGAAGCTGCGGCCGCAGGACTGGGAGAGTTGCGGCAAGCTGGGGGTGGTCAAAGTGATTGCCCCGTTTGGCGGGGCGGAGCAGATGGTCGCGGACCTCAAGGCCGTGCATACGGGGACAGTTACCTGTTTCGGCCAGGTTGCTGTAAGCATTGATGTTCTTGCTGATAGGTAACTGTCCCCGTCACGTACAGCTGATCCCCGGACCACGCAGCGCTGCCGGGCCGAGGTAGGCATCCGGGGACAGTCACCGATTTTGACTGAAACCCCGCCGTTGCTGGCTCCGCGCGCGTCATGGACGCTTACGCTGCTTTCGCTGAAAAACCAACCGACTGAGCGCTACTTGATTGCGTTGCGGCGGGCGCTGATTGGCGCGATCGTGCACGGAGAAACACTGAGGGTTGATCCAGCACGAGCACAGTTCTTGTATAACGTAAACTTTGGCGCGCGCTCGATCTTACTGACTGGTGATGATGCGTTCGAGACTTGGCGACGCAACGCGCTGGCAATGACCGACGAGTCCCTGCGTGGGACGCACCGTTTGTGATAGCATTCGCCGGCGCGCCAACAACCGGGGTCGTGGACATGCCGACAGAGAGCAGGGGCAGCACGAGAGTTCAGCGCCGGTTGGCCGCAATCCTTGCCGCCGATATCGTTGGCTATAGCGCGCTAATGGGGGGCGATGAAGAGGGGACCGTCCGGGACCTCAAGGGCCATTTCGCCGTCGTCCTGCCTATGATCGGTTCTGGCGGCGGCCGTGTCATCAAGACGACAGGCGACGGCATCCTTGCCGAATTCGCCAGTGCAATCAATGCTGTGAAGTGCGCAATTGCTATTCAATTGGCAATGGTGGAGCGCATCCGCACGGTCGATACTGATCGCCGCATGCAGTTTCGCATAGGCATCAATCTGGGCGACTTGATCTACGATGATTTGGACGTTTACGGAGATGGTGTCAACGTCGCAGCGAGGCTTGAAGCACTTGCTGAACCGGGCGGCATCTGCGTATCGGACAAGGTCCATCAGGAAACACGGGGCAAGATCGACCACGCTACTCAGGACCTTGGCCCTCAGACGTTGAAGAATATCGCCGAGCCTGTCCGCGTCTACCGGATCGAAGTAGGGGGCGCCAGCGGTAGTGGTTGGGTGCCTAATCAATCGGCTCAGCGGCCTGCACTGAGCTTGCCCGACAAGCCTTCAATTGCGGTGCTTCCATTCACCAATATTAGCGGTGATCCAAACCAGGACTATTTCAGCGACGGAATAACCGAAGACATCATCACCGAACTCTCGCGTTTCTCCGAGCTGTTTGTGATCGCCCGCAATTCGAGCTTCACCTACAAGGGCAAGGCCGTGGACGTTCGCCAAATTGGGCGTGAGCTCGGTGTGCGTTACGTTCTCGAAGGGAGTATTCGACGCGCCGGAGATCGTGTGCGGATCACTGGTCAGCTGATCGATTCTACTACCGGTGGTCATCGCTGGGCCGAACACTATGATCGAGAACTGAAGGATGCCTTCCAAGTGCAAGATGAGGTGGCGCAAACAATCGTCGCCATCCTCGCCGCCCACGTGAACAAGGCCGAGGCCGAACGAGTTCTCCTGAAGCCGCCTTCCACATGGCGCGCTCATGATTTCTATTTGCGCGCCGCTGCGATGTTTTCGACGTACTGGTCGTCAATCGGAAAAGAAGAACTCTACGAAACCCGCAGACTGCTGCAACAGGGCATCACAGACGAGCCACTCAATGCGCGATGCCATGCGCTCCTCGGCTTGACCTACCTGCCAGCGTTCGTTCACCGAATGGATGGAGACCACGCAAACCTGGCAACGTTGGAACGCGCTCTAGACTTGGCAAGGAAGGCAGTCCAGCTCGAACCCAACCTGCCTCTCGCCCATGCCACGACTGGAATTGTGCTTCTGTTCAAGAAAGAACATGACGCGTCGATTGCTGAATTCGAGCGTGCCGTTGCGCTTAATCCCAATTTTTCCGACTGGCGGTTTGGGTTGGCACTCATGTACGCGGGCGAGTTTCACAGGGCAATTCAAAATGTACAAGCGCACATGCGGCATGACCCATTCTATTTGCCACAGGCGGTCATGGTGGTAGGCGCGGCTTACTTTATGCTCGAACGCAATGAAGAGGCGTTGCCATATCTGCGCGAATGTGTTTTGAGAGCACCAAATTTTCGACCTGGCCACGGTTGGCTTGCCGCGTGCCTTGCGCAATTAGACCGCGTAGAGGAAGCGCGAGTAGAAGTCGCTAAGATTTTGCAGCTTGATCATCACTACAAAATTGATGATGTCGCAAAACGTAGTGCGCCCTTCAAATCAACCGCTCACTGCGAATATTTTTTCGGCAGCTTACGAAAAGCTGGTTTGCCGGAATGACTGGCTCGCCACGTCACCCGCTTCCGCCACCCTTCGCGCGTACCGCCGCTCAGCCAGTCATCAAGGTGAGGGCCCGATGTCGATTGATCACAACAAGGCCAAGCAAATAGCGGACGCCTATACAGCGGCCTGGAACTTCGGATCGGCCAAGCGGTTGCAGAAAGGCCGATTTCTGGCTCATGATACATGATCAAAATTCAAGCAGCCTGGTTCGGCCTTTTCAGACAAAAGGCAATGACATGGCACTCGTCGCAAACGCACATCTTGCGAAGGTAGAGGGTGAAGACCTGTTCGTCTTGCACGCGGACGGAATCAAGATCTTCGTGCGCAACAAGCGCCCTGCCGGCGTCGAGAAATTCACGACTGACCGCATCGCAATCATGATGCACGGCGCATCCTATCCAGCAACTGCGTTCGACCTTGCCTTCGGCGGCAAGTCTTGGATGGACTACATGGCCGAGCGAGGCTTTGATGTCTACGCGCTCGATCTGCCGGGTTATGGCCGCTCGACGCGGCCCGCATTGATGGACCAGCCTGCCGAACAAAACGCGCCATTCATGCGGGGCACTGAGGCAGTCAAAGCGCTCGGCGCCGTTATCGATCATGTGCGAGCGCGGCGCGGTGTCGATGAAATCAATCTGATCGGTTGGTCGTGGGGCACGACAATCTCGGCAACATATACGAGCCAGAATCAAGGCAAGGTCGCGCGCCTTGCACTCTGTGCGCCGGTGTGGAAACGCACAACGCCGTCACTCATCCAGGTGCAGGGAAAGCTCGGTGCCTATCGCGTAGTCAGCCGTGAAGAGGCCCTCGCGCGTCGGCTCACCGGCGTGCCTGAAGCCAAGAAGGGAGATATCATTCCGAAGGGCTGGTTCGAGCAGTGGGTCGACGCGACGTTTCCTCTCGATCCCAAGGGCGAAGGCAAGACACTGCGCGCGCCGAACGGGGTGATACAGGACGGGCTTGAATTCTTCGGCGCGTCGCCGCCGAAGCCCTACTACGAACCCTCAAAGATCACGTCTCCGATACTACTCGTGGTGGGCGAGTGGGACCAGGATACGCCTCCTTATATGGCATTAGCCCTGTTCCCGTTACTAACGAATGCCGCCTGGAAACGGCTCACAATGTTGAGCGAAGCCACACACTCAATCGTTATGGAAAAGAATCGTATGCTGTTGATCAGAACCGTGCAGCAATTCCTGGAGGAGCCGCCGCCGATCGGCGCGACGCAATAGACGGTGAAATTCAATCATAGGTTGGGAAATGGCCGGGCGAAAGGATCAGTTGACGAAGCGAGGCTGTGGACCACTCCACCGGCACTGTGCGCAGGTGAAGCGATCGCGACTGCATTCATCTTTGGACACTTGATCCGCCGAAAATACGCGTGATTGATTTCAGACCCCCGTGCGGGCTGAGCGATCGCGACAGCCGCCGGTGACCCTGGCGGCAAATCGCCGGAGCGCTGCAAAGCATCATCCGGATCTTATTCGATCACCTCGTCGGCACGGGCGAGCAGTGAGGGCGGCAGTTCAAGTGCGAGCGCCCGTGCAGTCTTGAGGTTGATGCGCAGCTCGAATTTGGTCGGCTGGTAGAATGGAATGTCGCCCGCTTTCTCGCCCTTGAAAATTCTGTCCATCATCTGGGCGGCGTGGCGATGGAGTTCGGCCAAATCGGCCGCGTATTCCATGAGACCGCCGGCGTCGACAAACCCGCGGTACGGATGTATTGCCGGCAAGCCACGCGCGGCCGCGAGTTCAGCAATAAGCTGCCCGTTCATGAAATTCTCGCCATAAGCGGCCACGAACAGCACGTCGACGCCCTGCTGCATCATGGCCGCGAGAACGCGGCGATACTCCGGCTCGTCAATTGGGCTGTTGAGCGGCGGTCCAACCAGCGCAATGCCGACCCGACTTGCGATCTCGCGCATCGCATTTCCGTAATTGCCTTCCCAGCCGATCTGCGGGGCGAGATACGCAACCTTGGTCGCCTTTGGCACAGCTTCCATCAGCAGCTGCACGCGCTTGCCGAGGATTTCAATTCCGGCATCGATGCTGACGCCCGTCATGTTTCCGCCAGGGTGGGACAGGCTGGCAGCCAACCCATACCCAACTGGGTCGGAGGTCAATCCGACAACTGGAATCGCCGCGTGCGCGGCTTTGAGGGGCAGCATATATCGCAGTCCCATTGCATAAATCAGGTCAGGATTTAGAGCTACCGCTTCTCGAGCTATTTCAGGGTAGCGTTCGGGTCGACCGAATCCTGAACGGCGCTCCACAACAAGGTTCTGGCCCTCGACATAACCGAGACGACGTAACTCCTGGAACAATGCGCGGATAGGTAGAGTAGAGTTTTCGGTCATATCAGCAGGGTCGTAAGCCAAAGTAAGGATCGCTATCCGATAGGTCTTGCGCCCCTGCTGTGCTTGCGCGGCAAGCGGCGCTGCGACTGCTGCGAGCCCAATCAAAGTCATCAACTGTCGCCGTCTCATTCGATGCCCTCGTCGGTTCGAGCAAGCAGGCTCTATTGAGCACACTAGAACATAGCCACTCCTATTTGGGCTTGGCTTGCTTCGAAGCTATTTGCTTGCGAACCAATTCAACCTGGTCGTTGCCAGCCCGCCTTTCGCAACCCTTCAAGAATGTGCTCATGATCCTCACGGCGCGCAAGAGCGAGCCTCAGCTCGATGTACGCGTCAAGCGATGACGGCAGCATCGCCGAAAGGCTTTGAATTACGGCTCTTGCTTCGTCATGCTTTCCCAATTGCCCTAATGCGGCGGCTAACCAGGGAAGCGTTGCGGGATACTGGGGAAATTGCCGAACCGAGCATCTCGCCGTTTCGACCGCGACCGAATAGTTGCCTTCCAAATAATGAGACGCCGCCAAATGCGTTAGTCGAATGGCGCGACGAGGGTCTCGTGGACTGAGGCTCAGACAGGCCTCAAGCGCCGCTCTGCCCTCATCATGGCGTCCTAAAAATACAAGACAGGCCCCTTTGAGCCCATAGGCGTCTACGCAATTTGGACTCATCGATAGGGCCTGCTCGGCTACACGCAAAGCACCGTCCCGATCACCCTTCTGAGAGAGCACGAATCCAACCTGTGTGAGCAAAGTCGCGTCATGTCCATCGAGAGCAACTGCTTGTCTTGCCAGTGGTTCTGCAAGCTTCACCCCCTCGGCTTGGCTCGTTGTTTGGTAGATCGATCCACCAAGCAGATAGGTCGTCGCCAAGCAGCAATAGGCGGGGGCAAAGTTTGCGTCGAGGGCGATCGCCTGTTGGAAGAAGGTGCGCGCCAAGTCGTTGGCTGCGACCTCGCTCTTTGAGAGATGCCAAAGCCCACGCAGGTAAGCCTCCCAGGCACCCAAATTCTCGGGTGGTTTGCGCACGGCACGGTGTTGTTCAGCATCGACGATTGCCGGTGCAATCGCGGCGGCAACGGCCGCCGTGATCTCGTCCTGGACGGCAAAGATATCATCGAGCTGGCGGTCGTAGCGGTCAGCCCAGACGTGCGCGCCGGAGATCGCGTCGATCAACTGCCCGGTAACGCGAACCCGGTTTCCCGACCGGCGCACGCTGCCTTCGAGAACGTAGCGGACGCCCAACTCCCGGCCCACCTGCTTGATGTCGACCGCTTTGCCTTTGTAGGTGAAGCTGGAATTGCGGGCGATGACGAACAGCCAGCGCAGCCTCGAGAGTTCGGTCAAAACGTCCTCGGCGATGCCATCTCCGAGGAACTCTTGATCGGGGTTGCCCGACATATTCGTGAACGGCAAAACGGCAATCGAAGGCTTGTCTGGCAACGTGAGCGGCTGCGCGTCGAGCGGGAGCACGGGTGCAATCGCGGCGTCGCGGTTGCGGACGTGATAGGCGCGCACGGGATGGGCAATGTTCTTCAATTGACGTTCGCCAAGGTCTTCGTACTCGAGATCAACCTTGGTCCGAATCTCGTCGAGGACCCTTGCCGAAATGCAGATACCGCCCGGCACCGCGGTTGCCTCCAACCTGGCAGCGATGTTGACGTCGTCGCCATAGATATCGCCGTCCTCGACGATCACATCGCCGAGGTTGATACCGATGCGGAACTCGATGCGCTTCTCCGGGGCGATCTGGGCATTGCGATCGGCCAGACTTGCTGGATTTTGACGGCGCAGCGGACCGCCTCGACGACACTCGGGAACTCGATAAGTAAGCCATCGCCGGTCAGTTTTACGACCCGCCCGTGATGCTCGACAACCTGGGGATCGATCAGTTCGCGCCGGTGCGCCTTGAGGCGTGCAAACGTATCCTCCTCGTCGGCACCCATGAGCCGGGAATAGCCGACGACGTCAGCGGCAAGGATCGCCACCAACTTGCGTTCGACTTTTGTGGGCCCCGTAGCATCCATCGATACGGTCGCATCCTCATAATGACGCGTCGCCGCAGGCTACCACAACAGGGGAGCGGGAGTCCGTTGCTGGCCCAACGTTACTGAATTTCCGCTGCTGATTTCGACCTTTCCGGTTGAGTCATCGTGACAGCCGTCGGTGATCCCGGCAGCAAATCGGTGCAATGCAGCAAATCATCGCTCGGATCTTGCTCGATCACGTTGTCGGCGCGGGCGTAGGAGCAATGATCTCGGGCCAACAGCTCCAATTCAAGCTGGGAATCGGACACTTCCAATGGGCTTCGGGCGAACCTGGACTGTGCGTTTTGGCACAGACAGCTTCGTGCGCTGGCGCTATCAACGATTACACGTCAAGGGCAACCGCGATGTCGCCCGGCCCTGAGCTCTGCGCAGCTGCAACGGGGAGGCTAATGTGAGGCGACGCGAATTCATCAGTCTCCTCAGCGGCGCAGCGGCGTGGCCGCTTTCGGTGCACGCGCAGCCTGCGAAAGTGCACCGGGTCGCGTTTGTTGGAGTTTTTCCGCCAGTCTCTCAGCTGGTCCGAGGCCCGGTCGCGAGAGCGTTCGTCGAGGGTCTGCGTGCGCTCGGATACGTCGAGGGACGAAACTTGAGTTTTGGAATGGCGGTCCGCCGAGGGGAAATACGAGCGCTTCCCTGAGATCATGCGGGAGCTGATCTCGCTCAACGTGGATGTCATCGTAACCCCCACGAGCCAGGTGACGAGGGCCGCGCAGAACGCAACGCAAACGACTCCCATCGTCATGGTCTCCATCACCGATCCGGTGGGACAGGGACTGGTGCAAAGCCTCGCTCGACCGGGTGGAAACATTACTGGAAACACCGATGACACCGGCCTGGAGAACGCTGAGAAGCGATTGCAGCTCCTCAAGGAGCTGCTGCCTGCAATGTCCCGAGTGGCCTGTTTACGGGAACGGGGGTCATTGCAACACGAAGAGGGCCAAGCCATCGAGGCTGCCGCAGCGGTTCTGGGCGTCGAGATCCTGTTTGCGGAGTCCTTGCCCAATGACCTTACGGGCGCATTCGCATTCATCGCGCGCGAGCGTCCGGACGCTCTCTTGATCACCCAAACCGGCTCATACTTTGCAAACCGAGTATTGGTTGTCGAATTCGCTGCGAAGCGTGGACTGCCGACGATGTACCCGAAGCGAGAGTTCGTCAACGCCGGGGGGCTCATTGCCTATGGCGTGGAGGTCGCCGACCTCTTCCGCCGAGCGGCCGGCCATGTCGACAAAATTCTCAAGGGCGCGAAGCCAGGTGATCTGCCGGTCGAGCAGCCGACCAAGTTTGAGCTGGTAATCAATCTGCGGGCAGCAAAAGCATTGGGGATCACGGTGCCAAGCACTCTCCTCCTGCGTGCCGACGAGGTGCTCGAATGAACAGGCGGGAGGTAGTGCTTGGGCTCGGTGGGGTCGCCTCAATCTGGCCACGCAGATTACACGCACAGACCTCTAACCCCGTCGTCGGGTTCCTTGGTAGCGCAACGCCGGAATTGTGGGCGGCCCGGATGAGAGCCTTCCACCTAGGCCTAAGCGAGATTGGCTATGTCGAGCGTCAAAACGTCGTCATTGAATACCGCTGGGCGGAAGGTCAAAATGATCGGTTGCCCGTGCTGGCTGCCGAACTGGTTCGGCAAGAAGTTGCCGTGATCGTTGCACCTGGCAGTACACCTGCGGTACTAGCGGCAAAGGCAGCAACTACTACCATTCCGATTGTCTTCGCGACTGGCGGCGACCCAGTGTCGCTTGGACTTGTCACCAACTTGAACCGGCCGGCGGGCAATCTCACCGGGGTAACCTCGTTGTCGTTGGAGCTCGCACCGAAGTTGCTCGAATTACTCCACGAGTTGGTGCCGGCGGCGACCGTGATTGCATTGCTTGTCAATCCGTCAAATCCTGACATTGCTGAAGTCACTACTAAGAGCCTCCAGGCGGCAGCACCAACACTTGGGCTAAAGCTCGAAGTCATGCATGCCAGTACCGAACGGGATTTCGATGGGGTCTTCTCGACCTTAGCCAAAAATCGAGCGGCAGCGCTCGTTATAGGCACCGATGCATACTTCAGCAGTCAGCACGAAAAACTCGCAGCACTAGCACTTCGCCACGCCATCCCGACAATCTACCGGATCCGGGAATTTGCCGCGGCTGGCGGCTTAGCGAGCTATGGAAACAGTTTTACCGAGACGTTCCGTCAGGCTGGCGCCATGGCGGGCCGGATTCTCAAAGGTGCGAAACCCGCCGATCTTCCAGTTCAGCAAAGCGCCAAGCTCGATTTCGTTATCAATTTAAAGACGGCAAAGGCGCTTGGCCTCACGATTCCTGTTTCCTTGCTGCTCCGTGCCGACGAGGTGATCGAATGACGGGCAACACGTGGTAATGGTCGAGTCCTCGCGGTATTGCCTTGATATTGGTGGCCGTGTCCATCACACGGCAGTCCTACTTTCGGAGAACAGCCGATGTTGTTAGATTGGAAATCATTCCTTCAGCAGTGGACGAAACCCTCGTCTACATTGGCGGAACTGAGTCCGGGCACGCGCGCAGGTTACCGCATGTTGCATGCAGCCGGCACCGAAACCAATCATTTGGACCCCAAGACCCGTGAATTGATTGCGCTCGCAGTTGCCGTTACTACGCGCTGTGACGGCTGCATTGCCAACCATACTCAGAAGGCCATTCAGTTGGGAACGACGCGCGAGGAAATCGCCGAGGCACTAGGCGTGGCTGTTGCCATGAATGCGGGCGCAGCGCTTGCCTACTCCGCGCGCGTCATGGACGCTTACGCGGCTTTCGCTGAAAAACCAACCAACTGAGCGCTACTTGATTGCGTTGCGGTGGGCGCTGATTGGCGCGATTGTGCACGGAGATGACCGATAGATTCGAGGGGCATGTGATGCGGCGGCGGGATTTCGTTGCTCTTTCATGCAGTGCGGTCGTCACGTGTTCGACAATGGCGCGCGCGCAGCAGCCGGCGAAACCGATGATCGGGTACCTCGGCAGTGGCACGCCCGACGCGTTTGCGGATGGTGTCGCGGGATTTCGCCAGACACTGAAGGACTTTGGTTTTACCGAGGGCCAGAACGTGGCGATCGAATACCGATGGGCACAAAATCAATACGCTCGTTTGCCGACGCTCGCCGCTGAGCTGGTTGACCTCAAAGTGGCTATGATCATGGCGGGCGACACCGCCTCCGCGCTTGCTGCCAAGGCTGCGACCGCGACGATACCGATCGTCTTTTCGCTCGGCGCCGACCCGGTCAAGATTGGCCTGGTGGCAAGCCTCAGTCGCCCCGGCGGAAATATCACGGGAGTGACTTTCCTGATCAACTCACTCGGGTCGAAACGGTTGGAGTTGTTGCGTGACCTGGTGCCCGCTGCGGCCGCAATCGGCTTTCTCGCCGACCCGACCAACCCGAACACTGAGACCGAAACGACCGACATGTTGGCGGCAGCCGGCGCCGTCGGGCGCAAACTGCTGGTCGAGCGCGCCAACACCGAGAGCGAAGTCGACGCTGCCTTCGCAAGTTTGGTCCAACAGCGGGCCGACGCATTGATCATCGCCGCCCAGGCTTTCTTTTTGAGTCGGCGCGACCAGCTCGCAGCGCTGGCAGCGCGTCATTCGCTGCCGACGATCTACCCATTGCGCGCATTCGCCGTCTCCGGCGGTCTGATGGGCTATGGCCCCAGTATTTCCGATGCGTTTCGCCAAGCCGGTCTTTACGCCGGCAGAATACTCAAAGGCGAGAGACCAGCCGACCTACCAGTGTCGCAGTCGACCAGGTTCGAACTGGTGATCAATCTCAAGACCGCCAAGGAGCTCGGCCTCACGGTACCGCCGACCCTGCAGGTGGCTGCCGACGAGATGATCGAATGACACCGGGCGATTGCCACTCAAAAATTTTGCCAGGATGAACATCCTGATCAATTGTTTCCCGACGACCGGTGTGGGCCCGAGGCGGTTGAAGGCCGGTTGCCGGCATGGCTGGCGGGTAGTCAATCGGCGATTTGGGCACCGCCTATTATTCTTCAAGCCAAAAGCGCATTATTGCCACGTGTCTTCTGATCAAGGCGACGCGCATTCCATAATCGGCACCTGAGATGACCACTGTAGCTCGATGGCTCGAAGGACTGGGTCTTGCAAAGTACACAGAGGCTTTCGCTTCGAACGAGATTGAATTCGACCAGTTGCAGGACCTGACCGAGGATGATTTGAAGGAACTCGGCTTGCCGATCGGACCACGGCGCGTCGTGCTGAAGGCAATTCGGGCATTGCATGATAGCGCCGCCGACACGGGTTCTGCCGCCGTCCAGAAGGCGGTTGCGGCTGGTCGTGAGTGATCAAGGCGAATGCGTCGTCATAGTTAGAGGGAGACGGCTCCGCGTGGACCAGTGTCACGCCCAACAAGGGGGCAGCGGCCCGAATACTCCTTCCCTCCAGGCTCTCCCAATCGCTCTTCAGTGCGAGGTAGGCGACGAGGGTCGCCTCGGGAAGCGCATCCTTGAGCAGTTGTAGCCTCTTGGCCTCGAACTCGGGACCGGCGTCGCTGGTAAAGCCCGTAATGTAGCAAGACCTGACCGGCCGCGTTGTTTAATCATAAGCAATCGATAAAGGATCGTGCGATGACGAAAGGTTCCGATCTTCTGGTAGCCGCTCTCGAGAACGAAGGTGTGGATCGCATCTTCGGCATTCCCGGCGAGGAGAACCTTGACGTCGTCGAGTCGCTGCGCACCTCGAAAATCGAGCTGGTGTTGACCCGACACGAGCAAGCGGCCGCCTTCATGGCCGCCACCCACGGGCGTTTGACGGGAAGGGCGGGCGTGTGCATCGCCACGCTCGGTCCCGGTGCGCTCAACTTCACGACGGCTGCCGCCTACGCGCATCTCGGTGCAATGCCGATGATCCTGATCACCGGCCAGAAGGCGATCATGACGGCGCGGCAGGCGCGGTTTCAGATCGTCGACATCGTGTCGACAATGCGCCCCCTGACCAAGATGGCCCGCCAGATCGTGAGCACGGCCAGCATTCCGGCGACGGTGCGCGAGGCGTTTCGAATAGCGCAGGAGGAAAAGCCCGGTCCGGTCCTGTTGGAGCTGCCGGAGGATGTCGCTGGCGAAGCTTGCGAGAGCCTGCCGGCCGTTGCGACCCATCCTGTGGAGCTGCCGGTCGCACCGCGAGCGGCGCTGGATCGCGCCGCGGAAATGATCCTCCAGGCCAAGCGGCCGCTGATCATGATCGGCGCCGGCGGCAACCGCCCCAGGCTGTTCGCGCCGCTGACGGAGTTCGTCCGCCGCGCGCGCATCCCCTTCTTCAACACCCAGATGGGCAAGGGCGCGGTTGCCGGCGGCTCCAATCTCTACATGGGAACGGCCGCCCTTTCGGAGCGCGACTATATCCACCAAGCCATCGACCAAGCCGATCTGATCATATCGATCGGGCACGATACGGTCGAGAAGCCGCCATTCATTATGGGCGCCAAGGGCCCGAAGGTGATCCACATCGGCTTCACACCTGCCCATGTGGAGCAGGTGTTCTTCCCGCATGCCGAGGTCGTTGGCGACGTCGGCCCGAGCCTCGCGCTACTGGCCGATCGATTGGAAGGTCGCGTCAAGGTCGATCCGGCCTTCATGGCGCTCCGCGGTGAGATCCTCGAGCGGCTGGCGGATCGCGCTCAGGACGGACGGTTCCCCGTTACGCCACAGCGCATCGTCCATGATGTCCGCAAGCTGATGCCGGAGGACGGCATCGTCGCGCTCGACAACGGCATGTACAAGATCTGGTTCGCGCGCAACTACCGCACCCACATCTCGAACACGCTTCTGTTGGACAATGCGCTCGCCACCATGGGTGCCGGCCTGCCATCGGCGATGATGGCGGCGATGCTCAATCCCGACAAGCGCGTGCTGGCGGTCTGCGGCGACGGCGGCTTCATGATGAATTCCCAGGAGATGGAAACGGCCATTCGCCTGAAGCTCAATCTTGTCGTGCTGATCCTCGATGACTCGGCTTATGGCATGATCCGCTGGAAGCAGGCCGTCGACAAGTTCGCCGATTGGGGCCTGACCTTCGGCAACCCCGACTTCGTCAAATATGCCGAATCCTACGGCGCCAAGGGCTGGCGTGTGAATGAGACCGACCAGCTGGTGCCGACGCTGGATGTCGCCTTCAAGCAAGGTGGACTGCACCTCGTGGCTGTGCCGGTCGACTACAGCGAGAACACACGTGTCCTGGTCGACGAGCTCCGCAATCAACAGCGGACTTGAGCGGCAGGTGGCCGTCGAGAACGGCGCGCTCAAGATTGTTCAGGAAGGTCGAGCCAAGAAATTCATTCGCAAGGTCGAGCAGATCACCTTCAATCGAACTTACTCCGCAGAACGTGGCCAACCCGTTCTCTATGTGGCCGAGCGCTGCGTGTTCCGCCGCGGCCGCGAGGGGCTGGAGTTGATTGAGGTCGCGCCGGGCATCGACATCAAACGCGATATCCTCGCCAGATGAAGTCCGGTCCGATCGTGCGCAATCCGGGTCTCATGGATCCGCGCATTTTCCGCGACGACCTCATGCAGCTCGAGGAAACCCTGCTGAGCGTGGGACTGGCCCAGCGCGTCAGCTTCGACGCTGACCGGAACACCCTCTTCCTGGACCTCGAGGGCGTGCACATCAAGACGCGCGACGACGCGGATCGCGTGCGTGGGGCGGTGGAGGAGAAAGCCCAAGAAGTTCGGCAAGAAATTCGCGCTGGTGGTGAACTACACCGATTTCCTGATCGATGCAGCGTGACGACGTCGTGTAGTAGTGCGTCTCCAATGAGCCGGCGAGATCTCATCCGCGGACCCGCGCCACGCAAGGCTGCTACTGCTATTCCTGCCACTCTTGCTACGGATCACGCGCCGTCACTCTCAACTGTAGCAGGTATAGCAACTGTAGCAGTAGCAAACCGCTCCCGAACAGACCGCTCTCGCGCTGATGCTGACGGCGAAGCGTGGGACGCTGACGACTGGCGCACTTTCTATGACGAGCGGGCCGGCGACCGGGCATGCCGGTTCATCGAGGAAGCCTTCGCCATCCGCAACCATCCGCAATGGCAGGCGATGCGCGACTGCCTGGCTTCGGGCGAGATCGGCGAACTGCGTTCGGTGCAGGCGACGCTCGCCTACAACAACACCAACCCCGCGGATATCCGCAACCGAGCAGATGTCGGAGGCGGCGCCCTGTATGACATCGGCAGCTACGCCATCGCCGGCTGCCGCCTGATATTCGGCGACGAACCGGTGCGAGTGATCGCCGCGATGGACCGCGATCGCACGCTCCATATAACGATCGGCTGACGACGGCGATCCTCGAATTCCCGCGCGGCCATGCGAGCTTCACCGTCACCACCCAGGGCGGACCCGTTACCGGCGGCACGCACCAGCACCTGGGCATTGTCGGATCGAAGGGGTGGATCCGCGCCAATTCCCGTTCTCGCATTCTGTCCCGTCGCCCTGCCGCCTCTTTATCGGTCACGACAAGAGCAATTGGCAGCAAGCCGGCGCGGGAAATCGCGTTTCCCGTGCTCAATCAGTATGGCCTGCAGGGCGACCGCTTCTCGCGGCTGATCCGCGGCGAGGCGGTGGCTCAGTTCCCGCTGGAGGGTGCCATCGCCAACATGCGCGTTATCGATGCACTGGTGACCTCCGCCAAACGCCAGATCTGGCAATCGATTTAGCCGTATCTGCTTTGCGCAAGCCGCAATCGCTTTGCAGCGGTAGCATTTGCGGGCCGAACCATGCCCAATCGTTTGCTCCGCGCAGTGGTCGCTTGCATAGCAACCATTCGAACTCGGCAATGAAATCGATGCCGTCATAGAGCACGCCAGCGTGCGCGGCATTTGAAGCCCCTCTGCAATACACCAACAGCGACGAGATTGGTACCGGCCCGCCCGTCGTTGTGCAGAAGATTCCGGACATCGCCGGCCCGATGGAAGTGGCGGCGGAGTCCAAGCCACGCAGCGGCAGCAGCACCTCAGTAAGCGGACGTCATTAAACCTGGGCCGGACATTCTACCGATTTTTCCAGTCGGTCAGTGGAGTTCTAGACCCGCCGTCGGGCCGTCGACGTGACGGGCCACTTGCGGAAGTAAGGACCTCTCACATTCCCAGCTGTTAACGCGCGACGCGATCAGTGCGTTCTCGAAGTCCTGTCTGCGTTGATCTGCGCTTGCGCTAAATCAATCTCCTCGATGAGGCGTCGGCGTATGGATGCCCCCTCCTTAAGGGAAGGCAGACGTGACAAAGCCGCCGACACAGGATGAGCACTTGGACGTCCGTGCCCTCCTCGGCCTCGAGAAGCCGCACGTGGCTCGGTTCATGGATCGGAAGCTCCTGGTGTGGGGCGGATTGGCTGCGCTTCTGTTATTGGTGGCCTTTTTCTTCTTGTTCGGTATTGGCTCGCGCAGCCAGCAAAGCTTCGTTGTCGAACCGGTGAGCCGTGTCGATCTCACTGTCATCATCACAGCGACCGGCTCTGTGCAGCCGACCAACCAGATCGATGTCTCGAGCGAATTGTCCGGGACGATCCGCAGCGTCTCCGTAGACTTCAATTCGCCGGTGAAAGTCGGCCAGGTGCTCGCAGAGCTGGACACGGACAAGCTGAAAGCGACGCTGAATAGCTCGCGCGCTAAGCTCGCCTCCGCCAAAGCCAAGGTCCTCGATGCCGAAGCCACACTATTCGAGAAAAGCGTCGTCTATGAGAGAAAGAAGGAGCTCGCCACGAGCAGAGTTTCATCTCCGCAGGACATCGACACGGCGAAAGCGGCCTATGATCGCGCCATCGCCGGGGTCGAAATTGCTAAGGCCGATGTCGGCGCTGCTGAAGCTGATGTCGAGCTCAATGAAACCAATCTCGCCAAGTCCCGCATCGTTTCGACGATCAATGGCGTGGTCTTGAAGCGCAATGTCGACCCTGGCCAGACCGTCGCATCTTCCTTGCAGGCGCCGGTCCTCTTCACCATCGCCGAGGACCTTACCCAGATGGAGGTCCAAGTAGATGTCGATGAAGCTGACGTTGGCAAAGTCAAGGAGGGCCAGCAAGGTGCCTTCACGGTGGATGCCTATCCGGACCGGAAGTTTCAGGCGCGCATCCGTGAGCTGCGCTACGGCTCCGAGGTCGTGCAGGGCGTGGTCACATACAAGGCGGTTCTCTCGACCGACAATTCCGAGTTTTTGTTGCGGCCCGGAATGACCGCAACGGCAGAGATCATCGTGCAGGAGGCAACCAAGGCGTTGGTGGTCCCAAACGCTGCCCTTCGATATTCTCCCCCCGCCAGGCAGACTTCGGAACAGAACACAAGCTTGCTCCGCAGGCTAGGCGTCCTGCGCGGTCGGCCGCCCTTCCGACCGGCGAGCCAACGAGAAGAGGGCGGACCAAACCGCAGGGTGTGGATACTAAAGAATGGTGCGCCGGCTTCCGTTTCGGTGGTGGTGGGGGTGTCGGATGGGCAACGCACTGAGATCGTGAAGGGAGACATCAAGGACGGGCAGGGCGTCATCGTCGACAGCACGACTACCAAACAGTAGGGCAGGTCTGCCGTGCAGAAGTCGACGGATAGCTCCCAAACCCTGATCGAGTTAACGGCCGTCACCAAGGTCTATGGGTCAGGCGATGCGACCGTTCATGCCCTCGCCGGTGCGGACCTGAAGATTTGCCGAGGCGAGTTTGTTGCGATCATGGGTCCTTCGGGCTCTGGCAAATCAACGGCCATGAACATCATCGGCTGTCTCGATACGCCGAGCTCGGGATCGTATTTCTTCAAAGGGATCGACGTCGGGTCGCTGAGGCGTGACCAGCGGGCATTGTTGCGGCGGCATTTTCTGGGATTTGTGTTCCAGGGGTTCAAT
>CAVVRF010000046.1:0-35191 GCA_963750535.1 uncultured Alphaproteobacteria bacterium | reverse complement strand
CTCGAAGCATCTGTAAATCCGGCGGTCGGTCACCGCGATCTCAGGAGAAGGACGTAGACTTGCCTATCGACGACCACGTCTCCTTGACGGCCACAGGAGGTCACGGCTGGCTAATTTTGAGTGCCACACCGGGCACGCCGCGTGAACTTACCTTCAGACTGGGATACCTCAATGGCGGCTCCGAATTCCGACGAAGAGGGCGGTGCTCGGCTTTCCCGGCTGAGTAACCTGGGCCGCTTGTTCGCGGCCTGGTCGACTTGCAGACGCCGTGACCGGACCGGAACGAATGCCGCGGCTCCTTGGTCGGATTGCTGTTCGGGTCAAGGAAGAAGTCGCCCAGGAAGTGGTCTTACCAAGCTTCAAGCTGCGTTCACAGCATGTTTGGCCCAGGTGTCGTCCTGTCGGTTGAGGGCGATGTCCTCCAAATCACGTTTGAGGCGGTTGGGGTGAAGCGCATCGGTTCGGATTTCGTGAACCGGGCGTAGCACCGCGCTGGTGCTGGGGCTCGGGCGGCGACCCTTGAAGTGCTCGGCCAGTGGATCTCACGAGACCGACACCAATCCGGTGCCTGAAACACAACCGGTTTAGTCCGCTGCGGGGCACGACCTGTCCTCAGTCCGGGAGTCGCTCTCGACACGACTTCTATGCACTGTCTGACTAGTCATTTATGATGCGTCATGAAGATCATCAGCGGTGGTCAGACCGGCGTTGACCGCGCTGCACTCGACCTGGCAATCGAGCGTGGCATGGAGTGGGGCGGCTGGTGCCCCAAGGGCGGCTGGGCGGAGGATCTCACCGAGCCCCCCGGGCCTCCTCGCGAAGTATCCACACTTGAAGGAAACCCCGCTTCCGCGGCTGCAGCGCACGAAATGGAATGTGCGTGATAGCGATGCAGCCCTCATCATCATCGACGGCCAAGGTTTGCCGGTCTCTATCGGCACGCAACGCGCCCACCGATGGGCGCTCCAGCACGGAAGCCTGACGATTCTCGTTGAAGCAGGCGACGCGAAGGCACAGGCCCACGCCGCCGCCTGGCTTCTCGCGCAGCGGAGGCGCTTCGGCGCGCATATTATCGTCAGCATCGGAGGCCCTCGCGAAGGCGCCCGGCATCTACACGAAGGCCAAGTTGCTGATCGCCGCGATCCTGGATCATACGACCTGAGGCCCGTGGCCGACGACTACCCCGAACAATGCATTAGAGGTCCGCCGCGTGCGTCCACTCGTGAACGAGACTGCAGAGCGTCAGTTGTGTCTGCGGCGGCTCGCCCTTGGCGCCATGTCGAGAACTCGACGAACTGTCACGGGGACGTGTGCTCGGCCGCGGGCAAGACGGCGGGCACGTTCGAGGGCGAGCTTGACGAAACCCGCCAGCGACAGCTTGCGTCGGAACATCCGGAACAAGGCAGGCCGCGCAGGCGTTCCGCGAAATGCGCGACCGCATCAAGACCCATGTCGAGCAGCGCACTCCACGATGCTGGCCGGCGTCAGCCACGGCTGCGCACCATCCTCACCCGCTTCAAGCTGCAGCTCGTACTGCTCGGCAACCGGCCTGAGATCAACGCGCTGAAGACCGACGTCAACGAGATGCAGCACATGCTGGAGGATTACCTGGCATTCACGCGCGGCGATGGCTGGAGGAGGCGACCCCAACCAACCTGCGCGAATTGCTCGAAGGCGTCGCCGACGAGGCGCAGGTCTATGGCGCGCCGATCGAGGTCAAGCTGCGCAAGCGCAAGTCCGACCTGATCCTGCCGCTCAAGCGCCAAGCCTTCAAGCGCGCGATCACCAATCTCGTCAGCAATGCCGCGCGTTTCGGCGATCAGATCATCATCCGCGCGGCGACCGAGCGGAACTGGCTGCGCATCGAGGTCGACGACGACGGCCCGGGAATTCCTCCGGCCGAGCGCGACAACGTGTTCAAGCCGTTCTATCGGCTCGACCACGCCCGCAACCAGGATGAGGGCAATACCGGCCTTAGACTGGCGATCGCCCGCGATATCGCCCGCAGCCACGGCGGCGACTTTGCGCTCGGCGAAAGCTCGCTCGGCGGACTCCGGCGATCATCCGTGTTCCGCTATGAAATATTCGCGAAAAGCCGCCCGGCCAGCCGATAATCAGCTCGACGAGCCGATTGCGGTCGCGCCCAACAGCGGCGCATATTGTGGGCCCAGCCGGACGGGCGACCATTAGCTCACGCACCCGGACGTCGAACGTCGATCAAACGGCGCACCACCGCTCCGCCCGCGGCGCCATGGTTAGAGGTGACCTTGTGGCAGCTGACCACGCCGCCCGCTGCTGCGCAACTCGCATTTCCCGTTGCTCCATTTGACGTTACACGGCTGCTTGCCATTCTTAGCTACCCTGGTGGCACCCACCCCTAGAAAACGGCTGCACGCCGAAACGGAACAACGGCAATCACCCACCGGCTGGGTCTTCGACGGCCAAGTGCTGGAACGGCCTCCACTCGACGATGCGAACACCTGAGGCTCCATCATACGTGGCACGCATGGCGCCAGCCGCGATCGTCATCCTCATTGCGGCATGCTTGGCGCCGGCCCAGCGCGTCTGCAGATGCCCGGCGTTGCCGGCCAGGTAGGCGCCGGCAGGCGTTGACGAGGATCCCAGCCGACCAGCAGCAGCTCACCGCGGAAACGGACGCCGTAGGTCTGCCTTGCGCAGTGCCAGGTGCCGCCGAGAGGGAGGATCTCGTGCGGTTGCTTGACGGTGCCATCGCCCCAGGTGGCGTGGTCGGGCAGATCGGCGCCATTGATGTCGTGGATAGCGGCAGTGTCGAGGAACTCGCTCATGATGTTGCGCCCTGTCGAACCACAGACGGGTGGAGAGAGATGATGCTATGGGCGCGGATCCAACCCTGCAGGTCGTCGAGTTTCATGCGTCGTCCTCGTATTTTGGTTGATGATGGCAGGTGACACGGTACGAGGTAGTGAAGCTGGTAGTCCAGGTGCGGGGTCTCCTGCGTCACCCGCGCCTCCAATTCGCCCAGCGTGCTGAACTCAGGCAGCCTGCCCGCACGACGAGCGGCCTCGGTCAGGTCGTGAACCGCCCACTCGTTGGGTTCGGGCAGGTCTGGTGCTCGACGCTCAGAAGGGTGGAGGCTCCATCGGCTTCCTGGGGGCAGCAGCCTCCCCGTTCTTGGCAGCTTCGTAGGGGTTGGGCGCAGCAGCTGATGCCGGCAGTGCGCTTTGTTGCTGGCGCTGCTTGACAGCTTCACGGTCTTTGCGAAGCGCCACCAGGTCGTTGTGGTTCTCTGGCAGATCACCGATCAGCTCGACCACAGCATCGCGGGCGATCTTGAGCTGCTGCCCGGGTGACAGCTTGCGGTACCGCTGGCGATTGGGGTCGAGACGGAACAACAAGTCACGATCTATGGCGCCACGGATCTGCTCGGGGCTGAATTTTACTCGCAGGGCTACGGTGCACTTGCCGACTAGATCGTCCACCTGCTGATCGGACTTGCAGGTATCCAATGGCACCCTGAGATAGTCCGGCAGCACCTGCTGATTTAGCAGATCAACGAAGGTGGTGCCCAGCCGGGGGCCGTCGGTCTGGCTGGGGTGTCCCCCCTCCCCACCACACACAACACCACCATCGTACTTGGTTAGATTAGTACCGTACCCCAACCTTGAGGTACCTATCGTGCTGACCGTAGTATTGGTGCTCCAACCTTGAGGCACCTCGCTCACGGTCCCCTCACCCTCACCGTGAAGCTGCTGCCCCAACTTTGGATCACCATCGGCACGGTCCCCACCGTCCATGAACATTGTTTCGTACGGTGACTTTGCCCCCACTCTCAGGGGTATGACCGAGCTGCCGGTTCAGCGCGTCGATCTCGGGTATCCAGTCGCCGGGGGTCGAGGGCAGCAGCGAGTATGTTGGGCCGACCACGCCGCCAGCGCCCACCTTGTCCGCATCCGATGCCTCGATAAGGCGGGCTTTCTTCAGCGCGGTGATGCAGGCCTTCACGCCCTTGGGGTTGTACGTCTCTCCGAACTGTTCCGTCAGGAGTATAGCCAGGCGCTGGTGCGACACCCAGGCATATCCGGTATCGTTATTGATGTGGAGAATGATGAAATGCAGTACGGCCAGCGGCGCCGTCCCCAGGTTAGCCACCTTTGCCGCCGTGATGCCACGAGCCAGGGTGGTCTGACAGACTCGGTAGCGCAGGTCTTTGCCGGGCTGCCGCAGTGCCTGAAAGGCCTGCGCCGCGGCCAAGACCTTCTTGCCGCCCTCGGAGATCTCAAGTTGCTTTGCAGGCAGGGCCGGCAGGCCGTAGTCGGAGCGCTTGGCGTTGAAGCCCACCGCTATTGCGAAATCGATCAGCGTGCCGATTTTGAATGGGTTTTGTGTGGTTTCCGAGGGATGCGTACTCGGCCCGCAGCTCCACTTCGTCGAAGCACTCAGGACAGCCGACCAGGCCAAGCTCACCATTCCCCGCCGTGATCGCAATCCACAGCTGCAGTCCCTGCTCCCCGCCCCCGAAGTAGCTGTGTAGCGCCCGCCCGATGCGAAGCCAAAAATCACGCCGGCGGATGTCGATCAGCACCCCATGCCGGGTCGCCGGCGGACGCTCACGCTTGCGGATCCGGGCCATCACGCGATCGAGTTCGCGCAGCGCATCAAGCAGGCGCCGCAGCTCATTCTCGTCGCCCAGCCAGTTATCGCGTGCGGCCTCAGGCGCCATCTCCCTCAGCACCTGAGTGATGGCCTCACGCACTTCGTCGGTGGCGCTGGAGCTCGATGCCGAGCCAGCAGCCTCTGCCGCCGGGCGCTTGGGTGTGGACGCGGCGATCATTAGCTGCAGCAGCCAGTCCGGGATTGGCGCGAACGGAAGCTGATCGGACCGGCGGCCCTCCAACCACACGACGTCGCCATCCGGCCTCCTGCTGCCCGGCAGCACCACGAGGGACGACTCGCCGACCAGCACATCGAGCCCGCTCTGCGTTTGTCCGGGACGCACGCCCAGCTTGGAGACAGACTTCTGAACGTGGTCACCCGGATATGCGAACAGCATCTGCCGGCCACCCGAGGGCGTCTGCCAAGTGGGCGTGTTCCGGAGGGCGCCATGCTGGTCTTCAAGCGCTGCGAGATCAGCATCGCCAGACTTGCCGTGCTTGTTGTCGATGTCCAAGCTCACGAACTTCTCGCCCACCAGTGTCATGATGAGGCCGCCTTTCCAGGCGCCACCGAAGGCCTCCAGCTCTTTGGTATCCTTGGTCATCAAGTCCCACGTGCCAACGGGCTTCTTCCCCTTGGTCCGGAGGTCGATGTAACCAGGCATGACTTCCCACCCATGCGCCTTGGCGTACCACTCGGCCCATGCCAGCACTGACTTGCCATCCTCACTGATCGGACCCCACTTGCTAGCGATCCGCCGTCTGGCGGGAGCTTTGTCACTCCTCGTGGCCTGGCGCGCGTCCGACCGATCATCAATATTAGCACCATCAATATCCGCGTTGAGCGAACATTTATCAACAGTTTGTTGACAATTCGAGCGTGATGAGGCTAAAATTTTCATTGCGGCTACTTCCGGAGCTTGAGGGGATGGCGGTGTCGCTCCCGCCTCTCGGGTGGCCTATCCCCTGGCAGGGACTGGCAAGGAACATTCAACGGGGCTGGGCACCGCGAGGCGCCTGGCCTCGTGTTGGTTTGGGGGTTCAGGCCTGCTGCGCGTCGCGCTCGGCGATGCGCTGCTTCTGCCAGGCGCGCACTTCGGACGAGGGCCACGCCACGCGACGCTCGCTCAGCTTGACGGGCCGCGGGAACTTGCCATTGGCGATCATGTTGCGAAGACTCGACCGAGCCTTGATGCCGATGGCGGCCCTAACCTGCGGCTCGCTCAGGAAGGTGTCGACTCCAGGTTGCTCCGCCTCGCGCTGAGCGTGGTCCGTGCGCGCAGAAGCGGCCCCAGGGGAGCGCTTCGCGATTTCGGTATGTGAGATTGCAGCCATTTGAGCCCTCATCGTTGGCAGATGGGGCATATAAATAGACCAACTACTCCAATGTCCATAAGGAACTGCAACATCGACAGCCGTTTGTCAAGGAAAACTGGACACTTTTTTTCACCTTGCCGTATTATGGGCAGTCAAACCCAGCAACGCCGCCTAAACTGCTCCGCAGAAATCTGTGGATAACCTTGGCTATGGGGGTCTGCAGGCCCCTCAAGACTGGCTCTTAGTACCCTGGGAAACGATTTTCTCCAAGTGTTCTGCCCATCTCGCTAGGGCCTGCCGACGCTCGGGCAACGCCTCGTGGTGGTCGTAGTGCTGGGCCGTCACGCCGATACTCGCGTGGTTAAGGATCAGGCTGACAATCTCGCGCGGAACGCCCAGCGCCCGCATTCCTGTGGCGGCAGTCCGGCGCAGATCATGGGGCGTAGCCGTGTCCTCCAGGTGCTTAAGGTGGGACTGGTGCAGGTTGCCCATGGCAGTGGGTATGACGGTCTTTGCCGCCGGGATATTCGGGCCATCCGGGCCAGGTAGGATGAGCTCCGACGTGGGGTCGATCGCCAGGGCCTCGACGAACAGGCGGCCCGCCAGAGGTGACAACGGCACGACGTGTGGCGCCTTGCGGTTCTTGGTGTGCTCCCGGGGAATGATCCAGACGGGCTCGGCTAGGTCCAGGTGCAGCTCGGCCTTGCGGGCGATGCGCAGCTCACCGGTGCGCTGGGCCGTCACCAGCACCAGCTTCAGCGCCAGCTGGGTTGCCTTCCGCATGCCACTTGTCGACATCGCACGCCAGAGCGCTCCAATCTCGGCATCCGTCAGGACACGAGTTCTCTTCTCCGGCTTTCCGTACTTCCCCGCACTACCCGGCCGCCGCCGCCCCACAGAGGCCGCTGGGTTCATTGTGATCCCGTACTTCTCCGCCATCGCTGGCGCATCGAGCAGGGCGTAGTTGAACAGCGCCTTCAAGCGCTGGATCAGGCGGCGCGCCATAACCTTGGTGTTGCGGCCTGGCGCCAGCAGCTTCGATGCCAGCTGGTCGATGTCGGCGGGCGTGATTTGGGAGGGTCGCTTCTTGCCCAGCACCGGCACCGCATCCTTGCGCAGCTCGCGCTCGATCTCCGACGCCGAGGCGAGCTCGTGGCGCTCGGCCAGGTAGTCATCGACGAGATCGGCGAACGTCAGCTGCTCCCGCTGCTTCTCCGCTGCAGCCTTGTTGCGGTCGACAAACGGGTCGCCACCTTGGTCGACCTCGGCCATGATCTTGGCGGCAGTGGCTCGTGCTGCGGCCAGCGTTGTTGCTGGGTAGGTGCCAAGCCTGACGCGGCGCTGATGGCGCACGCCGTCCCGCGTAATCGAATACCGGCAGCGCCACACTCGCTCCGACTTCGTGGGCTGGGCCGAACCCTTCGGCGGCATCACCACCAGCACGAGCCCAGGATTGCCTTCGATGTGGTATTCGGTGCCAGTCGATCCTCGGCTGATACTGGGCGGCGGTGATCGAGGTATCCTTCGCCGCCAGCGTCCGTTTCGTCCGCTCAAGGTTTTTTCCGTGCCCCATCCGTGCCCCATTTTGACCGTTCAAGATCGATCTTCATCTTACAACATAGAGCAACAACTGACCCTTTAAACTACCTTCAACACATTGTTTTTCCGTATTATTCTTGACCGCTAGTGTATCTTGCTGTCTCATGATGTACAATAATAAAAACGTGCTGGTTGCAGGTTCAAGTCCTGCCGGGCCCACCAATCACCCTCGCAGAGGAAGGCACATTGACCACTCCCCTGTCCGTGCTGCTGCTTTCGGATGGGCGTCCCGGACACTTTAATCTGGCCGAAGGTATCCTGGCGGCGGCCGGCCGGATACGACCGCTCGCCGTCCATCGGATCATGGCGCGCCGCGGCCGCTGGCCGGGGGCCGTGCTGGCCACCTGGAGCAACAGCGGCAAGGCGGCAGGACCGCTGCTCAAGATCGTCTATGGGCTGCAGCCGCCGGACCTGCCCGAGGCGCAGCTCGTGGTCTCGGCCGGCGCCGAGACACTGGCCGCCAACATCGCCTGCGCCAGGCTGCTCGGAGCCGCGAACATCTTCTACGGCTCGTTGCGGCGCTTCCGGCCCGAGAGCTTCGACCTCGTGCTGACTTCCTATGCCGGCCAGTGCCATCGCCCACGCCATGCCTTTGCGTTGAAGCCATCTCCGGCGGCAAACGCGGCTCGAGCATCGCGCCGCGCACCGCCGGCGAAGCCGCCGCATAGGCTGGCGCTGCTGATCGGCGGGCCTTCCGGCGAGAGCAGCTGGCAGGACGCCGATTGGGACCGGCTGCAGGCGCTGGTCGCCGGCGCAGCGTCGCTTGGGGTCGGTTGGCGCATCACCAACTCGCGCCGAACACCCGCGGCTGTGAGCGATCGCTTCACGGCGCTCGCCCGCTCCCTGCCCGGATCGATCGAATGCTTCGCGGATGTCCGGCGGCCGGACGCTCCGGCCCTGGCCGAACTGATCGCCGAGAGCGACGCGGCCATTGTCACCGATGACTCGTCCTCGATGGTCTCCGATGCGGTGGCGGCTGGCCTTGCCGTGGTGGGCCTCGCCCCGGAGCAGCATCGACCGACCGCCAATGAGCAATCCTACCGCGATCACCTGGCCGCCCAGAACTGGTACCGGTCGCGGCCGCTCGCCGCGCTCACCCCGGCATCCCTGCTCGACGAGTTGCAGCAGCTCACGCCGCTCGCCGACGATCCGGGCGACGTGCTGGCGCAGCTCCTCGCCGCGCGCCTGCCGCGCCTCTTCGGCCTCACGCCAGCGGCCGGATCGAGATCCTGGCCCCCGGCCTGACCTGCCGCAGCACCGAGACGTCGTCGAGCGCCTGCGCCCAGATGTTGCAGGGGCTCATCAGCCGGATCTCGTTCGGCATCGAGATCGGCGTCGGGCCAAAGCCGATGATGACCCTGTCGTCCTCGCTCCAGAAGCAGATGTCGCCGATCCGGGCGTTGAGTCGCGCCGTGCGGTCGCGACCACTGCGGACCGGGATCTCGAAGTGGATGCTGTCGCCCCAGGGCTCGGCGGTCGAATTGATCGGCAGCGCCGCCCAGATCCGCGCCGCCGTCGGCGTCTCGGCGAACTCGATGCGAATTTGCTCCCCGCCGGCTTCGATCACCGCGATCCTGCGACCGCCGGCGGCTCTCGCGCCGGAGGTGCCAGCCTCGCTCCGCCGTTGCCGCAACAGGTTGGTGGGCATCCGCAAAAACCAAATGACGCGCTGCAGGTCGATGCAGCACGTCATTTATGGCGAAAGCAAAGTCTGGACGCCAGCCGGCCCTCAGGCCGGGGGATGTCCGAACACCAGCACCGCGTTGAGGCCGCCGAAGGCGAACGAGTTCGACATCGCGAACCGCACCGCCTTTTCGCGCCCCACGTTCGGCACATAGTCGAGATCGCACTCCGGATCGGGCTCGGTCAGGCCGGTCGTCGGCGGCACCCAGCCCTCCTGCATCGCCCGGATCGTGGCGACCGCCTCGATGCCGCCGCCGGCACCGAGCGGATGGCCGTGCATCGACTTGGTCGACGAGACCGCGAGCTTGTAGGCATAGTCGCCGAACACTTCCTTGATCGCCTTGGTCTCGTTGCGATCGTTGTCCATGGTCGCGGTGCCGTGGGCGTTGAGGTAGTCGATCTGCTCCGGTGCCAGACCGGCGTCGGCGAGCGCCATCTTCATCGCCTCGCGCGGGCCCTCGACCTCCGGCTTCACCATGTCCTTGGCATCGGAGCTCATGCCGTAGCCGTTCAGCTCGGCAAGGATCTTCGCGCCGCGCGCCTTGGCGTGCTCGTAGGATTCGAGCACCAGGATGCCGGCGCCCTCAGCCAGCACCGTGCCATTGCGCTTCTTCGAGAACGGGAAGCAGCCTTCCGGCGACAGCACATGCAGCGCCTGCCAGGCCTTCATCGTGCCGTAGTTGATGACGCTCTCCGAGGCGCCGGCGATGGCGACATCGACCACGCCGTGGCGGATGTAGTCGCGGGCGATGCCGATCGCATGGGTGGCGGTCGAGCAGGCGGAGCAGGTCGCGAAGGTCGGTCCCTTGATGCCGTACTCGATGCCGACGTGGGCCGAGGCGGAGGAGCCGATGATGCGAAGCAGCGTCAGCGGATGTGTCGCCCGCTTGTTGTGGATGAACAGGTCGCGGTAGGCGGTCTCGTAGGTGGTGAGGCCGCCGGCGCCTGAGCCGACGATGCAGGCGGCGCGATACGGATTGGGCAGCGGCCCTTCCAGGCCGGCCATCTGCATTGCCTCGGCGGCGGCGGCGGCGGCGAACCACGAGTAGCGGTCGGCGAGCGTGATCAGCTTGTCGCGCTTGAAGCCCTTGAGCCGCGCCTTCGGATCGAAGTCCTTGATCTGGGCCGCGATGAGGATCTTGAGGTCGTCGAGCGGAAAGCCGCCGACCGGGCTGACGCCGGACTGGCCGCGCTTCAGCCCAGCCCAGAATTCCGGCACGTTCAATCCGATAGGCGTGACCACGCCCATGCCGGTCACCACGACGCGGCGCGCCGGATCTGCATTTGTCATCTTTTACATACTTTCGAAGACGCTAAGGCGATCACGCCTTGGCAGTGGCAGCCATCAATGCTTTCACCCGGTCGACGACCGAGCCGACAGTCTTGAAATCCGACGCTTCTTCGTTGGCATTGTAGGGGATCTCGATGCCGAAGCTGTCCTCGATGTCAAATACGATCATCGCAAGATCGAGCGACTCGATTTTGAGATCAGTAAGCGCAGTGTCCAAGCCGATGTCGTCGCGCGGCTCCTTCATGTGCTTTTTCAGGATTTCGGTGATCTTGGTCGCGACGTCGTCCATTTTTCACTCATCAGTTAGATCTGGCCGGCGCACTGGCCCCGATACTGTTTCGCGCCATCTTTAATGCAGTACATCCAGTAGAACAAGCTGTTGTGCTCAAAGACCGTAAACAGGCCGAAACCGACCTACGATCAAATAGCACGACCTTTCAGCGCCGTGCCCCAAGCAAGACGCGTGCCGACTTCCACCAGACTTCCGCCAATACCGTGCGTTTCCACGACGACCCGGCTGGCCACGCCGCCCGGAAACATGTTTTACTGCAATGACGGATGCAGCGCCGCGCGGCCTACCACCGCACGGTAAAAACAATGTCTACGAACGAGCCCGCCGCACCCAGGGACGACACCAAGGCAGGATGAAGGGACGTGTTGCAATGACGGGCATGGGTCCACAAGCGGTCTCCACGGGTGCATCCAGGCAGAATGGCACCATGCCTTGGCTCAACTGCTATCCCGCCGGGGTCGATTGGCATATGGCCTTCGTGCCGCAACCCGTCTATCAGCTGCTCGACCGGACCGTGGCCAGCCACAGCTCGGCTCCGGCGACAAATTTCCTCGGCCGAACAATGACCTATGGCGAGCTCGGCCGGCAGGTCGACCACGCGACGGCGGGACTCCAGGCACTCGGCATCGGCCGTGGCTCCAAGGTCGGACTATTCCTGCCGAACTGCCCGACATTCATCGTGTTCTACTTCGCGACCCTGCGTGCCGGCGCCACGGTCGTGAACTTCAACCCCTTGTACAGTCACGAGGAACTGGTTTTCCAGGTCAAGGACAGCGGGACCGACCTGATGATCACCCTCGATCTCAAGGCGCTGTTCGACAAGGTGGAAAAGCTGCTGGTCGAAGGTCATCTGAAGCGCGCGGTGGCGTGCTCGTTCCCGGCGCTGCTGCCGAGCACCAAGTCGGTGCTGTTCCGGCTGTTCAGGGCCAAGGAAATCGCCCACCCCTCGCGTTCGCCAGCCGCCGCCAAGCTGATCCCGGAGGCGATGGTGATGACCAACAACGGCAGCTACAAGAAGGTGGCAGTCGATCCGGTTCAGGACATCGCGGTACTGCAGTATACCGGCGGCACGACCGGCACGCCCAAGGGCGCGATGCTGACCCATGCCAACCTGACCGCGAACATGCAGCAAGTGCTGGCCTGGACCGGCGGCCTCGAGCCCGGCAAGGAAAAGATCATCGGCATCCTGCCGTTCTTCCATGTCTTCGCGATGACCGGCGTGATGAACCTCGGCGTGGCGACGGCAGCCGAGATCATCATGATGCCGCGCTTCGTCCTCGACGACGCGCTGAAGCTGATCGCCACGACGAGGCCGACGATCATGCCGGCGGTGCCGACCGTGTTCAACGCGATGCTCAACCATCCGAGGATCAAGAGCTTCGACATGTCGTCGCTGAGGCTCTGCCTGTCGGGTGGCGCGCCCTTGCCGATCGAGGTCAAGCGCGGGTTCGAGACGCTGACCGGATGCACGGTGGTCGAAGCATATGGACTGTCGGAAACCTCGCCGGGCGCCACCTTCAATCCGTTCGAGGGCCCGGTGAAGAGCGGCTCGATCGGCCAGCCGCTGCCCGGCACGATCATCTCGATCCGCGCCGTCGACGATCCCGCGAAGGAGATGCCGCTCGGCCAGGAAGGCGAGATCTGCATCAAGGGTCCGCAGGTAATGAAGGGGTATTGGAACCAGCCGGAGGAGACGGCCAACGCCTTCCATGACGGCTTCTTCCGCACCGGCGACGTCGGCAAGATGGACGAGGACGGTTTCATCTTCATCACCGATCGCATCAAGGACATGATCATCTGCTCGGGCTTCAAGGTGTTCCCGCGGCACCTCGAGGAGAAGATCTACGAGCATCCGGCCGTCGAGGAGGTCACGGTGATCGGAATCAAGGACAATTATCGCGGCGAGGCGCCCAAGGCCTTCATCAAGCTCAAGGCGGGCACGTCGGCCACCGGTGCCGACATACTGAAGTTCCTGGAGCCCAAGCTCTCCAAGCTCGAGATGCCCTCTCAGATCGAGTTCCGTGCGGCCCTGCCGAAGACGATGATCGGCAAGCTGTCGAAGAAGGAGCTGAAGCAGGAGGAGGCGGTTCGCCAGCGCGGGTAATGTCGAAGAGCACGGAAAAAGAGCTGGTGCCTGTCCCGACCGCGGTTGCCGAAGCACCGGCGTCCGAAGAGGAAGTGGCGTTCACGATCGGCGATCTTGCCGCCGAGTTCGGGATCACCACCCGGACGATCCGCTTCTACGAGGCGCGCGGACTGCTGTCGCCACTGCGCCGCGGCACCAATCGCAGCTATTCGCGCCGCGACCGGGCCCGGCTCCGCCTGATCCTGCGCGGCAAGAACCTCGGTTTCACGCTGCAGGATATCGGCGACTACCTCTCGCTCTACGATTCCGACCCGACCCAGATCACCCAGACGAAGCTCCTGCTCGAGCGCGTCGAGGCGCATATCGCCGATCTCAACCGCAAGCGCTCCGATCTCGACCGCACCCTCGACGACCTCAAGGACATCCGCAACCAGTGCAAGCGCCACCTCACCGCGCACAAATAGATCCGCCATGTCAGGAGGCGCGATGCCGGGCTCGCCGGGCGATCAGAGCAGAAAGCTGAAGAGGCTTGGTCGCGAGGCGATGCTGCAGGGCCTGCCGGTGCCGACCAACGAGCCGCCGTGGATCGGCGCCGGGCTGCTGATGCTCGAGCGGCTGCGCGCGGCGCCGCCGGCTGCCGGAGCCTCCGAGGCGGCTGTGATCGCCCTCGACCTGCTCGAGGCGACGATGGCCAGGCGCACCTCGCGGCAGCCGGTCGAATGCGCCCGCGGTTGCAGCTTCTGCTGCACGACCGTGGTGTCGATCACCGCGCCGGAAGCATTTCGACTGGCGCGATGGCTGTCGCAGAACGCGGCAACGCTGCCGCCGGCGCTGGCGCCGGCTGCCATTATCGAGCGTGCCGATGAGCGCGCCGGCGCGACGCTCCCTGAGTTGCTGCGCCGCCGCCTGCCCTGCGTCCTGCTGATCGACAACGCGTGCGGCGCCTACACCGCACGCCCGAGCAATTGCCGCCGCTTGCTTTCCAGCTCCAAGGCAGCCTGCAAGGCTGATTTCGAGGGCGTGCCGACGCGCATCCCGATGGTCGAGGAAGCGATGCAGAAGGGTGCCCACGTCCGCGCGCTGCTGCTCGCCGCGGTGGCCGCCGCCGGGCTTCCGACCACCGGCTACGAGCTGTCTCAGGCACTCGCCATCGCCTTGCGCGAGCCGCAGGCCGAGCAACGATGGCTGGCCGGCGAGGACGTATTCGCCGGGGCCAAGCTGCAGCAGGACCTCGGGCCGATGCAATCGGCGGTCGACCATTGGCGGACGCGGCTCAAGCGGTTCGCCTGACGCGCGGTCAGCTGAACCGGTCGGTGCGATAGGGATAGGGATCGGTGAACGGCGTCTCGCCGGTCACCATCTCCGCGATCAGCCGGCCGGTGACCGGCCCGAGCGTGAAACCCCAGTGCTGGTGCGCGAAGTCGGCCCACAATCCACGCCGGCCCACCACCGGGCCGATCATCGGCACCATGTCGGGCAGACAGGGCCGCCGGCCCATCCAGGGTTCGGGATCGACCCGATCCGTCAGCGGCATGATCTCGCGAGCCATCGGCTCGACCTTCTTGAGCTGCACCGGCGACGGCTCGGCATCGCGCCAGGTGAATTCCGCGCCAGTGGTCAGCCGGATGCCCTTGGTCATCTGCGTCAGGCAATAGCCGCCGGCCACATCCAGCACCGGCCGCGACAGCGAGGCGTTCCCGCGCGGCTTGAAATGCATGTGATAGCCCCGCTTCACGAACATCGGGACACGCACGCCCTGTCCGGCGAGTATGTCGTCCGACCACGGGCCGAGCGCGATCACCACGTCGCGGGCCTCGATCGGGCCGTCGACGTTGCCGATCGACCAGCCGTCGGCGGTCCGCGCCAGGGTGCGCGCGTCGCCCGTCATCATCTTGCCGCCGAGCTTCGTGAACAGCGCCGCATAAGCCTTGCCGAGGCCGCTCGGATCACCGACGCTGACCGGCTCTGGCATATAGATGCCGCCCATGATCGGACCGCCGAGATGCGGCTCCAGACCGCGCACGCCGGCGGCATCGAGCGGCTCGAACTTGATGCCGAACGCATCCCGGGTGCGGCTGTCGACCGCCACCGCCGCATCCATTGCCTGCTGGTCGCGGAAGAGCTTCATGTAGCCGGTGCGGCGGATCATGCCTTCGACGCCGGCCTCCCGCGCCAGCGCCTCGTGCTCCGGCAAGCACAAGGTCGCCAGCGGACGGAACGCCCGCGAGCTTTGCTCGATGCGCTCCGGCGTGCTGTTGCGCCAGTACTTGAAGAGTTGCGGCGCCAGGTGGGCGGCGGCGCTGTAGTGCCAGTTCGACTCGGGCGCGCTGTTGACGGCATATTTCATCAATTTCTGCAGCTCGCGCGGAAACGTGTAGGGGATCACCGCCTCGGTCTGGATGATGCCGGTATTGCCATAGGACGTCTCCTCGGCCGCGCCGCGGCGATCGACCAGGATCACGGAGCGCCCGCGCTTGACGAGGTGGATGGCGGCCGAGATGCCGACCATTCCGGCACCTAGAACGAGACAGTCGGCTTTCATGATAGTTTCCGTTTGCGGGGGCGTTCGTGCGAGTTCGCGGCTGGCGGGACGGGCCACAACATAGCGGGTTGGCGCTTTGCCGCAACGCGCCATAATGCTACGGCACGTCTTCCGAATTCGATCAGCTACGAGGCCTGCCCATGATCCCGCGCTACAGCCGCCCCGAGATGGTGGCGATATGGGAGCCCGACACGCGCTTCCGCATCTGGTTCGAGATCGAGGCGCATGCGGCAACCGCGATGGCCGAGATCGGCATCATCCCGAAGAGCGCCGCCGAGACGATCTGGGCCAAGGGCACGGCGGCGAAGTTCGACGCCGCCAGGATCGATGCGATCGAGCGCGTAACCAAGCACGACGTCATCGCGTTCCTGACCCACCTCGCCGAGTTCGTCGGCGAGGACGCGCGCTTCGTGCACCAGGGCATGACCTCGTCGGACGTTCTCGACACCTGCCTCAACGTGCAGCTGGTGCGCGCCAGCGACCTCCTGCTGGCCGACCTCGACCGGCTGCTGGCGGCGCTCAAGGCGCGCGCCCTCGAGCACAAGATGACGCCAACCATCGGCCGCAGCCACGGCATCCATGCCGAGCCGGTCACCTTCGGTCTGAAGCTGGCACAGGCCTACGCCGAGTTCGCGCGCGCCAGGAAGCGGATGGAGCACGCCCGCGCGGAGATCGCGACCTGCGCGATCTCGGGTGCCGTCGGCACCTTCGCCAACATCGATCCGCGGGTCGAAGCCCACGTCGCGCAGGCGCTCGGCCTCACGCCCGAGCCGGTCTCGACCCAGGTCATTCCGCGCGACCGCCACGCGATGTTCTTTGCCACGCTCGCGGTGATCGCTTCCTCGATCGAGCGGCTCGCGATCGAGATCCGCCACCTGCAGCGCACCGAAGTCTACGAGGCGGAGGAGTTCTTCTCCGAAGGCCAGAAGGGCTCGTCGGCGATGCCCCACAAGCGCAATCCGGTGCTGACCGAGAACCTGACCGGACTGGCCCGCATGGTGCGCAGCTACGCAATGCCGGCGATGGAGAACGTGGCGCTCTGGCACGAGCGCGACATTTCCCACTCCTCGGTCGAGCGCATGATCGGACCCGATGCAACGATCACGCTCGACTTCGCGCTGAGCCGCCTCGCCGGTGTCATCGAGAAGCTGGTCGTCTATCCGCAGAACATGAAGAAGAACCTCGACCGGCTCGGCGGGCTGATCCATTCGCAGCGGGTCATGCTGGCGCTGACCCAGAAGGGCGTTTCGCGCGAGGATGCCTACGCCTGCGTGCAGCGCAACGCGATGCCGGTGTGGCGCGGCGAGGGCGACTTCCTCACCTTGCTCAAGGCCGACAAGGACGTGATGGCGAAGCTATCGGCGAAAGAGCTCGAGTCGCTCTTCGACCTCGGCTACCACACCAAGCACGTCGATGCGATCTTCGCCCGCGTGTTCGGGTAGCTGGCCACTTGCCTTGGTGATATTATTACGAAATGAGCGCACCGCTCGAGCTTTATCTCGATGCCAAGTCGTTCCTGCAGTGGGTGCAGGGGCGCGAAGGGCGTTACGAACTCGAACGGGGCCGCGTCGTGCAACAGATGACGGGCGGGTCGAAGCCCCACGCGAGGCTGGTCAGCAATTTTATCGGCGCGATCCGGGCTCGGCTCGACCTCGAAATATGGTCCGTCACGGCGTCGGATCTGGCGGTCAGGATCGGCGACAGCACGCGCTATCCGGACGTGGTTGTCGACCGGCTCGACCCGCCGGGCGATCCGCTGCTGGCCGAGCAACCTGCGCTGCTTGTCGAGGTGTTGTCGCCGAGTTCCGCAGTGACCGATCTCAGGGCAAAGGTCGCCGAGTATACAAGCCTCGCCTCGCTCGAGGCGTACGTCGTCGCCAGCCAGGATGCGCCGATCGTCTGGATCTGGCAGCGCCGGCCGGATCGCGATCGAGCATTCCCGCCGGAACCCGTCGAGATCAGCGGACCCAACGCTGTCGTGACGGTCGACCGCCTCGGCTTGACGCTGCCCCTCGCCGAGCTCTATCGCGGCATCGGACACCGGTAGGCGGCCCTTGAAAACGTCCGACATCGACATCCTGATCGTGCCCGGCTGGACCAATTCGGGTCCGGATCATTGGCAGTCGCGCTGGCAGCGCAAGCTCGCGACCGCGCGCCGGGTCGAGCAGGCCGACTGGGAACAGCCGATGATCGGCGACTGGGTCGGGCGCATCATCGAGGCGGTGGCGGCAGCAAGCCGGCCTGCCGTGATTGTTGCGCACAGCTGCGGGGTGTCGGCTGCCGTCCATGCCGCGCACAAGCTGCCTCCCGGAATGGTGGCGGGCGCCTTCCTGGTGGCGGCGCCCGATCTCGACGGCAGCGAGCTGTGGCCCGCCAGACACGGCGGCTTCGCCCCGGTGCCGTTGTCCCGACTGCCGTTTCCCGCGGCGCTGGTGGCGTCCGCCGACGATCCCTACTGCTCGCTGCCGCGTGCCAGGGAGTTCGCCGCCGCCTGGGGCGCAACGCTGATCGAGGCAGGCAACGCAGGGCACCTGAACTCCGCCTCGGGCCATGGTCCATGGCCCGAAGGATTGATGCGGTTCGGCTGGTTTCTCAAGCAGCTGGAAAGCGGCGGCGGCACCGTGACTCCCTCTTGACGCCGGCCGGCTCGCTCAGCCCTTGTCCGCCTGAATTTGCTGCACTGCAGCAGCGAGGAACTCGGTCATCTTGGCGCGCAACTCCGCATCGGTGACCTTGATGCCCTTGTCGGCCAGATCGGCGGCCACTTTCCTGAAGACGTCGTCATCGCCTTTCTCTGCCAGATCAGCTTTCCGGACAGATTTGACATAGTCTTCGGCCGCCGCGCCGCTCAGGCCCATCTTGGCTGCCGCCCATTCCGCCAGCATTCGGCTTCGGCGAGAATCCGCCTTGAATTTCAACTCCGCGTCGTGCACGAACTTTTTCTCGAACCCCTTCTGGCGCTCGTCGAAGGTTGTCATTTCGTTCTCCACGTTCTATCTCTAGTCCAGTCGCATAATCTGCGCATGGCGCATTTATACTTGCATAGACTACATCCCGGCGATTTTACTCTGCCATAGCCTGTGCCGCGATGACATCGCAATCGCGATATGCGGCAAATGTTGCAGGCCCGAGCCATGCAGCATTCGCACATGCGTTAAGATTGTGTCGTCACCCTCGTTCGGCTAGGGTCCATGCACGAAATGAGCCGGCGGCATCTCTCCTCACCCGGGGTGTATCAGGCTTTGTCGGACCGACGATAACCACGAGACTCCGCAGAGGACGAAGCGTGATGAACAAGCGCCGCCGAATTTATGAAGGCAAGGCAAAGGTTCTGTACGAGGGACCCGAGCCCGGCACCCTCATCCAGCACTTCAAGGACGATGCCACCGCCTTCAACGCCAAGAAGCATGCGCTGATCGAAGGCAAGGGCGTGCTCAACAACCGGATCTCCGAATACATCTTCGTGAAGCTCGGCGAGATCGGCGTGCCGACCCATTTCATTCGCCGCATGAACATGCGCGAGCAGCTCATTCGCGAAGTCGAGATCATCCCGCTCGAGGTCGTGGTGCGCAACGTCGCCGCCGGCTCGCTCGCAACCCGGCTCGGGCTCGAGGAAGGCACGACGCTGCCGCGCTCGATCATCGAGTTCTACTACAAGGCCGACAAGCTCAACGACCCGATGGTGTCGGAGGAGCACATCACCGCTTTCGGCTGGGCGAGCCCGCAGGAGATCGACGAGATCATGTCGCTCGCCCTGCGCATCAACGACTTCCTGGTCGGCCTGTTCCTCGGCATCGGCATCCGCCTCGTCGACTTCAAGGTCGAGTTCGGCCGCCACTGGGAGAACGAGCAGATGCGCATCATCCTGGCCGACGAGATCAGCCCGGACTGCTGCCGCCTGTGGGACGTCGCGACGGCGAACAAGCTCGACAAGGACCGTTTCCGCCGCGACCTCGGCGGCGTGCTCGAGGCCTACCAGGAGGTTGCCCGCCGCCTCGGTGTGTTGACCGAGACCCGCCCGCCCAAGGGCGCCGGCCCGGTGCTGGTGTCGAGCAACGGAACGAAACCGAATTGAAAAGGGGGGCGAGTGGTGAGTGGCGAGTAGTGAGTGGTGGACGGTATTGTCAATGCAATGGTGTCAGACCCTCCGGGTCTGACACCTGCACCGATGATCGCAGATGTTCGGCCGATGCCACGCCCGCCACGACAAGACTACGCAGCGCTTGGCATCACGTGATGAACCGTGGCGCGGGGCGTGCGCCGATCCTTGCCACCGCCTGGGATAACGAACTGTTCCTCGAGTGCCTCGCCGAGGGAACAACGCGATACGGCGTGGAAATTCACGGCTATTGCCTCATGACGACGCACTATCACGTATTGATGCTGAGCACCGTTGGGAAACTCTCAGACGCCATGAGGTTTCTCTCCGGGCGCTTCACGAGGCTCAAGAACCTGCGTGACGGCAGCGATGGTCCCCTGTTTCGTGGCCGCTACCATTCCGTCGCAATCGAGACCAACGCGCACCTGATGCAAGCCAGCCGCTATATCCATCTCAATCCCGTGGCGGCCGGCGTCGTGCAACAGGCCATCGACTGGCCGTGGTCGAGTGCCGCCGCCTATTTGACGGCGCGCGACGAGCCGCGTTGGCTTCGGACAAATGCCATTCTCGAAATGATTGGCGGCACCGATTCCCGGCATTCATACGCCGAATATCTGAAATCCGGCGTTGACCAGCAAACGCTGGAGTTCTATGCGCGACTCTAGAATTATTGACGTCCGAATCCGGTGTCAGACCCGGAGGGTCTGACACCGGCGGGAGACATCATGAAAGCCAACATCAAAGTCACCCTCAAGGACGGCGTCCTCGATCCGCAAGGCAAGGCGATCCAGGGCGCGCTTGGGCATCTCGGCATCGGCGGTGTCCGCGACGTGCGCCAAGGCAAGTTCATCGAGGTCGAGCTCACCGAGACCGACGAGGCCGAGGCCCGCGCCACCGTCGAGAAGATGTGCAAGGAACTGCTCGCCAACCTCGTGATCGAGAACTACTCGTTCGAGCTCGTGCGGTGACGCTGTCGCGGTCCGCCGGCGGCGATGCGACGAAGGCCGTTCGCTTCCTGGCGATCAAGGCCGCGATCTTCATCCTGCTGCCCTTGCTCGTTGCCGCGATCACGATCTACATCAGGCTGAAATAGCGACGGGACCATAGGACCACCATGCGCGCCGCCGTCATCGTCTTTCCCGGTACCAACCGCGAACGCGATATCGCCGAGGCGATCGAGCGCGTCGCCGGCCGGCCGTCGCTGATGGTGTGGCACGGCGACTAGCGAAGTGCCGAAGTTGCGACCTGATCGTGCTGCCCGGCGGCTTCTCGTATGGCGACTACCTGCGCACCGGCGCCATGGCCGCGCACTCGCCGATCATGCGCGACGTGGTGGCGAAGGCCCGGTCCGGCACGCCGGTGCTGGGCGTCTGCAACGGCTTCCAGACGCTGTGCGAGGCAGGCTTGCTGCCGGGCATCCTGCTGCGCAATGCCAGCCTCAAATTCATCTGCAAGGACGTGCACTTGAGGGTCGAGAACGCGTCGACCATGTTCACCAACCGCTACCGGAAGGGCGACATCGCCCAGGTGATCGTGGCCCACGGCGACGGCAACTACTTCGCCGACGCCGCGACACTCGACCAGCTCGAGGCGGAGGGCCGCGTCGTGTTCCGCTATGCCAGCCCCGACGGCGAGGTGACGGAAGCAAGCAACCTCAACGGCTCGCAGCGCAACATCGCCGGCATCATCGACAAATCGGGACGCATCCTCGGCATGATGCCGCATCCCGAGAACGCCTGCGAAGATGCTCTCGGCTCGACCGACGGCCGGGCCATGTTCGAGAGCATAGTCGCCAGCATGGCCGCGGCCTGATCGATCAGCGTTCCCGCCACTTCCTGATCACGAGCCGCAGCCAGAACAGCGTGGTCAGCCCGAAGAACAGGATGCCGAAGCCCGCCACCGGCTGCAGCCAAGCCGGCCCGCCCGGCTGCAGCTGCGGCATCAGGTAGGATGCGATGTTGCTTGCGGTCAGGCCGACGCTCAAGGCCAGCATCAGCAGCATCTTGCGCAGGCTATAGCTCGCCATCACCGAAGCCGACTGGTTGGCGATGGTCATTCGCCGCTGCGACCTGGCGAGGCCGCGGGCGACTTGCCCGGTGAACAGCCACATCAGCGCCACCGACAACAGCAGCACCGCCATGAACGCCCAGATATTCGGGATAGTCACCGAGAACACCGAAATGAAGGGGATCCAACCGAAGAAGAACGCCATCCAGCCGTGCCGCAATCGTTGCCGCATCGACCGTGCCGTCGCGGCATCGGGCACAACGCGGCCGCGTGTGCCGATGCCGAACGGAAAGAAGACCTCGCGGCCCTGTTCATCACGCTGGAACATCGGCTCGACCAGTTGGTCGAAGTAGCAGTTGACGTAGGTCATGATGGCCATGGGCATTGTCCTCGAAAAGGTGCAAACGGCGCCCCTGCGCCGCTGCCCAATCTGACGCGACGAGCCCTGCTCCGGTTCAATAGAGCGGTGGGCCACGCCGCCACCGCACGCGACAAGCCCGAAACCGCGGGCTATAAGCCCGGCCAACGACATACCGACACAAAGAGAGAACGCAGGTCATGACGGCCGCCTCGAAGATCACGCCTGAAATCGTCGCCGCGCACGGCTTCAAGGGCGACGAGTACGAGCGTCTGCTGGAGATCCTCGGGCGGGAGCCGAGCCTGACCGAGCTCGGCATCTTCTCCGTCATGTGGAGCGAGCACTGCTCGTACAAGTCCTCGCGCTTCTGGCTGAAGACGTTGCCGACCACCGGCAGTTGCGTGATCCAGGGTCCAGGCGAGAACGCCGGCGTGATCGACATCGGCGATGGCGACGCCGCCGTGTTCAAGATGGAGAGCCATAACCACCCGTCCTACATCGAGCCCTACCAGGGCGCCGCGACCGGTGTCGGCGGCATCATGCGCGACGTGTTCACCATGGGCGCGCGGCCGTCGCCAACCTGAACGCCCTGCGCTTCGGCGCGCCGGATCACCCGAAAACCAAGCACCTCGTCGCGGGCGTCGTTGCCGGCATCGGCCACTACGGCAACGCCACCGGCGTGCCGACCGTCGGCGGCGAGACCAATTTCGACCAGGCCTACGACAACAACATCCTGGTCAACGCGATGTGCATCGGCCTCGCCCGGACCGACAAGATCTTCTACTCGGCAGCCAAGGGCGTCGGACTGCCGGTGGTCTACGTCGGCTCCAAGACCGGCCGCGACGGCATCCATGGTGCCACCATGGCGTCGGCCGAGTTCGACGAGAAGAGCGCCGAGAAGCGGCCGACCGTGCAGGTTGGCGACCCATTCACCGAAAAGCTGCTGATCGAAGCCTGCCTCGAGTTGATGGCGAAGGACGTCATCATCGCCATCCAGGACATGGGCGCCGCCGGCCTCACGTCCTCGACCTCGGAGATGGCCGACAAGGGCGGCGTCGGCATCGAGCTCGACCTCGACCGGGTGCCGCAGCGCGAGCCCGGCATGACCGCCTACGAGATGATGCTGTCCGAAAGTCAGGAGCGCATGCTGATGATCCTGAAGCCCGGCTCCGAGGCCGAGGCCGAGGCGATCTTCAGAAAGTGGGAGCTCGACTTCGCGGTGATCGGCCGCACCACCGACACCGGGCGCATGATCGTCAAGCACAAGGGTAGCATCGAAGCCGATCTGCCGGTCGACAAGCTCGCCAACTCGGCGCCACTCTACCAGCGCCCGTGGGTGCCGACGCCGCCCGCCGCCCGCATCCTGCCCGAGTGGGTGCCGGCACCAAACTCCAACCTCGGCGCCCTGAAGTCGATGATGGGCTCAGCCCAGCTCGCCTCGCGCCGCTGGATTTGGGAGCAGTACGATTCGATGGTGCGCGGCGACACCCTGCAGCGCCCCGGCGGCGACGCCGCGGTCGTGCGCGTGCACGGCACCAGCAAGGCGATCGCCGCCTGCTGCGACTGCACCCCGCGCTACGTCCTCGCCGATCCGGCGATGGGCACCAAGCAGGCCGTGGTCGAGACATGGCGCAATCTCATCTGCGTCGGCGCCGATCCCCTTGCCATCACCGACAACATGAACTTCGCAAACCCAGAGAACCCCAAGATCATGGGCCAGTTCGTCGGCTCGGTGCAGGGCATGGGCGAAGCCTGCCGCGCACTCGACTATCCTGTCGTGTCCGGCAACGTCTCGCTCTACAACGAGACCAACGGCGTCGGCATCCCGCCGACCCCGGCGATCGGCGGCGTCGGGCTCATTCCCGACATTTCGAAGACCGCCGCGATCGCGGCGAAGCAGCCCGGCGACCTGCTGATCCTGATCGGCCGCGAGGAAGGCCACCTCGGCCAGTCGCTCTACCAGCTGCTGATTGCCCAGAAGGCCGAAGGCGCGCCACCGCCGGTCGAGCTCGACGACGAGATCAAGGCCGGCAATCTCGTTCGGGCGCTGATCCGCGAGGGCAAGGTATCGGCGGTGCACGACTGCAGCGACGGCGGCTTGCTCGTCGCGGTCGCGGAGATGGCGCTCGCCGGCGGCAATGGCGTTGAGCTCTACCCCTATGAAGGCAAGCTGCCGGCGCATGCAGCCTGGTTCGGCGAGGACCAGGGCCGCTATGTTCTTGCCGCCCGGCCCGGCGTCGCCGAGCAGATCGCCGACCGCGCCCGACTGCTCGGGCTGCCCGCCCGCATCATCGGCAAGGTCGGCGGCGACGCGCTGACATTGAAGGGCGAGGCGGCACTCCCCCTCGCCGAGCTGCGCAAGGTACACGAGGGCTGGCTGCCGCAGCTGATGGGCTGATTGCTACTCGAGACTTGGTCCCACCCGGAAGGCGGTTGTCAGGCTGGTGAAACTCACCGTTTCTCGCGGCGATCCACATCGATCGCACTCGGCCACAGCCGCGCCTGCGCCTTCCGCAATCCACGCCGCCATCGACGGGCTACTGAATACATATAGCCCTTGAAGAAAGGGCGCGTCTCCCAGCGGATGCGCAGTTGCGCGGGATCATACCATCGCGACGGTGGCACCGACACGGGGCCTGCCGCTGACAGCTGTGCCGAGATCGAGGCGATTTCCGCGCGCAACATGGCGAGCACTTCGGGCGACAACGGTGAAAACACCTCGTTGCGATTGTGATGGTCGAAAAATCCCTTCGTATAGGTCGACCATTCACCCCGGCGCGCCTTCTTTTCTCTGAATTCCTTCTCCGACTTCGTCACGTAATGCCGAATTCGAGCCCTGTTCCATGACAGCTCGCGGCTGCTGCCAGCATTGACGCCCGTCTCCAACCGCCCGCCGTCATGACAGAAGTAAGCGTCTGGAAGACCGGGGCGATGCACGCCAATCGTCTTTTCTTCCAGCACGTGCGTTGGAAACAGTCTCTCGCACCGCGCGACGTGGCAGATCGACTTCACATGGTAATTAGGAGCGAAAGCCTGCTCAGCCGACCATTGAAACCGTTCGATCACGGGAGACGAGCCAGGTGGCGCGCCCTTGCCGTCGCCGAAGATCATCCAATTGAAACTCAGTACTGCGGCCGATGACGACGAGAACATGTCGCGAATCAGCGCGGCACCGCTGCCCCGCCACTGGGCATCCGCGACCGCCAGCGGCTCCAGGTACTCATCGGCATCGAGAAAGCCAATAAACTGGTACCCGTTCCGCGCCGCCCAGCGAAACAATGCCAGGTAGACGTACTCCTGAACGCGACCGCGCAACGACCGCACATCGATGCGCGTGATGAGCCCAAGAGCATCCAGTTTGGCAAGCAGCTCCGATTGACCGTCGTCGCCGCCGTGATCGGCGATGACGATCTCGAAACCAAGCAGGCGGTACCATGCCACCCACTCGACGATGTAGGGCTCCTCCAGCTTCATGATGGCGCCTACACAGGCGCGGGCGACAACCGGAGGCGTCATGGCATCCGACCCTCCGCTATGCAGGCTCGGCATCCCGCTTCGCCATCATCGCCTTGAAGGCCGGCCGGGCGTGGCAGGCGGCGATCCACTTCGTCACGTTTGGAGCAACCTCGAACAGTTCTTTCGCCGGCATTGCATAGCGGATCACCTCGGCGACGTTGATGTCGGCCGCCGTGAAGCGATTGCCGACAACGAAGCCGCTGCCCGCAAGATGCTTGTCGAGCGTGGCGAAGTGCGGCTTCAGCGCCTCGATACCGGCGGCGGCGATCTTCGGATCGCGCTCGGCCGGCGGCTTGCCGACCAGATGATAGAGCACATTGATCGAGTGCGGCTCGACGTCGGCGGCGGCCCACAGCGACCACATCGTCATCAGTCCATCCTCGGCGGTGTTCGCCGGCGCCAGCGGCCCGCCGAACTTCTTGGCGAGATAGAGGTTGATCGCCAGCGACTGATGCAGAACGAATCCGTCATCGTCGATCGAGGGGATCTGGCCGCCGGGATTGACCGCCAGGAACGCTGGCGAGCGGGTATTGAGCGGCGCGCCGGGAGCGAGCGGGTCGGCCAGCCGGTAGCCCTGGATCACCGGCACGTGCTTGAACGGGATGCCGAGCTCTTCGGCCAGCCAGATGTTGCGCGACGCGCGCGAGCGGTAGACGCCATAGATGGTGAGCACGATTTCCTCCCTCGAATTCACGCGTTAGCGAACGAATGATCGGCCGACAGGCCGCAATCCTCGCTCAGCGCTTCAGTAGCGATTTCGCCACCTCGGCGATCTTGTCGATCGTCAGGCCGAAATGCTCGTACAGCTTGGGTGCCGGCGCCGACGCGCCGAAATCCGACAGCCCGATGAATCGATCGTCGGGCCGCAGCCACTCCCGCCAGCCCTGCTCGACCGCCGCCTCGATGGCGATCCGCGGCGCCGCCCCGAGGACGTCCTCGCGATAGGCCGCCGGCTGACGCCGAAACAGCTCGAACGACGGCATCGAGACGACCGCCGCGTGAACGCCGGTCTTGGCCAGCGCCTCCGCCGCGTCGACGGCGAGGCCCACTTCCGAGCCGGTCGCGATCAGCGTCACGTCGCGCTTGCCGGCCGGCGCCCGCATGACGTAGGCGCCATGTGCGGACAGGTTCTCGGCCGAGGCCGCGCCACGCAGATTGGGTACCGCCTGCCGCGACAGCGCCAGGATCGACGGCGTCTCCCGGGCGAGGATGGCGAGTTCCCAGCACTCCGCGGTCTCCTGCGCGTCGGCCGGCCGGAACACGTTGAGGTTCGGCATGCAGCGAAGCGCCGCCAGATGCTCGACCGGCTGGTGCGTCGGCCCGTCCTCGCCGAGCCCGATCGAGTCGTGTGTCATCACGTAGATCACGCGCCGCCGCATCAGCGCCGACAACCGGATCGACGGCCGGCAATAATCGGTGAACACCAGGAACGTGCCGCCATAGGGCACGAGGCCACCGTATAGCGCCATGCCGTTCATGGCAGCCGCCATGCCGTGCTCGCGAACGCCGTAATGGATATAGCTGCCGCCGAAGTCGCCGCGCTTGATCACCGTCTGGCTCTTGGCCTTGGTATTGTTCGAGCCTGTCAGATCGGCCGATCCACCGATCAGCGCCGGCATCGCGGGCGTGATCTTTTCCAGCGTGAGCTCCGACCAGTTGCGGGTGGCGCGCTTGCTGGCATCGGCCGCGAATGCCGCCTTGGCCGACTTGATCGCGGCGGTGAGCGCCGCCCGGCCATCGCCCGACAAGGGCTCGGCGAACCGTGCGCGGAGATTGGCGTCGACCTTGGCCCAGCGCTGCTCCCACGCCTTGCGCTCCGCGCTGCCGCGCGCGCCTGCCTCGGCCCATGCCTTCTGGATGGCGGCGGGAACCACGAACGGCTCGTGCGGCCAGCCGAGCGCCTCGCGCGCACCCTTGATCTCATCGGCGCCCAGCGGCGAGCCATGGGTCGCCGCGGTGCCCTGCTTCTTCGGCGCGCCAAAGCCGATCACCGTCTTGCACGCGATCAGCCATGGCTTGGAGTTGTCCGACCGTGCCTCGCCGAGCGCGGCGCGGATTGCCGCCGGATCATGGCCGTCGATGGCCATGGTGTTCCAGCCCGCCGCCCGGAAGCGACCGATGTGGTCCTCCGAGGTCGAAAGCGAGGTCGGCCCGTCGATCGAGATGCCATTGTCATCGAACAGCACGATCAGGCGGCCGAGGCCCAGGTGGCCGGCGAGACCGATCGCCTCGTGGCTGATGCCTTCCATCAGGCAGCCGTCGCCGGCGATGCAGTAGGTGTGGTGCTCGATGATGCTCGGATCCGAAGCGTGCATTCCAGATGCGCTCGGCGATCGCCATGCCGACCGCATTGGCGATGCCCTGGCCGAGCGGACCGGTGGTGGTCTCGATGCCGGCAGCATGACCGAACTCGGGATGGCCTGCGGTCTTGGCGCCGAGCTGGCGAAACTTCTTCAGCTGGGCGATGTCCATGCCGGGCGCACCGGTAAGATGCAGCAGGGCATAGAGCAGCATGGAGCCGTGGCCGGCTGAGAGCACGAAGCGGTCGCGGTTGGGCCAAGCCGGGTCGCTGGCGTCATAGCGCATTACCTGGCTGAACAAGACCGTTGCCACGTCGGCCATGCCCATCGGCATGCCCGGATGGCCGGACTTTGCCGCCTCGACCGCATCCATGGCGAGTGCACGGATTGCATTCGCCATGCCCGCGTGTCCCATATCGCCCTTCGTCGCCGCTGCGCTCGTCATGACAGCAAGGTCCCTCGTGCAACTGCAATTCACCGCGACCCATCGCGGCCGCCATCGCTTCGCGGGCAGCTTTAGCGGCGCGCAGCAACGGGCGCAAATAAAAGGCGACAATGGCATGACACCGCTTCATCGTCCCGCGTGCCCGGTTCGCCGCCTTGACAGCGACCGCAACCTGCCGTCATAAGGCGCACCAACCGGGCGGTTAGCTCAGCGGTAGAGCACACCCTTCACACGGGTGGGGTCATAGGTTCAATCCCTATACCGCCCACCATTAAAAACCCCGGCAAATCTGGCGTTTCGGCGGGCTTTTCGGCGAGTACGCGAATGTTCTCACGACGAGAACTTGCCGCGAACTTGACGTGAAAAGATGGCATAGGCGAGCACAGTTTCATACACAGTGCCATTGCATCGGAAACAAGCAAAACGGGATAGGGCTCGGGCTGATCATCATTTTATCGCTCATACCTGGGGACGCTCGGCCTCGCACTGGGGTGCCGGGTGGCTTGGCGCATTTTGTGGCATACGCATTGATCGATTTTAGCATTGGGCTGCGGTCGCACGATGGTGATCGGCATCGCGACACTCGGGAACATGAAGGGGTCGCGACTGCTCCAGGCTTTCGAGAGCCACTGCCGCGCCCACATCTCTGACGCCTACTTCCCCGGCATGATGACCCCAGCGATCAACCGTCGCGTGCGAAAGCCGTGACGGCTCGCCTCTCCGAGGAGGTCCTAGCCGCGCGCTGCGATATGGCCCGCCAAGTACTTGGCATCGTGCCAGACGCCCCAAATGAAGGGAGAAGCCCTTCGCGACAGCCAGGCCAGCCCCAGGAAGTAAAGCCCGGGCACCGCCGAAACACCGCGCTGATGCACCGGACCGCCCTTCTGCGTAGCCCGTCGCCCAGACGAGGCGACACCGAGTGGTCCGGCAAAGTGATCGTAGCAGGTGCGGGCTTTCCTGAGTGCGGCGTCCTTTGGACCAACAGTCAGATGCTGGCGGTCAGGCTCCAATGTGTGCCGCCTATAACAAACAGGGGGAAATGCTGCCGGCGAACAACCGTGAAGGACTACTTCTTCTCAAGAAGAATTTGTCCGCTGCGTGCGATGGTTTTCTGAACCGCACCCGCGAACTTTGCCAACAGCCAAGGGAGCGACACTTCCAGGCGCACGTCCGTCTCGCCAACCACGACGTTCCCCGAGACCGACTGGCCAAGCGCCCGCACGCGGAAGTCCATGCGATCGCCGCTCCACGTTTCCTCCTCGACCTTGAGGACGGGAAACGACTGCGTCGCCTGGCCGAGGGCGGGCCGGAGGCGGCGCAGCACCTCCTCACGTGCCGAGCGAATGCGAAATGGTGACGACGACCGGCTCCACGTCCTACCTCATGCGCACAGCTTCGCCCTCGATGAGCGGACCGCTCTTTGCGAGGACGCCCGAGCGATCGAGATGACGGCGCAGGAGGGCCATGTTCTTCATATTGGCCCGAAAGGCCACGTCGAAGATGTCGCCGAGGATCGGGATAGCGCCAAAAGTCGTGTCGAGGAAGGTATTGGCGACCATCCTGCCGATCACCCATTTCGGGACGTTGAGGCGGCGCGCCTCCCAGATCAGGTAGCTGGAGATGAGGCCGAGATCATATCCCCTGCTACCGGAACAAGGCCGATCACCGCGTCGAGCCCGAAGCGGAAATTGGTGCCGGGCACGACGAATGACCCGTCCATCAAGCGGGCCAAGGCTTCCAAGCGCGCAAGCGATTGTTCAGCCTCGCGGTCGATGATTGCCGTTGCTGCCATGGTCATTAAGACCACGTCCGGCGGTCACGCGTGCCGCCGACGAGACTGAGCAGCAGGACGGCGCCGACTGTCGCCACCAGGATGGAGGCTATGTTGAGACCTTCTGCGTAGCGAAAGCCGATCACGCTGCTGAACAGAAAGCCGCCGACCACGGAGCCTACCATCCCGACAACCATGTTGGTCAGCAGGCCGTGACTGCGGCCGGTCAGCCGCTCGGCGATCCAACCGGCAATGATGCCGACAACAATCCAGGCAAGGATGCTCATGACCGCCTCGGGCGTGCGCAGTTCTTTCGGCAATAACGTGCACGCAGCGAGAACAGTTCCCCGGCGCGTGATCAATGATCCGCCTTCCGTCTTGCGTGCGAGTATGGCGACGCCGTTCCACGATCGCTGGCCCTTCCACACGCTCTCATAGCCAAGCGCACGTAGGCGGTCGGCCGGGAACTTGCCCTCTTCGCACTTGAGTTCCTGCAGGCAGACAACGTCGGGCATCGCCGCTTCAAGCCAGGACGCGAGGGAGGCAAATCGCTTGTTGATGTTGTTGATGTTGAGGGTCGCGATCTTCATCGGTTGGCCTGTCAGCCTGTGCGCCGGGTCGCGAGATCCTTTTCCCAGCCGAACACCGAGCGCCCGTCGAGCGACGCTGAGCGTTGCCGCTCACCGGCCACGAACGCATCGAAGGAAGGTCCGTCGGCGGTTCGCTCGAGCCGTCGCGCCTGATCGTCGAGCCGCTTGAGCGCCTGCAATTCTTCGGAGTGGCCGAGCCGCGCGTTCTGAACCGCGGATTTCAGGACGCGTATGGTCTCGTCATAGACCTTGATCGGCACGGGGTAGGGGTGGCGGTCCTTGCCGCCATGCGCCAGGGAAAAACGGGCAGGGTCCTGGAAGCGGTATGGCGCGCCGTGCACGACTTCCGCCACCATTGCGAGCGACTGCACCGTGCGCGCGCCGACACCCGGCGTCAGCAGCAGTTCCGGAAAGTCGACCGGCCCGCGCTCGGCCGCGGCCGCAAGCGTGCCGTGCAGTCGGCGCGTGAAGACATCGCTCGACCGCACATCGTGGTGCGCCGGCATGATGAGATGAGGAAGGGTCGGTTGGGCGGGAATGCCATTTACGATCGCAGCATATTCATCGACGATGCGATCAGGGCCGAGGTTTGCGAGCAGATCGAGTTGCACGGAGCGCGACTGACCGGCACGGTGATCTGTCAGATTGACGATGTTGCCTTGCGCCGGCCCCTCGATCGCCGTGTGCGGCTCGTCCACGAAATCGCTCAAGGCCGCCGAATGCCAGTGATAGCGCCGGGCCTGGCGCTTGGCGTCGTTCATGCCCTGTTGAACGACAGTCCAGACGCCATCGTCTGTGACAAAGAAGCCATGCAAATAGAGATCAAAGCCGTCCTGCACGGCCGCGCTGTCGACTTTGGCGACCAGTCGACTGGTTCGCGTCAGCCTGATTGCATCGACGCCAACACGATCCCCGAGTGCCTTCAGCTCATCTGGAGTCTTGCGCGAATGCCGGCCGCGACCGCCACAGACATGGATGCCGAGTTCTCCGCTGAGGGGCGCAAGACCGCGTTTCAAGGCACCGATGACGCTCGTCGTGATGCCGGAGGAATGCCAATCCATCCCCATGACAGCGCCGAACGACTGGAACCAGAACGGCTCGGAGAGCCGCCGCAGGAACTCGTCGCGGCCATAGTGATGCACGATGGCCTGGCAGATGACAGCGCCAAGCGTGGTCATGCGCTTGGCCAGCCACGGCGGGACATGTCCAATGTGGAGAGGGAGGTCAGCACTGCCGGTGCGTCGGGCCATATTGCTCTTGATTCGATGTGAGACCGAACTCTACCACAGCTCGCAAGCGACAACCGCGGCCGAAGCTCGCGGCACGAGACATACGGCAGTCGGTAAGTACCCCCGCGACCGTCCATCGCTTGTTGGCAGTTGCCTGACTGATGACAACAAAAGCAGAGGGGTGTTTGCAATGAGGCTGGTGGGAGTTGCTCTTTTTGTCGCTGGCCTGATTACCGGAGCAGAGTTTTTCCGACGGAAAGTGAACTGGCCAGCGAACTGAACGCGCGCCAACAGTTGCCACGAAGGGACGATAGACCATGTCGACGACCCGCTACGGCCGCCGCTACCGTCGCAACCGCGCCTGACGTCGAATTTGGCGCGGTTAGTTCCCGAGAGGAGGGTCAATGAAAACGACAATCACCTTCAACGAACCTGCCGGACGATGGCATTTCGAGCGACTTCCGGGGTGGAAGTCGAAGCGACCACGGCAACGGGCCGGAACCGCCGAAGTAGCACCGCGGAGTGGATGCGGTGGATCGAGGAACAGGCGGTCAACGCAGCAGCGGACAACGAGGGCAAGCCACCGACCCCGTGGATGCTAAAGGTCCAGGCCGAGAAGGAAGCCGCAGCCAAGGAGAAGGAAGCGGCCGCCGAGGAAGCGGAAGCCAACAAGATGTGAACGAAGGGCGGGGCACTCCCGCCCTTTCTGATTTCGGCGTCCCCTCTCCTGCAGATATCGGCGCCTACGTTCGCATCCTGCGCGCCGCCACCCCGCTCGCCCGTCAGTACGCCAGCGATCTGTATAATGCGCTCGGCGACGGCGCGGCGTTCGACAAGACCCTCCACGCCATGGCCAACGACGGCCGGCTCAATGCCGTCGCGCTGGCATCGATTGCCGAGGCCTACACGGGGCTAGCAGGCCATGCGTCGCGGGCTGAGCTTCCTCGGATGCCATCCGCCGCGAGTTCGCCGCCAGAGCGCACGATTTGGGCCTTGCCGAGCGTTCCAGATTCGACGCCCAGTTGTCCGGCGCGAACCGGCGACGCAGCCAGTCCGGGCCAGACTTCTACAAGCGGCTCACGGCGGCCGCCTGACCTGGCAAGGGTTGCGCAGAAACCAACTCCAAACTGCCGTAGATCGCGACATAGCGTCGCAGGCGTCAGAATCGATGGTATGATTCGATTGGGCGATCATCGGAGAGGTTATGCAGCATTCCAATCATGTGACCACGTTATCATCGATGATTAATCTGCGCCGTCTTCCGATGTTCCAAGCCGGCGCATCCGTTCCGAAGGCCTACGAGGATGCATGGGCAGAAAAAAACGAGGCGGCTGAACTGCGCATCCTCGAGATTGCCGAGATCGCTTACATTCTCGAGGTCGACGGGTTTTCCGAACGTGAGATCTTCCGGCGTATTGGACTTGTCCATTCGCCGAAGCCGGACCTCGACAGGATCTGTCGCTCGGGAAATCCGCTTCGTTGCTATATCGTCGAGCATCTCGCCGTCCACGCTCCGATCTATCTCAAACTTGGGCCCGGCCTTCTGAATAGTGCGCTCGCTGTCGCCGAGCTATGGGCGACGATTGCCGCGGAACGCAGTCGAGCAGCCAATTGGCCTCCGCAGGAGATGCTCGGTCCGCCGGGCCCGTTATCCGACCCAGTGTTCAATGCGGGCGAGGCTGACGAAAACCTAATGCTACCCGACGGTGCTATCGACGCACTCAACAGGTTCGTCGCCCGAGCCCGATTCCCTAGCGTAGCCGAATTTCGACGAATGAAAGCACGCGCTGTTCCAGGTGACGAACTGCGCAACTACAGCACCGGCGCTCAGAGTTTTCAGTTCATGATGGGGTCGGCTGGGATCGCGCTCGTGCGTGGTGGCCGTTCCGTCGATTTCATTGAGATCATCCTGAACTGACTGGCTGTCAAATGGACGATTTCTGCCGAACATTTGCGGTCGCCAGCGACGACACGCAAGCAATGAATAGCGCCTCACTAGGCTCGCCAGCCAGATCATAACCAGAAGGAGAATGAATTATGACACTGACCATCTTAAGGGCTGCGGGGGTTGCCGCTCGTTGGCACTCCGAGCAGCGTCGCAAGGGTGCGGCTGGTGAGCCCTACGTGAACCATCTGCTCGAGGTCGCCGCGCTTGTGGCAGAAGCGGATGAGGGCAATTCGGACCTTATCGTTGCCGCACTCCTGCACGACGCGATCGAGGATCAGCAGATCACGCGTGAGAAGATCGCCGCTGAGTTCGGAGAGCGCGTTGCCCAACTCGTCGAGGAAGCAACGGACGACAAGTCGCTGCCCAAGCCGATGCGGAAACAGCTTCAAATCGAGACGGCTCCGAACAAGTCGCGGGATGCGAAGCTCCTGAAGCTCGCAGATAAGATTTCAAACCTTCGCTCGGTCGCGGTTAGTCCGCCGGCCAAATGGTCGAACGAACGGCGGCGAGAGTATGTCGCTTGGGCGACTTCCGTAGCGGCAGGCCTTGTGGGGATCTCCACTTGGCTTGACAAACAGTTCGAGGAAGCCCGGCTGCTAGCGCTCCAAAGCATCCCTGAGCAAACACAGTGCGTAGGCTGAATAGAAGGCGCAATTGTCTCCGATCGGCGAAAGAGTCATGGAGCGGGGCGATCAGGCGTTGGAAGGATACCGGCCGTGGTGTTCCGGTCGAAATGTATGCCTTGAATATCAACGACGTCTACACCACATTAAAATCACAGGAGGGATTAGAACATGGCGATCAACGGCAAGAACCCGCCGGATGGCGCTGGGCCGAAGCGGCGGCCCCCGGGCCGATCGGACTGGAGATCACTGACCGCAGCGGACGCGCCATCAGGGCTACCAAGTGACGGCGGAGCCGTACTCGGCCGCTGTGGTACGAGCAGGTCGAGGACAAGATGCTGATCGACGCCTTCGCGTCGGCGCAGCCCGCACCACCAAGGAGGCGGGAAGCCAGAAGCAGTGAACGAAGGGCGGGATCTTCCCGCCCTTTCTGCTTCTGGCGTCCCCGTTCCCGCCACGTTGGCGCTGTACGCTCGCCATCCTGCGCGCCACCACCGAGCTCGCCCAGGAGACGCCAGCGAGTGATCTGCACCACGCCCTGCTCGATGGCGCGGTGTTCGACAAGACCCTCAACGCGCTTGCCAACGACGGCCGGATCGATGCCGTCGCCCTCTCCTCGATTGCCGAGGCTTATACAGGGCTACAGGCCATGCGTCGCGGGCTGAGCCCCCGACGCCATCCGCCACGAATACCCGCCAGAGGGCACGATTTGGGCCTCGTCGAGCGTTCTGGATTCGACGCCCAGCTGTCCGGCTCGTACTGGCTACCCAACCAGTCTGTCGGACAGCGATCCGGATCTTGATCTGCGGGGTATGTCAGGCGAACAGCTGATCGCGGAAGCGCGACGGTGACCGGAATTCG
>CAVVRF010000045.1:0-137585 GCA_963750535.1 uncultured Alphaproteobacteria bacterium | reverse complement strand
GGCCCATTACCTGGTGTTTCTGCTGGTCCAGGGCCAGTACATCATTCCCTCCTGTCCGACCCGGGTTCGGTTCCGGCTGGGACCTGCTCGGCACTGCGCGACTATCGCGTCGACATCGGCCTCATAGGTGCGCGCTTTGCGTGGTACGCAGCCGTGGGCGCACTGGTCATCGGCCACGTCGGCGCAGTCTATCTGGCCCACATCAAGGCCATGGTGCTGTTCGATGTGCCCGGCGTTGCACTGAGGACGCTGGCGCCGCTCACCGCGCTGATGGTGGTCTACACGGTTCTAGGCTTGTCGATCACTGCCGAGCCGATCGTGGAGAACAGGGCGGCCGCCGAACCGTCGGCCGTGGTGAGCGACACCGTTGTCGTTCCCCGATGCCGTGATTCCCAGCGCGCCGGACGGCCGGCTTGTGACGCTTGGACCGGGCAAGACGGCGAAGGTGAAGCTTACCTACAAGGTGCTCGGCTCGGCCTTTCACGACACGACCAAGACGACGATCGCGGACCTGCTCTACGCCTACGCGTTCGCCTACCGGTGGAGTGTTCGCGGTGGCGAGAAGTGATCGCTACGACCCCTTCATCTTTGCGGCGACTAGGTCGCTTCGCCGACACCTCGTCGCCGTGCGCCGATTGGCGTCCACCGGTTCCAAGTCCTTCCGCGTGGGCGACGTCAATTTCCTGCGCGACAGTCTTCACCATCGAGGTTTACCTCGACATCGCGCCGGATGACTCCAGATCGGAACGCGCTTCTCGCACGCCCTGGAGCACATGCCTTGGCACGTGCTGGTGCTGATGGAAGGCGGCGACACGTGGTTGGGCGGCATTCTCGCAAGCCGAGGCGGAGTGGCGCGGTGTTCTGTGGCTCGATCTAGTCGCTCGAGGGAGACGAGCATCAAGCTGGCATCACTGGCGACACAATCGAGCGCGACGCATTCCGACCACGACCCTTGCATCCTCACGTCACCGAAGAAGAGGCGCGCCGGCGTTGGGCGGCGCTGGTGGCGTTCTACAAGGCCAGCGGCCATTTCCTGGTGACCAACGGGCCCTATAAGCTGAAAAACTGGAACTTGCAGAGCATCACATTGGAGGCATTTCGCGACCTCACCTATCCTCTAGGCGTGGGCTTCTATGATGCCTACGCCATCCCGCGCCGTGGCTTTATCACCAAGGTTGACTGGAACGGTGAGCGCCTGACGCTCGCCGGCGATATCGAGATCACCGAGAAATTCCAGCGCAGCCATCGCCTGGTGCGCACGCCCCTGAAGTCGGTTCCCGCGCAATTGCTGAAACGTGCCGCGCCGGAATGCCGCTACGTGGTGACCGGCGTCGACGGGCGTGTCGCTATGGCCGGCGTTGCGCCGCTCGGCGCTGACGCAAATTTCCAGATCGACTTGAAGCATGGTCTACTGCCCGGGCGTTTCACCCTGTCGGCGCTGATAGCCGTCAACGGCAATGTGATGAACGTCGAGGTGCATCGTACCCGCTTCGTTATTACCCCCAAGCACTGAACCGTAGAGCAGCAACTCACGGCGCTATGGGACGAATGCCGACGGAGATTGCGCGATCAAGGAATTGTGCGCGAGGGGAGAGGAGAGGCGCATCCCCGCGCCGATCCCGCAGCACTCTTTGCCACTCGCCAATCGAGAGCTCAAATGTCTGCCTAGGGTCCTGGTTGTGTGACAACGCGGCAGCTGGGATCGCGGGTCTGACAGTGCAATCCCAAGTTATTGTTAGGGCGGGCGTTGGGGCGGACCACTGAGATCAAAAATAACGTAGGGATTTCATGGCCGACAATGCGCAACCCAGCCTGATCGCCAAGGTTGTCGATTACATCCTCGGCCGCAATACGCTGATCGGCATCGCGTCGTTCATGCTGCTGATCATCTCGGGCTATGCCACGTGGCACGGCATGCGCGACTTCATCGTCGGCGTCTCGTCGTCATCGGCGGCACCGGCCTCCGGCGGCATGTCGGTGTCGAACGACGTGCTGGTGATTGCCGTCGTCGTCGCCCTGACCTTCCTGATGTGGCTATCGCTGCGTGAAACGTTCGGCGCCAAGCGCAGCCTGGCCGAGCGGCTGATCACCTTCCCGCTCTATGTATTCCTCGCCGTGTGGTCGATCGGCTTCGGCTACGGCTTCTGGTGGAGCCTGATTTCCGGCGAGGAGGCGACGCGGACCGGGCTCGCCGGTCTGCAGGAGGATGCGCGCGACGCCAGCGCCATTGTCGCCGCCCGGCTCGATGCCGTGCGCGGGCAGCTCGACAGCGTGGTGAGTTGGTCGGACGGCCAGATGTCCCGCGAGGAAACGAGCGGCGGCAGCTGCGGCACGTCCTCCGGCGCCGGCCGGGGTCCGCTCTACAACGCACGCCGCAGCGTCCGCGATTCGATCGGCGTGCTGCGCGACGGCATGACGCGGTCGTGGCTCGAGCCGGTGCAGGCCGAGGTCGAGCAGCTGAAGCAGGCCGCAGCGGTGCTCGGCGGCGCCACCGTCGAGGAACGGCAGCGCAACTTCGAGGCGAGGGCTTCCGAAATCCGCGGCCGCGCCCGCAACATTGCCGCCCGATCGAACCAGCTCGGGCGCTCGACCGCGATCGAGATGCGCTCGCTGGCTAGCTCAGTGGCGATCCCGCCTGGCCAGCCGGGGTTCACCTGCTACGATCCGACGCTCGCCGAGCGCTTGCGGCAGGCCGCCAGTCAGGCCGAGCAGCCGGCGGAGCTCAAATTGCGCGAGGCGGTCTTCAACGAAGGTCCGGCCGGCGTCGCCAACGCGGTGAAGAACCTGTGGCGCAACATGGGCGCGTATGCGTCGAGCGCCGTCAGCTATGTTTTCTCCGGCGGCAAGACCGCGTTCGGCCGCACCGACAGCGGCGAGCCGATCACCGGCCGCGACGTCATCGCGCTGCTGGCGACGATCGGCATCGATCTCGGCCTGCTGGCGCTGGCGATCCTCAATCCGCCGCAGGAGCCGCCGCCAATCCGCCCGTCTGGCGCACTTGCCCGTCAGATCCGAGGCGCCATCGACACCGCGATCAACCGCGCGCCGGGCGCCGACCTCGAATGGGTCCGGCGCCACTTTATCCACCACAATCGGGCGTCCTATCTTGTGATCCCGAACCTCTACAGCTGCGAGCCGGACGATAAGCAGGAATCGGCGCGTGCGCTGGCGGTCAACCAGCTCGCGGGCGTGCTCAGCGATCTCGACCTGGTGCGCTGGCCGAGCAAGGGGCGCCCGTGGCTCCTGAAGAAGAGCGAGCTGCAGAAGCTCAAGGACGAGGAGTCGCTCGGCAGCGATACCGATCTGACCGAGATCCGCAAGAAGTGGGCGGCCGAGCAGGGGCTTGGCGGCGAGGAGGGATCCAGGCACACATCCAAGCGACCGCTGCGGAACCACGGCCTGTTCTCGAAGGCCGAACGCGCCCTGCAGATTGCCGGCTGGAGCGAGAAGGCGCGCGGCGACATCGAGATCTTCCGAATCGTCGATGCCGAGGGCCTGACGCCCTTGCTCATGGTGCTAGCGGACGCCGGCGGCGAGGACGCGGCGATGCCAACCGCCAGCCCAGCTCCGGGCGGCGGTCTGGCCGGCGTTTCAAAGGCATAGCAGGGCGAGGCTCGCCCGACCGCCGGTCGCGAGCAGCGATTTGGCACGACGAAGGCGGGTGCCGCCGTTCTCGTCGCAGGCCACGACCAACCTGCCGAATGTTGCCGTGGGCGCTGGAAGTGCCTAAGGAATTTGCAGAAGAGGTTTCTGGCCGATTTCAATCGTGCCGCAGACGAAGGACTTCCGGGATCGCCATGCGCCTTTCCAAGACCACGAGCCACGCGATCCGAATCTTGATCGACTGCACCGAGGCCGACGGCGCGTTGGTCAAGGTCGCCGATATCGCACGACGGCTCGACATCACACCGGTCAACGCCTTCAAGATCGTCCACATATTGTCGCGCGCCGGCTTCGTCGAGGCAGCGCGCGGCCGCTATGGCGGCGTCAGGCTTGCCAGGCCCGCCGCGTCGATCCGGATCGGTGACATCGTGCGCGAGATCGAGGCGACCGAAATGGAGGTCGCCGGCGCCGCCCGCGCGGCCGCGTCGGGAGATCGCGAAGGCAAACCGCCGCTCAACATGATCTTCGACGACGCACTGGAAGCCTTCATCAGCGTTCTCGATCGGCACTCGCTTGCCGACATGGCGAAGAGCTCCCGTGCGGCGTCGCCGCTCCCGGCCGAGGCACCCCGGAAGACGCGCCGCCGCCCGGCCAAGGCGGTCGGACGCGGTCGACGGCGTGCGGTAGCCTTTGCTGCCGCGTTGCGCATGGCGACGTCCGCAGTCGTACGCGCGCGGCTCCGAGGGCTCCGGCGGTCGGATCGGCGGTCGCGAACAGCTCGAGGTATCCGCCACTACGCACGCTCGCAGAATTGCGACATTCAATCGTCGCACCACATCCGCATCAGATTGGCCGCGCACTTCGACAGCAGATCGAAGTCGGCGGTCTTGCCGTGGCTGGCGAACAGGCTGCGCCGCGCGGTTTCGAGGTCGAACAACAGCTCGCGCCGGTCGGCATCGCGGATGAGGCTGCGCACCCAGCCGACCGCCGCATAGCGATGGCCGCGCGTGACCGGTGCCACTCGATGCAGCGTGGTCGCGGGATAGAGCACGAGGCTTCCCGCCTCCAGCTTGTAGGCGTCATCGCCGGCCGCCGTCTCGATCGTGAGCTCGCCGCCTTCGTAGCTCTCGGGCGCGGCGAGAAACAGCGTGAACGACAGATCCGAGCGCGCGCCGTCGAGGATGGCGTCATCGACGTGGCTGCCATAGTGGTCGCCGGCGCCGTAGCGCGAGAACATCGGCCCGATGATCCGCTTCGGCTGGGCCGCGAGCTGAAACAACGGATTGCCCCGCAGCACCGCCTCGATCCGGTCCCGCCACTGCTCGACCAAGGGGTCGGCGGCGGCCTGCGCGTTGCGCTTCACCGTGCGCGCCGACCAGCCGGCGCTTGCTCGGCCGTCGTCGAAATGCAGACGCTGCAAATCGCCGCGCAGCCGCTCGAGATCCGCTCGGTCTAGGATATTCTGGATGGTAATGAGCATGGGCGACCTCCTCAGCGGACGTGGCGACGCAACTATGCGGCCACATAACTGTACAATCATAGTCAAGAATGCAATATGCGGCTCCAGGCACGACGACAAAGCTCAGGAGAAGGTATGATGGCAAGGCGGACACGCAAGCTCTGGGTCGGGATCGGCGCCGCATCGATGGTCGGGATCGCCGGAACCGCGACGGGCGTCACGGTGGCGAATGCCCAGCACGCCGGCAAGCATGGCGCCAGCCAGGTCAGCGGCGCCTCCGAGGCCGGCACGGGCGGCGCGCTTGCTCCGGCGCAAGGCGGCGAGGCCTACCTGACCGATGGCGGCCCGAAGGACACACGCATCCGCATTTATCGCGACATTGCGCTGATGCGCGGCCATCTGCTGGTCGGCGGCGAGTTGATCGAGCAGAACCTGTGGGACGAGGCCCTGCCGCATTTCCTGCATCCGACCGAGGAGCTGTACGGGCTGATGGAGCGCTACATCAAGCTGCACAAGGTCACCCCCTTCGACCGGCAGCTCAAGGCGCAGGGCCAAGCGGTCAAGGCCAAGAGCAAGACGGCCTATGCCCAGGCCGCCAAGACCGTCGACGCGCGGCTCAGCAACGCGCTCGAATCCTTCAAGCGCTTCATGCAGGGCGATCCGTTCACCAGCTACACGGCGCGCACCATCGTCGAGGTGCTGAAGGTGGCGAAGTCCGAATACGAAGCGGCGATCGAGGATGGCCGGTTCGCCAAGCCGGTCGAGTACCAGGACAGCCGCGGCTTCGTCCTCTATTCGGAGCGGCTGCTCGACATGCACGCCAAGGACTTCGAGAAGCTCGATGCGGCGAAGTTCGCGGAATTGCGAGGGATCATCGCCGACCTGAAGCAGGCCTGGCCCGCCGCGGTGCCGCCGGAACGGCCGGTGATCGACGTGAGCGCCGTCGCTGCCAAGGTCGATGCGTTCGAGACGGCAGCGAAGCGCTTCTTCTAGGTGGCGGAATGGCTTGGCGTCGAGCATTGCCGATGACGACGGTGGTCCGCCGCGCCCTGGTGGCTTGCCTGGCCGCGATCGGGGCGGCTCTCGCGGCGACGCCGAATGAGGTCGACGACGCATCGCTTCGCCGCCTGTTCGCGCGGCCGACAGGTATTCTCGAGCCTGCCGAAAACCTGCAGTCCGAGGCCAAGATCGCGCTCGGCGCGCGGCTATTCCACGAGGTGCGGCTGTCGGCGAACGGGCAGATCGCCTGCGCTACCTGCCACAACCCAAAGCTGGGCCTCGCCGATGGTGTCGATCGCTCGGCCGCTGGCGCCACCGCGGCCAGGCTGCCGCGCCACACCCCGGCGCTATGGAATCTCGCCTGGGCGCCGCAGCTGCACTGGGATGGCCGCGCCACAAGCCTGGAGGATCAGGCTCGGCTGCCGATGTCGCATCCCGACGAAATGGCAAGCTACACCGGCGGCGGCGGCGGAACGGCTGCGTTCGGATGAGACCTACCGGCAGGCCTTTGCGGCAGCGTTTCCCGACGATCCGGCGATCGACGCGCAGAAACTGGTCAAGGCGCTCGCGAGCTACGAGCGCACGCTCGTATCGCCGCCGACCCGGTTCGATCGATGGGTCGCCGGAGAGGAGAGCGCATTGAGCGACGAGGAACTGCGCGGCTTGCGGCTGTTCGCCGGCAGGGGCGGTTGCATCGGTTGCCATTCCGGCTTCGCGTTCACCGACTACTCGTTCCATGACATCGGTCTGCCCGGTGACGACCTGGGGCGCGGTCCGATCATCGACGTCCGGGCGGCCGATCACGCCTTCAAGACTCCGGGCCTGCGCGAGCTCGCCTGGACCGCGCCCTATATGCACGACGGCTCGCTGGCGACGCTGGAGGATGTGATCAGGCACTACGAGCGCGGCGGCATCGCGCGGACGAGCCGCTCCAAGGACCTGCCGAGGCCGTTTCGACTGAGCGACGACGAGCGCCGCGATCTGGTGGCGTTTCTCGAGAGCCTGTCGAGCGAGCAGCCGCCGCAGCCGTCGAATGAGCCGTGGGTTCGCACCCGCGCTCCGGTGGCGGAGGCAGCGGCGCCGACCGGCAACGTCGTCAGCCAGCGGAACAAGATGTTCGCGCCGGGTCGGATCAGGGTCGGCCGCGATCAGGCGCTCACCATCGTCAACGACGATACGCGCACGCACAATATCCGTGTCGTCGATCCGCGCCTGCGCTTCAATTCGGGCGCGCAGGAGCCCGGCGAGAGCGTGATCATCAGGTTCGGGCAGACCGGCACCTTCGAGGCACACTGCGGTATCCATCCGACCATGCGGCTGCGGGTCGAGGTCGAGTAGACCGCGAAATGCCCTTAACCATCCTTGTGCTCGATGCGGGATGCGAGGGCCGCCGCGAGACCGGCGGTCGGCTTGGCCGCCGGGCGCCGGAAGCTGCCGGTCTGCGCCTTGCGTACACGGAGGGCGACCAGCGCCTCGGCCTGTTTCACGGCGGCCTGGACCTGATCGACGAGCGGCACCGGGATGCGCTCGCGCACCTTCTCGGCCAGGCCTGCCAGCGGCGCGCCGCCGAGGATGATGACGTCCGCGCCGGTCTCGGCGACCGTGCGCCTGGCCAGTTCGACCAGCAACTCCTCCTTCTCCTCCTGCACATCGGAGATCGAGGTGAACGAGCCGTCGAGCATGCGGATCCCGGCGCAGCGATCGGTAAGCTTCAGGAGATCGACGGATTTCCTGGTACCAGGGCGCCAGCGCCATCGCGAACGTGACGATCGCGAACCGACCGCCCAGCATGCAGGCCGTCAGCATGGCGGCCTCGCCCATCCCGACGACCGGGATGTCGAACAGCTCGCGCGCGCCGAGCAGGCCGGGGTCGCCGAAGGCCGCTATGATCGCCGCGTCGACGTCGCGGTGATGCTCGGCCAGCATTTCGAGCGCGATCGCGCCGCCGATCTGGGCCTCGGCGCGGGTTGCGATATACGGCACGCCGCGCGTGGCGGTGACCGGCAGCAGCGTCGTTCCGGGCTCGATGACCTTCTGCGCCGCGGCGAGCAGCCGGTCGGTGACGGCGGTCGTCGTGTTCGGATTGAGCAGCAGAATACGCATCGTCAGACCTTGCACCGCTGGTAGTCGTTGAGACCGGTCAATATCGCCTCGGCCTGCTCGGCAGCGCGCAGCACCAGCCAGTCGGCGCCGCGCCGCGCGACCATCTGCAAGCCGATCGGCAGGCCGCCGCGACCGCGTCCGCAGGGGATCGAGATCGCCGGTGTCAACGCATGATTGAAGAACGGCGTGAACACCGCATGCCCGCGCGGCGCCACAGCGACACCGCCGATGTGGCTCGGCCCCAAGCGCTCGGCGCTCCACGCCACGCAGGGAGCGGTCGGGCAGAGCAGGAGATCGAAGTCGGCCAGGAAGGCCGCAAGGCTGCGCCTGACAAGCAGGCTCGATTCCAGCGCAGCCGCGACTTGCCGGCCCGAAAGCTGCAGGCCGCGCTCGATCTGGCCGGCGATATCCGGATCGAACCGCGCGGGATCGGCCTCGAACGCGGCTCCGTGCAACGCCGCGAGCCCAGCTGCCTGGATCGGCATGAAGGCATCCTCCGTGACGCCTGGCGGCCACGCCGGGTCGGCGCGGACGATGTGCCACCCCGCCCGCTGCAGCAACTCGATCCCCGCCGCGATTGCCGCCTCCGCGTCCGTATCGACGGGGACTTGCAGGCCGAGCTTCGGGGCAAATGCGATCCGCAGAGTTCGCGCATCGTGGGCGGCGGCAGGCTCCACCACAATCGTATCAGGATCGCGAGCATCGGCGCCGGCCACCGCATCGAACAGCAGTGCTGCATCGGCAACCGTCCGGCCCATCGGGGCGATCACCGCGATGCCCCAGAACGGCTCCGGAAATCCAGGGCCGTAGGGTATGGCGCCGAACGACGGCTTGAAGCCGACGGTGCCGGTGTGAGCCGGCGGGCGCCGGCCCGAGCCGCCGCCATCGGTTCCGAGCGCGAGCGGCGCGAAGTCGGCGGCGAGCGCTGCCGCGTTGCCGCCGGATGATCCGCCCGGGGTCAAGGATGGGTCCATGGGGTGGCGGGCCAGTCCGTGCAGCGGCGAGTTCGTCTGGCCCTTGCAGGCGAATTCGGGCGCGTTGCCGATGCCGATCACAACTGCACCGGCTGCCTTCACCCGCTCGACGGCGATGGCATCGGCAGAAGGGATGAAATGCTCGAACAGCCGCGAGCCCTGGCTGATGCGCCGGCCTGCCACCCAGATGTTGTCCTTGACCACCACCGGCACGCCGGCGAGGGCCAGTTGCTCGCCTCGGCGGATCCGCGCGGCGACTTCCCCTGCCGCTGCTCGTGCCGCCGCCGGATCGTACCGCACGATGGCATTGACGATGTCGTTGCGGGCCTCGATCCGCGCAAGGAAGGCATCCGTCACCGCGATCGGATCGACGCTGCCGGCGTTGACCTTGCGCGCGATCGTCGCGGCGTTGTCCTTGATCATGCTGCGTTCCGACAAGCTGAAGCGTCATCGCCAACGCTAGCACGACAGCAGGCGACGGCAACGCGGGTTCGAAAGCAGCTTTCCGGCACGCCGGCAGCGGTGATGGTCATCCCCGGTCCAGCGACCTCGCAATGTGCTACGATGAAGTCATTCGCCACGCTCCGCCTCGGTCCGCCATGATCGCACCGCGCTTCTCGCTTCGCATCGACCTCCCGAACGGTTCCCGGCTCGGTCCCGGCAAGATCGCGCTGCTGGAGGCGGTGCAGTCGCGCCGCTCGATCGCGGCGGCGGCGCGCGATCACGGCATGTCCTACCGGCGCGCCTGGCTGCTGCTCGACGAGCTCAATCGGGCGTTCACCGAACCGGTCATCGAGACCTTTCCCGGACGCTCGCAGGGGGCCGGCGCGGCGCTGACGGATTTCGGCGTTCGCCTGATTGCGGTCTATCGCGCCGCCGAGCGGAGCGCGCACAAGGCGGCGCGCGGCGCCCTCGACGAGATCGGCAATGCTTGCAGCCGGGAATTTGCCGCCGAGGTCACTCGGAGCTCCCGGAAGTCTGCCGCGCGCGGCGCATGAAGCCGACCGAGCGGCTGTCGAAGGCGACCGACTTGATCAGGGCCCAGACCTCGCTTCCCGGCTGGAGGCCCAGTCTCGCCGCCGACTCGCGCGTGACCAGCGACCGCAAGGCCGCGCCGCCGATGTCGATGACGGCTTCGGCATAGGGTCCGTCCTGGCTGGTGATCCTCGAGAATTCGGCCCGGCAGCCGATTGCTGATCGAGATATCGACCGGCTGCGAGAGCGACATCGCGACGTCCCGGGCGCGAATGCGGACGCGCAGGCGTTCGCCGATCGGCAGGTCGACCTGGGGAACGCGCAGCTCGCCCCCGGTGAATGCAAGGGTGGACAGGGCAACCCCGGTGTCATGGCGCAGCACGGTGCACTCGATGACCGATCCCGATTCGAAGCGGCCGACCAGCGGCGAGAGCTCAGGATCGGACGCCAGCTCCAGCAGCGGCCCTGAGCGGACCACCCGGCCGCCGTCGACGACGAGCAGATGGTCGGCGAGACGCACCACCTCGTTGAAGGCGTGGCTGATGTAGAGTATCGGCAGACCGAGAACATCGCGCAGCCGCTCGATGTAGGGCAGCAGCTCCGACTTTCGCGGCGGGTCGAGCGAGGACAGCGGCTCGTCCATCAGCAACAGCTCCGGCTGCGCGAGCAGGGCGCGGCCGATCGCGATCCGTTGTCGTTCGCCGCCCGACAGATTGTGCGTCCGCCGCTCGAGCAGCTCGCCGATGCCCAGCAGCGCGACCACGGCATCGAGCTCGTGCTTGCGCTCGCCTCGCGCCCGACGGTAGCCATAGGCGAGGTTGGACTTCACCGACAGATGCGGAAACAGGCGGCTGTCCTGGAACACGTAGCCGACGCGGCGCAACTGGATCGGCATGTCGACGCCGCGGGAGCTGTCGAAGAACACGCGGTCGCCGACTGCGATCCGGCCCTGATCGGGGCGGACGCTCGCCGGCGATCGCCTGGATGATCGAGGTCTTGCCCGAGCCGCTGCGGCCGAACAGTGCGGTGATGCCGGTCGACGGCGCCTGGAACTCCACGTCGAGGGCGAACGCCGGCAGCGCCTTGCGGATGCTAACTTCGATCATCGGCCGTATATCACCCGACGGGCCCATCGCTCGACCGCCTCGGACAGTCCGAGCGCCAGCAGCGACAGGGCGATGGCGATGGCGACGAGGCGCAGCGCGCTCGCATCGCCGTCCGGCACCTGGGTTGCCGTGTAGATGGCGAGCGGAAGCGTGCGCGTCTGGCCCTCGACGTTCGAAGCGAACGTGATCGTGGCGCCGAATTCGCCGAGGCTCGCCGCGAATGCCATGATACAACCGGCGAGTATTCCCGGCAGCATCAACGGCACGGTAATCGTGACGAAGGCGTCGGCACGCGACGCGCCGAGCGAGCGCGCCGCGAACTCGAGGCCCTGGTCCACGGCCTCGAGCGACAGGCGGATCGCTCGTACCATCAGCGGGAACGCCATCACCGCGGCTGCCAGCACCGCGCCCGCCGTGGTGAACACGAGCCTCAGTCCGAACATTTCGTTGAGCCACGAGCCGATCGGCCCGCGCACGCCAAACAGCAGCAGCAGCAGATAGCCCACTACGACCGGCGGCAGCACCAGCGGCGCGTGCACCAGCACATTGAGTAGCGCCTTGCCGGGCATGCGCGTGCGCGACAGCAGCCAGGCGATACCCACTGCCGGCGGCAGGCATGCGAGCGAGGCCAGCACCGCGACCCGCAGGCTCAAGTTCAGAGCTTCGACTTCCACCGGTGTCAGCATGATCTCAGCGGCTGGCAAAACCGTGACGTGTGAAGATTTCCCGCGCCTGCGGCGAGGCGAGGAACTCGTAGAGCTTCAGGGCCGCCCCCTGCGCATTGCCGCGCAGCATCGCAACCGGGTAGACTATGGCATCGTGCGAGGTGGCCGGGAAGGTTCCGGCGACGATCACCTGCTTCGAGATCGCGGCGTCGGTGCTGTAGACGATGCCGGCGGCGGCTTCGCCGCGCTCGACCAGCACCAGGGCATTGCGGACGTTGTCGGCGCGCGCCAGGCGCGGCTCGACGTCGGACCACAGCCCGAGCTGCGTCAAGGCCTGCTGCGCATACTTGCCGACCGGAACATGCGCCGGATCGCCGGTGGCGATGCGGCCGGACGGCAACCGCTCGAGCCAGGCCCGCCCGGAGCCGAGGTCGAGGGCGAGCGGGTTGCTTTTCGCCACCACCAGGACCAGCTGGTTGCCGAGCAGCGGCCGGCGGCTGCCCGGTGCCAACAGGCCGCGAACCTCGAGATAGTTCATCCAGGCCTCGTCGGCGGACAAGAACAGTTGCGCCGCCGCGCCGGCCTCGATCTGCTTGGCCAACGACGACGAGGCGGCAAATGACAGCTTCACTCTTGTGCCATCGCGGCGGGTGAAGGCGTCGGCGACCTCCTGAAGCGCGTTCGTCAGGCTTGCGGCGGCGAATACCGTGACCTCGTCCGGCGTTTGAGGTGAGGCCGGCGGAGTGGGCCCCGCAACGGCGATGACCAGTCCAAGCAGCAGTGACGCAAGGCGTAGCATGTTTCGTCATCCTATATTCAGCTGAATATAGGAACGCATTAGCATCAGGCCGGCATGCCTGTCGACCCGGCGCGTGGACAGGCGTAAAGGGCGGATACGGATGGTCCGTGGACAGGCTCTTATGGACCGCGGGCAGATCCCGGCGCGGCGCGCCGCGTTTCGGTCTTCATCCGGCCTTTTTCATCTCGCCGGGCTCGGCGTTCGGAAAGAACAGTTGCTGTCCTTCGATCTTGTAGGCGCGGATGGCGTTCTGCCCCTCCGCCGAGACGATCCAGTCGACGAATGCCTGGCCAAGCTCCTTCTTGACCTGCGGATGCTTGACCGGGTTCACCAGCATGACGCCGTACTGGTTGAACAGCCGCTTGTCGCCCTCGACCACGATCTCCAGGTCGCCCTTGTTCTTGAAGCTGATCCAGGTGCCACGATCGGACAGCACATAGGCCGACATGGCGCCGGAGGTATTGAGCGCGGCGCCCATGCCCTGACCGATTTCGCGGTACCATGCGGGCTTGGTCCCGGCCGGATCGAGGCCGGCGGCTTTCCAGAGGGCAAGCTCGGCCGAATGCGTTCCCGACTTGTCGCCGCGCGACACGAACGTGCCGCCGGCGGCCTGGATCGATTTCAGGGCGGCGAGCACATCCCTGCCGCCCTTGACCTTGGCCGGATCGGACTTCGGACCGATCAGAACGAAGTCGTTGTACATGACGTCAAAGCGCTTCACGCCGAAGCCGTCGGCAACGAACTTCTCTTCCTGCGCCTTGGCATGGACGAACACCACGTCGGCGTCGCCGCGCCGGGCGGTATCGAGCGCCTGGCCAGTGCCTTGCGCGACGACTTTCACGTCGATGCCGGACTTGGCCTTGAACAGCGGGAGGATATAGCCGAACAGGCCCGAGTCCTGCGTCGATGTGGTCGAGGCGACGACGATCGACTTGTCTTGCGCCAGGGCCGGGCAGCTCGTGACGGCGGCAAGGCCAAGGGCTGCCATTACCGCGAATTGGCGGATGCGCATTCGGTCGTCTCCTTTTCACATAATGAGTTCGCCCGTGACGAAGCGCTGGGCTTGCACGGAAGCTGGGCGCCGGAAGAACTGCTCGGCCGGCGTGTGCTCGAGGACGCGGCCGGCCGCCAGGAACACGATGTCGCCGGCGATCCTGCGCGCCTGGCCGAGGTCGTGGGTTGACATGACGACCTTGACGCCGGAGGCGGCGACGTCCCGCACGATCTCCTCGACGATCCTTGTCTGCGCGGGATCGAGGCTCGCGGTCGGCTCGTCGAGGAACAGGATGTCGGGATCGCGGGCGAGGGCGCGGGCGAGCGCCAGGCGCTGCTGCTCGCCGGCGGAAAGCCTGCGGGCCGGACGATTGCCCAGGCCTGCCAGCCGAACCCACTCGAGAAGCCGGGTTATCGCAGAGGCGTCCGCGCGCCGGCCCGCCGCGGTCAGCGCGAACGCGATATTGGCGGCGGCCGTGCGCTTCAACATCACCGGCTTCTGGAACACGAAGGCGCGGCGAGCCGGCGTCCCGTCGCGCTGCGGCATTACCGCGATCTGACCTTCGGTCGGATCGGCACAGCGCCATCATCAGCTTCAGCAGCGTCGTCTTGCCGGCGCCGTTTGGCCCCAGCATCAGGGTCGGCTTGCCGCTCGCGATGGCGAGATCGATGCCGTCGAGAATGCGCGTCCGCCCGGCCCGCAGGCCGACGCCCGTCATGCGTATCGCGGCGGTCGCGGCGGCGGGTGCGTGACCCATCTGTGTTCCGTCAGCCGGCATGGCGCTCGGACCATTGTCGAACCGCCCAGGCGAAGGTGTTGATGGCGAGGATGATCGTGATCAGTACGATGCCCAGCCCGATCGCCAGGGAAATGTTGCCCTTGGACGTCTCGAGCGCGATCGCCGTGGTCATGACGCGGGTATAGCCATCGATGTTGCCGCCGACGATCATCACCGCGCCGACCTCGGCCGCGGCGCGTCCGAAGCCGGCGAGCAGCACCGTCACCAGCGAGAACCGCGCATCCCATAGCAACGCCTGGACGCGACCGAGCGCGCCCACCTCCATCGCCGACAACTCCTCCCGGTACTCGTGCCAGAGGTCGTCGATGATCTGACGGGCCAGGGCACAGATGATCGGAGTGATGAGCAGTGCCTGCGCGATGATCATCGCCTTCGGCGTGAACAGCAGTCCGAGAAAGCCGAGCGGTCCCGAGCGCGACAGCGCCAGGAAGACCAGCAGGCCCACGACCACCGGCGGCAGGCCCATCATCGCATTGAGGAATACGATGACGGCGTTGCGCCCTGGAAAGCGGGTCAGCGCCACCAGCGCTCCCAGCGGCAGGCCGATCAGCCCCGCCAGCGCGGTCGCCGACAACGTGACGAACAGCGATAGCCGCACGATCGCGAACAGGGTCGGATCGCCCGCCAGGATCAAGGAAATCGCGCTTGCACCTTCCATCGCAGCTCATTGTCGGTGTTGACGCCGGTGATGTCCCGTGATTTCTACGAAATAGTCAATGAATAGAACCAGTGCAAAAATATGCATAAACATGCAGGATTGAAGCTCCTGACCACCGCCGAAGCCGCCGACTATCTGCGTCTCAAGGAGCGCAAGCTCTACGAGCTGGTGGCGGAGGGGGCGATACCGTGCACCAAGGTGACGGGCAAATGGCTGTTTCCGCGCGGCGATCTGGATCGGTGGCTGCTCGCCGGCATGGCGCGGCCGCTCGGCGTCGTTCCCGCCGATCCGCCGCCGATCGTCGGTGGCAGTCATGATCCGCTGCTGCAGTGGGCGCTCGCGGAGAGCCGCGCCGGCCTCGCGATCCTGCCCGAAGGGACCGAGGCCGGCTATCGCCGCTTCCTGCGAGGCGAGGTGATCGCGGCCGCAATCCATTTCCACTCGATCGAGGCGCCGGAGGCTGACGCCAATGTGGCGACCGTCGACGGCGAGCCGGGGCTCTACGACGCGGTGCTGATCGGTTTCGTCAGGCGCGAGCAGGGTCTTGTGGTGGCGAGCGGCAATCCGCTCGGGTTCACCAGCCTGGCGGACGCGGTCCAGCATCGAGCGCGGTTCGCTGTGCGGCCGAAGGGTGCGGGTGCGCAGCAGCTGCTCGACGCCCTGCTGAAGCAGCGCAATATCGGCGCCGGGGCGCTGCAGGTCGCCGTGACAGCGCCGACCGGGCCGGACATCGCCCAGGCGATACGTGCCGGCCATGCCGACTGTGGCCTTGCCACCCGCGCGGTCGCGACGGCGGCCGGGCTCGATTTCGTGGCGCTGGTCAACGAGCGGTTCGACCTTTTGATGCGGCAGCGCGACAGCTACCGGCGCCCATTGCGGGTGTTCCTGGAGCTGCTGCGGCAGCCGGCGTTCAAGGTTCGCGCCGGTGAGCTCGGTGGCCTCGATGCGAGCGAAGCGGGCGAGGTGCGCTGGGCGCCGTGACGCCCACGCCGATCGGCCGGCCGTCGCGCTTGCGGATAGCGCTATTCGTTGAGCCCCTTGCCGGGATAGGGATGAGTGCTGGCCCAATGCCGGGCAATGTCGATGCGCCGGGTGATCCAGACGCCGGGCTGCTTCATGATGTGATCGAGCAGCCGCTCCAGCCCGGCGGCGCGGGCGGGATGGCCGATCAGGCGCATGTGCAGTCCGACCGACATCATCTTCGGATGCCGGCTGCCCTCCTTGTAGAGCATGTCGAACCCATCCCTGACGAACGCGAACCACTGGTCGGCGGTACCGACCCAGCCGGCATACTTGCCGTCGTTGTGGGTCAGCGAATAGGGGATGATCAGGTGCGGACGTCCGCTGACGGTCTTCCAGAACGGCAACTCGTCGCCGTAGTAGTCGCTGTCGTAGAGAAAGCCGCCCTCCTCGACCACGAGGCGGCGCGTATTGACGCCCGGCCCATACCGGCAATACCAGCCGAGCGGCCGCTCGCCGGTCATCTTGGTGATTGCCGCGACGGCCTTGGCGATGTGTTGCCGCTCCTCGGCTTCCTCGAGCTCGTAGTGCTTCACCCATCGCCAACCGTGCGAGCAGACATCGAACCCGGCGCGGCGAATGGCGGCCGCGGCCGGCGGATGGCGCTCCAGAGCGAGACCGCAGCCGAAGATCGTCATCGGCAACCCGCGCTCCTCGAACAGCCGCATCAGCCGCCAGAACCCTACTCGGCTGCCGTACTCGAACATGCCCTCGGCGGCGAGATCGCGGCCCTTGACCGCTTGCGCCAGCCCGTGTGCCTCGGTCAGGCCGGTCTCGGTGAAACCCTCGCCGTCCTGCACCGACGGCTCCGAGCCCTCTTCGAAATTCAGCACGAAGTTGACCGCGATACGCGCGCCATCCGGCCATTTCGGATCTGGCGGATTGGCACCGTAGCCGATCAGATCGCGATCAAAGGCGGAATGCATTGGTCAACTCCACGGCAGCGCATAGGCCGAGCGGGCTCATCCAAGCCAAATTGCGGTGCATGTTCAATGCACGTCGGGAGGCAACGCGGCGAGCAGCCAAAAAATCAAGCCGGCCTGCCCGTGCATTCGGCATGTGCCCGCCAAATACACCGCCATTGCACATTCAATGGACAGGGAACGGCGTTTGCCAAATGCATAGGCAGTGCTAGCGTTCGGCATCCATGTTCCCGAAGGACGGGTGCCCCTTACCGATGCAGAAGCGCTTCGATGACCAGCCGCGCCGACCCGCCGCAGCCGTGGGGCAGGCTCTGCGCATCGAGGGCGTGACGCATCGATACGGGACCTCGAAGGCGGTCGACAGCATCGATCTCGACGTCAACGGCGGCGAGCTTGTCGCGCTGCTCGGTCCGTCGGGTTGCGGCAAGACCACGCTGTTGCGGGCGATCGGCGGTTTCATCAGCCAGTCGGAAGGGCGGATCCGGATCGGTGGCGACGTGGTCGACCATCTGCCGCCGAACAAGCGCGCGGTGGGGATCGTCTTCCAGAACTACGCGCTGTTCCCGCATATGACAGCGGCGCAAAATGTCGCGTACGGTCTCGAGGCGCGCGGCTCGCCGCGACAAGCGACCGCGGCGCGGGTCGAGGAGATGCTGGCGCTGGTGCAGCTGCAGGCGTTCGCCGGGCGCTATCCAAGGGAAATGTCCGGCGGGCAGCAGCAGCGCGTGGCGCTTGCCCGGGCCTTGGCGGTGCGGCCGGCGGTGCTGCTGCTCGACGAGCCGTTCGCCGCCCTCGACAAGAACCTGCGACTCGACATGCAGATCGAGATCAAGCGCATCCAGCGGCTGTCCGGCACCACGACCCTGATCGTCACGCACGATCAGGAGGAGGCACTGTCGATGGCGGATCGGGTGGCGGTCTTCAACCAGGGCCGGCTGGAGCAGTTCGGCACGCCGTCGGAGATCTACGATCGGCCGCGCACGCTGTTCGTCAATAAATTCGTCGGCGCCGCCAATGTCCTCGAAGGAACGGTCAGGGCCGCAAGCGGCAACGACGTCGACGTAGCACTCGCCGGCGGCGTGACGCTGGCGGCGCGCGCGACCGCCGAGCCGCCGGCTGTTGGCGATCGCGTCGTCGCCTGCGTCAGACCCGAGCAACTGCGCATCACCGGCAGCGCGGGCGGCATCGAAGGCGTGGTCGAGATCGGGCTGCCGCTAGGCGCGGTCATCGTTCACGAGGTGCGGCTGCCGAGTGGCGCATCGCTGAAGGTTGCGCAGCCGCGCGAGGCGGGAGCGGAGCCGCTGGCCGCCGGCACGAAGGTGAACCTGGCGCCGACCTCGCCACGCGCCGCCACTGTATTTCGATTGCACTGACCGTCCAGGCAAAACAGGGGAATCAACCACGATGCAATTCGACCGGCGCAATCTCATGACGAGCGCACTAGCGCTCGCAGCCATGCATGCCTTTCCCGGCATCAGTCGCGCCCAGGCGCGGCGCCTGGTGTTCGCGACCTTCACCGGCAGCTGGGAGGAGGCGCACAAGGACGTGCTGGTGCCGGCGTTCCGCAAGGCCAACAACAATGCCGAGATCACGCTTGACCCGATGCTGTCGGTCGACCAGATCGCGAAGGTGAAGGCGGCGCTCGCCAACCCGCCGATCGACGTGATGCTGCACGATCCCGGTCCGGCGCTGGTCGCGATCGATCAGGGCCTCGTCGAGCCGTTCCCGATCGCCTCGTCCGCCCACTACAAGGACCTGATCCCCGATGCCCAGGCCGAAACCGGCCCGGCGCCGTTTTTCCAGGTCGTCGGCCTCACCTACAACCCCGAAAAGGTGAAGACCCCGCCGACGTCGTGGACCGACATCTGGAAGCCCGAGTACAAGGGGCGGGTCGGCATCACCAACCTCAACTCGACACTCGGCACCGGCTGGCTGGTCGAGATCGCGCGCATGCGCGGCGGCAGCGAGGCCAATGTCGATGCCGGCTTCAAGGCGATCGAGGAGCTCAAGCCCAACCTGGCCGCCGTCGCCGCCAATCCGGGCGCGCTCGCCACCCTCTACCAGCAGGGCCAGATCGACATCGGGCCGGGCAATTTCAACGCGATCCAGATCCTCAAGGCGCGCGGCGTGCCGGTCGAGTTCGTGGCGCCGAAGGAAGGCGCGATCGCCTTCAAGACCACGATCCACATCGTCAAGAATTCGCCGAACAAGGAGATGGCCGCGAAGCTGATCGACGCCGCGCTGTCGCCCGAGGTGCAGGCGAAGCTGATGGATAGCCCCTACCTGATCGTGCCGACCAACACCAAGGTCAAGATGGGCGGCGAGATCGCCAAGGTGCTGGCCAAGGATCACGCCGACATGAAGTCGAAGTTCGTGTTCCAGGACTGGAAGAAGATCAACCAGCAGCGTGCGGGCTGGATCGAGAAGTTCAACCGCGAGATCAAGCTTTGAGGCTTTGCCCTCTCCCCCGCCGCTTCGGGGGAGAGGGCAGAGGATCGCCCGGAAGGGCGGTCCGAGGGTGAGGGGCGGCCGCTTGCTCGAACCTATGATCGCGCTACTTCAATTGAACTTGCCTGGTTCGCTGTTGCTTCTTTCTCCGTGTTGCGGCCCCTCACCCTGACCCTCTCCCCCGAAGGGGCGGGGGAGAGGGGAATTTGAGACCGACCGCTCAAGCCTTTATCGGATCAACCATGGCCGCATCGACCGACATCGACTCCACGACCTACGACCTCAAGCTCGCCTTGCCCCTGGCGGGCTTCTTCATGGTGTTCTTCCTCGCGCCGCTGGCCATTCTCCTCTACGTCAGCCTGCATACCGATGAGAGCATGAAGGCGCTCGGCTTCACGCAGTACGCCAAGTTCCTGCTCGATCCTTTCTCGCTCCAGGTGCTCGGCCACACGCTGTGGATCGGCGTCGAGGTGACGCTGCTGTGCCTGCTGCTCGGCCTGCCGATGGCCTGGGTCTACGTGCGCGTGCCGCGCTGGGCGCAAGCGATCCTGATGCTTGTCATCCTGCTGCCGCTGTTGACCAGCGTGGTGGTGCGGACGTTCTCGTGGATCGTCATTCTCGGCCGGCAAGGCATCGTCAACTCCGCGCTATCGGCGATCGGCGTCATCGATGCGCCGCTGAAGCTGCTCTATACCGAGGGTGGCATGATCGTCGCGCTCGCCCAGGTGCAGATGCCGCTGATGGTGATGCCGCTGATCACCGCGCTGTCGCGCATCGATCCCAACCTGCTCGATGCGTCGGTGGCGCTCGGTGCCGGGCAATGGCGCACGTTCCGGCGGGTGATCCTGCCGCTGACGCTGCCGGGGATCATCGCCGGCTGTCTGCTGACCTACGCCGCCGCGATCACCGCCTTCATCACCCAGACGCTGGTCGGCGGCGGCCAGATGCTGTTCATGCCGATGTACATCTATCAGCAGTCGTCCACGCTCAATAACTGGCCGTTCGCGGCGGCGATCTCGATCATCTTCCTGTGCGCGGTGCTGGCGGCGGTGTCGCTGTTCAACGTGCTGGGCCGCCTGTCGAAGGGCTACGCCCATGGCTGAGCATAATGCGCGGCCGCCGTTCACATTCGTGCATCACCACAGCCAGCGCTGGCGGCCCACCTCCCTCCCCCCGCGTTCCCGGCCAAGCGCGGCCGGCGTGTGCCGGCTCGTGCGAGACGCAATTTCCGCGCGCGAGCCGGGATCTTTACCGCTGCGGGTGGGGGACCATGCCGATCGACTCCGGCAGGCAAAGATCCCGGACAAGCCCGCTGCAGCGGGCTTTCCGGGAACGCCTGAGGTGGGGGCGTCGGCCGGCAGCGGCCAGTGGTGTGGCTGTGCCATTCGTGAGGACACGCCATGACACGGCAGAGGAGCAGTCTCGAGGCGCTGAGCTTCAAGACCACGATGTGGGGGCTGGCGGGGCTGTGCTTCCTGCTGCTGATGCTGCCGACGCTGGTCGTGATCATCGTCTCCTTCACGTCGGGCTTCTCCCTGAAGTTCCCGCCACCGGGCTATTCGCTGCGCTGGTATGCGGCGCTCATGGATGCCTGGCAGCTGCACTTCGCCGCCGCCAACAGCTTCAAGGTGGCGCTTTGGACGACAGTGCTCGCCGTCGTGCTCGGGGTTGCCGCGGCGCTCGCCATCGCCCGGTCGGAGAAGTGGACGGCGCGGCTGCTCGACAGCCTCTTCATGTCACCGTTGGTGCTGCCGGCACTTGCCTTCGGCCTCGCCTCGCTGATGTTCTTCTCGCTCGTCGGATTGCCGATCTCGCCGCTGACCCTGGTGATCGGCCACATGATCGTCTGCGTGCCCTACGTCGTGCGCACGACGGTGGCGGCGCTGGCGCAGCTCAACCCGACGCTGCTCGAAAGCTCGGCGAGCCTCGGAGCATCGAAGCTCTACACGTTCCGGCGCGTGACGCTGCCGCTGATCAGGCCAGGCATTCTCGCCGGTGCCTTCATCGCCTTCATGTCGTCGTTCGACAACGTGCCGGTTTCCCTGTTCCTGCGCGATGCGCGCACCGACATGCTGCCGATCCGCATGTGGCAGGATCTCGAAGGCCGCCTCGACGTGACGATCGCAGCCGTTTCAGGAGTGATGATCGCGATCACGATCATTGCGCTGATCGTGATGGAGCGCGTCGCCGGGCTGTCGCGCCGGATCCGCTAGCTGCCCCGGTAGAGCGAGAACCCCCATGGCGTGATCTTCATCGGCAGGTGATAGTGCTGGTCGGGATCAGCGATGTTGAACCGGAACGGAACCTCGCCGAAAAACGGGGGACTTGCTTGCGCCACGCCATTCGCCGCGAAGAAGGCACCTGCATGAAACACCACCTCGTAGGGGCCCGGATCGAGCCGCGTGCTCGTGATCGGATGCGTGAGCGCGCCGGCAGCCGCGAGGATGCCTTCGGCGATCAGGCGTCGGCTCGGCGCGAGCGAGAAGATCTCGACCCGCATGCCGGCGGCCGGTACGCCCCTCGCGACATCGACGGCATGAACGGAAATTCCTGGCATGGTGCGTGCTCCATTGGTGCGCGCGCATGATAGCGAAGCATCCGGCCGGCGCCAGTCCGGAGATGCCTTCGTTGTGGCCTGCCCTCGCGGCGATGACGGCGCTGCAGGCGCTCGTCTCGCTGGCGCAGTTCTCGCCGGGCGTGCTGGCGCCGAAACTGGCGATTGGCGTTCGCGAGGTCAGCATCTTCACGACAACCTTCTGCGCCGTCGGCATGGCGACGTCGCTCTATGGCGGGCAGCTCGCGCGCCGGATCGGCCCGTGCCGGGTCGCGGCATTGTGCGCGCTCGCGGTGGTGTGCGGCATGGCCGTGGCGAGTGTCGGCGGCAGCCTGGCCTTGTTCATCGCCGGGCTGCTGATCGGCCTTGCATTCGGTCCGGAGACGCCGGCCAGCTCGACGCTCCTGTCGAAGCTCGCGACGCCGCAGCAGCGTCCGCTGATCTTTTCCATCCGGCAAACCGGCAACCAGATCGGCGCCATGATCGGATCGGTGACGCTGCCACTCATTGCGCTGAGCGCGCCCGAGGCAGGTTTCTGGCTTATCGGTGCGATCGGCGCCGTCGGGATCGTAGTGTTCTGGTCGATGAGCGGGCGCTACGACGGCGTCGCGCGAGGACAAGCCCAGGCACTCGATTTCCGCGCCGCCGGCCGGATGGTGTGGCAGCAGCCGCCCTTGCGGGCGCTGGCGCTGCTGTCGCTGCCGTTCGCGTCGATGCAACTCGGCCTCAATGCGTTTCTCGTCACTTTCGCTGTCGAGCGCCTCGCCCTCGATCACGTCGCGGCGGGCGTACTACTGGCGATCGCGCAGTTCGGCGGATTGGTGGGACGCCTGTTCTGGGGGCTGGTCGCGACCAGGGCGGTGCCGTCGCGCACGCTGCTCGCCGGCATCGGCTTCGGGATGAGCGCGGCGGCGACGACGATGGCGCTTGCCGGTCCAGGCCTCGGATACCCCCTGCTGGTGATCGTGGCATTCCTGTTCGGCCTGACCGCGAGCGGGTGGAATGGCGTATTCCTCGCCGAGCTCGCGCGGCTGGCTCCGCCCGACCGTGTCGCGGAGGCAACTGGAGCTGTCCTGACCGCAAGCTATGCCGGATTGCTGATCGGCCCGGCGATCATTGCCGCGGCGGCCGCCATCGGCACGCTGTCGTTCAGCTTCGTCGTGCTTGCCGCGCTCGCCTTGCTGGCAACGCTGCAGTTGCTGCGCAGCCCGTCATGACGCGCGCTGCCGCGCGGCCGTCCCGCTCTCGTACCAGGACCGTGTCTGGTTGACGATCCTGACCACCGAGAGCATCACCGGCACCTCGATCAGCACGCCGACGACGGTTGCGAGCGCCGCGCCGGAATCGAACCCGAACAGGCTGATCGCGGCGGCAACCGACAGCTCGAAGAAGTTGCTGGCGCCGATCAGGGCGGACGGTGCCGCGACGCAATGCGCTTCCCCGGCGGCGCGATTGAGCAGGTAGGCGAGGCCGGCGTTGAAATAGACCTGGATCAGGATCGGCACCGCCAGGATTGCGATCACCAGCGGCTGCGCAATGATCTGCTGGCCCTGGAAGCCGAACAGCAGGACGAGGGTCGCGAGCAGGGCCGCGAGCGACAGCGGCTGCAACCTGGCTAGCAGCGAGCGCAGTGCCGGCTCGCCGCGGCTGGCAAGCACCGACCGGCGCACGATCTGCGCGATGATCACCGGCACCACGATGTAGAGCACGACTGAAAGCAGCAGCGTCTGCCAGGGCACGGTGATCGCCGACAGGCCGAGCAGCAGCCCGACGATCGGGGCGAATGCGAACACCATGATGACGTCGTTGAGCGCAACCTGGCTCAGCGTGAAATGCGGCTCACCGCCGGATAGATTGCTCCACACGAATACCATTGCCGTGCACGGCGCGGCGGCGAGCAGGATCAGGCCGGCGATGTAGCTGTTGATCTGGTCCGGCGGCAGATAGGACCTGAACAGCCCACCGATCAGCAACCAGCCGAGCAGCGCCATCGAGAACGGCTTCACCGCCCAGTTGACGAACAGGGTGACGCCGATCCCCCGCCAATGCTCGGTGACCCGCGAGAGGGCCGCGAAGTCGATCCTGACCAGCATCGGAATGATCATCAGCCAGACCAGCGCCGCGACCGGCAGATTGACCTTGGCGATCTCGGCGCCGCCGATCGCCTGGAACAACCCCGGCGCCAGCCATCCGAGCGCGATGCCGGCGACGATGCACAGCCCGACCCAGAGCGTGAGGTAGCGTTCGAAAGTCGACATGGTCACCCGATCCCGATTCGTATTCCAAACAACGCGAACTCGCGGCTTGCGACCTCGCGGTACCAAATCGGCAGCCATGCGCAGGCCGAGCCGCCGTCAAGTCGTCACCCAATTGCCGCGCCGCCTCCATTATGCCGCCACGGACGCCGGATCGAGTTGCGTCTGGCACGCTGCGGGCCTTTCGCAGTGGTTGCCGCATGATGCGCTCGATGCCATTCGGGACTGAGCCCCCCCAACCGCCTCGGCCATCGGGCAGGCGACTGTCGGCGTAACGCGAAGGCGGGTAGGCACCGGAGCGGCGCATCTTCCCGCTCGTGCAGCATGGAGCAGACAGCGATGACAGCCAAGCCCGGCCAACTCAGCCGTCGCGATTTGATCAAGACGTGCGGCCTTTCGGCGCTGCTGCTGCACCCGGTGCTCAGGAGCATGGCGTATGCTGCCGAAACGCCATTCGCGCGAGCGCCGCGCTATGTGATGTTCTTCAAGGGCGGCGCCTACTATCCGGCGCGGACGAAGCCGGCGTCGCTCGCCAATCTTGCCGGAACTCCGATCGCGCCGCTCGAGCCGCACGCCTCCGACCTCATCCTGTTCAAGAATATGAACATCCATGGCGGCAGTCCGAAGAGCGACGGCTACGAGGAGGAGCATGGCGCCGGCATGATCGGCTGTACCACCGGCAATCGCTGCCGGTACACGCAGAAAGACGCCTATTTCGCCTATACCGATCACGAGTTGATCGATATCCGCATCGCCAATCACTACAAGGCCCGGCCGGATTTGAAGGACCTGCCGCTTGGCAGCCTGCATGTCGGCGGCGGCGCACATTCGGACGCCGATCATGTCGGCGTCGGCAACCGCTACATCTCGTTCCGCAACCGGGACCGCGGCGACACGCGGCATGGCAACGCGATCGAGCCGATGCAGGACGCCGGCCAGGTCTACGATCTCCTGATGAAGGCCGCGGCCCGCAGCTGCGTCGCGCAGTCGAACCAGCCGCGCGGCGACGAGGCGAAGGTCGCGGCGGCGCTCTCGAGCCGCGCGAGCCTCGTCGATTTCATCGTTGCCGACATCAAGGACGCCAAGCGTCGCTTCGGAATGGATACCGAGCACGCCCGCAAACTCGACGGCATGCTCGAGAGCTGGAGCCAGTCGGAAAAGCTTGCGCGCCAGACATCCAATGCGGCGGCGCCGTCGACCGGCAAGCCGTGCGCCTCGCTGACGCGGCCGAGCGGGGTCGGCGCCAACAAGCACAACCTCGATCAGCTTTCGCCGGTCCACGACCAGATGATCGCGCTCATCAAGCTCGCCTTCGAGATGGACCTGACCCGCGTGGCAGCCTTCACCTTGTCGGGCGGCTCCAGCGGACAGACCTGGCCCAGCCGCGGCATCCACAAGGCCCACCACACGCTGGAGCACAACGGCGACATCGACGGCCTCGTCAAGATCGACACGTACTACTCGGAGAAGTTCGCCGCTCTGCTGCAGGCGCTGAAAGGCATCGACGATGGCGGCGGCCGGTCGGCGCTGTTCAACTCCTCGGTGGTGCTTGGCATGGAGTGCTGGAGCAACAGCTCGAGCGGTCACTATTTGACCGGCATCCCGTTCATCGTCGCCGGCCAGGCCGGCGGCGCCTTCAAGACGGGCAGGATCGTCGACGCCGGCGGCCGCAGCAATAACGACCTGCACCTGTCGTGCCTGCATGCCGCAGGCCTGGAGACGAACGTGTTCGGATTGGAGAGCCTATGCCGTGGGCCGATCATCTGACGGCTCGCATGCGCGCGCCGAATGGCCGGCAGCGGTCGCGGATCTTGCCGCCGCTCGCCGCGCTCGCGATGCTCGGCACGCTCGCCGCGGTGGCCGGTGTCGCGACGAAGCTTGCTGCCCAGGCCCCGTCCGCGGCAGCCACCGTGGCCTCGCGGAGCGGTGCCGACACGGCCGATGCGATCGCCCGAAAGTACTTCCCGGGCGAGGAGACGGGCGCTCCCGCCAAGCGGATATTCCGCCTCACCAGGGAGCAGATCGACGTGACGGTCCAATCCCTGCTGCCCTCGTTCCAGGTGCGATCGATCAAGGAGGTGATGCCGAGGGATCCGTTGCAGACGAATTTCGAGTTTGCCGATCTGCTGAGCCTCAACCCGGCCAATCTCGGCGCGCTCACCGGCTGGATCGCCGAGATCGCGCGCGGCGTGCTGCAGAACCCGAAGGCGGTCATCGACTGCGGGCCGGCCGATACCGCTTGCCTGCGCTCGCAGGCGCAGGACTTCGTCGTCAGGGCATTCAGGAGCGACGTCGGCGAGGACAAGATCGAGCGCATTGTGGCGTTCTACACGTCGAGGGCCGGCGTCGCTCGGGTTCGGACCGGCGACGGCCGAGCTGGTCGAGGTGGTGCTCAACTCGCCGGATTTCCTGTTCCGGAAGGAGCTCGACGTGAACCGGCGCGGTCGCCTCGCCGCCGCGCAAGCCCTGCAAGCGATCACCTACACGATCGCGGATGCCCCGCCGGAGCGCCTCGGTCTCGATTCGAGAGAAGCGATCCGCTATCTGCAGACCGAGGATGATCTGCGCGCAACCGTCGCCGCCGTCCTTGCCTCGGTGGAGGCGCGAGCGAAGCTGGTCCGCTTCTTCAAGGCATGGCTGGAGCTCAAGGAGCCGGCCGAGTTCACGATCTCGCAGGCGGCCTTTCCCGAGTTCGACGCCAAGCTCGCTGTCGCGATGACCGGCGAGACGGACACGTTCCTGCGCCGGCAGCTGGCCAAGCCGCGCCCGACGCTGAAGGACGTCACCCAGGAGACGCCGGCAGGCGCCGACCCGGAGCAGCGGCTCGGCATCTTCTCGCAGCCGGCGCTGATCGCTTCGCATTCCGGCCCGACCAACACCCGGCTGGTCAAGCGCGGCGTGTTCTGGGTGCGCAAGGTGATGTGCATGGAGCTCGAGCCGCCGCCGAAGGGTGTCGATACCGCCCAGTACACCGCGACGAACTCGACCGAGCGCGAGCGGATCGAGCAGCTGACCGGCCGCAAGGCGTGCATCGGCTGCCACAAGGTGATCGATCCGCTGGGCTTCTTCCAGGAGAACTACGACGCGCTGGGGCGCTGGCGGACCAAGGACAACGGCTTCCCGATCGATCCGGTGATCGAGATCGACTTTCTCGACGAGGCGCCGGCCAAGGCCGCCGGCCCGGTGCAGGCCCTGAAGATGCTGACCGGCTCGATGATGTTCCAGCAGTGCTTCGTGCGCCAGCTGTTCCGCTACTACATGGGACGGCGAGAGGATGCCGGCGACGATCCGCTGCTGCGGCGGTTGTTCGTCGACTTCCAGCGCGACGGGAGCCAGGACATCCTCGAGACGATAGAGACACTGGCGACTTCCGATCGCATTTTGCGGCGCTGGTGAGAGCGGCAATCGCTCGTCGCATCCGCGCCGTGCCGTGCGGCAGTCCCGCCTCACGGCGTGCCGTACTTCATCTCGACCTCGACGCCGAGGCGGGCAAGGAAGGCGCCGGGCATCAGGCCGCCGGCGCAAACCACGACGGCATCGTTCGGCAGCCGCGCGCGGCGTCCCTGCACCGCGAGGTCGACGCTGTCACCGTTGATGGCGAGCACATTGCTTTCCGGCAGCAGCCGCACGCGCCGCCGCTCGCACAGCGCCTCGATGCGGCGGCGGTTGGCTGGCTTCGCGCGCAGGAAGTCCGCGCCGCGAAGCGCCACGGTCACCGCCGTATCCGGTTCCCTGGCGAGTGCGGCGGCGGCCTCGATGGCACTGTCGCCGCCGCCGACGACGAGGACATTCTGCCCGCGGTATTGGGCCGGATCGACCAGGGTGTAGACGACCTTGGCGAGGTCCTCGCCAGGCACGCCGAGCCGGCGCGGACTGCCGCGCCTGCCGATCGCCAGCAGCACCGCACGGGCGGAATAGTGCGCCTTTCCAGTCGCAACCAGGAACGATCCGTCCGATTGCCGTTCGATGCCTTCGACGCGCTCGCCGAACCGCAACGGCAGCCGATGCCGCTGCGCAACCTCGCGCCACAGCCCGAGCAGGCGCTCCTTGCGCACCTTGCGGAACCGCACCTTGCCGTGGAGCGGCAGCTCGGCAGGGCGAGTCATGGCGATCTTGCCGCGCGGAAAATGCGCGACCGTGCCGCCAAACGAGCTCTGTTCCAGCGTCACGAAGGCGAGGCCCTGCTTGCGCGCGGCAAGGCTCGCCGCCAGTCCCGCCGGGCCGCTGCCGACGATCACCACATCCAGCCGGTCGCGTTGGCCGAGGCCGTCGAGACGGGCAATCGCTTCCATCGCCTGCCGCCCCTGCTCGATGGCGTTGGCGATCAGCCCCATGCCGCCGAGCTCGCCGGCGATGAAGATGCCGCGGACGTTGCTCTCGAAAGTCGGCGACACGTTCGGGATCTCGACGCCTCGCGTCGCGGTGCCGAACACCAGGGTGATGGCGCCGGTCGGGCAGGCGGTCTTGCAGGCGCCGTGGCCGATGCAGGATGCCGGCTCGATCAGCTCCGCCTTGCCGGCGATCAGCCCCAGCACGTTGCCTTCGGGGCAGGCCCTGGTGCACGCGCCGCAGCCGATGCAGCGCGCCGGATCGACGATCGGGTGCAATGACGGCGGCTCTGAAAGACCGGCAGCGTTCGCGGCCTGCTTGGTGCGCCGATTGCGCTGCTCGATGAGCAGCTGCCACAGCAGGTAGGCGAGCATCGCCGTCGCGACCAGCGCGGCGTAGCCCGAATAGCTGTCGAGGCCGAGCCAGGCTGTCGACATGCTCGACATTCAGGCTGTCCGGCGGTCGGTCGGAGCCGGCTCATGAGGCGAATGGCAGCGGTAAGTCACCATAATTCGGATCTATTCAGCTCCAATGGTCCGGTTTCAAAGCAAGGGCTATCGGCCGAGTGCGGTGACTTGAGGGCGTCCGCATGGCCATGCGTGGACTCCAGCGGGAAGTCGGAATGCAACTTGAAGGCACGGCATCTGCTGGCGAGCCAGATCGGATCGGGACCGGCGACGCGGCAGGTCGCCGCCGCGACCGGGGATTCGCGCTCGTCGTCGCGGTGGTGCTGCTGGCGGCGATGCCGGGCATCCTGCTCAAGCTCGACCTCGCGGCCGGTCTCGCCAATCCGCTTGCACGGTGGCTTTCGACGCTCGACCGCGAGCTCAGGAGCATCAGCTTCGGCAGCGGCCTGCGCTTCTGGCTGGGGGTTGGCGGCGCGGCGCTGATGCTGCTGCCGCTGCTCTATCCGCTGCGCAAGATGGCCGGCCTGGCGCGGTTCATCGGTGTCGGCACCTGGTTCGATCTGCATGTGGTCTGTGGTCTGATGGGGCCGCTGCTCGTGCTCTATCACTGCAACCTGGGCCTCGGTTCGACGCCGGCCAACGTCGCCCTGGTGACGATGCTGCTGGTGGCGTCGAGCGGCCTCCTCGGTCATTTCTTGTACGCGAGGCTGAGCGCGCGGCACTACCGCTTCAAGGCTGGCGCCCGCGACGGTCTGGCGGCAATCGTCGCCGCCCTGCGACGGCTCGAGCCGGGTCCGCCGCGCGACCGCTTCATCGAGGACATGCTGCGCTTCGACGATGCGCTGGCTGAGCGGCGGCTCGGCCTCCTTGCAACCGCCGGCGGCATGCGATCGGTCGAGCGCGACTTCGAGCAGCGCGCCGCCTGGCTCGCCGCGACACAGGCGCAGCGGTCGGGCGGCTCGGTCGCCCAACCTGCTGGCGGCGACGGCGCGGTGCATTTGCGTTCGCTCGTACAGGACTATTTCGCAGCCTTGCGCAAGGCAGAGCGCTGGCGTGTGGCGGACCGCCTGTGGGCGCACTGGCGGCTGATGCACCTGCCGGTATTCGCCATCATGGTGGTCGCCGCCGGCATCCATGTGGCGAGGGTGTGGGACATCGACGAACGGGCAGGCAACGCTGGGATCGAAGTGGCGACGGCGTTGCCGCGATCGGCGAGTGGCGACGCCGCGATCGACCGGTCCGCCTCCACTGCCGCGGCGGCCGCCGCGCGCAACGCCGCCTCGCCGGTAACGGTCAGATCGATCAGGACGGTGGCGGTTGCGCCCGCCGAGCCGGCGGCGGAAGGCTCGCAGATGCCCGCCGTGCCGATGCCGCGTCTCGCGCAACGCCGGGCCGGCGCCGCCACCACGGCGACGGATGCGAGCTTGACCGCGATCGCCGAGCTCGAGCAGCGCAATCGGGAGAGCCGCAGCGGCACCTTCGATCCGACCTTGCTCGCCGGGCGCCTGCGCCAATTCAAGCTCGACCGGTTCGACCATGCCAGGACGGGCTTCCCGCTGACCGGCAAGCATTCCACGCTCGACTGCGCGAGCTGCCACAAGACGACGCTCAAGGACACGGCAAGAGAGTGCGTCGCCTGTCACAGGAAGGATGACGTGCATCGCGGCCGCCGTCCGGACTGCGCGCAGTGCCACGTCACCTCGGACTGGTCCAGGATCGTCAAGCGCCGGTGAGGCGTGCGCGTCCGCCCGCGAACCTTTGGCCTGCCTCGTGTCCTGCCTCGCTGGCGCGGCAACGCAGCAATGTCCAAGCGCCGTTTGCCCGCGGCCAATTCCGCTCCTACTGTTCACCCATGACCGTCGCCACAACCGCGGGGAAGTCGGGTGAAGCGTCTCGTCGTCAAGGGTGAGTGGGTGATCCGTGCGTCCGGCGGCCGTCAGGTGCCGGTGCGCGACCATGCGGTGGTGATCGAGGCTGGTCGCATTGCCGATGTGACCGCGGCACCGCCGATGGATGCCGAGGTGATCGACATCCCCGGCGCCATCGTCTGCCCGGGCCTCCTCAATCTGCACAATCACACCATCAATGCCCCGGTGTTCCGCGGCATCGTCGACGACTTGCCGCGCAGCGCGATCGGCGAGAGCAAGGTCTATTCGATGCTGATGCCGATCGGCAGCCTCGCCATGACCTATCTCAGCGACGAGGAGCTCGAGGCGGTGGTGGCGCTCGGGCTGCTGGAGGTCATGAAGAGCGGCGCGACCACGCTCCTCGACCAGTTCCGTCCGCGCCAGCAGGTGATCCTCGATCTTGCGAAGCGCTGGGGGCTGCGGTTCTACGGCGCGCCATACCTGTTCTCGCCGGCGCGAAGCGTCGGCGACCGGCAGGTCGCCGATGCCGCAAAGGGCAGCGTCGAAGGCGCGACCGGGCTCGAGGCCTTCGAGCGCCTGTTCGCGGAGTTCGACGAAGGCGCCGGTGGCCGCATCCGCGTCATTCTCGGCCCCCATGCCGCCGACAGCTGCGCGCCTGATCTGTTGACCGCGGTCGATCGCATGGCCCGCGAGCGCAACCTGCTCGTCACCCTGCATCTGGCGCAGAGCCAGGGCGAGGTCGATCGCGTCCGGGCGGAGCGCGGGCTCGGGCCCGCGGCCTACATGCAAAGCGTCGGCTTGCTGCGCGAGGGCGTGCTCTTCGCGCACGGCACGCACCTGACGGACGACGAGTTGCCGCGGTTGAGCGAGGCCGGCGCGGCGATCGCCAACTGCGCGAGCGTATTCCTGCGCGGCGGCAAGTCGCCGACGTTCGAGCGCTTCAGGCGGCATGGGGTCAAGACCGTCATCGGCACCGACGCCGAGCGCATGGACATGTTCTCGCAGTTGCGCAGCACCGGCTTCGCCTCGAAGCAGATGTTCGCAGCCAGCACCGCGGCCACCGCGGCCGACATGCTGCATGCGGCGACGATCACCGGCGCCGATGTGCTGCGCCGTCCCGATCTCGGGCGGCTCGAAAAGGGAGCCACCGCCGATCTGATCGTCATCGACGCCATGAAGCCGCAACTGCAGCCTGTCTGCGATCCGATCCGCACCCTCGTCTGGTACGCCTCGGCGGGCGACATCGACACGGTGATCATCGATGGCAAGCCGGTGGTGCGTGGCGGCCGCGCGACCAGCGTCGACGAAGCCGCGATCGTCACTCGCGGCCGCGAGGCGACCCTGCGGCTGTGGGAGGAATCGAAGCGCCGCGGCCACTTCCCGGTCGAGGCAGCGCCTGCGACGATATGAGGTGACATGACCGGCATCGGCGAAACCCTGCTCGGCTGGATCGATCGCGACCGCGACCAGCTCGTGGCCTTTCTGTCGCGGTTCGTGGCCATCCCGAGCCCCAATCCTCCCGGAGACACGCGCGCGGCGGCTGCCTTCCTCCACGATTTCATCAGGGCGCGCGGCGTGCCGGTCGAGTACCGCACGGCGAGGCCGGAGTGGCCGAATGTCACCGGTTCGTTCGCCGCCGCGCCCGGCGGGCCCCACCTCGTACTGAACGGGCATATCGACGTCTTCCCGGCCGGGCCGCCGCGGGACTGGTCGCGCGATCCCTGGAGCGGCGCGGTCGCGGACGGCAAGGTACATGGCCGCGGCGTGGTCGACATGAAGTGCGGCACCGCCGCGTCGGTGTGGACCTACATCTATCTGCACGAGCTGCGCGCCAGGCTCGGCGGCCGGCTGACGCTCACCTGCGTCTCGGACGAGGAGACCGGCGGCACCTGGGGCTCGAAATGGCTGGTCGACGAGTTTCCGGACGAGTTCCGCGGCGATTGCGTGCTCAACGGCGAGCCGTCGACGCCGGGGACGATCCGGTTCGGCGAGAAGGGCACCCTCCGTCTCGTGTTCGAGACCAAGACGCCGGGCGCGCATGCCGCCTACACGCACCTCTCGAGGAATGCGATCCGCGTCGCGAGCGACCTGCTGCGCGACATCTATGGTCTCGAGGAGCTGGCGCCGCCGCAGAGCGAGGATGTGCGCGCCGCGATCGATCGCGGGCGTGACGCGATGGATGCGGCGATCGGCAAGGGGGCGGGCCGCATACTCGATCGCGTGACGGTGTCGGTCGGCGTCATCCAGGGCGGGGTGAAGATCAATGTGCTGCCCGGCGACTGCCGGATGGAGGTCGACATCCGCCTGCCGGTCGGCATGACCCATGCCGCGATGATGGCGGAAGTCGAGCGCATCGTCGCGCGCTATCCCGAGGCGCGGGTGACACCGGTATGGACCCATTCGGCCGAGCCCAGCGTCTCGGACCCGAACCACCGGATGGTCGCGATCGTGCAGGACACGGTGCGCTCGCTCACCGGCGAGACGCCGGTTCCGGTCGTCAGCATGGGCGCGACCGACTGCAAGCATTGGCGCCATCGCGGTGTTCCGGCCTACGTCTACGGCTGCTCGCCGAACAACATGGCGAAGCCCGACGAATGGGTCGGCATCGACGAGTATCTTCATATCGTGCGCGCGCATGCGATCGCCGCGGCCACCTATCTTTCGCAACGGAGCCCGGCGTGAGCCTCCAACGACTACTGCCGATCGATCAGGCGCCATATTCCGACACGGGTCGCTCCGCGGGAGTCCATGCCGCGGCGGTGAGGAGTGGCGAGCGCGTCTACCTGTCGGCCGCGAGCGCGTGGTCGCCTGGCGGCGTGGCGGAGCTGGGCGACGCGGCGGGGCAGACGCACGCCGCAATCGACCGCATCGAGGCGGCGCTGGCGGCGGCCGGAGGGTCGCTCAGGGATGTCACCAAGCTCACGACATGCATCATCGATCGCGATCATCGCGCGGCGGTGTACGGGGCGATTGGCCGGCGCCTGCAGGGCGTCTTCCCGGTGAGCACCGGGCTCGTCGTCGCCGGTCTGCCGCGACCGGAGCTGATGGTGCAGATCGATGCCGAGGCCATCATCGGCGCCACGGTCGAGCGACATCGCACCTTCGAGCTCAAGGACTGGTTCGGGCAGAACATCGTGTGGCAGGGCGCGATGGTGGCTGCCGGTCCGGCGGAAATCTTCATCCGCGGCCAGACCGGCTCCGCCCTCGACGGCAAGTCCATGGCCGGGCTCGGCCGACGCCCCGAGGATGCCGCCGCGCAGGCCGAGCTCGCCCTGGCCAACCTCGAGGCATTGCTCGCCGAAGCCGGCTCGGGGCTCGATGACGTCTGCAAGATCACCGTCCATATCAGCGACCGCGCCTATCGCAACGCGGTCTATCCGATGATCGGCCGGGCGTTTCGTGGCGTGCATCCGGTTTCGACCGGCCTCATCACGCCGGCCTTCGCCCGGCCCGAGATCCTGTTCGAGATCGACGTGCAGGCGGCGCGCAAGGCGGGCGGCGCGGCGCATCGGCGGGTGCGGCCCTATCACACCAGGCAGGTGCGCTACGGCACCCAGCGGCAGCCGCTCGACTGCGACTTCTGCATGGCGGTGCGGGCCGGCAATACGGTGTGGCTGCGGGGGCAGACCGGCATCGGTCTCGACGAGATCATGCATGGCGCCGGCGACCCGGTCGCCCAGGCGCGCAAGGCGATGGAGAACGTCGAAGTGCTGCTGGGCGAGGCCGGCGCCAGGCTCGGCGACGTGGTCAAGGCGACGGTCTATGTCACCGATCGTGCGTTCCTGGCCGGTGTCAGCGAGGTGGTGCTTGCCGCACTGGGCGGCGTGTTGCCTGCATTCTCGGCAGTGGTCATTAAGGGGCTTGCCAGCCCGGAACTGCTGATGGAAGTTGACGTTACTGCTGTCACTCCGGAAAGCTAGCGAATGACGTTCTCACTTGTCGGGCGGTGCGCGCGAACCGGGATGCTGGGGGCGGTGGTCACCACGTCGTCGATGGCGGTGGGCTCGCGCTGCCCGCATGTCCGCGCCGGGGTCGGTGCGGCATTGACCCAGCACCGGACCGATCCGCGGCTCGGCCCCTTGGCGCTGGAGTTGCTCGGCCGCGGCTTCAGTGCCGACGAGGCGATCAAGGCAATCGTCGCCGGCTCGCCGCATCGCGATTGGCGGCAGCTTGCGCTGATCGACGCGCAGGGCCGCACGGCAGCATTTTCCGGCGCCAAGGTTCGTGCCGAGCTCGGTGAGGCGCACGGCGAGGGATGTGTCGCGATCGCCAACATCGTGCGCAGTGCCGAGGTGCCGCACGCCATGGTGCGAGCCTTCGAGCAGAGCGGCGCGGCTCCACTGCCGGCGCGCCTCGTTGCCGCGCTGGCGGCCGGGGAGGCGGCCGGCGGCGAGTTCCAGCCGGTGACCTCGGCGGCGCTCCTCGTCGCCCACGAGCAGCCGTTTCCTTTCGTCGACCTGCGGGTCGACGATCACAGTTCGCCGATCGCCGAGCTGTCGCGTCTGTGGATGGCCTATGAGCCGGAGGCGGATGCCTACGTGGTGCGAGCGGTCGATCCCGACAATGCGACGCGGCCGGCGGCGATGCGGGCAGCCGGGTAGTCACGGAAATCGAGCCGGGCTCGAAGCAGGATTGCTTCGATGACGGCAAACCTTGGTGGAGGGGAAGATGAGGAAGTTCCTGCTGGGGTTGCTGGTGAGCATGGCGATGGCGACCGGCGTCGCCGCGCAAGGGACGATCCGCGTCGCCGTTGGCACGACGCTGACCCAGCTCGACCCGGCGAAGACGACGATCGGCGACGAGTACATCTACGTGCATCTGGTGTTCAACGGCCTGACGCGGATCGATCGCGACCTGACGGTGAAGCCCGACCTCGCCGAGAGCTGGACCGCCTCGGAGGACCTCAAGACCTGGACGTTCAAGCTGCGCAACGACGTCAAGTTCCATCATGGCCGCGCGCTCGATGCCGACGATGTCGTCTTCACCATGAAGCGCATACTCGATCCCGCCACCGGCTCGCGGGCGCGCGCCAACATCTCGATGGTGCAAAGCGTCGAGGCGGTCGATCCGGCGACCGTCCGCTTCACCCTCAACATCCCCTATGCCGGCTTCCAGGACATCTTCGGCGAGCGGCAGATGCGCATCGTGCCGCGCGACAGGATCGACACGATCTCGACCGCGCCGGTCGGAACTGGTCCGTTCAAGTTCAAGTCGTGGTCGCCCGGCGATCGCATGGAGCTCGAGAAGAACCCCGACTATTTCGAGAAGGGGTACCCGAAGGCCGATGCCATCAGCATGAGGATCATTCCGGAAGCGGCGGCGCGGCTGGCGGCGCTGGAATTGGGTGCCGTCGATATCCTCTGGAGCCTGCCCTACGAAGCCGTCGACAAGTTCAAGACGCACGCGAGCGTCCGCGTCGACTCGGTCCCGACCGCCTCCTGGGACGGCGTGATTCTCAACAACGAGCGTCCACCATTCAACGACCCCCGCGTCCGCCAGGCATTGGCGCTGACGATCGACAAGGAGGCGCTGGTCGAGCTCGCGTTGTTCGGCCAGGGCGCGCCGACCCACAGCCCGATCCCGCCGAGCCACCCGTATTTCAACAGCGGGCTCGGCTTCAAGAAGCCCGATATCGAGAAGGCGAAGAAGCTGATGGCGGAGGCCGGGCTGGCGGGCGGCGTCGATGTGCCGCTGCAGGTACCGCAGGAGCGCGACGGCCGCGTCCGTCTCGGCGTCGCCGTGCGCGACATGGCCAAGGCTGCCGGGTTCCGCATCAACGTCGAACGCGTGCCGTTTGCGAGCTATTCGGCGAACGTGGCCGGCAAGGCGCAGATGTACGTCGACGGCTACTTCGCGCGGCCGACGATCGATACCGCGCTGTTCCCCTTCTACCATTCGAGCGGAAGCTGGAACCGCCAGCTCTGGCTCTACAAGAACACGCGGGTCGACGAGCTGCTCGACACCGGGCGCAAGACCAACGACGAGGCCAAGCGGCGCCAGCTGTTCGGTGAGTTCCAGAAGGTCGTCGACGAGACCGTGCCCAGCATCATCGCCTACTCTTCGGGGCACGTGAATGGCGTACGCAAGAACGTCGAGGGCTTCCGCTCGACGCCGATGATGTGGCTGGAGCTCAAGGAAGTGTCGATCAAGAATTGACGGCGGCCGCCGGCGGGGAGGGTCAGCGCGATGGCAGGCTACATCCTGCGCCGACTACTGCTGGTGCTGGTCGTGCTCGCCGCCGTGTCGCTGCTCGTTTTCGCCATCACCTCGATCCTGCCCGGCAACGTCGCGCATCTGATCCTCGGGCAGTTCGCGCCGCCCGAGCAGGTCAAGGCGCTGGAAGAGAAATTCGGTCTCAACGATCCGGTGCTGGTGCAGTACTGGCGATGGGCGACGCGGTTCGTCACCGGCGACTTCGGCCAGTCGATCCTGCAGAGCCGGCCGGTGGCGCCGCTGGTGTTCGAGGCGCTGCTGCGCTCGCTGGCGCTCACGCTGGTGTCGTTCTTCTTCATCGCGACGATCGGCATCGCGCTCGGCGTGATCGCGGCGCTCCAGCATGGCCGGCCGCTTGACCATTCGATCTCGATCCTGTCGTACCTCGGCATCGCGGTGCCGGAGTTCTTCTGGTCGATCGTGGTGATCCTGGTGTTCGCGGTGTGGCTCGGCTGGCTGCCGGCATCAGGCTACGAGCCGCTGGCAAAGGTCGGCTTCACGCAGTGGGCCTACCACATCATCGGCCCGGTCTTGACGCTGGTGTTCGCGCATCTGGCCCATATCTCGCGCCTCACGCGATCGAGCATGATCGAGGTGCTGCAAAGCCCCTACGTGATGGCGGCGCGCGCCAAGGGCCTGCCGGAGCGGGTGGTCGTCGTGCACCACGCGCTGCGCAACGCGCTGCTGCCGACGATCACCGTGCTGGCGCTCGACATCGGCCGGCTGATGGGCGGCATCGTCGTGATCGAGACCGTGTTCGCCTATCCCGGCCTCGGCCGCCTGCTGGTGTTCTCGATCCAGAGCCGCGACATCCCGACCCTGCAGGCCTCGATCCTGGTCGTGGCCGCGATCTATGCACTCGCCAACCTTGCCGCCGATCTGCTCTACGCCTGGCTCAACCCGAAGATCCGCTATGGCCGAACCATCGCCTGATACCGACGCGGCGCCACCGCGCCGGCCGTGGCCGCTGCAACTCAAGATCGGCCTCGCGATCGTGGCGACGATCGTCGTGCTCGGGCTCGCCGCGCCCTGGATCGCGCCGCATCCCTGGGACACGATCTCGATCCGCACCCGGTTTCGGCCGCCGGGGGCGACCTATTGGCTCGGCACCGACGACTACGGACGCGATGTCCTGAGCCGCCTGCTGATGGGCGCGCGGCTGTCGCTTGCGATGGGGCTCGGTGCGACGCTGGTCAGCCTGGCGATCGGCGTCCCGGTCGGGCTGGCGGCCGGATACTTCCGCGGCACCGTCGACGAGGTCCTGATGCGGCTCGCCGACGTGCTGATGGCGATCCCGGCGATCATGCTGGGTCTGCTGGTGCTGGCGGTGACACCGCCGGCCCTGTGGAAGACGGCGCTCGCGGTCGGCTTCGTCTATATCCCGCCGATCGCCCGCGTCACGCGCGCGGTGACGCTCGGCCTTGCCAGCGAGGAGTTCGTGCAGGCCGCGCGGGCCCGCGCCGAGAGCAACAGCTACATTCTGTTTCGCGAGATCCTGCCCAATGCCTGGCCGCCGCTGATCGTCGAGGCGAGCCTGCGCGTGACCTATGCCATCCTGCTCGGCTCGGCGCTGAGCTTTCTCGGGCTCGGGGCGCAGCCGCCAAGCTCGGACTGGGGCCTGATGATCTCCGAGGCCCGCGCGTTCATCGATCGCGCGCCGTGGATCGCTCTGGCGCCGGGGGCCGCCATGTGCCTGCTGGTGATCGGCATCAATCTGATGGGCGATGGCCTGCGCGAGCGTCTCGATCCGCGCCTCAAGGTCCGGCTGGCGAAAGCATGATGGCATGACGACCGCGCCGGCACTTTCGATCGAACGCCTGACGGTGCGCTATCGCACCGCGAGCGGCAGCGTGGCGGCCCTCGGCGACGTCACCCTCGATGTCGGCAAGGGCCGCACGCTCGCCGTCGTCGGTGAATTCGGGCTCGGGCAAGAGCACGGTCGCGCTGGCCCTGATGGGACTGCTGCCGGCGGAGGCCGAGATCGCCGCCGGCCGGATCCTCTATGATGGCGCCGACATCCTGGCGCTCGATGCCGAAGCGCGCCGCAGGCTGCGCGGCCGGCGCATGGCGCTGGTGTTCCAGGACCCGTTCTCGGTGCTCAATCCGTCGCTGCGGGTCGGCGAGCAGATCGGCGAGGGCCTCGTCTATCATCGCGGCCTGCCCCGCGAGGAGGCGCTGGCGCGCGCCATCGACCTGCTGACCGAGGTCGGCATCGGCGATCCCAAGGCGATCGCCGGCGCCTATCCGCACGAGCTTTCCGGCGGCATGCGCCAGCGGGCGCTGATCGCCGGCGCCTTGGCGGCCGAGCCGGAGTTCCTGATCCTCGACGAGCCGACCACCGCGCTCGACGTCACCGTCGAGGCGCAGATCCTCGACCTGCTCAAGGATCTGCAGGCGCGGCGCGGCCTCTCGATGCTGTTCATCACCCACAACCTCGGCGTCGTCCGCCGCGTCGCCGACGACGTCGCGGTGCTGTACGCCGGCGAGATCGTCGAGCGTGGCGGCACCGCCGACGTGTTCGAGCGACCGATGCATCCCTACACCAAGGGCCTGCTGGCCGCGATCCCGCGATTGGGGGCGCGACGCGAGCGGCTGGCGTCGATTCCGGGCCGGTTGCCCGATCTCAGAAAGCCGCCCGCCGGCTGCCGGTTCGAGCCGCGCTGTCCGTTTGTGGCAGAAGGTTGCAAGGCGCCGCAGCGGCTCGATGCGCTACCTGCGACGGCAGGTGCGGTGCCACCTTGCCGCGGGCCTTGCATCCACCGCATGGCCGGCGTCCGCGGAAGCCGGCGGCTCGCCGGGCGGAGAAGCGCTGGCACGGCCGGCCGCGGCCGGACCGGTGGTCGAGGTGGCTGATCTGCACAAGACGTTCCGGTTGACGCGCGGTTTGGCAAGCCTGCAATTCGAAGGCTGGCGGCCGGTGTCGCGTCCGGTCGAGGTGCGTGCCATCGACGGTGTGTCGCTGGCAATTGGCCGCGGCGAGGTGGTCGGCCTCGTCGGCGAATCCGGCTGCGGCAAGACCACGCTGGGCCGCACGATCCTGCGCCTGATCGAGCCCGACCGCGGGCAGATCCGCATCGGCGGGGCCGAGATCGCCGCCGTCGCGCAATCGCAGTTGACCAGCATGCGCCGGATCGCCCAGGTCGTGTTCCAGAACCCGGATTCGTCGCTCAATCCGCGCAAGACGATCGGCGAGATCATCGCACGCCCGCTGCGGCGTTTCGCGATCGTGCCGCCCGGCGAGGCGGCGGGCCGGGTCCGGCATCTGCTCGACCTCGTGAGGTTGCCGGCGCACTATGCCAGCCGCTATCCGCATCAACTGAGCGGCGGCGAAAAGCAACGGGTCGGGATCGCGCGCGCGGTCGCGACCGAGCCGCAATTCATCGTCTGCGACGAGCCGGTGTCGGCGCTCGATGTCTCGGTGCAGGCGGCGATCGTCAACCTGCTCGCGGACCTGCGCGACCGGCTGGGCGTCGCCTATCTGTTCATCTCGCACGACATCTCGGTGGTGGCGCACCTCGCGGACCGGATCGCGGTGATGTATCGGGGCCGGATCGTCGAGGTGGGGACGGCCGCGGAGGTGCTGGTGCCGCCGATGCATCCCTATACCGAGGCGCTGCTGTCGGCGGTGCCGAGCACCGACGGGCTCGAGAGCAATCGCATCCGCCTGCCGCTCGAGCCGCGCCGCAGCGCGGCGCCTGGCGGCTGCGTGTTTGCGGGACGTTGTCCGCGCCGCATCGGTGCGATCTGCGATACGCAGGCGCCGCCCGAGATCGCGCGCTCGGCGACCCACCGCCTTGCCTGCCACCTCGATTTCGGAACGGCCGCCAAGGTTGGCTAGTACCGCGTCGACCGTTTGCCGTCCTCGCACTCCTTCTTGACGGCGCACCTCGCATCATCGTCAGCCTGATGAGTTTGTCGAATGCGCTGGCACCTTGATCGCGGAATGGGCATCGACGAGCCGTCACGCTCGTGCCGGCAATTTCGCCGCTGAAAAAATGCGATGCAAGCCAGAGGCTTATGTCGCCCCGACAACTGGCACAGGAGTTGCTGAAGCTTAACCAGCGCAGCGTCGTCGCGTTCGACGATTGCTTCTTGGTTGGCGTGCCGCCCAGCTGTTGTGGATCTCGCGATGTTCGCAGCTCTCAACAGCATCGGCGTTGAACCGCTGATGCTCAACTGCGTGGCAGACCAGCCGAACAGGGTTCGCTCATTGCGGATGCCGGACTTGGATTCGCACTGCCCGCGAGGCAGCGCAACTTGCCAAGCCGCCTCTACTCATCGCGCATCCGCGGCCGGTCATCGCGACCCTCACGTTCACAACTGGTACCTGGCATCGCACGAGGCGGCGAAGTCCTCGTGCGGGCCGTCGTTGCAAACGCATTCAAGCAAGGAGAGATCAAGCCATGTGTGATCGCCACGGATGCACGCACTTGCCGGACCTGAAGAAGATCGACTTCAGCCGACGGAACATACTTCGAGGCGCGGCCGCGAGCGCGATCACGATCGCGGTCGGCCCGGGCTTCGGTGAGGCATTGGCGCAAGGTGCCGGCGCCCTCAAGGCAACCAAGGGCACGGGCTTCTGCAACCTGAACATCTTCCTCGCCCACGCCATGCAGTTCGCCAAGTCCGAAGGCGTCGAGCTGGTGTTCATCAACACGCCGACGCAGGCCGAGCAGGTGACCTTCCTCGGCATGGGGCAAGTGGATATCGGACTGATGCCGTACACCAGCTTCATGGCGCTGTTCGATGCGGGCGCGCCGGTCAAGATCGTCGCCGGCGGCGGCATCGAAGGCTGCGGCATCGTCTCGCGTCCGGGCCTCGACACCGCGCAGAAGCTCAAGGGCAAGACGCTGGCACTTTCCAGCTCGATACGCTCGAGGTCATGCCCTACGACTACCTGAAGAAGAACGGCATCAGCTTCAAGGACATCACCGTCCGCTACATGGGCAACACGCCGGAGGCGGTCGAAGCCTTCAAGGCCGGCGCGGTCGACTGGATCTGCACCATCGAGCCCTACGTCACCGCGCTGGTCAACGACGTCAAGGGCGCCCGTCTGCTCTCGGACGGCATGGACATCTACGGTCCAGGCTACACCGACTGCGTGCTGGCCTGCGGCGAGCGCTGATCAAGGAGAACCAGACGGGCCTCAAGGCGATCATCAAGGGCATGATGCAGGCCCAGCTGATGGCCGAGACCGAGCCGCAGCGAGACGCTGATAGAGCTGGTCGGCCCCTACTACAAGACCTCGATGGAGAACGCCAAGATTCGCCATGTCGAAGCAGCCCGCGGTCGTCGATGCGCGCAAGCAGACCGACTTCATCCTGCAGCGCACCGACAGCCTCGTCGAGATGGGCTACATCAAGAAGAAGCCCGGCCGCGACGCGATCGACTGGGGTCCGCTGGAAGAGGTGATCAAGGAGAACCCCGACCTCTACGGGAAGCTCAAGTACAAGGCGGCTTGAGATGGCAACGATCGCTCCGGCACGCGAAGCCGGCGACGCGACAATCGAGGCGACCGGTGGAGCGAAAGCGCCACCGGATGCAGGCGGACGGGCATTGGTCCGCTCGCTCGCCCAGTCCCTTGCCCGGCTGGGCTGGACGCTGGCCTCGATCGGCCTGTTCGCGTCGATCTGGGAGCTCTGCTGGGCGACCGGACTGGGCCGATCCCAAGCTGCTGCCGCCACCGCACGTGTTCCTGGGCAACTTCGCTGACCAGGTGAAGTTCTTCAACACCGCCACCCGCTGGGCGATCGGCGTCGACGCCAGCGACGGGCCGACGCCGCTGCATGGCGCTCGGCATCACCATGTGCCGTCGACGACCATGCGCGTGCTCGTCGGGCTGCTGATCGCCTCCGTGCTGGCCGATCGACCATCGGCGTGCTGGTCCGCTATTTCCTGATCGTTCGACCGGCTTGCTGCTGCCGACGATCACGCTGCTGTCGCCGGTGTCGCCGATCGCCTGGCTGCCGATCGCGATCTTCCTGTTCGGCATCGGCAATGCGCCGGCGATCTTCATGGTGGTGGTCGCGCTGTTCTTCCACATGGTGCTCGCGACCATCAGCCAGATCGACGGGGTCAACCGCAACCTGATCAACGTGGCGCGCACGATGGGCGCCACCAAGTGGCAGATCTACAGGCGACGTGATCATCCCGGCGATCCTGCCCGGGCTGCTGATGGTGCTGCGGATGAACCTGTTCGGCGCCTGGATGGTGGTGCTGTCGCCGAGACGACCGGCGTCGGCTACGGCATGGGCCAGGTGATCATGCTGGCCAGCGCAACACGTTCAATCCATCGCTGGTGTTCTTCACGCATCGCGCTGATCGGCGTGCTCGGCTTCGTGTTCGATCTGGCTGCTTCGCCTCGTCCAGAAGCGCATCCTGTACTGGGTGCCCGAGACAACGGGGGTGCTGCGTGGTCTCTGACGCAAGCCTTATTCGTCGAATGATGCCGTGGTCTGTCGTGGCGTCGCGAAGATGTGGGCGCAAGGGACGGCCCGCGCCCATGAGGCGCTGCGCGACATCGACCTCGAGGTCACCCCGGGCGAGTTCGTCGTATTCCTCGGACCGTCCGGCTGCGGCAAGAGCACGCTGCTCTACCTGATCGCCGGACTGGAGCAGGAGACCGGCGGCGAGATCTGGGCATTCAGCGACCGGGTCGACGTCGCCATCGCCCGAGCGCAGCCTGATCTTCCAGGAAACGTCGCTGTTTCCCTGGCTGACGGTCTGGCAGAACGTTTCAGCTTCGGGCTGCACATCCGCGGCGCCAGCGTCGACGAACGGCGCACGATCGCCAAGGAGGCACTGCAGCGCGTCGGCCTCGTGGCGGCCATGGACAAGCGGCCGGACGAGCTGTCCGGCGGCATGCGGCAGCGCGTCGCCGTCGCCCGCGCGCTGGCGATGCGTCCCAAGGTGCTGCTGATGGACGAGCCGTTTGCCGCGCTCGACGTGCAGACCCGGGCGCGCATGCAGGACTTTCTGCTCGACGTCTGGCGCGAGAGCGGCGCGTCGGTCCTGTTCGTCACCCATCACATCGACGAGGCAGTGGCGCTGGCCGATCGGGTCGTGGTGTTCACGTCGAGACCGGGGCGGATCAAGACCATCGTCCCCATCGACCTGCCGCGGCCACGCGATCCCTTCTCGCCGCGAGTGTGAAGGCCTGCGGCGCCAGCTCACGGCGCTGATGCGGGACGAGGTCGATCGCGCCTTTGCCGAGCAGGAGGCGCTCAGCGCCGCCGAGTAGTAGAACGAATTCATCGGAACGATGAGAGGACCGATCCAATGGCCGTTTCCTTGATCCGCAGCCGCGCGATGATCACGCGCACCATCAACCGCACCTCGTGGGAGGAGATCGACGACGGCGCGATCCTGCAGGAGGACGGCATCATCGTGGCGATCGGCACCTACGACGAGCTGAGCGCGAAATACCCGAACGCGGTCGTTCTCGGCAGCGGCAACGAGATCATGCTGCCGGGCTTCGTCAACGGTCACCACCACGTCGGACTGACCCCGGTGCAGCTCGGCTCGCCCGACATGCCGCTGGAGCTGTGGTTCATCACGCGGCTCGTGACCCGCAAGCTCGACCTCTATCTCGACACGCTCTACTCGGCGTTCGAGATGATCGCCTCCGGCATCACCACGGTGCAGCACATCCACGGCTGGATGCCGGGCACGCTCACCGAGGTCCAGGCAAAGTCGAACCAGGTGATCAAGGCCTACGAGGACATCGGCATGCGGGTGTCCTACTGCTACGCGCTGCGCGACCAGAACCGGCTCGTCTACCAGGCCGACGAGGAGTTCGTGGCGAGCCTGCCGGCCGAGCTGCAAGGGCCGATGAAGCGGCACTTCGCGCGCTTCAAGGCCGGGCTCGACGAGACCATGGGGCTGTTCCGCGACCTCTACGAGCAGCACAACGCCAAGCGCCGGGTGAAGATCCAGCTGGCGCCGGCCAACCTGCACTGGTGCTCGGACAAGGCGCTGACCGCGCTCTCCGACACGTCGAAGAAATACAACGTCCCGATGCACATGCATCTGGTCGAGACCGCGTACCAGAAGGAGTACGCGTGGCGGCGCGGCAAGTGCACGGCGCTCGAGTACATCGACCGCTTCGACATGGTCAACGAGCGCCTGACGCTCGGCCACGGCGTGTGGCTGAGCGAGAAGGACATCGACCGGCTGGCCCATGCGAAGGGGCTGCGTGTGCCACAACTGCTCATCGAACTTCCGCCTGCGCTCCGGCGTCGCCGCGCTCAACCACTTCGAGAAGCAGGGGCTCAACACCGCCATCGGCCTCGACGAGGCCGGCATCAACGACGATCGCGACATGCTGCAGGAGATGCGGCTGGTGCTGCGCGCCCACCGGGTGCCGGGCATGGTCGACGAGGACGTGCCGACCATGGCGCAGGTGCTGCGGATGGCGACGGCGGGCGGCGCCAGGACGACGCCGTTCGGCAGCACCATCGGCACGCTCGAGGTCGGCAAGGCGGCGGACCTGGTGCTGATCGACTGGAAGCAGATCTCCTATCCCTATCTCGACACCGAGACGCCGCTGCTCGACGCGGTGCTTCAGCGGGCCAAGAGCGAGGGCGTGAAGATGACCATGTGCGACGGCGAGGTGCTCTACCAGGACGGCAAGTTCGCGAAGGTCGACCGCGAGGTCGCGCTCAAGGCCCTGCACGACGACCTGCAGAAGGCGCTGACCGACGACGAGGTGGAGCGCCGCAACCTCTCGAAGGCGCTGCTGCCGCACGTCCGCAAGTTCTACGCGGACTACATCGATCCGGCGAAGCACGAGCCGTTCTACCGGCCGAGCTCGCGCGTGTGATCGGGCGGGCGCAGCAGTGCCCGGAGCCGAATGCTGGGCTGGCCTTCTCACCCAACGTATCGGGAGACACGGATTCAGCGATCGGGCTTCGGCGCCGCCGAGAAAATGACCGTTCCCACCGCCATCGCCACCGCGGCCTGGGTCGGCTCGATCACCGGCACGCCGAGCTCAGCCTCGAGCGGCGCCCGGTGGCGGGCCATGCCGGCGCACCCCATGACGATCACCTCGGCGCCGTCCTCGTCGCGCAGCGTGCGGCCGATCTCGATCATCTTGCCGAGGGTGTGCTCGCCCGATGCCGTCTCGGCGACACTCATGTCGAGCGGCCGCTCGCCGGCGAGCCGGTCCAACAGGCCCATCTGGCGCAGGTAGCGAACATGCCGCCGGACCGACCGCTGCTTGATCGCGATGACGCCGAACCGCTCGCCGCGCGCGAGCGCGGTCAGCACGCCAGACTCGTTGATGCCGAATACCGGCCGGCGGGTCGCCTCCCGGCAGACGTGGAGGCCGGGGTCGGAATAGCAGGCGATCACGAAGGCATCGAAGTCCGGTTCCGCCGCCGCCACCAGGCGCGCGAGCGGCAAGGTGACGCTTTCGACGTGCTCCTGCGTCTCGATGCCGGTCGGGCCCTCGGACAGCGTCCGGCAGACGATCTCGGGGCCGCCGGCGAAGCGGATCGGCGCCAGCGCGTCGTCGAGTTCCGCGGGTGACGATCTCGTTGGAATTCGGGTTGATGACGAGGATTCGAGGGCGGCGGGCGGTCATCGCGTGTGTCTCCGGACTTCTCGTCGGCGCAACATCACCTTAACATCCGCCTTGAGAGCGAGGCTGGCAAGGCGAGGTTGGCGATGGTGGCAACGGCATATGACTGCGTGATCCGCGGCGGGCGGGTGGCAACCGCGGCTGACGACTACCCGGCCGACGTCGCCATCAGCGGCGGCACGATCCGGGCGATCGGCGAGGGCCTGGGACGCGGCCAGGTCGAGATCGACGCGCGCGACCGCCTGGTACTGCCGGGCGGCGTCGACAGCCATTGCCACATCGAGCAGCTGTCGGCCGCCGGCATCATGAATGCCGATACGTTCGAGAGCGCCACCGTCTCGGCCGCGCATGGCGGGACGACGACGGTGATCCCGTTCGCGGCCCAGCATGTCGGAATGCGGCTGCGCAAGGTAGTCGACGACTACATGGCGCTGGCGAGCAAGGGCGCCATCGTCGACTACACGTTCCATATGATCATTGCCGATGCGACGGCGGCGGCGCTCGATGAGGACATCCCGGCGCTGGTGGGGCAAGGGCACGCCTCGATCAAGCTGTTCATGACCTACGACCGCCTGAAGGTCGACGACGAGAAGCTGCTCGATGTCCTGCTCGCCGCGCGCAAGGCCGGCGCCCTCGTCTGCGTCCATGCCGAGAACCACGGCATGATCGCCTGGATGGGGCGGCGGCTGATCGAAGCCGGGCACAGGGCGCCGAAGTTCCATGCGCTCAGCCATCCGCGCGGCTCCGAGGCCGAGGCGATCAACCGGCTGATCGCCTGCGCCGAGCTCATCGACCAGCCGGTGGTGGTGTTCCACGTCTCGACCGCTGAAGGCGCCGCGACGATCAGGGCGGCGCGGGCGCGCGGCGTCAAGGTATTCGCCGAGACCTGCCCGCAATACCTGTTCCTCACCGCGCTCGACATCGACAAGCCCGGCACCGAAGGCGCCAAGTGGATGTGCTCGCCGCCGCCCCGCGAGCAGTCCGACCAGGAGGCGCTGTGGCAGGCGCTGGCGCTCGGCGACCTGCAGACGATCTCCTCCGACCACGCACCCTATGCCTTCGATGCGACCGGCAAGCTCAGCGCCGGCCCCGAGCCGAGCTTCAAGCAGATCGCCAACGGCCTGCCGGGGCTCGAGGCGCGGATGCCGCTGCTGTTCGACGCCATGGTGTCGAAGGGACGGCTGGGGTTGCACAAGCTCGTCGAGCTCACTGCGACGGCGCCGGCCAAGCTCTACAACCTTCACCCGCGCAAGGGCTCGATCGCGATCGGCGCCGACGCCGACCTGGCGCTGTGGAATCCGTCCGCCGAGGTCACGTTGACGGATGCGATGATGCACGACCGGACCGGCTACACGCCGTTCGCCGGCCGCCGCGTGAAGGGCTGGCCGGCAACCGTGATCCGCCGCGGCGAGGTGATCGTCGAGGACGGCGTGCTGACGGCGAAGCCGGGCTCGGGACGCTTCCTGCCGCGCTCCGGCGGCGCGGCGGCGGCGCCGTCGGGGCGCGACAGCGCCGACATGGCGCTTGCGCGTCGGCTGGGCGCGCGGATCGTCTGAAGGCCGGTGCCGGCCGGCGCTGATCGAATATCAAGCTGGCTCGCTCGCCGGCATCGAACCCCGGCCCTGTCTTATTGGCGGCGCCGATGTAACCTGCAATGCTGCGGTCGCCCGTTCGCCTGGTGAGCCGCTGATCGTCGTGGAGAAGGATCCGCATGTCACGTATCTTGAATATCGCCGCCGCGCAGCTTGGGCCGATCCAGAAGGCCGACAGCCGCCAATCGGTGGTCTCCCGCATGATCGCGCTGATGGACGAGGCGAAGTCGAAGGGCGCCGACTTCGTCGTCTATCCGGAGCTGGCGCTGACGACGTTCTTCCCGCGCTGGTACTACGAGAGCCGCGCCGACGCGGATGTCTGGTTCGAGCGCGAGATGCCGAACGCCGCCACCCGTCCGCTGTTCGAAAGAGCCAAGGCGCTGGGCGTGGGCATGACGTTCGGCTATGCCGAGCTGACGCCCGAGGGCCGGCATTTCAACACGTCGATCCTGGTCGACCGGTCCGGCACGATCGTCGGCAAGTATCGCAAGGTACACTTGCCGGGCCACGAGGAGTTCGACCGCCAGCGCGCCTTCCAGCATCTCGAGAAGCGCTATTTCGAGCCCGGTGATCTCGGATTTCCGGTTTGGCGCACGATGGGCGGCATCTTCGGCATGATGATCTGCAACGACCGCCGCTGGCCGGAATCCTATCGGGTCATGGGCCTGCAGGGCGTAGAGGTGGTGACGCTCGGCTTCAACACGCCGTCGGTGAACTCGCAGAAGCCGAGCGAAGGGCCGGAAAAGCGCATCTTCCATCACAAGCTGTCGCTGCAGGCCGGCGCCTATCAGAATTCGACCTGGGTGGTGGCCGTCGCCAAGGCGGGCGTCGAGGACGGCAACCCGCTGTTCGGCTGCAGCGTCATCGTCGCCCCCGACGGCGAGGTGGTCGCCGAGACGCGAACCGAGGCCGACGAGGTCGTGGTGCACGCGTGCGATCTCGATGCGACGCGCTTTGGCAAGGAGACGATCTTCGACTTCAAGCGCCATCGCCGGATCGAGCACTATGGTCTCATCACCTCGCGCGTCGGCGCCGAGCCGCCGAAGGAGTGACGCGGCGTCCGAGAGCGATCCGTCACCGTCGAGATATCGAGCGATAGCGGTTGATGTCGCCGTCGTAGCAGTTGGCGAGCACGGCCTTGCACAATGCCATTTTCGTAACTACAATTATGTAGTGCCTGGAGCGCTGTTGATGCGGTTCGAGTGGGACGCGGGCAAGAGCCGGATCAACCTTTCCAAGCATCAGGTCAGCTTCGAGATGGCCCGCGAAGTATTTGGCGATCCGCTGCATTTGAGTATCCAGGATCGGGTCGTCGAAGGCGAACAGAGATGGCAGACTATCGGCACTGTGGGCGGCGTCGTACTGCTGATCGTCGCCCACACGTATCGGGACGACGGCGATGACGAAGTAATTCGCATCATCTCCGCCCGCAAGGCAACGCGGAAGGAACGTCGGGACTATGAGAACGGCTAAGCAACGAGAGACCGAGCTGCGGCGCTTGTCGAAGATGAAGGACAATGACATCGACACTTCCGATATCCGCGAGCGGGTCGATTGGTCGGGAGCGGTCGTGGGCAAATTCTATCGGCCGGTGAAGAAGCAGGTGACGCTTCGCCTCGACGCCGACGTGCTCAATTGGTTCAGGGCGCAAGGCGGCAAGTATCAGACCGCCGTCAACAAGGCGCTGCGGGCGCACATGCTGGCAAAATCGAAGCGAACTTCGCGGTAGCGCGTTAACGGCCCGCAGTCGGGTCGCCTGACAACCGAAGCCTGCCTCGCGCTGTTACGCAGGCAAAGCCGCAAGAGCGGGCGACCCGCCCGTCAGTTCTCGTCCATCTTCAGTGCCGCGATGAACGCCTCCTGCGGGATCTCGACGCTGCCGAACTGGCGCATCTTCTTCTTGCCCTTCTTCTGCTTGTCGAGCAGTTTGCGCTTGCGGCTGATGTCGCCGCCGTAGCACTTGGCGAGCACGTCCTTGCGCAGCGCGCGGATCGTCTCGCGGGCAATGATCTTGCCGCCGATCGCGGCCTGGATCGGGATCTGGAACAGGTGCGGCGGAATGAGGTCCTTCAGTTTCTCGCACATCACCCGCCCGCGGCTTTCGGCCCGCGTCCGGTGCACGATCATCGACAGGGCGTCGACCGGCTCGGCATTGACCAGGATCGACAACTTGACGAGATCGCCCTCCTCGTAGCCCATGATCTGGTAGTCGAACGAGGCGTAGCCCTTGCTCACCGACTTCAGGCGGTCATAGAAGTCGAACACCACCTCGTTGAGGGGAAGCTCGTAGATCACCATGGCGCGCGAGCCGGCGTAGGTCAGCTCCTTCTGCCGCCCGCGACGGTCCTGGCACAGCTTCAGGACCGAGCCGAGATAGTCGTCCGGCACGAAGATCGTCGCCTTTATCCACGGCTCCTCGATGTGGTCGATCTTGACCACGTCCGGCATGTCGGCCGGGTTGTGCATGTCGATCTTCGAGCCGTCGGTCATGTGCAGGTGGTAGATGACGGAGGGCGCTGTCGTGATGAGGTCGAGATTGAACTCGCGCTCGAGCCGCTCGGTGATGATCTCGAGGTGGAGCAGCCCGAGGAAGCCGCAGCGGAAGCCGAAGCCGAGCGCCGCCGAGCTCTCGGTCTCGAACGAGAAGCTCGCATCGTTGAGGCGCAGCTTGGCCATTGCCTCGCGCAGGTCCTCGAACTCGGCGGCATCGACCGGGAACAGGCCGCAGAACACCACCGGCTGCGCGGGCTTGAAGCCCGGCAGCGCCGTCGCGGTCAGGTTCTTCTCGTCGACGATGGTGTCGCCGACGCGGGTATCGGCCACCTGCTTGATCGACGCCGTGAAGAAACCGACCTCGCCGGGACCGAGCTCGGGCAGCATCTCCTGCTTTGGGCGGAAGATGCCGACGCGCTCCAACTGGTAGGTGGCGTCGGTCGACATCAGGCGGACCTTCTGGCCCTTCCTCAGCACACCGTCGCGCACGCGGACCAGCACGACCACGCCCAGGTAGGCGTCGTACCAGCTGTCGATCAGCATCGCGACCAGCGGCTTGTTGCGGTCGCCCTTCGGCGGCGGCAGCCGCTCGACGATCGCCTCGAGGACAGCCGGCACATTGAGACCGGTCTTGGCCGACACGCCGACGGCATCGGAAGCATCAAGGCCGATCACGTCCTCGATCTGCTGCTTGACGCGTTCGGCATCGGCGGCCGGCAGGTCGATCTTGTTGAGCACGGGCAGGATCTCGAGATTGTTGTCGAGCGCCTGGTAGACGTTGGCGAGCGTCTGGGCCTCGACGCCCTGGCTGGCATCGACCACCAGGATCGCGCCCTCGCACGCGGCGAGGCTGCGCGAGACCTCGTAGGCGAAGTCGACGTGGCCGGGCGTGTCCATCAGATTCAGCTGGTAGGTCTTGCCGTCCTTGTACTTGTAGTCGAGGCGCACCGTCTGTGCCTTGATGGTGATGCCGCGCTCCTTCTCGATGTCCATGGAATCGAGGATTTGGTCGTGCATGTCGCGGGCGGCGACATTACCGCACAGCTGGATCAGCCGGTCGGACAAGGTCGACTTGCCGTGGTCGATGTGGGCGATGATCGAGAAATTGCGGATGAGCGATGTGTCTGTCATGGCGCGGGGTGTAGCACGCGTCCGTTGCGGCGCAAAAGGGTGTCCCGCTGGGTATCGGGATTGGCGGCGGCTCGCTGTTGCGGCGTGGATGGCGTCGCTTGGCCCCGATTGCCGTTCCCGCGGGCCTCAACTAGCGTGGGGGATACGATCCACCTACCAATCGGCGCGGCCAGATGACCCCAAATCCCTACCAGCAGCACCTCGACAAGACGGCGGCCAACTACCAGCCGCTGACCCCGCTCTCGTTCCTCGAGCGGGCGGCGCGCGTCTACCCGGCCAGAACGGCGGTGGTCCATGGCACGCGGCGGACCTCCTACGCCGACCTCTACGCGCGCTGCCGGAGGTTCGCCTCGGCGCTGGCGCAGTCATATATCGGGCCGGGCGACACGGTCGCCGTGATGCTCGCCAACACGCCGCCGATGATCGAGGCGCATTATGCCGTGCCGATGACCGGCGCCGTGCTGCTGTCGATCAACACCCGGCTCGATGCGGCGATCGTCGCCTTCCAGCTCGACCATGCGAACGCCAAGGTGGTGATCACCGATCGCGAGTTTGCCCCGGTAATGAAGGCGGCACTCGCCCAGGCCAAGGTCAGGCCGGTCGTGATCGACTACGACGATCCGGAGTTTCCACAGACCGGCGAGCGCCTCAGCTTCGTCGAGTACGAGCAGTTCCTGGCCAAGGGAGATCCGCATTTCCAGTGGCGGATGCCCGTCGACGAGTGGGATGCGATCACGCTCAACTACACGTCCGGCACCACCGGCAATCCCAAGGGCGTCGTTTACCATCATCGTGGCGCCGCGCTGATGTGCTACGGCAACCTGGTCGCCGCCGGTCTCGGGCTGCATCCGGTCTATCTGTGGACGCTGCCGATGTTCCACTGCAACGGCTGGTGCTTCCCGTGGACCTTGTCGCTGGTCGCCGGCACCCAGGTCTGCCTGCGCTGGGTTCGCGCCAAGGCCATGCTCGACGCGATCGCCGACCACGGCGTGACGCACCTGTGCGGCGCGCCGATCGTGATGTCGACGTTGCTCAACGCCAAGCCCGAGGAACAGCGCCGCCTTGAAGCGCGCGTCAAGTTCGTGACCGCCGCCGCGCCGCCGCCCGAGGCGGTTCTGGCGCAGATGGCGGCCGCCGGTTTCGATGTCACCCACGTCTACGGACTGACCGAGACCTACGGGCCGTCGGTGGTCAACGACTGGCAGGCCGAGTGGGACCAGCTGCCGCCGGCCGCCCAGGCGGCGAAGAAGGCGCGGCAGGGCGTGCGCTACGTCGGCCTCGAGGCCTTGGGCGTGCTCGATCCGGTGACGATGCAACCGGTGCCGGCCGACGGCGAGACGCTGGGCGAGGTGATGATGCGCGGCAATATCGTGATGAAGGGCTATCTGAAGAACCCCGCCGCCACCGACGAGGCGTTCGCCGGCGGCTGGTTCCACTCGGGCGATCTCGGCGTGCTCTATCCGGACGGCTACATCCAGCTCAAGGACCGCTCGAAGGACATCATCATCTCGGGTGGCGAGAACATCTCCTCGATCGAGGTCGAGGACCAGCTCTACAAGCATCCGGCGGTTGCCTACGTGGCCGTGGTTGCGAAGCCGGACGAGAAGTGGGGCGAGACGCCGTGCGCGTTCGTCGAGCTCAAGCCGGGCGCGGTCGCCACCCCGGAGGAGCTGATCGCCTGGTGTCGGGAAGGGCTCGCTGCCTACAAGTGTCCGCGCACGGTCGTGTTCGAGGACATTCCGAAGACCTCGACCGGCAAGATCCAGAAATTCAAGCTGCGCGAGATGGCGAAAGGGTGAGGCGGTCGCCGATGGTCATCGGCGCTGTCCCACCGCATCCGGCCGGCTCCGCGAAGCGGGGGCGAATGCGGCATTCAAGAGAGCAGCCGCATCATCAGCACGAACGCGGTGCCGCCGGCGCCCAGCACCAGCCCGGAGATCGCGCGCACCGGATTGCGCCAGAACATCTCGTAGGCCTCGCGCAACTGTCCGCCATTGATGGTCCACCAGCCGGCGTCGGTGACGAGGGCGCGGTCGTTTGCGAGTTGGGCGCAGTCGGCGATGATCGTGACCTTGCACAGCACCGACTGCAGGACCCGGTAGTACTGCCCCTGGGCGAATGCCTGCGCCTCGTCGCCGCCCGACAGGAAGCCGGTCGTCGACAGGTCGTTGGCGCGTGCAAGGTTCTCGATGTAGGGCCGCTCGACGTAGCTGCTGCCATAGATCTCGATCAGAGCGCGGGACAGATCGAGCTTCTGGCTTTCGTGCACGCTGACCGGCTCGACGCCAAGCAGCGCGCTGCGATGGGCGATGGCGGCGAAGCCGAATTTCTCGTCGCGCATGTTCCAGTGGACGAAGCTGGCGTAGGGGCTGCGCGCGAGGAAATCGTAGAAGCGGCCGAGCATGGCGGCTTCCATCGCGTCGAGGCTCGCGACATCGCCATGCCGGCGGCGCGACAGCTCGACCTCGGCGTGGATCGAGAACGAGGTCGTAGCCCCGCTGCCGAGATTGCGCAGTGCGATTGCCGTGACGCGCGGCGATGCATAGCCCTGGCCCTGCTCGAAGCTTTCGCAGGCGTAATGAACGACGAACACGGTCGACGGATGCTCGAGCAGCCGGCCAAGGCGTGCACGCGCTTCCTTCTGTCGGGTCGGGTTGGGTGAGGCCACGATAAGCGATGCCTTGGTCAATTCCGGACGAGCCCCGGCGAATCGAACTGCGCCCGGGCGGCGCTAGTGTGCCGCTTCGGGGTCACCTTTCAAGGTGGCAGAACGAGAGGCAACTCCTGGCCAGCAACGAAACGCTTGCCGTGGGCCCGCTTCGGTGCTGTGTTCGGCGCCGCTTCGCGCGGCGCGTCGGCTATCCCCCCTCGCAAACAATGTGAGACCCCCAGATGGCTGTCAAAGCTGTGTCGCAACTGCCGATCCGGCAGGCGGTGATGATGGCGGTTGCCGCGGAGGCGCTGCTGACCCTGATGGACGCCCTGATCAAGGGATTGAGCGCGCGCTACCCGACGTTCGAGATTGCCTTCCTGCGCTTCGCGTTCGGCGCACTGTGGGCGACTTCGCTCATCCCGCTGGTTCGTCCCGGGTGGCCGTCGGCCGAGACGATCCGGTCAAATATCAACCGGTCGTTCCTGGTGGTGATCACCGCCACCTGCTTCTTCTTCGCGCTCGGCCGGCTGCCGCTCGCCGAGGCGGTCGCGCTGTCGTTCCTGTCGCCGGTGCTGATGGCGATCTTCGGCGGAATCCTGCTCGGCGAGCGGATCGACCGTTCGATCATGATCGCGTTGGCATCCGGCCTCGTCGGCATGCTGCTGATCGTCGGCTGGCGGCTGGGGCAGTCGTCCTACCAGCCGGGCGCGGCGCTGGGGGTAGCCGCGATCTGCATTTCGACTGTGACGTACGCGCTCAACATCATCGTGCTGCGCACGCGCGCGCAACGCGATCCGATGCTGACCATCGTCTGGTTCCAGACCACGGCGCCGGCGGCAATGCTGCTGCTGCCGGCGTGCTATGTCTGGCAGACGCCAACCCTCTCCGATCTGGCGCTATTCGCCCTGACCGGTGCTCTGGGCGTTGCCGGGCATTACCTGCTGGCGCACGCCTTCGCTCGCGCGGAAGCCGCGCGCCTGGCCCCAGTCCAATATACGACGCTGGTCTGGGGCTCGCTGTTCGGGTTTATGATGTTCGCCGAAATTCCGACGGTCACCATGATCCTGGGCGCAACACTGATCGTCGCCGGCGCCTGGATTGCCCAACGCCGCGCCGGCGAGTAATCGCCCGGTCGATCAACCGAACTTCAGTGCTGGGTCTGCTCGAGTTTTGCGATCTGGTCTTTCAGCTTGAGCTTTTGCAACTTCAACTTGCTGATTGTGGTCCCATCCGCGGCTGGCCTAGCCAGCTCCTCGCTAATGCGGCGATCCAAAATTTTGTGCTTTTCCGCAAGTTCAGAAAGATGTGCCGATCGCGCCATCCTGTCCTCCGAGCATTGCTGACGAACAATGAGAATGATGACACTTGGATGGCGGTTTGTCCAATACCCGATCTGCCGCAGGGTTTCCGCACCATGACCATGCGTGCCACAGCGGGGACGAGCGAATAACTGTCGGATTTGCCCCGACTTTCATGCCATCGATGGCGTTGGCTGGCTTGCGTTCCACGATTGTTTCCGACAATACTCACTCCGAAAGTGCGTCAATTGGCAGCTGATGCTGCAGTGCGACAGACGGATTGCGGAACGAGACGAAAGAATGGCGCGCCTGGATGATCGAGACATCAGGGAGCAGCTGGCGCTTTTGCGCGCCGAGCACCGTGAGCTCGACCATGAAATTGCGCTGATCGAGGCCGCCGCCCACGCCGATCAGTTGATGATCAAGCGGTTGAAGAAGAAGAAGCTGCACCTCAAGGACCAGATCACCGTCCTCGAGGACCGTCTTCTGCCCGATATCATCGCCTGAGAGCGGGGACAGCGCATGGGCGCAGCCAAGCCGCTGGTCGGCATCATCATGGGCAGCCAGTCCGATTGGGCGACGATGCGGCATGCCGCGGACACCCTGAAATCCCTCGGCGTGGCGATCGAGACGCGGATCGTTTCGGCGCATCGGACGCCGGACCGGCTGTATGAATATGCGAAATCCGCAAAATCGCGGGGTCTCAAGGTAATCATTGCCGGCGCCGGCGGCGCCGCGCACTTGCCAGGCATGGTGGCGGCGATGACGCCCTTGCCGGTGCTTGGGGTGCCGGTCGAAAGCCGGACGCTCAAGGGCCAGGATAGCCTGCTGTCGATCGTGCAGATGCCGGCTGGCGTGCCGGTCGGTACGCTGGCGATCGGCGAGGCGGGAGCGACCAACGCCGGCCTGCTCGCGGTGCAGATCCTGGCGCTTGCCGATCCCGAGCTTGCGGTGCGGCTCGACACCCACCGGGCCAATCAGACCGCGGCAGTCGCCGTCTCGCCCAAGGATTGAGACATCGTGCAGACGGATTCGAAGCCGATCCCTCCCGGGGGTACCGTTGGCATTCTGGGCTCCGGCCAGCTCGGCCGCATGCTGGCGCTGGCCGCGGGCAAGCTCGGACTCAAGACGCACGTCTATTGCGACGCCAGCGGCCCCGCGTTCGATGTCGCAACCGCCCGTACCACGGCGAAATTCGGGGATCGGGAGGCGTTGCAGGCGTTTGCGCGCTCGGTCGACGCGGTGACCTACGAGTTCGAGAACATCCCGCTCGAGACGGTGCGCTTCCTGCAGGAGCTGGTCGCGGTCCGTCCCGGCTCGAAGGCGCTCGCCTGCGCCCAGGACCGTCTGAACGAGAAGCGGCTCGCCCGCGATCTCGGCGCCGGCACCGCTGACTTCACCGCAATCGGCGGTCTGGGCGAGCTCGAGGCGGCCCTTGCCGGCGGGTTCGCCACGCCGTGCGTGCTCAAGACCCGCAGGTTCGGCTACGACGGCAAGGGCCAGGCGAAGATCGTGGCTGCCCACGATGCCGCCGCGGCGTGGCAGGCGATCGGCCAGCAGCCGGCAATCCTGGAGGCCTTCGTCCGGTTCTCGTGCGAGGTGTCGGTAGTTGCGGTGCGCGCCGCCGACGGCGCATTCGCCGCCTACGACGTGACCCTCAACGAGCATCGCGACCACATTCTGCACCGCTCGACAGTGCCGGCCGGGCTCGCCCCCGCCGCCGCGGCCCGTGCGGTCGAGATCGCCCGCAGCATCGCCGACGGCCTCGATTACGTCGGGGTGTTCGCGGTCGAGTTCTTCTCGCTGCCGGGCGCGACCGGCGAGACGCTGCTCGTCAACGAGATCGCGCCGCGCGTGCACAACAGCGGCCACTGGACCATGGATGCGTGCCTGTGCAGCCAGTTCGAGAACCATATACGGGCAGTCGCCTGCTGGCCGCTGGGGTCGACCGCCCGGCATGCCGACGCGGAGATGTACAACCTGATCGGGGCGGAGGTCGGCGAGTGGGCGGCGATCGCGGCCGAGCCGGGCGTCTCGCTGCACCTCTACGGCAAGCGGGAGGCGCGCGCTGGGCGCAAGATGGGCCATATCAACCGGCTCAAGCGCGCGCCCGCGCCACTAAAATGAAGCCGTGGCGCTTGGCGAGTGGACTTCTTCACCAGGTTTTGCTATTGGCTGCGTCATCGAATGACGAGGCTGCCACCGGTGATCGACAAACGATCGCGGCGTGCGGCCTTTGATGCCATTCAACCCGTCAACAGTCGAGGATAACACCCAAGTGCAGGTTCTCGTTCGCGACAACAATGTCGATCAGGCTCTCAAGGCGCTCAAGAAGAAGCTGCAGCGCGAGGGCGTGTTCCGTGAAATGAAGCTGCGGAACTACTTCGAGAAGCCGTCCGAGAAGAAGGCCCGCGAGAAGGCGGAGGCGGTTCGCCGCGCCCGGAAGCTCGCGCGCAAGAAGGCGCAGCGTGAAGGCCTGCTGCCAAACAAGGCAGCGAAGAAGCCGGTCGCCGGCGGTCGTGGCGGTCGCGGTGGCCCTGGTGGCGCCGGCCGTACCGAGGGCGGTGGCTTCGGCGGCGGCAGCTCCGGCGGTGGTTTTGGCGGCGGCGGTGGCTTCGGTGGCGGCGGCGGTGGTGGTTTTGGCGGCGGCGGCGGTGGTGGTTTCGGCCAGCGCTGATCGGTCTCGACCGCATTGAAAATTCGAACCGCCGGATCGCAAGCAAGGTCCGGCGGTTTTGTATTGTGCCCTTAGGACGGCCACACACTCATGCCGCCGGCAGCAGCATGTGGATTTCAACGGGTGCTGATTCCGCATGCTTCAGCCGCTCGGCAATCACCCGAAGCGCTAGTACCTGGGCCGCAGCCGTCGCTTCGTCACGCGTCGCGCCATATGCCAGAACACCTGCCAATTCCGGCACCTCGGCGAGCCAGCGGCCGTCGTCTTCCTGTTCGCACTCGATGGTCAGTTGCACGGTCGTATCCTGCTGCGGAACGCTCGTAAACATCACCGGCGGCGAGCACTCATGTCAATGCGCGAGCGCCTTGACGATGGTCTCGGTCATCTTCTTGGCGTCGCCCAGCAGCATCATGGTGTTGTCCTTGTAGAACAACGGATTGTCGACACCGGCATAACCGCTCGCGAGCGAGCGCTTGTTGAACATCACGGTCGCGGCCTTCCACACCTGCAGCACCGGCATGCCGTAGATCGGTGACGACTTGTCCTCCTCGGCGGCGGGGTTGGTCACATCGTTGGCGCCGATCACGAAGGCGATGTCGGCCTGCTGGAACTCGCTGTTGATGTCCTCGAGCTCGAACACCTCGTCGTAGGGGACGTTGGCTTCCGCGAGCAGCACGTTCATGTGGCCCGGCATGCGGCCGGCGACCGGGTGGATCGCGTACTTCACCTCGACGCCGGCCTTCTTCAGGTTGTCGGCCATCTCGCGCAGCGCATGCTGCGCCTGCGCCACCGCCATGCCGTAGCCCGGCACGATGATCACCTTCTGCGCATTCTTCATCAGGTAGGCCGCATCCTCGGCCGAACCGAGCTTGACCGGCTTCTGCTCGCCCGAGCCTGCCGCGCCGGCGGCGACTTCGCCACCGAAGCCGCCGGCGATCACCGACAGGAACGAGCGGTTCATGCCCTTGCACATGATGTAGGACAGGATCGCGCCCGAAGAGCCGACCAGGGCGCCGGTGATGATCAGCGCGACATTGCCGAGCGTGAAGCCGATGCCGGCCGCCGCCCAGCCCGAATAGGAGTTCAGCATCGACACCACGACCGGCATGTCGGCGCCGCCGATCGGGATGATCAGCAGGCCGCCGAAGGCCAAGGCGCCGAGCACGATCAGCCAGAACAGGAGTTGCGACTCGCTGTCGCAGAACGCGTAGGTCAGCAGCACCAGCGCGACGCCGAGCGTGACGTTGATCAGGTGGCGCATCGGCAAAAGGATCGGTTTGCCCGACATGCGGCCGGAGAGCTTCGCGAACGCGATCACCGAGCCGGTGAACGTGATGGCGCCAATGGCCGCGCCGAGCGACATCTCGAGCAGGCTCGCCGCCGCGATCGATCCCGACGCGCCGATACCGAACGCCTCCGGCGAGTTGAGCGCGGCGGCCGCCACGAACACTGCTGCGAGGCCGACCAGCGAGTGGAATGCCGCGACCAGCTCCGGCATCATCGTCATCGGGATCGAGCGCGCGGTGTAGGCGCCGACGCCGCCGCCGATGCCGATGCCGGCGACGATCAGCACCCAGGTGAGCAGGCTGTCGGCGGCGGCCAGATTGGCCAGTGTCGTGACGATCGCGATCGCCATGCCGACCATGCCGGCCGTGTTGCCGGCACGCGAGGTCTCCGGGCTCGACAGCCCCCTCAGTGCCAGGATGAACAGCACGCCCGAGACGAGATAAAGGATCGCGGTCAGGTTGGCGGACATGGGTGGCGGCTCCGGAGGAAGCGTGAGTGGTGAGTGGTCAGTCGTGAGTGGTCAGTAACGTTGTCGGTCGTGGCAAATGGGGTTCGAATTTCCACTCACCGCTCACCACTCACGACCTCACGTCTTCTTCTCTTTCTTTTTGTACATGGCGAGCATGCGCTGGGTGACGAGGAAGCCGCCGAAGATGTTGACCGACGCCATCGTCAGAGCCAGGAAGCCGAAAAACTTGGCAACGCCCGAGCCGAGCCCGATCAGGGAGACGCCGACCGCCAGCAGCGCGCCGACCACGATCACCGAGGAGATCGCGTTGGTCACCGCCATCAGCGGGGTGTGCAGCGCGGGCGTCACGCTCCAGACCACGAAATAGCCGACGAAGATCGCGATCACGAACACCATCAGCTGATAAATGGCCGGCGACACGTCGCTGCCGCCGGAGGCGTGGGCGGCACCGGCGGTGGCGGCCAGCATCGCGGTCGCGACTGCGCAATTCCTGAGGTAGCCCATCATGCACCTTCCTTGGCGGCGAGGTTGGGGTGGACGATCTTGCCGTCCTTGGCGACGAGCGTGCCCTTGATCACTTCGTCGTCCCAGTTGATCTTCAGGGCCTTTTCCTGCTTGTCGAGCATCGTCTCGAGGAACGTGAGCAGGTTCTTGGCATAGAGGCTCGAGGCGTTCACCGGCACGCTGCCGGCCAGATTGAGCGGGCCCGACACGCGCACGCCGTTGTGGTCGACGATCTTGCCGGGCTCGGTCAACTCGCAGTTGCCGCCACGCTCGGCGGCGAGGTCGATGATCACCGAGCCCGGCTTCATGCTCTCAACCATGGCGCGGGTCAGAAGTTTCGGCGCCGGCCGGCCCGGAATGAGCGCGGTGGTGATCACCACATTCTGGATCTTGACGTGGCTGGCGACGAGCTCGGCCTGCTTCTTCTGGTATTCGGCGCTCATTGGCTTGGCGTAGCCGGCGGCGGTCTGCGCCTGCTTGAATTCCTCGTCCTCGACGGCGATGAACTTGGCGCCGAGCGAGGCGACCTGCTCCTTGGTCGCCGGCCGCACGTCGGTCGCCGACACGATCGCGCCGAGGCGCCGCGCGGTGGCGATCGCCTGCAGGCCGGCGACGCCGACGCCCATGATGAACATCTTGGCGGCGGGCACGGTGCCGGCCGCCGTCATCATCATCGGTACCGCCTGCTCGAACATCGAGGCGGCATCGATCACCGCCTTGTAGCCGGCGAGGTTGGCCTGGCTCGACAGCACGTCCATCGACTGGGCGCGGGTGATGCGCGGCATGAACTCCATCGAGAACAGGCTCCTGCCGGACGCCGCCAGGGCGTCGAGACCGGGCCGATCGTCGAACGGCGACAGCATGGCGGCGACGAGGCCGCCGGGCTTGAGCGCCGCGACCTCGCTTGACGTCGGCCGGCGAACCTTCAGCAGGATGTCGGCATCTTGCGCCGCTTCCGCCGCCGACGCCGCGATGGTGGCGCCGGCCGCCTGATAAAGGCTGTCGGCGAAGCGCGACTTGAGCCCCGCGCCGGTCTCGATCTTTACCGTGCAGCCGGCGGCGACCAGCTTCTTCACCGTCTCCGGCGACGCAGCAACGCGGGTTTCACCCGCACCTTCAGCCGTAACGGCGATAGTGACCATGGTCGGTTTGTCCGGATTGCACATCGAGCCCGGGCGGGCCGGCTGAGAGGCGGGAAGCTGCTGGTCGGGGCCGCGTTCCTCATCGAGGCGGTCCGCCCACCGCAACTTGCTGATCAGACGAGGAAAATGTACATGCCGACCAGCACGATTATGACTGCTGACAGGCCGATCTTGGTAGCGGTGAGAAAGCCGGCATAGGTGCGGTTGTGCTCGGCGTAGTCCATGTCGGGATGGCCGCCGGTCGCATGATCGCTCATATGGAGGGTTCCTTGTCGTTCCTCGGTTGCAGTGCAGTTTAGCTATACCAACCGTCCGCCCCCATCAAGCGAATTGGGCCATGAATTGTCCTCGAAAAGTCCGCAAATCCAAGCTTTGAGTGGCAGCCTTCGAGATGTTCACGGAGCGAGCTGCAATGCCCGGCGCTTCCTGGCTTGGCGAACGTCTGCTGACCGGCGCGATCAGCATGGCCGCGATCGTCGCGGCGATGGGAATTATTCCGAGTTCTGGCACTAGCGCGGGGCCGGCGAGGCGTCCGACCGTGAGCAACTGCTTTTGGGAACTGGCCCGCGGCACGGGTACCGAGCTCGTCTGCGACTATCCGGCCTGGCTCGCCGACGAGGAGCGCGCCGACCTGCGGCGGATCACCCGAGAAATGCTCCGGGATGCCCGCTGCAACGTGTCGATCCGGATCGAGCGCAGCATCGTCGCGCGCGCCCTCAAGCAGGCCGATCTACGTGTTCGCGGCGCCGCCGCAGCCGGTGCGCTGCGAGCTCGAAACCAGCGACAAGCCGATAACGATCGAGGCAACCTTCGCGCCCCGGGTGGTGATCAAGGACGGCGTCGCAGTAGATGCGACTCCGGGCCTCGCGAACGTCACCGGCGTCAACAGCTACCTTGCCTGGCCGGTGGTCGAGTACGTCAATCGATCCGCCACCGTGCGCGACGAGATGCTGAAGATGATCAACGCCTACCTTTCGATGCGGGTCGCCCGGCGCAACTGATCCGGCGACCGTTCAGGCCACTGTGGCCCGGGCGGCAGCGGGCGCTCCACCGGCTGCCCCACAGCAGGGCCGTACTGAACGCGACGCCGGCGATGCTCGCGACGACATAGGCCAGCACCAGTCCGATCGGCGTCGCCAGCACCGCGACCGTCCAGAAAAACACCACGAACCCGATCAGCGACAGCATGATGCCGCGCAGCAGCGCGAGCACCGCATCAACGCCCCAGCGATGATGGGTGAACGTGGTGACGACCGTCATGATCACCGGATAGCTCGACACGATGCCGACCAGCGTCGGGCCGACATAGCCAGATACCACGGCGATGGCACCCACCAGCACCGCGGTTGCGACCATGCGGGCCGGGAATGTCCCACCACGGCAGGCTCAAGCCCGCCAGGGGCACGCGCGGCGTCGCGATCAGGCGCCGGGTGGCAAGCAGTGCGACCACCGCGAACAGCGCGACGACGGTCGCCGAGGCGCTAACGCCGCCGAGCAGCGCGCCAGCGACGGTGAAGGCAACGATACCGGCGGCAAGGCTCGGCAGCCATCCGGCATGACGCGCGACGGCGGCGTAGGCCCAGGAATAGGCGCCGATCGCCGGCACCGCCAGCAGTGCGCCGCGCGCCGATTCGGCCAGGTATGCCTCGCCGTGCTCCAGCCCCAAGAAGAACAGGACCGGGCCGGTCATCCACGGCAGGCCCATCATGATGCCGCCGATGGTCGGCCCGAAGCGCCTCGCGGCGAGACTGACCAGCGCCACCAGCACCGGCGTCAGGGTCAGCTTGAGGATCAGGAGGAGCGACACGGGGCGCACGGTGGAGGTGGGTTGACGGGCGGCGGACGCTACGCGCGCGCTGCCATGCTGGCCAGGGCCAGGTACGCGCAGGCGGTATGCGCCCGCCACGATACCACCGCGTGCTGCCGATCGCATGCGCCGGCCTGCTGGCGGTGGGAACTTCGACTTAATGTCGATCGAACCCCACTAGCCGGTCGCGATCCTGTCAGTTACGACAGGTGTGACCAGCGCTGCGTCCAGGGGAGCCGATGTTCAAGAAGATCCTGATTGCCAACCGTGGCGAGATCGCCTGCCGCGTGATCAAGACGGCGCGGGCGATGGGCATCGAGACCGTCGCCGTCTATTCCGATGCCGATCGAGACGCACTGCACGTCGAGATGGCCAACGAGGCCGTCCACATTGGTCCGGCGACGGCGGCCCAGTCCTACCTCGTGATCGACAAGATCATCGAGGCGGCGAGGCGGACCGGCGCCGAGGCGGTGCATCCGGGCTATGGCTTCCTGTCCGAGCGCGAGGCTTTCCCGGTCGCCCTTGCCAAGGCCGGCGTGGTGTTCATCGGCCCGAACCCGAAGGCGATCGCCGCGATGGGCGACAAGATCGAGAGCAAGAAGGCGGCCGCCCTCGCCAAGGTCTCGACGGTGCCCGGCTACCTCGGCGAGATCGCCGACGTGGCACAGGCGACCAGGATCGCCGACGAAATCGGCTATCCGGTGATGATCAAGGCGTCGGCGGGCGGCGGCGGCAAGGGCATGCGGATCGCCCACTCGAAGGCCGAGGTCGCGGATGGCTTCACCTCGTCGCGCAACGAGGCAAAGGCCTCGTTCGGCGACGACCGCGTGTTCATCGAGAAATTCATCGTCAGTCCACGACACATCGAGATCCAGGTCCTCGGCGACAAGCACGGCAACGTCGTCTATCTCGGCGAGCGCGAGTGCTCGATCCAGCGCCGCAACCAGAAGGTCATCGAGGAGGCGCCGTCGCCACTGCTCGACGAGGCGACCCGTCGCGCCATGGGCGAGCAGGCGGTCGCGCTCGCCAAGGCGGTCGGCTACGACAGCGCCGGCACGGTCGAGTTCGTCGCCGGCCAGGACCGCTCGTTCTTCTTCCTCGAGATGAACACCCGCTTGCAGGTCGAGCATCCGGTGACCGAGCTCGTCACCGGCATCGACCTCGTCGAGCAGATGATCCGCGTGGCGGCCGGCGAGAAGCTCGCCTTCAAGCAAGCCGACGTGAAACTCAAGGGCTGGGCGGTCGAAAGCCGCATCTATGCCGAGGACCCGTATCGCGGCTTCCTGCCCTCGATCGGTCGCCTGGTGAAGTACCGGCCGCCGCGCGAGGGCACGGCCAACGGCGTCACCGTGCGCAACGACACCGGCGTCGGCGAGGGCGGCGAGATCTCGATGTACTACGACCCGATGATCGCCAAGCTCGTCACCCATGCCTCGAACCGCATCGCCGCGATCGACGCCCAGGCCGAGGCGCTCGACGCCTTCCGCATCGACGGCATCCAGCACAACATCCCGTTCCTGACCGCGCTGATGCAGCATCCGCGCTGGCGCGCCGGCACCATCTCGACCGGCTTCATCAAGGAGGAATATCCGGACGGCTTCAAGCCGCGCGAGCCGAAGGGCGCCGAGCTCGAGCTGCTGGCCGGCATCGCCGCGTCGATCGATCACCTCAACAACAATCGCCGCCGCAGCATCACCGGTCAGATGGGCGGCTCGATGGTGCGGTTCGCCACCCGCCGCGTCGTGCGCGTCGGCAAGACGAGCCTGCGCATGGAAGTGTCGGGTGCCAATGGCCATCCGACGCGCGTCACCCTGCTCGATCGCAATGACAAACCCGGGCGCTGCCTGGAGATCGTATCGGCCTGGTGGCCGGGCGAGCCGGTGTGGACCGGCACCGTCGACGGCAAGACGTCCGCCGTGCAGGTGCGGCCGATCCTCAACGGCTACGATCTCGCCTATCGCGGCATCCAGGCCGAGGTGCATGTGTTCACCGAGCGCGAGGCCGAGCTTGCCGCGCTGATGCCGGAGAAGACGGTCGCCGACATGAGCAAGTTCCTGCTCTGCCCGATGCCGGGACTGGTCAAGGCGATCCACGTCGAGGCCGGCCAGGAGGTCAAGGCCGGCGACAACCTCGCGGTGGTCGAGGCGATGAAGATGGAGAACATTCTGCGCGCCGAGCGCGACGGCCGGGTGCAGGCAGTCAAGGCGAAGGCCGGCGACAGCCTGGCGGTCGACGCGGTGATCATCGAGTTCGCGTGAGGCGTCGGGGGAGGGTAACTGCCGATGAGAGCAAGTTCGAAGTCCCTTGCGCTGCTTTGTGGCTTCGCGGGGTTCATTGCAGGCGCCGGGCAGTGTCAGGCGCAGGAGGTTGCGCCGAAGGGGGCGGTCAAGGGCAGCGCGGTCGCGCACACACCGCAGTCGGCGCTTGACGTCATAGCGATGGCGCAAACGGTGCTGCCGGCGGCGGCGACCGGCGGCAGCGTATTCCAAGGGGCGTGGAAGGATCTACCGGCGGGGCTCGATCGCCGCGTGCCGGTGGTGATATTTCTCCATGGCTCCTCGGGTCTCGGACTGAAGGCGATCGGCGAGTGGCAGGCATGGCTGGCCGGCCTGGGCATCGCCAGCGTGGCGCCGGATTCCTTCGCCTTGCCCGATCGGCTCACCTACACCTCGCCGATCGCAAAGAACGTGTACGAGCAGATCCACGCGCTGCGCGCCTCCGAAGTCGGGCTCGCGCTGGCGGCGGTTAGGCAATCCTCCTGGGCGGATACCTCCCGACTGGTCCTGGCGGGCACCAGCGAGGGCGCAACGGCGGTCGCTCGAGCGGGCGACGCCGAGCTGGCCGGCCGAATCGTGTTTTCATGGAGCTGCGAGGACAACTACTTCGTCGAGGCGCATCGCACGCAGGTGGTCCCGAATCAGCCGCTGCTGAACGTCATCAGCAGCGTCGACCCTTACTTCTCGCAAACGAATTCGTGGCTGGGCAGCGCCGCCGCCAAAGGCCACTGCGCTGCGGCGCTGGCCGACAGCAAGACGGCGACGATCGTGCTGATACCAGGGGCGCCGCACACCCTCATCAACCTGCCGCAGGTCCGCGCCGTGACACGGGTGTTCCTGGAAGAAGCTTTCAGACGCTGACGACAATCCTCCTAGCGCCCGGTGTCGGCGGCAAGAGCTCGGTGCGGCAGCGGTAGCCCACCCGCCTCAGTTCGCAAACCGGAAGTGCATCACGTCGCCGTCCTTGACGACGTACTCCTTGCCTTCGAGCCGCATCTTGCCGGCATCCTTGCAGCCGTTCTCGCCACCGAACTGGATGTAGTCGTCGTAGGCGATGGTCTCGGCACGGATGAAGCCTTTCTCGAAGTCGGTGTGAATCACGCCGGCCGCCTTCGGCGCCTTGGTGCCGGCGGTGATCGTCCAGGCGCGCGCCTCCTTCGGGCCGACCGTGAAGTAGGTCAGCAGGCCCAGGAGCTGATAGCCCTCGCGGATCAGCTTGTTGAGGCCGGCTTCCTCGAGGCCCAAGTCCTTCAGGAACTCGGCGCGCTCGTCGACCGACAGGCCGGCGAACTCGGCCTCGATCTTGGCCGAGATCACAACCACGCCGGCGCCTTCCTTGTGCGCGGCTTCCTCGACCGTCTTCGAGAACTTGTTGCCGGTGGCGGCCGAGGCCTCGTCGACGTTGCAGACGTATAGTACGGGCTTGGCTGTCAGCAATTGCAGGGCCTGGTAGCCGGGTTCTTCCTCCGTCGTCAGCTTGGCGAGGCGCGCCGGCTTGCCCGCGCGCAGCAGCTCGAGCGCCTTGTCGAGCAGCTTGACCAGGGCGATCGCCTCCTTGTCGCCGCCCTTCGCTTTCTTCTCGGCAGCCGTGCGCCGCTTTTCGCAGCTCTCGAGGTCGGCCAGCATGAGCTCCGTCTCGACCACCTCGGCGTCGGCCAGCGGATCGATACGGCCCTCGACGTGGGTGATGTCGTCATCGAGGAAGCAGCGCAGCACGTAGGCGACGGCGTCGCACTCGCGGATATGGGCGAGAAACTTGTTGCCGAGGCCCTCGCCCGTCGACGCGCCGCGCACCAGGCCGGCGATGTCGACGAAGGTCAGCCGCGTCGGGATGATCTGCTGGCTGCCGGCGATGGCTGCGAGCTTGTCGAGGCGCGGATCGGGCACGCCGACCTCGCCGACGTTCGGCTCGATGGTACAGAACGGATAGTTCGCCGCCTCCGCCTGCGCCGTCTGCGTCAGCGCGTTGAAGAGGGTCGACTTGCCGACGTTCGGCAAGCCGACGATGCCGCATTTGAAGCCCATGGTCTCACTCTTTCGTTTGGCGGCGTTGCAGCCACTTCTTCAGGTTTTCGGCGATGGCGCCCTGCGACTTCGACATGCGCTCGCCGGCCGGATGCCGTGCCGGCTTCGGGGCGGCCGGCTTGCTGGCGGCTGCCTTTGGCTCGGGCGCGGCGTCCTCGGCCGCCGTCAGTCGCGCGATGTCCGACTGGAAGCGGTCCGCCTTGCCCTTGGCGAGCCAGCCGGCGCTGGCCGCGATCGCATCCAGCATCGGCTCGACCCAGGCGGCTTCGGCTTTCGCGAAGTCGTTGAGCACGTAGTGGACGACCGCGTCCTTGGCGCCTGGATGGCCGATGCCGATCCGCACCCGCATGTAGTCGTTGCCGATATGCGCCGAGGTCGAGCGCAGGCCGTTGTGGCCCGCATTGCCGCCACCAACCTTGACCTTGAGGCGGCTGGGCTCGAGATCGAGCTCGTCGTGGAACACCACGATGTCGGCGATGTCGATCTTGTGGAACCGCGCGGCTTCGCCGACCGAGCGGCCGCTGTCATTCATGAACGTCTCGGGCTTCAGCAGCAGCACCCGCTCGCCGTCGATGTCGCCCTCGGCGACGAGGCCCTCGAACTTGCGCCGCCACACGGCAAAGCGATGGCGGTCGGCGATGCGCTCGACGGCCATGAAGCCGACGTTGTGGCGATTGCCGGCGTATTTCGCGCCCGGATTGCCGAGGCCGACGAACAGTTTCATGGAGAGCCAGCCTCAATGAAGGCGGCAGCCGTGATTGGCTCCGGCATGCGCATGATCAGCGCACGCCGGAGTGCCGCAACGAGCTTACTTCTTGGCTGCCGGCTTGGCGGCCGCCGGAGCCGCGCCCTTGGCTGGCGCAGCGGCGGCCTTGGCTGCAGGCGCTGCGGCGCCCTTGGCGGCGGCGGGAGCCGCAGCCTTGGCGTCGCCTGCGGCAGCGGCCGGTGCGGCACCTTCGGCAGCGCCCGGCGCGGCCTCGGCTTCGCCCTTCGACGAGGCGCCGGCGATGGTCGCCACCGTGAAGTCGCGATTGACGATGGTCGGGCGCACGTTCGGCGGCATCGTGGTCGCCGAGATGTGGATCGAGCGGCCGATCTCGAGACCTTCGAGGTTGAACTCGAACACCTGCGGGATGGCGTCGGCCGGGCAGATCACCTCGACCTCATGGCGCACGACGTTGAGCACGCCGCCGCGCTTCAGGCCGGGCGACAGCAACTCGTTGACGAACTTGACCGGCACGTTGACGCGGATCATGCCGTCGGCCGCGACGCGCTGGAAGTCGACATGGATCGGCCGATCCTTGACCGGATCGAGCTGCACGTCGCGCGGCAGCACCTTGAGCTTGCGGCCGTCGACGTCGATCTGGAACACCGTCGACAGGAACTTGCCCTTGATCACCGTCTTCCAGAGCTCGTTCTCGTCGAGGGCGATGGTCTCGGCCTCTTTCTTGTCGCCGTAGACGACGGCGGGAATCCTGCCTTCACGACGCACTGCCCGGGCGGCCCCCTTGCCTGCCCGAGGACGCGCCGTGGCTTTCAGTTCAACTAGATCTGCCATGGCTGTCTCCAATGAAAAATGGGCCGTGCAAGCGGCCCGTGCTTCTTACCGCCCGGCCTCCAAGGGTGCCGCAGCGCAGTCTCATAGTCGTATGCATGAGATCGCGCGTGTATACCGGCTGCCTTGCGGTGTTGCAATGCGCAAAATTCGCTTCAAGCAGCCAATCTACCGGGCGAACGATCAAATTCGGGGGGCGGCAGTAGCTCTCCAGCCGGAATTTGCGGGTCAGTTCGGAGCCGGGCTTGGCAGGAGCTCGGGGCGATACTCGAAATGCATGGTGTCGTAGTGCCACCATTTGCCGCCCCAGATGAAGCCGTGCCGCTCGAAAATCCGCACGATCTCCATCGGAACCTTGTTCTGGTAGGCCGCCGCGCCGCCCTTGCTCCAGCGCCAGTAGTGCGCGTTCCGGGTCGCAATATCGATCGCGATGCCATAGCCGTGACCGCTGACCTGGCTGGTGCCGGCGATCGGGCGGCACACGTAGGTGCCCTCGGACGGTTTCAAGTAGGCATCGAAGGTGGCGGGCAGCTCGTCGAGGGCGCGGCTGATCGCGGCGAGCTTGCCGGCGATGCCGTTGACCTTGGTGACCATGAGCCGCTGGCCGGCCTTCCTCGGCAACCACACGACCTCGACCAGGTTCTTCGCCACCTCGCCCTTGCTGCAGTCGCCGTACATCCTGGCGAAGAAGGCGTGGTTGCGGGCGCGGCCGGGATCGCTGTTCTTGGCCGGCGGCAGGGCGACGTCGCCTGCCGGATACGCGATCGCCAGCATGTCCTTGAGGTCCGGCGCGGCAAGCCAGTCCTCGAACGGCTTGGCCCCCTTGCCGTCATCGATCGGCATGCGGGTGCCATCCTTCCAGACGAGGTCGTTGCCATCGACCGCGGCGAGATGATCGGGGTAGGCCGCGAGCAGGCGCTGGCCCGGGCTCTCGGCCGCGACCGCCCCCGCCGCGCCCGCCAGCAGGACGAGAACGGTCAACAGCCATGCTCGCATCGAGGGCTCCTAATCGCCTGGCGCTGGGGCTCGAGTTATCCACGCGCACGCATCCTGTGCCACACTTCTGCGTCGCAACCAACGGATCAAGACCATGCAGACCACAGCCCAGCAACGCGCCTCCGACCTCATCTGGCAGCTCTGGCAGGCAGGCGAGGTGATCGACGATCTGGCCGCCCCGCTGAAGCCGCGGACCCGCGAGGAGGGTTATGCCATCCAGGCCTGTCTCGATGGCCGCTCGGCCCGCCCGCGCGTCGGCTGGAAGATTGCCGCAACCAGTACCGCCGGCCAGCGTCATATCGGCGTCGATGGCCCGATGGCCGGCCGCATCCTGGCCGAGCGGACGCTGGCACCGGGCGCCGTCACCTCGCTCGCGCGCAACCGGATGCGGGTGGCCGAGCCCGAATTCGCCTTCCGGCTCGGCCGCGATCTCGCGCCGCGGTTGCAGGCCTATTCGGTTGACGAGGTGATGGCGGCGGTCGAGGCCATGCACCTGGCGATCGAGCTGCCAAATTCGAGGTTCGCCGATTTTGCCTCCGTCGGCGGACCGACGCTCATCGCCGACAATGCCTGCGCGCACGAGCTGGTGCTCGGACCGGCAGTCTCGGCCGATTGGCGAGGTCTCGATCTGTCCCGCCATCGGGTCAAGGGTGAGATCCGCGGCAAGGTCGAGCGCGACGGCAGCGGCGCGAACGTGCTCGGTGATCCGCGCCTCGCGATGGCCTGGATCGCCAACGAGCTGTCCGGCCTGGGCATCACGCTGCGACGGGCCGAGATCGTCACTACCGGCACCTGCATGGTGCCGCTCGCCATCGTCGAAGGCGACGTCGTGCACGCTGATTTCGGCAGCCTCGGCGAGATCGACGTGTCGTTGCTGCGTAGCCTGCGGTCGTATCGAGCAGCCACGACGAGGGCGACAGCCGCCACCTCGCATGCCAGCCGCGCACGCAATTTGCTTGCCGACCGGCCGGCTCCATACTCTATACACCGGCTCAACGATCACCCAAGCCTCTGGAAGGACGCGCCAATGTACGAAACGCTGCACCATTTCATCGACGGCAAGTGGACCAAGGGGACCTCGTCCAAGGCCCAGGACGTCGTCAACCCCTCGACCAACGCCGTGCTCGGCAACCTGCCGCATGCCTCGAAGGCCGACCTCGACGCCGCGCTCAAGGCCGCGCAGAAGGGTTTCAACACCTGGCGCAAGGTTTCGCCGTTCGAGCGCGGCAAGATCCTGCGCAAGGCCGGCGATCTGATCCGCGCCCGCGCCGACGCCATCGCCACCGTGCTCACCCAGGAGCAGGGCAAGGTGCTGGCCGAGGCCAAGCTCGAGGTGCTGGGCTCCGCCGATATCTGCGACTGGTTCGCCGAGGAAGGCCGCCGTGCCTACGGCCGCATCATTCCGGCGCGCGCGGACGGGGTTCGCAACATGGTAATCCTGGAGCCGGTCGGCCCGGTCGCCGGCTTCTCGCCCTGGAACTTCCCGGTGACGCAGGCGGTGCGCAAGATCGCCGCTGCGCTTGCCGCCGGCTGCTCGATCATCGTCAAGTGCCCGGAGGAGACCCCCGGCTCGCCGATCGGGATGCTGAAGTGCTTCATCGACGCCGGCGTGCCGGATGGCGTCGTCAACCTCGTCTACGGGGTGCCGGCCGAGATCTCCGAGTACCTGATCCCGTCGCCGATCATCCGCAAGATCTCGTTCACCGGCTCGGTGCCGGTCGGCAAGCATCTGGCGGCGCTGGCCGGCCAGCACATGAAGCGCGCGACCATGGAGCTTGGCGGCCACGCGCCGGTGCTGGTGTTCGACGATGCCAATCCGGAGGAGGTCGCCAACCTCACCTCCGGCCTGAAATACCGCAACGCTGGTCAGGTGTGCATCTCGCCGACCCGGTTCTTCGTGCACGAGAAGGTCTACGACAAGTTCGTCGCGCAGTTCACGACCAACGCCCGGGGCCTCAAGGTCGGCGACGGCCTCGACCCGGCGAGCAAGATGGGGCCGCTCGCCAATCCGCGCCGCATCACCGCGATGGAGTCGATCATCATGGACGCGCAGGAGAAGGGCGCCAAGGTCGCGACCGGTGGCAAGCGCATCGGCAACCAGGGCAACTTCTTCGAGCCGACGGTGCTGACCGACGTGCCGGCCAATGCCAACATCATGACGCAGGAGCCGTTCGGGCCGGTCGCGATCATGATGCGCTTCAAGGATACCGACAAGATGCTGGAGCAGGCGAACAGCCTGCCGTTCGGCCTCGCCAGCTACGCCTTCACCCACAACGGCAAGACCGCGGCCAAGGTTGCCGACGTCCTCGACCACGGCATGGTGACGATAAACCACCAGGGTCTGGCGCTGCCCGAGGTGCCGTTCGGCGGCATCAAGGACTCCGGCTACGGCCACGAGGGCGGCGTCGAAGGCCTGCAGGTCTATATGTCGGCCAAGTTCGTGAGCTACATGGGCTAAAGGCGGGCGAATGGACAATGGCCAGTAGCCAATAGGGGCCTCGTCTCTATTGGCCATTGGCCACTTGGCGATTGGCCACTCGCAACCACATTGACAGCCGCAGCGGCACCCTCTATTCACGCCCGGCCTGCCCAGATGGCGGAATTGGTAGACGCACTAGTTTCAGGTACTAGCGCCGCGAGGCGTGGAGGTTCGAGTCCTCTTCTGGGCACCAATCAGATACGACGGTTGCCGCAATAGCTCAGCTGGTAGAGCACATCATTCGTAATGATGGGGTCGGGGGTTCGAATCCCTCTTGCGGCACCAACAAAATCAAGCAGTTGGGTTCGGGTGGCGGCGGTCGTTGTACAATTATTGGCGACCGTCGTACAAACGTGCGCTCGTCGATGACCCCGTCGTCGAGCACGCCGAACACCCGGATGCCGGGCGCGCGTTTGAGGATCGGCACGACCTCCGCGTCCCAGTACGGCTCCAGGGGATCGGGTCGCCGCCGCCCTCGTGGTGCCGCCTTCTGCGACGGCAGCCGTGGATCGTCCTCGATCCGGTAGGCGGTCGCGGTCGAGAACCGCGCCTTGGCCGCGGCGGCCTCGGGGGACAGTGCCTGTCGGTAACTCATGTACAGCCTCATCTGGTGGTCGCTGATTTGGGGGCCGGGCAAGCGCTGATCCCTCGTTGTCGAGACGAATCAACAGCCTGCTCTGACCCCACCCGACCGTCAGGCAGGTCTTGAAAAACGCGCCGCCGGTGGGGTCGGGCTCACGCCCTCCCTTCGCCCCGCCCCCACCGGCGCAGTCTCATCCTGATTGGCGCTGAGTTCCCACTTTGATTGTCGCCGCCCAGTATCGGGCGATGGCTCTTTGTGCATAACCACGAGTGCCTGACACGGAGGCGTACCGCAATCTTGGCGCCGGCCCCGAAGATAGTTGCGGGGCATCCTCGACGTGGGCGCCGAGTCGGCGCCACGGCCGGTCCGCCCCCGAGACCGCCTTTGTTCCCGGCTGGAGAACGAGCACGGTCAGGGCCACATTATCTGCCGTGAGGAGGAGCAGCATCGAGGTGCCGGCGGCGACGCCCTGAAGGTCATTCGATGACCTCGTCAGCAAGCGCCAGGAGTGCGGGTGGCACGGTCAACCCGAGTGCCCTGGCTGTTTTGAGGTTGATGACCAGCTCGAATTTGGTCGGCTGTTGCACCGGGAAATCTGCTGGTCTCGCGCCCTTCAGAAGCCGACCGACGTAGACGCCAGCTTGATGATAGGAATCCGCGAAGTCGGGTCCGTAGCTCATCAGGCCGCCCGCCTCAGCATGATCGCGCTGGAAGTAGGACGCGGGAAGCGCATGGCGCATTGCCAAGGTCACAAGCAGCGCGCGCTCGGTGTTGAAGAGCGGGTCGGGACCGACGAACAGTGCGTCCGGCCGCCAGCTCGAAAAAGCCGCGAAGGCATCGTCGATCTCTCCGCTGGTGCTGGCATTGAAGACCTGGATTTCAAGACTGAGCGCGCGGCCGGCGACAGCCCCGTCCCGCACCGTTGGCGCGGCTGTTGCCATATTGGTCGGATTGACAAGTACGGCAACACGCTTCGCCCCAGGCAACAGCTCGCGCAGCAGCGCCAATCGTTTGGTCACCAACTCGGTGGCGAGGAAGTAGAACCCGGTGACATTTCCACCCTGCCGATGGAAGCTCGACACCAGACCCATTTGCACGGGGTCGCCGCCGCTCACGAATACGATCGGGATGGTTTCTGTCGAGCGCTTGGCCGCGAGTGCTGCGGGCGGTCCCGAAGCGAACATCACCGCGACCTGGCGGCGGACCAGATCAGCGGCAGGCGCCGGCAGTCCCTCCTCCCCGCCGTCGGTCGAGCGGGACTCGATCGCCACGTTCTGCCCCTCGACAAAGCCCTCCGCGCCTAAGCCCCTGCGGAACGCCGCGAACCAGTGCTGTCGCGTACCGAGCGCCGGGCCGAGGAAGCCCACCACCGGCATCGCCCCCTGCTGCGCACCTGCGCGGTGCGACCATGCCGCCGCACTGCCAAAAAGCGTGATAAACTCCCGCCGCTTCGTTCACGTCGGCTCATCGCTGATCGAGGAGACGGGGACAAGATATCAGGTCCTCAGGCTCATCGCATGCGGGGAATCCTGCAATGCTACGGGTGCGCAGCCCAATAACTGTGGGATCGTTCCGAAGGGCGCAACGTCAGCCGCGCCGCGCCGCCTTGATCGCGGCGATGTCGATCTTCTTCATGTCCATCATCGCATCGAATGCGCGCTTTGCTTCGTCGCCGCCGGCAGCCAGCGCCTCGGTCAGCACGCGCGGCGTGATTTGCCAGGAGATGCTCCACTTGTCCTTGCACCAACCGCACGCGCTCTCCTGGCCGCCATTGCCAACGATGGCATTCCAGTAGCGGTCGGTCTCCTGCTGATCGTCGGTGGCGATCTGGAACGAGAAGGATTCGTTGTGCTTGAACGCGGGACCGCCATTGAGGCCGAGACAGGGGACGCCGGCGACCGTGAACTCGACCGTCAACACGTCCCCCGCCTTGCCGGATGGGTAATCGCTGGGTGCGCGGTGGACGGCACCTACCGTGCTATCGGGAAAGGTCTCGGCGTAAAAGCGTGCAGCAGCCTCGGCGTCCCTGTCGTACCATAGGCAAATCGTGTTCTTGGCCATCGCGTGTCCTTTCTCTCAGCTCGTGTGCGACCGTAAGAAAACCCCCGCGCCGCGCTTATTGATCACCGCTCGACCTGGTGGAGTTGACCGCAGTCGGCAGCTTCCACCTTGAAATCTGTCGACGAAATCGGATCGACGAAATTGATCTCGCAAATCATCCCTAGCTCAGAGCAAGCCCGCTTCCCCCTCCCGCTTTCTCATTCCCTCGCTCCTGCCCCCCTTCCCCCCCCCCCCCCAACACCCCGTGCGGCTTGCAGTTCCACCCAGGTACGCGTGTGGAGAAGGTCTGCACCGGTGCAGGACCGGTCATCTGCGATGCAGCGAGCGTGTTTTCTCACTGCGCAGATCCTATCGCTCGTCTTATGCTGTCAAGCGAGGCCCTGCTATCGCTTTTGCGTTGCGGTAGAGCGAGGCGCTCGGATGTAGAGGTAGAGAATGATGGAGCTTTTTGTTTGCAGCAATCGTGCTGGCGACCGCGTTGGCCACCAACCTGTCGGCGGCTGACAAGCGTCGGATTTTCGCCAAGAATGGCTGGACGGCCCTTGAACACGGCAATCAGGGCGGTGCGTTCGAGTCCGCGAAGGCCATGGGTGTCCGCATGCCTTTCCTGATGACGACCGGCAATTTGAAATCGGCAATGCCTAGCCGATACCATTGGGTGCCCTGCCCGCTCAAGCCGGTAGAACAAGTCGGCATGATGCGGCCACTCCGGTGGCAACGCTGCGGAGAACGCTACTCCTGCCAGAACGGTTTTTCGGCCTCGCGGCGCAGCATCTCCGCGTTGATGCCGGCGTCGCGCATTTGCATGTCGTCGAGCTGGGACAACTCGCGTCGAGTCCGCGCGCGGTGGAGCCACACCAAAATGAGCGCTACGAGCGATTGCAGAGCGAACGGCAGCATCCGGCCGTGGCCCGCTGCCTTGTTATGACGCCACTGCTCGGTCATGGGAGCACCTTCAAGCCGCGCGGCGTTCGAGGGCGAGCCGGACGGCGAGGGCTGCCAGCACGCCACCCATGAGCCAGCGCTGCACCATGAGCCACGTCGGCCGCGTCGCGAACCATTCGGCGACCGCCCCGGCACAGAGCACGATGACGAGGTTGATCGTGAAGCTGAGCGCGATCTGCGTCACCCCAAGCGCGATGAACTGCCCGAGGACCGCTCCGCGACCAGGGTCGATGAATTGAGGAAGAAGCGACAGGTAGAGAACGGCGATCTTGGGGTTGAGCAAGTTGGTCAGGAAGCCCATCACGAACAGGCGTCTCGGGCTGTCGAAGGCAAGGTCATGCCGCGGTTGCAGCGGCGAGCGTGCGCCAGGCTTTACGGCGCCCCAGGCGAGATAGAGCAGATACGCGGCACCAATCCATTGGATCGTTTCGTATGCCAGCGGTACGGCCAGCAGCAGCGCCGATAATCCAACCGCGGCAGCAAACATGTAGAAGACGAAACCGAGCACTACGCCCAGCAACGAGACTAAACCCGCAAGCCGGCCCTGCAGAATCGAGCGGGAGATCAGATAGATCATGTTCGGCCCGGGCGTCAGCACCATGCCCAGGGCGACCAGTGCGAATGCGGCGAGGGTCATTGTGATCGGCATCACTCCCAATCCCTGTCGGTTGCGTATCGACAATGATGGCTTCATAGTATCGGTGCAATCGAAACATTGCCCTCGGTGCAATAATGCCAACGCTCGAGTACACGACTTACGCAGATGCCATCGCCGGCGACATTGCAGCCGGGCGCCTGAAGGCCGGCGATCGTCTCCCGCCGCAGCGCGCATTTGCCTACCAGAAAGCCATCGCCGTCTCGACGGCCGGCCGCGTCTATGCGGAGCTACTGCGGCGCGGGCTCGTAGTCGGCGAGGTCGGGCGTGGCACCTTCGTGGCAGGCGCCTCGGTGCATCCAGTCCTGCCCCGTGAGCGGCATGACGGCCCCATCGACCTGGAATTCAACTTTCCGACCATTCCTGAGCAGGCGGGCTTCATCGCCCTCGCATTGGCGGGGTTGCAGCGCGCCGACGTGGCCGCCTCGGTGACCGGTCCGGTGACGTCCCGTCAGATCGAAGCGGCGCGGGCTGCCTTCTCCGGCATGCTCAGCACGCCACACTGGCAGCCTCGACCCGAGGCAATGGTCTTTACCGGTTCTGGCCGGCAGTCCATTGCCGCTGCGCTGGCTGCCCTGGCCCCAGTCGGCAGTCGCGTCGCGGTCGAAGCGCTGTCCTATCCGATGATCAAAAGCATCGCCGCACGTATCGGCGCGGCGATCGTACCCGTCGCGATGGATTCCGAAGGGCTCATTCCGGAGGCGCTGGCCCGCGCTAATCGCAAGGCGACGATTGCGGCGGTGTACCTTCAGCCGGTGATGCACAATCCGCTCGGTATTTCGATGGGGCCAAAGCGGCGCTCGGAGATCGTGCGGATGGCAGCCAAGCTTGGCATCACAATCGTCGAGGACCGTGTCTACGGGTTTCTCAGTGATACGCCGCCGCTCGCCGTGCTCGCCCCAGAGCAGTGCATCGTCGTCGACAGCCTGTCCAAGCGCATCGCCCCCGGGTTGTCGGTTGGCATTTTGCATGTGCCACCACCGCTACGCGACCGTGTATGGTCGACAGTCAGAGGCGGTGCCTGGACCGTGACACCGCTGGCGCTGAGTGCCGGCGTCCGCCTGATCCACGACGGCGTCATCGGCGAGATCGTGAAGCTCAAGCGTCAGGATGCACGGCAACGGCAAGCGATTGTTCGCAAGTTGCTGGCCCCCGGCGAGTTCGCGGCCGATCCTGGCTCCTATCATCTTTGGTTGAAATTGCCGGATGGCTGGCGCTCGGAGAGTTTTGTCACCGCGGCTAGCCGCTCAGGTGTCGCAATCACTCCCTCCAGCGCTTTCGCCATGGCGCCCGGCCACGCACCGAACGCTGTGCGGCTCGCGTTGGCGCTGCCGCCGCACGACGAGCTGCGTACCGCCGGACAGCGACTTGCCGAGCTCCTCAGGCGGCAACCCGACGATGCCGATGTCACCGAGTAGGTCGGACACCGCTTCTGTCGGCTGCGAACCATGGCCGCAGAACCTCAAACGTCGGCTGTCAGGCCAAGGCAATTCGTCATCGGAAAACCAGATAAGGCGCCGAGATAGCTGCCAAACCGTACACCCCCTGAAATTGGCTCGCATCCCTCTTATAAAAGGACTTGAGCTCGTAATCATCAGAGGCGCGGTGGCGTAGCCGTTCGGTGCCGCGCCGTTTCCTCTCACCGCTCATTGTCAGTCTCACGGCCGCGCCGCATCCATCCGTCTCCCTCAGGTGAGAACGCCGAGCCCCACGTGTGCAAGACCGAGGTGCTCGTTCTCTAGCCGGGAGCAAAGGCGGTCTCGCGGGCAATCCGGGCGTGGCGCCGAACTCGGTGCCCACGTCGAATCGGACCCGCAACTATCTTCGGGGCTGGTGCCAAGATTGCGGTATGCCTCCGTGTCAGGCACTCTTGGTTATGCACAAAAAGCCATCGCCCGATACTTCCGCCGGCCGGATTCCGGCCTTGCTGCCACGCGGCACGGGCCATCAATTTGTGCTCTATGGAGATGCCTGCTCGGGCATCCCGGGTGCGCATCACGAGAAAACCTTTGCCGAGGTCAACGCCGTCGTTCGGCGCCTCGACCCTTCGCCCGAGTTCATCGTATTTGCCGGCGATGAAGTCTCAGGCCTGACACCCGGCCGCGATCGGTTGCTCGCCCAGTGGCGACACTGGATCGACATTGAAACGAGCTGGCTCGATCGCCGTGTCATCCCGATGTGGCACTCGACAGGCAATCACACGACCTATGATGAGATGAGCGAACAGGTTTTTCGCGACGTGCTCGCCATGCCGCGCAACGGTCCTCCGGGCCAGGAGGGATTATCGTATTGGGTGCGGCGCGACGACCTTTTGCTCGTCTTCGTGAACACGCTCTGGTCAGGGTTGGGCGGCGAAGGTTTTGTCGAATGCCAATGGCTCGAGAACGTTCTGGTGTCACACCGCGATGCTTCACACAAGCTTGTCGTCGGGCATCATCCCGTGTTCTCGGTCAACGGCTTCTCCGGGTCGAACCAGCGCGACGTCGAGCCGAACGCAGGCGCCGCGTTCTGGGACATCCTCGTCAAGCATGGCGTTCGCGCGTATCTGTGCAGCCATATCCTTGCTTTCGACGTTCAAGTGCATCGGGGCGTCCTGCAAATCTGCACCGCCGGCGCCGGCACGGCGCACCGTATGCCAGAAGGCGTCGAATATCTTCACTGTGTCCAGGTGGCGCTCGATGACGCCGGTCTGCGCTATCAGGTGCTGGATGCCAAGGGTGAGCTGAGAGAGAAGCTCGATTGGCCTTTCAAGGAGCGGCAACCTCGACAGTGGCTGGAGCTGGCGGCAGGCTCGACGCACGCACCCGTGGCATTTCCGGCCGAGCATCGTCGCCTCGAGCTGCGGTTCTCAGGGATCGCGGCTGGAGCCGGAACCAGCCGGGAACAGACACTTCTATGTGCCAGCCGGCCCGGCGAGCTACCACCACTCTGGGTCGGCCTGCGCGGCGGGCAGCAGCGCCTGACGGCCGTCATTCATCACAGTGCCGGACGCAGCCCGCACTACTGGCTCGGCCCTTGTATCCGCCCCGGCGCGGCATTCGAGATATTTCTCCAACTGCATTGGGATATGGGGCCGGGAGGCCTGCTGTGCAAAACGTCGGAGCACGCGACGTGGACCTCGATGTCGGCGGCATCTCCATGGGGCTTGGAACGGCTGCAGCCCTGCACCGAATGGCATGTCGGGCGCGCTCATGGAGGCGAAAACGACCGGCTCTTCGAAGGAACGTCGTTGGCTGTGTCAATCGGCCGGTGAGGCCTGTTCCCGGCTCCGGCGTGCGGGCCGTGCACGGCGATGTCGCCACTCGCACCGTCCGTCGTCCTACCATCATGACAAAGATTTTACTTCTCGCCGGTGCCCAAATCAGCCCATAGACGCCCCTGCCACCCGGCCCCGGCTCTTGCATGTTGTGAAGTCAATAGCCCCCGCACGCGTTGACCGATCAGCGGCGAAACAGGCAGCGGGGGTTGGGTGGCACTGTTTAGCGATGGCTCAGAAACGCAGCCAAAAGGTAACGGCCAAGCACGCGCGACCGATCGCGCGTTCGCGTGCCCGGACGAAGTTTCCCAACGCCTTTCGGCGTATCGATCGGTCTCAAGGGCCGAAACTCAGGTGGAACAAGCAAATTCCCCCCGGCGAACTATGGCTTCGACGGAGAGCACCACGACTCGATCGATCTGCCGACAGCCGTGTGAGCCATGACGATCCGACTGTAGGTGTCGCAGTGCGCTGCCACCTCGACATCAGTCCAGAAAATCACGCGAGCTGTCTTGAAGTCGATCTTGCACTTCTCCAGCTCAGCGCGGGCGTTCTCAATCTTCCGCATGTTCTGGATGAGGGCCGTATTCTGATCTTCGAGACACTTCGCACGCTCACTGACAGCCGGTTTTGCTGGTCTTATCGATCCGGTGGTGAGGGGCGTGCGCGGCTTCTTTGCCTCGGGAGCGGGGGTGGGCTTGACGATCTTCTCGACGATCTGTCGGGGTGGGAAAAGGGCGGCGAGGAACTCATAGACCAAATCCGTTCCGTATTTACTGAACCCTAGGGCAATCACGCCGAGCACGGCTACGCCGCCGATGCCGACAAACCACGCGCGCAAGCGCGCAAAGCGGGTCGGAGCTGCCGTATCTGTTTTCGTGTTTTGAGTATCACCCGCCATACCGCCTCCAGATACGACAACGCATATCTGATTCGCGCGTGAGCAATCACGAACGAGCGTAGTGATCCACAAGATCGATATGTTGATTCGCGCCGTGGCCGCAAATTAAATTCACGCCCGGTGAAGTTTCTTCGAGGTCAGGGGGGGCGCGGCGTCAGGCGCGGATGTTGGAGCGGACGACATACACGCTTGAAAACAACTTCGATTCATGCCTGCGCTCAGTCAACGGAGCACGTTAAGAAAAGTGGGCAATGACAGAGCCGTACGACGCTTCTTAGCACTTCCGTCTTGCTGCGCCACCTACAGCCTCCCTGCAATTCCAGCCCCCGCCCTGCGCAATCGCTCGAGCCTGGTCCTGTGTCCGGCGGCGATTGTGGAGCCCGGTCGCAAACTCTAAGAGCCTGTCCGGGGGATTTTCATGAGATTTCATGGCCTAATGTCGAGTCGATCCGCAAGGAGCAGCCCGCTGGTCGTAGCCTCAGCTACGGCCAAGGGTTGCGACGCGGCGGGCGACCGAGATTGGGCCACCTCCGGTCGCGCATGCATGGCCCATCGTCGCGCACCTTGCCGATACCGATGGGTATCGGCTGCGCCGACGCTCCTGCCATCTGGACCATGCATGCGCGATGAAACTCCATGAAAATCCCCCGGACAGGCTCTAAGCTCGCGTCGGTCATCGGCTGAGCGAAGGAGACAGGGCATGGCGCTGATCGGCAATCCGGCACGCGAGCGGCTGGCAAGGGGAGAGCTTGCGATCGGCGTCGGCTTGCGCCAGGCGCGCACCGTCGACATCGCCCCGGTGATGCGGCAGGCGGGCTACGACTGGCTGTTCATCGATCTCGAGCACGGCGCGCTGAGCCTCGATACCGCGACGCAGATCTCGGTGGCCGGCCTGGCGGCCGGAATAACGCCTCTCGTGCGGGTGCCGCGCGCGCGTTACGACATGGCGACCCGGATGCTGGACGGGGGCGCCTGGGGTGTGGTCATGCCACACGTCGATAGCGCAGAGGAGGCGGGCGAGATCGTCGATCGCGTCAAGTACCCGCCGCTCGGGCACCGCTCGGTGGTCGGCGCGCTGCCGCAGACCGGCTTCGGCGCGTTGCCGATGGCGGAGGCGGCCGCGGCAATCAACGCCAGCATGTTGGTCGTGGTGATGCTCGAGTTGCCGCAGGCAATCGCCAACGCCGATGCCATCGCCGCGGTGCCGGGCGTCGACGCGCTGCTGATCGGTGCCAGCGACCTGTCGATGGAGATGGGCATTGCCGGTCAGCTCTATCACCAGCAGATGGTCGCCGCGTTCGAAACCATGATCGCCGCCTGCCATCGCCATGGCAAATGGCCAGGGATCGGCGGCGTCTACACCGAGGAAGGCTTGCGGAAGTACGTCGGCATGGGCGTGAAGCTGGTGATCGCCGGCAGTGATCTTTCATTCATGACGGCGGCGGCTGGCGGGGCGGCCAGAATGCTGCGCAGCCTGTCATGATCCGCCGCAAGTTTGCGCAATAATATTGCGTGAAGGCCTATCTGGAATTCTCGCTTGTGTGCCGGAGCAAAGTATGTTCTTTCTTTGACAAGGTCAGGTTTACTGACCTAATCAGGGGCGCCAGGCGTTTGTACTGGTCCGCGTGGCATCGACGGGTATAGGTGAAGCTTGACGACGCTTCGGCACATAATGCCGGATGGAGAGAGGCGCGCTGCAGCCTCCGGCGTCGCACGCCCTGTTGTCGCCTCGACGATCGGCGATGACCGACGCACGCGAAAAGCGCGAAAAGCGGATGCGACGCGCGCCTGAGCGCGATTGCCAGTCCCGCCCCGCCAGCGATCCGGCGCAATAACAAGATCCACCGCGCGACGCCAAGGCAGTAAGCTCCTGCAACCGCGCTGAACCATCAGGCAGACCAGTTCCCAGACCGGCAGACCTTGCCACGAGGCCGACCATGACCGACAGCCAGAGCCATCTCAACCCCGAGCACTTCATCGGCGAGGATGGGACGCCGACCGGCCTGTTCGACCCGCGTCGGGAGCGAGACGCCTGCGGTGTCGGCTTCATCGTCGATCTCAAGTCACGCAAGAGCCACGGCATCGTCGCCGATGCGCTGGCGATCCTGGAGAATCTCGAGCATCGCGGCGCGGTGGGGGCCGATCCGCTGGCCGGCGACGGCGCCGGCATTCTGATCCAGATCCCGCACGAGTTTTTCAAGGACGAGTGCAACAAGGCCGGCGTCGCGTTGCCCGAGCCCGGTCATTATGCCGTCGGCCAGTTGTTCATGCCGCAGGACGAGCGCCTGCGCGCCCATTGCGAGACGGTGATACGGCGTATCGTGCGCGAGGAGGGGCTCGAGTTCCTCGGCTACCGCGACGTGCCGGTCGACCACTCGTCGCTGTCGGAGATGGTCAGGCGGACCGAGCCGGTGCATCGGCAGATGTTCATCGGCCGGCCGAAGGCGATCCGTGACGAGGATGCGTTCGAGCGGCGCCTCTACATCACCCGCAAGGTGATCTCGAACGTGCTCTATTCGGCCTACAAGGGCCGCGACATCGGCTTCTACACCGTGTCCCTGTCGAGCCGGACGCTGGTCTACAAGGGCATGTTCCTGTCCTACCAGGTCAAGGCCTACTATAAGGACCTGTCCGACAAGCGGCTGACCTCGGCGATGGCCTTGGTGCACCAGCGCTTCTCGACCAATACTTTCCCGTCGTGGAAGCTCGCCCATCCCTATCGCATGGTCGCGCACAACGGCGAGATCAACACGCTGCGTGGCAACGTCAACTGGATGGCGGCGCGGCAATCGAGCGTCGAGAGCCCGCTGTTCGGCAAGGACATCTCGAAGCTGTGGCCGATCTCCTACGAAGGCCAGTCGGACACCGCCTGCTTCGACAACGCGCTCGAATTCCTGACGATGGGCGGCTACAGCCTCGCGCATGCCGCGATGATGCTGATCCCGGAAGCCTGGGCCGGCAACCCGCTCATGGATTCGAAGCGCCGCGCCTTCTACGAGTATCACGCCTGCCTGATGGAGCCATGGGACGGCCCGGCCGCCATGGCCTTCACCGACGGCCGGCAGATCGGCGCCACGCTCGACCGCAACGGCCTGCGCCCGGCCCGCTATCTCGTTACCAAGGACGATCGGGTGATCATGTCGTCCGAGTCGGGCGTGTTGCCGATCGCCGAGTCGAACATCGTGCGCAAGTGGCGCCTGCAACCCGGCAAGATGCTGCTGATCGACCTGGAGCAGGGCCGGATCGTGTCCGACGACGAGCTCAAGGCCGAGCTCGCCGCGCGCAACCCGTACGAGACCTGGCTGAGGCGCACCCAGATCCAGGTCGGTGACCTGCCGCTGAAGGAGCTGCCGAAGAAGCGCCAGACCAATGTCGCGCTGCTCGATCTGCAGCAGGCCTTCGGCTACACCCAGGAAAGCCTGAAGTTCCTGATGGCGCCGATGGCGATTACCGGCCAGGAGGCGGTCGGATCGATGGGCACCGATACGCCGGTTTCGGTGCTGTCGAACAAGTCGAAGCCGCTGCACACCTATTTCAAGCAGAACTTCGCGCAGGTGACGAACCCGCCGATCGATCCGATCCGCGAGGAGCTGGTGATGAGCCTCGTCTCGTTCATCGGTCCGCGCCCGAACCTGCTCGATCTCGCCGGGACCGCCAAGGTCAAGCGTCTCGAGGTGGGGCAGCCGATCCTGACCAACGACGAGCTGGAGCGCATCCGCCAGATCGGTGCGGTGACGGACAATCCGTTCACCTCGATCACGATCGACATCACCTACGATGAATCGAAGGGCGCCACCGGCATGAGCGCGGCCCTCGACGTCGTCTGTGCCGAGGCCGAGGAGGCCGTCCACTCGGGCGACTACAACATCATCATCTTGAGCGACCGCAACGTCGGCCCCGACCGCATCCCGATCCCGGCGCTGCTGGCGACCAGCGCGGTGCACCATCACCTGATCAAGCAGGGGTTGCGCACCTCGGTCGGCCTCGTCGTCGAAACCGGCGAGGCGCACGAGGTGCACCAGTTCGCGACCCTCGCCGGCTACGGCGCCGAGGCGATCAATCCCTACCTCGCGTTCGACACGCTCGAGGCGATGCTGCCGGAATTCGACGAGACGATTGCCCCCAAGGAGGGCGTGAAGCGCTACATCAAGGCGGTGTCCAAGGGGCTGCTGAAGGTGATGTCCAAGATGGGCATCTCGACCTATCAGTCCTATTGCGGCGCCCAGATCTTCGACGCCGTCGGCCTCAAGTCGAGCTTCGTGAGGAAGTACTTCACTGGCACCCATACCCAGGTCGAGGGCATCGGGCTTCGCCAGATCGCGCGCGAGACGGTGGAGCGCCATCGCCAGGCGTTCGGCCGGGTGCCGGCGCTCGAGGACGCGCTGGAGGTCGGCGGCGAATATGCATACCGCGTGCGGGGCGAGGCCCACATGTGGCGCCCGACGGTGGTGGCGGACCTGCAGCACGCCGTGCGCGGCGCCTCGGTCGACGATGCCAAGGCTGGCAAGGTGCCGCAGAAGTTCCGCGACTATTCGCGCCAGATCAACGAGCAGAGCGAGCAGCTGATGACGCTGCGCGGGCTGTTCCGGCTGAAGAGCGCGGCCGAGATCGGCCGCTCGGCAGTGCCGATCGAGAGCGTCGAGCCGGCCGCCGCCATCGTCAAGCGGTTCTCGACCGGGGCCATGAGCTTCGGCTCGATCTCCAGGGAGGCGCACACCACGCTCGCGATCGCCATGAACAGGATCGGCGGCAAGTCGAACACCGGCGAGGGTGGCGAGGAGGCCGACCGCTATGTGCCGAAGCCCAACGGCGACAGCATGCGCTCGGCGATCAAGCAGGTCGCCTCGGGGCGGTTCGGAGTGACGACGGAGTATCTCGTCAACTCGGACATGATGCAGATCAAGATGGCGCAGGGCGCGAAGCCCGGCGAGGGCGGACAGCTGCCGGGTCACAAGGTCGACAAGGTGATCGCCCGCGTCCGCCACTCGACCCCGGGTGTCGGCCTCATCTCGCCGCCGCCGCATCATGACATCTACTCGATCGAGGATCTGGCGCAGCTGATCTTCGACCTGAAGAACGTCAATCCGGCCGCCGACGTGTCGGTGAAGCTCGTGTCCGAGGTCGGTGTCGGCACCGTTGCCGCCGGCGTCGCCAAGGCGCGCGCCGACCACGTAACCATTGCCGGCTTCGAGGGCGGTACCGGCGCCTCGCCGCTGACCTCGATCAAGCATGCCGGCAGTCCCTGGGAGATCGGCCTGGCCGAGACCCACCAGACGCTGGTCGCCAACCGTCTGCGCGGCCGCATCGCGGTGCAGGTCGACGGCGGCGTGCGCACCGGCCGCGACGTGGTGATCGGCGCGCTGCTGGGCGCCGACGAGTTCGGCTTCGCCACCGCGCCGCTGATCGCCGCCGGCTGCATCATGATGCGCAAGTGCCATCTCAACACCTGCCCGGTCGGGGTCGCGACCCAGGACCCGGTGCTGCGCGCCCGCTTCAAGGGCAAGCCGGAGCACGTGATCAACTTCTTCTTCTTCATCGCCGAGGAGGTGCGCGAGATCATGGCCGCGCTCGGCTATACCAAGTTCGAGGAGCTGGTCGGCCAGTCGCAGATCCTCGACAAGGACGAGGCGATCCGCCACTGGAAGGCGCGCGGGCTCGATTTCGAGCGGCTGTTCTTCAAGCCGGATGTGCCGAAGAGCGTCGCGATCCGCAATTGCGAGCGCCAGGACCACGGCCTCGAGAAGGTGCTCGACAACCAGCTGATCGCGGCGGTGAAGCCGGTGCTCGACGGCAAGAAGAAGACGATCGAGAAGACATTCCCGATCACGAACCGCGATCGCGCGACCGGGGCGATGCTGTCGGGAGCGCTGGCAAAGAAGTACGGCCACAGCGGCCTGTCGGAAGATTTCGATCGTGCTGACGCTGAACGGCATCGCCGGCCAGAGCTTCGGCGCCTGGTGCGCAAAGGGCATCACGCTCGACCTCGTCGGCGAGGGCAACGACTACGTCGGCAAGGGTCTCTCGGGCGGCAAGCTGATCGTGCGGCCCGACCCGAAGAGCGGCATCGTGCCGGAGGAGAGCATCATCGTCGGCAATACCGTGCTCTATGGCGCGATCTCCGGCGAGTGCTACTTCCGCGGCATTGCCGGCGAACGCTTCGCAGTCAGGAACTCGGGCGCATTGGCGGTGGTCGAGGGCACCGGCGATCACGGCTGCGAGTACATGACCGGCGGCGTCGTCGTGGTGCTGGGACCGACCGGGCGCAACTTCGCGGCCGGCATGTCGGGCGGCATCGCCTACGTGCTCGACGAGAAGGGTGATTTCGAGCAGCGCTGCAACATGTCGATGGTCGATCTGCAGCCGGTGGCGGCAGAGGAGGCGCTGTCGACCGAGCTGTTCGGCAAGGGCAACCTGGCGAGCCAGGGCGTGGTCGACATCATGTCGAACATGGACACCAACGACGTCGCCCGGCTGCACGAGTTGATCGAGCGTCACGCCCGCTACACCAACTCGGCCAAGGCACAGGCGATCCTGGCTGAGTGGGCAACCTGGCTGCCGAAGTTCCGCAAGGTGATGCCGGTCGAGTATGCCAAGGCATTGAAGACGATGGCGGCTGCCCAGAGCACCGATACCACGGGCTTCAATGTGCTCGAGATCGGCGTGAAGAAGCGGAGCGCCGCCAAGACCAAGGCAGCGGAGTGACCGGGTGATGCGCGTCTACGGAGATCTGATCTCGGGCAACTGCCTCAAGGTCAAGTACACCGCCGATCATCTCGGCCTGCCGTATACGTGGGTCGCCGTGTCGGTGGTCGACGGCGAGACGAGGTCGCCGCAGTTCCTGTCGCGCAACCCGCAAGGTCAGGTGCCGGTCATCGAATTCGACGACGGTCGTCATCTGGCCCAGTCGAACGCGATCATCCGCTACCTGGCGCGCGGTTCCGCCTTGCTGCCCGAGGACGGGTTCACCCAGGCCAAGATCGACGAGTGGCTGTTCTGGGAGCAGTACAGCCACGAGCCATATATCGCGGTGTGTCGCTTCCACATGCTCTATCTGAAGCGGCCGAAGGAAGCGCGGGAGGCGTGGCGCGTCGAGCGCGGCGAGAAGGCGCTCGACCTGATGGAGGCGCAACTCGCGGGCCGGAAATTTCTGGTCGGCGACAGTGTCACCATCGCCGACATCGCGCTTGTCGCCTACACCCGCGTGGCACACGAGGGCGGCTTCGACCTCGGCCACGCGGCAACCTGCGTCATGGATCAGCGGTGCGAGGCCGGCTCGCCATGCGTGAGGCAACTGTGCTCAAATTTATCGTCGATCCGACCTCGCTGCTTCGCCCACACACCCGCCGTTGTCATCCTCGGGCTTGGCCCGAGGACCCATGGCGCGTCCAGGCGCGGACATGCCGGGATCGGAACAAAAGCAAATAACGAGTTCGAATTCCAAGCACTTCGCAAGTTGATGAATGGGTCCTCGGGCCAAGCCCGAGGATGACACCTGAGCCAGACGCACGGACCTGACACCCATGGGCAAGATCACAGGCTTCCTCGAACTCGACCGCCACGAGCGCGGCTATCGTCCGGTCGACGAGCGCTTGAAGCATTTCAAGGAGTTCGTCGAGCCTCTGCCGCAGGAGGAAGTGCAGAAGCAGGCGAGCCGTTGCATGGACTGCGGCATTCCCTATTGCCACAACGGCTGTCCGATCAACAATCAGATCCCGGACTGGAACGATCTCGTCTATCACGGCGACTGGAAGCGTGCGCTCAAGAACCTGCACTCGACCAACAACTTCCCCGAGGTGACCGGCCGCGTCTGCCCGGCGCCGTGCGAGGCTGCCTGCACGCTCAACATCGAGGACAAGCCGGTCACCATCAAGACCATCGAGTGTGCAATCGCCGACAAGGCCTGGGAGGAGGGCTGGGTGGTTCCCGAGCCGGCCGAGAAGAAGACCGGCAAGAAGGTCGCCATCGTCGGCTCCGGTCCGGCCGGGCTCGCCGCCGCCCAGCAACTCGCCCGGTCCGGCCACGAGGTGCACGTCTACGAGAAGAATGCGTTCCCTGGTGGCCTGCTCCGCTACGGCATTCCCGACTTCAAGCTCGAGAAGGCGGTGATCGCGCGCCGGGTCAAGCAGATGGAGGGCGAGGGCGTCACCTTCCATTGCAATACCGCGATCGGCGGCAAGACCAAGCTCGCCGATCTCGAGGCCAGGCATGACGCCGTGCTGCTCGCGGGTGGCGCGGAGAAGCCGCGCGATATTCCGGTTTCCGGCCGCGACCTCGGTGGCATCCATTTCGCCATGACGTTCCTGCCGCAGCAGAACCGGCGGGTCTCGGGCGAGAAGCTCGGCAAGGTCCTCGAGATCTCGGCCAAGGACAAGCACGTCGTCGTCATCGGTGGCGGCGATACCGGATCCGACTGCATCGGCACGTCGTTCCGCCAGGGCGCGCTGAGCGTCACCCAGCTCGAGATCATGCCGGCTCCGCCCGAGCACGAGAACAAGGACCTGACCTGGCCGCACTGGCCGCTCAAGATGCGCACCTCGTCGAGCCAGGCGGAAGGCGCCAAGCGCGATTTCGCGGTCAACACCAAGCGCTTCGAGGGCAAGGACGGCCGCGTGACCAAGCTCATCTGCGTCAAGGTCGACGAGCGGTTCAAGGAGATCCCCGACAGTGAGTTCGAGATCCCGGCCGACCTGGTGCTGCTGGCGATGGGCTTCGTCGCGCCGGTCACCGATGGTCTTGTTCCGACCGACGGCATCGCGCTCGACGGCCGCGGCAACGTCAAGGCCAACGACCGCGACTACGCGACATCGCGCCCCAAGGTCTTCACGGCGGGCGACATGCGGCGCGGGCAAAGCCTGGTGGTGTGGGCGATCCGCGAAGGCCGGCAGGCGGCCCATGCCATCGACAAGGCGCTGATGGGCCGTAGCGATCTGCCGCGGTGAGGTGGGCGCAACTCATCGTGCGGAGCGCGCTCGTCGCTTTGCTGGCGGGTTGTGTGCTGCTCGTGGTGCTCGCATGCGCTTTGATGTGGTCGATGGGCCCCGGCGATCCCTTCGACCAGTTCCGGCTCATCGATAACGTCCCGCCAAATGGTGGCGAGGCACATGCAGCCGTGTTCGAATACCATCATGCCAATAGCTCGGTGACGGCCACGGCCGTTTGGATCATCAAAGGCGAGCGGCAAGAAGCGGTGTCTGCTGAGCGCCCCACTGGCCAACCGGTCCTCGTTTGGTTCGGCAATCCAAAGCAGTTGCAGCTCGAGTATAATCCCAACTTTGAGCCAAAATTCTCGGCGGGTGTCGCTGGCATGATGGCCACTAGATCGACCAGAGACATGCAGGAGTGCTTTTTCGACTACGAGCACCAAACCGGGCTCGTCTGCTACGATCCAACATTCATCGTGGTTCGAGAGCACGAAAAGTGAGCGGCGTGTGGTTGCCAGCATCTGCGTCGCCCGCGACAACAGGGCACTTCTCTTTAATCATTCAACAACATCACCTCAGCAGCCGAAGCGGCTGCCAGCATTTGTTGCACGTTCAGATCTGAATGACGGCCGCAACCACCCCACCGCCGTCATCCCGGCGAAGGCCGGGAGGACCCACGGCAATGAGCCGCAGCGCGAGTGCCCACGGAAACTCGGCTGCTGCTACGACTGTCCTTGGTCACCGCGCACCACGCCTGTTGAGGCTTGTCGCAGGTCCCGGCCTTCGCCGGGATGACGTCTTTGGGGAGGATACTCTGGTCCGGCAGTATCCCGGACCGAAGTCGCGCTGCATCACAACTTCCCAGCGTAAGCGGCCTCGAACAGCTTGCGACAGGCGGCCTCGTCGAGCGGGACGGGGTTGCCGCCGGCGGTTGGGTCTTTTGGCGACATCCGGCTCATCAGATCGAACTTTTCGGTGCCGACCTTGAATTCGGCGAGCGTGTGCGGCACTTGCGTTTCGGCGCGCAATGCCAGGATCCAGTCGAGGAAGCCGGTGAAGCCCGGTTTCAAGCCGAGATAGGCGCCGAGCCGCTCGATCTTGTCCTCGATCGCCGGCCGGTTGAACTGCAGCACGTAAGGCATGAACACCGCGTTCGTCATGCCATGGTGGGTGTCGTAGAGCGAGCCGACCGGATGCGACAGCGCGTGGATGGCGCCGAGCGCCTTCTGGAACGCGGTCGCGCCCATGGCCGCGGCCGACATCATGTGCGCGCGCGCCTCGATGTCGGTGCCGTCCCGGGCGACACGGGGCAGGTTCTCCTTGGCGAGCCGCATGCCCTCGACCGCGATCCCGTCGGCGAGCGGGTGGTAGAACGGCCCGCAGTAGGCCTCGAGGCAATGGGCCAGCGCGTCCATGCCGGTGCCGACGGTGATGAACTTCGGCATGCCGACGGTGAGCTCAGGATCGCAGATCGTCACCTTCGGCATCATCAGCGGATGGAAGATGACCTTCTTGGTGTGCGTCGCCTCATCGGTGATGACGCCGGCGCGGCCGACCTCGGAGCCGGTACCGGCGGTGGTCGGCACGGCGATGATCGGCAGGATGCCGTTCGGATCGGCCCGGGTCCACCAGTCGCCGACGTCCTCGAAGTCCCACATCGGCCGCGTCTGACCGGCCATGAACGCGATCACCTTGCCGGCGTCGAGCGCGGAGCCGCCGCCGAACGCGATCACGCCATCATGCCCGCCGGATTTGAGTGCGGCGACGCCTGCCGCCACGTTCGCCGCCACCGGGTTGGGCTTCACGTCGCTGAACACCTTCACCGCGATGCCATCGGCTTCGATCAGGCGCAACGCGTTGGCCGTCAGCGGCAGCTTTGCCAGCACCGGATCGGTGACCAGCAGCGGCTTCTTGATGCCGGCCGACCTGATCGCGGCACCGAGCTCGCCGATGCGGCCGGCGCCAAACTTGATTGTGGTCGGAAAGTTCCAGTTGCCTGTCAGTTTCATGGATCGCTCTTCGAGGTTGGCTGTGATGAGGCGAGGGCCGGGCGGCCAGGATAATGCGGGCGTCGCCGGCGGTCACGCGTCGGCGAGGGGCATTCCGGCGAGAGGATCGTGGCGCGAGGCGTGCCGCAGGATCTCGACCGCCCGGTCGCAATCCTTCTGCATCTGGGCCTTGAGCGTCTCGACGTCGACGAACTTGCCGTCACGGCGCACGAAATCGACGAACACCACGGAAATCTCGCGGCCGTACAGATCGCCATCGAAATTCATCAGGAACACCTCGAGGATCGGCGCGCCGTTGTCGAACTGCGGACGGGTGCCGAAGTAGGCGGCGCCTTGGTATCTCGCCTCGTCGACATCGACCCAGACGGCAAAGATGCCGTGACCGAGGCTGGTGCCGACCGGCATCGCAATATTGGCCGTCGGAAAGCCAAGTCCGGTGCCCCGCCTGGCGCCGCCGATCACTCTGGCGGTAACGCGCCAGCGGTGGCCGAGGGCAAGATTGGCGCCGGCCACATCGCCCTGGGCGAGCAGCCCGCGCACCGCGCTCGAGGAGAATACGGCGCCGCCATTGCCGACCGGCGCGACCACGGTGACGCCGAAGCCATCCTCCGCCCCAAGCTCGCGCATCGCGTCGGCGCGGCCGCTGCGATCCTTGCCGAAGCTGAAGTCGTAGCCAATCACCACGTGGGCGACGCCGAGGCGCGCGACCAGGATCTCCTCGACGAAGGCGCGCGCCGACATCTGCGACAGCGCGTGGTCGAATGGCAGCACCACCGCGAGATCGAGACCGAACCGCGCCAGCAATTGCATCTGCCGTTCGCGTGGCGTCAGCGTGAAATGCGGGATGTCGGGCCGGAAGTACGTGCGCGGGTGCGGCTCGAACACCATCGCGCCGGCGCGCGCGCCGCGCGTGGTCGCCACATCGCAGGCAGCCTTGAGCAGCGCCTGGTGGCCGCGGTGGACGCCGTCGAAATTGCCGATGGCAAGAACGCTGCCGCGGTCGCCACCGCCGGCGCGGCCGCTGCCGTCGACGATGTGGAAAGAGGCCTGGCGAGGATTGGACGTGGTGCTCATGGCCACCCGTCTACTGCCAACCGCCCGATTTGGGTAGGGGCGGTGTCAGATCGCGCGCGCCGTCAGCCCGCCATCGACCGGCAGCAGCACGGCGTTGATGTATTCAGCCTCGTCGCTTGCCAGGAAGACGGCGGCATTGGCCACGTCCCAGCCGGTGCCCATCCGTCCCGTCGGGCAGGCGGCGTGGCGCTTGGCCACCATCTCCTCCTGGCTGCCGTAGGCCTGATTGATCTGATTGTAGATCATCGGCGTGTCCATCAGGCCCGGGCAGATCGCGTTCACCCGGATGCCGTGCCTGGCGTATTGCAGGGCGAGACCGACGGTGAGCTGGTTGACGCCGCCCTTGGCGGTGTAATAGCTCGCGTAATCGTAGCCGACGTAGCGCAGCCCCGCCGCCGATGACGTATTGATGATGCTGCCGCGCTGCTGTTTCAGCATGACTGGCAGCACATGCTTGCAGGCGAGGAAGACGCCCTTGATATTGAGCTCGAGCTCGCGGTCCCACTCCGCCTCGGTAAGCTCGACGGGACCGCCCATCCGGGCATGCCCGACATTGTTGTGCAGGATGTCGATGCGGCCGAAAGCGGCGAGAGTGCGGTCGACCGCGGCCTTCACGTCGCGAGACTTTGTCACGTCGCAGGCGAGTGCGAGAGCCTTGCCGCCTTCGTTGCCGATGATGCCGGCGGTCTCCTCGGCGGCCGGCAAGCCGATGTCGACGCAGGCGACACTGGCGCCCTCGCGCGCGAACGCCACCGCGCTGGCCTTGCCGTTGCCCCAGCCCGGCCCGATCGAGCCGGCGCCGAAAACCAGCGCCACCTTGTCCTTGAGCCGTCCGGCCATCGCCAATCCTCCCGCGCATCGCAATGCTCGCCCGCGTTCCTGCGGGGCTTTGTCGCCAGCGTGTCCGAATACCACCCGGTCTGCAAGCATCCGGGACGGCAGCGCAGAGATTGGGCAGACCGGCGCCCATGACCTGGGCGCTCGCATCCTTGACTGGGGAAGCGGAGAAGGTTCCTCTGATGGCGGGTGCCCGCAAGTAGCGCCGACACAGGAATTGTCATGACCAAATTCGACCTGATCATCCGCGGCGGCACGGTCGCAAACGCCAGCGACACCGTGAAATGCGACATCGGCATCAAGGGCGGCCGCATCAGCGCGCTGGGCCTCGACCTCGGCAAGGGCGACGAGGTGATCGATGCCACCGGCAAGCTGGTGCTGCCGGGCGGCATCGACAGCCACGTGCATTTCGCCCAGCCGTCCGGCGCCGGCATCGTCATGGCGGACGACTTCGAGAGCGGCACGCGCTCGGCGGCATTCGGCGGCAACACGCTCGTGATGCCGTTCTGCATGCAGGAGAAGGGGCAGACGCTGCGCGCGGCGCTCAATGACTATCACCAGAAGGCCAAGGGCAAGTCCTACGTCGATACCAGCTTCCACCTCGTGATCTCGGATCCGACGCCGCAGGTGCTGGGCCAGGAGCTGCCCGCCGCCGTCGACGACGGCTACACCTCGTTCAAGGTGTTCATGACCTACGAGGACCTGGCGCTGACCGACATGCAGATGCTGGAGGTGTTCAGCGTCGCGCGCGAGAGCGGCGCGCTGGTCATGGTGCACGCCGAGAACTATGACGCGATCCGCTTCCTGACCTCGCGCCTCGAAGCCGCCCACAAGCTCGCGCCGAAATATCACGGCACCTCGCGGCCGATCCCGGTCGAGCGCGAGGCGACGCACCGCGCCATCTCCCTGGCCGAGATGATCGATGTGCCGATCATGATCGTGCATGTGTCGAACGGCGAGGCGATGGAGCAGATCCGCTGGGCGCAGTCGAAGGGGCTGAAGGTGTTCGGCGAGACCTGCCCGCAATACCTGGTGCTCACCGAGGCCGACATGGACGGCCTCAACATGGAAGGCGCGAAGTACGTCTGCAGTCCGCCGCCGCGCGACAAGCAATCCCAGCAGGAGTGCTGGCGCGGCATCGAGACCGGCGTGTTCCAGGTGTTCTCGTCGGACCACTGCCCGTTCCGCTACGACGATCCGCGGGGCAAGCTCAATCCGAAAGGGCGCACCAGCTTCCGCTGGGTGCCGAACGGCATTCCAGGCGTCGAGACGCGGCTGCCAATCCTGTTCTCGGAGGGTGTCGTCAAGGGCCGCATCACGCTCAATCAATTTGTCGCGCTGTCGTCGACAAATCACGCCCGGATGTATGGCCTGCATCCGAGGAAGGGCACGATCGCCGTCGGCTCCGACGCCGACATCGCGATCTGGGACCCGGATCGGAAGGTGAAGATCACCGCCGGCGACCTGCATCACGGCCCCGACTACACGCCCTATGAGGGCTTCGAGGTGACGGGCTGGCCGCTGACCACGATCGTGCGCGGCAAATGCGTCGTGCGCGATCGCCAACTCGTCGGCGCGATCGGCCACGGCGAGCATCTCCCGCGCGACCGCTCGCCCTACGCCAGGCCCAGGGGCGTGAGCGTATCCGGCTTCGAGCCGGCGGCGAAGTACGAGGGGTGAAGCCGCCCGCGTCGCGGCGACTGAGTTGCGGCCTTGGCACTTGCAACGGCAACCTCTGCCAGGTTCGAGCCTGGTTCCGATCACGAACGGGGAGTGATAGACGCCTGTTGCCGCAGCCTCTCCCGCTCGCCGCTGAGAGGCAGTACAAGGACCTGTGCGAGATGATGCGCGATCGACGAGGGAGGATTCCAATGAAGCGCCGTGACGTCTTGAAGGGTGGCGCCGTAGCTGCCGCCGCCGCGAGCACGCTCGCTGCCCCCGCCATCGCCCAGTCGATGCCGCAGATCAACTGGCGGCTGACCTCGAGCTTCCCGAAATCGCTCGACACCATCTACGGCACGGCGGTGACCTTCTCGAAAGCGCTCAGTGATGCCACCGACGGCAAGTTCCAGCTGCAGACATTCGCCGCGGGCGAGATCGTCCCGGGGCTGGCCGCCCTCGAACTCGGTGCAGACGGGCGCCGTCGAATGCGCGCAGACACCGACCTATTTCTACTACGGCAAGGAGCCGACGCTCGCGATCGGCACCGGCCTCCCGTTCGGAATCAACGCACGGTTGCAGAATGCCTGGTGGACGTTCGGCGGTGGCGGCGAGCTCGTCAACAAGGCGCTCGCCAAGTTCAACGTCGTCGGTATCCTGATGGGCAACTCGGGTTGCCAGATGGGCGGCTGGTTCCGCAAGGAGATCAACACCGTCGACGACCTCAAGGGCCTCAAGTTCCGCATCGGTGGCATCGGCGGACAGGTGCTCGCCCGCCTCGGCGTGGTGCCGCAGCAGATCGCCGGCGGCGACGTCTATCCGGCATTGGAGCGTGGCACCATCGACGCGGCCGAGTTCGTCGGCCCCTACGACGACGAGAAGCTCGGGCTGCAACGGGTGGCGAAGTACTACTACTATCCGGGCTTCTGGGAGGGCGGCGCGATGCTGCACCTCGTCGTCAACCAGGAAAAGTGGAACAGCCTGCCGAAGCACTACCAGGCAATCGTGCGGCAGGCGGCCGAGTACGCCAACAACTGGATGCTGGCCAAGTACGACGCGGTGAACGCGCCGGCGCTGCGCCGGCTGGTCGCCGCCGGCACCGTGCTGAAGGCGTTTCCGCTTCCCGTGATGGACGCGGCGTGGGACGCGTCGAACGCGCTTTACGCCGAGTTGTCCGCCAAGGATCCGCTGTTCAAGCAGACTTATGACAGCCTCGTTGCCTTCCGCGCCGAGCAGTACCCCTGGTGGCAGATCAGCGAGCACTTCTTCGACGCTTACCAGATCAGGCAGCGCGGCAAGGGGTGAGGGTGAGAAGCGTCCTGAATTTCCGGAGGCCCGCATCTGCTTCCGATGTCATTCCGGTGGTGCCCGCGGTCGCCGCTCGCGGGTGAGCTCGACCCGCAACGGCCGAAGGCGAGCCAACGGTTGTGCGGGAGCTATATACTTGACATAGGGTGACACCCGCACTGATCCTCCAAATCAGACGATGGAAATAGTACCATGTCGGTCAACCTGACGAACCCCATTTTCCACGATATCAACGCCGCTCGCGCGCAACTCGAAGCGCAGCGCTGGCCGAACGGCCCGGTGTGCGTCCACTGCGGCTCGACCAACGTAACGCGCCTGCACGGCAAGAGCCACCGCGCCGGGCTGATCCACTGCAACGACTGCGAGTTGCCGTTCACCGTCAGCCGCTCGGCACCGTCATGGAGCGCAGCAAGATCCCGCTGACGAAGTGGGTGCTAGGCTTCCACCTGATGGCCGCCAGCAAGAAGGGCATCAGCAGCCATCAGCTACATCGCCAGCTCGGCATCTACCTACAAGAGCGCCTGGTTTCTCTCCATGCGCATCCGTGAAGCCATGGGCATCGATCCTGAGACCACCAGCGGCCCGATCGGCGGCGAGGGTAAGAAGGTCGAGAACGACGAAACGTTTGTCGGCGGCAAGAAAAAGAACGTTCACAACGGCAAGCCGGAGCCGAATGAGCGGCCAGTGGTTGCTCTGGTCGAGCGCAGTGGCGAGCTTCGCGCGACCGCACGAGGTCGTCCAGACCAAGTTCGACACGTGCAGGCGACGTCGCCGAAGAACCTGAGCTCTGTGCCGGATTGCGCGCTATTCAAGAAGCGTGCTCAGTGCACAGCGGCGGATCCCGCGCGGACACTGTCACGCACGCCCGCCCTGCACGATGGCGCTCTTGCAAGCGGACCTAGGCAGATAGGCGTGCCTGGCCCGCCTTAACCGTGTCGAATTCGATATGCGCGAGTTCAAGGCCAAATTGGTCCGAAGCGTCGCCCTTCGGCAATAAACATCCAGGCGTGCAATCAAAAAACAAATAACCCGCGAGTTGGACTCAATCGTGATAATTGTGCGCTTAAATATCAGTGCAATTGGTGCACAATGCAGCTTGGCAAATATATGTGACGCGATCACTTGATCTCCCGGACTTCGGCGGACAGATCGCGTTGTCCATGTTCTTGTTCCGCCAATCTTCGCCGAAGCGCGGAAATTGGACAGGAGCCGTAATGGTTGGCTCGAAATCCGAAGGGATCGCGACCATCGTGATATGCCGCCCCGCCCCGCCGCTGGCATGACCGAGGGACGCGCATGGCCTCGCCGGCCGCATAGTGCTCGCGCTTGTTGAAGGGAAGTTTGCCACCCAACCTCACCTTGGGCTACACAGGACTGTGATTTAGACCGGTCGGCGTGTTTCGCCCTGCACCTTCATGCAAAAGCCGGCGAAGATGGCGAAGGGGACGGTGGGGCAGACATGTCAAACAGCGGGGCGGATGCGCAGCCGGAGCTCCGGCCAACGGGCGTCGAACGCGTATCGAGATTGATTGCCCTCTTCGGCGGGGTAGTCGCGATCTGCATTGCCGCCCTCGTCGTCACGAGCGTCCTCGGCCGATGGCTGTTCGGCGCGCCGATCACTGGCGACTTTGAGCTGGTGCAGATGGCGACGGCGGTCTCTGTGTTCGCGTTCCTGCCGTTCTGCCAGGCGCGCGGCGGGAATATCGTGGTCGATACTTTCACGGCCAAGCTGCCAAAGCGCGTCGTCGATGTCATCGACGGCTTTTGGGATCTCGTCTACGCCGGTGTCATGGGGCTTTTCGCGATCGCCCTGCTCACGGGCGGCCTCGAGCACCTGCGCAACGGACAGACGACGATGATGCTGCAACTCATCATCTGGCCGGCGCTCGGTATCTGCGCCATCCTTTGCGCCTTCCTCGCCTTCGTCGCCGTTACGACCGCGGTCGCGCACTTCCGGAGCCGCGCATGACCGGCATTGCCGCCGCCGCCGTCGGCTTCGGGTTCATGCTGGTGCTGATCGCGCTCCGGATGCCGGTCGGCCTGTCGATGCTGACCGTCGGCTCCATCGGCTACATTCACCTGTCGAGCTGGCCGGCGTTCTTCGCCTACATAAAGGTGACGCCCTACTACCAGTTCGCCAACTACACTCTGTCCGTGATTCCACTTTTCATCCTGATGGGAGCGTTCGCCGAGAAGTCCGGCATGGCGCGCGATCTGTTCGATGCCGCGCGCAGTCTCGTCGGCCATATCCGAGGCGGGCTTGGACTAGCGGTGCTCGGCGCCTGCACAGTATTCGGCGCCATCAGTGGCTCGTCGGTGGCGACGACGGCGACTTTCGGCCGCGCCGCACTGCCCGAGCTTCGCCGCCACGGCTATGATCCGGGCTTCTCCGCCGCCATAATCGCCATCGGCGGCGTCGTGGACCTGTTGATCCCGCCGTCTATCATTCTGGTCGTGTACGCCATCGCGACCGAGCAGAATATCGCCAAGTTGTTCATCGCGGCGCTGATCCCCGGCCTGATGGCGGTGGCGTTCTACTCCATCGTGATTCTGCTGGTCACGCGCCGCAATACGGAAATCGCCCCGGTGCAGGAGCGGATTGGTTCCGGCGGGCGGATCGAGGCGATCAAGCTGATCTGGCCGGCGGTGGTCGTCCTCGGTCTCGTCATCGGCGGCATCTATGCCGGCATCTTCACGCCGACCGAGGCCGCGGCGGTGGGCACGATTTCCATGCTCGTCATCGGAATTCTGCAAGGCCGCCTCGGGATCAGGGAGATCACTGGCGCGATCATCGATTCGGCGTCGACCTCGGCGATGATCTTCATCATCCTCCTCGGCGCCGAGGTGTTCGACGCGTTCCTGGCGCTGAGCCGACTGCCGACCTTGGCGGCCGAGCTGGTCGCCAGCTCCGGTCTGCCGCCGTACGCCATCGTTGCGCTGCTGATGTTGTTCTACATCCTGCTAGGCGCGGTGATGGACGAATTGGCGATGATACTGCTGACCCTGCCGGTCTTCTTTCCCATCGTACAGGCGTTGGACTTCGGCATACCGCCCGAGGATGTCGGCATCTGGTTCGGCATCCTGGTGTTGATGGTGGTCGGCGTCGGCCTCGTGGCGCCGCCGATAGGCCTCAACGTGTTCGTGGTGTCGGCGATCGCCCGCAATGTGCCGATCCAGGACATCTATCGTGGGGTGCTCCCATTCGTGGCGGCTGACATCATCCGCATCGCCCTGCTGATCCAGTTTCCGGGCTTGGCCATCTGGCTCGTTCACCGTCTCGCTTGACGGGGGGCGCCGTTCGAAACCGCATCGACTGCAGTTGATGGCTGCGAAGCGGACGCCGCACGATGCCGGGCGCGCCGCGGCAGCGGCAAGTGTCGGCAACCGCCGCCTCTTGAGGCAGCCATGGCGACAAGGTTCAGCTCAGCCCTGGCCGGTCGGCGGGCTACGCCTCTTCAGCTCCGCGAGCACCTCTTCCAGCACCGCTATGGCCTCGGAGCTCACCTGTTTCGTCAGGTCCACCAGCACCCGCAGGCCCTCCCGCTCCTGCAGAACGACTCGCCCCTCGTCCACGAGCTCCTTGTAGGTGCCAAGGACCTTGTAGGTCTTGATCGGCTTCAGGAACCCCTTCACGGTCATCGGCGGAAACTCCTCGGTCAGGACGATATCCTGCACGAGGGCATTGGTTTCGTGGGACAACAAAATGCCGCCCGGCTCGACGGCGGATTGAAGCCTTGCTGCGAGGTTCACCTCATTGCCGATGATCGTGTAATCCATTCGATCCTTGCTGCCGAAATTGCCGACCGTGCAAAATCCGGTGCAAATGCCAATTCGGATCCGGAACGGCCGCTCGAGCCCTCTCCTTCGCCATTCGTGCTCGAGGTCGCGCATCCTGCGCTGCATTGCGATCGCCATCATCACGCATGCTTTCGCATCTTCCATGACGCCCTTCGAGTCGGGATCGCCGAAGAACAACAGCATTGCGTCGCCGATATACTTGTCGATGGTCGCGCCATGCGCGAGGGCAATTGTCGACATTTCGGTCAAGTATTGATTGAGAACGTCCGTCAGATCCTCCGACTCGAGATTGTCCGTCGTCTCGGTGAACCCCGCGATATCGGAGAAGAAGATCGTCAGCTTCTTGCGCTTGGAGGAGATCTCGACGGTCTGCTCGCCGCTGAAGATGGACTGGTAGACCTGAGGCGACAGGTATTTCGCCAGCTTGGCGGAGAGCGCCTCGAGGACTTGGTTCTTTTCCGTGATGGACGTGTTCGCGTCTTCCAGGCGCCGCTTGGCTTCGACGAGCTCGATCTCAGCCTGCTTCTGCTCGGTGATGTCGGTCATTACCGTCACCGTTCCGCCCACCTGCGATCGCCGGCGGCGAATGCGATAGCAACGACCATCCGGCGTGCGGTCCTCGAAACTCTGGCCCGAAGGGTTTCGCAGGCTCTCCACGCGTCGGGCAACCAGCGCATTGACGTCGCCTTCGCCGTAGTAGCCACTTTCCGCGAGGTAGCGCAGGAAATCGGGATATGGGCGGCCGGGTTGCAGCAGTTCCGAGGGCGCGCGGTACATTTCCTTGAAGCGTTCATTGCAGAAAACGATCTTCAGGTCCCGGTCGGTGTAGACGAGGGCGCCCGGCATGTTGTCGAGCGCGACGTGGAGCTGGGCCTCCTTTTCCGACAGCGTCCGCTCGGCCTCCTTCTGCTCGGTGATGTCGGTCATCACCGTTACCGTGCCGCCTTCCGCCGATCGACGGCGAAGAATGCGATAGTATCGACCGTCCGGTGTGTGGTCCTCGAAGCCCTTGCCCGATGGATTGCGAAGGCTCTCCACGCGCTGGGCAACCAATGCCTCGACGTTGCCGTCGCCGTAATACCCGTTCTCGGCCAGATAGCGCAGAAATTCGGGATAGGGGCGGCCGGGCCGCAGCAAGTCCGGTGGTGCCCGGTACATTTCCTTGAAGCGATCGTTGCAGAAGACGATCTTCAGGTCTTGATCTGTGTAGACGAGGGCACCCGGCATGTTGTCGAGCGCGACATGCAGCTGGGCGTCTGCTCCAATCGGAGCGCGAATGTCATCGATCGCTCTAGGCAGCCGTGTCATGAGTGCCCCTTTCTCAGGGGACGTACAACAATGCGAGCCTGCTTGTGCCGGCAGGATGCTCAACCACAACAGCATAGCAGCAAGCCCTGCCCCGCCAAGTCAACCCGGCGTCGGCTGGGCCGCTGACGCTTTTGACCTGCAGCCATTCTGTTTGTCGCCGGTCGGACGGCAAATGCCGCGTCGATGGGACCGCCGCCCCATTCGCCCCACCGCCGCCACGTTGCAATCGTAGCGGCTCCGGGCTACGTCGCCCGTGTCGATTCCGCCAGCTGCCCAGGTCCCTGCCATGCGCCTCGTCTCGCCCATTCCCGTCACCGTAGAATGCCCGCCGCAGATGGAAAGTGCGGTGAAATACGTCTTCGAGGGCGAGTACGAGAGCCACCACGACGCGACCTGCCTCGACATCCTCGATATTGGCGCCAACGTCGGCTCGTTCGCGCTGTGGGCCGAGTTGCGCTGGCCGGGCAGCAAGATCCGCTGCTACGAGCCCAATCCCGGCACTTTCGCCTTCCTGAAGCGCAACACCGCCGGCCATCCGGCGATCACCTGCCACAACGCCGCGCTCTATCCCGGCGCCAAGCCGCGCGAGCCTTTCTTTTCCCGCTACGACGGCGATGGCGAGGCCGGGCTCGCCTCCTATGCGAAGGACACCTTCCGCGAAGCCGTGGTGACGCCGGCGTTCGAGGTCGACGTGGTCGATCCGGCCCGCGTTGCCGGCGCCGACATCGTCAAGATCGACATCGAGGGCGGCGAAGCAGACGTGCTCGAGCATCTCGACCTTTCGGCCACCTCGCTGGTGCTGCTCGAGTTCCAGAACCGCCGCAGCCGCCTTCGCATGCAGGAAGTCCTGAAGGCTCGCGGCTTCGAGGCGGTGGTCGACGAGGAGTGCCCCTGGGACCCGATTCTCGACTATCTCGATTATCGCGCCGACCTGAAGGGCGACATCTACGGGCGCATGTTCTACCGTCGCAAGGGCCAGACTCGCCTGCGTCACAGCCCGGCATGAACGACCGGTCCGTGTAGCCAGGAACATGTTGGCGGAGTGTCGCGTACTCCCCATACACTTCGTCATTGCCGCGCGGGGTCTACGGCGGCGGGGATGCAGCACGGCAACCAAGGGGGCGCCTTCCAGCCGATGACCGTTGCGCCGCAAGCCAATTCATCGCTCGATCGGGCCCTGGTCGTGCAATTGCGCCGGCTGGTGCAGATCGAGCCGGGCGAGTTGCCGGGCCTCGCGTGGTCGGCGGTGTACTTCTTCTGCGTGCTGGCGGCCTACTACATTGTCCGCCCGATCCGCGAGGAGATGGGCGTCAGGCTCGGCCGCGAAGGTCTGGGCGTCATGTTCACGGTGGTGTTCGTCGTGATGGTCGCGGTGGTGCCGCTGTTCGGCTGGCTCGCGACCCGGTTCAAGCGCTCGGCGGTGGTGCCGGTGGTGTACGGCTTCTTCATCGCCAACCTGCTGCTGTTCTGGCTGCTGTTCCAGGCCGACGCCGGCAGCCGCCTGCTGGCCGGCGCGTTCTTCGTCTGGGTCAGCGTCTTCAACCTGTTCGCGGTGTCGCTGTTCTGGAGCCTGATGTCCGACAAGTGGTCGAGCGACCAGGCCAAGCGCCTCTACGGCTGCATTGCCGCCGGCGGCAGCGCCGGTGCGGTCAGCGGGCCGCTGATCACCCAGTCGCTGGCGGGCGCGATCGGGCCAACCAACCTGCTGCTGGTCTCGGCGGCGCTGCTGTCGGCGGCGCTATATTGCGTGGCGGCGCTGCGCAACGTCGAGCATCGCGGCGAGGCCGCCGGGCGCGAGCCGCCGCCGCAATTGCACGACATGGTCGCCGGCGCGGTCAACGTCTGGCGCTCGGGCTATCTGTTCAAGATCGCCCTGGTGGTGCTGCTCGCCAACCTGATCTCGACTTATTTCTACTTCGAGCAGAGCCGGATCGTCGGGGCGACGGTGAGCGAGCCGGCGGCGCGGGTGCAGCTGTTCGCACGCATGGACCTGGCGGTCAATTTCCTCACCATCCTGGCGCAGATCTTCCTCACCGCCTCGCTGATGCAACGGCTCGGCGTCGGTCTCACCGCCGGCGCGCTGCCGGCAGTCGTCATCGGCGGCCTGGTGGCGCTTGCGATCTCGCCTTCGCTGTGGGTGATCGTCGCCGTCGTCGTGATCGAGCGGGCGGTCGCGTTCGCCTTCTCCAACCCGGCATTTCGAGTGCTCTACACGGCGGTGCCGCCCGAGGACAAATACAAGGCGCAGAATTTCATCGACACGGTGGTTTTCCGCGGTGGCGACGCCGCCAGCGGCTGGCTGTTCAACACCGTCGCCAAGGAGGCGGCGCGCGCGTACGGAATGTCGATGTCGGCTTTCGCGCTGCTTACGCTGCCGCTCGCCGCCTTGTGGCTGTGGCTCGCGCTGCGACTTGGCGCCGAGCATGGCGAGCGCGTGAAGTCACAGTCTTTGGAACAAATTACCCCGTCCTAATATTGCGCGGACATTGAAACATTGCTGCCATGGTGGCGAATATGGTAGCCGATTCCTTAATGGGCCATGCCAACCGAACAGGGTTCATCGAATGAGACGAGTGCTTCCGACGATTGCCGTGATCGCGGCATCGTGCCTGGGGTTGGCCTCGCCGGCGGCCGCGGGGCCGACACTGCTGTTCGATGCCGGCGACGGCACGGTGATCTATCACGAGGATGCCGACCAGATCTGGCACCCGGCGTCCCTGACCAAGATCATGACAGCCTACCTGACCTTCGAGGCATTGAAGGCCGGCAAGCTGACGCTCGACACGAAGATCACCTGCAGCGAGGCGGCCAACGCGCAGACGCCGAGCAAGATCGGCCTGCCGGTCGGCGGCACCCTGACCGTCGACCTCGCGATCAAGGCCTTGATCATCAAGTCGGCCAACGACGTGGCGGTGATGCTCGCCGAGGCGATCGGCGGTACCGAGGCGGAGTTCGTCGCCAAGATGAATGCCACCGCCAAGCGTCTCGGCATGACCCGCACGAACTATGTCAACCCGAATGGCTTGCCGGCGGCTGAGCAGGTGACGACCGCGCGCGATCTGGCGAAGCTGTCCCGCGCAGTGCTCAAGGATTTCCCCGAGTACGTGTCGCTCTGGTCGATGGCCGACATGCGCATCGGCCGGCGGCGTCTCGGCACCCACAACGGCCTGCTCAAGACTTTGGAAGGTGCCGACGGCCTGAAGACGGGTTTCACCTGCGACAGCGGCTACAACGTGGTGGCGAGTGCCACGCGTGACGGGCGCCGGCTGATGGCGGTGGTGCTCGGCGAAAGCTCGGGCCGCGACCGCACCATTCGCGCCCAGAGCCTGCTCGAGCACGGTTTCCAGGCGCGCGACTGGAAGAGCCTGTTCCAGAGGACCGTGACGCTCGAAACCCTTCCCGACGCCGGCGTCGCCGGCGGACCAACGAGTGTGCGGCAATCGGTGCAGAACTGGGATTGCGGCGGCCGGCGGGGGCCGCGGCCGAACGTCGCTGCCACCAACGACAAGGCCAAAGGCACCCGCGTCAAGGCGAAAGCGGCGGCGGGCGGGACTACTGCCGCGGCGCAAGCCACCGCGGCCAAGCCGAAGCCGAAGGCGACCACCGTTGCGGCGCCGAAAGCGGCCGCCGTGCCCAAGCCTCAGTAGACCCGCGACGCGGTGCGTGTCGTGCGCGAGGCGCCGGCCGCGATCGGATCGGCGCTACTTCCAGCCGGCGCGGTCCATGATCATCAGCGCCTCGGCATTGTTCTTGGCGAACACGCGGGCATTGAGGCTGTCGATCTTGAAGGCGCCGAACTGGGCGATGGTCCTCGGCAGCGGCGCGCCGGCCACCACCGGGAACTCGTCGTTGCCTTCGGCGAAGTAGCTCTGCGCCGACGGCGTGACCAGATACTCGAGGAACTTGATCGCGCTGTCGCGGTTCTTAGATGAAGCCGCGATGCCGCCGCCGGCAATGTTGACGTGCGTGCCACGGTCGGCCTGGTTGGGGAAGACGATGCCGATCTTCTTCACCACCTCGATATCCTTCTCTGCCGTCGAGCGGATCATATTGCCGAGGTAATAGGTGTTGGCGAGACACAGATCGGCCTCGCCCGCCGCCACCGATCGGATCTGGTCGCGGTCGCCGCCCTTCGGCGCATGCGCGAAGTTGGCGACGACACCCTTGCACCACGCGAATGTCTTTTCCTCGCCGAGGGCCGCCAGGATCGAGCCGACCAGCGACTGCGAGTAGGTGTGGTTGGAGGAGCGGCTAAGCACCCGGCCCTTCCACTTCGGCTCGGCAAGCTCCTCGTATGTCGAGATTTCGCCGGCCTTCACCTTGTCCTTGTTGAACATGATGACGCGTGCGCGGGTGGAGAAGCCGAACCAGTGATCGTCCGGGTCGCGCAGGCTCGCCGGCACCGCGGCCTTGATCGCGGCGGAGTTGAGCGGCTGCAGCAGCGCCATCTCTCGCGCGCGCTCGAGGCGGCCGGCGTCGACCGAGATGAACACATCCGCCGGACTGTTGGCGCCCTCCGCCTTCATTCGCTCGAGCAGCGCATCGGGCTGGGCCTCGACGCGGTTGATCTTGATGCCGGTCGCGGTGGTGAAATCGGCGTAAAGGCGCTCGTCGGTGTCGTAGTGGCGGGAGGAGTAGAGATTGACCACCTTCGCCTGCGCGCGCAGCACCGTCGGCGCGGCCAGCGTCGCGACGGTGCCGGCGGTTGCCGCCAGGAAGGTGCGGCGGCCGATGAAGAGATTTGACATTGTGGGACAACTCCTGCTCGGTTCTGGCGGCTGGCCGCCTTAAACTATACTCTGGCCGTATAGTTTAAACCGGCGACCTCCGCAACCGGTTTCAGACAGGTCAAGACGGCTTCGGCGAGACTGCGAGGAGGTGACATGATGTCGGACTTGAATGTTGCAATCGCCGGTCTCGGCGCCATCGGTCAGGTGGTGGCGAGTGCCCTGCACGATGGCATGGCCGGGTTGCGCCTGACGGCGATCGCCGCGCGCGACGCCGACAAGGCCCGCCGCTGGCTCGACGCGAAGGGCATCGTCGCTCCGGTCGTGCCGCTCGGCGCGCTGCCGGCCCATGCCGACCTCGCCGTCGAGTGCGCGCCGGGTGCGATCCTGGCTGATATCTGCACGCCGATGCTGACGGCCGGCAAGAGGGTGATGGTGTTGTCGGCGGCGGCCCTGCTGTCGCGACCCGAGCTTGATCGACCTGGCACGGTCGAGCGGCGGCCAGATCATCGTGCCGAGCGGCGCACTGCTCGGCCTCGACGCGGTGACGGCGGCGGCGGAAGGGAAAATCGATTCCGTCCGCATGATCACGCGCAAGCCGCCGAACGGCCTCGCCGGCGCGCCGCATCTTGTCCGCAATGACATCTCGGTCGAAGGGCTGACGGCGCCGAAGCTGGTGTTCAAGGGCAGCGCCCGCGAGGCCGCGCTCGGCTTCCCGGCCAACGTCAACGTCGCCGCCGCCCTGTCGCTCGCCGGCATCGGTCCTGACCGCACTACCATCGAGATCTGGGCCGACCCCGGCATCACCCGCAATTGTCACGCGATCGAGGTGGTATCCGACGCGGCGACGTTCTCGGTTTCGATCGAGAACGTGCCGTCGGAGAACCCGAGGACGGGCCGCATTACCGCGCAATCGGTGCTTGCCGCGCTGCGCAAGCTCAACGCGCCGCTGCGGATCGGCACCTGATGGAGGCAACACCCGTGGAGATCGCGATATCACCAATCGGCGCGGTTCGCGGCGGCCGCGACGTGGTCGAGGACGACGACTGGGGCAACAGCCGCTGCCGGCTGGTGCTCGACGGGCGGCGGTTCGAGCCGGACGCGCTTGCCGGCCTCGCCGAGTTCTCGCACGTCGAGGTCGTGTTCGTGTTCGACCGGGTCGCCGAGGACAGAATCGTCGCCGGCGCACGGCATCCGCGCGGCCGCAAGGACTGGCCGAAGGTCGGCATCTTCGCGCAACGTGGCAAGAACCGGCCGAACCGGATCGGCGTCAGTGTCTGCCGGCTGATCGCGGTCCACGGGCTCGAGGTGGAGGTCGAGGGCCTCGACGCGATCGATGGCACGCCGATCCTCGACATCAAGCCGGTGATGACAGGCTTCCTGCCACGCGGCGAGGTTCGCGAGCCGGCATGGGCAACGGAGATCATGAAGGCATACTGGTAGCGCCGCCAGCGGTCCGGCGCCGCAATCGTCACCAGCCGGCACCCTTGCCGCCGCCGCGCCGCATCAGGAACACGGCCTTCTCGCCGAACAGGTTCTGCAGGCTGAGCGGCGAGCGCTGCGACAGCTGCCGCCCCGACCAGTTGAACACCACCGACCGCTCGACCTTGGCGTTCACCGCCTGGCACAGGTCGGCGAAATCCTTGATCGTGCACAGGTGGGCGTTGGGCGTGTCGTACCACTGGTCGGGCAGGTTGGAGGTGCGCGGCATGCGGCCCGTGAATAGAAGCCGCGTGCGCACTTCCCAGTGCCCGAAGTTGGGGAACGAGACGATCGCCCGCCGGCCGATGCGCAGCAGGTTCTGCAGCACTTTCTTCGGCTGCAGCGTCGCCTGGATGGTCAGGCTCAGGATCGCGTAGTCGAAGGCATCGTCCGGATAGTCGTCGAGGTCGACATCGGCATTGCCCTGGATCACCGACAGGCCGCGCGCCACGCAGGCGTTGACCCGGTCCCGCGCAATCTCCATGCCGCGGCCATCGACGTCCCTGGTTTCGGCCAGCAATTGCAGCAGCGCGCCGTCGCCGCAGCCGACGTCGAGCACGCGGGCATTCGGCGCCACCATGTCGGCGATCAGCAGATGATCGACGCGGTGCTCGGCAGTGCCGGCGCGTGCGAGTTGGTTCGCGACCGCCTTGTCCATGTCAGCGCTCCTTGGCCGGTGTCGCAATTCTCAGTCTGGCAGCGGCCGCGTTGACGAAGCCGCGCACGCAGTCGAACAGCTCCGGCTCTTCGAGCAGGAAGGCGTCGTGGCCCTTGTCGCTCTCGATCTCGACGAACGAGACGTTGGCGGCAACGGCATTGAGCGCCTGCACGATCTCTTTCGATTCGCTGGTCGGGTAGAGCCAGTCGCTGGTGAACGAGACGACGCAGAACCGGGTCGCCGTGCCACCGAATGCGTTCGCCAGGACGTCGCCATGCTCGGCGGCGAGATCGAAATAGTCCATCGCGCGAGTGATGTAGAGGTAGCTGTTGGCATCGAACCGGTCGACGAAGCTCGAGCCCTGGTGGCGCAGGTAGCTCTCGACCTGGAAGTCGGCGTTGAACGAGAACGAGCGCTCGGAGCGGTTCTGCAGGTTACGGCCGAATTTCAGCTGCAGCGCCTTCTCCGACAGGTAGGTGATGTGCGCCGCCATGCGTGCGACGGCGAGGCCGCGCTTCGGCACCAGGCCTTTCTCGGCGTAGGCGCCCTTCGACCAGTCGGGATCGGCCATCACCGCCTGCCGGCCGACCTCGTGGAAGGCGATGTTCTGCGAGGAGTGCCAGGCGGCGGTGGCGATCGGGATCGCGGTCGCAACCCGTTCCTTGTGGCGCGCCGCCCATTCGAGCACCTGCATGCCGCCCATCGAGCCGCCGATCACCGAGAACAGCTGGCGGATGCCCAGGCTGTCGATCAATGCCACCTGCGCGTCGACCATGTCGCCGATGGTGATGACCGGAAAGTCGAGGCCCCAGGGCCTGGCCGTGGCCGGGTTGATCGAGGATGGTCCGGTCGAGCCCATGCAGCCGCCCAGGATGTTCGAGCAGATGACGAAGAAGCGGTCGGTGTCGATCGGCTTGCCCGGGCCGATCATCGTCTCCCACCAACCGGGCTTGCCGGTGATCGGGTGAATATTGGCGACGTGCTGGTCGCCGGTCAGCGCGTGGCAGACCAGGATGGCGTTGCTGCGATCGGCATTGAGCGTGCCGTACGTCTGGTAGGCGATGACATAGGGCGAAAGCTGCTGCCCGCAATCGAGCAGGAGGGGCGCGGTGGCATGGAACAGCTTCGAGGCAGGAGCGCGCGCTGCCGCCGGCGTCGCCGCCCTGCCCGTCGCGATGTCGTGGCTTGCCATCGATGCGCACCCCCGATGCCTTCGCCAATCGGAGTCGGGCGCTTCATCGGGTGAATGTGCGCGACCCTTTAGCGAGTTGTTTAACGTGGCTGCAAGCCGGTCGGCCAAATCACCACGGTTCGTCGGCACAGGTAGCGAATGCGGGGGGAAGCGTCAACTGTGTGCGGAGACCGCCGGCATTTCCGGCGCCTGCCGTTTCAGGACCAGTTCGCGGTAGGCGAGCGAAAGGAAGGATATGGCGAGCAGCGCGACAGCAAGATAGCTCCGCCGACGCCGAGCAGCGCCTCCCCGAGCTCCCGGAGCCTGCCGGTTGCGGCATTGCTCGCGCTCCGGTGCCCTCATCGCCCTTTCTGTCGGAGGTAGCAGCGCCCACTTGCAAGTCGCCGGCGCGAATAGCAAGACCGAGGATCAGAAACAGGAATATCGAGCAGCGAGCTCAGCACCAGGCGCCAGCCATTGCCTCGCGTCGCCTTCCTGGCGTGCGAAGCGATGCTGTCGCCGCCGAGCGCGATTGCCGGCAGCATCAGTGTCATCGGCCCCACGAGTAGGTATGCGACCAGGAGACCTGCGATCAGCGCCACGAATGCGTTGCGATCGCGGCGATCCGCTGCGCGGCCGAGTCTCCGCAATCGCGCGAACGCACGGCCATCAACAAGAGTGACTCATGACTCCAGCAGCAAAGGCCGTCAGTCGCGATATGCGGCGCACCATTCGCCAGCCGACAGCGCGGTGCCGGCGCTACGACGCCTGATATGCCAGCACGTGCCGATGCCACTGCACGGCGAAGGCCCGCCAGACATGCGATCTGGACCAGCGATGTCGCCAAACTGGCGACAGGTCGCTTCCAACTCAGACCGCTTTCGATCTTGCCAGCCGAGGCGGTGGCTCGCCCAATCTAGCGCCGTCATCGCCACCGCCGCAAGCAGCAGCCAGAACGAGCCAGCGCGGATCAGGAAGCCGAGATTGCGGAAGATCAGCGCGTAGGTTCCGAACGCCGTGCGCCAGATCGGCAAACTTGGTGCCAGCGAGCCCCGCGGCTCAGACGTTTCAACGCTCATTTCGTCGCGGCTCCGGAAGAATGGTCGGCAATGACCGTGTCCCATACCAGGGGCTGCTTTCGAAAAAATGACGCAAACGGCGTGCGGCGAGGCGATCGAGCGACGTCGGAATGTCGGTCGGCGGTGAACCTACCCAGGTGTTCCGCCGGTCAATCGTTGTCGTCGGCCTCGGTCAGCCAGGCGAAGCCCTGCTTGCGGCAGGCGCGAGCAATCATGCGGTCATCGCCCGGCCGGCCGACGAGCGAGCGAATCGCGGCGAGCCAGGTCCGGCCGGCGCCCGAGCGAATTCGAGTTTCGATTGCGTTCTGCCTGCCTGTCTCGGCAGCGATTATTGGCTCGACAATGCCATCGAGCAGCGAATCGCCGTCCGGCAGCGGCTGATCGAACGCGAGACCGGCGCGCACGCCGATGCGCCAGCGCAGGCGCGCGGCGAACCTCCGGCCGTTGCCGATCACCAGCGTGACCGGCTCGTCACGATCGAATGCATGGGCACCGACCAGCCCGGCGCCGTGCCTCGAGATGTCGCGGATGAGGACGCGCTGCATGGCCGCGAGGGTGTGCAACTCGGCTGGTATCATTACAGGGTTGCGCTTCCAGCGCCGCAGCCGCCGGACGTTCGAAGCCTCCGGCGAGGCCTCGCGCGGCGGTGGCGCGGCGGCCGGACGCCGCGTATCGATCCTGTTCCAGGTCAGAGCGCGCCTCGCCATCTTTGCCTCCTGCGGGCCCGATTGCCTTCTCGAAGTGCGCCGCGCATGTGCAATCACCGAGATACATGAAGACAAATTACACAACTTAAAGTAGTGGTCGATGCTTGATCTTCGGTAAATGTGCCGCCGCGGATAGCCCACGAGGCATTCCATGACCCCTAGCCAAATCGGCAGATGTCGTGTCTAGAATAGAAAATGGTAAAGACGAGCCCGACCCGGCCTCCCAAGCCGATGGCCGCGACGAGTTCGCAGGCCGGTCAAACGGTTCTGCGCCATGACGGCACGCGGCCCTGCCACGTCGGCTATTTCCTGGTGCCGAACTTCACCATGATGGCGTTCACCTCGGCGATCGAGCCGCTGCGCCTCGCCAATCAGGTGACCGAGCGGTTGCTCTACTCCTGGCGCCTCTATTCCAGGGACGGGCGACCGGTGCGGGCGTCGAACAGCGTCGAGGTGCGGGTCGACGAGCCGTTCACCCACGCGCGCGACCTGTCGGCGGCGATCCTGTGCGCCGGCAACGGCGTGCAGAGCCTCGACCACCGTGACGTCATCGCGGTGCTGCGACGGCTATCGTCGTTCGGTACCGCGCTCGGCGCCGTGTGCACGGGGACCCACGTGCTGGCCAAGGCCGGCCTGCTCGACGGCTACCAGTCGACGATCCACTGGGAGAACCAGGCCGCCCTGATGACCGAGTTTCCGCATCTCGACGTCACCTCGGAGCTGTTCGAGATCGATCGCAACCGCTTCACCTGCGCCGGCGGCACGGCGGCGGCCGACATGATGCTGTCGATCATCGCCCGCGACCATGGCCAGGCGCTCGCCACCGCCGTCACCGACCAGCTGATCCATCACCGCATCCGCGAGGCCACCGAGCGCCAGCGCATGGACCTGCGCACGCGTCTTGGCGTCGCCCATCCGCGCCTGCTTGCCGTCGTCGCGCGCATGGAGGAGACGATCGAGACGCCGCTCTCCTGCACCGAGCTCGCCGCCGACGCCGGCGTGTCGCCGCGCCAGCTCGAGCGCCTGTTCGCGAAATATCTCGGCCACTCGCCGACCCGGCATTATCTGACGGTACGGCTCGACCGCGCCCGCTTCCTGCTGCAGCAGACGAGCCAGCCGATCCTGTCGGTCGCGATGGCGTGCGGCTTCGTCTCGGCGTCGCACTTCTCGAAGAGCTACAACGAGCATTTCGGCCATACGCCGAGCACCGAGCGGCGCGTCGGTTCACGTGACGTCAAGACGGGTCCGCACAAGCCGATGCCGCAGGTGGGTTAGCGGCAACACGAAGTTGCCCGGCATATGGGCGGCGAAACCAGCAGCGAGGGATGGAACGGCCATGGGCGCTTCGCAGTCCGATCAGCCGTCAGGGGCGCCGGTGCGCCGAGGTCGCGAGGCCCGCATGGCGGCCCGCCTGCAGCGGGCGGCGGTCTCGATTCCCTACATCACGCGCAACATCCCGCCGACCGACCTGCTGAGTGCCGAGACCCTCGCCATCATCGAGGCCAATGCCGAGACGCTGCTGCAGGAAATCGGCATCGAGTTTCGCGATCATCCGAAAGCACACCAGCTGTTCAAGGCGGCCGGCGCCGACTGCCAGGGCACGCGAATCCGCTTCCCGAAGGGGCTCGCACGCTCATTGTGCCGGACGGCGCCATCGACCTACACGCAGCACGCGCGCAATCCGGCGCGCAGCGTCGAGATCGGCGGCAACAAGACGGTGTTCGCGCCGGTCTACGGCTCGCCGTTCGTGCATGACCTCGACCGCGGCCGCCGCTACGGCACCATCGAGGACTTCCAGAACTTCGTGAAGCTCGCCTACGCCTCGCCGTGGATGCACCACTCGGGCGGCACCGTCTGCGAGCCGGTCGACGTGCCGGTCAACAAGCGCCACCTCGACATGATCTACGCTCACATCGCGTATTCGGACAAACCGTTCATGGGCTCGGTGACGCATCCGCTGCGGGCCGCCGACACGGTGTCGATGTGCGAGATACTGTTCGGTCGCGACTTCGTGCACGCGAACACGGTGTGCACCAGCCTGATCAACGCCAATTCGCCGATGGTGTGGGACGCGACCATGCTCGGCGCCGCCGAGACCTACGCGGCTGCCAATCAGGCGTGCATCATCACGCCGTTCATTCTGTCGGGCGCGATGAGCCCGGTGACGGTGGCGGCGACGCTGGCGCAGGTGCTGGCCGAGGTGATGACCGGCGTTGCGTTCACCCAGCTCGTGCGGCCCGGCGCGCCGGTGATCTTCGGCACCTTCGTCTCGACCATCTCGATGCAGTCGGGCGCGCCGACCTTCGGCACGCCCGAGGCCGCACATGCGATCTTCGGCGCGGCGCAGCTCGCCCGGCGCATGAACCTGCCGTTCCGCACCGGCGGCTCGCTGTGCGCATCGAAGCGGCCCGACGCCCAGGCCGCCTACGAGAGCGCCAACACACTGATGCCGACGATCATGGCCGGCACCAATTTCGTCCTGCACGCGGCCGGCTGGATGGAAGGCGGGCTCGCTTCATCGTATGAGAAATTCATCATGGACTGCGACGAGCTCGGCGGCATGCACCGCTTCTGCCAGGGCGTCGACGTGAGCGAGAACGGGCAGGGCCTGTCGGCGCTGCGAGAGGTCGGTCCTGGCGGCCACTTCCTCGGCTGCGCGCATACGCAGGCGAATTTCGAGAACGCCTTCCATCGATTTGGCCTGCACGACAACAACTCGGTCGAGCAGTGGGAGGCGGAAGGCGCCAAGGAAATGCACGTGCGCGCCAATGCGACCTGGAAAAAGATGCTCGCCGACTATCAGCAGCCCGCCCTCGATCCGGCGATCGACGAGGCGCTGAAGGACTTCATTGCCCGCAAGCGGGCGTCGATGCCCGATGCCACGCACTGACGCTCTGGACGCACGAATTCGCGACAAATGTTCAATGCGTGCATTTTATAAAATCAATTCAACGCCTTAAAGTCGCCAGCTTTGGCTCTGTAACGTCTCGCCGCGGCCAACGACCGCAATAATCGATCGGCTAGCGCGGCTATCCGGTTCGCCCGTTCCAATGCCACGCGATGATTGCGCGAGCCCACGAGCGACGGGCCCCTCATCGACCATTCGCGAAGGGTTCTCGAACTCATGAGCACGATTCGGCGCTCGACCGACTTTGGCACCGTCTACCTGCACGCGGCGCTGGTGGTGTCGTTCGTGGTCCTGGTGGCGACCGGATTGCGCATTGCCACCGATGATCCGGACTCCGAGTGGCTGCGCATCCTCGACCCGGTGCTGCCGGTCGAGCATCTCTGGTTCAGGCACATGGTCGCCGGCGTGGCACTGATGGCGATCCTTGCCGCCTACGCATGCTATGTACGTGGCGCCCGCCTGCAATCGCGGGTCCGGCTCGACAAGGCGCGAGCACTGGTGATGACGCGGTCCGGCAGGCAACGATGGGCGGCGGTCAATGTCGCAGTGTTCTGGGTCCTGATGATCGCGCTGGCGGTGGAGGTGGCAACCGGCCTTTTGGTGTTCGCCGGCGCCAGCCAGTCGCTGATCGCGGTGCACCGTGTCGCCACGTATTTCTGCCTCGGCAGCATCATGGCGCACGTCCTTCTGCACGCCGCATCCGGCGGTATCGCGCAGCTGACGAGAGTGCTGCGGCCGGCGCCGCTGCACGTCGCGTCGCCGCCACAGGATCTGGCCGAGATCCTGGCCGAGCACCTTGCCCGTCAGGCGCAGGACCGCGGCGATGCCGCGATCGAGCAGCCCCGCGAGGCAGTCAACGCAGGCGCAAAGCCGGACACCCGGCGGCAGGCGGCGACCATGCACGCGCACCCGTTCGCGACCGCGCTGGCGGTGGCATTGCTCGTTGCCGGCGGCGCAATCGGCACCGAGCAGGCAACGCGTCCAGCCTTGCGCGTGGCACAGATCTCGAGGGTCCAGGCCCCGGTGCTCGATGGCGATCTCTCCGATCCGGCATGGACCAAGACCGCTCCGGTCAGCGTCCTGACGACGCAAGGCGGCGACTTCGGCGGCACGCATCAGTCGCAGGTCGAGGTGCGCGCGGTTCATGACGGCGAGTTCGCCTACTTCGCCTTCGTGTGGGAGGATCCGACGCGTTCGCTGAAGCATCTGCCGCTGGTCAAGCGCAACGGCCGCTGGGGCGTCGCCGCCACTCGCGAGGATCTTGTCGACGAGCACCGCTTCCACGAGGACAAGTTCTCGGTCCTGCTCGCCAAGCCCGCGCTGCCGCTGCTCGGGGCCGCGATCCATCTCGCGCGCAAGCCGCTAGCCGATCGGCCGGCGAGCAGCAGCGGCCGCGGCCTCCACTACATCGACGGCGACGGCATCGCCGATGTCTGGCAGTGGCGCGCCTCGCACGGCGGGACCACCGGACACGTCGACAATTCTCATTTCGGCAGCCCGAAGCCGGCCGTCAATGCGCCGTACCAGGGCGGCTACGCGCTCGATCCCGGCAAGGTGCCGTATCGAACGAACATCGTGGAAGCAGTGTCGGCCGCCGGCGCGCCGGCAGCGGTCCCGGACAGGCTACCGCGCGATCTCGCCGCGATGGCCCAGGCGATGGGACGCGTCAGCGACGCCAGTGCGGCAAGCGAAAGCGAAGGTGCACGCTGGTGGATGCTCGAATCCGAGTCGGTGCCCTACACCGCGGCGCGTGATGCCGCCGTTCCGGACGGCACCGTGATACCCGGCATCGTCGTTGCCGATGCCTTCGAGGTTCCGCGCGACGGCATCCGCGGCGTGGCGCGATGGGCGGCCGGCCGCTGGACGCTCGAGATCGCGAGACGGCTCTACACCGACAGTCGCCACGACGTCGCGATCAAGAGCGGCACGCTGATGTGGGTCGCGGCGTTCGACCACTCGGAAAAGCGGCACACCCGGCATTTGCGTCCATTCACACTGGAGGTTGATTGATGGCGAAGCTGCACCGGATTTCGATTGCAGGGCAGGAGTTTCATGCCCGATCAGGCCAGTTCCTGCTCGATGCCGCGCTGACCAGTGGCGTCGACCTGCCGCACGATTGCCGCGCCGGCCGATGCGGCTCATGCCTGACCCGCGTCGCGGCCGGGATCACGCTCGGCGGCGAGACCAGGCAGGCCGGCATGGTGCATGCGTGCCAGGCGCGGATCTTCTCGGACTTGCGACTGGAGGTCGAGGCACTGCCGCCGCCGGGCCGCATTCAAGGCAAGGTGATCCGCATCGTCGATCTCGCCAAGGATGTCGTCGAGGTGACGATCGAGCCCTCGCGCAAATTCGAGATGCTGCCGGGGCAATATTGCCGCTTCCGCTTTCGCGGCTACCCGGCCCGCCCGTTCACCCCGACCGCGGCGCTCGGCACACTGCGCGACGACGGGCTGATCCGCCTCAATATCAAGCGGGTGCGCGATGGCCGTGTGTCGCCGCAGATCGGGCGTGCGATCAAGACCGGGCATGCGGTGACGATCGAGGGGCCGTTCGGCCATGCATTCCTGCGGCCACGATCGACGCGGCGGCTGGTGCTGGTCGGCAGCGGCACCGGGTTTGCTCCAATGTGGGCGGTGGCCGCCGCGGCGTTGCGCGAAAATCCCGCGCGCTCGATCGTGCTGGTGGCAGCCACCCGCAAGCTTGCCTCACTCTATATGGCGCCGGCGCTTGACCTCGCCAGCCGGCACGTCGGCGTGAAGATCGTTGCCTGTGTCGACGATCTCCCCCGAATGCATGGTCTGCTCATCCCCGGGCCGGCCATCAACCACCTGCCGCCGCTCGACCGCATCGACATCGTCTATGCAGCCGGTGCGCCAAGTCTGGTGGATGCTGTCGGCGACACCGCGGTGGCGGCCGGCGCAACGTTCTTCGCCGATCCATTCGAGTCCGCGGCAAACCAGCAGCAAGGCTGGTTCGACAGCGCCAGGGCATGGCTGCGCGCGAGCTGACATCGCCTTCAGCCCCCGCGCGCGGGCTCTGAACCCTCAAGCGGCGGTCTTTCTCCCACACGGCAACCGCCGCCGCCAGGTCCTCGATCGAGGCGCCGACCGACTTGAACATGGTGATGTCGTCGTTCGAGGCACGCAGCGGCGCCGTGCCGCGTGCAAGCGCGTAGAGGTCACCGAGCACCTGCGCCTCGGTGATCACACCGGCCTTCAGCGGCATCACGACATCGCCCGCTTCGTTGAGGCCTCCGGCCAGGGTATCGACCCACAGCCGGGCCCGGCGCACACATTCGTCGTCGCTTTCGCGCATGTCCGGCCGGTAGGCGCCGACGCAATCGAGATGGGCACCCGGCTTGAGCCATGCCCCCTTGACCAGCGGCGTCGACGAGAGCGTCGCCGTCGACACCAGATCGGCGCTGCGCACCGCTGCTTCCAGATCGTCCGCGATCGTGACCTCGAGGCCTGAGCCGGCGAGCTTCGCCGCCGCCGCCTCGGCCCTGTCGCGGGTCCGATTCCAGATCGTGACCTGCCTGATCGGCCGCACCGAAGCGTGGGCGCGGACCAGGAATTCGGCCAGCGCGCCGGCTCCCACCATCACCATGCGCGACGCGTCCGGCCGGCTCAGGTAGCGGCTTGCCAGCGCCGACGCGGCCGCGGTGCGCCAGACCGTCAGCGTCGGGGCATCGAGAATGGCGAGCGGCTCGCCGGTTTCGGACGACAGCAGCAGATAGACGCCGTAGATGGCGGGCTTGCCCAACCGGCCATTGTCGGGAAAGACCGTCACCATCTTGATGCCGATGTAGGGTCCGGCGGTGAGCGCGCCGGGGGCCGACGCCTGCCAAGCCGGCATCAGCAGCAGCATCGCCTCGGGCCGGCTCTCGAGCGCGATGCGATGGTGGTGTCTCAGCGGCGAGATCGCACCGGTGCGAAATGCGGCATCGAGGATGTCGATCAGCGCGGGATAGGACAGTGCCTTGGAGACCGCGCCCGCATCGATGTAGCGCATGCCGGTTAGCCTTCTCGCCTATCGCGCGCGGGCACTGCCACCGGCAATCGCCAACTGCTTGCCGGGGCTCGCCGCCGCGGCGGCAGCCTCGCGCTCGCGGGCGAGGCGCTCGGCTTCCGCCTTCCAGCGGATCGATTCCTGCGTGCGGCCGCGCGCGGTGCGGCGCCACTTCGATTGACCGACCCAGGTCGCAAAGCCGCCCAGGACGACGCCGGCGATCAGCATGCCGAACAAGTAACCATAAAACGGGACAACGTCGATGGAGACGACCGGGCTCTCGGGATTGAACGGGTCGAGCACCAGTCGCACGGTGTGCCGGTTGGCAACCGCGAGCGTAACGAGGAACACGGCTGCGACGAAGCCGATGATCAGTCCTAGGATACGGCCAAGCACGATACTGTCTCCTGGCGGGCTTGCGCTGCGCCGCGGCTTTCGCGGCCGGGTAGGTTCAGTTGGCGTTGAGCCGCTCGCGCAGCTCCTTGCCGGTCTTGAAGAACGGCACGAACTTCTCGTCGACCGGCACCGCGGCGCCGGTGCGGGGATTGCGGCCGACACGTGGTGCCCGATGCTTCACGGTGAAGGCGCCGAAGCCGCGCAACTCGACCCGATCGCCACGCGCCAATGCCTCGATGATCTCATCGAAGATCACGTTGACGATACGCTCCACGTCCCGATGGAACAGGTGCGGATTGGTGGCGGCAATCTTCTGGATGAGCTCGGACTTGATCACGTGCTGCTGAACTCCAATGGTACGCTGGCGGGGCTGCCGTGCTCCAGCTACGGATCAACGGCAAACATATTGTAAATATTCAATTTTTAGCAGGTTGCCAAACCGAGAGCATACCGTCAAGGCCGCTCGCGGCGAGCCCCGGGTCCTGGGCGATGCGGGTGCCGAGATCACCCAGCAGGCGGCCGCCCAGCCAGGCGAGCAGGCTCGCCTCGCCGGTAGCCAGCGGCCAGTCCGTCTTCCGCTTCGGCTTCCAGTCGATGATCTTGAGATCCTTCGGGACGTTGCGCTTCTCCGCCAGGTATCGCACCGCCTCGGTCTCGCCGCCGATCTCGTCGACGAGCTTCAGTGCCTGCGCCTCGCGGCCGGAAAAGACGCGGCCCTGCTCGAGGCCGGTGATGCTTGCGATATCGACGTTGCGGCGCGATTGCACGAGGCCCAGGAACCAGCGCTGGCCATCCATGATCATGTCCTGGGCCACCTTCCTGCTGGCATCGTCCGCGGGGTGGAAGGGCGAGGGCTGCGCCTTGAGCGGGCCGCTCTTGATCTCGTTGACCTTGACGCCGAGCTTGGCCAGCATCTCGGACACCTCCGGCCATTGCATGATGACGCCGACCGAGCCGGTGATGGTATTGCCGCGCGCGACGATATGATCGGTGCCGAGCCCGACGATGTACCCGGCCGACGCCGCGACCGTGCCGAACTGGGCGACCACCGGCTTCTTCTCCGACAGCCGGCGCAGCCCCTCGAACAGGGCCTCGCCGCCGGTGGTGGTGCCGCCGGGGCTGTTCACGAACAGGATGACGCCCTCTACGTACTTCGCGTCGGCGAGGTCGCGCAACAGCTTCAGCTGCGCCCGGTCCTCGGTGATCATGCCCTCGATCGTGACGCGGGCGATCTGCCGCGGGTGAGCGAAGCCCGGCCCGCCGTCGCGCATCGAGGCCATGTAGCCGATCGCGACGACACCGATCAGGATGGCGAGGGCTCGCCAGATCGACAGGTGGCGTCGCAAGCGGCGGCGATCGAGCACGGTCTCGGTTTCAAGCGACATGGAATGACCCGATATGACGACGGCGGCGGCGCCGCCAGGTTGAGGGCGAACTTAGGCGGATCAGTAGGTTGGTTCAATGCGCGATTTGCGGGCGGGGCCGGGATACTCCGCCACTCCAGAAGTGGGCAGGGCTCGAATGGCATCGCCCAACACGAAAACGGCGCGACCCTTTCGAGCCGCGCCGTTTGCATTTGCGATTGGTGTCAGACCCTCAGGGTCTGACACCTGCGTGAGATCTCAGCCGTCGCTGCCTTCGCGCTTCTTGATCGCCGCCTTGAAGATGTCGCCGAGCGAGGCGCCCGAGTCCGACGAGCCGTACTGTGCGACGGCCTGCTTCTCCTCGGCCATCTCGAGCTGCTTGATCGACACCGAGATGCGGCGCGCCGCACGATCGACGCTGAGCACCGAGGCGTCGACCTTGTCGCCGACATTGAAGCGCTCCGGCCGCTGCTCGGAGCGGTCGCGCGACAGGTCGGAGCGGCGAATGAACGAGGTGATGTCGCTGTCGGCGATCTTGACCTCGATGCCGTTGTCCTGCACCTGCACGACCGAGCAGGTCACCGCGTCGCCCTTCTTGTACTTGGCGAGGATGTCGGCGGGGTCGCCCGCCAGCTGCTTGATGCCGAGCGAGATGCGCTCCTTCGAGCTATCGACGTCGAGCACGACGGCTTTGACATTGTCGCCCTTCTTGTACTCCTTGATCATCTCGTCGCCGGGCTTGTTCCAGTCGAGGTCGGAGAGGTGGACCATGCCGTCCACGCCGCCGTCGAGACCGATGAACAGGCCGAACTCGGTGATGTTGCGGATCGGACCCTCGACCGTCGACCCCTTCGGATGGGCAGTGAGGAACGCATCCCACGGATTGTCCTGGGTCTGCTTGAGGCCAAGCGAAATGCGCCGCTTGTTGGGGTCGACCTCGAGGATCTGCACGTCGACCTGCTGGCTGGTCGAGACGATCTTGCCGGGATGGATGTTCTTCTTGGTCCAGCTCATCTCGGAGACGTGGATCAGGCCCTCGACGCCGGGCTCGAGCTCGACGAACGCACCATAGTCGGCGATGTTGGTCACGGTGCCCTTGAAGCGTCCGCCGACCGGATACTTGGCCTCGATGCCGAGCCACGGATCGGACTGCAGCTGCTTCATGCCGAGCGAGATGCGCTGCGTATCCGGATTGATGCGGATGATCTGCACCTTCACGGTATCGCCGACATTGACGATCTCGGACGGGTGGTTGACGCGGCGCCATGCCATGTCGGTGACGTGCAGCAGGCCGTCGATGCCGCCGAGATCGATGAACGCGCCGTAGTCGGTGATGTTCTTGACGAGGCCGTCAATGACCTGGCCCTCGGCGAGGCGGGCGACGATCTCGGTGCGCTGCTCCGCGCGGCTCTCCTCGAGCACGGAGCGGCGGGAGACCACGATGTTGCCGCGGCGGCGATCCATCTTCAGGATCTGGAACGGCTGCTGCTGATGCATCAGCGGTCCGATGTCGCGAACCGGGCGGACGTCGACCTGGCTGCCCGGCAGGAAGGCCACGGCGCCGTCGAGGTCGACGGTGAAGCCACCCTTGACCTTGTTGAAGATGACGCCGGTCACCTTCTCGCCGGCGGAGAATTGCTTTTCAAGGCGCGTCCAGCTCTCTTCGCGCTTGGCCTTGTCGCGGCTCAAGACGGCCTCGCCGAGCGCGTTCTCGATGCGCTCGAGGTAGACCTCGACCTCGTCACCGACCTTGAGGCCGGCGGGCTGGCCGGCGGTGCCGAACTCCTTCAGCGCCACCCGGCCTTCCATCTTCAGGCCGACGTCGATGATCGCCATGTCCTTTTCGATGCCGACGATCTTGCCGCGCACGACGCTGCCTTCGAAGGCGTCGTCGGCGCCGAGCGTCTCGGTCAGCATGGCGGCGAAATCATCGCGCGACGGGTTGAGTTCTTTCGCGGTTTGAGCAGTTGCCATTCTATCTCCTATTCGAGTGGGCGACGGCAGGCGCGAGCCTGCGGTGTGTGGTTATTGCGCGACGGCGATGCTGCCGGACACGAACAAACGTGGCCGGCTGGTCGAAGCCAGCGCGCGGGTTCATGGATTTCGATCGAGTGCCGCCTGCGGAGGGTGTTGCCCACCAACGTGATTGGGCCCGCCTGTTCTTCCGCCTGGCCATTGACGGCCAAGCGTGAAGCGCGAACCCTATTGGCCAATCGTCCTCTTGATCAGTCCGATGGCGGCGTCGAATGCGCTGTCTATATCCAAGTTGCTCGTGTCGAGCAACAGGGCATCTGCTGCCTTTTTCATCGGCGCATCGGCGCGGCCGGCGTCGCGCTCGTCGCGGCCGCGGATAACCCCGAGCACCCGCTCGTAGGTAACCGCCTCGCCCCGACTGGTCAGCTCCTGGTGGCGGCGACTGGCCCGGACGCGAATATCGGCGGTCACGAACAGCTTGACGTCGGCGTCCGGACACACAACCGTGCCGATGTCGCGGCCGTCCAGCACAGCGCCCGGCGGACGCTTGGCGAACTCGCGCTGAAATGCCAGCAGCGCCGACCGGACACGGGGAAATTTGGCAACGATCGAGGCCTTGTCGCCGACGCCGGGCAGGCGGAGCGCCGGATCGTCGAGGCTCGCGACGACGAGGTTGCTCGCCGCAGCGGCGGCGGCGTCCTCGTCCTCGAGATCGCCGCCGGCGGCCGCGACGTCCCTCGCCACCGCCCGGTACAGCAGGCCGGTATCGAGGCAGGGATAGCCGAAATAATCGGCGACCCGCTTGGCAAGCGTGCCTTTGCCCGAGGCGGCTGGGCCGTCGATGGCGATGATCATCGCGCGCCCCTCAGCGTTCGATCTCGCGGGTCCAACGCTTGTTCCACTCGGCGCGCTGCTTGTTCACCACGTCCCAGTCGATCGCCTTCAAGCCTTTGACCTCGTCGCCGTACGGCAGGCCCTTCTGCTGGTCGGGGGTGAGTTTGACTGCGCTGTTGGTCGGGCCGGCACCGGCGCCAACGGCAAGAGCAAGCTGGATCTCGGGCGACAGCAGATGCTGGATAAAAGCCTGCGCCTCCTTGGCATTCTTGCTCCCGGCGACCGGGCAGGCGGCGATGCCGAGCGCGACGCCGCCCTCCTTGGGATAGACGAACGCCGACGGAAAACCGGTGTCCGCCAGCGACTTGGCGCGGCCCGAGCCCCACACCGCGAGCAGTGCCTGGCCGCTCTGGAACAGCTCGGTCATCTTGCCGGGCGAGGACTCGTAGGCCAGCACATTGGGGCCAATCTCGTCCTTGAAGGCCTTGAAACCGGCATCGATGCTGGTTTCCGACCCGCCGCGCACGCGCGCCGCCATTATCACCGCATGCAGGCCGTAGGTGTTGTTCATGGCCGGCACGACGACCGTCTTGCCGTATTTCTTGTCCGCGAGATCGTTCCACGACGTCGGCGCCGGCCACTTTTTCTCGTCGAACACTTTCTTATTATACATCAAGCCGGTACCGACCACGCCGATGCCGACCGCCTGGTTCGATTTGAACTTCATGATCGAATAGACGTCCTTGTAGACGTCGCCGGGCTCGAGAGTGGCGCAGAAGCCGAGCTCGACCGCCTGGTACATCGGGCCGTCGTCGACGATGATGGCGTCGATCACCTGGTTGCCCTTCTGGGCCTGCAGCTTGGCGAGGGTGTCGGTCGAGTTGCCGGCGACGAATTCGACCTTGACGCCATGCTTGGCCTCGAACGCCGGAATGACGTCCTTGCGCATGACCTGCTCGAACGAGCCGCCGTATGCGCCGATGGTGAATGTCTTCTGCTGGGCCGAGGCGGACTGCGCCCCGAGCAGCAGGCTCAACCCGGCCAGAGCCAGACCGCCGCGCATCATCATCACCGTCTCCTCAAGGGTTTCGAGATCAAAGACGGGAATTCTCGTCGCACGCACGGCGGTTTCGGTCAAACGCGACGAGATGGCAGGCGCCATGCGAAATTGACGGCGCGCTAGTGTCGCCGATCGCGAAGTTCGCTTCATTCGCATGGCTATCGGACGAACTTCGCGATCGATAAGGACACTAGCAAATCCAAGCTTCTAGTGTGGCTTATGATTTCGAAGTCCGCACTGGAGTATGCCGCAAGTACGAACTTATCGCCACCCTAGGGTCGGATGCCGGCCTGCTGCATCATCGCGATCAGGTTCTTGTTGCTCGGATCGAGCTTGAGCGCCATCCGCCAGTCCTTTTCGGCCTGCTGGCGGTTGCCGAGCGAGATATAGGCAGTGCCGCGATTGGCGTAGGCGCCAGCCAGCTCCGGATTGAGCCGCAGGGCCTCGTCGAAGTCGCGGATCGCGCCAGCCAGATCCGGGCCGTTGACGCATCTGAACGACTTGCTCACACCGATCGACCATTCGGCTCGGTTGGCCGTCGGATGCCCGAACTTCCGGCATGGCTCGATGATTGCCATCTCTCCAAACAGGTAGGCCTCACCGCGCAAGTAGCGCAAGTAGCCGTTGCGAGGCTGCAGTTGAAGCACCTGATCGAGGTCGCGAACCGCCGCCTCGTAAGACTTGCCCGCCATCAAGATCTTCGCTCGCAGGACACGGGAATCCGCGTCCTTGCCGTTTATCGCGATTGCAGCGTCGGCGTTCGACATCGCGTCGTTGAGGAGGCCCTTGTTGAAATAGAGCTGCGCCCGTCGCGTATGGGCATAGGCGGATTTGGGCTCGATCTTGATGGCTTCGGTGAAGTCGACCAGCGCCTGGTCGATATTCCCGAGCTGCTCGTGGGAGAAGCCACGGTTCAGGAATAGGACCTCGTTCCGGTAGCCGCGGCGCGTTGCCTCGTCGAGGTCGGCGATGGCGGCCCGATGGTCCTTCATCTGGGATTCGGCCACGCCGCGGCGGTAGTAGGCTTCGGAGTCGGTTGGCGCGACGCCTATCCACTCGCTGGCCGTGGCAACCGCCTCGCGCCATTCCCTGCGACTGTCGTGAAGCCGTGTCTTGACGTTGAGCGTCCACTCGTTCTTGGCGTCGAGCTTGAGGGCGTCGGCGAGCTTGGCGGCGGCAAGGTCGTAGTCGCCCTTCAAGCGGTAGACTTCCGCGAGATTGGCGTGCGGATAGGACCAGCTCGGATTGAGCTTGCTCGATGCGATGAAGTCGGCGATGGCGAGATCGTATTGCTTCTTGTTGCGATAGAGCGCGCCGCGATAGTTCAGGCTTCCGTAGGCGCCGGGCCGGCTGGCGATCGATTTGGTGAAGTCCTCGATGGCGAGGTCCGCCTGGCCCTTAATGTCCCGCGCGCGGGCGCGTAAATAATAGGCGTCGGCCAGGTAGGGATCGTTCTGGGCCACCGTCTCGATGATGCGATTGCAGGCGACGAGGGCCGTGTTGGCGTCGTTGGAGCCACAGGCGTCCTGGTCGGCCTTGCTCACGGCGGTGGCCGCGGGCGCCTCGTTGTTGGCGGGCGGCTGCGGCTGCTGCGATTGTTGCTGTTGCTGTTGCGGTTGCTGCGGTGGCGATGGCGGCTGCTTGGGCTGCTCGGACGATTGTCCGGTCGGCTTCGCCCACGGTGCGGCCGGAGCCGAGGCCGGCTGGCTCGGATCGAATATCAACAGTATCGCGAGGAGCGCGCCCGCCTGCGGCCATACGAACCAGGCCCGGCGATACCAGCTGTCATAGCGCCAGTGCGCCTGGTGCACGCTCGCCAGCTTCGAAAGGAACGCCTTCATCTGCGCCGGTCCCGCCACGCTCAAGAGTTACGCTTCATCGCCATGGCGGCATCGAGGTCGGCAATCTCGAGCCGCGTGAGGTCTGCGTTCGGCTCCTTGCTGATGCGCAGCGCCTGCGCCTCACGCGCGTGCTCGAGCAGGGTGCGGATTTCGCGCGCATTGCCCCAGTCCGCCGAGGCGCGGCGATCCTCGATCCAAGGTGTCAGCCTGCTCTCGGCTTCGGCCGGCAGCACATAGCCCGACCTATCCGCCATCATTTTCAGGATCTGCACCAGCTCGGAAGGCTCGTACGACGGAAAGTCGATGGTGCGGGTGAAGCGGCTGCCGAGGCCGGGATTGGTTTGCATGAACTGTTGCATGCGGTCCGGGTAGCCGGCGACGATCACGACGATGCGGTCGCGATTGTCCTCCATGAACTTCATCAGCGTGTCGATTGCCTCGCGGCCGAAATCGCTGCCCGAGCCGCCCTCCTTGGCCAGCGAATAGACCTCGTCGATGAACAGGACGCCGTCGAGCGCCGACTTGCACACATCGAGCGTCTTGGTCGCTGTTTGCCCGATATATCCAGCAACTAGATCGACCCGGTCGACCTCGACGAGCTGACCCTTCTTCAGAACGTTCAGTGACCGGTAGATGTCGCCGACGGCGCGCGCGATCACCGTCTTGCCGACCCCGGGCGGGCCGGTGAACACCATATGGCGGCTTGTGGTCTCGACCTTGAGGCCCTGGTCACGCCGCATCTTCTCCACTTCGAGGCTGGCGAGCAGCTTGTTGATCTCGGCCTTGACCGGGGCGAGCCCGATCATCTTGTCGAGCTCGTCGAGGGCCTCGTCGGCCGTTCGCAGTCTCGGCCCGCTCGGCTTGCGTGCGACCTCCTCGATCTTCAGGCGGCGCCCCGGCGTGTAGCCGGGACCGGCAAGCTCCAGCCCGAACCGCTCCGGGGCGAGCGCCAGCCGCATCGCCGAGTAGGTCAGCGCCGCACCGAGCATGAGGAGAGCGAGCGAGGAGGCCGCCTTGATCGCCAGTGCCGAGCCGGAGGCGCCCTGCAGCCATTGGCCCGGTCCACCCGACGGATTCAAGATCCAGGCGCTGATGACCGCCGCGGCAATGGATACGATGAGAAAGGACAGCATCGGTCGCTTGGACATGAAATTCATAGGATGCGAATGCTCCTCAGCGCGGGCAAGGATTGGCGGTCGACCACACGACCGGAATGCGGTTAACGCCGGCTTGTGAAGACAGCGTTACGGCCGGCGTCAGCCACAGCGTCACCTTGCTCGTGATCCCTTCGACGACAAGCTCGCCCTTGCCGGCCGGATAGGGGGCGGGGAACGGAACGGCGATGCGGCGGGGCTCGCCTGACAGGACCAGCGGCGGCGAGAGGTAGCCACCGGAGCGGATCCGCACCGTCTCCGCGGCAGCCCCTGGCTCGGATTTAATGGTGACAAAGGCGAGCGGAGCCTTGCATTGCCGGGCATCCTCTCCGGCTTTGGCGCCCGCCGATGCGTCCATCGAAAGGATCGCGGCGTCGATCTCGGTTTGCGCCACCGCTGCGAGGCCAGCCGGGCCCGACACAGCCTGCCTGCCGGCGATCGAAGCCAAGCCAAGGCCGAACAGCAGGCTGGCCAGCACGATGACGAGAATCTGCGGCCAATCCGCTCGTTCCTTCGCCGGCGTGCCGCCGGATCCCTGCGGTTGGTCTGCTGATGAAGCGGTGTCCGTCATGTTCGCGCGAAAACAAAACCAACCTGGAGGAATGCTTGGTCATTGAACAGCATTTCTCCCGGGGCGTCCAGACGGCAAGCTCGAAGTGCTTCAACCTCCCTTAACAGCACCAGCGGTCAGCCCGGCGACGATCTGGCGCTGGGCGAACACGGTCAGCAGCAGCACCGGGAAGGTCACGATCAGCGCGGCGGCAGCCAAGGGGCCCCAGCTCAACTGATCGAACGAGATCATGTTGTAGACCGCGACGGGGAGCGTGCGCGTCTCGCGTCCCGCCAGCACGATGCCGAACACGAAATTGTTCCACGAGAAGATCACCGCCAGGATGAACGCCACGGCGATGCCGGGCTTGGCGATCGGCATCGCGACGTGGCGGAACACCTGCCAACGCGTCGCGCCATCGATGCGAGCCGCTTCCTCGAGCTCGAGCGGTGTCGTTTCGAAATAGCCGATCATGATCCAGATGACGATCGGCACCGTGACGACGAGGTGGATCACGATCTGCGGCACCAGCGTGCCGAGCAGGCCCAGCCACTGGAACAAGAGGAATAGCGGAATGAGATAGGACAGGCCCGGCGTGATCCGCGCGATCAGGATGACGATCGCCGATTTGTGCGCCTGCATGCGCGCGATGCCATAGCCTGCCGGCACGCCGACGAGCAGCGCCAGAAGCGTCGCCGAGCCGGTGACGATCAGCGTGTTCATGAAATACGTCAAGAAGCGGTTCGACGCCAAGACCTGCGCGTAGTTCTCCCAGGCAATGCGCTCGGGGATCAGGATCGGCGGATATGACGCGTTGTCGATCTCGTACTTGAGCGACAGCGAGATCATCCAGACGAAGAACAGTATCGCCGGCGAGACGATGACGAAGACCGAGAACGCAAGGCCGATCTTGCCGAGTATGTCCTTCAGGCTCATGCGCCGCCCCCGGCTTCGTTCCAGTGCATGCGCTGGCGCGCGTAAAGCATGATCGCGGCAAGCATGACGATGATGACGAAGAACACCAGCGCGATCGCCGAGCCGTAGCCGATGTCGTAGTAGACGAACGCCACGCTGTACAGGTAGACGTTGATCGTCTCGGACGCGGACCCCGGGCCGCCCTGGGTGATCGCGAAGATGATGTCGAATGCCTTCACGGCGTCGATCATGCGGATCATCGCCGCAATGAACAGGAACGGCGTGATCAGCGGCAGCGTGATGTAGCGGAACATTTGCCAGACGCTGGCGCCGTCGATCACCGCGCTTTCATACGGCTCCGACGGGATCGCGGCGAGACCGCCGAGCACGATCAGCATGACGAGCGGGGTCCACTGCCAGGTCTCGACGAGAACCAGCGAAGGGATCACGGTCGCGGGGTGGAACACCCAAAGCTGCGGCCCGATGCCGACCAGCGAGAGCAGATAATTGAGCACGCCCAGCTGCGGGTGGAACATCATGGTCCAGATCAGCGCGATGGCGACCGGGGTCGCCATCATCGGCATGATGAAGAGGCCGCGCAGAAAGCCGCGCAGCGGAAACCTCTGATGGAACACCACGGCCGAGAACGTTCCGAGCACCACCGGCAGCAGCACCGACAGCGTCGTATAGACCAGCGTGTGCCAGATCGCCTCGACGAAGCGCGGGTCGTTGGGCAGCCGCAGGTAGTTGGCGAGCCCGACGAATTTGGTCGGCTGGCCGACCTTCCATTCGCTCATGCTCATCCAGATCGTGAACAGCCACGGGAATACGATGACCGCGAGCACGACGATCATCGCCGGAGCCACGAACGGCCAATACGACGGCGGCCGCCATTGGCCAGCTTCGTCCGCGATGGCGGCGGCGGGGGCTGGAACCTGAACGGGCTTTACTTCAGCATCCATTTTCTAGAGAGCGCCTCGCGATTGGCAGATTGCCGGGCGCGCCCACGCGAGGCGGCCCGGCAACATGGCTCGTGCTGGGATCAGGCCTTCTCGCTGCGTTCCAGGATCGGGCGGAACTGCTCGTGCGCCTTCTTCAGCTCGGTGGCCGGATCGGCGCCCGAGAGCGTCGCGGTGACGGCGGCGCCGACGATGTCGCGGAACTCCGCGACCGGGATGATCACCGGCAGGCCGAGCTTGCTGATCTTGGCCGCGTCGATCACCGACTGCAGCCACTCCTTCGGCAGCTTCACGCCGGCGCGCGTCTCAGGGTCATTGAGCACCGAGTTGCGGAACGGCACGCCACCGCCCGCCTGCAGGAGCCGTGAGCCCATCTGCTTGGAGACCGCCCACTGGCAATAAAGAAACGCCGCTTCCTTGTTCTTGCCGGCGGCCGGGATGCCGATGCCATCGCCGTAGGTTGCCGAGTAGCTCCCCTTCGGGCCCGCCGGCACCATGGCATAGCCGACCTTGCCGACGACGCGCGACGAGTTCGGATTCTCGACGCCCGGCGCCCAGCCGACGCCGTCGACCCACATCGCCGCGCGGCCTTGCGCGAAGCTCGCCAGCGACTCCATCCAATTGAAGCCGGCAACGCCCGGAGGCGAGGACTTGTTGGAGCGGACATAGCACTTGGTGGCCTCGACCGCTTCGGGGCCGTCGGTCAGAATGTTGCCCTTGCCGTCGAGGAACTCGCCGCCGTAGTTGAGGAAGTAGTTGGTCCACAGCGTCATGTTGGCGTTCTTCAGCCCGCGCCCGACATAGCCGTGGATGCCGGCCTTCTCGTCGGTGAGCTTGACGGCGAGCTCGTTCATCTCGTCGAGGGTCTTCGGGACCGATACCTTGTTCTTCTCGAAGATTTCCTTGTTGTAGTAGAGGATGAAGTAGTCGACCGACCACGGCAGCGACAACATCTGCCCCTTGTCGTTCTTGGCGTAGGAGAGGCCGGCGGCGGAGAAGTCGCTTTCGACGAGGTCGGGCCCGGTGAGGCTCGGGTTCTTCATGAACGGCGTGAGGTCGGCGAGCCAGCCGGCCTTCTCGAACTGCCGCTTCTGCACGTGATAGCTGATATGGATGACGTCGAAGCTCGGTTTGCCGGAGGCGAGTTCGATCACCGCCTTCTGGCGCTGCTGCTGCTCCGGAATCTGCTCCGATTCGACGATGATGCCGGTGAGCTCGGTGAATTCCTTGGCGTGCCTCTGCAGCAGGTCGCCCCGCGGCCCCTTGGCCAGGATGGCCTCGAGCTTGGTGCCGGCATATTTCTTGTAGTCGACGGCGGCCCACGCGGCCGGAATGGGGATCAGGCCCGAGCCCGCTGCCGCGCCTGCACCGGCCACGAACGTGCGCCGGCTCACCCCGAATTTCTTAGCCATGTGAGTTCTCCTTGGCATTCCCTGGGTACGGGTCTGGTGGCCCGTTGGCGGGCACTTTCAGTCAAATGCCCGTGAAAGACAAGATGTGACTGGCGCGCGTGGATCGGCCATCCGCCGCTCAGCTGCCGCGGTAGGTCGTGTAGCTCCAGGGTGAGGCCAGCAGGGGCACATGATAGTGGCCGGTGGGCTCGGCGATCTGGAAGCGGATTGGCACGATGTCGAGGTAGGCGGGGTCGGCGGCGGGCGTGCCGGATCGCTTGAAATAGTCGCCGATGTGGAACTGCAACTCGTAGCTCCCGATGCGCAACGGCGCTCCGCCGATCAACGGTGCGTCGGTGCGGCCGTCGTTGTTGGTTACGGTCGACGCGATTTTGCCGTCGCCACGCGGACCGATTTCGCTGAGCTCGATCCGCACGCCAGATGCCGGTCGTCCACTGACGGTGTCGAGCACGTGCGTCGACAGGCGGCCGTCGGTCTTGGGCGCGCCCGGCCCTGAAACTTTTGCCACGAGCCGCAGCCGGGTGATCGCCGCGATCTCGGCGAGCGCGTTCGCCTTCTCGGTGGCGGCATCGTTGCCGAGGCGACGTTCGAAGCGCTGCAGGATCGCATCGCGTGTATGATGGCGCACACAGATGATGAACGGAAATCCGAAGCGCTTGTCATAGGCCGCGTTGAGCGCGGCGAACTGCTCGGCATCGGTCCGCGGCAGATCGGCGAGGCCGAGGCCGGCCTGCTCGCGGGTGCTGTCGGCGGTGAGCGCGCCGGCGCGGGCCTCTAGCCCGGCGAGCTCGGGGTGGCCGCGCAGGAACGCGATCTGCTCCGTTTCCGGCCGGGCGCGAACGGCAGCGAGCATCGCGTCGTGCAATGCGGCGATCGTGGCGAATGGGCGCTTCGCGGCCGCCGCCTCGGCAACCCACGGGCTGTGCTCGAAGATCCCGGCGAGCGCGGCGGTGAACTCGGCCGGCGGCATGGCGTTCAGCTGATCGAGGGAAACCGACGGCATGGACGCGTTCCTCAGCCGAAAACCAGTTGCACTTTCATCGCCCGTGAACGGTCGCCGGCGAGCTCGAACGCCTCGACGGCGCGGTCGAGCGGCATGCTCGCGGTCACCAGCGGCTTCACGTCGATCAGGCCCTTGCCCATCAGCTCGACCGCCAGCGCGTACTCCTCGTGGAAGCGGAAGGTGCCGCGCAGTTCCAGCTCCTTGGCCACCACGGTGTTGAGCGGCAGGGTTGCCTGGCCGCCGCCGATGCCGACCTGCACCACGATGCCGCGCGGCTTCAGAATGTCGAAGGCGGCGGCCAGTGCCTGGCTGTTGCCGGACGCCTCGAACAACACGTCGAACGAGCCCTTGTCGGCGGCATAGGGCGCCAGCGCGTCGGGCGTCGTGGCGACGTTTATCGTGCGATCGGCCGCGAGCTGGCCGGCGATCCGCAGCGGCGCGTCGGCGATGTCGGTGGCGACGATCTCGGCGGCGCCGGCGCGGCGCGCAACGAGCATGCACAGCACACCGATCGGCCCCGAGCCGGTGACAAGTACGCGGCGACCGAGCAATGGTCCGGCCTGCCGCCCGGCATGCAGGCAGACGGCGAGCGGCTCGGCCATCGCCGCCTCCGCCGCGGTCATGCCATCGGCGACCGGAATGCACTGGGCGGCGCTGGTAACGAGGACCTCGCGGAACGCTCCCTGGATATGGGGGAAACGCATGGCGCTGCCGTAGAAGCGCATGTCGAGGCAATGCTGCTGCTGGCCCTGCTGGCAATAGCCGCATCGACCGCACGGCCGGCTGGGATTGACGGCGACACGCTGTCCGACTTGCAGATGTGTGACGGCGCTGCCGATGCCGGCGATCCTGCCACCGACCTCGTGGCCGAGGATCATCGGCTCCTTGACGCGGACCGTGCCAAAGCCGCCGTGCTGGTAATAGTGCAGGTCCGAGCCGCAGATGCCGCCAGTCTCGATGCGGACCTCGACCTCGGACGGACCAAGCCCGGCGACCTCGCGATCCTCGATCCTGAGGTCCTTGGCGGCGTGAATGACGATGGCGCGCATGAAAGTGGCTCTGTGTCGTGGTCCGGCGACTGTGGACGATTGAGTATGCCTTCGGGCGGCCCGATGATAGCCTTCGACGCGGAAATTCCTAGCCTCGGAGAGCACGCCCCATGGGCCTCGACCAATTCACGCGGTGGCGTCACAGCGCGGTTGTGAAGTCCTGACAACGTCCGCGCCGATGTCGTGGTCCGATCAGATCTTCGCCTATTGCGAGCGCGGCACCGATCCCGGCTTCTGGGCCGAGCCGCTCAATGCGATCTCGAATGCAGCTTTTCTCATCGCCGCCGCATTCGCTTATCGGAAATGGAAAGAAGCACCGCGCGGAAATGGCGGCGCCATCGAATTGGCCCTGGTCGGGCTGGTATTGGCGATCGGCATCGGCAGCTTCCTGTTTCACACCCTGGCGACGCGCTGGGCACGCGTCGCCGATAGCGGGCCGATCGGCGTCTTCATGCTCGCCTATCTGGCATTTGCGCTGCGGCGATATGTGGGGTGCAGACCAATAGTCGTGGCGGCGGCGCTGGTGGCGTTTCTCAGCCTCGCCGCCTTGTCGGCAAGCGCAACTTGCGGCGGCCGGCCGTGTGTCAACGGCTCGCTCGGCTATCTGCCGGCGCTCCTGGCGCTGGCGGTCGTCGGCATCGCGATCGCTCGCAGAGGACACCCGGCCGGCCGTGCGCTGCTGCAGGCGTCCGGTGTTTTTGCCGTCTCGCTGTTGTTTCGCTCGATCGACATGGCGGCGTGTCCGGGAACCCTCATACAACCCGGCTGGCGCTCGGGCACGCATGCAGCCTGGCATGTGCTCAACGCCGTGGTGCTTTATATTCTGCTGGTCGCCGCGGTGCGTCATGGTACGGCCGCCGCAGCAACCCGCAAAGATTAACTCGAGCATAAACAATTGAGGCGCAATTCGGGACGGCGATTTCTATTTTTATTTACGGCTAATTGTTGAATTTGGCTTCAAATCGGGACGGCCGCGCCCATTTAACCGAGCGCCGAGCCGTTTCAACCCGGGAGCCGCCCATGGCCGCCATTCTTCCAGCAGGTTTAGAAGTATTCGGTTTCGCGCTGATCGTCCTGTGCGCCGCCGCGTTGTGGGCGACGGTCAAGGTCGTGCCACAAGGCTACAACTGGACGGTCGAGAATTTCGGCCGCTACACCCGGACGTTGACGCCGGGCCTCCACATCCTGATCCCGGTGATGGAGCGGGTCGGCTCCAGGATGAATATGAAAGAGCAGGTGATGGATATCCCCTCGCAGGACATCATCACTCGCGACAACGCCATGGTACGCGTCGACGGCGTCGCCTTCTACCAGGTGCTGAACGCCGCCAAGGCGTCATACGAGGTCAATTCGCTCGAGCCATCGATCATCAACCTGACCATGACCAACATCCGCACGGTCATGGGCTCGATGGACCTCGACGAGCTGCTGTCCAATCGCGACAAGATCAATACCCGTCTGCTGCATGTGGTCGATGCCGCGACCGAAGCCTGGGGCATCAAGGTCACCCGCATCGAGATCAAGGACATCGAGCCGCCGCGCGATCTCGTCGACAGCATGGCTCGCCAGATGAAGGCCGAGCGCGAGAAGCGCGCGCTCGTGCTCGAGTTCGGAAGGCATGCGGGCGGCCGCGATCCTGAAGGCGGAAGGCGAGAAGCAGGCCGTCATGCTCTCCGCCGAGGGCCGCAAGGAAGCCGCCTTCCGCGACGCCGAGGCGCGCGAGCGTGCCGCCCAGGCCGAGGCGGAAGCAACCCGCATGGTCTCGTTGGCGATCTCGGAAGGCAACGTCCAGGCGATCAACTACTTCGTCGCCAACAACTACGTGAAGGCGCTCGAGGCGCTGGCCAAGGCGCCCAACCAGAAGGTGATCATGATGCCGCTCGACGCATCGAGCGTGATCGGCTCGCTCGCCGGGCTGGCGCAGATCACCGGCGAGGCATTCGGCGGCTCGGGCGACACGATGCCGAAGCCGCCGACCAAGCCGGCCGCGCGCGGCTCGGTGCCGCACGTCTAGCAGGCTGTTGAACTTGGGTCTTCGTTAGAACGGTATCCTGGGTGGCGCATTGCGACGAGTGATTATTCGCGGTTCGGTGGCTGGGGTTTGTCTGATCTGCGCGCTCGGCTTTACACCGCTGCCAGCAGCCTCGTCATCCGGATCAGATTGTAGGCTGCCATCGCGAACGTGAACTTGAAGCGGACGCGCGCCAGTCCACGCACTTTCACCTTGGCCATGCCGGCGATCGTCTTGCCCCAGCCGAAAGCCTCCTCGACCAGCTTGCGTTTGCGCTGGCTGACCTTGTAGCCCTCGTGCCGCGTGGTTCGGCCGTCGATTGCCGAGCCCTTGATCTTGGCTGCGACGTGTGGCGTCACGCATTTCTGTCTCAGATCGGCGACGAAGTCGGACGTGTCGTAGCCCTTGTCGGCACCCAGCGTGAGCCGGCGCTGAGAGCCTGGATCGTGCCGGTCGATCATCTCGAGAGCCGCCTGTCGCTCGGCCTTGCCGGTCGCCGCCGTCGCATCCGCCTGCACGACGAGGCCGTGGCGGTTCTCGATCAGCGCGTGCCCCATGAAGTAGAGCTTGGCGGGCTGGCTCTTGCCCTTGCGGAACAGCTTGGCGTCCGGATCGGTTTTGCTCTCGTGCGTTTCGTTGGCGCGCTTCTCGCCTTGGAAATCGCGATCGCCATTGCGGCCCCGCCCCGGCGGCTCGTCGTTGCCGCGGAAGCTCTTCAGCGACGCCCACGCCTCGACCAGCGTGCCGTCGACCGAGAAGTGATCGTCCGACAGGAAGCGTTTGACTTTGTGGTGGCGCAGCACTGCTTCGAGAAACTTCGCGGCGACGTCGGCATCGAGCAGGCGGTCGCGGTTCTTCGAGAACGTCGAGTGGTCCCAAACGGGGTCGTCGATGCCGAGGCCGACGAACCAGCGGAACAACAGGTTGTAGTCCATCTGCTCCATGAGCTGGCGCTCGGAGCGCACAGAGTAGAACGCCTGCAACAGCGAGGCTCGCAGCAGACGCTCGGGCGCGATCGACTGGCGGCCAGTGCCCTCGTAAAGCCGCTCGAACTCGGCATCAAGCGACACCAGCACGTCGTCGACGATACCCTTGATCACCCGCAGGGGATGCTTGGCCGGCACCCGTTGCTCGAGGTCGACGTAGGAGAACAGCGATCCCGACGTCACATCCGATCCGCGCATGGCGAGCCCCCTCGACGTGGAGCACGAACGGAATCATATTCGCTCAAAGCTGTCAGCAGCCGAGAAGTTCAACAGCCTGTTAGGCCCCCCAGCATCGACATACTCCTTCCAGGGGTAGGTTAAACTCGACGTTCATCGCGATGGTGGGCGCATTGACAACCTCCCACCTTGGCAGTGTCGGCAGCATGCCCAAGACACCGGCGGCGTAGCGGGCTGTCGTAGGGCGCGGGGCTGGCGTGCAGCCTCTTGCGACGCACGACCTGACGATACACTGGGTTATCCACAGCCATGGTGGCTTCGATCGGAATAATGAGGTTCGCGCTGACGTTGTTTTTGATCATTCGGTGGCCATGTCCCGCGTAGGCGCCAGTGATCTTCAACGTCTCGACGTTGACTGCGTATCGTCATCGAGGCGTCACTCGGTGGGTCGGGCGAAAAGCGTCCGGCCCACCGCAATTGTAGTCACGGCTACAGGTATCCGCGCGCCTTGAAGCGCAAATAGCCCACCCATTCTTTTGCTGCCCGAGAGGTGAGGCCAAGGGCGCTGGCGTTAGGCAACCACACGAATATACTGGCCTGACTTTCGTTGGTGACGACCACATTGGCTGTCGATGCGATGACAGGAAGCCCTGCCCGTCGGAACTCGGCCATGGCCCGCGGCATATGCCCTGCCGACGTCACCAGGAGCGCCGACTTCAGGTTCTCTGCG
>CAVVRF010000044.1:0-10079 GCA_963750535.1 uncultured Alphaproteobacteria bacterium | reverse complement strand
CGTCATCCGCGCCGACTTGTGGCCAAGCAGGTCCTGCCGGTCCTCGAAGCTCACACCGGCAGCCCGAAGCCTGCGGCCGAAGGTGTGCTTCAAGTCATGCACCCGCATCTGTGGCATGCCGGCGCGCACACGGGCTCGTTTCCAGGCTGCGGTGAGCATGCGATCGAGCGGCCGCCCCTCGTAGTCGAACACATGGATCGGATGCTTGCCGCGCCGGGCGGTAACGACCGCCCGGGCGTTGCGGTTGAGCACGATCAGACGATCCTCGCCGTTCTTCACCCGGCCGCCCGGGACGATGAAGACCGAGGTGCCAAGTTGTGGCACGTCGATTTCCCATTCCCACCTGAGGTTGCAGATTTCCCGGTCGCGGCAGCCGGTGTTGACGGCAAAGACCGACATCTCCACCAGATGGTCGGGCAGCTCGGCGAACAACCGATCCTGCTCATCCCAGCTCAGTGGATAAGGTCGGCGCGAGTTGCCGATTGGCAGCAGCTTGATCTTCGGTGCCGCGTGCAGCCAGGTCATGCCGTGCTCATCCATCCACTCGCCGGCGGCGAGGTTGAGGATGTGGCGGATGACCTGCAGGCCGTGGTTGATCGTGCCGATCGAACGGCCATGCGCCTTGCGGTCGGCGATCCATGGCTGGAGCACGCCCATGTGCAGCTTGTCGATCGGCACGGCTCCGATCCAGGGCATCAGCCCCTTCAACCGGCCGATGTCGTCGATCAGGCTACGCTTGTGCTGATGATCCATCACGAATTTCGCCGCCGCCTCCTCGAATGTCCGCTGGGGCCGTATGCCATACACTTGTGCTTGACGATGCCGATCGATCACTCGTGCGAGGTATCGTTCCGCTTCTTCAAGTCGAGCCGTTCCAGCACTTTGGCAAATACGCTGCCCGCCGATGCGTTTGTCGACGATCCAGCGTCCCGCCCGGCGCTGGAGGCCCGGGTTTCGTTTGCGTCCCATGACGTAGCTCCTTTCGATCGTCCGGGACGTCCGTTGCGGGCGAGATAGTCGTCGACCCAGGCGTCGAGTTCAAGGCGGTCGAAGGCGATGCCTTGCGTCCCTATTCTCACTTCGGTGACAAGCGGCCGCACCTCGGCGTTGAAGCGATTGCGATCCATGCCGAGGTAGTGCGGCGCATCCCGGAAACGGATCAGACGTGGTAGCAGTGGTCGTCGCATGGGCTGGGACATGGCGGCTTCAAGACATGGCAACTTGCAGGGTGCAGACTCTGAGTGAACGCGTGATGGCCAAGAGCGGCTCACGGCGTGCTCGATGATGTTGTGCCAGCCGTTCGAAGGGCAATTGGGATAAGCGGGAATTCGCCGGAAGGCCGAGGAAGTCCAGCCAGGGCTTCATGCGCGGTCGCGGCGAAGCTTTGCGGCGTGCCGAGGCTGAAGCGTGGGAGATCTGCTTGTCCGGGGATCGCCAGCGACGTCAGCACGATGCAAAGCGCCATCGAAGCGATCGCGACGCCGCGCCAACTCGCGACTTGGCGCTGTGCCGCGCGGACTTCCGTCAGCCAAGCCATATGCGCCTGGCGGTACGGACAGCGCCGGGGCCGGGCGCGGTACGGCGACAGACGTTGCGGGATTTGGTGCATTGGACCGGCTCCGGTCGCTCGGACACCTGCCACCACGAACCATGCGAACGCCAACGCCTGGATCGCCAGGTTGATCCCGAAGGCGGCCTGGTAGGCCTCGGCCGGATGGCAACCGTCCTGGCCTGGCCATTGGTCGACGACGACGCCGGTGAGCCACTGCACGGCGAAGGCGACGCTCAGGTGCAACAGGTTGAGCGCAGCATTGGCGCGCGCCGATGCTGCCTTCGGGAAGTACCCGGGCAGAATGGCGTAGCTCAACACGGTGCCGGCACCGGCGGCGGCGATCAGCGTCCACGACAGGTAGGACGGGATCGGCCAGCGCACGACGATCGCCAGCTGTGCCAGCATGAAGACGATCGCAGTGGCACCGAACAGGGTCTCAGGTCGAATGCCGCGCCGCCGGAGTTGGTCGGCGGCCGCACCAAGGCTAATGGCGCTGATGCACAAGGCGACAGCCATCACCACCAGATGCCGAACGACGGTCGCGTGATCGAAGCCTTCGACGTCGGTGAGCCAGGGTGCGGCCCAAAGCCCTTGGATCGCCCAGGACGTGCCGATTGAGGCTGCCGACATCGGCGCGAGGCGCCAGAACCGCGCATCGGCGAATATCGTGCGCAGGCCGATCGGCTCTACCACCTTTGGCTTCGACGCCGTGGTCACCACTCTTGGCACGACCACGAGGATCGTGGCCGCAGCGAACGTCGTGAGCAAGGCCAGCAGCAGGAACACCGGCCGCCAGCCGAGCATGCCGATCAGGGCTTGGATCGGCACGGCGGCCATGACGGCACCGAGCGAGCCGGCCATGACCAGCAAGCCATTGGCCATGCCGATGCGTTCCGGCGGGAACCACAGGGAAGCGGCCTTGAGGCCAGCCATCAGCGCGGCCGAGACACCGAGCCCGATCAGCAGCCGGCCGATCAGCAGACCAGGCACGCTGTCGGCCAATGCGAACACGACGGCGCCGAGCGCGGTGATCGGCAGTAGAACGACCTGAAGCCGGCGCGACCATGGCGGTCGAGCAGGGCCCCGATCGGCAGCTGCACGGCCACCATGACGAGGAAATATATCGAGGTCAGGAGGCCGAGCGCCGCCGGGCTGATCCCGATCTCCTCGGACAGCTGGTCGGCGATCAGCGCATTGATCGTCCTGAACACATAGGACAGGTGATAGCCCGCCGCGAACGGCAGCAAGACGCCGACGACAAGACGCCCGAGCGGCATTGGTTCCTCCATTGGACCCGACAATCGGTCTACAGCTGCGCCGAGCCAGGCCGGGCGTCATGAACGTCACGTTGATCCTGGATTGAGAGCGTCAGGCCGGCGGGCTCGGCTCGTCGCGCCTGGGGCGGCTCCACACCAGACGCACGACACCGTCCTCGGTCGCTTCGAACAGGACGCCCCAGATTGGTTGCGGCCAGGCCGGGTCATCGAGCCTGACCGCCAAGTAGCTCTGGTCGGTGCCGCTCTTGGTCTTGCGCCAGGCGGCGCCGATCTCGATCGCTCCGATCGAGACCCGGAAATCCGGCGCCTCCTCGGCTGCTTCTGATCGTTGGCGACGATCCGCACCTTGGCCTTGAGGCTCAGGGTGCGGATGGTGCCGGCATAGCCGTCCTTGTACGGCTGTGAACGTTCCGATGACAGGCATGGTCGCATCCTTTCGTTTGCGTAACGCGTGGGAAGGTCGCGGTAGGAGCGAAGGATCAGGTCCTTGTGGACGATGACGCGCAGCGGCCAGCCGGGGCGTACGGTGAGGGTCGGCTGCACGTTGAGGCTCGTGCTCGACGAGGCGCTGGCCGGCGCGGTTGGTGGTCTGGCCGGTCGACTCGCGCAGTGCGCGGCATGAGGTCGCTGTCGCCGCTGCCGGACCGAACGCGAGGCTGGAGCCGACGCCGAGCACGGTCGCCAGCGCCACGCCCTTGAGCAGCTTCCAAGTGTGCAGATCCACCGCGTCGGCGAGGCCGGCATAGCCGGCGGTGTCGGTTGCTGGCAGATTGTCGATCACAACCGAGGAGCCGTCGGGGCGGATGATCCGCTGCCAGACCACGAGGGCGCGCTCCTGGCCGTAGGCGACGACGCTGTCGTACTTGCCGATCAGCCGCGATCCTTGCGGCACGAGCAGATGCCGGCCGGCGACGCTGTCGTAGACATGCTCGGTAACCTGGGCGATGACGAAGCCCGGCAGATCGGAGTTGAGACCGGTGACGAGGCTTGCGGCAATGATCGTGCCGGCCATCAGCTGATAGGGCGACGCCGGCGTCTGAAGCGCGTGTGGATTGTAGATCTCCTTCTCCGGGCCGGCCTTGAGAAACGCGAGCCTGCGCGCCTGCATCGGTCGCATCGCCTGACGGCTGATCGGCGCCATCGCCGGCAAGACCGCGCGCCCGCTCGGCGGCACCCAGGGCGATCAGCGTTCCAGAATCGCCTGCACAGGAGCTTGGCGGCCCTGGGCGATCGGCTCGCTGGCGGCATTTCCTGCGGCCGTTGCTTTACCGTGCTGCTGGCTTGAGCTGCAGCCGGAAGAACACCGGCGCCTCGCGGGCCTTGCCCGGCCATGCGGCAAGCTCGCCTTTTCCACCCGTTCGGCCTCGATCGCCGGATCGGTGCTGGGTACCTGCAGCAGCTTGCCAGCCGGTTGGCGACGGCCGCTCGACAGAATTCGAAGGCCGCTCGCCGGTGCCTTCATAGGTCGCCGGCAATCCGGCGAGGCGATCGGTGATCGGCTTGCGATCGACATTATAGAGGCTCCGGCGTCGCGGACGAGCGAAGCGAGGGAGGCTGCAAGGCCACCAGGACGAGGGCGGCAATGCTTGAGAGGATGACGGCGGCGCCGCCGATCAAGACGCGGCGATTGATCCGTTTCACCGGGTGCGGTTTGGCCCGCAGCGCCAGCGGCTCAGGCGAGATCTTGCCCTTGACGCCCGACGTGGCCGGCTCGGCGGCATTGGCTGTGGCGCCGTCGGTCATGGCGTCGCCTCCCGCCACACCGCATCGGTGCGGATGATGCGCACGATGCGTTGCGGCGCGGTGCCAAGCCGCAACTCGCCCGCCGCGAACAGGCGGTCGACGATGTAGGTCGTGCCGCGCACGCGATAGTTGACCAGCGCCGGCTTGCCGTCGGGACCGGTGACGAACAGCGGCGGCGCCTCGCTTTGGGCGAGACCGGACGGAAATTGGATGTAGACCTTGGCGCCGTCGTCGAACACGCGGGTCGGCTTCCACGGCGCATCGCCTTCCAGTCGATAGCGAAACCGCAGCTGCTCGAGATTGACCTGACCTCGGCAAGGACGGTGCTCGCCGCCTCGGACCTGGCTTGCTGGCCCTTGAGCGCCAGCAGCTGCGACGCCGGATAGGTCCATGACACCGAGGCCATGTAGGTTTTCTCAGCCGAGCGCAGCTCGAGATGGTAGGTGCGGCGGTCGGTGGTGATGACGAGGTTGGTCTTCGAGATCGGCGCCGATCGGCTTGACCAGAATGTGGACCTGGGACGAGGCTCCCTCGCCGCTGGTGGTATCGCCGACGACCCAGCGGACGGTGTCGCCAGCAGACACCGCGGTGAGCTTCTCGCCCGCCTCGAGGGCGATGTCCGGTCACTTGGGCGACGGCGGCGTAGACCTGATAGAGCGCGCCTGGCGTATAGGGATAGACCTGGATGGCGTTGATATAGCCGTCCCTGACCGGCTCGACCCGTGCCGCCGTGTTGGCTTTGGCAATTCGGTCTTGCGGCGACGCGGTCTCCTTGACCTTGTCCGGCTTGCCGGCCACCGGCTTCAGTTGCCCGGGCAGCGGCAACGGCTTCGGCACCTCGACATATTGGACCGGCCGTTTCGGCTCGGGCTCCTTGATCGCCGGCGTGAGCGCGGCATTGTCGAGCAGCGGGATCTCCGGCACCTTGACGGTGCTGGCACAGGCTGCGAGCAGCAATCCGAGACCTGCGGTGCCGCACACGTGGATCCGAACGATCATTTTCCGTCTCCAGGATTGAGGTCCTGCGACCAGTTGAAGGCGTGCACGTAGATGCCGAGAGGGTTCTTGCGCACGAGATCGACGGTGCGCGGCGGCGTCACCACGATCGAGAAGATGCCGGTGAGCCGGTTGGTCGCCTTCAAGGCGCCGCCCTCGAAGCTCCTTTCCAGCCAGCGGATCTGGAACGACGAGTCCGACGCGCGCACGACGCTGGCGACCTCGACCGCGATGGTCTCGCGTCCGATCCTTGCGAACGGGTCGTTGGCGCGCGCATATTCGTTGAGGGTCACCGCCGCGCGATCGGTGACGAAGTCATAGGCTTTGAGCCAGTTTTGCCGCACCACCACGGCATCGATCGAGAGCGAGCGCACGTTCTCGACAAAGCGGGCGAGATGGAACGCGATCTGGGCGTCGCTCGGCTTGTAGGCCTCGGTCGCCGGGCCAACCGCGCGGGCGCCGCCTTGCCGGTCGATCTCGACGATGTAGGGAACGACCGTGCCGGCTCGGCCGAGCCACAACAGAACCGCCGCCATGATCAGCGACAGGGCGAGACTGCCCAACGCCATCAGCCGCCAGTTGTGCGCCTGCACGCGCGCCGAGCCGATCCGCTCGTCCCACTTCTGGGCGGCCTTCTGGTAGGGCGTCACCGGTTGCGGGGTCTCGCCGTAGCGCAGGGTCGATCGCTTGAAGGTCATGGTGGGTCCTCTAGCTGTTGTCCTTGAGATCGGGGCCGCTGCTGCTCGCCGGCCGGTCGCCCTCGCGCAGCGTCTGGGTGGCGATCATGCCGGCCTGGGTCAGGCGCTGGCGGCGGGCGAGGTCCTGCGCCCAGGCCGGTGCCGACGGTGCGGCAACGGTGCTGCCGGCGACTGCGTCGGCGCCGCGACCGGCCGATCGATCGTCAGGCGACGGGTTGGTGGCGCGATAGCCGGCCGCCGCCCCTTCGCGATAGGCGTCGCGGATGGGCGCGGCGACCGAGCCGACCGCGCGCCCGACAGGAGCGCTGATCGTCGCCCTGGCAACACCGCTGAGGCCGCCGCTGTCGTAGCCTGCGCCAATCGTGCCGGCGAGCGAGGCCGCGGCCTTGATGCCGCGGCCTGCTGCGTTGCCGGTGAGCCTGGCGCCGCCGGTCGCCAGCATGCCGCCGGCGATCGCGGTGCCGCCGAGCCCGGCGGTGGTCGCCACCGCGGCGCCGGCACCGAGCTGCGGCGCGCCCGAGACGAGGCCGGCGGCAATCGCCGGCACGAACACCGCCAAGCCGAACACGGCGATGGCGGCGAGAATCGTCGAGGCGGCCTGGGTCAGGGTGATTTCGCCGGCGGGTCGGATCAGCGTTCCGAACAATGACGAGCCGATGCCGACCACGATCGTCAGCACCATCAGCTTGATGCCGGCGGCGATCACGTGGCCCAACACGCGCTCGGCCAGGAAGGCGGTCTGGCCGAGCAGCGCGAACGGCACCAGGACGAACCCGGCCAGCGTCGTCAGCTTGAACTCGATGATGGTGACGAACAGCTGCACGGCGAGCACAAAGAACGCCAGCAGCACGATCAGCCATGCCAGCAGCAGCACGACAATGGTGACGAAGTTGCTGAAGAAGCTGGTGATGCCGATCAGCTCGCCGGCCTTTTCGAGCAGCGGTCGTGATGCCGTGAAGCCGGTCGAGGCGACGAAGCCCGGCCGCATCAGGTCGGCGGTGGTCAGCGCCACGCCGGTCGCCTTCAGGCCCAGACCCGCGAACGAATTGAAGACGACGTCCGACAGCGATTTGAAGTTGTTGAGCAGCAGCGCGAAGAAGCCGACATACAGCACCTTCTTGATCAGTTGCGCCGGGATATTGTCCTCGGCGGCAAAAGCCCAGAACAGTCCGGCGAGCGTGACATCGATCGCCACCAGCACGCTGGTCAGAAACGCCACATCGCCGGCCAGCAGGCCGAAGCCGGAGTCGATGTAGCGGCTGAAGGTCTCGGTAAACCGGTCGATGATCGCAAGATCGTCCATGGGCAAGGCTCCGCACGGCGCGCGCCGAGAACAGCGTCGCTGGCAAGTTGTTCAGCGGGGGTGGCTCAGGCGATGATCAGCATCGTCGCCGGATGGAGTGGTGTCGGTCGGGTCGCTGCGCGAGCGGGGCCGCGGGCCCGCGCCCGCCCGGGGGACGTGTCCCCCGGATCCCCCGCCTTTTTTTGACTTCAAAAGGCGGGTGGTCGGCGGGTACGTCCCGCCGGTTGGGGCGCGGGCGCGAAGCCCCGCTCGCGCAGCGATCCTGGTTGAAACGGATGATGCGTCATGTCACGGGCTCCGCGTGTAGGCTTGGCCGGTGCCGACGAAGCTCTTGAAGCGCTGGCGGGCTTCATCTTCGATGGCGAGATCGCGGGCGCGATTGAGGGTCTCGGTGCGCGCCTGGGCGGCAAGCAGGCTCTGCAGTTGCAGCGATTGCTTGACGCCAAGCGCTGAGAGCTCGTTGCCGGCCTGGGTGACATCGAGCGCACCGGATGCCGTGCGCGAGCGGGTCAAGGCGTCGTCGAGGAGGCGGCTGTCGCTGCCGATGCTGTCGATGATCTGGCCCTGCAGAAGCGCTGATCGTTTGAGGCTCGCGTATTCCTCGTCCCAGCGGGACTTGGCATTGCGCAACAGCTCGTCGGTCGACAGCGCCGACGCGGCTTCATGCGGATAGATCCTCGCGTAGCCGGCCTCGGTCTCGCGCAGCTTCAGGGCGAGGCCCTCGCCCTCGCGCAGGCGCGCCTGGATGTCGGCGAGCGAGCGCTGCAGATCGGGCGAGATCGTCGCGCCGAGCCGTTGCAGGTTCTGATCCATGCGCAGCAGAGCCTGCGCCTCGTTCTGCAATTGGCGGACCTGGTTGTTGATCTGCTCCAGGGCGCGCACCGCGGAGAGCACGTTTTCCTGGTAGTTGAGCGGGTCGAACACGGTCAGCGCGGTGGCGGGGCGCGGCTGTGCGAGGCCGGCGAGGATGGACAATGCAACGGCGGTCGCGATGTTGCGGGAAGCCTTGCGGCGGGCCGCGCGGTTTGGCTTCGGGCTGACGCGATAGGGCGAGAGCCGCTCCGGCAGCAGGTCGTCGATGCCAAGGCGCAGGTGCACCGGTGGCGGCGTCATGGGCGCACTTGCGACCGGTGGCGGCGGCGCTGCAACGACCGGCGTTCTGGCAGCGGGCGTGAGCGGCGGCGTGGCCGGCGTCGCCGGGTATGCGCCGAGCAGATCGGCGGCCCAGGCCAGGCCCTTGGCGCGCAGGAAGGCATCGGCGAAATCGGCTGGCTTCGATTTTGCCAACGTACGATCGATCAGGCGTTGATCGTCCGGCGATCCGGCGCCGCACAGGGCGAGCGCGATGGGGCCGAGCCCGAGCTCGAACAGACGGTTGCCGCGCGCGGTCTGGGCGTAGTAGTCGCGCTTCGGCGTGGCGGTGGCCAGGATTTCGACTTGCCGATCATTCAGTCCGAAGCGGGCATAGACGGCGCGCGCCTGTGGCTCCAAGGCACGGTCGTTGGGCAGGAAAATGCGCGTCGGGCAACTTTCGATCAGCGCCGGTGCGATCGACGATCGCTCGATGTCGGCCAGCGACTGGGTGGCAAACACGACGGCGACGTTCTTCTTGCGGAGCGTCTTCAGCCAGGCGCGGATCTGGGCGGCGAACAGCGGGTCGTCGCTCCCACAATTTGGTTTGGCGGCCCTGCGCCGGACGCCGGAGTAGTCAAAACGGATGAACGGTGCCGGTCGGCAGGTGCTGCGCCGGAAACCGCCCGCGGGGGCCGAACCACGCGTTCAGCGCCGAACGGTCGAGCTTGTCAACGACGCACGGCTGGCCCGGCAGCAGGGCCTGAATCTCCGGGCCGATCGATACCGCCGGCTGCCACTGCGTCTGGGCGAAGTTTGCCACCGTCCACGGCGTCGGCCAGCGCTCGATCAGCGCCGTGCAGCAGCACATCGCGCAATTCGATGCCGCCACTACGGCGACGCAGTCCGGCGACGCGAGTTCAGCCGCCAACGCGAACTGGTCGGCCTCGAGATAGCAGAACAACATCTGCAAGCGCCGGAACAGCAGACTGCGTTCCGCCGCCTCTTCCGGGATCTCGATTGCCAGGTGATAGTTGCCGCACGGCGTATTGAACCACAGCTGCGGGTCGAGGTGGTCCTGGCTCTTGACGATCTGCAGGATCGCCTGCTGCAAGCGCGCCACAGCCAGCCACCGCAGGGAAATCATATTCTTGTCTGTCATTTTCACCTCGAAGGACCTGAACCTGGCGCTTGCCGCCAGCCACCTATGCGGATTCGCTGCCGCAATTGTCAGACAAATCCGCCAACGTCGTATGCATGATACCGCAGCTGGTTTCGATATGAACCACGCCCCGTCGTGGTGGCAAGCCTGCTTGCTGGGCGACGCCAGCCGGTCAAGCTGCAGCGTGCACAAGATTGAGGCACGACGTCCGCCGGCCGCGATCCCGATCGTCTTGGTCAGGATCAGCTTGTGGCGTGGCCTACATTCTCACTCTGAT
>CAVVRF010000043.1:0-129479 GCA_963750535.1 uncultured Alphaproteobacteria bacterium | reverse complement strand
TCGGTAGCTCTGGCTGTTAGCCCTTGTTTTCACCCTAGTATCGGTCGCTATGCTCTAGCAAGAAGCGGATCCACCAGCGCGACTCTCGTCCAGGCGAATTCGGGCAGGTGCTGACGGCAGGCGGATGGTGTCCCGGCGGTTGGTGGCGGAGGCCGTCGGCCTCGGTCTGGCCGGGCGAGTGTAGTCCACCACAGCGGGCAGGCTGACGCGGTCATGTTCGCCGGTTGCGTCCAAGTCTTCTGATGAACTCTTCAAACTCTTGCGCGAATGACACGCGCTGGTCGACCTGCAGGGCGCGCGCGGCCTTGCCGTGGCCTCGGTCAAGAAGTGCGGCGGCGGCGGCGATCCGCGCCGACGCAGGTGCCGTCGTGTCCGACACGATGGCGAGCAAGACCCTGATGGCCTCGCCGGTGTGGCGCTGTGCCATCTCCGCTAAGCTGCCGGCTGACGCGTTGGACGTCTCCACAACATTGCGGCTGTTCACGGAGCAGCGCACGTCGGCGGCAGACGGTCCGACCGCGGCCGCGCCGACGTAGCCGGGGCCTGCATTCTCGTTATCGAGCGCCATTAGTCTTCTCCTAGCGTGGTGAGCAACGCGCGCGATTGCCGGAGCAGATCGGCCAATTCGCGGCGCATCGCGTTCGCTTCCTCTGAATACCGACCATCCCGCCACGCGCCGTTAGCCTTGCCGGTCGGTGCTCCGGCGCGCGCTCCGTGCATCCGACACACACTCTTGCCCTTCACCGCCGGTGCCTGGCAGCGGCAGCGGGACCGCTTGCTCATGGCGGAGCAGCGAGGGGCCAGATTGGCCTGTCTCAGACGGTGCATGGGATTGGCGCGATTTTTCATAGGTTCCCCCTCCCCCCGGGTTGATGCCGACCACGGCCTGGCCAGCCGTCACGCTGACGTGCTGATGCGTCACGCGGACGTTCTGCTCGCCGGTGGCACGGTAACGCTTCAGCGCGTCGATCTGGGACGCAAAGGTGCGCGCCAATTTGTTCAGCATGTTGCTGGCCAAGTCCTGCTGATCGATGGTCTCGATATGATTGAGCCGGCGAGCGGCCATCATCGTCGCGTTGTGGATCGCCGCCATTTGCGTGGCGAGGAGAGCTTCGGTCGCATCGCGCGGAGCGATGCCCCGGATCGTTGCCATCATGAAATTCACCTCGCCTGCGGTCAGCTCCTTGCCGGTCCGCGACGCGCTCGCAAGTTGGTTCAGAAGGCCCTGGGCGAACCCAACGTCACCGGTTCCCAGAGCATCGGCGAGAAGGGTGTAGGCGCACGACGGATCGGGATGATCAGCACTGATCGTAGCAATACCATCCGCATGGTCGATCTTGAACCTGGGAGCTGGTGTCTCCTGCTGCCTCCGCTCCCGCAAGCGTTCGGCGGCGGAACTCTCCTGGGGTGTCGGCTCATAACGCGACGGCGGCGATGGCATTGGCACCGTTGCCGCGACCTGACGCCCCGCGGTCTTGGCGGTCCTGTTGGCTTTCATGCGCGATCCGTCTCCATATCGATAGGTGTCATGCCGCGCCCGATCGCCCCGGCGGCATCGGGGATATAGACAAGCCTGATTTGCGCGGGGACACCGGGGACATTGGGAACAATCATTACTTTCAACAGGTTCGTCCGTCCCCGCGCTGTCCCCGGCTGGGGACAGTGGGGATCCGCCACCGCGGCCGTGCACCGCGGGTCCCGCACCGGACCGAGGTCAAGCATCGGGCCCGCCCTCCTCGTCCCCGGTCTCGCGGAACAGCGCCACATGGCAGATCGCGTAGACACGCCGGGGGTGACTGCTGCCGGGAACCCGCTCCTTGCGCTGCAGTCGGCCGTCCTCGCCTGGCTGCAGAATGCCCTTCTCGCGTAGGACCCGCGCTGCGCGATCGGGATCGCGGCCCGCCATGAGACTTTTCCAGCTCTCGGGCGGGATGAAATACATCGCATTCTCGTCGCCCCCTTTGATGAAGCCGATCCGGTTGTGGAGAGATCGATCGAGCCGATCCGGTTGTGGACGAGATCCTTCGAGTCGATCCGGTTGTGGACGAGATCGTTCGAGCGGATCCGCTGAAAGCGGGATGCCCCATCGCGCTCGATGGTGGCACGCAGGTGCGTCACGACATCCTCGGCCTCGGCCGAGCCGGTAGTGCCGCGCGTGCGCAGCCAGTCGGCAAAGCACCGCTCGACGGCCCGCGTCGCCTCTCCGGTCGGCCACGGCAGGATGCCGAACGCCGTCGCCACCTCGCCGGCGGCGGCGATGAGCGCCAGATGCCGGGCGACGCGCTGCACTTGGCCGTCGGCCCCAGGCGGCACCATTCCGGACGCCACCGTCTCCAGCAACCGCCGGACCTGGGCAAGGGCGCTGTCGCGGTCGGCCACAAGCCGCGCGATAAAGGCGGGGCCGGCGGTGCCGTAGGTGTTGTGCGCCGCCGCCACCAGGCTGTCGGCGAACGCGCGTCCCCGCTCGTTCGGCGTGGCTCGGTCGTCCCTCCATCGCCGGCACGGTCTCGAACAGTCCGAACCCGGCTCCGGCGTCGGCAGGCAGTTCGATGAAGCGCACGGCCTGCCCGGCCATCGGACGCAGAGGTACACGTGCCTGCCGCAACTTGTCGGCAAGGCTGATCTCACCCGTGCTCAGGTAGATGACCCGCCAGTCAAGTCGCGGCGCGCCTTGCCCATCGCGGAAGGCGCGCTGCCGGCCAGTGCCTGCTGCGAGCTGATAGACGACACGGGCGACATCTTCCGGTCGGCATTGTCCCAGCTCGTCGATGCACAGCAGCAGGTCGCAATGGGCCACAGCCATGCTTTCAATGCCGTTCGCTGTCGCTTCCCAGCTTTGCCGGTATCCCCTGAGCCCACCACCGCCCCACACACTGCCGGCCACTTCCAACGCGGTCGTCTTGCCTGTGCTCGAGCTTCCCCGCCAATGAAGCCCGAACCCCTCGGCATAGTCGATCGGGCCCAGCAACGGCGACGCGAATGCGGCGCATAGCGAGGCCACCAGCCGACTGTTGCCGATCGCCGGCACCGCCACGTCCCTCTGCCAGTGCTCCAGCGTACCCTTTTGCCGGATGGCCGCGACCACGACCGAAGTCGGCTGATAGACGACAAGCTCGCTCCCTCCAATCGCGCGATGCGGCAGGACAAAAACATTGCCATGCCAGCCGGTCCGGCTCGCTGAAAGGGCCAACGGCAGCGGTTTACCGTCGCCGCACATCGTGCCGTTGAGATACTGCAGCAGCGCATTGCGCGTCTCGGTGCCCGGCTCGAGCTTGAGACCTCGATCCAGCAAGATATCGAGCGCCGCCTCACCCCGGCCCGCCATGAGCCTGGCCGGTAGCACGATGCGGTGCGTTCGACCTTCGGGATCTACCAAATCGACCAGGCTGCCCCACTGGTGTCCATCCGGGTTGCGGATCATGGCAACGACACGAAGCGGCGAGCACACTAGCATCCAGACGCCGTTGAAGAGCACCTCCAGACAGCCGTCATGACGCTGGCGGAAGACCATTGCGACGCGTTCTGGGCGGCGGCGTTTCTTGCGGGCGGCATCGGCGCCACCGACCACGCGTAAAGTCGTCGATCGCTCGCCCATGTCACACCACCTGCCGGCAGCGTCGGGCGACCGGCGGTAAGGCATCGCGGGCGCCGTAGGCGAGTGCGCGCCGGATTACGCCTTCAAACCACACCTGACCATGAGCGCCAATGGCGCCGTTGGCGGCTGCGGCAGCCCGCAAGGCGCTGCGCAGCTCCGCGTCGGTAAGCACGTCATTGACGACGTATTTCACAAGCCGGCACGCCACCGAGAAAAGTCCGTTGCGGCGGCCGTCCGGCAGGCCGGAATAGTCGGCCGCGGCCTGCTGCAGATCATTGAGCGCCTGCTGCCGCATGGCATCGAACGATGCTGGCGCAGACCGCGCTGCCATGCGATCCACCTTGGCGCGCCTGAACATCTCGATGATGCTCGGCCACTCCGGCGGGCCCGCTGCATCGATGGCTGCAGCTAACCGGGCATTACCCGCGATTTCGGTCCGCTCCCGGACGTTGAAGGCGGCGAGGTAGAGGAGTTCGCGCGGTGCATGCCGGACCGCGGCAAGGTCATGCGCCGGGCCGGCCAAGTGGTATTCGCGGCCGTCCGCGAGGCGATTGCCGGCGGCGATGATGTAGCCGCCCATCCCTCGCGTATCGACGTGACCAGCCCCCATCGAGTGGTCCAGATGGAATGTTAGTTTAGAGTTGGTCTTGGCGCCAGACCGAGCGTGGCCGTCGGAGCTGGCCGGGGTTGCGCAGACGGCCACGCGGCGAGGCCGGGCACGAACACTTCCGGTGCCGGTGGCCGATATCCTAGCGAGGCATGCGGGCGCACGGCATTGTAATGGCGCCGCCAGCTCTCGATGATGATCTGGGCCTCTTTCAACGAGTAGAAGATCTCGCCGTTGAGTAGTTCGTCCCGCAGTCGAGCGTTGAAACTCTCGACGAAGCCGTTCTCCCACGGACTGCCGGGCGCGATGTAGGCGGTCTTGGCACCGACCGCGCCGATCCACTCCTGCAGCGCCTTGGCGATGAACTCCGGCCCGTTGTCCGATCGAATGTGCCCGGGCACGCCGCGCAGAATGAACAGATCCGACAGCACGTCGATGACGTCGATCGCCTTCAATCGCCGTGACACGCGTATCGCAATGCATTCGTGCGTAAACTCATCGATCACGTTGAGCATGCGGTATTTCCTTCCGTCGTGTGTGCGATCCTCGACGAAGTCGTAGGACCACACGTGATTGCGATGCTCGGGCCGCAGCCGGACGCAAGAGCCGTTCGCCAGCCACAGCCGACCGCGCTTGGGTTGTTTGGCGGGAACTTTCAGCCCCTCTCGTCTCCAGATCCGCTCGACGCGTTTGTCGTTGACGACCCAGCCGGCCGTTGCTCGCAGCAGCTCCGCGATCTTGCGGTAGCCGTAGCGGCCATACTGCCTCGCCAGTTCGACGATGTCGGCGGTCAGCCGCTCCTCGTCGTCACGCCCCTGGGGCGTCTTGCGCTGCGTCGAGCGGTGCTGTCCGAGTGCCGCGCAGGCACGACGCTCGGACACATGGAGTTCGCGCCGCACGTGCTCGATAACGGCACGCCGGCGCGCGGGGCTTAGTAGTTTCCCTTGGCAGCCTCGGTCAGGATCAGCTTGTCCAGCGTTAGATCAGAGACCGCCCGACGCAGGCGCGCATTCTCCTGCTCCAGCTCCTTCAGTCGTTTGACCTGATCGGTTTTTAGTCCGCCGTATTCCTGCTTCCAACGGGAATACGTCACATAGGTCACGCCGATCGCCCGGATCGCGTCGGTCACCGTTTTGCCTTGCGCCACCAGAACGTCGACCTGGCGAAGCTTCGTGACAATCTCTTCAGGCTTGTGTCGCTTGCTCGGCATGTGCTGTCCTCCTCGGAAAATATATGCATCGAATTGGACCTTTCAGTGGGGGAGGGTCACCGCCTCGGTTGCGCCCGCAGCTTGCAGTGGAAGGCCTGTTTGAGCGATTGCCTGAGGCAGAGAAAAGATCGTGAAAGCCGCAAACGCAGTGAACCGCAAAAAACGCATCGACGTCCCCTCCAAGTTTTTTTGACGGATCAAGATCCCAGTGCCGGGTACGGAGAATTGTTGCGGGTTGACCCTCAGCTAGTCAAGCCGCAAACCGGCACCGCGATTGACGGGCACCAAGGCCGAGATGCTCGTAGTCAGACGCCGGATCGGTGGGCGGCCGCAATGAACACTTGAAATCTGTGCGGACGAGCCGCCCTCGCCGAAGTCTTGTTGTCCGGAGCTACTGATTGATCACCAGCGCCACTCCGCGGCTGTTTGGATCAACGATAACGACGTCACGGTCGACCACGATGAACCGGAAGTCCCGGACCTTCGAAACGCGCTCTAGCACCGGCTCTGGGAAGGCATACAGCTCGACCCGCTCCGGCACTTCGGCGCCGAGCGCCAACCGCACAGGGACGTCGGCCCGATACCGCTCACGGTCAATCCTGGCCAGGATCAACCGGCGTTCTTCTGCCGTGAGCTCGAGCGCAACCTGTTGACCCGAGGTTCGCGGACCGCCGTCATTGTCGATAACCGCGACAATCACGTAGGTCGTCGGGTGGACGATACAGATCCGGTCATCAACTACGAAGTACCGGTGGTCCCGGAATTGCGGCGCAAACCCGATCACCGCCACAGGAATTGCATTTAGCCGGATGTCCCTTGGGACGCGCGTGCCGATTGCAATCGCAAAGTTGACGTTCGTCACCTTCCGCACGTTGGCGACATTGATTGTCTGGCGGATGCGAGTGCGCTGCTCGTCGGTCACCTGGACCCGTGCTGCCGGGTCTTCCTTGGTGCCGGCCTGCTGCTCCTTCGCTGCCGGCTGCTTGGGCTCGGCTTGCTTCTCCTTGGCCGCCGGCTGCTTGGGCTCGGCCTGCTTCTCCTTCGCCGCCGGCCGCTTGGGCTCGGCCTGCTTCTCCTTCGCCGCCGGCTGCTTGGGCTCGGCCTGCTTCTCCTTTGCCGCCGGCTGCTTGGGCTCGGCCTGCTTCTCCTTCGCCGCTGCGGGGCCTCTTCTCCTCCGCCCCTTTTCCGCCTGGCCCCGGTTGCGCTGACTCTTCTCTTCATTTCCGGCCCTGCCACCGTCTTGCTGCTGCGCGGCCGGGCCTTGCTTCTTCTCCTCGGATTGTTGTGCCGCAACCACGGACGCGCTCGCGACCAGCGCGAGAACCGCTGCGGCGGCAGTGAAGTACGGCTTCATGATTACCTCCAATGCTTTTGGTACGTGCAGCGCGCAGCCACACACAGAGGAGAATGCGCGCGAAATTGAATGGTTCCGCGCCGGCTCGGCTGCCCCGAAATGCCGTATTCCGTCGGTCGCGTTGAAATTCCCGTCAGGCCCGGGGTCAGTCATCAATTTTCGTGAACCAGCGTCCGAGAGGTAGCGATGCAAGTCGCGATTGCTGGGACAGATCTGGAACGATTTGCGCCGTGGCTGGTTGATAGGTCGACGCAGCAAACGTGCATGCCCGACAATATCGTTGGCGCTGCGGGTGAACCGAGCGCGATGAAGGGTAGCTGCCATGGTCCACTTCGCCTCGAGGCTTCGCCACGCGGTCGACCGGATCCGTGACAATCTCGGGTTGGCGAGAACGGTCGCCAACCCTGACTTGATATTTCGGCAGTCGCACCCCACGGCGCGGTCGTCCCGGCCAGCTCGGGCAATCCATCAGGAAGAAGGTGTGCAAGCGGCGGCGGCGCCGATCGCGGTCGAGACCGAAACGCCGCTCATTCTCTACCTCATTGCCGTTCTTCTGATCGTCTACGCCCTCTATTTTGCAGCCTCGCTGCTGCTTCCGATTGCCATGGCCGTGCTGCTCAGCATGCTGCTGGCGCCGATAGTCCAACTGCTCGAGCGACTGAAGCTTCCTCGCGCCCTGGCGTCTGCGCTGGTCGTCCTCGCGACTTTGGCCCTGCTTGCCGCCAGCGTCGTTGTATTGGCTGGCCCGGTGCAAACGTGGGTCGAGAAAGTGCCCGAGGGCCTGCGCAAGATCGAACAGGAGCTTCAGGCATTCAAACGACCGCTTGAAAGCATCGCCAAGGCCGCAGAGCAACTGCAGGAATCCGCGAATCCCGGTGCTGGCAAGGGGCCGCAGCGAGTCGTGATCGTGCGTCCGGCGCTGACCGACATTGTGTTCGGGACGCCGCAAGTGCTTGCGCCGATGCTGTCGATGTTCTTTCTGCTGTTCTTTCTATTGACGGCGGGCGACATCTTTTTGCGCAAGCTGGTGACCATTGTTCCGACGCTCAAAGAGAAGAAGCGGACGGTCGAGATCATCCGCGCGATGGAGGACGACATCTCTTACTATCTTCTCACATTCGCGGCGGTGAATGCCGGCATCGGCGTCGCAATGGGCGTGGTGACGGCGCTGCTCGGCATACCGAACCCGCTGCTGTGGGGAACCCTTGTCGCGCTTCTCAATTTCGTGCCCTACATCGGGGCCGCCGTGAGCACAGCGACACTGACATTCGTGGGCGTCATCACCTTCGATAGCCTGGGAATGGCGCTTGCCGCTCCGGCCATCATGCTGATCCTGGCCGGCCTGTCCGCCGAGGTGATCACACCACTCGTGCTCGGACGCGGACTGCGGCTAAACCCGGTGGCGATCTTCATCGCCATCATGTTGTGGGGCTGGCTATGGGGCATCGTCGGCGTGCTGCTGGCGGTGCCGTTGCTTGCCAGCTTCAAGATCATCTGCGAGCGTGTCGAGCCGCTGGCTCCAATCGCGGAATTCCTCACCCAATACGTGCCGCCGAGCGAGGAACAATTGGCCAATTAGACCGCTCTGAGGGCGATGATCCGCCACGAGACGTCAGCGCCACATGCAATCGAACCGCTAGTGTCCCGATCGCGAAGTTCGCTTCATTCGCATGGCTATCGGACGAACTTCGCGATCGATAAGGACACTAGCAAATCCAAGCTTCTAGTGTGGCTTATGATTTCGAAGTCCGCACTGGAGTATGCCGCGAGTATGAAGCGGACTTCGAAATCGCCACACTAGCCGAGACGCAACATGACGCCAGAGATCGCGATGTGCCTGCTCGTTCTCACGGCTGCCATCGCCTGCTTCGCCTGGGATCGCATCCCTGCCGACGTGGTCGCGATCGGCGTAATGCTGGCGCTCGTGTTGACCGGATTGCTCAAGCCGGCGGAGGCGTTCGCGGGGTTCGGCAGCGACACCGTCATGATGCTCCTCGGCCTGCTGATCATGACGGCGGGGCTGCTGCGCACGGGTGTGGTCGACAAGGCAGGTCACATCATCTTCGACCTCGCAGGGCAGAACCCGGCGGCGTTCCTGCCGCTGATGATGGTGTCGGTTGCGGCTCTCTCCGCCTTCATGAGCAATGCCGCTGCCACCGCCTTCTTCATTCCGCTGGTCCTTGGATACGCAAGCAAGACGCGCGCCCCCGCTTCGAAGTTCCTGCTGCCGCTTGCATTCGCATCGATCCTGACCAGTTCGGTGACGCTGATCAGCACCTCGACCAACATCGTCGCGAGCGAACTCATGACCAAGCACGGGCAAGCCGCGATGGGCATGTTCGAACTGGCCCCGGTGGGGATACCGATTGCGGTGATCGGCGTACTCTATGTCTGGCTGCTCGGAACGCGGCTCATTCCTGCGAATAAGCCGGAAACAACGGCCGTAGAGGTGGGGGAACGCAAATATCAAGCGGATGTAATCGTACCACGAGACTCGGCTGTCATCGGACGCAAGATCGGAGAAACACGAATTGCGAAGAACTCCGGACTTACCGTCGTGAAGTTGCTCCGGCAGGAACGCCCGCTCTCGGACCGGCCAAGCATCGCGAACATACATCTCGAAGCCGGTGACGAGCTTTTGATTGAAGGCGACCGCGCCGATCTCTTGAAGGTCAAGGACATCAGAGGCTTCGAGTTCAAGGCCGACGTGCATCTGCCGGGCCCGGAAGTCGAGCCAGAAAAGCTTACGATCGTCGAAGGTGTCCTCCTGCCGAACTCACCACTGATTGGCCAGACGTTGAGCAGTCTGGAGTTCAAGGACCGCTACGGCCTGAAGGTCCTGGCCATCAACCGCGCGGGCAGGCTGCCGCAGAAGATCAGCAGAACCAGGTTGAGGCTCGGTGACGTGCTGCTGCTACAGGGTAACAATGACAACGTGAAGGCACTCGAGAAGGGCAATCTGTTCAACATTTTCGGCGGCATCGACAGCTCCCGGCTGGACCTGAGGCGAGCCCCGCTTGCATGCACGATCTTCACCCTTGCCATTCTTGCTGCGACCTTGAAACTGGCGTCGCTGCCGGTTTCGGTCCTGTCCGGCGCCTTTCTGATGCTGCTTACCCGTTGCGTGTCGCCCGAGGAGGCCTACCGGGAGGTCGAGTGGAAGATCCTGATTCTCATCGGCGCCCTGCTTTCACTCGGCGCGGCGATGGAAGCGACAGGGACAGGCCAGTACTTGGCAGCACAGTTCGTTCGCCTCGCCGGCAAAGAAAGTTTCTATGCACTGCTGTCTTGCTTCTTCCTGCTGACGATCGTGCTGACCCAACCCATGTCGAACCAGGCGGCGGCGGTCGTCGTCCTTCCCGTCGCAATGCAGACCGCGGCACAGATCGGGGTCAATCCGCGCACATTCGCGATGATGGTCACGGTGGCGGCAAGCTGCTCGTACATGACCCCGCTCGAGCCCTCGTGTCTGATGGTCTATGGTCCGGGAAAGTATCGCTTCCTCGACTTCTTCATCGTCGGCCTACCGCTGACGATCTTGATCTATCTGATTGCCATTGCGTTGGTTCCGATGGTTTGGCCGCTCTAGCTAGCGTCGGGTGCTGGTGCTACGTGTCCGTCGTACCGGATGTATCCCGGGACAGGCTCTTAGGCACCGTGAGGTCCGCGAGCCGGCTGGCGACCTGCCGCACTGCCTCCATTCTGGAGGCCCCGTCGTTGACGGCCCCTTCGTACAGACACAGCTGGACGTCTGCGCTGCTGCCTTCCGAAACGATATCGAGCACGGACAATATCTCGGGCAGGCAGTCGAGCTGTCGCGCGCTTTCGGAGACGAGCCCGGTGAGGTTGCGCGCAAACGAAGCAACCGTCGTCGCTTCGCCCGAGACCGGAGGCAGGAAATGGGCATCGATCCCATGCCGGACCGCTTGCCAGATGTTCTCCTCGTCGATGAGGCGCTGGTGATGCTCCCAATCACGACAGCTCGCCGGGTTGTACATGAGATGATGCAGCAGCGATTGATAAAGCGCGGCCATGGCGCCGGTGTCCCGAACACGCGTGCAGCTGTCCGTGATCCTCAGTTCCAAGGTCGGATAGCGCATCGACGGCCGGATCGCCCACCACAGAAAGCTCGCATCAGGAATGAACCTTGCCGCCACCAGCAAGGCCACGTAGCGGTCGAACTCATCTGCGCTGGCAAACCAGCCCGGCAGCCCTGAGCGTGGCGACCCATCGTTGACGGCGACCCGATAGCCCTTGAGACCCGTTGGCTCGCCACGCCAGAACGGCGACGACGTGCTGAGCGCAAGCAGCAGCGGCAGGAACCGCTGCACCCGGTTCATCAGATCGATGCGGACGTCCCGGTCGGCCACCGCAACATGCACATGCAGGCCGCAAACATGGGTCCGCTTCGATAGCGACTGCAGCGAATTCGCTACAATGAGATAGCGCTCCTTCGGTGTCAGCTGCTGTTCCCGCCAGTCGGCGAACGGGTGCGTGCCGCTGGCGATGAGACCGAGACCGTGGCGAAGCGCAATCCCGGCCAACAATCTTCGCAACTCGGAGACCTCGGATATCGCGGCCCGCACGGAGGCGTGTACGCCGCTGTTGATCTCGATCATGGAGGAAATGATCTCGCGCTTGACGTGATCGCCGAGGACGGCCTTGGCTTCCCGCCGGAATGCCTCTGGCATCGTCTTAACGCAGTCGAATGTCGTGGCGTCGACAAGAAAGAACTCTTCCTCGATGCCGACGGTAAAATCCTGCTGCTGCGTCGACATGGAGCCTCCCTGCTGCTCGCCGCCGGGCGCGAATGGGGCAGTTCAGGCAAAGCAGGATTGCCCGCCCGGCATCCGCCAATCGCACTGATGACAACGTGACCGCGACACCGAAGGTTCCGACCAATAGCGGCCAATTCGAGCAAAGCCGCGGCATCACCGGGATCCCCGGCCGTAATATTGGCGAGCACGACGATGGGGACGCCCGGCGCCGGCCGGGCCCCGTTACTGCTTCTTTGGCTCGTCCTTCTTCATCTCCTCGAGCTTCTTGGTCGCCTGGTCCTTGAGCTCGCCGGCCTTCTCCATGGCCTTCGAACCCATCTCGCCCGCCTTTTCCCTCGCCTTCATGAAGGTCGTTTTTTCGGTCGACCTGAAGTCCGGCGCGTTTTTCAGGGCTTCGGCGCTCAGAGCAACGGAGACGGCCCGTTCACCCGTGGCGCCCGACTCGATTGTAAGCAAGCTGAACGGAACCGCGACGTTTTTCCCGCCGATACCAAGGATGCCGCCGACTCCGATTACCACCGTGCTGATGCGACCGCTCTTGTCGAACAGCAAATCATTGATGTCGCCGACGATCTCGCCTCCTGGGCTCGCAACGTTTTGCCCGATGATGCCGCTCGCCAGCGACTCGCTGGCCGGCTGTTGCGTGACGAAGCTTGTCGAGTCAGCGGGGGCGCCGGCTGTCTGCGCGACGGCCTGGCCCGCAATCAGCATCAGCGCCATGGTCGATCCTGCAAGATAGGGCTTGTATGATTTCATGGGGGTCGGCTCCTTCCATCTGTTGCGTTCGGACACGGGGGGCTGGGCCGCTGGTACGAGATCGCTTGGACGGCCCTGGCCTGGTCACGTCTGGCGGTTGAGCCAGTCGTCGACGTCCTTTCTCACTTGATCCCTGGCGGTGCCGTAGCGCTCCTGGATCTTGCCCTCGAGCTGCTCGCGCTGACCATTGATTACATCGAGATCATCGTCAGTGAGCTGACCCCATTTCTCCTTGATCTTGCCCTTGACCTGCTTCCAATTGCCTTCGATACGATTCCAATCCATCACGAGACTCCTCTTCGTTGGGGGAATATCGCCCGCTGGCGCGGGCACTTGGAGATCCCTAGGTGCGACGCACGAGGCCGCCGACCAGCGAGATCACAAACAGGATTATGAAGACCCAGAACAGCATCCTTGCGCCTTCCATGGCCACGCCGGCCACGCCGCCAAAATCCGACCGCCGCGGCGACCAGGGCGACGACCAGAAACACGATTGCGTAATGAAGCAGATTGCCCATTCTACTCGCTCCTTGCGCTAGAATCGGGGATCACGGCATTGCCGCACGCGCTTGTGGATGGCGTGCTTCTGGCTCCGTCGATTGCCTCATTGAAACTCGGAATCCGCGCAGTGGTTCCCTGCACGACACATTTGCGACGGGCTCCTCGCGATCGACTGCCCGGTGGCCTGTTTGACCAGGGAAGTGATCGAGCCGCGGTATATATCCGCAGCACCGTTAGCACATGAGCTCAACGCGGAGGGTTGGCATGACAGTGCCACAATAAGATAGCGCAAACTTGTGGCACGTCTAAACTGACGGGCGATCATCGGTCGGACAGTTGAACCCAGTGAGGAAACACGAAAATGAATATCACGCGGTATGATGCTGGAGCACGCTTCTGCAGAGCGGTCGCCTACAACGGTGTTGTGTACCTGGCGGGCATGACGGCTGATGACACGAGCGGCGATACGGTTGCGCAAACGAAAGGCACGCTCGCCAAGATCGACCGCTATCTAGAAATGTCCGGCACCGACAAATCCAAACTGCTCTCAGCAACGATCTGGCTGCGCGATATTGCCGATTTCGCCCTGATGAATTCGGTTTGGGACACCTGGGTGGACAAGAACAACATGCCGGTCCGGGCAACTGTCGAAGCGAGGCTCGCCGCAGACGCCATTCGTGTCGAGATCATGGTGGTCGCGGCCGCGGGTGCTTGAACAGCACCTATTTGAGCGGAATGTTGAACTGCAATCTGCTCTTCACATCGGCGGGCGCGGTTTCGCTGCTGCGCTCCATTTCGGTGGTCACGCTGAGTGAATAGGCGTTGGGCTGGGCCAAGGTAACGCCGCCCCCAACCGATTGTGAGAGCGACTGGTCAATTGGCGTGCCCTGCGCAGTCGTCCCCGCTTCCATCCGGCGCTTGAGCATCACGAAGGGCTCGATCTTCTGCCCCGATGAGAGATCCAGCGGCCGGCTTAGGCGCGGTGCCAATTCGACGGAAACCTTCTCCGATGTTTCCTCCTTGGCGAAGCCGTTTGCATGCCGCTCGGCCTCGGTCTTGACCGATACCGTGGGGGCGAACTTGAATTGCCAGAAGTCTAGCGCGCCACTGACCTTCGCGGATGCAGCATCCTTCGACCCCCACGCATTTTGCCCTGCGAGCGCCGTCGTCTGCTCGCCATGTTCCGCGCGAAGGTCGACGTTGAACGCCGGCGAAGCCTTGACGGCGAAGTAGGCTGCAAGTGCCTGATCGGTGGATTGGGACAGGGACGTTCGCGGGTCGTCTTCCTGATACTTCGATGCCGCGCCGATCACTGTCATTCGGTTGAGCTTATAATCGGCCTTTCTCTCGATCGGCTGCGACTGATATACTTCGTACATCGCTCGCCGATTGTCGAATTCGATACTGTTGCCCGGATTGATCGTCACCGCCGTTGTCACCACTTGCGGCGTCGTCCGCAGAGCCTCGTCCATGGTCCGCGCCAGAGCCCGGTCGGTCAGGGAATTCCAATCCACCGTGGCGGTCTGCAGCCAAAGGCTCGCGCTCGCAGACTGGAGCAATGATCGAGAGCTCAGCCGCTTGAGACCCGGCGTCGCGGGGCCGCCGGGTTTCTTCGGTGCTCGCCGGACGTAGCCATCCGGCTCCTGTGGCTGGACGCTCGACTGTGTCCAGCCGTCGCCTGGACAGAGGACGAGCAGCGCCAGAACGCTCAGCCATTTGCCCCTCGGCCAGCAAGCGATGTGGGGTACGCAACTCATGATCGGCTGGCTAGAAGCCAAATGCGACCATGATGCGGCGGTTAACCAGTTTGTACTTGGCCGGTCACACCCGCTGCCACGGGATGCTGTCGAGCGACGCGCAAGTGGGCCGGTCCGATCGGGCTGGCGGCGTACCCTTTGAGCACATTGAAGGTGCGCGGGCTCGCAGCTCGTGGCTCATTTTGGCGACGAAGCGATCATCTTCCAAACGGGAACTTCAGGGCACGGGCATTGAGATAGCTGCGCTCCGAATGGTCGCCCCAGAGAATGGCCGTCTCGCGGAAATTCAAGAAGCTGTCGTAAACACGTCGTGTCAGTTCGTCCTTGCGGCTGGTCTCGGCGAGCAGCTCTCCGGTGGTCTTGCCAAGCAATTGCAGAATCGAGTCATCGAACTTGCGGATCTTTATCGCCGGGTCGTTGACGAGCATCTTGAGTGCAGCGGCATTCTTGGCGTTGTATTCTGCCAACAGAAGGCTGTTCTCGGCGGCTGCGGCGATATCGATACCGCTGCGCTCGGCGGGTCCGAGGGAGTCCCACAACTTCTTGTTGACGACGAGGGACAGCGCCGTTCCAGGCTCGTGGAAGCCCGGATAGTAGTAATGGTTGGCCACCTTGTGGATCCCCAGCGCCATGTCGTCCCATGGGCCAACCCATTCGCTCGCGTCGATGGCGCCCGACCGCAGCGACTGGATGATCTCGCCACCCGGCAGGTTGACCACCGCGGCGCCGAGCCGCCGCAGCACCTCGCCACCAAGGCCCGGCATGCGATAACGTAACCCCTTGAAGGACTCGATGCCGGTCAGCTCCCTGGTGAACCAGCCGCCCATCTGAACCCCGGTATTGCCGCATAGAAATGGCTTCAGTCCAAATCCCGCGCTCAGCTCGTCCCACAGCGCCTGACCGCCGCCGTAGTAGACCCACGCATTCATTTCAGCAGCGGTCAAGCCGAACGGGACGGCGGCAAAGTAGCTGAACGCCGCGGAACGACCTTCCCAGTAATATTCTGCACCGTGATACATGTCCGCCAGTCCGGACGAGACGGCATCGAACGATTCGAATGCGTTGACCAGTTGACCGGCTCCGAGCACCTTGACCTGAAGCCGCCCGCAGGAAAGCGCGGTGATCGATTGCGCGACGCGCTCCGCGCTAGTGCCGAGGCCCGGAAGATTCTTCGGCCAGGTGGTGATCATCTTGAGCTCGCGCACGCCCTGGGCAATGGCGGGCTTCGGAAAGGCAGACGCAGCCGCGGCGATCCCCACAGCCGCTGCGGAAATGACTTGGCGGCGATCCATGGTCACTCTCCTTTGCGAACCTGAAGCTCGTTCAGTGCCCTGCAGCAGTGAGCGGCGTGGCCAATCTGACAAGCGGCGGCTGCAGCTCGATCGGATTGGTGACGTTATCATTGCACCTGGCGTCGAGGGCATTCTCGCGTTCGATGGCCATTGCGCGTCGTGAGCGCGACGTTGAAAAACTTGTGCAGGCCGGGTGTGGCCCTGAACTGGCGTGTCGCCACCCCGCCGTCGTGCCCACTGCGTTGTTTTCGACCAGCAGGAACTTCGGCATGACGCCCCCTGAGCTGGGCCGCGAGCCTTTCCGAGAGTGCCTGCAAACGGGAACACAAGCACCGTTGTCTCAGCAGATGATCGATGAACCTTGTAGCACGCGTGCCCGCCGGCAGCTGCTTGAAAATGGCATTCTAGTGTCCTGATCGCGACGTTCGCATCATTCACATGGTTATCGGACGAACTTCGCGATCGATAAGGACACTAGCAAATCCAAGCTTCTAGTGTGGCTTATGATTTCGAAGTCCGCACTGGAGTATGCCGCAATTATGAAGCGGGCTTCGAAATCGCCACATTAGCGGCCGGTGCCTCGGCCCTCGAGACGCGTGACCTGGGCTGCACTGAAGCATGGCGACGTTACGTTGGTTGCGTGAAGGACCGGAGAACGACTGCCGATCGGGCCGAGGCATTCGAACTCGCCGCTCGCCGCCTATCAAGCCATCAACTGTCCGGTGCCGTCATAGCCTGAGGCGGGAAGTAAATCCCGCAGGATGGCGCGCAGATCCTCCTGGTCCATTACGCGGCTTATTTGGTTGCTGGTGGCTCCTTCAGCTTCGCCATGACCTCATCCATGTTGAAGCTCGCCGCCTTCTGCCGCTGCGGGAATTCCCTGAACGTCATGAGGAATTTGCCCACATAGTCCTGTGCGGGAACCAGCAGGAAGGCGTGATCCAATAGCCAGTCGTAGTAGGTATTCGAGGTGATATCCGCGCGCTCGTACGGATCAGTTCGCAGATTGAAGATCTTCGGGATCCGCAAGGTGGTGAACGGCTCGGACCAGACGCGCAGCGTCCCCGGGGCGCGCTGTTCCATGAACGCGAGCTTCCAGTTGTCGTAGCGCAGACCGACCAACTGCTGATCATCGTTGACGTACAGGAAGGACTTCTCGCGGGCTCCTCGCGGCTTGCCCGGTCACGAGAGGCACGAGGCTGTCGCCGTCGAGATGGACCTTGTAGGTCATGTCGCCGATCTTGTGCCCCTTGAGCAGCTTGTCCTTGATTTCCGCGTCGCCGGCCATGGCCAGTATGGTCGGCAGCAAGTCGTGATGGGCCACCATCTCGTTGGACACTTGGCCGGGCTTGATCTTGCCTGGCCAGCGGAACACGGCCGGCACTCGGTAGGCGCCTTCCCAGTTCGAGTTCTTTTCGTTGCGGAACGGCGTCATAGCGGCATCCGGCCACGAGTTCATGTGCGGACCGTTGTCGGTCGAGTACATGACGAACGTGTTGTCGGCGATCCGAAGGTCATCCAGCGCCTTCAGCACCGTGCCGACGTTCTTGTCGTGATCGATCATGGTGTCGTGATAGGGGCTCTGCCAGCGTCCCGACTGGCCAAGGCTCGCCGGCTTGGTATGGGTGCGGAAGTGCATGTGGGTAAAGTTCACCCAGACGAATGCTGGCTTTCCCGCCTTGTTCTGCCGCTCGATGAAGTCGACCGCTCGGGCAGCAATGTCATCGTCGATCGTGACCATGCGCGCTTTGTTCAGCGGGCCGGTATCCTTGCAAACCTGCTTGCCGACTTTGCCGAAACGCGGGTCGACGGTCTCGTCGTCCTTGTCCGACGCCTTGCAGTCCATCACGCCGCGCGGTCCATACTTCGCACGGAATGACGGGTCTTTCGGATAGTCCGGCAGCTCCGGCTCTTCCTCCGCGTTCAGGTGATAGAGGTTGCCGTAGAATTCATCGAAGCCATGCACGGTGGGCAGGAACTCGTTGCGATCGCCGAGATGGTTCTTGCCGAACTGCCCGGTCGCGTAGCCGAGCGGCTTGAGCAGCTCGGCGATCGTCGGATCTTCCTTCTGCAGCCCGAGCGTGGCGCCCGGCAAGCCGACCTTCGTCAGGCCGGTGCGCAGGCCGGACTGGCCGGTTATGAACGACGACCGCCCGGCGGTGCAGCTCTGCTCGGCATAGTAGTCAGTGAACATCGCGCCTTCCTTGGCAAGGCGATCGATGTTGGGCGTCTTGTACCCCATGACGCCGTGCGAATAGGCGCTGATGTTGGATTGGCCAACGTCATCGCCCCAGATGATGACGATGTTGGGTTGCTTCGTCTGGGCTGAAGCCGGCCAGACGGCCAAAGGACCCAAGGTCAAAACAGCTAGGAAAGCTGAGCAAACTCTCATCATCCTACTCCTGCTACGCTACCAACTATGACCTTCTTACCGCAGCTCGACGATGAGAGCGCTGCCGGCGTCCTTCGGCAGGTGGCTCGGCTCGACGCGGCGCTGGTGCTTTGAATCCTGCAGCCTGGGCGCGGCGATGCTGGCGGACGGCGCGGCCGCGAACGGCAGCGCGGAACCGTCGTCGGCGGCCAGGACCGCGCCTGGCAGGACGATGCCGGCCAGCAGCAGCGGAATGATGCGCATCGCGGCATTGACGGGCATCAATCGCAGAAGGCTTCGAAAACGCATCCAACGCATGGCAACACCTTTGGCGGCGCGGTGGCCACTCGCTATCCATCGCCGCAGCCCTGGCGCATCGATCAGTGCGACGCGAAGCTCCCGGCGAGCGATCAATGAAGCTAGGCTAGCATCGAACAATTCGGCCGGTTGTCGCCTGGGCGACAATTCCGGCCGCCGAAGCAAATATCCTCTCACGCGACGGAATAGACCTTCCATCAGCGAGGCTGAGCCGCTCATGACACCGCCGAACGGGACGCGAGGCCAGGACCACTACGCGCAGCTGCGAAGGGGCGCCTGGTTCGGCGCTCTGCCGCCGTCCCTGGCCAGGGCACTGTTCGAATCCGGGCGAGCGGAGGAGTACGGCGCCGGCGAAACCATCTATGCGGAGGAATCGCCCGCGCAGGGCCTGTTCGCGCTGGTCGAAGGGGCGGTGCACTTCGAGAAGATGGACCGCTCCGGCCATCGTGTCCTGCTGCACGTCGGCGCGCCGGGCTTCTGGTTCGGCGAGATCGCAGCCGGCGGCGGGCTTCGCACCATGGTCGCGGCCCGCGCCTACACCCGTGTCCGGGTCTGGCGGGTGCCGATCCTGGTGGTGTCGCGCATCCTGAATTCGGAGCCGGAGCTGTTCAGTGCGCTCAGCTCACTGATGGCGGCGCGCTTCGCCGCGCTGATCGACACCGTGTGCGCGATGCGCCGGCCCTCGGCGGTGGCGCAGATCGCCGGCCGGCTCGCGCTGATGGACGAGAACTGCAAGGAGGGCGACTGCGCGGTCAGGGTGTCGGTCCTGCAAATGACGCAAAACGACCTCGCCGACATGACCGGACATGCCCGCCAGACCGTGAACGCGGCGGTAAAGAGGCTGGAAGACGAGGGCCTGATCAATGTCGGCCACCGCCAGATCGAGATCCTCGACCCGAAAGCCTTGAGCGCATATTTCATCGGCGACAAGGAATAGGTCGCCGACAGCGTTCTGGCTGAGTTGGTGACAGTAGCTCCGGTCTCGGTACCGCAGTCAGCGCGACTGCGATACGTGAAGCGTTCAGCGCCGAATCGGGGTGATCTTTGTGCCTTCCAGCGTCAGATTGTACATCAGTCCCTTGGCATCGAAAATGAAGCCGAGCACCGGGTTCTTGATCTGATTGCTGTCGAGCGAGCCGCCGGCGCCGATGGCGACGAGCGTCACCGAGCCGTCGACGCCGACTTTCCAGCCCTTGGTGTAGCGGAACCGCTCGAGGGCGTCATGCGTCATGAACAGAATGATCACCGAGCGGGCCTGCACGCCGAGCTGAAAGCCGAACGAGGCAGATACGGTATTGAAGTAGGAGGCCGTCCGGCCCCGGATCCTGAGTGCGCCTTCGCCATATTCGCCACCAAAGCCCATCCCGGCCTTTACCACCGACGGGAACACGAGAACGCCGGCGGCGCGGTCGACCAGCTCGCGCGAGCCGTAGACCTGATCGTAGAAGTTGGCGAGCGTCAGATCGACATCGGCGTCGATGCCTGGCCCCGAGGCGGCGTTGCCGTTCGGCACGGCGCCGAGCAACCCGACGCACAGCGTGGCGAACGCGAAGATGAGGCTCTTGATGGTCATGGTGCGATACCTGCTGGTCATTGGATCGGTTCGAACGCGATTGGGCCGAGCCCCACCCCTGGCGCAGAATATGGCAGCACGAGGACATCGGCGGCCTCGGCGGCGGCCGGCTGTGTCGGCCGGTGGCGCATGTTCCCGAAATTTCCCGGCCTGACATTGGCTTGCGCGACCTGTCTGTAAGAGGCTCCATTGAGCTAGGCACTGCCGAAGTCAGTCCGAACCGGAGGTTTACCGCGGTGACGAAGCGAACCGTCATGGTCAATGATCGGATGCAGCAGGGCTACCGGTACGATCTCGTCGCACCGGTTGGGCGAAGCTTCGATCCGGAGTTCCGTCCGGACCTGACGCCGGCCGAAATGCTGCGGCTCGGCGTGTTCGGGGGCAAATACATGACCGATTGCCGGGACGAGTTCCCGCGCGACTGGTTCACCGGCGCCAAACTGGCAGTGGGTCGCCCCGACAGCTCGCTCAACTGCTTCTGCGTCGATGCCAGCGAGCCGCTCTCCGTCTGGCGCCGAAAGGGATGGATCCATCAAGACGATCCGCGCGGCTGGTTCCAATGGTACTGCCGCTACTACATGGGGCGACGGATACCGGACGAGGATGCCCGCCAGATCAAGCGCTGGAAAGCCGTCCGGCGCCACGTGCGTCAGGTGCAGATCAACTGTGAACCGGGCGACGTCTGGTGTCGCAGACGCCAGCGGCAAGCCTTGCTGCATTGGGCCTACGACAGCCGCAAGCTGTAGAAGGATTGCGCTTATCTATCGACGAATGATCGGCAGGAAATGCGCGTTGCCGCGATCTCGGCGTGATGCAACCCATGGCTCAGTATAATGCCGCCATCAGGTGCCGGCCTTCCGGGCAATGTGGAGAAGCGCTTGGCGCACTCTCGCCGGATTGCCCATCAAGTCTGCGATTGAAAAGTTCTCGCTGGGACGGGAATTCGATTATTGGATGACATTTTGACTTTCGCAGATGCCCAAATCATCCTCCTTGCCAACCACCGAGTTTTCCGCAGGATCTCCGGGCCGGCCGCTACGACCGTCGTGATTGCGAGGCCGAGAGCCCCCCGCTCTCGGCCTCCCCTCCCATGCTTGCGGAGCAAACGACGGCAACTGTCGATACCATCGCACTGTCCGTGTAGCCTCGGCCGAGGTCGCATCAAATTCGGTAGCGGGGTAAAATTGTCCGAACTTGCTACGACCTCCGGCCTGATGACCAGCCAACTCGCCGAAGAGGGTCTCAGCTTGCTGGATGGTGGCGATCGGCAACAGCCGGAACAAACTTGTCGGAGTGTCCAGTCCGGCCGATCTTGCGGCATCGCGCGAGGAGCGAGCGAAGGCGCCGCCAACAGGTAGCAGCCACAACCAGATCAATCGTCCCCGGTTTGGGGGAGACCTGGGTCCGCCACAGACGATCGGGAGATACTCGCGGCGGGCCTGATGAAGAACCGGTCCACACGTGCCGCTGCGACGCCTTTCTAGGAAATGGCTATCGAGGAAGACGCCGCAGCGCCGCGATGCGGTCCTCGATCGGCGGGTGAGTCGAGAAAAGGGCCATGAAACCCGGCTTGTCGCTGATCCCCGATGCCTGGAAGGATTCGGGAAGCGCGCCCGGCTCGACGCGACCCAGGCTGGCCAGCGCGCTGATCATGCTGTTCGGCTGACCCATGTAGCTGGCCGCACCAGCATCCGCGCGGAATTCACGCTGGCGGGAGAACCAGGCGACAATGATGGAAGCCAGAATGCCAAACACGATCTGGCACACGATCGAGGTCACGAAATAGCCGATGCCCTGACCATTCCCGTCCTTGTTGATCTGCTTGTCGACCAGGTAGCCGACAACTCGCGACAGAAAAACCACGAACGTATTCACCACACCTTGGATGAGGGTCATCGTGACCATGTCGCCGTTCGCAACGTGGGCAACTTCGTGCGCGAGGACGGCTTCCACCTCCTCCTGGTTCATGCTCTGGAGCAGCCCGGTCGATACGGCGACGAGCGCGGAATTCCTGAAAGCGCCGGTGGCGAAGGCGTTCGGCTCGCCCTCGTAGACGGCGACCTCGGGCATCTTGATGCCGGCCCGGGCGGCGAGCTTGCTCACGGTATCCAGAAGCCACCGCTCACCGGCGTTGGCTGGCTGCGCGATCACATGGGCGCCGGTCTGCCACTTGGCCATCGGCTTCGAGATGAGCAGGGATATGATCGAGCCGGTAAATCCGATAACCGCCGATAGCGCGAGGAGTGCACCCAGGTTGAGACCATTGGCATCGGCAATCCGGCCCAGGCCCAAGATGTTCACAATCACCGAAATGACGACCAGGACTGCGATGTTGGTCGCCAGGAAGAGAGCTATGCGCTTCATCGTGGTTGATCCATTTCCGATATGCGCCAGCGCTGGTCGAGGGCCAGCTGACTTTCCATTCGCGTCTACAATATAGGGTCGGCGTGACTTGTAAAAGAGCGGCGGGCTAGTGTCCTTGTGCGGCCATAGCGACTTTCGTCGCCACCGATCGCGAAGTTCGGCACCACCCGCAGCAAGCATTTTGAGAACTTCGCGATTGACAAGGCCACTAGCAAGGCATTGATCCTAGTGTGATTTAGATTTCGAAGTCCGCGGCTCGGCAATGCTGCACGATGGATGCGGACTTCGGAATCATCACACTAGTTTCCGTTGTTCGGCAATTGCGACCTTCTCCCGCAATTCAACCCTATCATCTTGTCTGGCTGAGAGGGAGACAAGAGTGACGGCGCGATCGATGCCTGGCACCGATCGGGAGGCCTCGCCTAACCTTTCACGCCGCCGGTTCCCCAACCGGCGATCAGATAGCGCTGCACCGCGATGAAGAATAGCAGCGCCGGGATCGTAATCATGACGCCGGCCGCCATGACCATCCCCCAGTCCGTGATCGTCGATTCATAAAGGTCCTGGATGCCGACGGGCAGTGTCTTCAGATTGTCGGCGCCGATCAGGACGCGCACGAACAGGTAGTCGTTCCAGGCCACGATGAATGTGAAGATCGAGACCGCGATCACGCCGGGGAGCGCCAGCGGCACGATGATCAGCCGTACGGCCTTGGGCCGCGAGGCGCCGTCGATCATCGCTGCCTCCTCCAGCTCGAGCGGGATCGACTGGAAGAACGAGCGCAGCATCCACATGCTGAAGGGGAGCGAGAAGGTGGTGTAGGCGAGGATGAGCCCGAGGTGCGAGTTGGTGAGCCCCGCCCCCCGCATCAGGATGTAGAACGGCACGACGATCATGATCGGCGCGAACATGTAGGTGAACAGCATGGTGCCGGCGATCGTCTCTCGCCCCCTGAAGCGGAAGCGAGTGATGCCGTAGGCAGCAAGCGTCGCGACGAGAATCGTCAACAGCGTGGCGCAACCGGCGACGAAGATGCTGTTCCAGAAGTAGGTGAGGAACTTCGTCTCGGCGAAGAGGCGCCCGTAGGCCCCGAGCGTCGGTTGCGACGTCCAGAAGGTCGGGAACCGGGGTCAGGATCTCGCGATCGGGCTTGATCGAGGTCAGCACCATCCACAGCAGCGGAAAGCCGCACAGGAAGGTCAGCAGCGCAGCTGAGCCGTAGACGATCAGACGGCCGAGCGAGGCGGTGGCGGCATTCCGGGTCATAGGCTCTCGTCCCGGTGGAAGATGCGGAAATAGAGGGCTGCGAAGGCGGCGAGCATCATGAACATGATGGCCGAGAGCGCCGCGCCCATGCCGACCTGCAACTCGCCGAACGACTTGACGAACGTGTAGATCGGCAACGTGCGCACGAACGTGCCGAGCCCGCCGGCACCGGCGAACAAATAGATCAGGTCGAACTTCGTGAACATGAACATGAAGCGCAGCAGCACCACGACGAACAGCACATTGGCGATCTGCGGCAGGGTCACGTGGCGGAACCGCGCCAGGAGGCCTGCGCCATCGACCTTGGCCGCGTCATAGAGCTCCTGGCTGATGGTTTGCAGGCGCGCGAGCACACTGATCAGTACAAACGGAAAGAACGTCCAGGTCGAGACCAGGATCAGGGTGAGCATGATGTTGTCGGGGTCGAACCAGACATACGCCCGATCGACGAGGCCGCTCGTCTCGAGTGCGAATTTCAGCACGCCATAGCTGTCGTTGAAGATCCACCGCATCAGGATGACGACGACGATGGTCGGGAGCATGTAGGGAAAGAGTGCCAGGGCGCGCACGAAGCCGCGGCCGACGAAGGTCTCGTTCAGCAGCAGCGCGGCGCCGACGCCGACGATCAGCTGCAGCACGACGGAACCGAACGCATAGATCGCCCCGAGTTTCAGCGACCGCCAGAACTCGGGATCCTCGAACAGGAAGTAGTGGAAGTTGGAGAGACCGGCCCAGGTCTCGATCGGCAGGTAGGCGTGCTTGTGGTGCAGGCTGACCCAGAACGAGTAGGCAACGGGGTAGAGGATCATGCCGACCACCATCAGCACCGCCGGCGCCAGCAGAACGTAGCCCCACCAGTGTTCCGGAATGCGGCGCGGACGGGGATCGCGCACCCGCTCGGTCGGCACCCCATCCTGCGCGCGTAGCCCGGACGACGGGGTCTGGATGACGGTTTCGACCACGTGACAACCTTCCGGTGCGAAGCCAGGACCGCTATGGCCGAACGGTCGCCGCCGGCATGCCTGCGCCACGCTAGTGTCCCGATCGCGAAGTTCGCTTCATTCGCATGGCTATCGGACGAACTTCGCGATCGATAAGGACACTAGCAAATCCAAGCTTCTAGTGTGGCTTATGATTTCGAAGTCCGCACTGGAGTATGCCGCAAGTATGAAGCGGACTTCGAAATCGCCACACTAGGGCGGAGCGCAAATTCATGCAGGCGGGATCGGTTCCCTGTCCCCTATAGCCCTACCACTTCTTGTAGCCGAGCTGCGTGATCAGGGTCTCGGCACGGCCCTGGGCGCGGGTTGCCGCCTCCAGCGGTGTCTTGCCGCCCTTGATCACATCCGTCACCATGTCGACGAGGATGGTCGAGCCGGCGATCTCGGCGATGAACGGAAGATCGAGATCCTGCCACTGCGTGATCATCACCGGCTTCGGCTCGTTCTTCTCGATCACGGCGTGCTGGGCATCGACCCAGAACTTCCATTTCTTGAACTCCTCGATCGAGGTGTAGTCCGGGTCGGTGCGAAGCGACTTGGTGACCGGAAAGAAATGCACCGGAACGGACTTGATGTATTTCAGATAGTTCTCCTTCTTGAAGAAGAACTTCACGAACGCCGCCGCCTCCTCCGGGTGCTTCGATCCCTTGAAGATCATTATCGGCTCGCAGTCGAACTGGGTCAGGAATTCCTTGCCGGACGGGCCGATCGGTTTCGTGGTGAACACGCCGATATCGCCCTTGGCGACGACATCGGGCGAATACTGCTCGAAGTAGCCGTTGCCGCGGCCCCAGCCGAGTATCATCGCGGCCTTGCCGGTTGCAACGTCGGCGAAGGTGGCGAGGTAGTCGCGCGACAGCCAGTCCGGCGCCAGGCAGCAGTCGTTGAGCTCCTTCCAGAATGCCAGCACCTCGAGCACCGGCTTCTCGGTCAGGGTCGGACGGCCCCGCTCGTCGAACAGCCGTCCGCCGTTCGAGCCGACCCACATGTAGAGATCCTCGTTGATGAAGAAGCCGGGGCCGGCGAGGCTCAGGCCATAGCGGCCCTTCGACTTGTCGGTCAGCTTGGTCAGCATCTCCTTCCACTCGGCGAAAGTCTTCGGTGCCTTCTCGGGATCGAGCCCCGCTTCCCGCATGAAGTCCTTGCGGTAGACGATGAGGTCGGTGCCGACCGCGTGGGCGATGCCGTAGTACTTCTTGTCCTTGGTGTTGTAGTCGAGCTTCTTGACCACATCGAAGATGTCGTTCTCGCCGATCGACTCGATCACATCATTCAGCGGGCGCAGCAGACCCTTGGCCGACAGCGACCGCTCGACATAGGTCTGACCATGCGCGATCTCGGGGAATGCGCCCGAGGCCAGCGCGGTTTGCATCTTCTTGTCGAGGTCGCCCCAGGCGATTGCCTCTTGCACGACTTTGATGCCGGGGTTCGCCTTCTCGAAGTCCTTGATGATCTCGTCGATCGCGGCCTTGCTCTTCGGGTTCGGCTCGGTGTGCCAGAAGTTGACGACCTTTTGCGCACTGGCCGGAACCGACAGGAGCAGCCCTCCTGCCGCAAGAGACAGCGCCATAGGCAAGATTCGCAATAGACCTGGTATTCTCATTTGCCGACCTCCACTGGACTGACCCAAGGCGTTTCCATTTTTTTCCAATTGTGACACTGGAAAGGGCCGATAAGCAATTGCCGCGTTGGCGCCAACCGGGCTCGGCTGCACTGCGGCTTAAAATCATTCCGGTATCGAGGAACCGATGGCATTTGCCGGCATACGAATTTCAACCCGCTATTTCCGCTTCGGGCCATAGGCGTGGTGCACGACGCGGCTGAACGAACGGTAGAGCTGTTCCAGCCGGTCGAAATTGCCGCCGTCCTGGGTGATCGGACCGGCGCTATTGGCGATGGCGACCAGCTGCAGGGCGATGTCGCTGCGAGGAATGTCGTTCGAGAGCTCGCCCTTCTTGACCGCCTGGTCGATGCCGGCGATGACGAGTTTCTCCAGCGTGCTGCCGAAATCGGCGAGTGCCTTGCGCGCCCTCGGCCCGATCACGTCACGCTCGAGGCGCATGCGGCCGATCAGGCTCCAGGGATTGGCGGTCTTGCCGGTCGGGTTGAAGCGCAAATAGCGCTGCCGGTTCGACTCCATCATGCCGTGGATCTTTTCCTCGAAAGTCTTGTCGCTTTGCCAGTTGGCGGTCCAGTTGGCGAGCGTCTGCTCGACGTAGTCGACGATCGCTTCCTCGCACAGGTTGAGCTTGTTGCCGTAGTAGTAGTGAATGTTGGCGCGCGTGGTGTTGAGGCAATCAGCGGCGTCGCGAAATCTGAAGCCCTGGTAGCCGTTGCGGATCAGCAGCTCGGTAGCGACGCTCTTGATCTTTGCCTTCATCAAGCCAACTCCGCGGTGCCGACGCCTTTGCCGCTCGTTCCCTTGCTCGGCTCGATCGCCACAACTTCCAATCGACCGTAGGCCGCGGCAAAGGCGCTGGCGATTGCGTCCTCGCTCTTGCCGGCGCGCGATGCGTCGCCAATCAACTCGCGGCTGACGGTGCCGCCGAGACGACGCGCAATCGCCGCGCCGGTCGGGCGGCGGGCCCTGTAGTAGAACCAGTTGCGCCAGCGCTCCTGGCGAGCGAGCCCTGCGAACGGACGGCGGCGCATCAGGCCGCTGCGCAAGACACCGGCGACCACGGCGCCAAGGCCCGCGGCATATGATGCGCCGGTCGCGACCACGACGTGGTCGAAGCCATCGAGCAGGTGCGGATCGGTGATGACGTCGGTGCCGGTTCGGATCGTCGCGCCCTGCTCCCGGCAGGCGCGCGCGAGGCCGGCGATGTACTCGGCGAGGCTGTTCGGGTCGGCGGCCACACCCTGGAACAGCGGCGCGAGGCCGGCGAGCGTGAACGCTCCGCCCAGGCCGTGGCTGCGTTCGAATACGGTCACCTCATTGGCGGCTGACATCAGCGAGGCATAGGTGAGGCCGGCCGGTCCGGCGCCGATGACCGCGATGCGCTGGCCGCGACGGACCGGCTGCAGCCCAGCGTAAGCCAGCTCCCGTCCGGCCACGGGATTGACCAGGCAGTGCAGCTGGCGGCCTTCCCGCATGCCGTCGACGCAAGTGTTGCAGGCGAGGCAGCGGCGAACCGCGGTGCCGGCCGCGGCCTTGGCAACCCACTCCGGGTCGGCAAGCAGCGGCCGGCCGAGGGCGATGAAGTCGGCCCTGCCCTGCGCCACCGCGGCCTTCGCCGCCGCCGGATCGCCGAAGCGTCCGACCGCGATCACCGGCACCGCAACTTTACGCTTCACGGCCTCGGCAAACCCGAGGAACGGCGTATTCGCCGTCGCCATCGGCGGGATCATGATCGCGGCCGTCGGTTGCGATCGATAGTGCCCGCCGGTCATGTGAACGGCATCGGCGCCCGCATCCGCCGCCCAGGCAGCCACTTGCACCGCCTCGTCACGGGTGAGCCCGCCGTCGAAGAAATCGTCGCCGTTCATGCGGAAGATCACCGCCAGCCGCGGCACCGCGGCCTTCACCGCCCGGGTGATCTCGAGCGCGAAGCGCGCACGGTTCTCGAGCGTGCCGCCGTAGGCGTCGCGGCGCGTATTTTCCAAGGGCGCGAGAAACTGCGAGATCAGGTAGCCGTGCGCGGCGTGGATCTCGACAGCGTCGAAGCCGGCCTTCGCGGCGCGTGCTGCCGCGGCGACAAAGGCCTCGCGGGTCTGCACGATCCGAGCCAAGGTCATCGCCTCGGGCACGATCGTCTCGGTATGGCCTTCCTGCACGCTATGGGGGATGGCGGAAGGCGCAATCGGCGCTTCACCGGTGATGTCGACACGGGTGTGACCGCCACCGTGGCCGATCTGGATCGAGGCCTTGGCGCCGGCCGCCTGGATCGCCGCCACCAGCCGGGCAAGGCCCGGCAGGAAGCGGTCGTCATAGAGACCGAGCTCGAAATTGCGGTGCTTGCCAGCACGCTCGGGCGACGCCATTTCGACCGTGATCAGGCCGACACCGCCTCGCGCCCGCGCCTCGTAGTAGGCGATCCCGGCATCGGTGACGAACCCGTCGGCATCGGCCTTGCGGGTTGTCATCGGCGCCATGATGACGCGGTTCTTCAGCGCGAGCGGGCCGATCCGGCCCGGGCTGAAGAGATCGACCGTGGCATCCCTGGTCATCGCGCCTGGACCTCGCCGGCCGCCTCAGGCTGCGCGCTTGAGGGCACCCTCGCGGCTGATGCCGGCCTGGTCGAGGGCCTGCTTGATGCGGTCGATCTCGGCGGCGGAAAGCTTCATCAGCGGCGGGCGGACCACCGCCTTGTCGAGCCGGCCGAGCAGCACCAGCGCCTCCTTCATGCGATTGTGCATGTCGAGGAACGGCGGTGCGTAGAACGCCTGCGCGGTCGGCACGATGCGGTCGTTGATCGCCTGTGCCGCCTTGAGGTCACCGGACTGCACGGCGCGAAACAGCGCCACATGCAGATCGGCGATGACGCTGCCGGCACCGGAGAGCAGGCCGTTGGCGCCCATCGCAAGCGACGCCATCAGCCAGGACGAATGCGTCGTCAGCACGTTGACCGGGCGAGCCAGGCTCTGGAACGTGCGGATGTGCCGCTCGTGCAGCATGGCGTCGTTCGACCAGTCCTTTATCGCCTGGATCGTCGGCACCTTGTCGAACAGCTGCAGCAGCGTGTCGAAGGTGTAGCCGAGGCCGGTGGTCATCGGGTACTGGAAGGCGATGATCGGCAGGTCGGTGGCGTCGGCGATCCGGCGGAAGTGGGTGATTGCCATCTCGGGCCGCAACTGTCCGCCCATCGACATCGAGTTCGGCGGGAACACCAGCAGGGCGGAAGCGCCCTCCTTGGCCGACATGGCGGCAATTCTCGCCGCCTCGATGCTACCGTCGGCATAGATGCCGTTGATCAGCGGCACCTTGTCGCCAACCTCGGCGAGCGAGGCGGCGAGTAGCTGCCGCTGCTCATCGAACGTGCAGGCGTGCACCTCGGAGGCGTGGCCATTGACGGTGACCGCGGTCACTCCGTCGATCAGCGCGCAGTCGCGCAGATGCTTGCGGGTCTGGCGCTCGTCGATGCTCATGTCCTCGTTGAACGCGAGAAGCGTTGCCGGGATCACGCCGGCCGGCCGGAAATTCTTGAAGCGTGGCATCGGTTTCTCCTTCGGTTTTCCGGTTCAATCGTTCCACAGGCCGCCGGTGACGCTCACCGTCTCGCCGGTGATGTAGTCCGCCTGCGACGAGGCCAGGAAGGTCACTGCCTTTGCAATATCCTCCGGCACGCCGGCGCGGCGCAACGGAATGCTCTTGGCCCGTTCCTGGGCACTGGGCAGACCCTGCGCGACGCGGTCGAGCTCGGATTCGTCGCGCATCCGGGTCTCGACGATCAGGCCAGGCGCCACCGCGTTGACCCTGATGCCATGCTCGCCGACCTCCGCCGCCAGCGCCTGCGTCAGGGCAACGATAGCGAATTTGGAGGCACAATAGGCACCGTACGACGGCACGCCCGACTTGCCCATCCAGGAAGCGAGGTTGATCACCGATCCGGACCGGCGCTCGATCATTTGCGGCACCACCTGCCGCGACACATGATAGAGGCCGTCGACATTGACGCCGAAAGTTGCCCTCCAGTCGGCTTCCGGCATGTCGAGTATCCTGCCGATCCGGCAGATACCGGCATTGTTGACGAGGATGTCGACCGGCCCCAGCTCGGACATCAGCTTGCCGATCCCGGCCTCGACGTCGCGGCTCGAGGACACGTCGCCGGCGGCGACCGCGATCTTGCGGCCCGGCTTGGCGATGGCATTCGCGGTGGCGTGCGCGGCGGCGCCGTCGACATCGAAGATGCCGACATCGCAACCTTCGGCGACGAGCCGGGCGGCAATTGCCCGGCCGATGCCGAGCGCCGCGCCGGTTACGATCGCCTTGCGTCCTTCAAGCCCGTACATTGCGGTCTCTCGGCATGATCGTTTCCTCTCCCCTGGTTCATCGCTGGCTGGCAATCCCTTAGGCGAAGTGCCTGCAGGCATTGCCGCCCGGCGCAGTTTCCGGCGCTACTCAGCCGGACGGTGGGCGAAGTGCGGCGTTGCGACCGGCGAGCCGGCCGGAGGTGAATGCCCAGCCGAGATGGTGGCCGTGGCCCTCGAGCAGCAGGCCGCCCTGTCCGGCGGAACCGGCGGCGTAGAGACCGGCGATCGGCTTGCCGCTTGCATCGAGGACACGGAAGTCGCGGTCGATCCTGAGACCGCCCTCGCTGAATACGATCCAGGATTTCGCCGGCCCTAGCGCGTGGAACGGGCCTTGGGTCAGCGGTTCGGGAGCGGCGCTGGCGTGCTGGCCGCCCCGGCTCTGATTGACTGCGGCGACAGTCGCCGACAGCACGTCGGCCGCGAGCCCGAGCTTGCCCGCCAATTCCTCCAGCGTCGGCGCACTGGCATAGATATCCGGCCGTGAGCGCGCATAGTCCGGCAGGTAGGCGTAACCGACGCCCGGCGCCGTCGAGATGAAATTCGGCCAGGCTGTGAAGCGCTGTGCCACTTGCTGATCGAAGATGATGAACGCTTTCTGGTCGGGCTGTCGCCCGACATGATCCTGCGGCCTCGCCAGCTCGTCGCAGAAGCGCTCGCCGCGGTTGTTGACCAGGATCGCACCCTGCTCGAACAGTCGCGGCGACGGCGCCAGAAAGGTCGTCACGAAGCCGAGCAGGAACGGTCGCAGCATCGCCGGCGGCAGGACTTTCATGGCGAGTGATAGCGAGCGAGCGAACCAGCGACTGACCGGCAGCTTGGCAATGATGCTCGGTTTGGGTGGCGCCGCGAACCGGATCTCGGGACCCCACGCGAGATCACCATTCACGACCTGCGCACCGACCACCTCCGCCATCCGCTGGCCGTCGCCGGTGCTGCTCGGATTGACGCCGCCGATGTCGAGGAGCGCGCCGCTCATGAAGCGCTGCTTGAACGCTGCCGGCGCCGCGCTGAAGTCGCCCGTTGCCAGGATGACGCCGCGCCGCGCCATGATCCGCTCCGCCGGTCGGCCATTGCCTGATGCGGACAATTCGACGCCGGCGATGCCGCCGGCCTGGTTGATCAGCCCCTCGACCTTGCTGCTGGTGCGGATCGTCACCCCAAGCCTGCGGCAGGCACGCTCGAGGTGGCGGATGAAACCGCGCGAATGGGGCAGGATCGCATGCAATCGCGGCTTGGTGTGCGGCGGCTCCGGCAGTGGTCCGATGAATTCGACGCCGAGATCGTCAAGGATGGCGATCGTCTCCGGCACATTGTCGACGAGGATGCGTCGCAGCTCGAGATTGTCGCGATTGGCAAGCGAGCCCGCGAACTTTGCCATGTCTTCGAAGTGCGAGTCCGGACAGTCGTCGATGCCGGCTCGCTGCTGCAGTCGCGTCGAACTCGAGCAGATCGTGCCGACCGACAGGGCCGTGGTGCCGCCCAGTGCCGCTGCCTTCTCGAACAGGACGACCTTGCGGCCATGGCGTGCCGCCGAATAGGCCGCCATGAGAGCGGCGCCGCCCCCGCCAACCACGACAACATCGAAGTCTGAAGCAGACCGCGGCATGTCGTATTTACTGACATGCAGGTCAGGAGCTGTCAAGGTTTGGACAAGCCAGAGGAATGTCGCGCTCGTCGGCGGGCTATTCCAAACCGAACCGGGCGTACCCACGACCTGCAACGATCGGGCGTTTGTCGCCGCCGGCGGCCTGTCGAGCATCGAGTAGGGATTGAGATATTGTCGGGCCGCGGCGGTGAAGGGTTGGGTGCCTTTGCGCTTCATCGCGACACGCCGATAACGGACGTTCCGATAGAAGACGGTGGCCGTCCAGAGCACGCGCGGCAAACGCCGCGGCGACATCCTCAGTTGCGCACATCGACAGTAGTTTGGTGCAAGAACAGCCAGCACCATCAGGAAGCTTCAATGACGGAGCTTTCCTGTTCCGCCACGCCGTCTCGCACTCAAACGTGCAAAGTCCGACTGCGGCGCGGGTTGCGACCGGCGGAGCAGCGATACACGGCCCGCGGCAAGGACAACAGCAAGCGCCGTCAAATTGCGGACGGTATTGAAATCGCCCACTGTCATCATAACCGGCGGATATTCTCAAACACCCCCACCGAGTACCACGCAGAAAAGCGTCTTCGGTTTCGATGTGCTGTACTTCGGCGCACACACATGCGACCCCAGGTCAGGCGACGGCGTCTTGACGATCTTTTCGTGCGGCACGGCCGTCCATTCGCCGTCGACCATTACCTCGACCGTCTCACCAACCACACGCGAAACCGTCGGTCTGCAATCTTCATTATTGCAGCACGACATGCCCGTGAGCGGCTGCTTCAGCGTCTGGTACCAATGGTGCATCGTGTCATGGCCTTCGCCATGCGCACCGTGCTTTTCCTGCGAGCGGCCTGGGCTCGCGTACAGTACCGAGCAGAAAGCAACGATTACCGTCGTGAAGAATGATGCGCGCAGTGCCTTGATCATCATAGCTCACATCCTCCAGTAGCTTATGCTGAAGAGAAAAGTGAACCCACCTTGAATTCGGGACAGCGAGGCAGCCATCTTGTTATGACTGGGTTGATTGACCGTCCTCCCGGTCCACCCTCCGTATTGACCAAGCAAACATTCCAGCGATTCAACGTAACCGCAGGCTAGCAGGCGCGGATCTGCCGGGGCGTGACCGCGTGACATCATCGAGCGTGTAATCGAATGGCATCCACAACTTTTGGTGAAACTGTTGAAATATTGTCAAACGGGGGCGGTTCGGCGTTGGCAATTCCGACACGGAAAATCTCGAGAAATGCGCGCTTACGCATGTCCCCAACCGGCGGCCATTTCAGCGCCGGTAGGGTGACATCTGCGCAATCATTTCAGCGCACTGAATCTGGGCAGAAAGGCGTTCGCGCCGCCTTGCCCGGTGGCTTCGATTTGGGAGATTTCACTTTCTCGAACTGGTCACTCGGCGGCCGCCGGTCGCGCAGCAATAGCGGCATCTGACGCTAAAGCGTCCGCTCCCGCTTTATGGCCACAGGCGAAAAGCACTCCGGCAACAAGCAGATATCCGAGTGAAATCGCCGGTGAAACGCCAAATCCATTGCCTATGCCGACCGCCTCTCCGTGCATGAACCCGAAGTAGGTCAAGGCGGCCCCGGCGACTGCAAAGCCCGTTGCGCGGAACCACTGCTTCTCGACAATAAAAACCGCAATCGCGCCGAGCACCAGGCCCGTCAGGATTGCGCCGCCGCCCATCACCTCGAGCCCTCTATAGAGCACGCCAACATTGGCAAGCTTGTCGAGACCCACGGCATGGGCGTTGGTGCCGGCTGCGCCCAGGGCACCATCGACCAGGACTTTGGCCCAGGCCGCCAGATGCGGCGTGAGGGCCAGCACAATGGCCGGCGCATGTTCCTTGGGAGTCGATTGGAAGGCCTGCGCGCCGATCAGCATTCCGATGTAGAGCAGGATCGGCGAGATCGCGACGACGGGCACGAGGGCCAGCAGCACCGATATGATGCCGAACCAGGATAGCACCACGACCATGAGGCCGGTCGCCGCCGAATAGCCGATGCGTCCGCCCATCGCCTTCCAGCCGGGGTGCCCGATGTAGACGGCGTTGATGAACGGATTGCCCATCATGCACCCGATGAGGCTGACGACACCGTCGGCCGTGAGCACGGATGTGGTGGGGAAAGTATCACCAGCCGCCTCGGCACTCTCCACATTGTCCATCGCCTCGACGAGGTCATAGACGCCGAACGGGATCGCGGTGACGAGGATGATCGGCAGGAACTCGAAGCCCGAAAATACGTGATCGATCGCCGGCATCGGCAAGGAGAATCCGAAGTTGGCGAACGAGGCTGCGAGCTTGCCGCCGCTCATGCCGCCGACGTCGAGCCCGAGCGCCGTCGAGCCCCAGGCGATGAGCATTCCCAGCGCGATCGCGATCAGACCCGCGGGAATCCCCCTCGGATAGCGCATCCCGCCGAACCAACTCGCCAGGATGACAGCCAGCGAAACAAGTCCGATGGCCGGCGTCATGAAGATTTCCATCGCCGGTCGCATCGAGATGAACGCGATCGATACACCGGCAAGGGTGCCAAGCAACGCGGCGCGGGGCGTCACTTTGCGAATTAGCGGAGCGATAAAGCCGCCAAGCATGAGAACGAAACTTTGAACGAACACCCACACCAGGCCAGCTTCCCAGCCCTTGATCGGACTGCCGGTCTTGGCGGCGATCGGCAACATGATCACGAACGTGACCACGAACATGTGCGGAACGCTGATGCCGGACGGCAGGGCGCAGACATCGTCGCGCCCGGTTCGGGCGGCCAGTCGGTAGGCGAGCCAGGCATAATAGAAGGTGCTGAGGCACATCATCAGGCCCATGGCGGGCAGGATGCGTCCGAATACCAGGTCATCGGGCATCTTCAGGACGAACCGCAGCAATCCGGTCAGCACAAGCATGTTGACCAGAATGTTCGTGCCAAAACCAAAAAAGGCGTTCCAGTCTCCGGGCTGCCAGAGCGTCGGGCCTCGTGCGGTTGTCGCAGTCATGTCGCTCTCTCTATCGTCAGTTGGCGCCAAAGCTAGTTCGTCGCGGCTGCACTCCGCGCCAGAGCCCCGATCACGCTCTCGGATTGGGCGACCCAACCGAAAATCCCACCCTGGGCCGCAATCATCCGCAGCCCGACCTCATGGAACTCTGGAAAGTACGAGCCGCAGGCATCGGCGATCACGATGCAGCGGTAGCCGCGGTCGTTGGCCTCGCGTACAGTCGTGTGCACGCACACTTCGGTCGTCACGCCGGCTACAAGCAGTGTCCTGATTGCGTTATTCGCAAGGATCAGTTCCAGGTCGGTCTGGTAGAAGGCGCCCTTGCCCGGCTTATCCAGCACCGGCTCTGAAACCAGGGGCGCCAATTCCGGAATGATGTCGTGTCCTCTCTCGCCCCTGATCAGGATCCGTCCCATTGGACCTTGATCGCCAATTCGCATGGAGGGGTTGCCGCGCGCGATTTTCGACCGCGGTGCGTCCGAGAGATCAGGACGGTGGCCCTCACGGGTGTGGATTACCGTCAGCCCGCTGCGTCGCGCCGCCGCCAGCAGCCGCTTGCACGGCCCGATCGACGACCGCAATTTCGAGACGTCGTTGCCGAGCGCCTCGCCGAATCCACCGGGTTCGAGGAAATCGCGTTGCATGTCGATGATGATCAGCGCGGCCGACGCGGGGTCGAAGGAGACATCGACCGGCGCAGCCGCGATCGTGGCAATCGGCATGTCATCACTTCCGAGGAGACACAGCGTTGGGATCGGCTTCGCAACGCTCGTGCCAGGGCGTCAGGGGCCCGGCGCGACGCCGGTCCGCCCGTTACATCTCACGGAAATCGATGGAGAAAACGTCGGATCGATCGCGCCGTGCAACACTGCAACAAGCCAAAGATTCGCAGTCCAAGTCCGTCGGTTGCCAAGGAAACGATCATCTGAACATTACTTGGGCATCGAGCTTGATGGCATTGGCCGATCCCCTCCTCCCCCTTTGAGGTGGCCAGCAAGACCGTGACGCGTCTCGCCGGGTCGGTCCCTGGGGCCGGCCTCGCCATCGGAATTTCAAATCTCGATCCGCTAGCGCCGGTTGCAGGATCAATGTCCTTGCCAGTCGCGAGGCCCGAGGGGCAGTCTTGCTGTGGCGAGGTCCGAGGCAGGAGCGGCAAGTGGCAAAGAAAAGGCAAATATCGCTGGCAATCCTCATCGACCAGGCGACGGGATACCACCCGGCCTCCTGGCTGCATCCGGACACTTATTCCGCAACTTCGACAGATATCGGCAAGCTCGGCCAGATCGCGCAGACCGCTGAGCGCGGCAAGTTCGACATGTTCTTTGTCGCCGATACGCCGGCAGCGCGCACCGAGAACCTGCATGCCTGGAGCCGGTTCCCGATGTACATGAACCAGCTCGAGCCGGTGACGCTGCTCACCGCTCTCGCCGGAATGACGTCGCGGATCGGGCTCGGCGGCACGGTATCGACCAGCTTCTCCGAGCCCTACAACGTTGCCCGCCAGTTTTGCTCGCTCGACCACATCACCGGCGGGAGGGCGGGCTGGAACGTCGTCACGTCCGCAAACGACTACGCCGCCCGCAATTTCGGTCACGCCAAGCTGCCGCCGCATGGGCTGCGCTACGAGCGCGCCGGCGAATTCGTCGACGTGGTGAAGCAGCTCTGGAACACCTGGGACGAGGATGCCTTCGTCTACGACCGCAGAAGCGGCCACTATTTCGAGCCGGACCGCATGCATGTCACCCATCACGAGGGGAAGTTCTTCCGCGTCGATGGCGCTCTCAATATTGCCCGCTCGCCGCAGGGCCATCCGGTGATCATCCAGGCTGGCGCCTCGGACACGGGTCGCGAGCTCGCCGCTCGCACGGCCGAGGTGGTATTCGCGAGCGATGCCGATCCCCAGAGCGCCAGGAAGGGCTACGACGACCTCAAGGGACGTATGAGCAAGTACGGACGCGATCCCGACACCCTGCGCATCCTCGCCGGCATGCCGGTGATGATCGGCCGCACTCAGCAGGAGGCCGAGGAAAAGCACATGCTGCTGCAGGAGCTGATGCACCCCGACGTCGGTCGCTTCCGGCTCGGCACCGATCTGGAGGCCGACCTTTCAGACTTGCCGCTCGACGAGCCGATCCCGGAAAGCCGGCTTCCCAAGAGTGCCAATCTGCACAAGGCGTTCTTCGACGGCATCATGAAGATCATCCGCGAGGAGAACCCGACGCTCAGGCAGCTTTATCTGCGCTACGAGCGTGGCCGCAAGACGATCAAAGGGACCGCAACGCAGGTCGCCGACGTGATGGAGCACTGGTTCACGTCGGGAGCATGCGACGGCTTCATGATGCAGTTCCACACCCTGCCGGGCGGCCTCGCGGAGTTCGTCGACGGCGTGATTCCGCAGCTGCAGCGCCGCGGCCTTTTCCGTACCGACTACGAAGGCACGACCCTGCGCGATCACCTCGGCCTGCCTCGTCCGGTCAATCCGCTCACCTCGCGCCGCCCCGCCTGAAGCCCCATCTTCGTGTTCGCCACGCTGTCGGCGACCTATTCCTTGTCGCCGATGAAATATGCGCTCAAGGCTTTCGGGTCGAGGATCTCGATCTGGCGGTGGCCGACATTGATCAGGCCCTCCTCTTCCAGCCTCTTTACCGCCGCGTTCACGGTCTGGCGGGCATGTCCGGTCATGTCGGCGAGGTCGTTTTGCGTCATTTGCAGGACCGACACCCTGACCGCGCAGTCGCCCTCCTTGCAGTTCTCGTCCATCAGCGCGAGCCGGCCGGCGATCTGCGCCACCGCCGAGGGCCGGCGCATCGCGCACACGGTCTCGATCAGCGCGGCGAAGCGCGCCGCCATCAGCGTGCTGAGCGCACTGAACAGCTCCGGCTCCGAATTCAGGATGCGCGACACCACCAGGATCGGCACCCGCCAGACCCGGACACGGGTGTAGGCGCGGGCCGCGACCATGGTGCGAAGCCCGCCGCCGGCCGCGATCTCGCCGAACCAGAAGCCCGGCGCGCCGACGTGCAGCAGGACACGATGGCCGGAGCGGTCCATCTTCTCGAAGTGCACCGCCCCTTCGACCAGCGCGAACAGGCCCTGCGCGGGCAATTCCTCCGCATAGATAGTTTCGCCGGCGCCGTACTCCTCCGCTCGCCCGGATTCGAACAGTGCCCTGGCCAGGGACGGCGGCAGAGCGCCGAACCAGGCGCCCCTTCGCAGCTGCGCGTAGTGGTCCTGGCCTCGCGTGCCGTTCGGCGGTGTCATGAGCGGCTCAGCCTCGCTGATGGAAGGTCTATTCCGTCGCGTGAGAGGATATTTGCTTCGGCGGCCGGAATTGTCGCCCAGGCGACAACCGGCCGAATTGTTCGATGCTAGCCTAGCTTCATTTGTCGCTCGCCGGGAGCTTCGCGTCGCACTGGATCGATGCGCCAGGGCTGCCGCGATGGATGGTGAGCGGCCACCGCGCCGCCAAAGGTGTTGCCATGCGTTGGATGCGTTTGCGAAGCCTTCTGCGATTGATGCCTGTCATTGCCGCGTTGCGCATCATTCCACTGCTGCTGGCCGGCATCGTCCTGCCAGGCGCGGTCCTGGCCGCGGACGACGGTTCCGCGCTGCCGTTCGCGGCCGCGCCGTCCGCCAGCATCGCCGCGCCCAGGCTGCAGGATTCGAAGCACCAGCGCCGCGTCGAGCCACCTGCCGAAGGACGCCGGCCGTTCAAGTTCAACGGAACCATCACGGGCGTCATCGTCGAACTGCGGTAAGAAGGTCCTTGGCTCATGCCACTCAGGCGCATCCTCATTCCGATAACCATCTTTCTGCTGACATTTGGCCCTGCCATAGCCGAGGAGCGACGGCCAAACATCGTCGTCATCCTGGCCGACGACCTCGGCAATGCGGATCTCGGTTACCGCGGCAGCGACATCCGGACGCCGAACATCGACGCGCTCGCCAAGGCGGGGGTGCAGCTCGAGTCCTTCCGCGGCATGCCGGTGTGCACGCCGGCGCGCGCCGCGCTGATGACCGGCAGGTATCCGATGCGCTACGGGTTGCAGACACTCGTCATCTTCCCGAACCACAGCTACGGCCTGCCGACCGACGAGCGCACATTGCCACAGGCGTTGAGGGAGGCAGGCTACAATACCGCCATGGTCGGCAAGTGGCACCTGGGGCACGCCGACACGAAGTATTGGCCGCAGAACCGGGGCTTCGACCACTTCTACGGCAACACGGTCGGCGAGGTCGACTATTTCACCCACAAGCGCGGCGGTGTGGTCGATTGGCAGCGCAACGGCAAGTTCATTGTCGAGAACGGATACGTCACCTCGTTGATCGGCGACGAGGCGGTGCGGCTGATCGAGAAGCAGGACAAGAGCAAGCCGTTCTTCCTCTACTTCGCGTCGCTCGCGCCCCATGCGCCCTATCAGGCGCCGAAGCCCGACACGGAGCGCTACGCGTCCACCATCAAGGACCCGACGCGCCGCACCTATGCGGCGATGATCACATCCCTCGACGACCAGGTCGGCAGGATCGTCGCGGCATTGGACAAGCGCGGGCTGCGCGAGAACACGCTGATCATCTTCTCGAGCGACAACGGCGGTCCGCGCAGCGCGGTGGTCGCGAGCGGCGCGCACTCCAAGGAGGAGCGGGAAGAAGGCGGCGTCACGCAGGCGTCGCTACCCGCGAGCAACGGCGATCTGCGCGGCGGCAAAGGCAGCCTGCACGACGGCGGCATTCGCGTACCGACGATCTTCAATTGGCCGGCCAGGCTCAAGCCGCGCGTCGTCAACGAACCGCTGCACATGGTCGACATCATGCCGACCGCGCTGGCGCTGGCCGGCGCCAAGGCCAGCGCCGACAAGCCGCTCGACGGCAGGGACATCTGGCCGACGGTGGCCGACGGAAAGCCCTCGCCGCACGACGACATCCTGCTCAACGTCGAGGCGTTCCGCGGCGCCATCATCAAGGGCAAATGGAAGCTGGTGAAAATCGCGCTGCTGCCGGGAAAGACCGAGCTGTTCGACCTCAGCTCCGATCCGGGCGAAAAGAACGACGTGGCAGCGGACAATCCCGAGGTCGTACGTGATCTGGAGAGCCGGCTGCTCGGCTATGCCAGGCAGCAGAAGATGAGCGAGTGGCTGAAAGCACAGCCCGACTATCTCGGCGCTCAAGGGAAAACCATTTTCGATCCCGATTTCGATATCGACGATGGCGGACTTCCGCATCAAAAGGCGATGAAGCCGGCGAGGTAAGCGGAAGTCGGGGACATTGCCGCCGCTGCTCGCCTTCGGCAATTCGGACCGCACCTCGGCACCTGCAGCCGGAGCAACGACCTCGTCAGCAACCGCACGGATCGGCAAGCAAGAGAGCAGATCGGCGCCGCCAAGATATTGCGCGATTGCGCGGGGCGGCGTAGTTGTTGATGGCGGCGCCGGCCCGAACGTCCATCAAGTTGATTATTTCAGATTGCTATCAATCGTTTCCCGTCACTGGTTTCCAATCGGCCGCAGTGTACGGGACCTGCCCGGTCGTTCGGCTGCGGACTCCGCCGATGAGACAGTGCCCGCACAAGGCAGCAAGACTTAACGACCTCGTCGCCGACCGACGCGGATCACGCATATCGTGGACGGTGAGACCCGAACACTTGCAGGCCATGCATTACAAACTATTCAACAGGAGGAAGAAATGGTTCAAAAGCTCATAGCCCGATCAATCCAATTCGGTGCCGTGGTTGCTCTGCTGGGGTTATTCAGCCTCGCGGCTCCACCGGCGTTCGCCCAGGGAAAGGCAGTCGAGGTCCTGTTCGTCCAGGCCGCCAGTGGCGTCACATACAAGGATGGCGTCCTGACTTTGAAGGATGCCTCACCGGCAACGGCCTTCTTCACGGATCGCCCGAAGCGGATCGTGGGACACGTCAAGAACGCACATTTCGTCAAGTTGTGGGGCGAAGGCAAGAATAGTTTCAAGAGTGATCCGCCCAACGCCGCTCTGTCGGTATTCAACTCGGGCGGGCGCCCGACACAGGCGGTCGTGGTGCTGAGCAATCCGCGCATCGACGGCAAGAATGTCCTCTACGACGCACGCACCCTGCGCGGTACTGTGCCGGCACAGGGCGGCGAGAGCACGCTTTTCATCGATGGGGCCGACTCGCCCTGCTACACGGACCAGGACGATCCGTCCTACTCGGGCGACGACTGCTGGGCGCAGAACGCGTTCTCTCGCGGACCCGGCAACTGAGACCGGTTACGTCACGGAAGACAGGTCGTTTAGCAAGCCGCGGAGCAACTCGTATCCCGATCGCGAAGTTCGCTTCATTCGCATGGCTATCGGACGAACTTCGCGATCGATAAGGACACTAGCAAATCCAAGCTTCTAGTGTGGCTTATGATTTCGAAGTCCGCACTGGAGTATGCCGCAAGGATGAAGCGGACTTCGAAATCGCCACACTAGCGGCGACGCCTGTCCGCACCTTGCTTCGGACACGCGACCGCCAGTTGCACCAGCATCTTCTCGTTCCGCCATCGTACTTCATGTTTTCGTTGCCCTGGTCTATTATGAACAATGACATTCTGGCGAGGCGCGCGAGCGCTCGACAGGTCGAATTGGCGAGGACGGGCAGGCTCAGGACCGCCGCCCGGGCTCAGTCGCGCAGGCCAGAACTGCAAATCCATCCGAAACGGAGGCACGGCCATGACCGATACACCAGGCGCCATGAGGACCGTCGGAGCCGAGAATGAACTGGCGCCCTTGCGCGCCAAATGGGGCTGGATCGTCGCGCTCGGCGTCGTCTACCTGTGCGCCGGATTGTTCGCACTGGGCAGCGTCACCACGGCGACGGTTGCCAGCGTCTGGCTGGTCGGCGTGATGATGATCATCGCCGGCGTGGCCGAGGTCATCAACGCATTCCAGGTCCAGGGCTGGGGCAAGTTCCTGCTGTGGGTGCTGCTTGGCGCCCTGTACATCGTCGCCGGCTTCGTCACCTTCCAGAACCCCCTGCTCGCCGCCGCGGTGCTGACGCTGCTGCTCGGCTTCTCGCTGATCGCCTCCGGTATCCTGAGAAGTCTTTCTCGGCTTCAGCATGAAGCGCGAGACGCCCTGGATCTGGGTCGTCCTGTCGGGCGTGGTCACGCTGGCGCTCGGCGCTCTGATCGTGGCGCGCTGGCCGGTCTCCAGCCTGTTCATACTCGGGCTGTTCCTCGGCATCGATCTCGTCGTTGCCGGAACGAGCTGGATCGTGCTCGGCCTCGGTCTGCGACGCGGCGGAGCGGTCAAGGCCGCCTGAGCCGGCCAACAGCCGCCAGATCGTGCGATCACTGACGACCCGGCGGGATCACGCCGGGTCTGATTTAATCAGTCAACATATTTATATCACCTGCGGCTGAAGAGCTTCCTCGCCCAGATCCTGCACTGAACTCCTGCAACTGCAGCGCATCGTCAGCCAGCGGCGAAGTCGCTCCTGGTCTTGCCACGGTAGAACAGCAGCGGATCGCCGGCGCCGCGGGCAAGAGCACACACCGCGGTGCCGATCACCAGCGAGATGTCGCCGCGCTGCATGACGTCCTCCAAACGGCAGTCGAACGCGCCGAGTGCCTCGGCAAAGACCGGCGCGCCGGTCTTGAGCGTGGTCCACTCGCCATCGATGAAGCGGGCCGCTCCCGTGACGCCGCTTCTGCCGCTGAACGCGTCGGCGATGTGACCGGCGGTCGACGGCAGGTAGTTGACCGCGAAATGCCGGCTGGCGATCACGGCGGCGAGCGCGCTCGTCTTGCGGTCGATGGCGACCAGCAGGGTCGCCGGGTCGGCGGTGATGTGAGTGGCCGAGAGACCAAGAAACCCGGCCGGCCCCTCCGCGCCGCTGGCGGTCACGACCGTCATGCCGGTCGCGCGCTCGCCGAGCGTGCGCCAGAAGGTCTTCGGGTCGATTGCCGGCAGCTTCTGCGTGTCGCTCATGCGGGTCCTCCGGGTCTCGTGTCGGTCGTTGCGGACAAGGCCTGGTAGCGCATCAGGCCAGCCGGTGGAAGCAGCGGTCGAGATGGATCAGCCCGCCGGTGTCCTCGCGCCTTGCCGCGAAATCGCATCGCGGTACTGCTGCCGATCGACGAGCGGGGCCGGCTGCTGCCTCGACGCAAGCTGCACGGCCGCCGAATGATCGGCACTGGGCTCTGGCCCCCGGCGCCGAGGTCTGTCATGTTGCGCTTCGAGCCCACCTCAGATGGGCCGTTTGAAAATCCGCGGAGGAGACAAGAATGAAGCGCAGAACGTTTCTGAAGGGCATAGGCGTAACGACCGCATCAGCCATTGTCGCGCCATCGGTCCTTCGCGCCCAGGCACCGCTCACGCTTAACGGCGCCGTCCAGTTCAACGACGACCATGCGTTCACCAAGGCGCTCGTCAAGTTCGAGGAGCTGACCAAGAAATACTACGGCAAGCCGGTCAATTTCACGCTGCACAAGAATTCCGCCCTCGGTCTCGAGAAGCAGTATTTCGAGTACATGGCGCAGGGCAAGGCGGTCGACTACGCCATCGTGTCGCCGGCCCACATGTCGACCTTCTCGAAGGCCGCGCCATTCATCGACGCACCGTTCCTGTTCCGTGACCTGGCGCATTGGAACAAAGTGCTCGACGCCGACATCCTGAAGCCGGTTGCCGATGAGATCGCGCAGAAGGCCGACGTAATGCTTATCGGCTATGCCGGCGGCGGCATCCGCAACATCTTCATCAACAAACCGATGGGCTCGCTCGGCGACATCAAGGGCTTGAAGGTGCGGGTGCAGGGCGCGCCGATCTGGTCGAAGACGTTCGCCGCCGCCGGCATGGCGCCGACCGTAATCGCCTACAACGAGGTCTACAACGCCATCCAGAACGGTGTCATTGCCGCCGGCGAGAACGAGGCGGCGGGCGTCGAGTTCGATGAAATTCTACGAAGTAGCGCCCAACATCGCGATGACGCAGCACGCCATCACCATCCGCCCGGTCTGCTTCTCCGGCAAGACCTTCAAGTCGCTGCCGGCCGACCTACAGGCCGCCGTGCTCAAGGCCGGCAAGGAGGCCGGCGCTCATGGCCGCCAGATCGAGAGCAGCGAGGACGAGCAGAAGCTCGCGGCAATGGAGAAGGCCGGCAAGCTGAAGCGCATCCCCTTTACCGGCCGCGACCAGATGAAGAAGCTGGTGGACCCGGTGATGGAGGCCTATGCGAAGGAGATCGGGGCGGAGGAGATTTATCGGAAGATCAACGCACTGTGAGGTCGACGGGGCGCAGCAGGCGTCGATGGCGGACGCGCCCCGGCCAATCCATCTCTCCCGAGGTCGATCGATGCAACGAATGACAACGGCCGGGCCAAGTCTCTGGCGTCGGCTGACGGCAGCCTATGCCAAGCTTCTCGAGATCCTGCTGGCGATCTGCATCGGCATCATCATCATACCCGTCACGCTGCAGATCATCTCGCGCTACACCTCGCTGATCCCGTCCTACATCTGGACCGAGGAGATGGCGCGCTTCCTGTTCGTGTGGGCGATCATGATCGGCGCCATGGTCGGCGTGCGCGAGGCCTCGCACTTCGAGGTCGATGTCTGGCCCGACCTGCCACGGCGAGTGGAGGCCCTGGTGCGGATCATCGCCCGGCTCGGCATACTGGCCCTGGCCCTGGTGTTCGTGTGGGCCGGCATCGAGTTCACCAGGTTCGCCTGGAATCGTACGTCCGAGCTGGCCGAGCTGCCGCTCTGGCTGATCCATATCGCCTGGCCGGTCGCCGGCTTCACCTGGGTCGCATTCGCCGGCGAGCAGATCGTCGACGAGACGCGCGTCTTGCTCGGGGGCAAGGCGCGATGAGCGGCAATATCCTGTCGGCCGGCCAGGCGGCAATGATCCTGTTCGGCGTGTTTGCTTCCCTTCTCGTACTGCGCGTGCCGGTCGCCTTCTCGCTCGGGCTCGCCTGCCTGCCGATCCTGCTGATCGAGCCGCACTTGTCGATGATGATGCTCGCGCAGGAGACGTTCAACGCCTACAACTCGTTCATCCTGCTGGCGGTGCCGTTCTTCCTGCTCACCGCCAACCTGATGAGCATCGGCGGCATTACCGACAGGCTGGTCGAGCTGTCGAAGTCGCTGGTCGGCCATTGGCCGGGATCACTGGCGCAGATCAACGTCGTCCTTTCGGTGTTCTTCGCCGGCATCTCGGGCTCGTCGACGGCGGACGCGGCCAGCCAGTCGAAGATCTTCATCGATGCGCAGACCCGCGAAGGCTACGACCTGTCATTCTCCATCGCCATCACCGCGGTTTCGGCGGTGCTCGCGGTGATCATTCCGCCGTCGATCCTGATGATCGTGTGGGGCGGCCTGATCTCGACCTCGATCGGCGCCATGTACCTTGCCGGCATCGTGCCGGGCCTGCTGATCGCCGGCGCCCAGATGGTGACCGTGCACGTCTACGCGGTGCGCCGAGGCTATCCGACCTACCCGCGCATGAGCTGGCTGCAGATGCGCTGTGCGGTGTGGAAATCCCTGCCGGCGCTGATGACGCCGTTCATCATCGTCGGCGGCATCCTGCTCGGCTGGTTCACGGCGACCGAGTCCGCCTGCGTCGCGGTGCTGTACTCGATCGTGCTGTCGGCGTTCGTGTACAAGGAGATCGGCCCGAGGGAGTTGTACCGGACGCTACTCGATACCGGCCGCCTGGTGGGCGTGGCGCTGTTCTGCGTCGGCACCGCCAGCGCCTTCGGCTGGCTGCTCGCCTACTACAAGATCCCGCAGGAGCTGCTGGCCAACGTTTCGACCTGGGGCATGGGACCGGTCGCGGCCGGCTTCTTCATCGCCTTCTGCTTCCTGGTGGTCGGCTGCTTCCTTGACGCGATCCCAGCGATCATCATCGTCGGCACCGTGCTCGAGCCGCTGGCGCAGTCGGTTCACTTGCACCCGGTGCAGTTTGCCATCATCTCCATCGTGTCGCTGGCTTTCGGGCTGGTGACGCCGCCGTACGGCATGTGCCTGATGATCGCCTGTGCCGTCGCTGGCGTGCGGCTGCGCTTCGCGCTCAAGGATACGATGATCATGCTGGTCCCGATGCTGCTGGTGCTTTTCGCCTTGATCATCTGGCCGGAAATCTGCCTGTTTCTGCCGCGGCTGCTTGTGCCACAAATGCTGAAGTGACGAGACAGGATCAAACGAAGCCGCTTCGCGCCAATCGAGCCGGTGAACGTGGCGCGGGGCTTTCCACGATGGTTGCCATGGACGCGCTCCAGGTCTTGATCGACAGCAAGCTCCCGTTCGCCGAGCATATTGGCGTCGAGTACGTGAGTGCCGACAAGGACAGGGTGGTCGCCCGGATGCGTGTGACGCCGCAGCTGTGCACCAAGCCGGCGGTGCTGCACGGCGGCGCGGTCATGGCCTTTGCCGACACGCTCGGGGCCGCCGGCGCCATTCTCAATCTACCCGAAGGCGCCTGGACCACGACGATCGAGAGCAAGACCAACTTCGTCGCTCCCGCTCCCGTCGACTCGATCGTTGTCGGCGAAGCGACCCCGGTTCATCGCGGGCGCCGGACCATGATCTGGCAAACCAGGGTGACGACCGCCGAGGGCAAGCTGGTGGCTCTCGTCACCCAGACGCAGATGGTGCTGCAGGGCTAGAGTTTATCCGGCTTGACCGGATGCGACCTTTCCCTCTCCCGCCAAGCGCATTTGGCGCGCAGGGGGGAGAGGGAAAAGGTCACCGGCGGCAACAACACAGGTGTCATCCTCGGCCTCGTGCCGAGGACCCATCGCGCAGCGGAACGGCAGCGGGCGGGCACGGTTCTCCCTCTCCCCCGCCACTTCGGGGGAGAGGGCAGAGGCCGGCGCTCTTGCCGACCGAGGGAGAGGGGCAGCCGCTTGCTCCAATGTCGCGGTGTCAATCATGTATCGGATAATGCGGATACTGAACACGAGGCGGCCCCTCTCCCTGACCCTCTCCCCCTGCGCGCGAAACGCGCTTGGGGGAGAGGGAAAGGTCGCTGCGATCGGCGGTGGCGCGGCGACAACACAGGTGTCATCCTCGGCCTCGTGCCGAGGACCCATCGCGCAGCGTCAATGGTTGCAGTGGTCGGCGCGCGCAGTGCCGCTTTGCCGGGCCGCTGGGCAGTCGCTCGCGGCACCATGGGTCGTCGGGCCAAGCCCGAGGATGACGGCGATAGGATGTGGGCCGCCCTCACCCCCGCCAATTCGGGGAGAGGGCGTCTGCGATTGCATCTGACCAGAACGGCTCCGGCCGAACGCCGCAGCCGTGCGGCATGCCCACGGAATGGGATTTCAGCCAGCCTTCCTGGCCTTCGCCCGCTCGTAGATCGGCATCACATCCTTCAGGTTGCTCTTGATGGTCGCGATGCGGGTGGTGCCGGACGGGTGGGTCGACATGAACTCCATCGGCGCTCCCTTGGCGGCGGCGCTCATCTTCTCCCAAAGGTGGATGCCGGACTCCGGGTTGTAGCCGGCGCGCGCGGCGAGCTCCATGCCGATCAGATCGGCTTCCGTCTCGTCGGAGCGCGAGAACTTGAGGCTCAGCAGGCCGCCGCCCATGCGCGCGATCTCGCCCGCATTGCCGCCGACCAGAACCGCGACCGCCATCGTGCCGATGTTCGTCAGGGTCGACTTCGCCGCCCTGGCGCGGGAGTGCTCGCGCAGGGCATGCGCGATCTCGTGGCCCATCACCATCGCGACCTCGTCGTCGGTGAGCTGCAGCTTCTGCAGGATGCCGGTGAAGAACGCGATCTTGCCTCCAGGCATGCAAAAGGCGTTGATCGATTGCGAGTTGACGACGTTGACGTCCCAGCGCCAGTTGCGGGCGCGCTCGTTGAACTTGTAGGCGTGCGGCAGCAAGTCGTTGAAGATCCGGCGCAACCGAACCACTTGTGGATGGTCGCCCGGCAGCAAGGCCCGCTTCTGCTGGGCCTGGCGCGTCAGTTGCGCATACTGCTGCTCGCCGATCTGCTCCATCTTCTCGGCCGAGGCGAGCGAGCGGACCATGCGCCCGACGATGCCGGGGTTCTTGATCTTGACGCCCTCGTCCGGCTGCTGCGAGGCCGCCGGCGCCGCGACCGCCGTCGCCACCGCCAGGAACGCCATCGGCCAGAAACTGCGAATACGCATGAATCTCGTCTCCCGTGCCCCGATCACGCGGCAAGATATAGAGATGAGCAGGCATGACGGAAAGGGTGCCGCCCGATGTCTGTTGCGCCGCCGCCCATAGGATATAGTGGCAGCGATGAATGCGAGGGTTGCGATGGCGGATGCACACGCTGGAGTGGTGAAGGTCGAGCCGGATTTGCGATCGATCGATGCCGCCGCCTGGGATGCATGCGCCAATCCGGATCAGGCCACCTTCAATCCGTTCGTGTCGCACGCATTCCTGAAAGCCCTCGAGGATGCCAAATGCGTCGGCGGCCGCTCCGGATGGACGCCGCAGCACCTGCTGGCACAAGGGCGGCCGGGCGAGATTACCGGATGCATGCCGGCCTACGTGAAAACCCACAGCCAGGGCGAGTACGTGTTCGACCATGGCTGGGCCGAAGCCTATGCCCGGGCCGGCGGCCAGTACTACCCCAAGCTGCAGGTAGCGGTGCCGTTCTCGCCGGTGCCCGGGCCGCGGCTGCTCGTGAAACCCGGCGCGGCCGCCGCCCGCAGTGCCCAACTCCTGGCGGCCGGCGCGGTCGAGCTCGCGCGCAGGCTCGACCTGTCATCGGTGCACGTTACGTTTTGCCGGCATTCCGAGTGGCAGGCGCTGGCCGAGCTCGGCTATCTGAAGCGAACCGACCAGCAGTTCCACTGGCTCAATCAGGGCTACGCGACATTCGACGAATTCCTGGGCGGCTTGTCATCGCGCAAGCGCAAGGCGATCCGCAAGGAGCGGACGCAGGCGGTGAGCGCCGGGCTCGAGATCGTCCACCTGCAGGGGGCGGACATCACCGAAGCCCATTGGAATGCGTTTTTCGCCTTCTACATGGACACGGGCAGCCGCAAGTGGGGCCGGCCCTACCTCAATCGCAAATTCTTCTCCCGGCTGGGCGAGACGATGGCCGATCGCTGCCTGCTGATCTTCGCCATGCGCGATAGGCGGCCGGTGGCGGGCGCGCTCAACCTGATCGGCGGCGACTGCCTGTACGGCCGCTATTGGGGCGCGATCGAGCACCACCCCTGCCTGCATTTCGAGCTCTGCTACTACCAGGCGATCGACTACGCCATCCGCCACAAGCTGCCGCGGGTCGAGGCCGGTGCCCAGGGCGAGCACAAGCTTGCCCGCGGCTACCTGCCGGCCGCCACCTATAGTGCCCACTGGATCGCCGATCCGGCCTTGCGCCGCGCGGTGGCGCGCTACCTCGACGAGGAGCGGCGCGCGGTCGAGGAACAGCGCGAGATGCTGGCCGAGTACGGCCCCTATCGAAAGGTCGTCGAGGAGCAGGATTGATAGCTCCCGATCTCTCCCTGCCTGTCCGGGAAAGTGAAGAGCGTCTACTGCGCTGGCTTCTTCACCTTGACGGACTTCATCTTCGGCTGGTTCGAGATGTCGACGGCGATGTCGAGATCGGGCTTCATCGCGTAGGCCAGCGTCTGGATATGGATCGGAATGTAGATCATCTCGTCCTGCAGCACCTTCCAGATCGAGGCCATCGTCTGGCCGCGCTTGGTGAGATCGGTCTCCTTGGTGAGCCCCTCGATCAGCACGTCGATCTCGCGGTTGGAGTAGCGGGTCGCATTCCAGCCGCCCTCCTTGTCGGTGCGGGTGTGATACAGGAACGCGAAGATATAGTGGCTGTCGAAGGTCGGCACGCCCCAGCCGAGAAGATAGAGGTCGGTTTCCGGCGGATTGCGCTCCAGCAGCGGAAAATACAGCGCCTTCGACTCCGCGACCAGATTAGCCTTGATGCCGATGGTGGCGAGCTGCGTGGCGATCGCCTTGCAGATCGCCTCGTCGTTGACGTAGCGATCATTCGGGCAATTGAAAGTCACCGTGAAGCCATCCGCGAAGCCCGCCTCGGCCATCAACGCCTTGGCCTTGGCCGGATCGGCGGCCGGAATGATGTCCAGCTCCTTGGTATACCCGTTCACGCCGGGCGGCACGATCGTGCCGGTCGGCAGCGACTGGCCGCGCATCGTGACCTTCTGGATCTGGGCACGATTGACGGTCATGTTGATCGCGGCGCGAACGCGCTTGTCGGCGAACGGATTGCGCCCCTTGACGTCCGAGCTCTTGAGCTCCGGATCGCCGACGTTCAGCCCGAGGAAGATCGACCGGTTCTCCGGCCCGACATTGACCCGCAGCTTTGGATTCGAGGCGACCTTCTCGAGCTCGCCGACCGGCATGTCCTGCACGAAGTCGACCTCGCCCGACAGCAATGCCGCGGTCCGCGCCGCGTCGGACTGGATCGGCAAGTAGGTGATCTCGGTGATCTCGAGCGGAACCTGGCCCTTGCCCCAGTAGTTGTCGTTGCGCTTCAGCTCCGTCTTGACGTCGGGAACCCGGCTGACCAGCTCATAGGGACCGGTGCCGTTCGCGTTGAGGACGGCGTAGTTGTCCTTCTTGCCCTTGAAGTCCTGCACGGTCCCCGCGCCGTGCTTCTCCGTCCAGCCCCTGCTCATGATGAGCAGGTTGTTGAGGTTCGACGGAAAGATCGGATTGGGGCCCTTGGTCTTGATACGCAGCGTGTGATCATCGACCTTGGTCATGACATCGACCGACGACAGCAGCGACTTCATATCGGAGGTCGGCTGGCGGGCGCGATTGAACGAATAGATCACGTCGTCGGCGGTGAACGGGCTGCCGTCGTGGAACGTCACGCCCTTGCGCAGCTTGAACTCCCAGACTTGCGGATCGCTGGTGATTGACCAGCTCTCCGCCAGCGCCGGCACGGCCTTGCCGAGGTTGTCCCGGACGATCAGCGGCTCATAGATCTGATGTCCGAGGGCGTGCGTCGGCCCCTCGTTCTGGGCGTGCGGATCGAGCGTCAGTGCGTCGCCGGAGCGTGCCCACTTGATGGCCCTCGCGTCGGCCCGGTCGGCGCCCACCACTGCGATCAACGCCAATACCAGCAGCCGCGTGATGAGCCACAAACGGATTGCCATCCCGTGCCACTCCCCCGCACGCTCGATTGTTCAACGATCTGGCAGGATGATAGCCACGCCAGGACCCGCTGTCACGGCGCAAAGCCGCGGGTGAGCAGAGTAACCATCCCGCGCCGACCGACTATCGATAGCACTTGCCGCCACCCACCCATGTGATAGCAATTCATATCAAAAATAGGCTGCTCGTAGCCCCGACCGAGGTTGAGCAGTGAGAATGGGCCTCTTTGACGTGGGCTCGGGGGATTCGCTACGTTTCCAGGGAGGCGACGGTGCATCGCGCCGCTGCAGGGACCAACGCATACTCAGCCGCGGCCGCCGAACCGGCCGCAGCGGTGCCCTTGCGCGATGCGGCGCAACTGGCGCCGATCCTGGAAGTCGACGACCTGCACGTACATTTCGAGACCCAGGCTGGCGTCGTGCGCGCGGTCGAAGGGGTTTCCTATACTGTCCAACCCGGCGAGATCGTGGCCATCGTCGGCGAAAGCGGATCGGGCAAGTCGGTATCCGCGCTGGCGGTGATGCGCTTGCTGCCGCCCGCAACCTCGCGGGTGAAGAAGGGACGGATCCTGTTCCAGAATCGCGACCTGCTGGGCCTCGACGACGAGGCGATGCGGCAGATCCGCGGTCGCGACATCGCGATGATCTTCCAGGAGCCGATGACCTCGCTCAATCCGGTGCTGTCGATCGGATTGCAGGTGATGGAGCCGCTGTTCATTCACATGAACATGCGCCAGGCCGAGGCGAAGGCCCGCGCCATCGAGCTGCTGACGCTGGTCGGCATAACCGATCCGGAGAGCCGGCTGGAGCAGTTCCCGCACCAGCTGTCCGGCGGCATGCGTCAGCGGGTGATGATCGCCATCGGCCTCGCCTGCAATCCGAAGCTGCTGATCGCCGACGAGCCGACCACCGCGCTCGACGTGACCATCCAGGCGCAGATCCTGGAACTGATGAAGGATCTGTCGCGCCGCCTCGGCATCGCGGTCGTCATCATTACCCACAATCTTGGAATCGTCGCGCGCTACGCCGATCGCGTCAATGTGATGTACGCCGCCCGGATCGTCGAAAGCGGACCTGCCGAGAAGGTATTCGCGACACCGACCCATCCCTATGCCCGCGGACTGCTCGGCGCCGTCCCGCGCCTCGACCGGCCGCGAACCGCCAAGCTGCAGACCATCGAAGGAGCGCCGCCCAACCTGCTGGCGCCGCCCGAGGGCTGCCGGTTTCGTCCGAGGTGCCGTTTCGCGATCGAAGCGTGCGGGCAATTGCCTGATTCCAAGGAAATTGCGCCCGGCCATTTCGCTGCGTGTCACCGCGCCGACGAAATTGCCCTGCTCGACGCAGGGACGGCGTCGACGACGCACATCGCCAAGGCCGCGAGCACGTACACCACGGCCGGCCCGATCGTCGATATTCGAGGTGCTTCGAAGCATTTCCGCGTCGGCGGCAGCATCCTCAGGGCGGCCAAGGTGGTCCGCGCCGTGAACGACGTCACGGTCTCGGTCGAGGCCGGGGAAACACTCGGCATCGTCGGCGAATCGGGCTGCGGCAAGTCAACGCTCGGCCGCATCGTGTTGCGGCTCGACGAGCCCACCGCCGGGCAGATCCTGTTCGAAGGCGTCGACCTCGCTCACCTCGATCGCGAGGCCATGGTCGACGTGCGCAAGAAGATGCAGGTGATCTTCCAGGATCCCTATTCCTCGCTCAACCCGCGCATGACCGTCGGCCAGATCGTCGCCGAGCCGATGCGCGTGCACGGGATCACCCCGAAGGCCGACTGCCCCGCCCGCGTCGCCGAGCTCTTGCGCCTGGTCGGCCTTTTTCCCTACATGGCGCTGCGCTATCCGCACGAGCTCTCCGGCGGCCAGCGCCAGCGCGTCGGCATTGCCCGGGCGCTTGCCGTCAATCCCCGCGTGATCGTCTGCGACGAAGCGGTTTCCGCCCTCGACGTCTCGATCCAAGGGCAGGTGATCAACCTGCTCGAGAACCTGCAGGTGAAGCTCGGCCTCACCTACATCTTCATCGCCCACGACCTTGCCGTGGTCAGGCACATCTCGACGCGTGTCGCCGTGATGTACCTCGGCCGCATCGTCGAGCTGGCGGCGACCGACGAGCTGTTCCACAATCCGAAGCACCCCTACACGCGGGCCTTGCTCGACGCCGCACCGGTTCCCGACCCGGTGGTCGAAAAGGCGCGGCCGCGGGCGATCATCCGCGGCGAGCTGCCGAGCCCGCTGCGACCGCCGTCGGGCTGCGTGTTCCACCCGCGCTGCCAGATCGCGCGGCCCAGCTGCAAGAGCGACACCGTGAAGCTCGAAGAGCGCGCGAGCGGCCACTTCGCCGCCTGCCCATATACCTGAAGGAGGCTTGGCATGAAGCGGGCGATGGGCATGCTGACGGCGATCCTGCTGGCGGGCATGAGCCATGCCTCGCAGGCGCAGGCGTGCCCAGGCCGGGGGGCGTGCTCAACTTCTCGGTGGTCGCCGAGCCGCCGAACTACGATTGCCATGCCTCGACCACTTTCGCCCTGGTCCACCCGATCGCGCCGCACTACTCGACCCTGCTCAAGTTCGATACCGCGCACTACCCGAAGGTGATCGGCGACCTGGCCAAGAGCTGGGAAGTCTCGGCCGACAAGCTCACCTACACCTTCAAGCTGCACGACGGGGTCAAGTTCCACGATGGCAGCCCGCTGACCTCGGCTGACGTGAAGGCCAGCTACGATCGCATCATCGACCCGCCAACCGGCGTGATCTCGGCGCGCAAGTCCTATTATGCGGACATCGCCGCGGTCGAGACGCCCGACCCGTCGACGGTGGTGTTCAAGCTGAAGACGCCGGTCGCCGGCGTGCTCGAGAGCCTCGCCTCGCCCTACAACTGCATCTACTCGGCCGCGAAACTGAAGGAGAACCCGCGCTATCCGGAGAGCAACATAATGGGCAGCGGTGCCTTCCGCCTTGTCGAGCACGTCAAGGGCGCGACGTGGGAAGGCAAGAAGTTCGATGGCTACTTCCGCAAGGGCCTGCCCTACCTCGACGGCTACAAGGCCTATTTCGTCAAGTCGAACGGCGTCGTCCCCGGCATGCTCGGCGGCCAGTTCGACGCCGAGTTCCGCGGTCGCAATCCGGCCGAGCTGGCGCAGCTCAAGGAGAAGCTGGGCGACCGCCTGACCGTCAACGAGGGACCTTGGGTCGGCAACCTGGTGGTGATCTTCAACACCAAGCGCAAGCCGTTCGACGATATTCGCGTTCGGCAGGCGCTGACGCTCGCGATCGACCGCTGGGCCGGCAGCGCAGCGCTGTCCCGAATCTCGATCCTTCGGCACGTCGGCGGTGTGATGCGGCCGGGCTATGATCTGGCGCTGCCGGCGGCGGAGCTCGAGAAGCTGCCGGGCTTCAGCCACGATATCGAGGCCTCGCGCGCCCAGGCGCGCAAGCTGTTGAAGGAAGCCGGCGCCGAGAACCTGAGTTTCAAGCTGCTCAACCGCAACATCGCCGAGCCCTACACGCCCGGCGGCGTCTACGCGATCGACCAATGGAAACGCATCGGCGTCACCGCTTCCCACGAGCAGCTCGAGACCAAGCTCTACGTCGACAACGTGACCGCCGGCAATTTCGACGTCGCGATCGAGTTCGTGAACGATTTCATGGACGACCCCACCGCCCAGTTCACCAAGTTCCTGACCAAGGCCGCCTCGCCGATCGGCTATTCCGGTCACGACGACAAGAAGCTCGACGAGATGTACGAGCGCCAGCGCCGGCTGGTCGACGTGACGCAGCGCAAGGCCCTGGTCCGGGAGATGGAGCGCTACGCGCTGACCCAGGCCTATGTCGTGCCGCTGATGTGGTTCCACCGCATCATCGCCAACAACTCGAAGGTGAAGGGCTGGAACTTCACGCCGAGCCACTACGTCGGCCAGGACCTCGTCGAGGTCTGGCTTGACCCGAAATGACTGCGCCAAACCGCAGCACTCCGACGTCCAAGGAAAATGGGAGAGAGTACTGAAATGAAACTAGTACACAGCATTGCCGCCGGGCTCGCGATGGCGGTCGCGCTGTCGGCACCGGCCGGCAACGCGCAGACGCCGAAAAAAGGAGGCATCCTGAGCTATGCGGTGGTCGCGGAGCCGCCGACCTACGATTGCCATTCGACCACGACCTTCGCGACGCTGCATCCGGTGCGCCCGCACTACTCGGGTCTCCTGAAGGTCACCGGCGACGTCAACAAGAAGCTCGAGTTGAAGGGCGACCTGGCGGAAAGCTTCGAAGCGTCGAAGGATGGACTGACCTATACCTTCAAGCTTCACCGCAACGTCAAGTTCCACGACGGGACGCCGTTCACCGCCGCCGACATCAAGGCGACCTACGAGCGCATCATCTCGCCGCCCGACGGCATCGTGTCGGTGCGCAAGGCGCTGCACACCGATATCGTCGCGATCGAGACGCCCGACGACTACACGGTGGTGTTCAAGCTCAAGGCGCCGAACTCCTCGATGCTCAACAACTTCGCCTCGCCGTTCAACTGCGTCTATTCGGCGAAGAAGCTCAAGGAGGACCCGCGGTATCCGGAGAAGGAGCCGATGGGCACGGGTCCGTTCTCCTATGTCAACTACGTCAAGGGCGCGACCTGGGAGGGCAAGCGCTTCGATGCCTACTTCGAGGCCGGCAAACCTTACCTCGACGGCTACAAGGCTTTCTTCGTCAAGGCGAACGCAGTCGTGCCGGGCATGCAGGGCGGCCAGTTCGACGCCGAGTTCCGCGGCCGCACGCCCAAGGAGCGGGACCAGCTCGTCGATGCCATGAAGGACAAGGTGACCGTGCTCGAAGGACCATGGACCACCAGCCTGCTGCTCACCTTCAATACCAAGAAGAAGCCGTTCGACGACGTGCGTGTCCGCCAGGCCCTGACGATGGCGGTCGATCGCTGGGCCGGCTCGGTTCCGCTGTCGAAGATTTCGATGCTGAAGTTCGTCGGCGGCTTCACCCGCACCGGCTCCGAGTGGGCGCTGCCCGAGGCCGAGCTCGTCAAGCTGCCCGGCTACGGCAAGGAAGGGGCGAAGTCGCGCGAGGAGGCGAAGAAGCTGCTGGCGGCGGCCGGAGTGAGCAACCTCAAGGTCAAGCTCGTCAACCGCAACATCGCCGAGCCGTATACGCCTGGCGGCATCTTCGTCGTCTCGGAATGGAAGAAGATCGGCGTCGAGACCGAGCACCTCCAGCTCGAGAACAAGGCCTACTTCGAATCCCAGAAAACGGGCGACTTCGATGCGACGCTGGAGTTCATCTCGGATTTCATCGATGATCCCTCGCTGCAATTCGTCAAGTTCATCTCGGCATCGAAGTCACCGGCCAATGTGTCGGGCGCCGAGGATCCGGAGCTCGACGAGCTGTTCGCCAAGCAGGTGAAGACCGTCGATCCGGCCGAGCGGCTGAAGCTCACCCACGCCTTCGAGCGCCGGGCCATAACGCAAAGCTATTCGATGATGCTGTACTGGTGGCAGCGCATCGTGGTGATGAACAAGAAGGTCAAAGGCTGGGAGCTGCACGCCAGCCATTTCACCGGCCAGGACCTCGCCAACGTCTGGCTCGACCAGTAGTGGACCGCCAATGATCACGTTTCTCGCCCGTCGCCTGGCCCTGATGATACCGACCCTGCTCGGTGTCGCGGTGGCGACGTTCTTCCTGATCCGCGTAATGCCGGGCGATCCGGTGGTCGTCAAGCTGCGCGCGGACGGGGCGGCGGTGACCGAGGAGACGATCCAGGCCGAGCGCAAGCGGCTGGGGCTCGACAAGTCGCTCGCCGCCCAGTTCGGCGACTACATGACGGGCCTGACCCGTTTCGATCTCGGCGTCTCACTGTGGACCGGCCAGCCGGTGACGTCGGAGATCGCGATCCGGTTCCCGGTGTCGCTGCAGGTGGCGATCATGGCGACCTTGATCGCGGTTATGCTGGCGATCCCGCTCGGCGTCCTTTCGGCCGTCTACCGGGATACCTGGATCGACTACGTGGTGCGGATCCTGGCGGTGTCGGGCCTGGCAATCCCGTCGTTCTGGCTCGGGATGCTGATGATCATGGCGCTGCTGGCATGGAAGAACTGGCTGCCGCCGATCGGCTACGTGTCGATATTCAAGGATCCGCTCGCCAGCCTGCAGGTCACGATCATGCCGGCGTTGTCGGTCGGCTATCGCTACGCCGCCATCGCCACCCGCATGATGCGATCGGCTCTGCTCGAGGTGTTGCGCGAGGACTACATCCGCACCGCCCGCGCCAAGGGGCTGTATCAGTCGCTGGTGGTGCGCCGGCATGCGCTGAGCAACGCCATGCTGCCGGTCGTCACCGTCATCGGCCTCGAGTTCGCGTTCCTGATCGGCGGGCTCGTCGTCACCGAGCAGGTGTTCAACCTCAACGGCATCGGCAAGCTGTTCGTCGACGCGACCACCCGCGGCGACTTCAACCTGATCCAGGGCCTGGTGCTGCTGATCGCGGTGGTCTTCATCTTCGTCAACCTGGCGGTCGACCTGCTGTACGGCCTGCTCGACCCCCGCATTCGTGTGAGCTGACACCCATGGCGAACGTCACCGGCCCAGCCGACAGCTCGATCGCGGCGGACGTGCTGCCGAAGCGGCCGAACCCGGTCTGGCTGTTCGTGCGCACCCAGCCGCTGGGCTTCGCCGGGCTGCTGGTGATCCTGACCTATGTGATCTCGGCGCTCGGCGCGGCCTGGATCGCGCCCTACGACCCGGAGGCGATCGACTTCGCCGCCATGCTGAGCGCGCCCGACGCCGAGCACCTCCTCGGCACCGACCAGTTCGGCCGCGACGTGTTCAGCCGCATCGTCTATGGCGCGCGCACCGCGCTCGCCGTCGGCATTCTGTCGTCGCTGATCGGCTGCACGCTCGGTGCCCTGATCGGCGCGGCGTCGGGCTTCTGGGGCGGCCGCATCGATACGCTGATCCAGCGGCTGGTCGACATCATGCTGTCGTTCCCGATCATCGTGCTCGCCATGGTGGTGGTGGCGGTGCTGGGACGGCGGCCGCTGTTCGGCGTCGACATGAACCTCGTCGCCGCCATCTCGCTGCCGATCATTCCGAAGATGGCGCGGATCGCCCGCTCCTCGACCCTGTCGCTGGTGCAGATGCCGTTCGTCGATGCCGCCCGCGCCGCCGGCTTCGGCGATGCCCGCATCATCCTGCGCCACATCGTGCCGAACATCATCGCGCCTTACCTGATCATGACGACCGCCTACATCGCCCAGGCGATCCTGCTCGAAGCCTCGCTGTCCTTCCTCGGGCTCGGCGTCACCGAGCCGACGCCGGCATGGGGGCTGATGCTGTCGGGCGCCAGCGCCGATTTCTACCGCTCGGCCCCGTGGATGATCCTGTTCCCCGGCCTTGCCATCACGCTCGCGGTGTTCGCCTTCAACATGTTCGGCGATAGCCTGCGCGACTGGCTCGATCCCAAGATGCGGGGATGACGGCAGCGGGTGCCGTTTTGCGCGGCGGCCATTCCGGCCGATGCCGGGCGGCCGCCGCCTGATCTTTCCGACCGGTGGCCCGATCGAAGCGGCAAGATCCGCCTCACGTCCGGATCTGGCTCCAGCGCCGCCCGCCGGCGATCGAGCGGATCGCTGGTACGGCGCTGGCCTCGCAGCGCACGAAGCCCGGCCGGCCGTCGCACACCACCTGCGCGTCTCGCGCCGAGAACCAGTGCGCGAACTCACGGCCGTACCGGCTGGCCGCCTCACTCCGCCAGCGCTCGATCGCGATGCGGCGGGCGCGCCATTCGTTGAAGTCGTGGGCACCGCGCATCTCGGAGATGCCGATCGCCGAGATCCGGTGCAGCGGCTCCGAGCGGGCCGGTGCCGCCGAGACGAACGCCGCGGCAATGAACGCCGCTGCCGCGATCAGCCCAAGAAGGGCGGTCTTGACATCGCTGTTGACCATCATGGCACTCATCCTTTTCTTCTTGGCGTGGCTTGCGCCGCGATTTTCTGGTGATGAGAGGACCTTACGACGGTACAGTTGAGCTGAGGCTGAATGCGCCGTTTAGCCGGCGTTCATTTGACGGGCTTTTGCGCTTCCCCGATCGGCAGCGCCGCCGAATGCTTCACCTGGGCCAGCGCGAAGCTAGATTCGATGCTGGCCACGCCGTCCAGCCGGGTCAGGGACTGCTTCAGGAACCGCTCGTAGTCGCTGAGGTCGCTGGCGACGACGCGCAACAGGTAGTCGCGGGTACCGGTCATCAGGTAGCATTCGACCACCTCGGGCCAGCGGCGGACGGCGGCCTCGAAACGTTGCATGGCGTCCTCGCGCTGGCGCTCGAGCTTGATCGAGACGAACACCGACACCGGCAGGCCGACCTTTGTCTGGTCGATGATCGTCGAGTAGCCTTGGATCACGCCGGCTTCTTCCAGTTGACGAATCCGGCGCAGACAGGGACTGGTCGTCAGCCCGACCTTCGCGCTGAGCTCGGTGGCGGTCAGCCGACCGTTCTCCTGCAGCGCGGCGAGCAGGCGGCGATCGATGGCGTCGAGTGGCATGTTGGCAATATCCATAATAACTGACACGCATAATAGCATATATTGCCAATTTCAGCGCTTCCATTGGCAAAACTCGCAAACTATCGCCACGCAAAATTCTGTAAGTCCAACCGGGTCCAAGGCAGGAAACAATGAACCAGATCGCGAGCACCACCGACGCAGCAGCAGCAGTGACGCTGGCCGATGTCCAGCGGGCCGCAGGCGTCATCAAGGGGCATGTGCTCGATACCGACTTCGATCACAGCCGCACGCTGTCTGAGCTCACCGGCGCCTCGATCTGGCTCAAGTTCGAGAACTTGCAGTTCACCGCCTCGTTCAAGGAGCGCGGCGCGCTCAACAAGCTCGCGAGCCTCGACCCGGCACAGCGCGCCGCCGGCGTCATGGCAATGTCGGCGGGCAATCACGCCCAGGGCGTCGCCTATCACGCCAGGCGTCTCGGCATCGCGGCCACCATCGTGATGCCGGAGGGAACCCCGTTCGTCAAAGTGCAGAATACCAAGGGCCACGGCGCCGATGTCATCGTGACCGGCGCCACGCTCGAGGAGGCGGCCGCATTCGCCCGCCGCGAGGCCGCCAGCAGGCATCTGACCTTCGTTCATCCCTACGCCGATCCGACGATCATTGCCGGTCAGGGCACGATCGCCCTGGAGATGTTGGCCGCGGTGCCATCGCTCGACACGCTGGTGGTGCCGATCGGCGGCGGCGGGCTGATCTCCGGCATCGCGGTCGCCGCCAAGGCGCTGAAGCCATCGATCGAGGTGGTCGGCGTGCAGGCGGCGCTGGTGCCGGGGATGTACAATCGCATCAAGGGCACCTCGCTGGCGGTGCGCAGCGACACGCTGGCCGAAGGCATCGCGGTGAAGGACGTCAGTGCGCTCACCGAAGGCCTGATCCGCCGGTACGTCGACGACATCCTGCTGGTCGGCGAGGCGCAGATCGAGCACGCGCTGTCGTTGTTGATCAACATCGAGAAGACGGTGGTCGAAGGCGCCGGCGCCACCCCGCTCGCCGCCGTCATCGCCAACAAGCCCCGCTTCCGCGGCAGAAATATCGGCCTCGTTCTGACTGGCGGCAACATCGACACGCGGCTCTTGGCATCGGTGCTGACCCGCGAATTGGCGCGCGAGGGCCGGCTGTCGCAATTGTCGATCGACCTCGCCGATCGGCCCGGGCAGCTCGCCCGCGTTGCGGCGCTGCTGGGCGAGGCCGGCGCCAACATCATCGAGGTGTCGCACCAGCGCACCTTTTCCGATCTGCCGGCCAAGGGCACGCTGCTCGAAGTCGTCATCGAGACCCGCGACCGGGCCCACCTCGACGAGGTCGTCGGGCGGTTGCGCGGCCTCGGCCTCGAGGTCGAGATCGTCACCAATCCCGGAGGATCGCACTGATGGCCGCGACATGCAGCGGCCAGGCTTGAGCGATCGGCGGCCCCTCTCCCCGACCCTCTCCCCTCGCAAACGCGAGGGGAGAGGGAGAAATGCAAAGGACCATCCCATGGACGGATCTCAGGCCACCACCGACCGCGCCGCCACCATCGCCATGCTGCGCGAGCTCGAGCGCAAGGTGCTGTGGCTGTCGTCATACATGATCCACAACGCCAACCACGAGCGCGAGAACGTCGACGGCCTGAAGGTCGGCGGCCATCAGGCGTCGTCCGCATCGATGGCGACGCTGATGACGGCGCTGTATTTCCACGTGCTGAGACCGGAAGACCGGGTCGCGGTCAAGCCGCACGCGAGTCCGGTGTTCCATGCCATCCAGTACCTGCTCGGCAATCAGACCCTGGACAACCTGAAGAACTTCCGCGCCTTCGGCGGTGCCCAGAGCTATCCCTCGCGCACCAAGGACAAGGACGACGTCGACTTCTCCACCGGCTCGGTCGGCCTCGGCGTCGCCGCCACCGGTTTCCAAAGCCTGATCCAGGACTACGTGCACGCCAAGGGCTGGTCGAAGGATTGGCCGAAAGGGCGGATGGTGTCGCTGATGGGCGATGCCGAGATCGACGAGGGCAATATCCACGAGGCGCTGCTCGAATACTGGAAGCACGGCCTCACCAATACCTGGTGGGTGGTCGACTACAACCGCCAGAGCCTCGACAGCGTCGTCTCCGACCAGCTGTTCATGAAGGTCGCCGGTCTGTTCGAGAACCTCGGCTGGCACGTCGCTATGATCAAGTACGGCAAGCTGCTCGAGGCGGTGTTCAAGGAACCCGGCGGCGACACCATCCGGGATTGGATCAACGACTGTCCGAACCAGCTCTACTCCGCCCTGGTGTTCCAGGGCGGCGGCGCCTTCCGCAAGCAGATGGAGGCGGACCTCGCCGGCAACGAGCCGGCGCTCGCCATCGTCCGCCGGCACGGCGACGGCGATCTCGCCCGCCTGATGACCAACCTCGGCGGCCACGATTTTGAAGCGATCCTCGATACCTTCGCGAGCGCGCCGACCGACCGGCCGGTGTGCTTCATCGCCTACACGATCAAGGGGCATGGCCTGCCCTTCGCCGGCCACAAGGACAACCATTCCGGCTTGATGACCAAGGCGCAGATGCAGGAGCTGCGCGCCCGGCAGAGCATCAATCAGGGCGAGGAATGGGACCGCTACGCCGGCCTCGGCAAGCCGCCGCACGAGATCGAGGGCTTCCTGAAAAAAGTGCCGTTCAACGCCCGCGGCCGGCGCCGCTTCGAGGCACCGCGCATCCCGGTCGGCGAACCGATCGCGGTCGATGCCAAGGGCGCGGTCTCGACCCAGAACGGCTTCGGCAAGATCCTGGACGAGATCGCCAAGGCCGGCGGACCGCTGGCGGATCGCATCGTCACCACCTCGCCGGACGTCACGGTGTCGACCAATCTCGGGCCATGGGTCAACCGGCGCGGACTGTTCTCGATGGCGTCCCGCGCCGACGTGTTCAAGGACCGTGGGCTGATGAGCCCGCAGAAATGGCAGATGAGCCCGCAGGGCCAGCACATCGAGCTCGGCATCGCCGAGATGAACCTGTTCCTGACTCTCGGTGCCGCCGGCCTGTCGCATTCGCTGTTCGGCGAGCGGCTGATCCCGATCGGCACGCTCTACGATCCATTCATCATGCGCGGGCTCGATGCGCTCAACTACGCCTGCTACCAGGACGCCCGGTTCATCGTGGTGGCGACGCCGTCCGGCCTGACGCTGGCGCCGGAAGGCGGCGCCCACCAGTCGCTCGCCACGCCATTGATCGGCATGGCCCAGGACGGGCTCGCGAGCTTCGAGCCGGCCTATGTCGACGAGCTCGCGGTGATCATGCACTGGGCATTCGACTACATCCAGCGCAGCGGCACCAAGGACGACGAGGAAGGCTGGTCACGCGACGGCAAGGGCGGCTCGGTCTACCTGCGGCTGTCGACGCGGCCGATCGAGCAGGTCAATCGGCGGCTCGACGCCGCGCAGCGGCGCGCGATCATCGACGGCGGCTACTGGCTGCGCCGGCCGGGTCCGTCAACCAGCCTGTGCATCGTCGCGATGGGCGCGGTGCTGCCCGAGGCGATCGAGGCCGCGGCCTACCTCGGCCAGCAGCACGCCGGCATCGGCGTGCTGGCGGTGACGAGTGCCGACCGGCTGTCGGCCGGCTGGCATGGCGCCCAGCGTGCGCGCGAGCAAGGCGACACGCAGGCCCAGTCCCACGTCGAGAGCCTGCTCGACGACCTGCCGCGCGACGCGGCCATCGTCACCGTGTGCGACGCGCATCCGGAAACGCTGTCCTGGATCGGCTCGGTCCACGGCCACCGGTCGCGCGCGCTCGGCACCGAGCATTTCGGCCAGTCGGGGTCGATCCCCGAGCTTTATGCGCACTATGGCCTCAACGTCGATGCCATTATCCGGGCCGGGCGGGCGATACGACGTGGGCTGTAGGTGTCCAAAAATTGCCCAACACGCAGCAACCCTCTGGAATCCCGAACGCAGCCGTACTAGCATCCGCACGCGTCGAAGTGGCCGGACCCGCTGTCGGGGGGACAAGAGCCACGCGCATGAGCAATCCAACAGCTGGACATCCCGGGAGGAAACCACAGCATGACGACCGTCAATAGGCGTAAGTTCCTGAAAGCTGCCGGCGCAGGCGGCGTGGCTGCAGCCGCGACGACGATCGCCGCGCCAGCGATCGCGCAGACCAATCCGGAAGTGAAGTGGCGTATGCAGGCCAGCTGGCCGAAGTCGCTCGACACGCTCTACGGCGGTGTCGAATTGATCTGCAAGCGCGTTGGCGAACTGACCGACGGCAAGTTCCAGATCCAGCCGTTCGCGGCCGGCGAAATCGTCGGCGGCCTGCAGGTGCTCGACGCGGTGCAGAACAACACCGTCGAGTGCGGTCACACCGCGCTCTACTACTACTTCGGCAAGGATGACACGTTCGTGTTCGGCTCGGCGCTGCCGTTCGGCATGAACAGCCGCATGCAACACGCCTGGCTGTACCACGGTGGCGGCATCGACCTGCTGAACGAGTTCCTCAAGGATTACAACTGCGATCGGTTTCCCCGGCGGCCAGACCAACTGCCAGATGGGCGGCTGGTTCCGCAAGCCACTCAAGACCGTCGACGACTTGAAGGGCGTCAAGATGCGGCTCGGCGGCTTTGCCGGCAAGATCGTCACCCGCGTCGGCATGGTGCCGCAACAGATCGCCGCCGGCGACATCTATCCGTCGCTGGAAAAGGGCACCATCGACGGCGCCGAGTGGGTCGGTCCCTACGACGACGAAAAGCTCGGCTTCGCCAAGGTCGCGAAGTTCTACCACTATCCAGGCTGGTGGGAGCCGAACTCGAACAACACCGTGCCTCATCAATCTCGAGAAGTGGAACACACTGCCGAAGAACTATCAAGTCGCCTTGCAGACGGCATGCACCGAAGCGACGATGTGGGTGATGTCGAAGTACGATGCCGTCAATGCGGCCGCCTTGAAGCGGCTCGCCGCGCAGGGTGCGCACGCTCGTACCGTTCTCGCCGGAAATCATGGATGCCAGCTACAAGGCCGCCCATGAGCTCTACGCCGAGATCAACGCCAAGAACCCGAAGTTCAAGAAGATCTACGACAGCCATGCCGCGTTCATGGCCGACGGCTACCTGTGGCACCAGATCGCCGACTACACCATGGATAGCTACATGATCCGCTATCGCAATCAGAAAGCCTGATCGCGGCAGACGATTGGTATGCAGGCCAAAGGGCAAGGAACCTCGGGTTCCTTGCCCAATTTTTCATCAGCTGATCGTGTCAAACGAATTTCACGCCTGCCGTCTGCGCCCGCAACCGCGGATCGGTCGAGCGGACCGTCACCGGATGTCCGTCGGCGATCTCGAAGCAGCGGGCGAGCGTATCTTCCTCGAGCCGCCGCATGGCTTCGTGCGTGAAGAATGTCAGGTGCGGGAACAGGATGACGTTGTCGCGGCCGAACAGCGGGCTCAGGACGTGCCCCGCCCGGCGCAGCGGCTCGACCGAATAGACATCGAGGCCGGCGCCACCGATCCGGCCGGCGACGATCGCCGCCACCAGCGCCTGCTCGTCCACGATCGCCCCGCGCGACACGTTGATCAGGATCGCCGAGCGCTTCATCGAAGCAAGCTGCGGGGCGCCGATCAGGTGCCGCGTCGCATCGTTGAGCACGCAATGGATCGAGACGAAATCGCTCGCCGCGAGCATCTGATCGAGGTCGTCGAACTTCTCGACACCGGCATCGCGCATCCTCGCGGCATCGACATGCGGATCGAACGCCACCACCCGCGCACCGAAGCCCGCGCCGGCCATGCGCGCCATGCTGCGGCCGATGCGCCCGAGGCCGACGAGCCCCAATGTCTTGCCGGCGATGTCCTGTCCGAGCCAGCGCTGCTCTGGCCAGATCCAGCCGTCGCGGGCAACGGCGCCGGCGATCTCCGGCAGCCGCTTGGCGAGCGCGATCAGCAGCGCGAACGCCCCTTCCGCAACCGTCTGCTCGGCATATTCCGGCACATTCACGACCGGAATGGCGCGCTTGCTCGCCGCCGGGATATCGATGGCGTCGATCCCGACTCCGTACTTCACGATGCCCTTGAGGCGCGGTGCGGCGGCGATCACGCGAGCGGTGATCGGCGTGTAGCACATCAGGATCAGGTCGGCGTCGGCGACCGCTGCGGCAAGCTCCGCCTCCGCGATGCCGTCCGGCAACGTCACCAGCTCGAAGCCGCGCGCCCGCAACCCGGCGTCGATGCCGGGGCACTCGAGCTCGCGGTCGGTCCGCACGACTTTCATCGCCTGCTCTCCCCGCGGCCGCTCAGCGAGCGAGCCGTTTCAGGTCGGGAATCGGCCGGCTTGTCGCCGGATTGTCGGCCAGCACCTGCTCCAGCGCATGGGCGACCTCGAGCACGAGGCCGTCGGAGCCGTTCGGACCGACCACCTGGATGCCGAACGGCATGCCGTGCTCATCGCGCCCGCAAGGGATCACCGCCGATGCCGGCAACACCGTGGTCAGCGCGTATGACAGCGCCAGCCAGCGCATGTAGGTCGGCATCTTGTCGCCATTGATCTCCTCGACGAACAATTGCTGGTGCGGGAACGGCGACACCGCCGCCGCCGGGCAGATCAGGATGTCGACCTCGTTGAAGAAGGCGAGGAAGCTCTTGTAGAGCCTCGACTGCGCGACCCCGGCCCCAGCCACCTGCTCGGCCGTGATCTTCAATCCGCGCTCGGTGTTGTCGATGACGTTGCGATCGAGCAGCTCGCGGTGCTTGGCCAGCCGCTCGCCGTGCGCCGCAACGAAATAGATGCCGCGGAAGGTCTCGAACACCTCGTGCACGCCGTCGAGATCGGGATCGACGTATTGCGCCTCGGCGAAGACATTGGAGAACGTCTTCACCCGCGACTGGAACGTGCGCGCGATGCCCGCGTCGACGGGGCAGCAGCCAAGGTCGGTCGAGATCGCGGCGCGGATGGTGCCGAGGTCGATGTCGGTCAGGTACTCGGGCACGCGGAAGACATTGTCGCTCGAATAGGGGTCGCGCGCGTCGACCGCGATCTGCGCGCGCAGCAGGAGATGCGCATCGGCGACCGAGCGGCCCATCGGGCCGGTGACGGGAAACGGCGTCAGGCCGACGGCGCGGTCGGGGGTCGGCACCAGGCCCGGCGACGGCCGGAAGCCGACCACGCCGCAAAACGCAGCCGGAGTGCGCAGGCTGCCGCCGTAGTCCGAGCCGGTCGCGATCGGCACCTGCCCGAGGGCCAGCGCCACCGCCGAGCCGCCGGATGACCCGGCGCACGTCTTCTCGGGGTCGAACGGGTTGCCGGTCGCGCCATAGACGCGGTTGCGGGTGTTGGCGCCGGCACCGAACTCCGGAGTGTTGGTCTTGCCGAGGATTACGGCACCATGCTCGCGCAGCCGCGCGATGCCGGGCTCGTCCTCCTTCGGCACGTGATCCTTGTACAGCAGCGAGCCCCAGGTGGTGCGCAGGCCCGCCGTCGCCTGCAGATCCTTGACGCCGAGCGGCAGTCCGTGGAGGAGCCCCAGCTCGTCGCCGCGCATCACCTGGTTCTCGGCCTGCTTGGCCGCCTTGCGCGCCGCCTTCTCGTCCATCGCCACCATGGCGTTGACGGCCTTGTCGGTCGCCTCGATGCGCTTGAGGCAGCTCTCCAGCAGCTCGACCGGCGACAGCCGCTTCGCCCCGATCAGGCGGCGAGCGGTAACGGCAGGCAGATCGCATGGTTCGGTCATGGCAGGGTTCCCGGTGATGTGTCGCCGTCATCCCTAGCGCCTTACCGGGCGCAGTGCCACCACCGCCTCGATTGGCCTGCCCGGCCGCAACGCGCAGAGCCGAGGCCGCGTCGGTGGCGGGCTGCCTCACCTGTCGGTCTTCCGAGCGGCGCTGCACTCCCGCCTCCTGACCGCCGTCATCCTCGGGCTTGGCCCGAGGACCCATGGTGCCGCGAGCGTTTGGCCAGCGGCACCGGCACGGCCGCGCAACGTGTGCTGATCACTTCAGCCACTGACGCTGCGCGATTGGTCCTCGGCACGAGGCCGAGGATGACACCTGTGTTGTCGATGCCGCCGGCGACCTTTCCCTCTCCCCCAAGCGCATTTCGCGCGCGGGGGGAGAGGGTTAGGGTGAGGGGCCGCTATTGCTCGAATGCCGACTGAAACCTGGTCGCGAAGGTTGAAGTTGGCTCTGAGCAAGCCGCCGCCCCTCACCCTCGGCCGGCGAGAACGCCGGCCTCTGCCCTCTCCCCCGAAAGGGCGGGGGAGAGGGGAACCGTGCGTACCCGCTGCCATTCCGCGAGCGACGCTGCACTCCCGCCTCCCCACCGCCGTCATCCTCGGGCTTGGCCCGAGGACCCATGGTGCCGCGAGCGATTGGCCAGCGGCACCGGCATGGCGGCGCGACGTGCGCCGACCGCTTCAACCATTGACGCTGCGCGATGGGTCCTCGGCACGAGGCCGAGGATGACACCTGTGTTGATGCCGCCGGCGACCTTTCCCTCTCCCCCAAGCGCATTTGGCGCGCGGGGGGAGAGGGTTAGGGTGAGGGGCGGCTATTTGCTCCGAATGCCGCCAAGAACTCTGGCTCGTGGAGGTGGGATTGGCTTGCGAGCAAGCGGCCGCCCCTCACCCTCGGCCGGCAAGAGCGCCGGCCTCTGCCCTCTCCCCCGAAGTGGCGGGGGAGAGGGGAACCGTGCGTACCCGCTGCCATTCCGCGAACGTCGTCCTGCCCACCTCCCCACCGCCGTCATCCTCGGGCTTGGCCCGAGGACCGATGGTGCCGCGAGCGATTGGCCGGCGGCCGGCAAAGCGGCTCGACGCGCGCCGACCGCTGCAACCATTGACGCTGCGCGATGGGTCCTCGGCACGAGGCCGAGGATGACACCTGTGTTGTCGCCGCCGGCGACCTTTCCCTCTCCCCCAAGCGCGCTTGGCGCGTGGGGGGAGAGGGTTAGGGTGAGGGGCGGCTATTTGCTCGAATGCAGCCAAGAACTCCGCTGCTTGGAGGTGGGCGTTGGCTTGCGAGCAAGCCGCCGCCCCTCACCCTCGGCCGGCAAGAACGCCGGCCTCTGCCCTCTCCCCCGAAGGGGCGGGGGAGAGGGGAACCGTGCCCGCCTGCTGCCGCTCCACTCGGTCCTGAAAGTTCTTACTTCTCACTTCCCATTGCGCACTTTCTTCTGCCCACTCACCACTCACCACTCACCACTCACCACTGCCACTCCCCCAACTTATCCACGCCTCCCGCCCCCATGCGATACTGCCCTCGTTCCGCTTCATCGAGGGCGTGCTTCGAAGGCGTTCTGGTGCGGAGGCGGAATAGGACGGTCCGGTCAATCAATCCGGCACGCGGCCGTACAGTCGGACGATGTCGCGCGCCTCGTAGCGAGACGGGGTGGCTGATGGCCGGAGGGCACCGCCCTCGAGACCTCGGCCCTGAAACGCGCGGCGTGACCCCGCGAAACATCCGTCCGAGCATGGGGTGGCTCTGGCCCACTTGAATGAAAGACTGCGGAAGACCGCCGTGGACCACGGCCGCCCCGCTCCCCCTCGTAAAGAGGGGAAAAGTGAAAATCACCGCCTGAATGACAACGAGATGGGAGCGATTGCTTGTATGCACATCGAAACAAACGCGTCGCCGGTAGGTTGGGTTAGCGCCCGCTTGGCGCGTAACCCAACAACTTCGGCCGCCGCGCGAAGTCGTTGGGTTACGCGCGAAGCGGCCGCGCTAACCCAACCTACGGCCCGCGACTGCCGCCGGCACCGCCGCGCGCGAGCCGACGCAGGCGTTCCGGAAAGGCCGCTGAAGCAAGGCGGTTCAAGGCGTCTTGCCGCTGCCGAGGTCCCAGTAGAGGCCGGCCATCAGCTCGGCGGCCGACAGCGAGACGGACATCAGAATATGCTCATCGGGCGCGTGCTGCGAGCAGCCGGCGTAGGAATGCGGAACCCAGATCGTCGGCAGACCAAGGATCAACTGGAAGGCATCGTTCGGCACGCCGCCGCCGGTGCCCGGCAGGACCGCGGGCTTTGGCGCGTTCGACTTGCCGATGGTCGTCTCGAACGACTTCTTCACCCACTGCGCCCAGGGGTGGTCGGGATCGGTGCGGGTGGCGTGGAACTTGCCGCTCTCGGCCGGCTGCTCGATCCTGACGCGGGTAAAGCCGTGCGCGTCGAGGTGCCGGCGGAGCGCCGGCAGGATCTGGTCCTCGTCGGTGTCGACGATGTAGCGCAGCTGGCAGCGGGCGCGCGCCACCGGTGCGATGGCGTTGACCGGCGCCTCGGGAATGCCGGACTTCATCGCGAGAACCGCGAAGCTGTTCCAGGCATAGACCTTCTCGGGGCCGGAGAGACCGGGCTCACCCCACCATTCGTCGATCGCCGGCCCGTCGCTGCCGCCGTCGATGGTCACGTCGGCGAGCGCCGCCTTGATGTTGGCTGGAATCGCCGGCGGCCGCCACTCAGGCACTTTGATCTCACCATTCGGGCCCGTGATCGTCGCCAGCGCGTGCGCCAGGATGATGCCAGGATCGGCCAGCAGCCCGCCCCAGTTGCCCGAGTGGTGCCCGCCCTGGCGCATGTCGCAGACCAGATCGAACAGCGCGCCGCCGCGATTTCCCAACACGATGGTCGGCCGCTCGGCGGAGACGCGCGGGCCGTCGGAGGCGATGAACACGTCCGCCTTGAAGTCGGCCTTGTTGGCCCGGACGACGTCGTGCAGGCCGGCCGAGCCGGTCTCCTCGGCGGTCTCGATGATCATTTTGGCGTTGAAGCCGAGCTTGCCGCCGCGCTCCGCCAGCACGCAGCGCAGGGCCGCCATGTTGATCGTGTGCTGGCCCTTGTTGTCCGCGGTGCCGCGTCCGTACAGGCGATCGCCGTCGCGTTGCGTCACCCAAGGGCCCTTGCCCTTCGTCCACAGCGCATCCTGGCCCCTGATCACATCGCCATGCCCATAGCCGAGCACGGTCGGCAGCGCTGGATCCTCGATCCGCGTGGCGAGCAGCACGGGGCCCTGTCCGGCGACCGGATTCGCATAGAGCTTGTACGTGAACCCCAGGGCCTCGAACGCCGGGCCGATCTCCTCGGTGAGGTAGCGCTCGAGATGCGGCAGCGAGGCCGGCAGCTGCTGGCTCTCGGTGCGATAAGCGACGCGACGCGACAACTCCGTCTCGAATGTTCCGTCCGTGACATAGGCACGGGCGCGGGCAATCACGCCGCCTCGTGTCCCGCTCGTTCGCGCTTCCTCAGCCATGCCAGGTCCTGTGTCCCACCATTTGCCATCAAGTGCCGGACACAGTGTGCGAGCGCCGCGGCCGGCGCAAGGACCGGTCCAAAACCGCATGACTGGCATGCCTTGTCTGACCGCCACCTTGGCCGCAAGTTCGCAACAATTGTGATTCACTCAGCCGGTCGATTATTCGCGGACAGGTGGCGGCGAGCCGGCCAGTTCGCAACAGGGGGGCCGAGGCTTGGCCACGCACGAGCACAGATCGCTCAGCCAGCTGGCAGCGACCATCAAGAACAGTGGACAGGCCGGGCAGTCCAACAACCCGGTGCTGGGCTTCTTCTGGGTCACGGCGGCGATGCTCTGCTTCTCCGGCCTCGCCGCGTTCGGCAAGTATGCGGCCAAGGCCGGGCTCGATCCGCTGCAGGTGATCTTCTTCCGCAATGCCTTCTGCATGCTGTTCCTGCTACCGCTGCTCGCGGTGCGCGGCCCGTCGCTGCTGCACTCCGACCAGATCAAGATGTACTCGGTGCGCGTTGGCCTCGCGTTCCTGTCGATGATGACCTGGTTCTACTCGCTGGCGATGATCCCGCTGGCCGAGCTCACCTCGATCAGCTTCCTCGGACCGCTGTTCGCGACGCTGTTTGCGGTGCTGTTCCTCGGCGAGGTGGTGCGTCTGCGCCGGATCACGGCGCTGGCCGTCGGGTTCCTCGGCGCCATGATCATGCTGCGGCCAGGCAGCAGCTCGTTCGGCCTCGGCCAGGCGTTCGCGCTGTTCTCCGCCGTCTCGGCCGGCATCGTCGGCCCGCTGCTGAAGCAGATGACGGCAAGGGACGACGCCGACAAGATCGTATTCATCTCGACCGTGCTGATGACGCCGATTTCGCTGGTTCCGGCCTTGTTCATCTGGCAGTGGCCGGAGGCGGCGCTGTGGCCCTACCTGGTGGCGATGGGGCTGTGCGCGGTGGTCGGCCACATCTCGCTGATGCGCGGCTTCGCGACGACCGACGCCTCGCTCGTTTTCACCTACGAGTTCTCGCGACTGCCGTTCGCGGTGTTGGTCGGCTATCTCCTGTTTTTCGAGAGCATCGACATCTGGACGATCGTCGGCGCCACGGTGATCTTCGCCTCGGCCTTCTACATCACTCGCCGCGAATCCCATCTCCACGCCACCAAGGACAGGGTCGGCGTGCGCGACGTCTCGCAGCCGCTGTTCCTGACGCCGGTCCGGGCGATGACGCTGTAGCGCGGCGCGCGGCGGGCGATCCGCGAAGCCGATTGGTTGCGATCCGGTATCAGGCCGCCGATTCACGCATCGTCCTGGTCCTCGGCCGCGGCCGGCGCGGCTGCGGCCACGCGATAGCCGACCCGCACGAGATAGAGGCCCGACGGCGGCGACACCGGCCCGCACGCTGCCCGATCCCGCGCCTCCAGCGCGGCGGCAAGATTGCCGGGCCGCCACTTGCCCTCGCCGACCAGCTTCAGGCTGCCGACCATCGAGCGCACCTGGCTGTGCAGGAACGACCGTGCCGAGGCCTCGATCCTGATCTCGTCGCCGATCCGGCGGACATCGAGCTGGTCGAGGGTTCGCAGCGGCGACTTCGCCTGGCAGGCAGCGGCACGAAAGGTGGTGAAATCGTGCCTGCCGAGCAATCCCTGCGCTGCCTCGTGCATGGCGGCGGCGTCGAGCGGATAGGGGATCCACCACACCCGGTGGATGTCGAGCGCCGGGGGAGCGCGCCGGTTGAGGATGCGGAACTGATATTCGCGCGAGGTGGCGGAGAACCGCGCGTCGAAATCTTCGGCCGCCGCCTCGCAGGCGATCGCGGCGATCGGATCGGGTCGCAAATGGAAGTTCAGCGCTTCGCGGATCTTTCGCGGCTCCCAAGCGCGGACGAGGTCGACATGCGCCACCTGGCCCAGCGCATGCACGCCCGCATCGGTCCGCCCCGCCCCGCGCACGTGGACCTTTTCGCCGGTGAAGCGCAGGAACGCCGCCTCGAGCGCACCCTGGACGGTCGGCAGCGCCGCCTGCTGCTGCCAGCCTGCGAACGGCGTACCGTCGTATTCAAGGGTCAGGCGGTAGCGCGGCATGGCTGCTCACGGCGAGGGCGATCAGCCGCCCTATTAACAGAGCATGCCTCGCGTGCCTCGCGAAAAAATCGGACGTGCGGCGGCCTGCGCACCGCTCGACGAACAGCAACGGCGAGCGCCGGCTCAGTGATGAGACGGCCTGTGGGAAGGCCTGTGGAGGGGCCGCCTCGCCGGGCCAGATCCGAAGTCGGCCCCCGGCACCCGCTTGCGGAACTGCGGGTTGGTGCCGACGAAACCGCCGAAGCCCGGGAAGCCGCCGTAGTACATCGGGCTGTCGCGCTCGATGATGCTGGCGCCGCCATCGACGCCTTCGATCGTGCGGTGCTCGATGGTACGGTTGAAGCTCAGGCTGATCGGCGTCTTGTCCGGGTTTATGATAGTCATTTGCTGCGTCGGCAGGCCGCGGTAGACGCGCACGCCGTTCTCGATCGACACGACGGCGCCGTAGTAGGGACGCGGCTCGATGCGCACCAGTCCGGCGCTGTTGTCATACGCCCCGGCGGGCGAAACCGATGCCATGCCGAGGGTCACGGCGGCGATCAATGCAAGGCGGAGGCGCGACATGGTGGGCTCCTGCAACGGCTGTCACGAAATCGAGCCCCAGGGTACCCCTCGTTCGATACTCGCACAGAGGTAAATCCGCGCGCAGGGTTAACCCGGAAAGTTAAGCCTGGTGCCGGCGGGAATGGCGAAGCCCCGGAGCAATTCCGCCGCCGTCATCGGCTTCTTCCCTGCCCTCTGCAGCTCGACAAGCCGGATCGCTCCGGTGCCGCAGGCGACCGTCAGCGCATCGTCGATGGTGGCGCCGGCGATGCCATGGCCATCCGCCAGCTGCCCGCGCAGCACCTTGATCCGCTCGGTGCCGGCCGCCCCCGTCACCTCGAAATATGCGCCGGGAGCGGGCGACAGCCCGCGAATCTGATTGTGGACGTCCTGGGCTGGCCGGGCGAAGTCGATCCGCGCCTCGGCCTTCTCGATCTTGCGGGCGTAGGTGACGCCGTCGCTCGATTGCGGCCGCGCCTCGAGACTGCCGCGCTCGAGTGCCGCGAGCGCCCGCACCATCAGATCGGCGCCGCGTGGCGACAGCAAATCGTGCAGCTCGCCGGCGGTCATGTCGGGGCCGACCGCGACGACGCTCGGCAAGGCAGACCGGACCGGTGTCGAGTCCCGCCTCCATTCGCATCACCATGATCCCGGTCTCGGTATCGCCAGCCATGATCGCGCGCTGGATCGGCGCGGCGCCGCGCCAGCGCGGCAGCAGCGAGGCGTGCAGGTTGAGACAGCCGTGGCGGGGCGCATCGAGGATCGCCTGCGGCAGGAGCAGGCCATAGGCGACCACCACCGCGACGTCGGCGTCGTGCGATTTCATCTGGGCGGCCGCCTCCGGGCCACGCAGGCTCGTCGGCGTGAGCACCGGAATGCCGAGCTCCAGCGCCAGCGTGTGCACGGGCTGCGGCCGCTCCGCCTGACCGCGACCGGCGGGCCGCGGCGGCTGGCTATAGACGGCAACGACGTCGTGTCCGGCGGCGACGATCTCCGCCAGCGTGGCGCAGGAGAACACCGGCGAGCCCATGAACACGATGCGCAAGCTCATGCGCCGGCACCGGTCTTCGCGGCCTTCTTGAACTTGCGGATCACCATGTCGCGGCGCAGCTTCGACAGGAAGTCGATGATCAACCGGCCATCGAGGTGGTCGATCTCGTGCTGGATCGCAGTTGCCAGCAGGCCCTCGGCCTCGAGCTCCTGGGCAAGGCCATGCTGGTCGAGGAAGCGGACGCGCACGGTGCCGGGGCGCTCGATCTCGACATGCGTGTCGGGGATCGACAGGCAGCCTTCCTCGTGCATCCGCAGCTGGTCGCCGAGGGTGAGGATCTCGGGATTGATCATGGCGATCGGCTGCGGCTCCTCCTCCTTGCCGGCGACATCGAGAACCAGCAGTCGGCGCGGCACCGCCACCTGGATCGCGGCGAGACCGACGCCCGGCGCGTCGTACATCGTCGCGAACATGTCGGCGACAAGCCGGCGCACGTCGTCGTCGACCTGCTCAACAGGCTTCGAAACCTGACGCAGGATCGGATCGGGGAGTTTTATGATCGGAAGCACGGCCATGATGCGAAGCAGATAGGATACGCCCTTGCGACGGTCAACCGCACCCTGCCGGCCGCGCTGCAATCGACGCGACGCCGGCACGTCGCAAAGCGTCGGCCAGGCGATCGACCTCGGCCGGATCGGCGGAGGTGAACTGCACCTGGCTGCCGTCGGATTTGGTGATGGTCAGGCGATAAAGCCTGATCCGGCTGGCCCGGCCGATGTCGACCAGGCTGGTGAAACCGATTGCGGCAAAGAAGACGGTTACCAGCAGGAACCGCTCACGCCACCCGGCCTGCACGACCAGCACCAGGAAGATGGCCGCGACGATCAGATAGGCCGAGTAGTTGAGGAGGCTTGCATGGAAGTCCCGCTCCTGGTGCGCAGAGGGCGAGATGCCGCAAATTTCACGCAGTGAGAGCTCCTGGCGGCCGATGCGCAGCGTCGGCTCCGCTGCCCCGGCGATTTCCCAGGGCCGATTGTCATGCCGATTTGGTTGCATGTGCTATGCGGGGGCCTCGAATGCGTCCGTCCGCCGGCACGATCGCACGGCATCCGTCACAAAGCCGCTAACGTGCCGGTGCCCGCCTTCTCATTTCAGCGCGACCACCACCAGATATCGGCAGGGACTTTCGCTGCGGTTGGCAAAGGTGCAGTCGGCGGCCGCGCCAAGCTCGAGGCAATCGCCAGGCCCGAGCTCATGGACCAGGTGGCCCTCGGTGAAGGTCAGATGGCCGGCCTGCACCCAGATCTGGTGCTGGGTGAAGGTGTAGTTGGAAGCCGGATAGTTGACCTGGGCGCCGGGCGGCAGGTCGACCAGCACCAGGTCGAGCGGACCGCCCGGCCGCGGCGACAGCGAGCGGCGAACATAGCGAGTGTCGGGATCCTGCCAGACGTGCTGATCGGCCGCCCGCGACACCCTGCCGGTATCGCCTTCGGCGCGCGCAAGCAGCGTCGACATGGTGAGGCCAAATGCCCCGCAAAGGCGGCCGAGAAGGACCGCGGTCGGGCTCGAACTCGCCGCGCTCCACTTTGCTGATCATGGCACGCGAAACGCCTGATCGCTCGGCGACGTCGGCCAGCGACCAACCCCGCGCTTCGCGTTCGGCCTTGATGCGCGCAGCGAGCTGCGAGGTCGGATCCGCCATAATAGTGGACATTGTTCCACTTTTATGGATATTTAGCCGAGGAAGCAAGAGGTGGTTCTGAGCAGCCGAAACGATGGTGATCGGGCACAATGGCGGGCCGCCGCTGGAAGATGACGACGAGCCGCCCGGTAAACTTCTCTATCTGGGTTGGGCCTGGCGAAAGGCGCGAAAGGCGGCATTCGCGGCGCCCACCACCGAGATCATGCTGTTTCGCCTGGCGCGCGCCGAGGCGGCCGGCCTGAGCTACGACGAATACATGCTGCGGTTGCTGGATAGCGGGCGCTACCCGCAGGCTGGCGACGACACGCAGCTCCGCCGTTGAGCCTGTCGGGCCCGCAGTTATGGGGCTACTAGCAGTCACCAATTGTTAGAGCGGCGGCGCTATTGCACTGTTGCGCGCGATCCCCACATCATGCGCACAAGTTGAACCCCCTGACGGAGGAGCTTTGTCGATGACACCCGAGGAACGCGAATTGATCGAAGGCGTGTTCGAACGGATGCGCTCCGTTGGCACGATCGACAAGGATCGTGAGGCGGAGGCTCACATCAACTCGTCGGTGCGACAGATCCGCGATTCGGCCTACATGCTGGTGCAGACGGTGATCGTCCAGGATCAGGCGCTGCAGCAGGCCGACGAGCGCATTCGCGAGCTCGAGGACATGGTCAATCAACTGCAGGCGGCGCAGGACAAGGCGAAGCAGTCGTCCGGGGGAAGCTTCCTCGGCGGCCTGTTCGGCGGCTCGAAGCCGGCACCGGCCGCGCCGCAGTCCTCGCCCTGGGGCGGTAGTGTCCCTCCGGTCGGACGGCAGTCAGCCGGCTATGCGGGCCCGGCGCAGTCGTCTTCGCCCTGGGGCAATCCCCAGCCGCAAGCCCAACCGCAAGGCTATGGCCAGCCGCAGATGCAGGCGCCACAGTCGAGCGGCGGCGGCTTCATGCGCTCGGCCATGGCGACCGCGGCAGGTGTCGCGGGCGGCGTGCTCGTCGCCGGCGCGATCGGCAACATGATGCGTGGCGGCCATGGCGACAGCGGCGCGCATTCGGCGTCAGGAGACGGTGCGACACCGCTCCCCAGCTACCAGGATGCCAACAGCAACGACCAGGGCGGCGTCTACAGCAACGAGCCGCAGTACCAGGACGCAGCGTCCAACGACCAGGGCACCAACGCTGACGACTCCCAGGATGCCGGCTACGACGACGGCGGCTCCGACTGGGGCGGCGGTGACATCGAGACCTGATCGATAAGGCTCGGTCGGACCGACACCGGCAGGCGCCGGAGCTGATTGATACACGGCGCGGCCCACTCAGCGGCCGCGCCGCTCGCTTTTTCGCCACATCGTCATGACGAGATCGCGCCAGCCATGTCGGTCCTGCGCAGCATCCCATCCTCGATGGCCGGCGCCGCCGTTGCGAGCGTCGATCACCGCCTCGATCAGATCGCAGCCGACAGCGGCGCCCGCATCCTGCTTGCCGTCGAAAGCGGCAGCCGTGCATGGGGCTTCCCGTCGCCCGACAGCGACTACGACTGCCGGTTCATCTACACCCGCAGTCCCGACGACTACCTCACGCCTTGGGTTCCGCGCGACGTGATCGAAACGCCGATCGAGGGCGAGCTCGACGTCAACGGCTGGGACCTCGCCAAGGCCCTGAAGCTGCTGGTCAAGGGCAACGCCGTCGTCGTCGAGTGGCTGACATCGCCGATCGTCTATCGCGGCGACGAGCGATTCAAGAATGATCTGCTGGCATTCGCCGGCACCTGCCTCGACCGCCAGATGGTGGCGCGCCACTATCTGCATCTCGGCCTGCGACAGCGGCGATTGCACTTTACCGACCAGGCCGACGTTGCCTTGAAGAAAGTGTTCTATGCCCTGCGGCCCGCGGCGGTGCTGCGCTGGCTGCGGCTCAATCCGGAAGCCGCGATCGCGCCGATGCACTTTCCGACGCTGATGGCACAATGCGCGCCGCCCCGCGAGGTATCCGACATCGTCGACGAGCTTCTCGCGCGCAAGGCGGTGACGCGAGAGCTCGGCACGTCGACCCTGCCGACGCCGATCGGCCGCTTCATCGACGAGGAGTTCAGCGCCGCCGGCAGTGCATTCGACGCCGCACCGATACCGCCGACGGTCGAGACTCGCGAGGCCGCGACCGCGCTGTTTCGCACCTGGGCGAAATTTCCGATCGACCGCGAAAACTAGCTCAGGACGTCGAAGGCGGCCGGTTCCGGACGAGCAATCCCTTCAGGTAACGGAATGCGCCGCCGAGCGCCAGAATCACCAGGATCCAGCCCTTCTTCAGGAACGCCAGCATGATGGCAAGCACGCCGGCCTTGGCCAGCACCTTGCCGGCGATCAGTCCGCCGATGCCGTAGGCGGCGACCTTGTCGGTACCGGGAACGAAATCCTGATAGCGGGAGCCGGCGGCAAAATCCGGCATGGCCATCACGTCCGGAATCACCGACTTGATGTCTTGCAGCTGATCGATCCCGGCCACGAAGTTCATTTTCAATACGCCATGCCGGCCGAGCGCCCGCACGTCGTAGTTGAGCGTATGACTGGGGCTGTCGTTGAACTGGAGCTCCTTCGCCCAATGCAGCTTGTGGGAGGGCTTGTCGTAGAACGGCGGCGATGCCCAGCCGATGAGGCGCATGGTGCCAAAGCCATTGCGCGAGCGCTCCTCGCTCGCCGATGCAGTCGCCTCCTTCATCGATTTCAGCATCGCGTCATAGTCGATGCTCGCGGCATCCTCGTCCGACACGTATCCATCGGCGTCGAATGTGACGATGGCGCCCCAGGTGTCCTCGACCGGCGACTTGCCGGCCGGCAGGATCATGCCGAGTACGCCTTCCGCCACGGCCGGCGGATTGTCCCACACTTCAACCAGGACGCGGCGAGCATCCCGTTGCTGCAGAAAGTAGAACCCGACCGGCACCTTGAGCTCGACACCGCCCGCGCCCAATGCAACCTGCCCCTGCCGATAGTCGAAGCTCTCGACCAGCTGCTGGACCTTCGGGTCCTTGTACTGCACATCCGGGAACAGATCCTTGAACGATCTTGCAGTTGCGGCGCCTGCCCACAGCATCATGCCTGCTGCGGCGATCAGCGCCAAAGCGATCCGTAGAAAGCGAAATAGCATGACCAAGTCCCCCTCAAAATGTCACAGTCAAGATCATGCGTATGCACGCATGGCGTAATTCGGGCCGGCGTACCCACCCATATCCGGACCGAGGCAAGGCCATCGTCAAATATACTCGACGCCATAGCTAGCCGAAAGCGTATGTGTGCCGCCGGGCGGCAGCGTCACGACATCAGCCCCAGCGTTGCAGGTCTCGACGCAGACCATTCGGCGCCAGCCGTCAGGGCCCATGTCGCCGAGCCGCCGCGCCTTTCCGCTCCACGGGTTCCACACCACCGACGACCGGCTGCCCGACTTCGCAATTCCGATCCGGCGCTTCAGGCCGCGGTCGATGATCGCCGCGCCCCCCGGGTGCTCGTCGTAGATGCGGTCGACCTCGGCGGCGAAGATGATGCTGCCCGTCTGCTGCTTGCGGGCGTTGCCGTCGAGCTTGTCGACATAACCCTGTCGATCGAAGCCTTCGACCTCGATGTCGGCAATGTCACCGACGGCGAAATAGGTATGCAGCGCCTGGGTCAGCGCGAAGGCACTGCTGCCGGTGTTGTGAGTCGCCAGTGCAATCTGCAGTCCGCTTCCGAGCGTCACTTCCACCTCGGCGCGAGCCGCGTGTGGCCACAGCGCCAGGTCGGCAGCGCTCGTCGCGACCGACAGTTTGACGCGCACCGCATCCGTGGCGGCCTCGGTCGCGTCCACCGACCAGAGGCGCGTGCGGACGAACCCGTGGGCGGGCTTCGCCGGGTCGGTCGGATGCTGGGCAAACCAGGGCCAGCAGACAGGCGTGCCGCCGCGCACCGGCTTCGGACTGTCGGGCGGACTTGCCAGCCGCTCCATCGGCGACATCCAGATCACCGGCGCATGTCCGCGCGGCTGCCAGCCGATCACCTGCGCGCCTTGCAGCGCCACCTCGGCGACGCCGCCGGCCGCCTCGAGGCGCAGCACCGGGCCACCTAGCGGGCTCTCGATCAGCGTCACCCCGACGCGGCCGCGAGCCAATTCGATCGGTTCGAATGTCTCCGCCATGCGATTCTGCTCTCCATCGATCGCATTTCCTTACCTTGTCACAATAAGCATCCAAAAGCGGGGCTGGCATGGTTCGCGTACTGGTGTATCAATCGCCTCCGACAAGCGCAAAGGCGCTCAGCCAGCCAGCCGGGGGAATAGGGCCATGCTGACGATCTACGATCACCAGGGTGCTGCCCTGACCAGACGCGCAAACCCGCAGTCGATCGGCGACGAGACGGTCTGGCTCGATCTGCTCAATCCGACGATGGAGGAGGACAAATTCGTCGAGAAGCTGCTCGGAATCGCGATCCCGACCCGCGACGAGATGCGTGAGATCGAGGCCTCGAACCGCCTCTACCAGGAGACCGGCGCCTATTTCATGACCGCGTTCATCGTCTACAACGTCGAGGCTCCGGTGCCACTGACCACGGCGCTGACGTTCATCCTCGCGGGCAAGCGCCTGGTGACCGTGCGCTATGCCGAGCCGAAGGCGTTCCCGCTATTCCTGCAGAAGGCGGAGAAGGGCGACGTTCCCTGCGGCGCCGCGCCCGCGATCATGATCGGCCTGATCGAGGCAATCATCCACCGCGAGGCCGACCTGATCGAACGCATCCAGGACGAGGTCGATCGCACGGCACCGGCGATCTTCGAAATCAAGGGCGGCCAGCAGACCCGCGGCAGGCGGCTCGAGGCGATCCTCAAGGCCGTCGGCAAACAGGGCGATACCAACGCCCGGGCCCAGGAATCCGCGCTGTCGATCGACCGCGTGCTCACCTACTTCGCCCACGCGGCGCGTGAACGGAAGGACGATGCGCACATTCTCGCACGCGTCGAGGTGGCGCATCGCGACGTGTCCTCGCTGATGGAGCACATGCGGTTCCTGTCCAACCGCGTCGCATTCCTGCTCGACGCCACGCTCGGCATGATCTCGACCGAGCAGAACCAGATCATCAAGCTGTTCTCGGTCGCCGCCGTGATGCTGATGCCGCCGACCTTGATCGCCTCGATCTACGGCATGAACTTCAAGCACATGCCGGAGCTCGAGTTCCTCTGGGGCTACCCGATGGCGCTGATCATGATGGTCATCTCGGCCGTCGTCCCGTTCACCTACTTCCGCCGCAAGGGCTGGCTGTAGCCGCGGTCCGTCGGCCGGCGCGCCGCTCGCCCCGCCTCACGGCCACTTCACCACCGGCGGCATCGATGACAGGATCGAGGCGACGTTGCCCCCGGTCTTCAAGCCGAAGATCGTGCCTCGGTCGTACAGCAGGTTGAATTCGACGTAACGGCCGCGGCGCACGAGTTGCTCGTCGCGGTCGGCGGCGGTGTAGCCCTGTGAATAATTGCGGCGGACGATCGCCGGATAGCTGCCGAGGAACGCAAGGCCGACATCGCGGGTGAATGCGAATGCCGCGTCAAATCCGCCTTCGGCCGGCGACGGCGACAGGTAGTCGTAGAAGATGCCGCCGATGCCGCGCATTTCCTGGCGATGAGGAAGGTAGAAATAGTCGTCGCACCACTTCTTGTAGCGCGCGTAGTCGGCGATCGCATGCGCCGCGCACGGCGCCCGCATCGCGGCATGGAACGCGAGCGTGTCGGGATCATCCTGCGTGCGCCGGCGATCGAGCATCGGCGTCAGGTCGGCGCCGCCGCCCAGCCACCACCGCGTCGTCACCACCATCCGCGTGTTCATGTGCACGGTCGGAACATTGGGGTTCGCCGGATGCGCGATGAGCGAGATTCCCGAGGCCCAGAAGCGCGGATCGGCGTCGGCACCCGGGATCTGCTTGCGGAACTCGGGCGCAAACTCGCCATGGACAGTCGAGGTATGCACGCCGACCTTCTCGAACACCCGGCCACTCATCATGCCCATCGTGCCGCCGCCGCCACTGGCGCCGGACTGATCGGTGCGCTGCCAGGGGGTGCGCGCGAACTGGCCCGGACCTGCGTCCCCGCCAGGAGCCGAGGCCGGCAGCTCGGCCTCGATCTTCTCGAACGCGGTCAGGATGTCGTCGCGCAAGCGCTCAAACCAGGCTCTCGCCATGGCCTTGTGCGCGTTGATGGTCGATGGATCGACCGGCGTGAGCTTGGCGATGTCGGGCTTCATCGGATGCACCTACTACTCCCGGCTGTCGTCATGGTTTGGTCGTGATAGGGTTCTACCTGACGAGCCATGCCGGGACAAACGTCCCGCGAAGTCATCCCGATCGCGTCGCGGGCGGCACTGATCTCGAATGTGCGGCCGCGCCTCGCCGGCCGGCCGAGCAACCGGCGTCATCGCGGCACGCATTGCTGGGACCCACCGCGCAACGCCCTCGGCCGCGGCGTCCTTGGCGCAGTGGGCTCGGTGGTCAGGCCTTGGGATGACAGCCGGAAATGGCCTCACCGTCCGCGCGACATACTCGCCGACAAACGCTATTGGTACACGCATGCTGGAGCGCATCTTCACCTGGTTCGAGACGCGGATCGATCCGTTCGCGACCGACCAAGCCATCGCCCGCCCGCCGGAAAGGTTGGTACCGTTCTTCTGGTACTACCTGAAGCCGGTGTGGTGGGCGTTCGCGCTGCTGACCACGGCGACGCTGATTCTTGCCAGCCTCGAGGTGGCGGTGATGGCGTTCGTCGCCCGCATCGTCGACATGATGAAGGAGGCGCGAACCCCGCAGACGTTCTTCGCCGACCACGCGACCGAGCTCATCTTCATGACGGTGCTGGCGCTGGTGGTGCGGCCGATCATGTCGGCGGTCGCCGACCTGTTGAAGCAGCAGCTGATCCAGGGCCCGGTCAACATCCGCACCCGCTGGCTCGCCCATCGCTACGTGCTGCGCCAGAGCCTCGGCTTCTTCCAGAACGACTTTGCCGGGCGCGTGGCGACGCGCGTGATCCAGGTCGGCCCGGCGATCCGCGACGTCGCCGCCAACACCTGCGACGTGGTGGTGTGGGTCGTCGTGCATTGGGTCGGCGCCCTGATCCTGTTCTTCCAGGCCGACCGCCTGCTGGCGATTCCGTTGCTGGTCTGGCTCGCCGGCTATGTCGTGGCGCTCGTCTATTTCGTACCGCGCATCGAGCAGCGCTCGGCCGAGATGTCGGAAGCGCGCTCGATGCTGACCGGCCGCATCGTCGACAGCTACACCAACATGGCGACGGTCAAGCTCTTCGCGCACACCGAGCGCGAGGACGAGTATGCCCGCGGCGCCTTCACCGAGTTCCTCGAGCGCTACAAGAAGCAGCTGCGCCTCAACAGCATCATGGAGGTGGTGCTGTGGACACTGAACGGCCTGGTGCTGGTGGTGACGACATGGCTCGCCATTTGGCTGTGGACCCGGGGCCTGGTCACGATCGGCGCGATCGCGCTCGTCACCGGCCTCGTCATCCGGCTGATGAACATGTCCGGCTGGTTCATGTGGACGCTCGCCGGCATCTTCGACAACATCGGCGTCGTGCAGGAGAGCATGATGGCGATCTCCCGCCCGCACGACGTGGTGGACCAGCCTGCCGCGCCGGCGCTCACCGTGCCGGAGGGCGAGATCCGGTTCGAGAACGTTGCCTTCCACTATGGCCGAGTCGCGCGCATCGACGAGCGGCGCGGCAGCGTGATCGAGAACCTGTCCCTCACCATCAAGCCCGGCGAGAAGGTCGGCCTTGTCGGCCGCTCGGGCGCCGGCAAGTCGACGCTCGTCAACCTGCTGCTGCGGTTCTACGACCTCGAGGGCGGGCGCATCCTGATCGACGGCCACGACATCGCCGGGGTGACCCAGGACTCGCTTCGCGCCCGGATCGGCATGGTGACGCAGGATACCTCGCTGCTGCACCGCTCGGTGCTGGACAACATCCTCTATGGCCGTCCTGAAGCCGGCGAGGCCGCTGCGATCGCGGCGGCAAAGCGTGCGCAGGCGCACGAGTTCATCGAGACGCTGGAGGACCAGAGAGGCCGCAGGGGCTATGCGGCGCATGTCGGCGAGCGCGGCGTCAAGCTTTCGGGCGGTCAGCGCCAGCGGATCGCGATCGCCCGCGTGCTATTGAAGGACGCGCCGATCCTGATCCTCGACGAGGCGACCAGCGCGCTCGACTCGGAGGTCGAAGGCGCGATCCAGGAGCAGTTCCAGAACCTGATGGCCGGCAAGACGGTAATCGCCATCGCCCACCGGCTGTCGACGATTGCCGCCATGGACCGGCTGATCATCCTCGATCACGGCCGCATCGTGGAAGAAGGCAGTCACGCCGAGCTGGTCGCGCGCGGCGGCCTCTATGCCCAGTTGTGGGCGCGCCAGAGCGGCGGCTTCCTCGGCGAGCAGCAGCCCGGCGGCGAGAAGGCGGCGGCGGAGTAGCAGCCGACGCGCGCTGGAACGCTTCCGAGCGTATCACTCGCACGCGTCGATCGGCGGCCGCAGCTGCCGATCGAGCCGAGACGGCACCGGCGGCTAGTGTCCCGTTCGCGAAGCTCGTCGCACTAGCAAGCCATTGATCCTAGTGTGATTCCGATTCCGAAGTTCGCAACTCGGTGTTGCCGGGAGGTGAATGCGAACTTCGGGATCATCACACTAGCGCTTCCCCTGATTGATGAAGCTCATCAGCATGGCGTCGAACAGCCCGCGGCTGGTCGGATTCATGTCGCGATAGTTGCGCCACGAGGTCTTGTTGGCGATCGCGAGCCAGGCCTCGTATTCGTCCGTCGTCATCGGCCGCACCTGGGCACCGGCCTTGGTGAAGGTATCGACCGTCTGTTTCTCGGCTACTGCCTGGCTGTGCTCGAACGCTTCCTCCGCCACCGCGGCGGCATCCTCGAAGTCGAGCTTCTCCGCATCGCTGAGCTGGTTCCACACCTTGGTCGAGATCATCAGCGGGTGCAGCGACACATAGAGAGTGTCGCCACCGATCAGCGCGCGCTTCGAGGACTCGAAGATCTTGAGGCTGACCAGCGATTCGAGCGAGGCCAGCGCCACGTCGAGGCTGCCGTCCTTCAAGCTGCCGGCAATCTTGGGCGACGACAGCACCTTCGACTTCGCCCCGGCCGCCTGGAACATCAGATCGAAGTTCGGGTCGCCGCTGCGCACCATCAGGCTCTTGTAGCTGGCCGGTGCCCCGATGTCGGCCTCGCGACTGACGATGCCGCCGGCGAGCCACCACCAGCCCAGGACGTGAAAACCCTTCTGCTCACAGAAATCCTGGAACTTGGTCTGGAACTCGCTGCCTTTCAAAAGCCGCGCCTGCTCGACCGACGATGGCACGCCCGGCATCAGCGTGATCGAAACCTCCGGCACCTTTGGCGCGATATAGAACAGAGGAAAGATCGCCATCTCGATACGGCCGTCGAGCATCGCGTCATACTGCTCGACCGGATTGGCCACCAGCGACGAGCTGGAATGAATCGTGACGCGCTGTTGCGGCAGGCGCTTTTGCAACTCCTCCGCGAAGACGCGGGCAGCTACGTCACGCGCGTCCTGGTTGGCGGTCCACTGGTGGGACAGTCGCAGCTCGCCCGCCTGCGCCGCCAGCGCGAGGGCGAACGGCGCCGACAGCAGCATCGTCGCGATCAAGGCAAAGCAATTGCGGATCGCCGGCCTGTCCAGGCGGCGCGTTGTCGTACGCATCTAGAGATCTCCCCGAGAGTGCAGGCGGCGCCCTGCATTCAGCCGCGCCTCTCTTGCCGGCAGAATTCCGGCAATTCGGCGGCAGCCGTGCGACTGTCGTGCCACGCGACGAGCGCTTGTCACGTATTCCGGCAGACCCTGTGCCGCCGCGCGGCGTCATGTCATAAAACGGGTCGCACAACAAACGCCCGAGGAAACAGCCACCGATGCCCGTTTCGCCCGAGATCGTCGCCCAGCTCGCCCCCACCGGCACATTGCGCGCCGGCGTCAACCTGTCGAACTTTCTGCTGGTGACGGGCAAGAGTGCGAACGGCGACCCGGAGGGGGTGTCGCCGGACATGGCGGCCGAGATCGCCCGCCGCCTCGGTGTGCCGGTGAAATACGTGACGTACGCCCAGCCCGGCCCGCTCGCCGACGACGCGGATGCGGACAAGTGGGACATCGGCTTGATCGGCGCCGAGCCTGCCCGCGCCGAGAAGATCGCGTTCACGGCTGCCTATTGCGAGATCCAGTCGACCTACCTGGTGCCGCCGAGCTCGCCCCTGAAGTCCATCGCCGATGTCGACAAGCCCGGCATCCGCATCGCCAACTACGGCCGCAGCGCCTACGGCCTCTGGCTCGAGCGCAACATCAAGCACGCGACGCTGGTCAACGCGACTTCGATCGACGACAGCTGGGAGAAGTTCGTCAACGAGAAGTGCGATGCGCTGTCGGGCCTCAAGCCCCGCCTGCTCTCCGACGTGCTGCGGCTGCCGGGCGCGCGCATCCTCGATGGCCAGTTCTCGGCAGTGCAGCAGGCGATCGGCACGCAGAAGAAGAATGCCGCCGCCGCGAAGTTCCTCTCAGCCTTCGTCGAGGAGGCGAAGAAGTCGGGCTTCATTGCCGCGCTGATCGCCAAGCACAAGGTGAACGGCCTGTCGGTCGCACCGCCGGCTTGAGCGATCGATAGCGTGCAGGTGTCTGATACTCGGGGCCTGACACCATCCACAGCCACCAGTCAAAATTGGCGCAACTGCCGCAGCGCCTCCCCGAGCACCATCGCACCGGCGACCGCGACGTTGAGAGAGCGCAATCCCGGACGGATCGCAACACGGATGCGGGCGTCGGCCGCGGCATGCACATGCTCCGGCACACCCGCGCTCTCGCGGCCGAGCATCAGGATGTCGCCGGCCGCAAAGGCGAAATCGAGATAGTCGGTGTCTGCCTTGGAAGTCAGCAGGATCAGCCGCGGCGCCGGCGCGACGGCGCACCGTTCGCGCTCGAATGCCTCCCAGCTCTCATGTCGCGTCAGCTCGACGTGCGCCAGGTAGTCGAGGCCGGCCCGGCGGAATGCCCGGTCCGACGCGTCGAATCCGGCCGGCCCAATCAGCTCGACCGGCACGCCGAGGCATGCCGCCAGCCGCATCAATGTGCCCGCGTTCTGCGGAATGTCGGGCTGGTAGAGAGCGAGACGGATCACCATGCTATGTAGCCCGGCAACTCCATGATGCAAACGTCAGCAACCTCGATGCGGATCGCTTCAGTGCTCAAGTCAACCCTGCTGATCATCGGCGGCACCTACCTGTTGATCGTAGTCGCCGGCTACCTCGGCCAGCGCCACCTGCTGTATTTCCCCGACCCGACACGCACGCCGCCCGCTCGGGTTGGCCTCGCCGACGTGCACGAGCGGATCTTCGACACGCCGGACGGGCAAAGGATCATCAACTGGTACGGCAAGGCGAAGCCCGGTCGGCCGACGCTGCTGTTCTATCATGGCAACGGTGGATCGCTTGCCGACCGCGCCCTGCTGATGCGCAAATATCTCGATTACGGCTATGGCATGCTGATGATGTCGTACCGCGGCTTCAGCGGCTCGACCGGCTCCCCGAGCGAAGCAGCCAACGTCGCCGACGCGAAACTTGCCTACGACCTGCTGATCAAGGAAGGCGTGAAGCCCGACCGCATCGTGATCTACGGCAAATCGCTCGGCACCGGCGTCGCGCTGCAGATTGCCCGCGAGAAGGCGGTCGCCGGCGTCATTCTCGACAGCCCGTTCACATCGGTGGTCGACCGCGCCGCCGAGATCTATTTCTGGCTGCCGGTCCGCTGGCTGGTGACCGACCGCTACGAAAGCAGCCGGCACGTGCGCGATCTGCGCGTGCCGCTGCTGATCGTCCACGGCGAGGCGGATGACGTCGTGCCAGTGGCCATGGGGCGGCAGCTTTACGCGATTGCTCCCGATCCAAAGGAGATCGTGACGCTCGCCGGCGCCGGTCACAACAATCACGACCTCTATGGCTCGTTCGAGGCCGTCAGCAACTGGCTCAAGCGACTAAGTGCCGGTGCTATCAAGCGCTAATCCGCCTGGACCAATGCGAAGGAGCCGGATTTTCAAGGGGCTGCGCCAAATTGCCTCTTGTGGCCAAACTCTCAAGTGCCTTGAGGGCTGCGACAAAGGATGGCAGAAGGACGACGCGTCGTAACGCGCGCGAATGCGCGTGATGGCGCACGTGTTGATACGGAATCCTCTCAATCCTACTCGGGAGCCGGCTCGCGGCCCCTCGAGCGCATGGCACCAGGAGAAATCAGTGGCATCCCACGTCGATGATACCAATCGTCGGGACTTTCTGACCATCGCCGGTGGCGCTTTTGCTGCCGTCGGCGGCGCACTCGCGATGTGGCCATTCATCCAGCAGATGAACCCCGACGCCAGCACCCAGGCCCTGGCCTCGGTCGAGATCGACCTCAAGCCCGTCAAGGAAGGGCAGGCGATCACGGTGATGTGGCGCGGCAAGCCGGTGTTCATCCGCAACAGGACCAAGCCCGAGATCGAGCAGGCCAACAAGGTGCCGCTGGCCGACCTCAAGGACGAGAGTGCCCGCAATGACGCGCTGCCCGAGAAGGCACTGGCCTCCGACGCAAATCGCGTGAAGAAGGGGCACGAGAACTGGCTGGTGATGGTCGGCGTGTGCACCCATCTCGGCTGCGTGCCGAAGGGCCAGACCCTGTCCGATGCCAAGGGCGATTACGGCGGGTGGTTCTGCCCCTGCCACGGCTCGCACTACGATACCTCTGGACGCATTCGCAAAGGACCGGCTCCGCGCAACCTCGAAGTGCCGACCTACGAATTCATCGGCGACAGCAAGATCAGGATCGGTTGAGGAACGCGAACATGTCAGGTCACGATTCAACCTACACACCCACCTCCGGTCTGGCCAAATGGATGGACGAGCGGCTGCCGGTGATGCGCATGATGCACGGCCAGTTCGTGGACTTCCCGACGCCGCGCAACCTCAACTACATGTGGACCTTCGGCGGCATCCTGACGTTCTGCCTCGCGGTGCAGATCATCACCGGCGTCGTGCTCGCCATGCACTACGTGCCGAGCGCCGCCGAAGCCTTCAACTCGGTCGAGGCGATCCGCCGTGACGTCAACTACGGTTGGCTCATTCGCAATATCCATGCGGTCGGCGCGTCGATGTTCTTCCTCGCCGTCTACCTTCACATCTTCCGCGGCCTCTATTACGGCTCGTACAAGGCGCCGCGCGAGGTCCTGTGGATCCTCGGCGTGTTCATCTATCTCGCGATGATGGCGACGGCGTTCCTCGGCTATACGCTGCCGTGGGGCCAGATGAGCTTCTGGGGCGCCACCGTGATCACCAACTTCTTCACCGCGATCCCGGTCGTCGGCACCGCGATCACCCAGTGGCTATGGGGCGGCTATGCCGTCACCGGGGTGACGCTCAACCGCTTCTTCTCGCTGCACTACCTGCTGCCGTTCGTGATTGCCGGCCTGGTCGGCCTGCACATCTGGGCGCTGCACGTGGCCGGCCAGAACAACCCCACCGGCCTCGACGTCAAGAGCAAGGCCGATACGGTGCCGATGACGCCTTACGCCGTGATGAAGGACGGTTTCGCGCTGGCGCTGTTCGTGGTGCTGTTCGCCTGGTTCGTGTTCTTCGTGCCCGATTACCTCGGGCATGCCGACAACTACAACGAGGCGAACCCGCTGGTGACGCCGCCGCACATCGTGCCGGAATGGTACTTCCTGCCGTTCTACGCGATCCTGCGCGCCATCCCCTCGAAGCTCGGCGGCGTGCTGTTCATGTTTGCGGCGGTGGCGATCCTGGCATTCGTGTCCTGGCTCGATACCAGCCGGGTGCGCTCGACCAAGTACCGGCCGCTCTATCGCTGGTTCTTCTGGCTGTTCGTGTTCACCTGCATCGCGCTCGGCTATCTGGGCTCGAAGCCGGCCGAAGGCGCCTATGTCTGGTGGGCCCGCGTGTTCACCGCCTACTACTTCATCCACTTCCTGGTCGTGATGCCGGTCGTCGGCCTGATCGAGACGCCCAAGAAGCTGCCACGCTCGATCGCGGAATCGGTCCTGGGCCCCGCCGGCGGCGCCAGCTCGGTCGCCGGAGCGGCTGCCGCTCCCGAGAAGCGCTGACGAGGACCGTGACGAACATGAAAGCCAGGATCACAACCATGAGAACGGTTCTCGACAAGGCGCTGCGGGCAGGCATCGCGGCGGGTCTGCTCGCGATCGCGGGACAGGCGGCGCACGCGGCCGGCGATGCGGTTCACATCGAGCGAAACAAGTGGAGCTTCGGCGGACTGTTCGGCCAGTTCGACGAGGCGCAGCTGCGGCGCGGCTTCCAGGTCTACAAGGAGGTCTGCACCGCCTGTCACGGGCTGAAGCGGATGTATTTCCGCAATCTCGTGCAGCCGGGCGGCCCGTCGTTTCCGGAGGAGAGCGTCAAGGCGCTCGCCGCCTCGTGGCCGAACCAGATCTTCGATGGCCCGAACGACAGCGGCGAGATCGCCGACCGCAAGGGCAACCTGATCAAGCGGCCGGCCAAGCTGGCCGATCCCATCCTCGGGCCCTATGACAACGAGAACGCCGCGCGCGCCGCACAGAACGGAGCCAATCCGCCCGATCTATCGCTGATGGCCCGGGCTCGCAACGTCGATTACTCCGGCACCTTGCTCTACCACCCGTTCTCGATGCTGCGCGACATCGCATCCGGCTACCAGGAAGGCGGCGCCGACTACCTCTATGCCCTGATGATCGGCTACGCGGATAAGCCGCCGGCCTATGTCCGCGAAAAATCCGGCCACCTGAAACTGGTCGAGGACAAGGACGTCAGGGACGAGAAATCGGTGGAGCGTTGCGCATCGGTAGCGGTGGGTGACCCCGGCTCGCCGGATGTGTGCAACAAGCTGCAGGATGGCATGTACTACAACAAGTACTTCCCCGGCGGTCAGATCGCCATGCCGCCGCCGCTGGCGAGCGCGGTGAAGTACGAAGCCAACGCCGGCGCGCCGTCGACGGTCGAACAGAACTCCAAGGACCTGGCCGCATTCCTGGCCTGGACGGCCGATACAAAGCTGTCGGAGCGCAAGCGTCTCGGCTGGCAGGTGCTGCTGTACATGCTGATCACCAGTCATCCTGCTCTATATCGCCAAGAAGCGGATCTGGAAGACCGTGCACTAAGCCATTTCCGACCCGCGAAATCGAAGCCAAGTGAAAGGCCGCCTCCCGATCCGGGACGCGGCCTTTCTCGTTGCTGCACCGGGTCCGCCCGCCGATGGGCGGCGGCGCGTCACACGTAGATCAACACTGCGAGCGACGCACAGGCGAATGCGAGGTACTTTGCGTTGTGGCGATTGGCGATGAACCAGGCGACGATGCGGCGGGGCAGATCCGACCATGACAGGCGGGCGATCTCGGCCAGCGTCAAGCCCACCGCCAGCCCGACGCCGAAGGATGTGTAGTCGATCCCCGCAGCCGATCTGGAGCCGAACCCGAGGTTGCCGCCGCTCGCCGCCGAGATTCCGGTGATCGCCTGGATCACCAGCATGGCAACGCCGGCCAGCAGCAGTCCGCACGCCATCAAGGCCAAGAATTGCAGGGTTTGTCGCATCGCCGCCGGTCGCCGCATTATTGGAGACCGCGATGATAGACCAGCATGCTTAACGCCCTGTTGCCGCCCGTCCCGGCCCGACCCGCGCCACCACGTCCCGCCCGCGCCTCATGAACTGCCAGATCGGCGCTCCGGCAGATGTAACCACGATGCCGGCAATGACAACTGCGATGCCGGCGATGCGTACCGGCGACAGGAGCTCGCCGAGCAGCAGGCCGCCCATCGCCGCAGCCAGGCCGGGGGCCAAGGCCTGGATCACCGCCGCGGTCGAGATCCCCAGATTGCGAACCGCAACGAAGTACAGCAGTGTTGCGCCATAGGCCACCAGCACGCCGTGATAGACGAGTTGCAGCAGCGTCTCGGAAACCGGGCCACTGAAATCCGGCCCGTGCGGCCGGAACCACAAATAGAGTGGCAGGAACAGCGGCGACCACAGCGCAAGCGCGTTGGTCAGCTGCAGCGGATCGATCCGCCAGAGCCTGACGTAGTAGGTGAGCAGCGCCCATCCGAGGGCGGCGACCGAGAAGATCACAAGCCCGATCGGCGTGAACGAGAAGCCGGCTGCCATGTCGGTCGAGAACAGTCCCAGTCCGGCGACGGCAAGCAGCGCGCCGATCACCGCCGCGAGGCGCGGCCGCGTGCCGGCGAGCGCCAGCGGAACCGCCAGGCTGAGCACCTGCATGAGCCCGGTAATGATCAAGGCGCCGGCACCGGCGGTGGCATGGGCATAGCCGCCGATCACGAACACGTGGTAGGGCGGGCCTGCCAAGAACAGCAGCGCACCCAGCCGAAACCACGAAACGTCGAGCCGAACACGCTCGCGAAAGAGCAGCAATGCAACAGCGGCAATCGGAAAGCACCCGATGTAGCGCAGCAGCGCGAGGTCCAGGGGATCCAGGCGCTGCGACACGAGGTGGCGCGAGACAACCGAGCCGCCGCCCCATAGCAGCGCGGCGGCGAGCCCCGCGGCAATCCCAAGCGCGAAGCGTCCCCGCGACGCCCAGTCCGAAGGCGCCGCGAGGCGGGCCTGCAGCGCCCGCAGCCGAGCGACAACGGATAGCGATCGGCGGCGGGCGAGCATCGGCAATGACCTTCGAGGTTCGTTTTTCAAGGCTTGCACGCAATAGCGATCGCAACCGGTCAGGCCATGGCATTGGCTCCGGCGTATTGATCGCGAAGCTCGTGTCGATTGTGCTGACGACAGATCGAGCTTCGCGATCCGGGCGCTAGCCGGCGGCGGCCGAAATCAGCACTTCCTCGGCGAAGTGGTGGTCGCCGGCTTCGGCGACGAAGCGCTTCAGCCCCTTGACGAAGTCGATCAGGTCGAGCTGAACGATGGTCGCCGAAACCGAGGCATCCGAGCACAGACGCTGCATCGCCAGCATCGAGCTTTCACTGGTGTAGCCCCACACGGTCTTGTACGTGCCGCCAGTGCCGCCGCGTTCGGTGCCGACACGATAAGTTCCGCCGTAGCGCACACCGCGTATTTCGGCATCGCCGCCGAGCCGCCCTTCGCTCATCAGGATCTCGCGGGTCGCGAGCCAGGCTGCGAACGCCTCGCAATCCTTGACCTTGAACTGCCAGACGCTGAGCACCGGCGAGATCATCACCCGCCGCTTCAGGAGCTCCTCGGCATGGGCTCCGAGCATATAGGGATTGAACGGCACGCTCATGCTGGTGCGGACCTGCTGGTTCACCGCTTCGATGGCGGGAGCCTTCCTGGCGGTGCCGTCGCGCATGTAGCTGGAGAACGGCACGCTCATGCTGGTGCGCACTTGCTGGTTGACCGTCTCGATCGCCGGATTGGCGCCGACGCCCTTCATGTGGGGAGCGAACGGTATGCTCATGCTGGTCCGCACCTGCTGGTTCACCGTCGCGACCGCGGGACCGCTGGTGATCTCCCCCAGCATGTGCCGCCGGAACGGCACGCTCATGCTGGTGCGCACCTGCTGGTTCACAGTCTCGATGGTCGGCGCCTCGATGCCCCGGGCGCGCGCCAGCCGGCCAATGTGCCGATCCATTACCTCGCTCATCATCTCCTGCTCCTCCTGCTACGCCGGACCACGAGATCGCAGACCCGGCTCGTTCGAGGCACCCGCACAGACGCAAGCCCCCTCAATTCGACAAGGCGACTGCCTTGCCGATCCCTCCGCGCGCGCCGGTGCACGCGCCGCTTGTTCCTGCTGGTGATCCGCGGCCGCGCCGCCTTCGGCAAGCTTGCCGCCGCGGACTGTCAGGTCTCCGTGTTGGCGATGATGTTTCGCGCCAGCAGCTGGTCGAAACCGTCGTGGAACTGTGCCCTGGCGACCTCGGGACCCATGGTCGGTCCCACCGCCTTGATGTAGTCGCGCTCGATCTGCGCGAACGGGCGTCCGTTGCACAGGTCCAGGATGAACCACGCGCTGGCGTTCAAATCGTGCAAGTCGGGATCGTCGGGCGTGAAGGCATACGCATGGCCCCACTCCTCGAAGCCATGCACCACGACATCAGGGGCCTTGGCGTAAGAGCCGTTCCGGGAGTACACGCAAATCCTCTCCTGAGTTGTGATGGCTGCAATAGGGATCGGGCGCGGTGAAGCGGCCGGTGAACGCGTATGCCGTGGCCCGGCAGCCGCCGTGGGTGCCCTGGGTGGTGGAGCAGTCGGGGCAGCTCGCCTCGACATCGTTGGAGCGCAGCTGGCGATAGAGCGGGTGGTCCCAGGTCTCGAGCAGTGAGCGCTCGGTGATGTTGCCGTAGTTGACGTACTCGCGCATGTAGGGACAGCCGACGCTGTCGCCCTGCGGCGTTACCGCCGCCGTCTGCCAGCAGCAGTTGCCATCCTTGGGATGCCACGACTGCATCAATTGAATACCCGCCGGCACCCTCAGGCTGCCGAGCGCCGCCATCATCTCCGGCAACGTCAGCGACAGCTCCTTCCAGTTCTTGCGGGCGCGCCCGAGCGGATAGAGACGGAGCACGCCGACCTGGTCGCAATCGAGCTCCTTGGCGAGGTCGACGTAGCGCTGCAGATGCGGCGCATTCTTTGCCGACAGGATACCGAGAATGGTGACCTTCAGCCCCGCCGCGCGGGCATGGCGGATGCCGGCGATCACCGCATCGTAGCTGCCGGCCTGGCCGGTCAGCTCATCCTGTATCTCGGCAACCGCCGCGAACAGATCGACATATAGCCGGCCGATGCCCAGGGCCTTCAGTCGCTTCGCACGCGCCTCGTCGATCAGTGTCGCGTGGGTGCGAACAGCCACGAACAGCTTGCGTCTGCAGTAGTCGAGGATCTCCTCGAAATCGGCTCGATGAAACGGCTCGCCGCCCTCGAAGAACACATGCAGGAAGCCTTCCGCGATCAGCTCGTCGATGAACGCTTTCCATTGCGCCGTCGTCAGCTCCGGCCGCGCCGACGAGCCACAGTCGGCGTAGCAGAGCTTGCAGTCCATGCTGCAGGTCTGGTTCACGCAGATCGTGACCTTGAACGGCTTCTCGAGCCTCGGCGCCGGTCGCGGCGCATGCGCGGGTGGCTCAATGCGTACGGTCTCGTTCACTGGTCTACTCCCGTGCAGTCGCTGGCATCGATCCGAAATCGGCGGTAGCCGAAGCGTGGGCTCCATTCGCCAGCACGTGCTGGCAGCGTCGCACCGGCACCATGCACGCCGAGGTGATGGGCGATCGCGCCCGAGACGAGAGCGACGGCCGCGCTCGTGCCCGTCGTCTCGACGAAGCCTTGCGATTTCGACCGGGCGCCCCAGATGCAGCGCGCAGGAGCTGCAAAGTGAGGCACCCGGCCGACTTCGCCGTCGACCCATGGAGCCGGTCCCAGGCTCGAGGCCGGCAGCAATGCCGGCCAGCGGTCGACGGTGTCTCGATGATGATCGTAACCGGCCACGACCAGCGCATGCGGCACGGTGGCGAGGCAGCACAGCGAGCCGGAAGGATGGCTCGGAGACAGCCACGAGCGCTCGATCGCGCCGTCGTCGCGCTCGATCCAGGCGTTGATCCGCGTCGCGTCCGCGCTTGCCACCCGCAATGTGGCGGCGAAGGTGTCCGCGCCCTCCGCGAATGCAGCAGCTGGCAGGAACGGCGGGTGGATGAGCAGGCGCACGCATGACAGTCGGCCGCGCATTCCCACCCGGTGCTCGGCGATTCCGACGCGAACGCCGGCGATCACCAGCTCCCGGGTTGCCCCTGGGTCGATCGGAACCATAGGCCCGCGCGGCGACCCGAGCGTTATGTCCGCTGCCGCAGTCTCGCCGTCGTACCAGATCTCGAGCTTGTTCTGGGTCGGGTCGCGGCGCTGCATGATCCAGTCGAATGTCGCCGGATGCCCGGCCTTGGCCTCGCCGTGCCAATGCCCTTCGTCGACGCCGGCGTTGCCTGTCCCGGCGACGAGGACGGTGCGCGGGCCACGACCTGCCAGCCAGGCTTCCTCGGCATCGGCGAGCATCTCGCCAAGCGCATGCTCGACCGGAGACAGGCCGGCATGACTTCCCGCCCATGCACCGATGCTGAGATTGATCACCAGGGCGTCGACCCCCAGCCTGCGGCCGCGATCATGGATGTAGCGAACCGCGTTGATGATCTGCCGGCTGTCGTCGTAGCTCTTCCAGCCTTCCCACACCGGCTGCTCGTCGGGACGCCAGCACGACCACGTCGGGTGGCCCGTCGAGTCCTGCTCCTTCCAGTCGTGATCGAGGAGCGCCAGCTGCACGCCGATCAGCTCCGCGGCCGGCGCCGCGCCTCGAAATCCGGCGACTGCGGTGCCTGCGGCGATCGACGCCATCGTGGTGCCGTGCGCGCCACCGATTGTCCCGCCCCGGCCGCAGTTGTTGGCATGCGGATCATATATGGCATCGAGCCGACGTCGCGACCCGCTGACGATCGCTGCCTGCACCTCGCGATCGAGGACCGCACGATCGAAATCATCGACCGCCGCGACGTCGAGATCGGCAGAGCGCGCCGCAGCCGGCGTGCGGTTCTGGTCCCAGAGGCAGCGAAACCGCGAGCCGCGCGTGACAGGATCGAGCAGCGTCGGATGCAGCAGATCGAAGCCATAGTCGACCAAGCCAATCGCCACTCGCGTGCTTGCGACGTCGTCGCGCGCGACACCGAGCGCCGCCAGCGCCGCGTCGTTGTAGCTCGGCGCCACCGCTGGATTCGCATCAGGCTCGTGCAGCTCAAGCAACATTGCGACCTCGATCCGCGTTGGACGGATCATAGGTCGCCGGGGGCGCGGGCTGTCGTCCCGGGTGGCTACCCAGGATCGCCCTCGTTCAACTTATAATGCAGCCTCCGGATCATTATCGTCACACCACGTCACGAACTCCGATAGCGGGATACGCTCAGTACGAAAACCATTGATCTTCGCGCTCTGGTCGGCGTACCCGATCGCCATGCCGCAGACGACTTGCTGCTGTGCAGGAATGTGCAATCGCCGTTGGATTACGTCATGATACTGACAAAACGCCGCCTGCGGACAGGTCTCCAGCCCCTCGCCGCGCGCGGCCAGCATCACCGACTGGATGAACATGCCGGTGTCGAGCCACGAGCCGAGCTCCATGTCGCGATCGATTGCCATGATCAGTCCGACCGGCGCACCGAAGAACGTGTAGTTCTGCCGATGCTGCTCCGCCATCGCCGACTTGTCCTCGCGACCAATGCCGAGGAGGCCATAGAGCCCCCACCCGGTCCGGCGGCGGCGCGCCAGATAGGGGTCGCGCCAGTGGACGGGATAGTAGTTGTATTCGCGGCTTCCCTCGACACCCGCCCGGTGCAGCGCCAGGATTTCGGCGCTCAGCCGGTCCTTGATCGCGCCTTGCACGACGTAAACTCGCCACGGCTGGATGTTGGAACCGGACGGAGCACGGCCTGCCGTCAGCAGCACCCGCTCCAGCACCTCGCGCGGAACCGGCCTGTCGAGATAGGCGCGGATGCTCTGGCGGCCGACGATAGCCTGCTCGATCGTCATCATGTCGCTGGTCTCCCGAACGGAGTTTGCTTCGGCATGGAGCCGAGTGCTGCCTAATCGATCACTTCCCTGCTCGCAATTTGAGCGCGAAAATTCTTGCCCTGTCCCCCTGGGCAGCTATCGTGCAGCCGGATCTTATCGGACCTTGCAATGCGCGTCTCCGCACTCGAATCCGGGCTGCCGCCACATACGTGCATGGCATTGCCGTCGTACATGCGCACACGAAGCCAGCTCGCCGCTTCGCTGGCCAGGACCGGCGAGCGCACCTCGGCGATCGAAATCCGCGAGGCAGGGGCCCTGCGCCTGCGCTTTCCACGCGTGGGCGGCGGCTGCGAAGGCGTCATCGTCAATACGTCGGGCGGAATCGCAGGTGGCGACCAGCAGCAGCTGGAGTTCTCCCTCGACATCGGCGCGCGCGCGGCACTCACGACGCAGTCGGCCGAGAAGGTCTACCGCAGCGACGGCGGATTGGCGACGATCACGACCAGGCTCGCGGCCGCCGAGGATGCCGAGCTCGCCTGGCTGCCGCAGGAGTCGATCCTTTTCGACGGCGCCCGGCTGTCGCGCCGACTGGACGTCGAGGTGGCGACCGGCGCGTCGGTGACGCTGAGGGAAGCGGTCGTATTCGGGCGCACGGCGAGGCCCGAGCGGATGACTCACGGGCTATTCCATGACTGCTGGCGCATCCGGCGCGATGGACGCCTGCTGCTGGCCGAGAACGTGCGTCTCGATGGCGAGATCGCGACCAGGCTCGACCGCGCGGCCACCGGCAGGGGCGCGTGCGCCATTTCGACGATCGTCCATGTCGCACCCTCGGCCGAGCAGAAGCTCGATGCCGTGCGGGCGGCGATCGAAACCGCCTGCTGCGACGCCGGCGCGAGCGCCTGGAACGGAATGCTGGTCGTCCGCCTCGCCGGGCCAGCCGCGCATCGGGTCCGCGCCGCGTCGGCGGCGGTCCTCGCCCGCCTGCTTCCAAGCGTCAGCCCCCGCATATGGTCTTGTTAGAACGAGACATGGAAAGTCAGCATGAACCTGTCCCCCAGAGAAAAAGACAAACTGCTGATCGCACTCGCGGCGATGGTTGCCCGGCGGCGGCTGGAACGCGGCGTGAAGCTCAACTTTCCGGAAGCCGTTGCACTGATCACCGACACGGTCGTCGAGGGCGCGCGTGACGGCAGGTCGGTCGCGGACCTTATGGAAGCCGGCGCGCACGTGCTGAAGCCCGATCAGCTGATGGACGGGGTGGCCGGGATGATCCACGACGTGCAGGTCGAGGCGACGTTCCCCGACGGCACCAAGCTCGTCACCGTGCACAACCCGATCCGCGGTGCTGGCACGCCGAAGGTGGTGCCGGGCGAGGTCATGGTTGTCGAAGGCGAGATCGCTCTCAACGAGGGCGCGACGCGGACCACGATTACCGTCGCCAACTCCGGCGACCGGCCGATCCAGGTCGGCAGCCACTACCACTTCTTCGAGACCAACCCGGCGCTGCAATTCGACCGCGAGAAGGCCCGCGGCCATCGGTTGGACATTCCCGCCGGCACCGCAGTGCGCTTCGAGCCCGGCCAGAGCCGCGACGTAACGCTGGTGCCGCTGGGCGGCAAGCGCGAGGTGTACGGCTTCCGCGGCGAAGTGATGGGCAAACTCGATACGTCGACCGGCAAGAAGGGCGCTAAGCTATGACCCGCACCATCTCCCGCGCTGCCTATGCCGACATGTTCGGGCCGACCACCGGCGACAAGGTGCGGCTCGCCGACACCGAGCTCGTGGTCGAGGTCGAGCGTGATCTCACCGTCTATGGCGAGGAAGTGAAGTTCGGCGGCGGCAAGGTGATCCGCGACGGCATGGGTCAATCGCAGGTGACGAACGCCCGAGGCGCGGTCGATACCGTCATCACCAACGCGCTGATCATCGACCACTGGGGCATCGTCAAGGCCGACGTCGGCATCAAGGACGGCCTCATCTTCAGGATCGGCAAGGCCGGCAATCCGGACATCCAGCCGGGCGTCGACATCATCGTCGGTCCCGGCACCGACGTGATCGCCGGCGAGGGCAAGATCCTCACCGCCGGCGGCTTCGACAGCCACATCCACTACATCTGCCCGCAGCAGGTCGAGGACGCGCTGATGTCCGGCCTGACCTCGATGCTGGGCGGCGGCACCGGTCCATCGGCCGGCACCAGCGCCACCACCTGTACGCCGGGTCCCTGGCACATGGAGATGATGATCAAGGCCGCCGACGGCCTGCCGATGAACCTCGGGTTCGCCGGCAAGGGCAACGCGTCGCGGCCGGCGGCGCTGGTCGAGATGGTCGAGGCCGGGGCCTGCGCCTTGAAGCTGCACGAGGACTGGGGCACGACGCCGGCCGCGATCGACAACTGCCTCGCCGTCGCCGATGACTACGACGTGCAGGCGATGCTGCATTCCGATACGCTGAACGAGAGCGGCTTCGTCGAGGACACCATCGAGGCGTTCAAGGGCCGCACCATCCACGCCTTCCACACCGAGGGTGCCGGCGGCGGCCATGCCCCGGACATCATGAAGATCGCTGGTCTCGCCAACGTGCTGCCGTCATCGACCAACCCGACGCGGCCGTTCACCGTGAACACCCTCGATGAGCATCTCGACATGCTGATGGTTTGCCACCATCTCGATCCGGCGATCCCCGAGGACCTCGCCTTTGCCGAAAGCCGCATCCGCAAGGAGACGATTGCCGCCGAGGACATCCTTCACGACATGGGCGCACTGTCGATGATGTCGTCGGACAGCCAGGCGATGGGACGCATCGGCGAGGTCATCACCCGCACCTGGCAGACGGCGCACAAGATGAAGGTGCAGCGCGGCGCGCTTGTCCAGGACAAGGGCACCGGCAACGACAACTTCCGCGTCAGGCGCTACGTCGCGAAGTACACGATCAATCCGGCGATCGCGCACGGCGTGTCGAAGCACATCGGCTCGGTGGAGGCCGGCAAGCTCGCCGACCTCGTGCTGTGGGCACCGGCCTTCTTCGGTACCAAGCCGGCAATGATCATCAAGGGCGGCATGATCATCGCTGCCCCGATGGGCGATCCCAACGCCTCGATTCCGACCCCGCAGCCGGTCCACTACCGCCCGATGTTCGGCGCCTTCGGCAAGGCGTTGACCGCGACCTCGGTGATATTCACGTCGCAAGTCGCGATCGATCGCAAGCTCGCCAGGCGGGCCGGCATCGACAAGCGGCTGGTGGCGGTCGAGAACACGCGCGGCGGCATCTCAAAGAAGAGCATGATCCACAACGACGCCACGCCCGACATCGAGATCGACCCCGAAACCTATCGCGTCACCGCCGACGGCGAGCTGCTGGTATGCGAGCCGGCGAAGGAACTGCCGATGGCGCAGCGCTATTTCATGTTTTGAGGTGCGCCGTGCTCCAATCGCTTTCGCATCCACACCGCGGTCACCGTATTTCTCCGTCATCCCGGCGAAGGCCGGGACCCACGGCTACCATCAGCAAGCTCTGTGACGCTGTCGAATACCGCCGCCGCGCCGATCGTTGCCTGTCGCCGATACCTGCGCGGCTGCCACTTGTCGTGGGTCCCGGCCTTCGCCGGGATGACGGCGGTGGGCGAATTGGCGTTCACGCGCACGCAGCCGCTTTGGTATCGACATGATCCGCGCCATCGCCGTCGCTCCGGCCGGCACCCGGGCTGCCGCACCCGCCGGCAGCGTCGTACTCGATTTCGACCAGCGGCATCGGCGGCGGATCGCGATGCGCACGACCGGCGGCCTCGACTTCCTGCTGGACCTGGAAAAGGCGCACCGGCTGCGCGATGGCGACGCGCTGGTACTGGAGGACGGGCGCCAGATCGTCGTCGTCGCGGCGCCCGAGCCGCTGGCCGAAATCCGTTGCAGCGACCTGCGCCATCTGGTCCGCGTCGCCTGGCACCTCGGCAACCGCCACCTGCCGACCATGCTCGATGGCGACCGGCTCGTCATCCGCCGCGATCACGTGATCGAGGACATGGTGCGCGGGCTCGATGCCTCGATCAGCCACATCGATGCCCCGTTCAACCCGGAGGGCGGCGCCTACGCCGGCGGCCATCACCATCATCACGGCGACGACGACGCCGACGACCACGAGCCGCGCAAGCGCCCGCCGCCGGTGTGGAGCCCCAGGGAAGGCACGCCGTGACGATCACCAACTCGGCATATTCGTCGCTTCCGAGCCTGCCGCTGATGATCTGGCTGTCGCCGGCATTCCCGGTCGGCAGCTTCGCCTACAGCCATGCACTCGAATGGGCAGCCGAAGCCGGCGACCTGCCGAATGCCGAGGCTCTGCAATCTTGGCTCGCGGACCTGATCGCCCACGGCGCGATGCGCAACGACGCCATCCTGCTCTGCGAGGCATGGCGCGCCGCGCGCGATGCCGATCCCGCGGCATTGCGAACGGTCAACGACCTTGCCCTCGCGCTTGCCGGCAGCCGCGAGCGCCACCTCGAGACCAGCGCGCAAGGCGACGCATTTCGCATCGCCATCCGAGCCGCCTGGCGCAACGAGGCATTCGACCGGTTGGAGCATGCACTCGAAGGCGCGATTGCCTACCCGGTCGCGGTCGGGCTCGCCGCCGGCGCACACCATCTCGATCTCGGCGCCACTCTCGATGCCTTCCTGACGTCGCAGGTTTCGAACCTGACCTCGGCCGCGATCCGCCTGGGCGTCATCGGCCAGACCGATGCGCAGCGCATCATCATGGAAGCGCTGCCGGATCTGCGCGAGCTGGCGGCCGTCGCGGCGCACGCTTCGGTCGATGACGTCGGCGGCTGCGCCTTCCGCTCCGATATCGCATCGATGCGCCACGAGACGCAAACGATCGAGGCTGTTCCGAACATGACACAGGCATTGGCGATACTGCTCAGCACGATCGTAGCAGCCATCGCGGCACTGCACGCCTATTGGGGTGCGGGCTGCTACTGGCCGGCGGCCTCGGCGCTCGAGCTGTCGCGCACCGTGGTCGGCGCCGCCGGCATCCGCCAGATGCCGTCGCCATCGGCCTGCTTCATCGTGGCGGCGGCACTGCTGGCGATCTCGATCTGGCCGCTCGTCGCCGGCGGGCTGGTCCGGCCGCCGGTCGCGCCATCGATCGTGCGGCTCGCCGGGGTGGCGCTCGCGGTCGTGTTCCTGGCGCGAGGCATTGCCGCTTACACACCTGCCTGGCGGCGCATCTGGCCGGAGCAGCCGTTCGCCCGTCTCGATCGACAAATCTATGGTCCGCTCTGTCTCGCCCTCGGGACAGGCTTCGCGGCGCTGCTCTTTGCAGGACCCTCGCAATGACCCGCAATCCCCACGGCCCGTTGCGCGTCGGCATCGGCGGCCCGGTCGGCTCCGGCAAGACCTCGCTCGTCGCCGCGCTATGCAAGCGCTTCCACGGCACATACGACGTCGTCGCCATCACCAATGACATCTATACCAAGGAGGACGCGGCGATCCTGACCCGTGCCGGCGCCTTGCCGGTCGAGCGCATCCTCGGCGTCGAGACCGGCGGCTGTCCACATACGGCGATCCGCGAGGACTGCTCGATCAACCTCGCGGCCATCGCCGAGATGCGCGCGAAATTCCCCAACGTCGAGATCGTGCTGCTCGAGTCCGGCGGCGACAACCTTGCGGCGACGTTCTCGCCGGAGCTCGCCGACCTCACGCTCTACGTCATCGACGTCGCGCAGGGCGAGAAGATTCCGCGCAAGGGCGGTCCCGGCATCACCCGCTCCGACCTGCTGATCATCAACAAGACCGATCTTGCCCCGCACGTCGGCGCCGATCTCGACGTCATGGCGTCGGATGCGAAGCAACAGCGCGGCGAGCGCCCATTCGTGTTCACCAACATTCGCGCCGGCACCGGCGTCGAGGCGGTCGCCAGGTTCATCGAGGCGGCGGGCGGACTGCAGCGGTGATCGCCTGATCCGGCGCTCGCACCGCGGAATTCCTCGCAACGCGGATTGCCGTCGTGCAGGCCGTTGCAAGGTCGTCCCATAACGTGCTCAATTGGCGGCCCATCCAACCACGACGACGGCTACGGCTACGGGAAGGCCCCCTTGCGCTATTCGATCTTCTCGATCCTCGCCCAGGCGCTGCAGGGCCAGCGGGGCTGGAAACCGGTCTGGCGCGAGCCGACGCCAAAGGCGTCCTATGATGCAGTGATCGTCGGCGGTGGCGGCCATGGCCTTGCCACCGCCTACTACCTCGCCAAGAATCACGGCCTGACCAATGTCGCGGTGGTCGAAAAGGGCTATCTCGGCTCCGGCAACGTCGGCCGCAACACCACGATCATCCGCTCGAACTACCTGCTGCCCGGCAATACGCCGTTCTACGAGCATTCACTGAAGCTGTGGGAAGGGCTCGAGCAGGACATAAACTACAACGCGATGGTGTCGCAGCGCGGCTGCCTCAACCTCTATCATTCGGACAGCCAGCGCGACGCCTATGCGCGGCGCGGCAACGCCATGCGGCTGCTCGGGATCGATGCCGAGCTGCTCGATCGCGAAGGCGTGCGCAAGCTCTACCCGATGCTCGATTTCGACAACGCCCGCTTTCCGATCCACGGCGGACTGCTGCAGCCGCGCGGCGGCAACGTGCGCCACGATGCGGTCGCCTGGGGCTATGCACGGGCCGCCGACAGCCGAGGCGTCGACCTGATCCAGAATTGCGAGGTCACCGGCATTCGTATCGAGAATGGTCGCGTGCTCGGCGTCGAAACCCAGAGGGGCTTCATCGGCGCGAAGAAAGTCGGCCTTGCCTGCGCCGGCAACTCGTCGCGGGTCGCCGCCATGGCCGGCCTCAAGCTGCCGATCGAGAGCCACGTGCTGCAGGCGTTCGTGTCGGAAGGCGTGAAACCGCTCGTCCCGGGCGTCGTCACGTTCGGCGCCGGCCATTTCTACATCAGCCAGTCGAACAAGGGCGGCCTGGTGTTCGGCGGCGGCATCGACGGCTACAATTCCTATGCCCAGCGCGGCAATCTGCCAATCGTCGAGGACGTCGCCGAGGAGGCGATGGCGATGATGCCGCTGGTCGGCCGCCTGCGCGTGCTGCGCTCATGGGGCGGCATCATGGACATGAGCATGGACGGCTCGCCGATCATCGACAAGACGCCGATCGACGGACTCTATCTCAATGCCGGCTGGTGCTATGGCGGCTTCAAGGCGACACCCGCCTCCGGCTGGTGCTTCGCGCACACCATAGCCCGCGACGAGCCGCATCAGTTGAACGCCGCCTTCCGCCTCGATCGCTTCCGCACCGGCAGACTGATCGACGAGAAGGGCGCCGGCGCCCAGCCCAACCTGCACTGAGGGATTACCGCCGCCGATGCGCATCACCTGTCCCCACTGCGGCCTGCGCGACGCCCAGGAATTCGTTTGCCTCGGCGACGCGACGGTCCGGCGTCCGGTCACTCCGGTCGAGCGGCCGATCGACGACGCCACGCTCGATCTGTGGCACGAGTACGTATACCTGCGCGACAACCCCGCCGGGCAGCATCGGGAGCTGTGGTATCACCAGGGCGGCTGCCACCAGTGGCTGGTGGTGACGCGCAACGTGCGCACGCACGAGATTGCCGGCCCGGCAGTTGCCGCGTCAGCGGCGAGGCCGCAGTCATGAGCGTGACGCAACCCAACCGCATCGCCACCGGCGGCCTGGTCGACCGCAGCAAGCCGCTGCTGTTCAAGTTCGACGGCCGCAACTACCAGGGACATGCCGGCGATACACTCGCCTCGGCACTTCTGGCCAACAACGTCGCGCTGGTCGGCCGATCGTTCAAGTACCATCGGCCGCGCGGCATACTCTCGGCCGGCCCCGAGGAGCCGAACGCGATCGTCGAGCTGCGCTCCGGCGCCCGCCGCGAGCCGAACACGCGCGCCACCACCGCCGAGCTCTACGACGGCCTCGAGGCGAAGAGCCAGAACCGGTGGCCGTCGCTGGCGTTTGACGTAATGGGGATCAACGGGCTGCTGTCGCCCGTCTTGGCGGCCGGCTTCTACTACAAGACCTTCATGTGGCCGGCTTCGTTCTGGGAGAAGGTCTACGAGCCGCTGATCCGCAGGGCCGCCGGCCTTGGCCGTGCCGCCGGCGTCGATGATCCCGACACCTACGAGAAGGCCTACGCGCACTGCGACGTGCTGGTGATCGGGGCTGGCGCGGCCGGCCTGATGGCGGCGCTCGCCGCCGGCCGTTCGGGCGCGCGGGTGATCCTTGTCGACGAGGACTTCGTGATGGGCGGACGGGCGCTTGCCGAGCGCCGCGAGATCGACCGCATCGGCGCCGCCGAATGGGCAGCGCAGACGATTGCCGAGCTCGCCGCCATGCCGGAGGTCCGGCTAATGGCCCGCACCACGGTGTTCGGCGTGTACGACGGCGGCGTCTATGGCGCCGTCGAGCGCGTCAGCGATCACCTGATCGAGCCGCCCGCCTACCAGCCGCGGCAACGCAGCTGGCGGATCATGGCGAAGCGCGCGGTGCTATGCGCCGGGTCGATCGAGCGGCCGTTGGTGTTCGGCGACAACGACCGCCCCGGCGTGATGCTCGCCGGCGCCGTCCGCACCTACATCAATCGTTTCGCCGTCGCGCCGGGCGAACGGGTCGTGGTGTTCGCCAACAATGACGAGGCGGCCCTGACCATCGGCGACGTCACCCGCGCCGGCGCAATCGTCGAAGCGGTCATCGAGCCTCGGCCGACCGCGAGCGCGCTGGTGAAACAGGCGGCGCAGAACGTCGGCGCCCGCCTGATCGCCGGTGTCATCTCGCGTGTCCACGGCAACCTTCGCGTGCAGGGTGTCGATATCGAGACCAGCACCGGCAGCCAGCGGATCGACTGCGATCTGGTGGCGGTCTCCGGCGGCTGGAGCCCGACCGTGCATCTGACCTCCCATCTCGGCGCCAGGCCGGTGTGGAGCGATTCGCTCGCCGCTTTTGTACCGGGCGAGTTGCCGCCCGGCATGGCCGTCGCCGGCGCGGCGAACGGCACCTTCGCGCTGCACGACTGCCTTGCCGCCGGCGCCGCGGCTGGACTCGACGCAGCCGGATCGTGCGGCCATCGCCGGGCCCAGATCGAGGTGCCGGAGGCCGACCCCGAAAGCACCGCGACGTCGCCGCTGTGGAGGGTGAAGTCGTCCAAGGGCAAGGCCTTCATCGATCTCCAGAACGATGTCACGACCGGCGACGTCGAGCTGGCGCGACGCGAAGGCTTCTCGCGCGTCGAGCATCTGAAGCGCTACACCACCCTCGGCATGGCGACCGACCAGGGCAAGACCGCCAATGTCAACGGTCTCGCGGTGATGGCCGAGCTGTCCGCCAAGACCATCGGCGAGACCGGCACCACGGTGTTCCGCCCACCCTACACGCCGGTATCGTTTGGCGCGCTCACCGGCCACCACCGCGGGAAGGACTTCCGCGCCACCAGGCTGTCGCCCGCCCATGCCTGGGCGCAGGCGCAAGGGGCCAGCTTCATCGAGGCCGGCGTTTGGCTTCGTGCTGCCTATTTCCCGCGACCCGGCGAGAAAGACTGGTTCGATGCGACGATGCGCGAGGTACGAGCGGTGCGCGGCAGCGTCGGCATCTGCGACGTCTCGACCCTCGGCAAGATCGACATCCAGGGCGCCGACGCCGGCCGCTTCCTCGACCTCGTCTACACCAACACGTTCTCCAACCTTGCAGTCGGCCGTGCCCGCTACGGCCTGATGCTGCGCGAGGACGGCTTCGTCATGGACGACGGCACCACCTCGCGGCTGGCGCCCGACCACTTCCTGATGACCACCACCACCGCCAATGCCGGCAAGGTGATGCAGCATCTCGAATTCTGCCACCAGGTGCTGTTTCCCGACCTCGACGTGCAGATGATCTCGGTCTCGGACCAGTGGGCGCAATTCTCGGTCGCCGGTCCGAAGTCCCGCGAGTTGCTGCGCACGCGTCATCGACAAGCAGCACGACATCTCGAATGGCGCGCTCCCCTACATGGCGGCGGCCGGCATGACCGCCCTGGGCGGCCTGCCGGCGCGGCTGTTCCGCATTTCCTTCTCCGGCGAGCTCGCCTACGAAATCGCCATGCCGGCCCGCTTCGGCGTGGCGCTCGCCGAGGCGCTGATGACGGCTGGTGCCCCGTTCGGGGTCACGCCCTACGGGCTCGAGGCACTGAACGTCATGCGCATCGAGAAGGGCCACGTTGCCGGCTCGGAGCTCAATGGCCAGACCACCGCTCGCGATCTCGGCCTCGGCAAGATGCAGTCGTCGAAGAAGGATTACATCGGCCGGGTCATGAAGGAGCGGCCGGCGCTGGTCGATGCGAGCCGGCCGACCCTCGTCGGCATCAAGCCAGTCGACAAGACCGCCCGTCTTCGCGCCGGCGGTCATTTCGTGCCCAAGGACGCTCCCGCGACGGCCGAGCATGATCAGGGCTATGTGACCTCGACCGCCTATTCACCGGCGCTTGAATGCTGGATCGGCATCGGCCTGCTGGCGAACGGTCCCAAGCGTCATGGCGAGATCGTTCGCGTTGCCGATCCACTCCGCGGCACCGACACGCCGGTGGAAGTATGCTCGCCGATTTTCGTGGATCCCGATGGAGTGCGCCTGCGTGACTGAAGCCGCAACTATCACCCCGCGCTCGGCGCTGGCCGGCACCGTGAGCCCTGGCAGGCACGGCCGCAGATCCGGCACCGCCGGCGTCGTCGCGCGCGAACGCACCGGCGTTGCTGTCGCCAGCGTTGCTGCGCGCAAGGGCCAAGTCACCGCGCTCGCCGAAAAGGTCAAATCGCGCACGGGCCTCGACCTGCCGTCGACTCCCCGGATCGTGACCTCCGACCATTTGTCCTTCGTGTGGACGGCTCCCGGACAATGGCTGGCGATGGCCGACGGCGACGACAGCGCCATCTTCGCCGCCGATCTGGCACGTGACCTGGCGGGTCTGGCCGCGGTGACCGACCAGACGGACGGCCGCGTCATCCTGCGCCTGTCGGGGCCAAAGGTTCGCGCCGTGCTCGCCAAGGGCTGCATGCTCGATCTGCACGACAGCGTCTTTTCAGTTGGTGATACAGCGATCACCCCCATCGCCCTTCTCAACACCCAGGTCACCCGCCTCGCCGGCGACACGTTCGAGATCGCGGTGATGCGAAGCTTCGCTTTGAGCCTGTGGCACTGGCTCGAGGCGTCGGCCGCCGAGTTCGGTCTCGACGTTCTCTGAGCGTTCGCGCCGCGAAATTATTCAGCTCTCGTTAATCACTCATCCGCTTTGTTGCCAAAGTCGCGGCGGATAAGCGTGCTCGTGCTTTCTCGTGCTCGCTGGGCGGCGGGCACCGAGTTCGTCGCCATTGCCGGCGGCCGAATTCGCTTGCGAAGCGGGCGTAACATGACCGGATTTTCCATGTCGTCGATTGCAGCCAAGTTCACTGCCGCCGCCGCCGCACTGCTGATCGCGTCATGCGGCATCGAGGCCGCCGAGCAGTCCACCGCCAAGACCCCTGCCGAGCAGATCGCGGAACGCTTCAGCGAGCCGCAGGCGGCATCCGAGAAGCTCGCCGAAGCCCAGGCGCAAGTCGAGACCGCAAGGAAGTCGGCCGAGGCCGCCCGCAAGTCCTCGGACGAGGCTCGCCGAGTTGCAGCTGCCAAGCGCGCCGCCGAGAAGGGGCGCAAGGAGGCCGCCGACGCGGCCGCAGCACGAGCCGCAGAGCAGGTCAGAGCCGACGAGGCGGATATGCTCGCGCGAGCGCGCGCAGAGGCCGAGGAGCGTCGCGCCGAGATGGAGGCTGCCCGCATCGAGCGCGAGCAGGCGGAAGTCGCGGCGGCCGCCGCGGAACGGGTAAGGGCAGAGGCCGAGGCCGTTGCGGCGGCAAAGGCAGCCCATGCGCAGAAGCAGGCCGAGGAGGCCCGCCGCCTGGCTGAGGAGGCATTGATCGCCGAGGCGAAGGCACGTGCCGCCGAGCGCGAGCGCACTGAAGAAATCCAGCGTCAGGCCGAGTTGAAGCAGCAAGAGGCCCAGCGCGAGGCCGCGGCACGAGCGCTTGCCGAATCGAAAGCACAGTTGGCCGAGCAGGAGAGTGCGGCCGAGGCGCAGCGTCAGGCGGAATTGAAGGCTCTCGAGGCGCGGCGCGAGGCCGAAGCCAAGTTGCTGGCCGAGAAGCTGCGCGCCGCAGAAGCCGCCCGCGAAGCCAAGGCGACCGAGTTGGCGCGCAAGGATGCGGCGCTATCGGCCCCGCAAGCCGATCAGGCCTCGGCCACGGAGAGCGTCATGTCATTGGCACGCCCAGGCAGCATGCCGGCCAGGGCCACCATCCTGATCGTCTTGGAGCCAGGCGCCAAAGGAATACGGCGCTTCAACAAGTCGGCCGATCCAATTCTGTGCGTGCGCGACGGCTGCTACATCAGCGAGGGCGCCGCCCAACCCGCACGGCTTGAGTCTCGCGGCCGCGCCCTGGGTATCGGCAATACCCTGGGCCGCCGCGCCGGCGCCTGCCAGCACTCGCTCGGCTGCACGTTCCGCGGCGTCGATCTCGCCGGCTCTGGCGGCTTCGTTCAACCGGTCGACATGAAGGTGATGGTGCACGACCGGCGCGAAAGTCAGATCATCGCGGCGGATTCCGATTGCCGGCTCGAGAGCGGTCGCATCGCCTGCCGGCGTCCGGTCACCAGCAACGGCTACCGCATGTGGATCGTGCCCGAGGAGCTTGCGGAGCGAGCCGGCGGCAGCGTCCTGGAGGCGGCCGTGCGCTCCGGGCTGCAAGCGAGCCAGAGCGCCGACCTGCTGCGCTGACGGCTCCCGGCCTTCAGTGGCGGTCGAGCGACAGGCGTACAGTCAGCCGCAGGTCGGCGCGCACCTCGCCGAGCCTAATTGCCAGCCGGGTGGTGTCGCTGCTCGGCGCTTCCGTCATTTCGCACGCCGCATGCGGCGCGTCCGCGCCTGCCGGCAAAGCCTCGAACACCGCGCCGTCGACACCCTGCAGCTCGGCCCGAAGCACGAGCTCCGGCCGACCTTCGCCTGCTGCCGACTCGAGCTCGGCGCGGTTGCCGCTGCAATAAACGGCAGCCCTGGTATGCAGGCTCCAGACGACGTTAGAGATCGGCTTGTCGACCGCGATCTCGTCGACGATCGTCAGGCTGCCGTCGGCGTCCAGGGTGAAGGTGCGCCGGACGCTGCGCGTATCCGGATAGGCGGCGGACAGGTCGATCGCGATCGACGTCGCGCCGGCGTGCTGGATCGGTTGGGAGAACGTCGCGGCAACCGGCGGCGCCGGGTCGCCGAACGGGGTGTAGACCTGGTCGTGACCCTCGATGATCAGGGCATTGTGGCCGTGGGTGTTCGCACGGTAGAATTTATAGCGCTCGGGCGGCGCCAGATAGCAGTCGGAATACTCGTCCGGCTCGAGATCGATCGCCCAGCGCACGCCGCCGATCTCATAGACGAAATGACCGAGGTCGAGGTGCGTGTGGCTGCGCCGGCCGCTGGTCTCGCCACCCTTGATGCCGACGTAGGCTGCTTTCGGATCGCCCCATGCACTGCGCATGACGGCCGTCTCGCAAAAGACCGCGACAGTCGGCAGGCTCGCCAGGGCAGATGGCGACGGAGCCGGCGGCGATGGTCGCCGCCAGATCACGTCCATCGGGTGAATCTCAGGCGCGGCACCGCCTGCGCCGGTCCGGTCCTCGGCAATTTCATGGTAGTGCGCGCGCCCGTATCGGCTGCCGAGCCATCGCAGCCACCACAGGCCCGGCCGGCGCTCCGGACTGTCGCCGAAGTTGAACAGCGCGTTGGTGGGCCCCGACATGTAGCAACGGTAGTCGCCTGTCGCCTCGATTCCGGATGTGTCGAAGCCGGCCGGCAACTCCTCTCCGACCGTCGCCAGCGACGCCAGCAGGTACGTGAGGTGTTCCGTCGCGAGGTGCCAGTAACCTGGCCCCTCGAGCCGCCAGGATCCGTCGCGGTCGAGCAGTTCGAGCCCGGTCCCTAGCGACGACAGCGCCAGCTCTTTCGCGCGGTCGACCCGCGGATCGTCGACATCGGGACCGATCGCCAAGGCGGTCATGATGATCGATGCGTTGCAGACGATGTTCCAGTTGTTCGACAGCCGGATCCAGTTCGGCTGCGGCTTGCTGTCGAAGGCCGCCAGCGCGGGGGCCAACCCCATGTCGATCAACGCCTCGATGACGGTCGCACGCTGCGCCGCGCTCATTTGATCGTGGAGCCAGTCATAGCCGATCGCGAGTGCCTGCATGATCGTGGCGGTGGCCAGAAACTGCTTGCCCCAGTGCGGCAGGGCGCACAGGGCCATCATCTCGTCGATGCCTCGTTTCGCATATTTCTGGTCCTGCGTGAGCTGCCAGGCCAACCCCAACGCCTGCAGGCGGCTGAGGGCCGCCTTGGCGATCTCGTTCGCCGAAAAGCCCTTCGGCTCGAACCCCAGTGCCTGGAGTATCATGCCGCCGCCGAGGTGCGACCCCGCCGGCAGCGGCGCCGGCTCGAAGCTGCCGACGCTGGGGAGAAAGTCGAGCGGCGAGGCCTCCGGCTCGGATACCGACAGCGCGAACTCGGTCGGCACATCGGCCGGCAGAACGATAGGCGACATCAGAGTGATGGGCGGCGCAATCGGCTCCTCGCCGTAAGACAGGAGCGTCATGTCGAAGATCGTCTCAATGCGAACGATAAGCCCGTCGTACTCGCGCCTGGCTTGCGGATCAGTCGCAATCAATTCGAGAGCACGAGCACAGACCGGCCCGGTCGCAATCAGCCGCGGTCGCTGCATTCAGCGCCCCCTCCAATGACCTGGACAAAAATATCGAGAGCTAAATCACTCGCTTTGGAATTGTAGGTGCAAATGGATCGTTTCCGCAATCAGCGGTCGCGTCCCGTGCGACGTGCCGGAAGTCAGCGCTAGTGTGGCGATTTCGAAGTCCGCTTCATACTTGCGGCATACTCCGGTGCGGACTTCGAAATCATAAGCCACACTAGAAGCTTGGATTTGCTAGTGTCCTTATCGATCGCGAAGTTCGTCCGATAGCCATGCGAAGGAAGCGAACTTCGCGATCGGGACACTAGGCGGGCCGCAGGAAGAGGCAATCTGCGTGCCGTCCCGGATGGACGCTAGGCAGCGGCGCGCGCCGCCACGCCGCCGGACACCGCGTCCCAGGCCGCGGCGCAATCGAGCGCCTGCGCGCGTCCCAACCAGCGCCGGCGATCGGCCTGGGCTTCGAGATCATCCCTGATCGCCTCGAGGTCGAAGCCGGCCTTGCCCAGGGCGGCGAGGACGCAATCAACGGGCTGGCTGCGGGCACTGGCGGCCGCCCAGACGATCGCCGATCGCATCCCGGACTTGCAGTGGGCCACGACCGGCCCCTCGAGGCCGGCGAGCGCATCCGCCATGGCCTCGACCACCGCATCTGTGAACAACTCATGCTTGTCGGCGGGGACATGGCGAAACGCCATGCCCGACCGCCAAGCCAGCGCCGCCTCGCGCTTGGCCAGCAGCTGCTCGCCCTCTTCGCCATCGGGCCGGTTGGAGACAATGGCCTTGATCCCGAGTTGTGCCAGTCCGGCAAAATCCTCGGCAGCAAGCGCCGAGGCCACGGCGAACGTGGGCGTGATCCAGATCAGTTCGGGCGCGGTGGTATTTGTCGGCATCGCCACAATCTCCGGTCGCAACGGCGGTGTGAGCGAATATGTGCATCCGGCGGGCAGATGCCAAGCGCAAACGAGCTATGCAGCGAAAACAAATTCTATGCTCTCGATTGACGCGACGCCTAGGCGAACTGCATTGTCGGTTCTTGGGGTCAATTGAAAATGTCATTCCAATAGCTTGGTGCCTTCATGCTCGATGAGATGGACTTGAAGATCCTGGAGATTCTCCAGGCCGATTGCACACTGCCGGTTGCCGAGATCGGCAAGTCGGTCGGTCTATCGACCACTCCCTGCTGGCGCCGAATTCAGAAGATGGAGGAGGCAGGCGTCATTCAGCGCCGCGTCGCCCTGCTCGACCCCAAATCAGTCGAGGCCGGCGTTACGGTGTTCGTCTCGATCTCGACCAATCGGCACGCGCTGAGCTGGCTCGAGGAGTTCCACCGGGTCATCGTCGAATTCCCGGAGGTGGTCGAGTTCTACCGGATGAGCGGCGCCGTCGACTATCTCTTGCGCGTGGTCGTGCCCGACATCGCCTCGTACGATGTCTTCTACAAGAAGCTGATCTCGAAGATCGAGTTGTCGAACGTCTCCTCGGCGTTTGCGATGGAGCAGATCAAGTGCACCAGCGCCCTGCCGCTATCCTTCGCAAAGGAAAAGGCGAAGGGCACCGCTCGCGGCTGATCGGCCCGGCAAGATGTGCCGGACCGCCGGCGCAGAGCGCTGCATCACGGCGCCAATGACCGCGAGCAAGCAATCGCACCATTCCAGCAGGCATCCCGCACGGTGACCTGCGTGGCGATGCCCCCTCGAATGCAGCGTATTCAAGGCAGCCGCTCGATCGCAACGGCCAGCAGCTCGTTCAGCGCCTTGGTCTCGGCCGCACCCAGGCTTTCGGTGACGGCATTTTGCGCCTTGCGCCAGAGCTGCCGAGCGATCGTCAGCCGGCGGCGGCCTTCGTCGGTCAACTGGACGCTGCGCGAGCGTTTGTCGGCACCTGCCGAAAGCGCAGCCAGGCCCGAGCGAACGAGTGGCTGCAGGTTTCTGGTCAACGTCGTGCGATCCATGTCGAGAGCGCGCGCCAGGTCGGTCACCGTCGCGCCGGCGCGATGCTCGAGCGTCATCAACACGCCGAATTGCGCGGCGCCGAGGCCCGCGGGCTGCATGATCTCGTCATAGAGGCGGGTGGCGCGCCGGGTCGCCATGCGCAGCCGGTAAAGCGAGCACGACGGCAGGCGGCGCTCCCTCGCGCAATCCCCTTCCCTGCCGGACGACTTCTCTCTGGACATGCCGCAACAGATATCGTGTAAATACACGCGTGTAAATGCAGCAATTGGAGAGATGCCCATGTCCGAGCCGAAGGTTGGAGTGGTTCCGGCCGACACGATGAAGGCGATGAGCGGGCTTGAGTTCCTGCAATCGATCGCCGACGGACGGTTGCCGCGGCCGCCGATCAGCGTCACGCTCGACTTCGCGCTCATCGCGGTCGGCAAGGGTACGGCCACGTTCGAGGGACATCCGGGGCACGCCCACTACAATCCGATCGGCTCGGTGCACGGCGGCTACGCCGCGACGCTGCTCGACAGCTGCATGGCTTGCGCGGTGCAGTCGACGCTGGCACGCGGCCTCGGCTACACGACGCTCGAGTTCAAGGTCAGCCTTGTGCGCGGCATCACTGCCGAGACCGGCACCGTGCAGGCGGTAGGCACGGTCGTGTCCTCCGGCCGGCGGGTCGCTACCGCCGAAGGCCGACTGACCGACAGCCGGGGCCGGCTGCTCGCCACCGGCACGACCACCTGCCTCGTGCTCGAGCTCTGATCCGTTTTTGCCGCACCTTGCATGCGCTGCACGCGGTTGTGCCGGCTGGCGCGTCTGTCATCATGCCTCCCAACGATAAATTCACAGGGGGATGCGAGACATGGCCGCAGCACCGCGACAGATGACCCTGATCGGGTTCCTGCAAGCCCAGAACTGCTCCAACTATGTCGGCTCGTGGCGTCACCCGGCGACTGCGCCCGACTTCCTGTCGCCGACGTACTACAGGCGCATCGCCAGTGCGCTCGAATCGGGCTGTTTCGATCTCGCCTTCTTCGACGATCGGCTGGCGCTGCCGGATATTCTCGGGGATGACTATCGCGCCGCCGTCGAGAACGGGATCCGGGTGGTCAAAATGGACCCCTCCACCATCCTCACCGTAATGGGCGCCGCGACCGAGAGGCTCGGTCTCGGCTCGACCTACTCGACCACCTACTACGAGCCGTTCCATGTCGCCCGCGTGTTCCAGACCATGGATCTGATGACCGGCGGCCGGGTCGCCTGGAACGTCGTGACGTCGCTCAACACCAGCGAGGCGCGCAACTTCAGCCACATGGAGCACCCGGAGCACGATCTGCGCTACGATCGCGCCGACGAGTTCATGGAGGTCGTGCTCGGCCATTGGGACAGCTGGGACGACGACGCCATCGTCGCCGATCGCGTTAGCGGGCGGTTCGCCGACCCGAGCAAGGTCCGCCGGCTGGAGTTCGAAGGCAAGTGGTTCCGCAGTCGAGGACCGTTCACCGTGCCGCGGTCGCCCCAGGGCCGCCCGGTGCTGATCCAGGCCGGGCAATCGGGGCGTGGCCAGCGCTTTGCCGCGCGTTGGGGCGAGCTTGTTTTCACGATCTACCCGAACGTGGCGGCGGGCAAGAAGGTTTACGCCAGCTTCAAGGAGCAGGTCGCCAAGTGCGGCCGCAGCCCGGCTCACGTCAAGGTCGCGCCGGCCATCTACGTCATCACCGGTGAGACGCGTGCCATCGCGGAAGCCAAGATGGAGGTCATCGACAAGCTCGCCAAGCCGGTCGACGCGCTGGCCCTGCTGTCGGAGGTGCTCAACTTCGACTTCGCCTCGAAGGCGATGGACGATGCCTTCAGCGATCAGGAGCTGAAATCGATCGGCGGCCTGCAGGCGATCCGCGACCGTGTCGTGGCGACCTCCGGCAAAACGAACCCGACCGTTCGCGATTTCGTGGAGGTCTCGAGCCGCGGTACGATCCGCGAGTTCCCGCTGTTCGTCGGCGGCCCGAAGGACATCGCCGACAGGATGGAGGAGTGGTTCACGGCCGAGGCCTGCGACGGCTTCGTGGTTGCCGGCACACATCTGCCCGGCTCGTACGAGGACTTCGTGCGGCTGGTGGTGCCGGAGCTGCAGCGGCGCGGGCTGTTCCGCAAATCCTACACCGGCAAGACGCTACGCGATCACCTGGGGCTCGCCAAGGCCACCGTCGGCGACTGGAAATCCGGCGGCTGATGTGGCAAGCCTCGGCCAGGCTGGCGCCAGCGCCTGGGAGATACCAGCTTGACCGAGACTTTGCGGCCGACACAGCAACCGGCCATTGCAGCAAGCGAGTTCCGCGCCGCCATGCGCCATCTCGCGGGCGCCGTGACGGTGATCGCGACCGGCGCTCCGGGCCATCGCTTCGGCCTTACCGCTACCGCGGTGTGCTCGCTGTCCGACGAGCCGCCGACGCTGCTCGTTTGCGTGAACCGCACGGCAAGCGCCCACGACGTCATCAGCCTCAACGGCAGCTTCTCGGTCAACCTTCTGGCCGACGACCAGGCAGATGTCGCCGGGCGGTTCGCCGGGCGTTCCGGCGTCAAGGGCGAGGCTCGCTTTGCCGATGGAGTGTGGGCGACGCTGGCGACCGGAGCGCCGACGCTCCTCGATGCCGTGGCGACCTTCGACTGCGAGGTGACGCAGGAACATGTATTCGCGACCCACACGATCTTCATCGGCCGCGTCGTCGCCGCCGCCGCAAGGGAAGCCGCCGATCCCTTGATCTATCTGCGCGGTGCTTTTCGCCGGCTCGGTTCAACCGCCTGATTTTCCATATTATTACCTGTTTCAGTGCGATCGAGAAGCATGCCATTGCGGCCAGCGCCAAGCTCGACTATGGTCCGGCCCGCAAGTCGGACCGCCCTGCGCGCCCGGCAAGTCATGGGGCGTCGCCAAGTGGTAAGGCAGTGGATTTTGATTCCACCATTCCCAGGTTCGAAATCCTGGCGCCCCAGCCACTGTTTAACCCATTGATATTAAACGATATTTATCGACTTGCCGCTTCGCGAAACCGTCCCTGATTTCGCCAGGTTAGCACGTTTGCCGAGCGGCCGAGCCGCGATGAGAGACCTCACGTAGCGGGAGTTCTTGGACAACAGGGTGCCGTTATCTCTTGTGCCCCTTTTTGAGGTGCGGGAGTGGGCAAGATCCTACGCGAAAATTGAAGCGCCGTTCCCTCGACGCCGAGCGTGACTGCACGACGTTGAAACGAGCGCCAGCAATACGCACCTCAAAAACCGAGATGACGCCGCTGCATCGACCACTCGCGCGGCAGCGTATGGGTCTTGGTGATGAAGTTCTTCGCCGTCAGCGTGACGGGATGGCGCCCGTCGAGGACTGCTGTGACGATGTCGGGCGCAAGGAAGCTGATGCGAAGAAGCGCGGTGATGTAGTTCGCATTCGTTTTGATGCGCCGCGCCGCCGCTTCGATGCTCTCGCCGTTGCCATTGAGTATCTTGTCTCGGATATCGAACGCCTTGACGAACAAATTGATGAGGGTGGTGTTTGGAGCTTTGGCTGGCGTGTCGCGCACGACGAGCCTCATGCCTTGGCCTGCTCGTTTCAGTGCGGCGTCCACTTTGATGACGAAGCTGTTTTCGGTGTGCCCATCATCAGATCGAATGCTGGGTTCCAGCACATCAGGCCGGCGCAGGAATTCGAAGACCTGTTGCCGGTTGATTTCGACATCGACGTGTTCTGCCTGAACAACGACGCGGCGTACGAGCCTGCGGACAAGGGCCCTGCGCGATGCGGACGGCAGCTGAACCCAGTCATTCGCAAGTTTTGCAGCGCTTGTTAGGGCCTGTTCCTTCGAAAGCTCGTTGAAGTCTGCTCCTGATAATGCATCGAGAACACTCGGGCCTGATTTGAAAAAATCTCCGATCGTATTCAGGACGAGGCCTTCGATATCATTGGCGGGGAGCCTTCGGCCGGCCGGCGACGCGGCCCGCGTTCCCGTGATGAGGGTCTTGGAAACGTAGTACCGGTAGCGCTTACCCGCTTTGACGGCATGACTGGGCGTGAGGCGGCTGCCAGCGTCATCGAATACCAGCCCCGTCAGAAGGCTTGGTTCCTGCGCTCTCGCAGAAGTCTTGTGGTCATGGGTGTTGTCATCGAGCTGTTTTGCGACCGCGTCCCAGAGGGTTTGATCTACGATGGGCGGGTGCTCGCCAGGATATGACGACCCCTTGTGGACGATCTCGCCAAGGTAGATCCGATTTTTGAGTAGGTGATAAATGGCGCCGCGGGCAAACGGCTTTCCGCCCGTCGATCTGCCGTTCTTGTCGGTCCGAAATTTCGAGGTAATTCCCTGCTGTCTGAGGTCATCCCTCAAGGCGGACACTGCACCGAGTTCGAGGTAACGCCGAAAGATATGCCTGCACGGTTTCTGCCTCGTGCGGCGCGATGACGAGCTTCCTGTCGCGCACATCATATCCGAGTGGCGGGCAGCCGCCCATCCACATGCCCTTCTTTTTGGACGCCGCGATCTTGTCGCGAATGCGTTCGCCGGCGATTTCGCGCTCGAATTGTGCGAAGGAAAGAAGCACGTTGAGCGTCAGGCGCCCCATGGACGAGGTCGTGTTGAATTGCTGCGTCACCGATACGAAGGACACTGATGCGGCATCGAAAATCTCGACGATCTTGGCGAAGTCAGCAAGGGATCGGGTCAGGCGATCAACTTTATAGACAACAACGCAATCGACCTTACCGGCACAGACGTCCTTGAAAAGCCGTTGAAGCGACGGCCGTTCGAGCGTTGCTCCGGAAATGCCTCCGTCATCGTACATCTCAGGAAGTGCAATCCAGCCGGCATGGCGTTGGCTCTGGACATAAGCCTCGCAGGCCTCTCGTTGCGCATCGAGCGAGTTGAAATCCTGCTCCAGCCCCTCGTCCGATGATTTTCGCGTATAGATAGCGCACCGCAAGCGCTGCACTTTCGTCGAGGCCGGGGCGTTAGTCATTCTTGCTCTCCCGCAAGCGGGCGACCGGAGATTGAGTTCGCGTTCTCAAACCGAAGAACCGTGGGCCGGACCAATGGGCGCCAGTGATCGCCTTTGCGATCTTGCTCAAGGAAGCGTAAGTCTGCCCCCGCCATTCGAAGCCGTCGACCAACACTTGAACCTCGTGGGTAGTTCCGTTCCACTCGCGCAGGAGCTTCGTTCCGGGCTTGAAAGCGGCCTGCCGATCAAGCTTTTTTCCGGCTCCTGAGGCTGTTTGATCAGACAAGATTGTGAGACGCCGCAGGGTCGGTTTCGAAAGGCCGCCGTGGACGGTCTCCTGGATCTTATAGGCGATGCCGCGGATAAGGAGATCACGACTGAGCCTGTGTGGCGGCGGCTTTCGATAAAGCCGCCGCCATTCTGTTCGCAGTTCCGGGAGTCCATGTTTCTCGATCGCCGTCAGCTTGGCTTCGAGATCAGTCTGTAACGACGCATCCATGGTCAGCGACTGCGCTTGACTTCAACGCGGTAACGGCGCGGCTCTCCCGCCGTCTTTGACGAGGTGAGTGTGAAGCCAAGCCTCTTCTTGACGGTCCCTGCGAGGAAGCCGCGTACGCTGTGCTGTTGCCAGCCGGAGGCCTCCATGATTTCCGGGATCGTGGCGCCGTCGCGTCGGCTCAGTAGTGTCAGGATGCGATCGTGTTTTGTGATGCGCGCGGTGTGCAGTTCGTCGCTGGGATCCACCTTGTTTGGCATGGTGTGCGCCGAAGAAGACCTTCCACCCTTTTTCAGTTTGTCGCCTTTGGCGGACGTCGTGGACTTGACTCGTTTGGTCTCGGTCGAGTTGCGGGCTTCAATCGTCGTCATGGTCGGCTCCGAGGGTTCAAGGACGCGCCCCTATCGGCGCTCCCACCACCCAAAGCCCCGCGTTCCGCGAGGCGAGCCCTATTGCTGGCGGCGGTCGTTGTGACGCCTGCCCATGACGACACCAATGCGTGCTTTCCGGCAGAAGTCGAGGCCGCTGACACCAAATCGACGATCCCTCTTGCAACGCACGGCCGGACCATACCTGGGTCAGACCCGGTAAGTCTCTGACCGAGCACAACACTTCTGTTGAACCTCCAGCTTCTGCCGGACCATACACACGGGGCAAAGGTGCCAACAACGGAAGTACGCGTCGCTTACAAGATACGCATATGATTCTACAATGATCACAGCTCAGTGTTCGCTGATCCTGTAGCGTGTCATCGCTGGTGATCGGAGGCAGCAGACGGTTAACCTAGTGGGTTTGGGCCGCAATAGAATCCAACGAGCCAATCACTTCGTAGCGAATACCATCTGCAGCGAACTCAATCTGGGGCGGCGTTTCAAAATATTCAGACATCACCTGCTCAAGCACGGTGCTGCCGAAGCCTTTCCGTGACGGCGGGCTTACTCGGGGTCCACCGTGCTCCTGCCATTGGAACTGGAACTGGTAATGACCGTTCGGTTTCCTTACCGACCAACTGATGTGGACCCGACCGAATTGATTGGATAGAGCGCCGTACTTCACAGCATTGGTCGCAAGCTCGTGCACCGCGAGCGCGAAGTTCTGCGCCGCCTTTGCGTTCAGAACTATGGTCGGCCCTTCCATCGTGCAGCGACCCGCATAAGGGCTCATCTCGCGAAGTACGACTTCTGCCATTTCGGCGCCTTGCCAGTCCTTGTCGATCAGCATGACATGCGTTTGGGCAAGCGAGTGAAGGCGACTGAGGACGGCCTGCTCCGCTTCCTTGACAGTACGCTTATCTGCGAAGCTTCTGGACACCACCGCCTGCACCACCGAGAAGATGTTCTTCGTGCGGTGATGGATCTCCTGGGTCAGGAGCTCTTGACGTTTCTGCGCTTGTTTGCGCTCGGTGATGTCGCGGCCAATCCTCGAAGCACCAACGACGTTGCCTGAGGCATCCTTAATCGGCGATACGCTGAGCGAAATATCAACCAGAGTTCCGTCCTTCCGTAGACGGATGGTCTCATAGTGGTCAACCCGCTCACCGCGTTTAATCCGCTCAAGTATCTCTGGCTCCTCATTGTGACGGTCTATCGGGATCACGACAGTTATCGACTTGCCGATGACGTCTGCAGCCGTGTACCCGAAGAGCCGCTCGGCTCCGTGATTCCACGTCGTGATGATGCCGTTCAAGTCCAGGCTCAAGATCGAATTGTGAGTTGAGCCGACGATAGCCGCCAAACGCTGATCCACCAGCTCTGTTTGCCTGCGCTCGATCAGGTCGGCAGCTTGCCGCGCCAGCACATCTAAGAGCCGCAGGTCACGTTCGGACGATTGATGTATTTTGCTCCAGTGGGTGGAAATCATGCCCAGCAAGCGGCCGGTTCGGGAGACCAGGGGCGTAGATTGCATAGAGCGCATGCCCGCCTCGCGATAGGCCGCAAGGCTCGCGGTTCCGGCCATGAAATCGCAGCACTCTACATCCGATACAATCGCACGTTCGCGCCTGTGCAGTGCAGCGCCACAGATGCAACCTGCTCCCGGTCGCACCCACTGCCAAAAAACTACTGACGAAGGATCGAAACCTCTGTGAGCTAGTAGTTGGAGCTCGCCACGCTCAGGGTGGAACATTTGCATGCTGGCGAAATCGGAACGCATGATGATCACGGCGGCGTCGAGAATCATTTCGTACAGGGCCTCGGTATCGTTCTCGTGAATCAGTTGGGTGCTAATGTTCTGGAGCTGTCGCGTGGCATCAAGTTCGGCCGCTAGGCGTTCCTTGCTCTCACGCAATGCTTCGTCAGCGCGCATTCTTTCGATACCGAAGCCAAGCTGTCGTGCAATGGTGATGGCAAGGTCGATCTCGGCCCTGCTGAATGCGTGGGGCGCATCGTAGTAAGTCATAAACTTGCCGATGAGTTGACCCCTCGCGACGAGCGGTATGAACGCGCACGCACCGATCCCCTCCGCCTTCACCGTTACTCTCAGGGCTTCAGCAAGATCAGCCGTGTCAATATCCTCGACGCAAATCGGTTGCGGATCTTTCGTCCCCTTCGTCCAAGGAGTGTGGCCCTCGACAGCCCGCCGATAACCATTTGAAAGATTGCGCCAGGCGACGAAGCGCATCACGTGGGCATCATCGAAGATGAGGACCGAAGCCCGCTCGCAACCCAAAGCCTCGCGGATCGCATCCAGAGCCGCATCGCAAATGTCGGCGAGCGACCGAGCGCGGAACAGTCTGTCGGTAAATCGAAACAGCGGCTCGTCAGCACCCCTGCCGTTGGCGGAGTTCGCTTCGCCGTTTGAGCGTCGCAGCGTGTGATGTTGAACCGAAATGTCTGACGCAGGCTGTGTCTCTGCCGCACCGTTGCCGCTGAATGCCATAGCCACGGCCACTCTCCTCACAGGGCCTACTGGTCGCTGCCTTCGACGGAGATGTGAGAATTACCTTCTCCAGTTGTCAAGCGCCCTAACGCTCAAGCTCGCGCTTAGGTTCCCGCGTTGCCCACAACGCGGATGTGATCAACGATCGGGATCAGCGTAAGAAATCTACGGTTCTACCCATCATTAGGGGGACGTAGGTCTCGTTCGAACTCATTTGCAGCGCAGCATGGTCCGGGATCGTGATCCAGCCCCGCTTGTGCCCGATGAAACCCTGCGCTCCAGCTCCTGAAGCGCAATCGTCACGCCCGGTCCCGAGGAATCGTGAGTGACCCGCAGTTCGCCGCCATCAACACGGTCGTCTGCCATGAGCAGCCAGCTAGCTTGGCGTTCCTCAATGCTGCGTCCCTTGGCCAGAGCCGTCTGGGTCGTCTGCATCATGAACGAATGCACGTAGCGGAGCAGAACGCTATGCAGCGCGACGCTTTCGTCGATGGCTTCGCTCAGCTTGGCAGCCGGGAGTGACTGCCCGGCGCCCGCGATCTGTATGTAGGTTTCGTGAGGAGGGCGCTCATCGCTGATCGCATGGGTTTCAACGACTTCCTGCTGACGCAGGAATTTCTTGCGATGATGCTCGGCGTAAGGCGTCCCCGGGTAACGGCGCAGCGGGCGCACTGAGCACGCCGGGCTCATCCGTTACGCTCACGGCCACATCTCGATTCTGGATGGCGCCGGCCTGAAGAAGCGCTCGTATGAGTGTTACGATATCACCAGAGAGAGTTTGACCGATTACTCGGAACCGCGAACGGACCTCGGCTAGCAGTACGCCAGTAAGCCCACGGCCGTCGCGATCACCAGCGGCAAGAATGTACACACGGCTCCGGCTATGACGACGACGATAGTAAGGGGCGATCCTGCCACCAGTGTTCCGATGCCGGCGACGTCTGTAGCCAACAACATCAAGCCAAAAAGCGCGCCCAGCGCGCCCCCGATGCAACATTGTGTCAGGAGGTAACGCGTGATCGACGCGTCTGGGTCGTGACGAGCCATGCTCAAGAATGCGGCGCATGGTCAGGTGGTTCCCCTAATTGGCTTCCTGGCGCCACATCGGCAAGTTCGACGCGCTGCAGTGTGACAGTGAGGCGCCCGCATGATGCCAGTAAAATCCTTGAGTTCTTGTTGCCGACCGCGCCGGGCATCGCAGTCGCCGGGCGAGTGCTTTAACGAGGCTTGTCCCGCGCAGAACGGAAGAAATGGGTCATCCTCGACGTGGGCACCAAGTCGGCGCCACGGTCGGTCTGCCCCCGAGACCGCCTGGTTAGAGAACGAACGCGATCAGGGCCAATAACAGCTGTGAGCAGATGCAACAAGGCGCGTCTACCGAAGGAGCGCATTCGTCACTCGATCACCTCGTCGGCCTGCGCGAGCAGCGTCGGCGGTAGGGTAAGGCCGAGTGCCTTGGCGGTCTTGAGGTTGATCACCAGCTCGAACTTGACCGGGGCCTGGACGGGAAGCTCGCTCGCTCCTTCACCGTGTGGTGGCTGCAGCCCAGCTCCCGCGCGATCCGCTTCGCGCCCCAGCCACATGCCCTCAGCCGCAGCATCTGCGCCACATCGTCAGCCGTCTTCATCACCTGCCCCCGTGGATCGCTCCACGACGGGCTTCCCGTGATTCGTTCCCTCGTTCATTCACTCTCTCCTCAGCTATCCGAGGAGGGGGCAATTCCTCGTGACGCTGAGGGGGCAGTTTTCCATGTCGCGTGACACTGTTCTGCCTTCGTGGCGCGATCAGTCAGTCTGCGGCCGCAGACCAATTCTCAATGCCATTCGCATGATCCGCCTAGCGTCAGCGGGAGCCCTCCCGGCTTTGCCGGGGCAGGCAGTAGGAGTTTGACGTATCCGGCGGTCCATCGACGGATTTCCAACCGTGAGCAGCCACGCGCACGGAAGGAATTCCATCGATGGACGAGTACCAAGCCTTAAGCCACACGACCTGGGACTGCAAATATCACGTCGTCTTGATCCCGAAGTGCCGAAGGAAGACGCTCTACGCCGAACTTCGCAAGCATCTGGGTGAAGTGTTTCATCGACTGGCGATGCAGAAGGAGTCGAAAATTCTGGATGGTCACCTGATGCCGGATCACGTGCACATGCTGATCTCGATCCCACCGAAATATGCGGTCTCACAGGTGGCCGGCTTCATCAAGGGCAAGAGCGCGATCCACATGGCCCGGGTCGACGGCGAGCGCAAACGCAACTTCGTGCGGCAGCACTTCTGGCCGCGCGGGTTCTTCGCCAATACGGTGGGGCGCGACGAGGAGGCCATCCGCGCCTACATTCGCAATCAGGAGAAGGAGGACCAGAGATTGGAGCAACTCAACCTCTGGCGTTGACACCGCCATCAGGCGGTACAATTTCTGGGGCCGCGTCAGCGACCCCATCTACCGCCCCGGGCGGTTCAAATCTTAAAGCCCCAGGCTTTGCCGGGGGATACTTACCAAAACGAGTCCGCTGATTGGCGCAGTAGCATTGCTGTTTGCAATCGCTCGCGCTCATAAATGGACCTTCAGATAGTCGTCTACGTCGAACATCCCCCACCCTCGGCCGCACGCGGCACAGGGCTTCCAGTTGACGGAGTTTTGCTCCGGCGCAACCGACCGACTCGGTTGCTTCACTGAGGGATTTTGTCTCCGGCGCGTATAACGTCTTCTCCGCTGCAGGCTTTCCATGCCCGCTCGATATGGTGGGCCTCTTTCTCGGAGCGAGCTTTCAAACCCATCAGTAGGCCGCCGTCGCACAGGGCTCTTTCGTACTGCTTGATGACTTCGTCCGGAATACCCCAGTCCGCAAGCGCTGCCAGAAGGCCAGCCGCCAAGCCGACAACACCGGCGGCCGCGATCGACGCGGCGACCGGGCCAGCTATAACAATCCCCAAGCCAGGCAGTAGCGTGACAACGCCGACCGCAGCGACCGCCGGGGCGATCGTGCCGACCGTTCCACCGACGGGGCCGCCGAGTGCATCGCCGCCTACCGCCTTGTCGGCACGTTCGGCCACTTTGGCAGCCAGATCGGAATTGGTTTGACGATCTGACGGGAACCACCGATCACGCGTCTGGTCCGACATGATCAGGTTGATGTCCGCCAGTTCATAGCCACGCTCGATCGCAAACTGGTAGGCGCGTTCGGCGTCATGCCGAGACCTGAATAAGCCCGTAATCATTGTCATGGACGGCTCCTGATTGGACCATGCATGCGCGATGAAACTCCATGAAAATCCCCCGGACAGGCTCTAAGGCGGGACAACACTTTGATCCAACTGCACCAGGTGCAGAAATTCTTGAAGGCGAGCTTCTTGGTAGCCCCTCAGATGCCACGGTTCAGCCAACATCCCCTGGACCATTTCCCTTGTCTCACCCCAATGTCCGCGAAAGCATGCTCGCATGAACTCTTCGCGGGCGCTGGTTCCAGGAAAATGAGCCGAAATGATATCGGCGATGACGGGGGCAAGCTCGTAGGCAATCTTCACGCCGACCTCGCTCGAAAGCGTAGAGACAAAATACGGAACGCCAGAGGCCCTGATCAGTTCCAGCAGCACTGCGATGATCAAACCGCACACAACGCAAAGGACCGCTAAGGGGCAATCGCGTCAAGCCGGCCACGTCGGCTGTCAAGTGATACCGACAAATTCGCCTCATTCGGGCGCTCAAGCGGATTTACACCGTCTTGCTCCGGATGAACGCCCTGCACGGCACATTGCGGCGTCAGCTGAAATTACGGTTTTTGCACAGGCTTAGTTGCGGGCCCTGGCTGCGCCGAGTTCTCTACGGATGCGCTCAGCTTCCTTCTCGGCCATTTGATCCTTCCTGGACTTGAAGGTCGGCGCGTTTGCGAGCTCTTCCTTCTTGATGTCCATCAGGCCTACTGAGCCGTCAGGTTCCGGCGAAATATGCAGACGATCGAGCTTCAGAGCTACGCTCTTTTGCCAATGCCGAGAAAACCACCGACGCCGATCAGGAAGCCTTCGACGGTTTTACCATCCTTGCTGAGAACGAGATCGCTGATGCTGCCGATCTTGGCTTTGTCGGGAGCATAAACCGTTTGGCCAACGAGATCCTTGCCCAACATTGTGTTCTCATCCTGCACCAAGATCTGTCCGGGCACAGGGACAGCTACCTTCGGCTGCTCAACGGCCGGGGCCCGTTGCGGGGGTGCCGTCTGCGCCAAGGCTAGGGGCGCTGGGGCAAGCGCCATCATCAAGGCAGCCATACTTGCCGTTGTTCTGAGCGTCATGACGTCCTCCAATTGTCTAGTGGGCCGCAACAACTAACGAGAAGCCGGCGAAACCCACACCTCAGTAGTAATAAACGCCGGCAGCTCGGAATGGTTGCGAGCGGCTGTGTTCCGGTATGATGTAGCGGATCAGGCGCTGGCGGCCTGAGCGATCAGGTGGTGCGGCGTCAGGCGTTCGCCGTCGCGCTCGATCATGCGGCACCAGCCGAGGTAGTCGGGGAGATACTTCGATGCAACGCCTCCGAACGGCGCCATCCATCCCTTGAGGCGGCTGACGTAGGCAAGTCCCGACCTGACCGTGCGCCCCGAAGGCGCGGACCACCAGTGGAGGAAGGTTCCACCCAGAGAGGTGTCGATTGCTCTGGTAGCTGGCGGGCGATGCGGCCGGGCGACTGGCTGTGTCGGAGCCCCGCGACAAAGGCCGCCTTGGGCGGTCGAGCGATCCAGCAGGCGTACGGCCTTGTCTTCGACCGGCGCGATCAGGACTTCTTTCGCCACATCGTACTCGGGCTCGGCGCCGGCGACCGGCTGTTGACAGCAAGTGGATCCCCGCCTCCTGTATACTGTCGCCAACAATGCGCACGGAAGGTGGCGGCTGGATGGGCGATGAGCAGGTCATTGAAATCGAGCGGACGATCGAGGTGATCATCCGCCGGTGACGGAAATCCCGCCGGCACTCTGGCGACGAAGATAGCGATCGATGCCGTCGTTCTGTTCCCGCATGCTACCGCCTCCCGCATTCTACCCGTCTTCCCGTCCATCGTCATTGTACTCGTTTCGTTCCATGCTCTCGATTTGTCAAGCCGGCCTATGCACCATCGCGGATTGAGGTCTGATGACGGTCCGCTAACGCCCGGGATATCTCGGCCCCGAACAGGACGATCTGCGAGGAGTAGTAGACCCAGATCAGGAGCACGACGATGGAGGCTGCAGCGCCATACGTTGATTTAAGCCCTTGGCTGCCGATGTACAAGGAGATAGCGGCCTTCCCCACGTTGAAAAGCAAAGATGTGGCGAAGGCCGCCGGCCAAGCATGGTCCCATCCGACCTCAGTGTCCGGAAAATATCTAAACAGGAGCGCAAAAGAGCGCGCCGAGCACAGCCAGCGAGACGGCAAAATTGATCGCTGACCACAGCACACCTGCACTTGCCTCTCCCCCGAACCAAGTACCTGCGGCCGTAAGGGCAGTGCTCACGACCAGTGAGACGGACAGCAAAAACCCCAAAGCGAGAATGCCTGCCAGCGAGATGAAGTAGGTTCGCACATACCATCCCCATCCGCGTTGATCGGCTTCCGTGACCTCCCAGATGGTATTCAGCGCGTCCTTGAGCTGGACCACCACGCCTAGCGCCGCCACGATCAGCAGTCCGACACCGACGACACCCGCGGTAGCACCGGCCTGCGGCACGCTCGCCCCCTTCAGCATCGCCTCAATAGCTTGACTGCCGCTCGGGCCCAAGAGCGCGCGAAACTGGTCGCCGAGAGCGCCCCGCACCGCAACTTCGCCGAAGAAAAGCCCCGCGACACTTGTGACAATCAATAGCAGTGGCCCCAACGAGAATACTGAGTAATACGCCAGCGCTGCCCCAAGGCGCGCGCTCTTATGCTTGAACCAGCCATCGACAGCTGCTGAAAGCGCACCGCTCCAGGTCATGATCACCTTGATGCACCCATCCTGACGGTCGCGGAACTTCTTGTAGAGATTTGGCCCGTCCTCGAGACGCGCCCGATCGGTGATGACGAAGGACGGGTCTGATAGAGGGTGCCAGTGATCTTGATGTTCACAACCCGCATCACGTCATTGAAGTCTTGGTCGAGAAAGCCTTTGCCAAGCCCCCTACCGGCATTCGCCAGCAGCGCGCGATCTGTTTTTCTCCGTGATAGATGTCTTTAAGCGCCATCAGGAACAGGTCTTCGAGCTTGGAAGCGGTCATGGATTTCCTCCGGCGGTGACTGGTCAGAGCGCGGAATGCGCGCCACATCGATTTTGGTTTGAAACTGGGCGACCCACAAAAAGTTCCCGACGGCTGCCAAGGAACGATGCCTATGCGTGGACCCGCTAAGCGCCCTTCATACTTCACCGCACGGGATTCCGGTTCGCGAACTGCCTAACAAAACCACGACATCGCTGACGCCGCCATTGCCGACGAA
>CAVVRF010000042.1:0-19130 GCA_963750535.1 uncultured Alphaproteobacteria bacterium | reverse complement strand
GGTGCCGTCGCTATTGGGGGAGCCGCCCGGCGGGCGAGCCATAGCCAAGCCATTACCACCTATGGCTCGGCCCGCTGGGCGGACTTGCGCGACGTCGAGCAGGCGGGCTTGCTCGGCAATCAAGGCGTGGTCCTCGGCCTCTATGATGAGCGCTATCTGCGTCACGATGGCCCGCAGCACGTGCTCGCAGTGGCGCCGACGCGCTCCGGCAAAGGCGTCGGTCTGGTGCTGCCGACGCTGCTGACCTGGCCGGGCTCGGCCGTCATCCACGACGTCAAGGGCGAGAACTGGGCGCTGACCTCCGGCTGGCGCGGACAGTTCTCGCACTGCCTGCTGTTCGATCCGACCAATCCGCTGTCGGCGCGCTTCAACCCGCTGTTGGAGGTCCGCAAGGGCGGACAAGAGGTCCGCGACGCCCAGAACATCGCCGACATCCTGGTCGACCCGGAAGGCGCGCGGGAACGGCGCGACCACTGGGAGCGGACGGCGCATGCCTTGCTGGTCGGCGCCATCCTGCACGTGCTCTACGCCGAGCCGGAAAAAACGCTGGCCCGGGTCGCGAGCTTCCTCGCCGATCCGTCGCGATCGATCATCCGCGCGCTCAAGATCATGCTGACCACCAACCACCTCGGCACCGACGAGGCGCCGAAAGTGCATCCGGTCGTCGCGTCGGTCGCCCGTGAGTTGCTGAACAAATCCGACAACGAGCGCTCGGGCGTCGTCTCGACCGCCATGAGCTTCCTCGCGCTCTATCGCGATCCGGTGATCGCGGCGAACACCAGTCACTCGGATTGGCGTGTTGCCGATCTCGTTACGGCTGAGCGCCCGGTATCGCTCTACCTCGTGGTGCCGCCGTCCGACATTTCCAGAACCCGGCCGCTGGTCCGCCTCATCCTCAATCAGATCGGCCGCCGGCTCACCGAACGTCTCGGGGCGCTCGATGGCAAAGCGCGCCGCCATCAGCTGCTGTTGCTGCTCGATGAGTTCCCGGCGCTCGGCCGATTGGATTTCTTCGAGACGGCGCTGGCGTTCCTCGCCGGCTATGGCATCCGCGCGATGCTGGTGGCGCAGTCGCTGCACCAGATCGACAAGGCATATGGTCCGAACCACGCCATTCTCGACAATTGCCATGTCCGGGTCGCCTTCGCGCCGAACGACGAGCGCACCGCCCGGCGGCTGTCCGACGCGCTCGGCACCGCCACGCAGCTGCGGGCGCAGCGCAACCTCTCCGGCAAGCGCTGGTCGGCGTGGCTATCGCACACTTCCGTTTCCGAGCAGGAGACGCCGCGGCCGCTGTTGACGGCGGGCGAGGTCCTGCAATTGCCGCAAGACGACGCCTTGCTGCTCGTCTCCGGCACGCCGCCGATCCGGGCCAGGAAGCTGCGGTATTTCAAGGACGACAACTTCCTTGCCCGCTGCCTGCCGGCGCCGGCACTGACCGACGGATGCTTCGCCGAGGCGCCGGCCCGCTCCGACGAGTGGAGCGGCCGCACCCGAGCAACCGATGTGCGACTGGAAAAGGCCTGGTCGGAGTGGGCGACAACCTCAGCCGACGACGAGGACCGGCCCAAGCTCCGCAAACTGCCAAAACGCCGGGCGCAGCCGGACCACCATCTCGATCTGCCACTGTTCGCGGCCCTGGCGCTTGATCCCGAGCCCGAGGTCGACCTCGCGCCGCCTGCCGATGATGGCAACGGCACCATCCTGACCTTCCCTGGAGGCCTGAAGCTGTCATGAGCAAGAAGCGCTACACGCTCGCCTTATCTGTCACGACCGCTCGCCCGCCGCTTCGACGAGGTCGCCCGGATCCGCAATGGCGCCAAGTCGGCGCTGGTCGAGGAGGCGCTGCGCGAGAGCCTTGCACCAAAGCCCATGCCCGGCATCGAGGACGGGCTCGCGCGGCGGCTCGACGAGCTCAACCGGGCGATCACGACGACCGAACGTGACGTCGCCATCGTCACCGAGACGCTGGCGCTGTTCGTCCGCTACTTCCTCACTGTCACGCCGCCGCTGCCGATCAGCGAGCAGGAGCCGGCGCGCATTCTCGGCACCGAGCGGTTCGAGGTTTTCGTCGCCGAGATCGGCCGCCGCCTCGCTTCCGATCACCGCCTGGTGTCCGAGGTGCTCGAGACCATCGCCACGCACAATCCGGACCTGTTTGCCACCGCCGGCATCACCCATGCCGCACCGCTGCGCTCGGTCGCGCCTGCGTCCGCTCCCAACAATGAGGACGGCAACAGTCATGGCTGATCTCAGTCACGCGACCGCGACCCGGGAAGCCCAAGGGCGCCGCCGGCAGATGCTGCAAACCGCCTTCGGCGCCACGATCGCCGCCGCGCTCTCCGACCCGACCGTGCTGGAGGTGATGGTCAATCCCGACGGCAAGCTCTGGATCGACCGCGCCGCCCAGGGCCGCGCCGATACCGGCGAACGGATCGGCGGCGCCGAGGCCGAGCGCATCATCCGTCTGGTCGCGGCCCACGTGCGGCGCGAGGTGACCGACAAGACACCGATCGTATCGGCCGAGCTGCCCGACACCGGCGAGCGCTTCGAAGGCGTCATGCCGCCGGTCGCGATCGCGCCCTGCTTCTCAATCCGCAAGCCGGCCGAGGTCCTGTTCTCGCTCGCCGACTATGCGACCAGCGGCATCATCAGCCCGATCCAGGCGGATGCTCTGCGCCGCGCGGTCCGCGACCGCCGGACCATCGTCGTCGTCGGCGGCACCTCGTCCGGCAAGACGACGCTGGTCAATGCCCTCCTGGCCGAGGTTGCAACCCTCGATGAGCGTGTCGTCATTCTCGAGGACACCCGTGAGCTGCGCTGCGCCGCCGCCGATGTCGTGGCGCTGCGCACCAAGCCGGGGGTAGCGAGCCTCGCCGACCTGGTCCGCTCGACCTTGCGCCTGCGCCCCGACCGCATCGTCGTCGGCGAGGTGCGGGGGCCGGAAGCCCTCGACATGCTGAAGGCCTGGAACACCGGTCATCCCGGCGGCATCACCACCGTTCACGCCAACAGTCCGCTGGCGGCGCTCTACCGCCTCGAGCAGCTGGTTCAGGAAGCGGTGGTCACCGTTCCCCGCGACCTGATCGCCCAGGCGATCGAGATCCTCGTCTTCCTCGACGGTCGCGGCGACAAGCGCCGCGTCGCCTCGATCCTCGAGCTGACCGGCATCGATGACGACGGGAATTACATCCTGAAGCCGCTCGACAAGCCCGCGCTGCGGCCGGTGGCGTCATGACAAGCAATGATCGCTACGCGAACGGGCCGCGGGCCGGTACCCGCCCAGGGGACGTTTCCCCCGAGCCCCCTCCTTTTTGGATGTCCAAAAGGCGGTGGGTCCGGGAGGCGCCCTCCCGGTTGGGGTGACGACCCACTACTCGGCGGCAGAGTTGACGCGTCTGATCGAGGCGGCCGAGACGGTCGCAGCGCGTGACGCGGACCGGCCGGAACTGGTGGTTTTGCGCGGTCCAGCGGCGTGGGACTTCACGCAAAACTCACGCAGACCAACGGATTCTTGGATTAGCGAATGCCGCTAAGTCATTGAATTCAAATGGTAGCGGGACCCGGACTTGAACCGGGGACCTACGGATTATGATTCCGCCGCTCTAACCAACTGAGCTATCCCGCCTACCTCGCCAACAAGGCGCAGCCGCCAAGCGCCGGCGGCTCGGCTCCGTATAGGAACGCCGTCCTTCGGCGTCAAGCAGACTTCGCCGTGATCGGGCGTTGCGCGCACGATCCGATGGACGATCCGCTCGCGCGCCGCGGCCGCCTCAGCCGCTCAGCGCCTTGGTGAAACGCATCATGGTGAATATGCCGAGCGGGCGCAGCGCGCGGCTTTCCACCAGCTTCAGCTCCGGCGCCACCATCACCCGGTCGACGTCGAACACCGGCCGCCAGCCGAGCTTGTCGGCGAATGGCGCCATCCGCCGCTCGACCCAGCCGCGCATGCCATCCTCGGTGCTGAAATGATTGACCAGAAGCACCTGCCCGCCCGGCTTGCACACCCGGGCAAGCTCCCGCATCACCTTTTCCGGCTCCGGCACCACGGTCATCACGTACATCGCCACGACCGTGTCGAATCCGCCATCCGGGAAGGTCAGCTGGCCGGCATCCATCTCGTACAGCCCGGTGACATTGGTGAGGCCGAACTCGGCAACCCTTTCGCGCGCCTTCTCCAGCATCTCCGGCGACAGATCGATACCGACGATCTCGAGCGCGCGCTTGTAGGCCGGCAGGGACAGCCCCGTGCCGACGCCGACCTCGAGCACGCGACCGGAGCTGCGGTTGATGATTTCGACGGAATGCTTGCGGCCCTCGGCGGCAATCTTGCCGAAGGTGTGGTCGTACACCGGCGCCCAGCGCCGGTACGCGGTCCTGATCGCATGCTCTTCCATCTGCGGATTGCGACCATGTACGAACGCATGGGCTCTGGTTGCGATCGCGGAGGCCTTCCGCCGCGGCTCCATCGAGCGAATGGGTTCACCTGCCACCGGATCAACTCCTCGTTGCATGTTATGGCGCCATCCCCGCGCCGACCGCATCGTGCTTCTCTGTAGTGCTCATTTTGGTCAATCTGAAGCCCGCCTGTGCAGATTGCCCACGGGAGAAATGCACGTTCCTTCAATTCCAACCGACATCTGCGTCGCGCACTCAGTTATTCCCTGCTTGCTGGCCAGAATGGCGCACCGTGCCGGCGGCTCGTGCGATCCAGCCGCCGCCCAGCACCGCCGAGCGGTCCGAGCCGTCGGCATAGAACACGCACGCCTGTCCGGCCGACACGCCATACTCCGGACTGACCAACTCCACGATCGACCGGCCATTGGGGATGATGTGCAGCGTAGCCGGCTGCGGCGCCTGCTGTGAGCGCAGCTTCGCATGGATGTCGATGGAACGTGGACCACTCAAAATGTTTCCGTCCCCCAGCCAGTTTATGTTCTTAAGTGCCAGAGCGGTCGTTCGCAAGTGCTCGCGCGGGCCGACGACGACCCGGTGCGAATCAGCTTCCAGCCGCACCACATACAGCGGTTCCGGGCTGTTGACGTTGAGCCCGCGCCGCTGTCCGATCGTGTAGCCGGAAATGCCGCCGTGCCGGCCGAGCACCCGGCCGTCGACGTGCACGATCTCGCCTGCTCCCCCGGCATCGGGCCGCAGCCGCGCGATCACGTCGGTGTAGCGGCCGGACGGCACGAAGCAGATATCCTGGCTGTCGGGCTTTTCCGACACCGGCAGCCCGAACTGCCTGGCAAGCTCTCGAACCTCGCTCTTGCGCATCTCGCCCAGGGGGAAGCATAGCCTGGCGAGCTGCTCGCGCGTCGTCGAGAACAGGAAATAGCTCTGATCGCGCTCACGGTCGGCGGCACGCACGAGGCACGGTCCGCCGGCGGTGTCGCGGCGCGCTATATAGTGGCCGGTCGCCATCAAGTCGGCGCCGAGGTCGCTGGCGGTATCGAGCAAGTCCTTGAACTTGACATGGGAATTGCACGTGACGCATGGGATCGGCGTCTCGCCGGCCAGATAGCTGTCGGCGAACGACTGCATCACGGTGTCCGCGAACCGCTGCTCGTAGTTCAGCACATAGTGCGGGATGCCGATGCAGTCGGCGGCGCGCCGGGCGTCGTGAATGTCCTGGCCGGCGCAACAGCTGCCGCGTCGCTGCGTCGCGGTCCCATGGTCGTAAAGCTGGAGCGTGACGCCGATCACATCGTGCCCCTCGGCCTTGAGCAGCGCCGCCGCCACCGCGCTGTCGACGCCGCCCGACATGGCCGCGACAATGCGCCGGCGGCCCGCCACCAGGGGTCCGGTGGCGGTCGGGAGAGGTTCCGAGGTGGCGTGCGCTGCGACCATGATGCGAATGCTGGAGCAAGTCCCGTTTGTGTCTTGAGCCTTATCAAAGCGTTAACGAGTGCCGGCGCGCATGAGTTCGACGACCGCCCCGTGCACCTCGCAGAGCGGGTGCAATGCAGCATTTGGACTGAAAGAGTGCCGGAGGCAAGGCCGCCAATGCAGTGTTTTTGCGGTCCGGTCGCGTCCTCAGCGTCGTGCGAGCGGCTGCCGGACTCCCGCCGCAACGCCCCAACGGTGCCCGGTTAGTCTTGACACTGCTTGTGCAGTATTGCAATTTACATCGCAAAATGAAGCATTTGATCGCCATATCTTTACCTAAAAGTTTAGATCTAAATTTAGCGCTGTCGACTATTGTGATGCTGGGTCTTGAACCGTGTTGTGAGTACGATGACCGAACAGCAATTCAGAGCGCGTGTGCGCTACGTGATCGGCCCCGATGGGAGCCCGCTCACTGTTGCCGATCTGCCGCCACGGGAGACCAAGCGATGGGTCATCCGGCGCAAGGCCGAGGTAGTGGCTGCCGTTCGCGGCGGGCTACTGAGCCTCGAGGAAGCCTGCGAGCGGTACAAGCTGACCGTCGACGAGTTCCTGAGCTGGCAGCGATCGATCGATCGCCATGGCCTGCCGGGCCTGCGCGCGACGAGGGTGCAGGAATACCGCGGCCCCTGACGGCCGATGTTCTCCGGCTTCGGCCATCGAGAGGGCGTCCGCGGTAGCGGTACGCCCTTTAGGCTTTGAAAATGCCGGCTATTTCGCGGCCGCTTTGACCTTGCTCTTGACCTTCTTTTTAGGCGGTTCCGGCGGCGGCGGGACCTCGATCGGCTTCAGCCGGCACTCTTTTGAGCCCTGCGCCCAGCCGAATGCGTCGGCCCGCATCGTCTTCGCCGTGTCCTCCGGCATCTTCAGGTTCTGGATCTCGATCTCGGTCTGCCCGCCGGAGGCGACGAGCGAGATCTTGAAGGCTTTCGAGCCCCAGGTGCTCTGACCCGTCTGGTCGCGCTCGTGCACCGCAATCTCGACCGCCCCGCCCTTCGAAGGCGGATCGACGTCGGCATGAAATATGTGGCTCTTCTTGAGCTGGCCGTTGACTGCGAACCAGCACCCGAGCGAGCCGGCGGCGATCAGGGCATAGATATCGGCGGGGCTGCCTTCGACGCGACCAGGCTCGCTCTCGGCGGCGGCGACCTTCGGTAGCGATGCCGTGATCGTCTGAGTTGCACATCCCGCCGACGTCGCGGCAGCGAGCAGGCCACTCACCACAACCTTTGAGGCGCACCGTCTCGTCATCGCAGTCGGGAACTCTCCTGTCGCGCAATCGGGCGCGTTTCAGTTCCCATGCTGGTGCCATAAAAGGCAAGTGCTCCGAAATGGAGCACCTGCAAGCCTGTGGATGATTTTTGGACGAGCCGCCGGCTCAGCGCATCGAGGCACTGACCGGTCGCTCCGTCCGCCGGCGGCCCCGGTCCGGCTCTCGATGATGGTCGCTGCTGAGCGCCGCGTCCAAATCGGCCTGCGCCGCGTCTCGCTCGCGTACGGCGGCATCGAGCTTGGCGACCAGTCCCTCGATCGACGCCTTGAGGTTCGTCCGGCGCTGGCCGGCGGCCTTGGCGAACATGGAGTAGGCGAAATGGCTAACGTCCCTGACGCCCGTGCGATCCTCCTCGGCGCTGATCTGGCGATCGAGATCCATCGCCATCAGCTCGAACTCGCGAATCATGTGCTCAAGATCTGCGACCTTGCGCGCCTTCTCACCTGCATCGAAGCGCTTTGCGCGCACAGCTGCGTCACGCGATTTCATGTCCGCTACCCCATACTCAACTCGAACAACCACCGACTTCCGTCTCAAACATCGTGCCAGGTGCCGATGCCTGCCTCGATTGGCAAAAAAGAGGCCAGATCAAGCAGCTGCCACATCGACCGCGAAACGCAGACGCCTCAACGAGCCATTCACGCCAGTCCCTGCCTCCGGTGGCTGTCCGCTCGGCTTCCACGAGCAGCCCGCCACAGGCGCGACGACCAAGTTTTCCCGCTTCTCCTCGCATTATGCCGAATACAGCTTAAATTGATGTGAACTTAAGCGTTCATTCGGTTTATCAAGCCGTTAGCGTCCTCGCCGCACCTTATGCATAAAGATTAATGCCTTTGCACGGCGATTTTGCAAGGCATTTATGCGCTGGACGCACCCTCGGTTGCGCTCCTGGAGGTCGCGGCAACAAACCCGGGCAGCCAATCGACGGCCGTTGATCACAGGGCAACAAATTGCTTAAGGTGCGACAAAAATCCGTCCGGACGCCACTGTCAGCAAACGCCAAGGCTTCCGATTCGGCTCGAATTTCGGAACATCCAGGGAGGGACACTCGTGAAGATCAGTCGCCGCGGAATCGTTGCATCAGCCGGTGCAGCCGTCGCAATGCCGTTCGTTTCCCGCTTCGCGCACGGCCAAGCCGTCGTGACTTTGAAATTGCATCACTTCCTGCCTCCGATATCCAACGGACACGCAAAAATGCTGGCGCCGTGGGCCAAGCAGATCGAGGCCGACAGCCAGGGCAAGATCAAGATCGATATCTATCCTTCGATGCAGCTCGGCGGCACGCCACCGCAGCTCTACGACCAGGCGCGCGACGGTGTGGTCGATATCGTCTGGACCCTGCCGGGATCGACGCCCGGCCGCTTCCCGACCACCGAGGTATTCGAGCTTCCGTTCATTGCGGCACGTCGCGGGATCGTCAACGCCAAGGCTGCCCAGGAGTTCGCCGACGCGAACCTCAAGGACGAGGTCAAGGACGTCAAGATCCTGAGCTACTGGGCGCACGATGCGGGGCTGATCCACGCCAACAAGCCGGTCAAGACCATGGAGGATCTCAAGGGCCTCAAGCTGCGCAATCCGACCCGGCTCGCCGGCGAAGCGCTGAAGGCACTCGGCGCCACCTCGATCGGGATGCCGGTGCCGCAGGTTCCCGAAAGCCTCGCGCAGAAGGTGATCGATGGCGCCGTGGTTCCCTGGGAAGTGGTGCCTGCGATCAAGGTGCAGGAATTGGTCAAGTTCCACACCGATATCCCGGGCTCGCCGACCCTCTATACGGCAAGCTTCTTCCTGGCCATGAACAAGGCGAAATACGACGGCCTGCCGGCCGATCTCAAGGCGGTGATGGACAAGAACTCGGGCCAGGCGTTCGCCACGCGCGCCGGCAACATGTGGGACGAGGCAGGCGCAATCGTCCTCGACATGGTCAAGAAGCGCGGCAACACCATCGGGTCGATCAGCGAGGAAGAAAAAGCCAGGTGGATCAAGGCCTGCGAGCCGGTGACCGCGGCCTGGATCGAGCAAGTCAAGGCCAAGGGGCTTGACGGCGCCAAGCTTGTTGCCGAGGCCAAGGCAATCGTCGCCAAGTACGACAAGGCGTAGCCGTTCGCCAGGCGTTCAAATTCATCGCGGACCGCTCCTCCTGTCGAACGGTCCGCGGCGGGCCAAGGTGCCGAGCTGCGCGACCGGTAAGAAGAGCTCGGGCCGAGCTATCGCACTTCGACCGCCGACGACCTGATCATCACGCCGGCACGCCGCGGGTCCGGGGCACGATCCTGACCGGCCGCCGCGGCAGGCGGATCACGCCGGGTCCGAAGTCGACCGGTGGCCGTAGCGCCGGCTTCGTCGCCAGCGAAAGCCGGGCCGGAGCGAACTCGACACCGGCAGGCGTCATCAACGGGGGCGCCTGGCGCCAGATGCGCGGCGGCGTCAACCGCCCGATCCATTGCAGCACGGGCTTGCGCATCGCTATCGCCGGGCGCTCGACGAGCTCCCAGGAGAACACCGCCAGCGGGATCGCGATCGAAATCGCATGCAGCGACACGGCAGTCGGTCCGTATTCGGGCAGCAGCAGAAATGACGAGTTGCTGGATCGGACCGGCGAAGATGTAGACGCCGTAGGAATAGTCATTCTCGTTGGTGAAGGCGCGCAGGCCGCCGAAGCGCATGGTCGCGAACCACAGCGTCGCGTAGCCGAGGAACAGGCAGCAGGCGAGCTCGCCGAACCGCGTACCCATCGCCATGGCATAGGCCAACGCCAGTGGCATCAGCAGCAATCCGCTGATCCGGATGTGGTTCCGCAGCAGGAACGCGGCGACACCGCCGTAGAAGTACAAAACGAAGTACCGGAGGTTATCGACGAAGGTGTACGTATCGAGCGGCTTCGGGCGACCGACGAACACGCAGGCGACCACCAGGATGATCAGGGCGGTGGCGTACGGGCGCAGGCGCTCATTGAGCAGGCCGAAGTATCCGATGAAGCCGAGGCTGATGTAGCACAGCACCTCGTATTTCAGGGTCCACAGCGACACGTTGACCATGTCGGGCAGTGCCTGATCGTGGAACAGGTGCGGCAGCGGCGCCGAGCCGGTGACCAGCAGCAGGGTCTTGACGATGTAGAGCGGCAGCTGCCGGTCCGTGAAGTATTGCAGAACACTGCCTTGCGTGAACAGCGGCCCCAGCACGAACGCCGTCAGCAGCACGCAAACGATGAGCGCCGGGAAGATCCGCAGCGCGCGCGCGACCGCATAGTTCAGTACGCTGCCGCTGCGCAGCAGGCTCTGCGTCACGAGAATGCCGGACAGGAAGAAGAATACCTGCACCGCGTGCTCGCCGATCGAATGCCCGGTCCAGCGCACCAGCGGATCGGCCACCTTGGAGCCGGTGGTGAACCAGTAGGAGTGCGACACCAGCACGGCGATCGCCATCGCGAGGCGTATCACGCCGAAGCTGTTCTGCTTGGGCGCGAGAATATCAGCCAGACGCGGCGACTGGGCGAAGTGAAGTGATTTCGAGAGTGCCATCGTGGCGCACCGGGCTGGCGGTTGATCCATCGACCGCTAGTCCTGCATCGCTCATGCCAGTACCGGATCGGGACAACCAGGCCCGGCGCGGCGCCTTAGCGAAGCTCGGGTTGCAGCAGCTACGGCTGCGTCTTTTTCGGCGCGACGGGCGCTCCTGGCGTCGCCTGCGGTCCCGGCGAATTCCGCTCCTCGTCAGCAGGCGCCTGCCATCCCTTGGCTTTCTCCATCACGCCGCGGATCCGCTCCTCCAGCCGCTGCTCGATCCGCGAGGCGCGCTCCAGGAGCTTGTCGTCGAGCGCACGGATCTCGCGCATGCCGTCCTCGGTGCTGGCCCAGACCATGCCGAACAGGAAGCCGGCGATCGGCGTCAGCAGCAGCGAGGTTTGCGATGCGACCCGAAGGAACCCGGTCCAGAACAAAGTGAACAGCAGGCCGAGCACCAGGACCGGCCAACGCTGCGCGCTATCGCCCATGATGAAGAGGAACGTCGCCACCAGCGCCGCGAGACCGAGCACCGTCACGAAGAACGGGTGGTTCCGCTGCATGAAGCCCATCGGCCAGCCGAAGCGAGCGGCGACAGGGCGATATATCGCGAGGCTGAACCCAAAGCCGAAGGTTGCCGTCGCCAACAGGTAAAGCGGGTTGAATGACATGCTGCGTTCCGGTCCCAAGGCGCATGCGTCGCGCCGTGCCAAACCCCACGTGCCCGCCGCCGGGCCCGTGCCGCCCTCGGCGGCAGAATACACCAGCAATTCGGCGGGTGCAGTGCCCAATTCCACCTGCCGGCACCGCATGCCGGCTGCTGCGTGACAAGTCTCGAGCACTTGTTCGAAGCAGCCCTGACCGAGGTCGAGTTTCTACCACTCCCGACCATTATCCGCCGGGCGCCGAATTACCAGTGCCGGCGCGCAGACTAGGTTAAGAGCCGCCCTAGGCGCCGCACGGAGGCCTCATCGCCTCAAGTGCTCCACAGCCAAAGCGCGGCGGCGTGAGCAACCGCGGCCAGCAGCATGCCGAACGCCGCCACGTCGACGAAATCACGCGGAAGTCCGGTCTCGGCACCCAGCAGATTGATGGCAAGCCCGACCGTCAGCATGGCAAGCGACAGCACTGCAAACAGCACCTGCATCGTGCGGGCGCTGCGCCGGCGCTCGCTTTCCAACTCGGCCGCAAGCTGTGTCAACGCAATCACCACCACGCAGAATGAAAACGCCTGGCCGGCACGTTATCGCCAGCGACTAGTTGCCGGCCACCGTGCTCCGCTCGTGCCGCTTCAACCGGAGCAGCTCCGCCATCCCCTCCCGGAATCCCGACGGCGACACCGATCGCGACAGTACGAGCCCTGCCCGTGGCCGGACATCGAGCCGCAGGTTGCCCCCGGCCGACAGCCGCGCCGCGATCCGCGGCCCGACGCCGATCCGCGCTTCCATGAGGCATCCCGCGCGACTGCAATCGTCGAAGCTCTTGTGCATCATCACCGCTCCGGCGCGCGCGCGCACGAAATCGGTTCCAGTCGCGGCCGGATGCGACGATGCCTTGCCGAGAAACCAGCTGGGTTCCGCACGCTCGACAAAAACCCGCCATAGCAGGCGCTCCTCGCCGCCGACCTCGTCGATTACGAAATGCGTCACCACCCCGACCTGATCGGCGGCGCCGTCGCCGGGCGAGATACTGGCCGTCGTCTCGTGGATCAGCGCGCAGCGTTCGCGCCGCCCCGATTGCCCGCACCGGATCGTCCAGGCGCCATAGCTGCCGTGCAGCCGCGGCGGCAATTCCATCCGCAGCTCGCCGGCGCCCCACGGCCATGACCAGACACTTTCCTCGGCCGGCATCAGGTCGGAAAACGCGCACGAGCGGGCGACGATCGTGCGCCGCAGCCGGAGGCCGGCGAAGGTCTCGCCCAGGCGCGCGGCGACGCGGCGCCACCTGTCGCAATTTCCGCTGAAGCTCGACGCTACCCCTGCGGCGCCGCCCGCTGCCGAGCCGAACGGGCGGGCGGGCATCATGGCTGCCGGCTCCTGCCGATCCGAAGGAGGTGCGGCAAGCCCCGGCAGCGACGTGATCAATATCCACGCCGCTCCGATCGTTGCCGTTCCCCATGGCCGCATCATGTGAGCCTGCCCCCGCCCCGACCCGGTAGACTTAACCCGTTAGAGCCCATCCCGACCATTGTAGGAGGGCCACACGCAGCCGGGTTCGGAATCAGGCCGCTTTCAGGAATCGTGCCAGCGCCGCGTCGAGCACAACCGGATCGCTCGGGAAATCCTCGGCGATCCACCACGCCTCGAATGCGGCGAGGCAGGCGCCCACCCGTGGCCCAGGCGGCACACCTCGCTCGACGACGTCGCGGCCGGAATACGGCATGACCGGCACCGGCCACCGCGCCGGGAGCTCGGCAAACCGGCGCCACGCACCATCATCGGCGACGGCAGTGCTGCGCGCCCAGGCGAGCATCGCCTGCTGGTGATAGGCAACCGGCCCGAGGCGGTAGAGCACCGCGCGGTGCATCCTCTCCCCATCCTCCGGCCTGAGTTCGATCGGCGCTCCGGCGCGAGCCAGCACCGCGCGCTCCGCTCCGGACAACCGCAGATGCTGCGCCAGTCGTGGAACATCGTCCGCCACCGCCACGGCAAGTGCGGCGAGCCGCAAGGCTGCGTCCGGCGCATTTGCCGATGCCCGCTCGATCGCCGCCAGCCGCGCGAAAGTCTCGATGCGCGGCGCGACGGGTACGATCGCGGTCAGCAGCCCGTGTCCCGCCATCGCCCGGCAAACCGGCACCGCTCCCGGTGCCGCCAGCAGCCGGACAAGCTCCGCCCGCACCCGCTCCGACGACAGTCCGGCCAATCCCTGGCGCTCGGCCACCGCCGCGGCGATCCCTTCCGCGTCGGGCGGTCCGCTCGAGTACTCGGCGGTGAAGCGGAAGAACCGCAGGATGCGCAGGTAGTCCTCGCGGATGCGCTGCCGTGCATCGCCGATGAAGCGGACGCGACGCGCCAGCAAATCCCCGATGCCATTCAGCGGGTCGAAGATGGTGCCGTCGGCTTCGCAATAAAGCGCATTCAGCGTGAGGTCGCGACGGCTCGCGTCGGCGTGCCAGTCGTCGGTGAACGCCACTTTCGCATGCCGGCCGTAGGTCTCGAGATCATGCCTCAGTGTCGTGACCTCGAACGGATGGCCGTCGGCCACCACGGTGACGGTGCCGTGCTGCAGCCCGGTCGCGATCGTCTTCAAGCCGTTCGCATGGGCGAGCTCGACCACCTGCTCGGGCGTGGCAGTCGTCGCGATATCGATGTCGGCCACCGGACGGCCGAGCAAGGCGTTGCGGACCGCGCCGCCGACGACCCGCGCGCCATGTCCGCCGCGGCGGATGCTGGCGAGCACGGTTTGTGTCGGCCTCGCGCGAAGCCAGTCGGCGCCAGCCAGGGATGGCAGCTGCTTCGTCACGGAATACCCCCGATACGCCCGGCGCGACCGGTTCAATCTACTTGATCGTGTGCCCGGGCAGGATCTTGCCGTCCTTGTAGACCGGCGGCTGGTATGCCTCACCCGGCTTGCCGCCGGAAGTGGTCTCGAACGCCACCAGCATCGCCACCATCAGCAGCAAGCCGCCGGCGAACAACCACAGCAGCGGAGCATCGCTCAACACCGGCGTGTTGTCGCCCATGGTGCGCCGACGCACGTAGACATAGGTTGCATAGATCACGGTCGGCGCCAGGAACAGCAGGATATTCTCGATGACTATGCGGATCATGGGTTGCCGACAGCGCCCTCGCTTCGCATCTTGTCCGCCGGCCTCTGGCGTCATCCAAACAGCCGCAGATGCAGCGTCTTCAGCATCCCGGCCGTGGCGCCCCAAATATAGCGCTCGCCATATGGCATTGCATAGAAGGATCGCTCGCGCCCTCGCCATTCGCGGGAATGGCGCTGATGGTTGGCCGGGTCCATCAGGAACTCGAGTGGCACCTCGAAGACATCCGCCACCTCCGCCGGATTGAGCCGCAGGTCGAAATCAGGCCGCACCAGCGCAACGATCGGCGCGATCCAGTAGCCGGTTCCGGTCCGGTAGCTGTCGATGAACCCGAGCGGCTCGACATGGCTGCGGGCTAGACCGATCTCCTCCTCGGCCTCGCGCAATGCCGCATCGGTGACGCTTTCGCCTTCGTCGACACGCCCGCCCGGGAACGAGATCTGACCGCCGTGGGTCGACAGCGACTCGTTGCGCTGCGTCAGCAGCACGGTCAGCTTGTCGCGAGCGACGATCGGGATCAGCACCGCGGCTGGCCGGGCCGGCTCCATCACGGCAAAGTCGGCCAGCATTTCCGGGTTGAGATCGAAGTCGCTCGGTCCCCAGACCTGCCCGCTGCGTGGGTCGAATAATGCCTCGGACGGCGCCGGCAGCAGGCGCCTGGCAGCCAGCTCGCGAAACGAATCCGGGTTGGTGAATTGGGCGCCCATGGCTCGACCTTATGCGGGCCCTGCCGCGACCTTGCAAGCCGGATCGCACAACCTCGATGGCGCCACCGCTGGCGACGGCCCGGTGCCCTGCCGCCTGCCTCAACTCCGGCGCATCGCTTCACGCGTCCTTAACCCTAAAGGCTCCATAACAATGCCTTGGCGGGACCGGTGTTTCGCCACAGTCCTCGGGCATTCGAGGAGGCTCCAAATTGAAGACGTATGCGTAGACGGGGGTCTGTGAGTATGCGTTGGGTAGAGTTGGCCAGCACCGGCCGTTGCCGGTTTGCTGCAACAATGGGCGTTTGCCTGCTGCTGACGGCCGCGACCATCGCGCCGCTGTCAGCGCAGACCGCGGTCCCGACACCGTCGGTCATGCCCGTGGGCGTGCCTGTGCACAAGATCACCCCACAGACGGTCTCGCTGGCGCCGGCCGCTGTGCAGGTTGCCCCGAAGCCTGCCGCCGTCGCGCCGCACGCCGCCGGCGACCACGATGCGGTCAAGGGCGACAGCACGCGCACGCGCTTCGTGATCGGGCTCGACAAGACCACCGAGTTCCAGGTCTTCTCCCTGTCGAACCCGAACCGCGTCATCGTCGACATGCCGGACGTGCAAATGCAGCTGCCCGCCCCCAATGCCCAGGGTCCGGTCGGCCTCGTCAAGTCGTTCTACGGTGGGCTTTCGGCACCCGGCAAGACACGGGTGGTGATCGCCGTGACCGCTGCCGTCGTGGTCGAGAAGGCAGCCATCGAGAAGTCGCGCGACAACAAGGGTCATCGCCTCGTGCTCGATATCGTCCCGGTCGATCCGGCGATCCGCGCGCAGCCGCGCAAGCCGTTGAAGTCGCCCGTCGCGATGGCATCGCTCGGTGCCGTCGGAGTGCCGCCAGTGATGCCGGAAAGCGTCGCCGCCGCCGGCGTGCAGCCGCCGCTGCCGAAGCCGGCCGTGCGGCCCGAGATCAAGGCGCAGAAGGCATTCAAGCCGGTGATCGTCATCGACCCCGGCCACGGCGGCCACGATTCAGGTGCCTCCAAGTTCGGCACGATCGAGAAGGATGTCGTGCTTGCCTTCTCGAAGGTGCTGCGTGACCAACTGAATGCCACCGGTCGCTACAAGGTGCTGATGACCCGCGACACCGACGTTTTCGTCGAGCTCGATGCCCGCCGCGATTTCGGCGAGAAGCACAACGCCGCCCTGTTCATCGCCGTGCATGCCGACTATGCCGGCGCCCAAGCCCGCGGCGCCACCATCTATTCGCTGCGTGACGGTGTCGCCAAAGACCTGAAGCGGTCGGCCAAGGGCGAGGTCTCGGCCAACGTGCTTTCGGCGGCGGAACTCGCGGCCGTGAAGAAGCACGACGGCGACGCCAGCGCCGTCAAGAGCATCCTCGCCGACTTCGCCGAGCGCGAGGTCGAGGTCAACAAGGACCGCACCAGCGTGTTCGCGCGCTCGGTGATCGACTACATGGGCAGTTCCACGAACCTGCAGCACAATCCCGACCGCTCGGCCGCGTTTCGCGTGCTCAAGACCGCCAAGGTGCCGGCCGTGCTGATCGAGCTCGCCTATGTGACCAACCGCGAGGACGCCGCCAACCTGAAGTCGGACGAGTGGAGAAGCAAGGTCGCGGGCTCGATCACGACCGCGGTCCAGAACTACTTCTCGAACCAGATCGCGCGACTGCCGATGTAAGATTGACCGGTTGAGACGACCGGTTGGCGCCGGCAGGCAGCGGTCTGCCATCGGTTTCCGGCGAAGCACGCGCGGCGATTTGCCGAAGCGCGGCCGACATTGCGCTCGACGCATCACTGAACGGAGCGGCGTTGCTCGCCGGCGGCTGCCGTCCCGGCGATATCGCAAGCGGCGCCAGGGAGCGCTGTGCGGTGCCGCCCTTGGCCGGACGCCAGTCGAGTTGAAACGCAGGCTGCCCGGGACCCACCGGCGGCCCTGCAGAGCCATCCGCGGCCCGGCCGTCGCCGCGGATCGCGGGCCGCTCGGCTTGACAACGCCGGTTCCCGGCACTTACAACGCAGCCTCCCGAACAAGGGGCCGTAGCTCAGATGGGAGAGCGCTGCAATCGCACTGCAGAGGTCAGGGGTTCGATTCCCCTCGGCTCCACCAAGTTCAGCGCGGAGATGTCTTGGCGCAACGCGCTGCCCCTTCGGCTTGCGCTTCCAGCGGGCAGGGCGTGTCGACCCGGCGGCGTTCGCCGTCGGGGTCATGAGACCAGCTCGGAGCGGCGTCTCGCGAGCGCGGATATGCGCGATTCTGCGCATGAACAGAGAGGGCGTCAGTAAACGCCAGGCCCGCATCGAATGCGCGACGCGATAGGGTACTTGAGGGCATCGGCAGCGCCGCGTGCGTGACGAGTGTTGCGATGACGCGGGCGGCAATTCGACCGACACCCTTCGTTTTGCGGCGGTTGTAGCGGAAGGCGAATTCGTAGATAGGCCTGCCGGTGCTTCTCGCTGACCGCTCCGGCGTGCGTGCCGAGCAGCCAGCGCTTCAGGTTCGAAGTCGACCAGTGACAGGCCTGAACCACGTCGTTCGAAGTCCGCTCGGCCTTGGTCTGGACGATCCCCTCGTGCGGTCGCGCGCCAAGGCTCGCCGCGTTATAACCGGCGTGCCCGTCGGTGGTGACGGCGCTCTGGGGCGCGATCTGCCCGTCGGCGAAACGCTTGAGTGTGGCCGCGTCATTGTTGGCTGCGTGGGCGAGACGCACGCGGCCGTTTGGCTCTGCTGCCACCAGAACCAACTCTTTGTTCGGGCTTCCCCTGCCGCCGACGAGCGCCTCGTCGATCTGCACGAAAGGGCCAAGCGGCTCCCGATCCTCCCGAACCAGAGCCGCGCGCAGCTTGTGCAGCCAGGTCCAGGCCGTTTCGTAAGAGCCAAACCCCAGTATCCGCTGCAGATCCTTGGCCGAAATGCCGGTCCGCCGCGTGCTGATTTCGAACACGGCGCGGAACCAGACCTTGAGCGGCTTGCGCGTTTTTTCGAGCAGCGTGCCCGGCGTCAGGCTGGTCTGGTGGCCGCAGTCGGCACACTCGAAGGTGCTGCCGTCACGGATGGTCCAGACCCGCGTGCTGGCGCATTTTGCGCAGGCCGGTTTGCCGCCCCAGCGGGCCGCGATCCAGTACGCGCGGCAGTGTTCCTCGGTCGCAAACCGCGCCTCGAATTCAGTCGCCGTCTTCGGAAAATCCCGCCAAAGATCGTCTTTGTCGTTGCTTGTCGTGGCAAACTCCCTGTCGCCATGAAGCTTACAGGCGAATTTGCGCCGGAACTAAGCAGATAGGCATGTGTGTGTCGCCCCCTGTACCTTTTCTCATGCGGTTTTTGGAATGCACGCCGCGGGTCGCGCGAAGTGAAGCGTAGCGGAACGCAGCGTGACCCGCGGGCGACGGTCCAAGGCGGCGTATTCTTCCCGAACCGAGCCGATTCGTCGGGAGCAACCAATCGCCCCCTGTGACCCGATCACCTGGGGGGGACGCGTGCCCCGACGAATTGGCCGCGATCGATGCCCCGTGGGGAGTCCGCGCCGGACGCGCAGTCCGCTTTCCGAGCGCCAGTACAGGGATCGGCGAAGGTTGCGGCGGCTCGTCCTTTTGAGCGGGGAACGAGGATGATTGATGAACGAAGATGGTACGCTGGCGTCGATTGGGCGAGCGAGAGCCATCACGTTTTCCTGACGGACGAGAACGGCCGCAGGATCGGCGAGAAAATTTTCAAGCACAGCGGCGAGGGTCTCGCCGAGATGGCGGTCTGGCTGTCGTCGACGAGCGGCGGCGTACCAGCCCAAATCCATATCGCAATCGAGGTCCCGCACGGCCCCGTGGTCGAGACGCTGATCGAGCGCGGCTTCAAGGTTCACGCCATCAACCCGAAGCAGATGGATCGCTTCCGCGACCGCTTCACGCTGGCCGGTGCCAAGGACGACAGCCGCGACGCCGAGGTGATGGCCTCGGCCTTGCGCACCGATCCAGATGCTTCCGATTGCTCGCCGCGATGGA
>CAVVRF010000041.1:0-24018 GCA_963750535.1 uncultured Alphaproteobacteria bacterium | reverse complement strand
GTGGACAGGGCTGGATTCGAACCAGCGTAGGCGAAGCCAACGGATTTACAGTCCGTCCCCTTTAGCCACTCGGGCACCTGTCCCCGCCGCTCTTGCAAGCGGTAACGCAGCGCCGCCCCCGCAGGAGCGCCGCTGGCCGCGTGCCTTATCGTTGAGGCGGACGGCCCCTGTCAATTGTAAATCGCAGCCGCGGCCGAGGCACAGATCTGCGCTGGCGGCGGCTTTTTGACGGTTCCGGGCTTGATTGGCCGCCGGAACCGGCTAATGCGCTGGTGAAGCCTTCATTTTGCGCCAATGCGAGCTGTGTCAGCCAGATGTCCAAGCGCCCTCACGGCCATTTCCCTCACGGCGGGTCGCCGCCCGACCGCGATCGCCGGCCGGGGCAGCGATGGGTCGGCAACCGGCGCTCCGGCTCGGAACGGCCCGGCCCGGCTTCCACCGACGGCAAGGACGTGGATGACGGCCCGATCCTGATCTTCGGGGTGCATGCCGCCGACGCGGCGCTGCGCAATCCGCGGCGCGGCATCCAAAAGCTGTTCGTCACAGACAACGGCGAGAACCGGCTCAAGGACGCCATTGCGACCCGCAAGCAACTGGATGCCATCGGCATTGCGCGCGTCACGCCGCGCGATCTCGACCGCCGGCTCGGCGCCGACACCGTCCACCAGGGCGTCCTGCTCGAATGCGACCCGCTGCCGGAGCCGACCCTGGCGGACCTTGCCGAGCTGCCCGACACCAGCGGGCCGCTGGTGGTGCTCGACCAGGTGACCGACCCGCATAATGTCGGTGCGATCCTGCGCTCGGCCGCGGTGTTCGGCGCGCAGGGGCTCGTCATGACCCGACGGCACAGTCCGCCGCTTGGCGGCGTGCTGGCGAAATCCGCCTCGGGCGCCCTCGAGCACGTGCCGGTGGCGCTGGTTCCCAATCTCGCCCGGGCACTCATCGAGTTGGGCGGCCTCGCCTACCGGCGGATCGGGCTCGACGGCACCGGCAATGTCGACGTCGTGGACGAGCCGTTCCGGGGGCGGGTCGCGATCGTAATGGGTGCCGAGGGCCGCGGTTTGCGCCAGCTGACGCGCGAGCACTGCGACGTGCTGGCCCGCATCGCCGGCTCGGGTCCGCTCGGCAGTCTCAACGTATCGAATGCCGCCGCCGTTACCCTGCATCTTGCCGCGATGCGCCGCCGGGCTGCTGCAAGCGCCGGGTGACCGCGGGGACCTACTGACCGGCGATCTTCTTGCTGAGGCCCGCGAGTGGCGGCGTTTCCTTCGGCTTGGCAGCGGCATCGCCGAAGCCGGCGAGCCGCGCGATGCTGGCGGCGATCGCCGGCGGCAGACCCTCGAGATTGGGTTGCATCGGCGCGGGATCGACGGTCGCCGGTCTTGGCCCAGTAACCGGCGGCGGCGGGCCAGGCTGCCACTGGCCGGGGGCGGCAGGCGGCGCCGGCTGCGGATGGGAGCTCGGCCCCGTCTGCGCTGTAATCGGAGGCGGGAACTGGAACGGCGGCTCAGTCGGGGACTGCGTCTGAGCCGAAGGCGCGAAGGAGCCGGGCCGCAGCGGGGTCTGCGGCAACGGCGGAATCAGCGGCGGCGCGGTCACCGGCGGCATCGTGTGCTGTGGAGGCATTTGCGACGCCGGCGGCGGCCGCAGGCTCACTGTCTGCGGCGCGGTCGGCAATGGTGGTCTGGTGGCGCTCGGCGCTGCTGCGTTAGGCGGCGGCGCCTGTGGACTGCGCGGCCGCAGGCGTGTCGCGCCTGGCGGCAGCTCGCCACCGAGACGCGGGCGCTGCGCCGGTGCCCCGGTCGACGGCGCGGAATTGAGATTAGTCGCCATGTCCTGCGGCGAGGCCGACGCCGCGCCCTGCTTCTTCGATCGCCCGGACTTGCCGCCTTGGCGCGCTGCCTGCTGGGACGCGGCGGGCTTCATGCCATCCACCTCCGGAGTGGTGTCCACCCGCTTCGGCTTGGCCCGGAAATAGCCCCGCCGCTGCAGCTTGCGCTCCGATTTGCGGATCACCCGCAGCATCGACATGATCTCGCGCTCGGGCATCGGCTCGCCGTAGTAGTAGCCTTGCGCGTACTCGGCGCCGATCGAACGCAGGAAAGTGACATCCTCGGCACGTTCGACGCCTTCCGCCACGACCTTGCGGCCGAGCTCCTGCACCAGCGCGACGATCGAGCGGACGATCGGCGAGCCGCTGCCATCGGGACCGCTCGCCTGCACGAGCTCCTTGTCGATCTTGATCGTGTCGAACGGAAAGCGCTGCAGGTAGGCGAGCGAGGAATAACCGGTGCCGAAGTCGTCGAGCGACAGCAGCGCACCGGTGCCACGGAGCAACTCCAGGATATCGATGGCCTGCTCCGGATTCTCCATCACCAGGCTTTCGGTCACCTCGAGCCGCAACGATCCCGGCGGCACCACGTTGCGCCCCAGGAAGTGGCGGATCTCCTGCACCAGGTCCTGACGGAACAGCTGGCGGCTCGAAACATTGACGCTGACGAATAGCGGATTCTCGCTGCGCGGCAGCTCCTTGTGCCAGCGCGCGACCTGCGCCGCCGCTTCCGTCAGCACGTAGGAGCCGAGCTTGACGATCAGGTCGCTTTCCTCGGCGACCGGAATGAACTCGGCCGGATTGAGCAGCCCAAGGCTCGGATGCTCCCAGCGCACCAGCGCCTCGAAGCCGGCAAGCTCCTCTGTCGGCAGATAGATGATCGGCTGGTAGAGAACGCGGATCTGCTTCTTCTCGAGCGCCCGGCGCAGGTCGCTCTCGATCGCGACCCGGTCATCGCGGTCGTCGCGCATCTCGGACTTGAAGATCTCGATGCGGTCGGCGCCGGAGCGCTTGGCACGGTACATCGCGATCTCGGCGTCGCGCAGCAGGTCTTCCGGCGACATGCCATGGGCGCCATAGGCGGCGATGCCGATCGAGGCGGTCAGCACGATGTCCTGGCCGGCGATCTTGATCGGCGAGCGCAGGCTGCGGCGGACGCGCTCGGCCAGCATCGCGAGCTCGCGCGGGTCCTGCTCGTTCAGCAGCAGTAGCGCGAACTGGTCGCCGCCGATCCGCGCCAGGGTATCGAAGTCGCCGAGGTGCCGGGCGAGGCGGCGCGCGATCGTCAGCAGCAGGCTGTCGCCGACGATCAGACCGAACGACGAGTTCACGCTCTTGAATTTGTCGATGTCGATGAAGACCAGCGTCGGATGCACCTGCGTCTCGGCGGCGGCGCGCTTGACCGCTATCGCCAGCCGGTCGAGGAACAGAGCGCGGTTCGGCAGGCCGGTCAGGCTATCGTGCACCGCATCGTGCATCAGCCGCTCCTGCGAGCGCTTCTGCTCGGTAATGTCGCGGACCAGGCCGACGCACCGCAGGGAGCGGCGGTCGGCGCCGGGGATGCTCGCGGCGTCGAGCTCGAACCAGCGATAGGAATTGTCGGAGTGACGCATCCGGAAGTCGATGCGCAGCGCGCCGCCGCCCTTCTCCTGGATCGACCAGAACAGCAGCTTCAACCGCTCGCGATCGGCGCTGTGCACGTGCTTGAGGAAGTCGTCGACCTTGCAGGACAGCTCGCCCGGATTCAATCCGAGCACGGCCTCGAGGATCGGCGAGACCTTCACCTCCTCGCGCCGCGCCTTCCATTCCCATGTCGCCGCGCCGGCGCTTTCGATCGCGTCCGATCGCATCTGCAGCTCGTCGGGCGCGGCGCCGTACTGCGGGTCGAGCGTGCGGAACGCGAACTGCGTCACGGTAAACCCGATCAGCACCACCACCAGCACCAGCCCCGCCACCAGGCCGGAAACGGCGATATCGCCCGACAACCGGCCGGTCAGCAGGACGGCGCCGGCGAAGATCCACACCAGCAGCAGCAGCCATGTCGGGACCAGGGCCAGCGCGCGATCCTGGCCGCGCAGCGCCAGGAACAGGATCAGCACGCTGCCGATGCCGCCGATCGCCAAGAACGACAGGCGGGCAAAGGTTGCCGCCAGCCGCGGATCGATGATCGCGACGGCGACCAGCGCCAGCTGCCCGACGATCCACACCCCCGCCAGCATGCGAATGAAGCCGTGCCACAAGCCGATGCGCAGGAACGTATGCAGGAAGAGCACGAAGCTCGCCGCCATCGCCGCCTCGGTCGCGGCGCGATAGACCGCGTTGTCCTCCGGCCGCAACTGAAAGAGCTTGTGAAAGAAGCCGAAGTCGACGCACAGACTGGCCAGCACGCACCAGGTCAGCAGGGCGGCAGAGGGGAAGATCGCCTTGTGATTGGCGGCGAACACGGCCGTGAGGAAAATCGCCAGCAGGCCGGTGATGCCGAGCAGGATGCCGTTCAGCAGTTGGCGGTCGCGCGCCTTGACCTCGTACTCCAGCGGCTTCCACAGATAGATCCGGGTGAACCGGTCGTTCGCGAGCTCCGCGACGTAGGTCACGGTCTGGCCGGGATCGAGCGTGATCCGGAACAGGTCGGCACGATCGCTCTTGATACGCTCGGGCAGGAAGCCGATCGAAGGCGTCACCGCATCGATGCGACGCGCATCGAGGTCTGGCCAGATCACGCCGGAGCCGACCGCGCTGTAGCGCTCGGCCGTGATCCACCGCTCGATCGGCTTGTCGCCGGGGTTGCTCAACGCGAACACCACCCAGTTGGGATTGGTCCCGGGCGTCACCGCGCGCACCGACATGCGCCCGGGGACGCCGTCCAGTCCTGCCGCGGTCTCGATCTGCAGGCTGTCGCCGCGCGACTCGTAGAGGTCGCCGAACGACGTGATCTCGATCCGGTCCTGGTCCGCCGGCACCGGCGTGGCGCTGATCGCGCGTGCCGTGTCCGGAACCATGGCCAGGCTGCACGCCGCCAGGATCAGCGCCGCGCAGGCCCACGTCCGCCAGCACGCCACCGATGTCGACCTCGTGCCCGCGCGGCCATGCCTCATGCAACGCTCCCGTGACCCTTGCGCGGATCATCGGACAGCAATGCGAACAGCAGATGATCCTGCCAGACGCCGTCGATCCTCAGGTATCGGCGTGCCAGCCCCTCGTGCTGGAAGCCGTTGCCGGTCAGCACTTTGACCGACGCGTGGTTGTGCGGCAGGCAGGCCGCCTCGAGCCGATGCAGCTTGAGCTCGTCGAACACAAAACCGGCAACCGCGCTGACCGCCGCCGTCATGTGGCCGCGTCGCACGTACGGCGCGCCGACCCAGTAGCCGAGCGATACCGCCTGCGTCACGCCGCGACGCACGTTGGAGAGCGTCAAGCCGCCCAGCATGGCGTTGTCGCCGTTGCGGAAGATCAGGAACGCGTAGCCCAGGTCCTCCTTCATCTCCCGGTAATAGTGCCGCAGCCGGCGCCGATACGCGGCCCGCGACAGCTCGTCTCTCGACCACTGCGGCTCCCACGGCATCAGGTGATCGCGACTGCGATGGCGCAGCTCCGCCCAATCCGCGTAATCGCTCATCGCCGGCGGACGAAGGTAAAGCCCCCGGCCCTGGACGAACGGCTGGAAGTCGCTGATCAGACTTGTGCGCAGGAATGCCATCGCCCCGACCGCCCCTACTTTGCCGCCACTGCGCGCAGTTGCGACGATCGGCCGCCGATGCGGCTCGCCGCCTCGGCGAAACGCCGGGCGCGCTTGCCGGCACCAACGACCGCAATCGACGGCGGCGCCGACAGCAGGGTCGCCTCCATCAGTGCCCGCAGCGACTTCGGCGTGACGTCATCGATGCGCGCAATCACTTCCCCGACCGGGATAAGACGGTCGGCAATGAGCAGCTGTCGCGCCATCTGCTCGGCGCGCGCGGAGCAGCTCTCGAGCCCCATCAGCAAGCCCGCCTTGAGCTGCGCCTTGGATCGCGCGATCTCGCGCTCCGGCACATCGTGCTCGGCCATCCGGGCGAGCTCCGCGTCGACGACGTTGATCAGCTCGGCCATCATGTCGACCCCGGTCGCGGCATGTATCGCCAGCATTCCGGTATCCCCAAGCCCCCAGGCCGAGGAGTAGATCGAGTAGCACAGTCCACGACTTTCCCTCGCTTCCTGGAACAAGCGCGACGACATGCCTCCGCCGAGTACGCCGGACAGCACCTGGGCGGTGTAGAAGGCCGGGTCGCGGTACGATGGACTACGAAAGCCGACCAGCAGATGGCTCTGCTCGAACGACTTCATCGAATGGCGCGCGCCCCCCGTGTACCTGGCCCTGGCCCCCGATTCCTGCGGCTGCGCATTGAGCGAACCAAATAGGGCCTCAGCGTGACGGGTGAGCGTCGCGTGATCGACCGCGCCGGCGGCCGAGATCACCAGGTGAGGCCCGCGGTAGTGGGCGGCCAGAAAGCTCCTCAGGTCGTCGGCGGTGATCGCGCTCACGCTCTCGGGCGTGCCGATGATCGGCCGGCCGACCGGCTGGTCGGGGTAAGCCGCCTCCTGGATCAGGTCGAACGCGAGCTCGTCCGGGCTATCCTTGATGCCCGCGATCTCCTGCAGGATGACCTCCTTCTCGCGCACCAGATCGTCCTGAGCATAAAGGCTCGACTGGAGGATATCCGCCAGGATCTCCAGTGCCAGCCCCTCGTCGCCCTTCAGCACCCGGGCGTAGTAGGCCGTCATTTCCAGGCTGGTGGCGGCATTGAGATCGCCGCCGACCTGCTCGATCTCCTCGGCGATCGCCCGCGCGGTGCGCCTGGTCGTGCCCTTGAACGCCATGTGCTCGAGCAGATGCGAGATGCCGTGCTCGGCCGTGCCCTCGTTGCGCGCGCCGCGGCCCACCCACACGCCGAGCGCGATCGTGGCGAGGTGCGGCATATGGTGCGTCACGACGCGAACGCCGTTGGCGAGCGTGGTCAGCGTCGTGCCGGGCGGCAACTTCATGCGGCCCCCTGGCGGATGGCGCGGGCATGCTTGCGGACGAAAGCCTCGACCGCGCCAGGCTGATTTGGCAGCACCTCGAACCGTTCCGGTGCCGTCATCAGCCCCGACAGTCGCGCCGGCAGCGCCGGCCGGACGCCGGTGATCTGCTGCATGGCGTCGGGAAATTTCGCTGGATGCGCGGTCGCCAGCACCACGGTCGTACCCTGCCCGGCCGGCCGCGTACGCTCGGCGGCAACGAGGCCGCACGCCGTGTGCGGATCGGCCATGTACCCGCTGGCGGCGCTCGTGTGCCTGATCGCTTCCGCAACCTCCTGCTCGGAAGCGGCGGCGGCCGCGAACTCCTCGCGCAGGCGGGGTGCCGCCGGGCCGATCTCGAACCGGCCGGACTGGGCGAGGCTCGCCATCTGGTTGCGCACCAGCGCCGCATCGCGCCCACTGGCTTCGAACAGATACCGCTCGAAGTTTGACGACACCTGGATATCCATCGACGGCGACGTGGTCGCGTGCACCCCGCGCGTCTCGTAGCACGCCGGATGCGACCGCCCTTGCCAGGATATCGTTGCGGTTCGACGCGATCACCAACCGGTCGATCGGCAACCCCATCCGCCTGGCGACGTAGCCGGCCAGGATGTCGCCGAAATTGCCGGTCGGCACCGCGAACGACACGCGCCGATGCGGCGCGCCGAGTGCCGCGGCGGCAACGAAATAGTAGGTGACCTGGGCGACGATCCGCGCCCAGTTGATCGAGTTCACGCCCGACAACTTCACCTCGTCGCGGAAGGCATGGTGATTGAACATGCCTTTGACCAGCGCCTGGCAATCGTCGAACGTGCCCTCGATCGCGACGCCGTGGACATTGGCCTCCGTCGCGGTCGTCATCATGCGGCGCTGCACGTCCGAGACACGGCCGTTCGGGAACAGAATCACCACGTCGACCCGCTTCGAGCCGCGGAACGCCTCGATCGCCGCGCCGCCGGTATCGCCCGAGGTCGCGCCGACGATGGTGGCCCGTTCGCCGCGCTTCGCCAGCACATGGTCCATCAGGCGGGCGAGAAGTTGCATCGCCACGTCCTTGAATGCGAGGGTCGGACCGTGAAAAAGCTCGAGCACCCAGGTATCGGGCGCGATCTGCACCAGCGGTGTCACCGCGGCATGGCCGAAGCCCGCGTAGGCTTGGCGCGCCATTTCGGACAGGTCGGCGCGGGCAATTGCGCCGCCGGCGAACGGCGCGATGACCTCGACCGCCACCTCATGGAACGGGCGGCCGGCAAAAGCCGCGATCGCCTCGCGCGAGATCTGTGGCCACGTTTCAGGCACATAGAGACCGCCGTCGCGGGCGAGGCCCGCCAGCATGACGTCCTCGAACCCAAGAACCGGCGCCAAACCGCGCGTAGAGATATATTTCAACGCCAATCCCTGTTCGCTGATCGCGGAAATTCGAAAGTTGCCGGCGTGAACTCTAAAGCCCCGCGCCCCGCGGAACAAGCAATGAACCCTGCGACCCGAGCGTTGCTTGCAGGTTAGCCGTCACCCGGTGTCCCGACCGCGAAGTTCGCTTCAATCAGCGGCGGGTTCTGGGCGAACTTCGCGGTCGACAAGGACACTGGCAAGCCATTGTTTCTAGTGTGATTCAGATTTCGAAGTCCGCCCTCGATCTGGCTGCAAGACTGAAGCGGACTTCGAAATCATCACACTAGCGGCCGTGGCTTTCAGTCGCTCCCGGACAAAGGCGGCATAGACCGCCAGCAGCGTCACGGCCAATCCCCACCAGGTCAGCGCATACGCCAGGTGCCGGTTCGGGATGTCGATTCGCCCGGCGGTCGGCTGCGGGACGCCGCCCGGCGGCGCCGGCGACAGCACCTCGACGTAGTAGTCGGGATAGGCTGGCAGCGGTCCGCCGGCGCCGCCGAACAGATCGCGCGGATTGCGCAGGAACCACATGTTCTGCGCCGGGTTATCCACAGCGGTGAAGGTGGCTCTCACCTCGGCGCCGCGCAGCAAGCCGACGAGGCTCGTCTCGCCGGCAATCTGGCCTTCGGGGCGATGCTGCGGCGACTTGGCGGCTTCCGGCACGAACCCGCGGCTGACCGCGATCGTCAGGTCGCTGCCGGCAAGGCGAAATGGCGTCACCACCCAGTATCCCTGGCCGCCGAAGCCGCCGTCGGCCGGCCTTGCTATGTTGGTATAGACATGCCGCTCTCGCGTGTGGTCGAAGGTCCCGGCGAGCCGGACCGCAACGTATTCGCACGAGCGCGCCAGCCCGACCTTGTCCGCCGGCTCGCAGTTGCGCCCCGCCCACGCCGCGGCGTCGATCGGCGCCGCCTTGGAGCGCGCCGCGATGGTCGCGATCAGATCCTCCTTCCACGCCTTGCGGCTCCACTGCCAGGCTCCGAGCCCGAGCAGAACCGCAAGCGCGGTGAGCGCCAGCAGCGAGATCCCGAGCAGGCCGGCATCGTGGAATTTCCGCAGCATCGTCGTGCTTCACTCCGCCGGCACCGGCTCGTGGCCGCCGTCGACCGGTGGCGATCCGTGTACCGGGCGCTTGCCGCGACGCTGCGTGAACCGGCGGATGACGACGTAGAACACCGGAGTGAAGATCAGGCCGAACAGCGTCACGCCGATCATGCCCCAGAATACCGCGGTGCCCAGTGCGACGCGCAGCTCGGCGCCGGCGCCATGCGCGATATAGAGTGGCACCACACCGAGGGTGAAGGCGAGCGACGTCATCAGGATCGGCCGCAAGCGCAGCCGGCAGGCCTGGACGGCGGCCGACACGACATCGCGCCCCCGATCCTCGAGCTGACGCGCGAACTCGACGATCAGGATTGCATTCTTCGCCGCCAGGCCGATCAGCACGACGAATCCGATCTGGGTAAGGATGTTGATATCGAGGGCGTGCAGCCAGACGCCGAATACCGCCGACAGCAGGCACATCGGCACGATCAGCATGATCGCCAGCGGCAGCGACCAGCTCTCATACTGGGCGGCCAGCGCCAGAAACACGAACAGCACCGACAGCGCGAAGATGTAGTAGCCGGTCCGGCCGGCGCGCTTCTCCTGGAACGACAGGTCCGTCCACTCGTAGCCGATGCTCTCCGGCAGCATGCGCGCCGCGACCTCGGCGACGAGGTCGAGCGCCTGGCCGGACGACACGCCGGGGGCGCCCTGGCCGTTGATCTCGACGGTCGGGAACAGATTGTAGCGCGGCACGCGGTCCGGCCCGGCGGTCTCGCTGAAGGCGACGAGCGAGCCGAGCGGCACCATCTGCCCATCGGTGTTGCGCACCTTGATGCGGGCGACGTTCTCGGCGTCGAGCCGGAAGTTGCCGTCGGCCTGGGCGGTGACGCGGTAGGTGCGTCCGAACATGTTGAAGTCGTTGACGTAGGCAGAGCCCATGTAGATGCGCAGCGCCTCGAACACGTTGGCGAGCGGCACCCGCAGCATCTGTGCCTTGGTGCGGTCGACGTCGACGAAGATCTGCGGCGTCAGCGTCTGGAAGGTGGTGAACGCATTATTGAGGCCCGGCGTCTGGTTGAGCTCCTGGATGAACTCCGTCGCCACCCGCGACAGCTCGACCGAGCCGACGCCGCCGCGATCCTGCAGGCGCAGCGAGAAGCCGGATGCCGAGCCGATGCCGCGAACCGGCGGTGGCACGAATACCAGCGCCTGCGCCTCCTCGATCTGGCCGAGCCTTTCCCGCAAGTCCGCGGCGAGCTTCTGCACCGTCTGGCCCTTGCTGGCACGAACCTCGAAATCGTCGAGCACGCAGAAGATGGCGGCGGCGTTGGTGGCATTGGTGAACGTTGCACCTGACCGTCCGGCATAGCCGGACGTATACGCGTAGCCCGGCGTCGACAGGATGATCTCGTTGGCGCGCCGCAGCACCTGGTCGGTGCGCTCGAGCGAGGCGCCGGCCGGCAGCTGCAGCGAGACGATGACGATGCCGCGGTCGAGCGCGGGGATGAAGCCGGTTGGCGTATGCGCCACGAGCCATACGGCGATTCCGATCAGCGCGACGTAGAGCACCAGCATGAGGCGGGCAACGCCGATGATGCGGCGCACCAGGGCGGCGTAGCCGCGCTCGAGCGCGCCGAAAACGTAGTTGAAGCCACGGAAGAACTGATGCACCGGCCAGGTGACGATGTCGCCGAACGTCATGCGATGTTGCCGGTGGCCGGCGTCGTGCGGCTTGAACAGCATCGCCGACAGGGCCGGCGACAGCGTGAGCGAGACGAAGGCCGAGATCACGGTCGCGGTGGCGATCGTGACGGCGAACTGCCGGTAGAACTGGCCGGTAATGCCGGACACGAACGCGGTCGGAATGAACACCGCCGACAGCACCAGCGCGATCGCGATCAGGGCCGAGCCGACCTCGTCCATGGTGACCCGTGCCGCCTCGACCGGCGACAGTCCCTCGGCAAGGCGCCGCTCGACGTTCTCGACCACCACGATCGCGTCGTCGACCACGATGCCGACCGCCAGTACCAGGCCGAACAGCGTCAGGCTGTTCAGGGAGTAGTCGAGCGCCAGCATGATCGCGCAGGTGCCGATCAGCGACACCGGGATCGCCACCACCGGAATGATCGTCGCCCGCCATGTCTGCAGGAACAGCAGCACCACCAGCACCACCAGCGCGACCGCCTCCAGAATCGTCTTGTTCAGCTCGCGGATCGAGACCTCGATGAACTCGGTCGGGTTGTAGCGGATGCGATACTCGAGCCCCTTCGGGAACGACTTGCTGATCTCGGCCATCGCCGTGGCCACGGCCTTGGTGGTCTTCAGCGCATCGGAGCCGGGCTGCTGCGTGATCACGACGACCGTCGCGGGGTCACGATCCTGATAGCCGTACGAGGTGTAGTTGAGCGCGCCGAGCTCGATGCGGCCGACATCCTTCAGGCGCACGACGCGGCCGTCGGCGCCGGCCTTGACGATGATCTCCTCGAACTCGCCCGGCTCCTTGAGCCGGCCCTTGAGCTGCAGCGTCTGCTGGAAGGCATTGTCGGCCTTGACCGGCGGCTCGCCGATCGCTCCGCCGGCGACCTGCACGTTCTGGCCGCGCAGAGCCGCGACCACCTCCTCGGCGGTCATGCCGAGGCCCGCGACGCGCTCCGGGTCGAGCCAGACGCGCATCGAGTATTCGCGGGCCCCGAACAGGTTGACCGCGCCCACGCCCTCGATCCGTGCCAGCACATCGCGCACGTTGAGCAGCGCGTAGTTGGAGATGTAGACCTGATCGTAGGACTTGTCGGGCGAGACGAGGTGGACCACGACCAGCAGGTCGGGCGAGTTCTTGCGCACCGTGACGCCGGAGCGGCGAACCTCGTCGGGCAGGCGCGGCTCGGCTGAGGCGACACGGTTCTGCACCAGCACCTGCGCCTTGTCGATGTCGGTGCCGATCTCGAACGTGATGCTGAGGCTCATCGAGCCGTCGTTGGTCGACTGCGAGTACATGTACAGCATGCCGTCGACCCCGTTGACCTCCTGCTCGATGACGGAGGCAACGGTATCGGCGACGGTCTGGGCACTGGCGCCGGAATAGGTCGCGGAGACCGAGACGGTGGGCGGCGTGATGCTGGGAAACTGGGTGACGCCAAGCCCGCCATAGGCAATCGCGCCGACGATCGTGATGAACAGCGACAAGACGATCGCGAAAATCGGCCGGGAGATGAAGAAGCGGCTGAAGCGCATGGGCGATGCTTGCTTTCGGCGGTTGGCCGTGACTGCTATCTGGTCGCGGCCGGGCTGGCCTCCGGTGCGGCACTCGACACCTGCAGCGGCTCACGCTTGGCGTTGACTTTCAGGCCCGGGCGCGCGCGCTGCTGCCCATTGATGATCACCCAGTCGTCGGCCGCCAGGCCGGTCCGGACGACGCGCATGCCGAACGCGAGCGGGCCCAGCGTGACCACCTTGCGCGTCACGCTCCCATCCTCGGCGACGACCGCGACGTATTTCGATGCCTGGTCGTTTCCGATCGCCGAATCCGGCAGCAGCGTCGCCTGGTAGGGGGCGGATCCCGAGATGCGGGCGCGCCCGAACATGCCGGGCGAGAACAATCCGCTCTTGTTGTCGACGATGGCTCGCATCCGCAGCGTGCTGGTCGCCGTGTCGAGCCGATTGTCCTTGAAGTCGAGCTTGCCGGTGTGGGGAAATCCCTTGTCGTCGGACAGCGCCAGCTCGATCACGGCGCCCGGCTGCCCGACCTTGTCGGCGGCGACGAGGCCGAGGCGCTGGTACTTGATCGCATTGGCCTCGCTGACGTCGAAATAGAACTGGATCGGATCCTGCGTGACGATCGTGGTCAGGACCGTCTGCGTGCCGGAACCGCCGCCGTTCACGTAGTTGCCGATCGAAACGAGATTGCGGCCGATCCGCCCCGGCAGCGGCGCGTCGATGCTGGTGAATGACAGGTCGAGCTCGGCGCTCTTGACCTTGGCCTCGGCGACAGTGACCGCGGCCTCCGCCTCCCGCATCAGATTCTCACGGTCGTCGAAGGTTTTTTCCGAGATGACCTTGCGGTCGAGCAGCGGCCGACCGCGATCGACGTCCTTCTGCGTACTCTCGACCTTGGTCCTTGCCTGCACGAACTCCGCCCTGGCGGTCGCAAGCGTGCGCTCGAACGGCCGCGGGTCGATCGTGAACAGCGGGTCGCCCTTGCGCACCGCCTGACCGTCGACGAAGTGCACCGCGGTCAGGAAGCCTGACACGCGCGCGCGCACCTCGATCGTGTCGACCGCATCGAACCGGCCGGTGTACTCGTCCCACTCGGTGACCTGGCGCACGACCGGGCGGCTGACAGTGACCTGCGGCGGCGAGCCCGCCACCTGCGACAGGTTCGGCGCGCGCCCCCGCTCCGGCCCCCAGGCGAAGAAGCCGACGATCGCACTCCATTTCTCGGCGAGCCAGCCGGGCGGAACGCTATTCGCCGCCGGCGGCTGCACTTTCGATTCCGCCGCATTTGCCGTAGAAGCCGCCTGCTGCGCACGCGCGCCGACGCCGACCGCAAACGCGACAGCCGCCACAACGGACAGACAGGCTACCAATCGAACCAAGCGCACTACATCGCCTCACGAGTTACGGCCCTATCGAGCAGATCGACCGCTATCGACAACAAAACGACCCGCGGCCACCGGATCCGTCTGCCCAGCCACCACGGCCATGGATTTCTAACAGATCGGCCGGATCGTGTAACCGCACGATTCTGTGGCCTGCAAGTCGGGCATCCGGCCCGGTCAATGCCGCTCGATAGGGCATATGGCCCCGCAGAGCATAGCGTCAATAGACCGGCGTATAGCCCGGGCGCGGCCTCACATAGACCCGTCGCGGCGCGGCATAGCCGTATCCGTAGGCCGGCTGCGGATAGCCGTAGCCGGCGTACGCCGGCATCGTGCGGTATACCGTCCGCGCCCGATCGTCCTCGCGATAGCGGCGGGTGGCGACCTCCGAGCGGAAGCGCGGGCTGCCGTGTACCACAATGCGGGTGGACCGGAAGCCGTGCTTGTGCACCAGCGAATAGAACGTCGCGGCGGCCGATGGAGATAGGCGAACGCAGCCGTGCGATGCCGGCCGGCCGAGCAATCCGGTGGCATGGGTCCCGTGGGTCGCCACGCCGCCGTTGAAGAACACCGAGTGAGGCATCGGCGCGTCATCGTACTTGCGCGAATAGTGCATTCTCGCCGCCCACTGCGGATGGAACGTGCCGCGCGGTGTCTCGTAGCCGGCGCGGCCCGATGAGATCGGCCAGACATGCAGCACCTTGCCGCCGGAGGAGACGGTCAGCTGCTGACTGGTGAGGTTGATGTCGGCGTTGAGGGTGATAACGGGCGGGGCGGGCGCGACGGGCTTTGCTTCCGGCGCCGCCACGGCCTCCGCCGCAGCCGCAGGCACCGTCGAGGCGTTGCCGCCGCCGGCTTCCGGATCGGGCACGGCGAGCGCGCCGGGGCCGGGCGGCATGACGAGCAGCAGCGCGACGAATGCCGCACGCGACAACACCGTAATGCGCATTCTGGGCCTCCGACGCGGGTACAAACTGGAAATGGGGGCGGACCGGCTCGTTCCGCGTCCTGTCAGACGCCGATCATCCGGTCCCGAGTTCGGCCACAACGTACCCGAACGATCGCTTCCGTTTGCTTAATCGACGCCAAAAATGCGGCGCGATTTCGAGGGCACATGCTCAACCTGTTGTTAAGAGCCTGTCAGGCGCGAAATAGCAGCGTGGCATCGCCGAACGAGTAGAAGCGGTAGCCGCTGTCGACGGCATGCCGATAGGCCGCCTGCATCACCTCGAGCCCGCTGAATGCGGATACCAGCATGAACAGCGTCGACCGCGGCAGGTGGAAGTTCGTCATCAGCACATCCACCGCCCTGAAGCGGTATCCAGGCGTGATGAAGATGTCGGTGTCGCCGGACCAGGCCGCGACGTGGCCGGATGCGTCGGCGGCACTTTCCAGCAACCGGAGCGCGGTGGTGCCGACCGCGACGATCCGGCCGCCTCTGGCGCGCACCTCGTTGAGTGCCGCCGCAGTGCCGGCGCCGACCTCGCCCCACTCGGCGTGCATCCTGTGCTCGGCGGTATCCTCGGACTTGACCGGCAGGAAGGTGCCGGCGCCAACGTGCAGCGTCACCAGGTGGCGAGAGATGCCGCGCGCTTCGAGCTGGGCGAACAGCCGGTCGGTGAAATGCAGCCCCGCGGTCGGCGCCGCAACGGCGCCATCGCGGGCGGCATAGATCGTCTGGTAGTCGCGCGCATCCTGCGCCGTGGCCGGCCGCTTGGCCGCGATATATGGCGGCAGCGGCATCATGCCGACGGCGGCGATCGCGGCGTCGAGGTCGGGCCCGCCGACATCGAATGCGATTTCGACCTCGCCGCCCTCGCCCTTGGCGGCGACCGTCGCCTCGAGCGCGCCCAGCATGCACATCGAGCCGCCATGGCCGAAGCGCAGCCGATCGCCGGTCGCGAGGCGCTTCGCCGGCCGTGCGAATGCGAGCCAGCGCGCATCATCGAGCCGCTTGTGCAGGTTGAGCGAGACGCGCGCGATCGCATCGCCACGCAGCCGCTCGCCCTCGAGCGCCGCCGGAATGACCCTGGTGTCGTTGAGGACGATCGCGTCGCCCGGCCGCAGCAGCTCCGGCAGATCGCGAACGACGCGGTCGCTCAGCTTGCCGTCGGCCGCGACCACCAGCAGCCGCGCGGCATCGCGCGGCGCCACCGGCGCCAGTGCGATGCGGTCGTCGGGCAGCTCGAAGTCGAACAGGTCAGTGCGCACAGCCGGTCATCCTCAACTGCGCGCAATGCTCTCACGCTTTCACGTCGGCCGCGACCTTGACGGAGATCATCTTGTCGGGATCGCGCACCGGCTCGCCGCGCTTGATCTTGTCGACGTTCTCCATGCCCTCGATCACCTTGCCCCACGCCGTGTACTGGCGGTCGAGGAACCGGGCATCGTCGAAGCAGATGAAGAACTGGCTGTTGGCGCTGTCGGGGCTCGACGACCGCGCCATCGAGCACACGCCGCGCACGTGCGGCTCGGCGTTGAACTCGGCCTTCAGGTTCGGCTTGTCGGAGCCACCGGTGCCGGTGCCCTTCGGACAGCCGGTCTGGGCCATGAAGCCGTCGATCACGCGGTGGAACACGATGCCGTCGTAGAAGCCTTCGCGGGCCAGCGCCTTGATGTGCGCGACGTGCTTCGGCGCCAGGTCCGGGCGCATGGCGACGACGACACGGCCCTTGGTGGTCTCGATGATCAGGGTGTTCTCGGGGTCCTTGATGGTGGCCATTGGTGCTCCGTGGGGTTGGGGATTGGGGTTTCGGGTTTCGGCAGTGGGCAGTGGGTTGGGTCAAGCCTCTTGCGCGATCCAATCGAGCCGGCCCTGCCGGTGGAAACTGGTTCGCGGCTTTCGAGTTTCCCGCCCCCGTATTTATTTCTTCGCGTCCGACGCCAGATAGGCCTTGACGATGACGTCGGGATCGGCCGGCGGCTCGCCCTTCTTGATCGCATCGACGGCCATCATGCCGTCGACCACGCGGCCCCAGACGGTGTACTGGCCGTTGAGGCCCGGGTTCGCCGCGAGCATGATGAAGAACTGGCTGTTGGCGCTGTTCGGGTCGCTGGTGCGCGCCGCGCCGATCACGCCGCGATTGAACGGCGTCGGTGTGAACTCGGCTGGCAGGTCGCCGTACTTCGAGCCGCCGCGGCCGGTTCCGGTCGGATCGCCGGACTGGGCCATGAAGCCGGCGATCACCCGGTGGAACTTGATGCCGTTGTAGAAGCCTTCCTTGGCGAGCTGCTTCACCCGCTCGACGTGCTTCGGCGCCAGATCGGGCCGCAGCTCGATCGTCACCTTGCCGCTCTTGAGCTCGAGAATAAGCGTGTTGGCCGGGTCGAGCTTCGGCTGCGCCGGCGCCGTCTGGGCGCGGGCGGCGGTATGGGCGCCAAGCCCGACCAGCAGGGCGGCGGCGAGGGTCAAGAAGCGCATCAGGACGTCTCCTTCGAGGAATTTTTGCACGCGCGCGGCGCTTGTTGCATGGCCGCGCCGCCAGAAAGCCCCGCCTTATGGCCGGAATTGGACCAAGGGGCAATCCATCCGCCACCTGCCGCCCGCGCTTGCCAAACATCGCGGTCCCGGCAGCGGCGTCCGCTCCGGAGCATGTGGCAGCTCGCGATCCGGGCCGGCGCCCGGGAAGCGGGACGGCAATGAGCCGCCTTGTCTGGTTTGGGGATGGGCTCGTCGCCTCACCGGGGTTTCGAGCCCCGATGCCCGATCGCTCGCGGCGGGTTGCCCCGTCGCTCGCTTCCGCGTCCCGCTGCGATGACCCGTTGTCCGCCGCGCGTCCCGCCCATCCGAAGCGGAACAGATCAGGGCACGAACCCCTGAACGCAGTGTGGACGGCGGCGAGCACACAGCCGCCAGCACACGTCTGCGCTCCCGGAGCGGTGTCGGACAGGAGGCAGTTTCGCATGAGCCGCGAAAGCGTGGACAAGTATTCGGGATGGAGACGCCGGTTGGCGCCTCGGCGATGCCGGAACGGGCGTTTCAGGCGTCGAGCGGCTTCGCCGCCCAGGCTTCGGATTTGCAGCCGGCGAGCCCGGCAATCGATGCGGCGCCGGCCTGCCCGGCGGCAAGCGCCAGCCGCTGCTTGATGGCGCCGATCAGTCCAGGCCCCTCGTAGATCAGGCCGGTATAGAGCTGGATCAGGCTGGCGCCGGCCTCGATCTTGGTCAGTGCCGTCTCGGGACTGTCGATGCCGCCGATGCCGATCAGCGGCACCCGGCCGCCGGTCAGTCGGTGGACGCGCGCCAGCATTGCCGTCGCGCGGTGGAACAGCGGCCGGCCCGACAGCCCGCCCGCCTCGCTCCGGTGACGCCGGCCAGGCCCGGCCGGGCAAGCGTCGTGTTCGACACCGCAATGGCGTCGACCGCGTTCGCAATCATGCGCTCGACGATCGCCGGCAGGTCGTCCTCGGCAATGTCAGGAGCAATCTTCACGAACACCGGCCGCTGCGACCCGCCGGCAGCCCGCTTGTGCCGCGCCGCCATCACCCGTCCGAGCAGCTCGTCGAGGGCTGCCGGGGCCTGCAGGTCACGCAATCCCGGCGTATTCGGCGATGAGATGTTGACCATGAAGTAGCTGGCGACATCCCAGAACGCGTCCAGCCCGGCGACGTAGTCGGCAGCGCGGTCGGCGCTATCCTTGTTGGCCCCGATGTTGACACCGACGATCCCGCCGGCGCCGTGCTCCCGGCGCCGCCGCAGCCGCTCGAGCGCGGCGGCGTGGCCGCCGTTGTTGAAGCCGAGCCGATTGATCAGCCCATGCTGCCGGGCGAGGCGAAACACCCGCGGCTGCGGGTTACCCGGCTGCGGCTGCGGCGTCACGGTACCGACCTCGGCCATTCCGCAGCCCATGCCGAGCACGGCGTCGGGCACCCGCGCATCCTTGTCGAAGCCGGCGGCGATGCCGATCGGATTGGGGAAATCGAGGCCGGCGATCCGCACCGCGAGCCTCGGGTCGCCCTGGCCGAGCTCACGCGGATAGATGCCCGCCTCGAGGCTCCGAAGCGTCACCTCGTGCGCCTGCTCCGGCTCGAGCGCAAACAGCATCGGCCGCAGCAGCTGAAACATCGAGATCGGCATCATTCCACTCCGTCCGGCATGAGCGGCACGCCAGTCGCGTCGAGCGGCGCCGGCCGCACCCATAGCGCCAGGCCCGCCGGCAGCACCGCATAGAGATGAGGAAACAGCTCGCCACCCCGCGACGGCTCCCATCTCAGGTCCGGGCCGAGGCTCGCGGCATCGAATGCGATCACCACGAGACCGCACTGTCGGGCAAAATGACGCTGCGCCGTCTGCCGCAGCTGCGCCGCGCTGGACAGATGGATGAAGCCGTCCCGCCGGTCGTCCGCCGATCCGGCATAAGCCCCCGTCGCAACCGCCGTCTGCCAGTCCGACGCCGGGCAGATCTTGTACACGCGTGGCACGCCCGAGCTCACCATCATTGCCGCCCGCCGTCGAAGTCGAGTTGCACACCGCGCCCGGCGGCGTCCGTTGCCGCATGGCGCAACAGCCGAATATTCGATTGCCCGGCGTTTGTCATCGCACTGTTGCCCGCGCGCCCTTTCCGGACGCAAGTTTGCGATCGTAAGTAGCCGCCGTCGCGGCTATCCTCGCATGAGCGGGGAAGTCGTTGCGGCATGCTGCAACGAATGGCGCCGACACCGATTTCATCGGCCGTCAGACCCGCTAACGGACGTCGCCGGTTCCCGCAGTTGGTCAGAGTCGCATTGGCAATGAGTGGTTTCCTCCGAGCCTCGGTAGCAAGCGTCGAGGCCCTGTTCCTGAAAAACACTACGATCGAGCTGCCGTGGTTCCAGCGCGCCTACGCCTGGCCGGAAGGCAGCGTACGCCGACTGATCTCCGACGTGATCGGCGCGATGGACGGCCCCAAGCAGCGCTACAGCCTCGGCAGCATCTATCTCGCACGCACGCCCGACGCCGACAGGGTGGCGCTGGTCGACGGCCACCAGCGAGCGATCACGCTGGCAATGCTGTTCGCGGTGCTGCGCGACCTCGCCGCGGTCGACGAGACGATGCCGGCCGAGCAGCGCACCGAGATGCGGCGGCGGCTGCAAGCGCTGCTCAGCGCGAGCGAGTCCGGCAACCGACCGCCGGGCTGGCGCCTGGCCACGAAGCAGCAGATGTCGACGTTCTTCGTGCACTTCGTGCTGGAGCCCGGCGCGACGCTGAACAACCCCGACGACCTCGCCGACCTGAAGCCGGCCGAGCGCAACCTGATCAGCAATCGCGACCGGATGCGCGACATTCTCGGGCCGGCAAGGCTGCGGCCGGCAAGGCGCGCGCAGTTCACCGAGTTCCTGCTTACCCGCTGCCATTTCGTCATCATCGAGGTCGACGACGAGGACGAGGCGTGGTCGATGCTCGGCATCGAGCAGACGACGCGATTGCCGCACGACGTCAGCGAGCAGGCGAAGATCGCGATCATCTATTCGATGCGGCCCGAGGAGCAGGAGGAGGCGGCGCACATCTGGGAAGGCGTGCAGGCGCAGCTCGGCAACGAGCGCCTCAACGAGCTGCTCGGCCACCTGCGCACCCAGCGCATCGAGAAGCGCTCGACCAAGCCGCTGGAAGGCGAGCTGCAGCAGCTCTACATGCTCAACAGCACCGGCCTCGACTTCATGCGCACGATCTTCCGGTCGAATGCCGACGCCCTGCGCCGGATCGACCAGCGGCAGATCGGCGCCGGCGTCCTCGCCGGAGTGATCCATCGTCACATCGAGGTATTGAGCTGGCTCGACCACAGGCAGTGGGTGGCCCCGATCCTCGCCTGGCTCACCACCAAGGGCGACCTGCACCGCGAGACCGAGCAGTTTTTCGCCCGCCTCGACCGGCTCGCCTGGATGCTGCGTCTCGCCAGCACCGATCCGAACGAGCAGGAGAACCGCTTCATCGAGCTCACGGGCGCGGTCCGCCGCACCACCTCGATCGACGAGTGGCCGGAGTTCGAGGTCAGCGACAAGACGATCGGCGAGGCGCTAGCGATCCTGCGCAGCCGCACGTTCTATTTCAAGCACATGTGCAAGAACGTGCTGCGGCGGCTTTGCTACCAGATGGGCAGCGACCCCGGCTACATCGACGGCGAGCAGGTCACGGTCGAGCATATCCTGCCGCGCAAGCCGCCGAGGGACCGGCAATGGCTGAAGGATTTCGGCTCGTTCGCCGAGGTCAAGGAGCATGCCGATCGCCTCGGCAACCTCGCGATCCTGCCGGGCCGGCTCAATCGCGAGGCCGACACCAAGGACTGGGCGATCAAGCGGCCGATCCTGCACCGCTGCATCGATTCCGAGCGTCGCGATTTCCGCCTCGCCGCGGAGGCAGCGAGCTACCAGCACTGGGCGCCGGAGGTGATCACGAGCCGGACGGAGAAGTTCATCGCGATCCTGTTCGATCACTGGCAGCTCACCGTCACGCCGCCGTGACTTGGCGGTGATGCGGGATGCCTTTAGAGCTTTGCCGATGATCGACTTCGCAGGACATCAGCCGCTGCTCGCCTTTGGCGGCCCCTATTCGAACCTTGCCGCCACCCGGGCGATGCAGGCCGAGGCCGAGCGCCTGGGCATTGCGCCCGAGCGCACGATCTGCACCGGGGATGTCGTCGCGTACTGCGGCGAGCCCGAGGAGACGTCGGCGCTGGTGCGTGACTGGGGCGTCCACGTCGTCGCCGGCAACTGCGAGGAGCAGCTGGCCGTAGCCGCCGCGGACTGCCGGTGCGGCTTCGCCGAGGGCAGCGCCTGCGACCTGCTCGCCAAGGGCTGGTACCCGTTCGCCAACGCGCGGGTAAGCGAGGCGTCGCGCCGATGGATGGCGGGCCTGCCGCCGACGCTGCGGTTCCGGTTCGCCGGCGCCACCTTCCGCGTCATTCACGGCGGCGTCAGCCAGAGCAACAGGTTCCTGTTCGCTTCCGAGGCCTCGGCGCTGGCGATGGAGAGCGAGGCGGCCGCCGCCGACGTGGTGATCGCCGGACACTCGGGGCTGCCGTTCATTGCCAAGGTCGGACGCGGCGCCTGGTTCAACCCCGGCGTGATCGGCATGCCGGCGAACGACGGCACCGCGTCGGTCTGGTACGGCCTGATCTCGGCCACCACCGACGGCGTGAAGCTGGAGACCAGGCGGCTGGCCTATGATCACGATACGGCGGCGGCGGCGCTGCGCCGCTCCGGCCACGCCAACGACTACGCTCGCACCTTGATCACCGGCCTTTGGCCGAGCCTCGACATCCTGCCGGAGGCGGAGCGCGCGGCGACCGGCCGGCGCCTGCGCCCGCGGACGATGACGCTCAAGCTGAAGCATGCCGGCCGCGCGACCGATCGCGGCCTGGAGCCGGCGCTAGCGTGATGATTCCGAAGTTCGTACAGTCGTCGCCACAAATGGTGCCGAACTTCGCGAACGGGACGCGTGACCTAGCCTGACGTCCTCGCGCGCTGGCCGGCCGCCAGCATCCCGACGCCGCTCTCGGCGAGCCGGCATACTGTCGTCGCGCCGAGGCCCGAGCGGTCGCTGCCGGGCACGAACTCGACGATATTGAAGCCGACGATCGGTGCCCGCCGGGCGGCGCCGTGCAGCAATTCGACCACGTCGCCGTAGCCGAGCCCGCCGGGCGAGGGGGCGATCACGCCCGGCAGCACCGAAGGATCGAGGCCGTCGACATCGAGGCATACGACGATCGGCCGGGAGACGGGAATGACCTCGATCGCCGCCGCAATGCCCTTGGCTCGGATCGTCCGCATGTCGATTAGTTGCGCGCCCCAAGCCTTCGCATCGGCGACGTCGGAGGCGCGTGCGCTGCCGATGCCGCGGGCGCCGACCTGCACCATCGCCTTGACGCCCTTCATCTCCGACGCCCGCCGCATCGTGCTCGACAGGCCGAAACGCTCGCCCTGCACCTCGTCGCGCCAGTCGATGTGGGCATCGATCTGCAGGATCGTGATCTCGCGCCGCGCGGCGAATGCCTGCAGCAGCGGGATCTGCACGCTGTCGTCGCCACCCAGCACCAGCGGCGCGGCGCCACGCTCTAGCAGAGTCGTCACCGCCGCCTCGATGCGCGCACGGTTGGCCGCGAAGTCCTTCTCGTCGAACTCGACGTCGCCGCAGTCGACCAGCACGCGGCCGGGCGGCAGCAGCGGCTCGCCGAGATCGAAGTCGTAGTGGGTGCGATTGGCCGCATAGTTGGCGCTCGCCTGCCGGATCCTCGCCGGCGCTTCCGCGCAATAGGCGCCGGCGGAGCGGTAAGGCGTGGCGCCGGGAATGCCGAGCACGGCGATCGAGCCGGCCGGCGCGGCGCCAGGGTCCGCGCGCTCGACATCGAGAAACGAGCCGCGGCTCGACGACTGGTAGAGGGCGCTGAGTTTCATGTCGGGTATCCCTTTCGAGCAATGCGAGAACCCGAGTTCAGCATGGGGAAGGGATGCTGGCAATTGCGGGACCGCGAGGGCGGCGGGCCGTGCCGCGCATGGCTTGCATGGGGGAGCGCGAAGGGGGCGGGAGTGTGGGGCGTGGTGAGGGTAGGATGTGATTTTTGTCCAAGAGCTGCCTAACGGCCTGGCGGTTCGAGAACGTCGAGCAGGCGTTTGCGTCACTCGGTATCGGGCGAATAGCAGACACGGGGTTACACACTCACTCGAATAATAAATTGGGTCCGGTGGGCTGAGCGCTACTCGAACCTCTCGAAGACGGCTTTCGACTGTTTAGCCCCCTTGACCTCCTTGGTCGATGAGCCTTCCCTGGTAAAAATCACATCATCCACAGTCGAGTATGAATTTTGAGGTGGGACCCACAAGCAAATCACAGAGCAGCCTCGGTAGACAATGCAATCGACCTTAGAAAGAACTCCCGACTTGAGTGGTTCGCTGAGCTTCGAGTTGGCTATGTGATCTACAATTTTCCGTTTATACTTGTCGAGATCAATCTTTAATAGCGAGCACTCCCTGTCAATGCCCACGACATACCTCGACGAAATCTCTGCCGGGGTTGTCTTGTCCAGATCTACGACGCGATCTCGATCCGCTTTCTTGTCGGCAATGCCAATGAATACCGCTCCTTCCTCATTTTGTCCAATATTTGCAATTCCGCACAGTGTCTCAACGATACGCGGCAATA
>CAVVRF010000040.1:0-181626 GCA_963750535.1 uncultured Alphaproteobacteria bacterium | reverse complement strand
TCGTGGGGCACGTGCTATTCGCAGTCGCTCCGACCGGCTTTTGGACGGCCATGTTGCACATGATGGCCACGGCACTCGAGTACCCGCTAAGTGCATCCCTTGAGGCGGCCTTCGCGACGGTTATCTACTCGTTCTTGACCGTCGTCTGGTCATTGCTGCGTCATATGGCTGATTGAACGCACTGCTCCTTTTGTCGTGCCGCCAGGCACACAATGTGCAGCCAGCTGAAATGCTGCGACGACAGGCCGCTAACAAAAGAGCGGTGCCGTAGCTAGACTTTATCATTCTGTGAGCGCGATCCTGTCGGCATGGCCGAAAAGATCATCCTTGCCCTTGTGGAAGCTACTGCTGTGAACGCCGACGACGTGCCCGCCCACGTTGTCGAAAAGTTCTGCGAATTGGGACTGATCGAACGCCGTCGCGACACGTGGGAGCTGACGGAGCTTGGCGAGGCCGTTTTGGAGTTGCTGGACGCCGTGAAGCATTGAGGCGCGCCCGGCTGATGAAGCTGTCAACGGCCGACTGGCGAGACGTGAAGCGCGCAGCTTTGGCACAAGTAAACCCGATTTCAGCCGCGAAACCATTTTGATTGCGACTTGGTGGCGCCACGCCGACGCGCGATAATGACGCTCCAGTCGTCATCGAGCGTGTCATGCCGTCGAACCCCGAGACCGATCCCGCACAGTCCCTTGCCGAGCGTCTTGGGTGCGACGACCCATCCGAGCTGATGCAAGTCATCGCCGAGCTGGTGGCGCTCGGCGTGGTCGAGATCGTTGGCGATAAGCTGCGGCTGACCGAGGCTGGTCGGGCGTCAATTGCTAGGCGTGCGCAGAAATTGAATTGATAGGCTTTGTGCTTGGCCCGCCAGCGTCATTGGCACCTACATGCTGCGCTGGCGCGACAATCGCGTCGACATCGAGTTTGAGGCTGCCAAGCCCCTCGATCTGGCCAAGGTGCCGCTGGGGATGCGCAGAGTCCTGGGATAGAGGCTCGAACTCTAGCAAGCGCCCGACACATGCGCGCCGCCGTTGCCGCCATGCGGCTTCGGCAGCAAACAGACCACGCCGATCTGCTGCGGCCACGGGCCGCGTCGGTGGCGGGAGGCCGTGTGTCGCGAGATTTCAGCGGCGACCGAGGGCATGGCGACACGCGGTGCATCCGACAATCTCATTCGCGAGCTGGCGCAAATCGACGAAGCGATCAATCGCCTTGCCGAGTAGTGGCACGCGCCGGTTGGCCCTTGGTCAAGAAGCTCGGCGACATTGCGTGGCCGGTCGACGAAGTCGCCGAGCAGGTCGAAGCATGTGTTGGCTAACCAACACTACACGTGAATGAACGCCGTTCAACCTGCAAACCCAAGGATGGTGCAGGCGATTTGGCTAATTGTTGGGAGGCGTCAGCGATGGCTAAGATTGGCTATAGGCTGGGACTGTCGCAAGGCCGCCAGCGAGGCTGTGCTGCCGTCTGAGGAAAAAGATGAGCAAATACAGGAGCCCAGCGCAGAAAATGTTGGCGGTCTTGGTGGCCTTGAAAACGACGACGGCGGAACCATGAGGGATCAAGTTGCCGGTCGTCATGGCTGCAATGAACGCACACGCGACCAAGCTTTTGCCAGCCTGCTGAACGACGAAAGCCGCTGAACCGCGCTGCGTGCCCTCTTTCAAATTCTTAGTTTCCTGGTTCTTTTAGCTAAAACGTAAGAGGTAAAAAGCGGGTTGGGGTTGTATGTGAACGATGTTCGCCCCACTCAAGCTCGCTCCCGCGTGCTCATCAGCCAGCCCGCCTTAGTCACCTATTTGTCACCTATTTGGCACCTATGGCAGCCGTAGCAATGCTTGAAAGCCTTGCAACCCATTGATTTCATTGGCGCGCCCGGAGAGATTCGAACTCCCGACCCCCAGATTCGTAGTCTGGTGCTCTATCCAGCTGAGCTACGGGCGCTGAACCGGCGTTGTGGGCAGCGCGAGGCTGCTCGTCGGTGACCGGCCGACCTCTCCTAAAGGCTGATGCCACGAAGCGCAAGAGGCAACCGCGAACCTTTTTTTCACGGGCCGGCGGTCTTCGCCGCGCCATCGGCCGGGCCGCTCGCGGCGGTCCCCTGCGCCGGCGGCGGCGACCTGCCGCGCAGGAACGGCGCCAGTATTCGCGAGACACCGTCGCACAGGCCATCGAACGTCTGCAGGCTCTGCTCGCCGCTGCGCAGCCGCCGATCGAGCGCCGCCATGGTGCGCGCGAGGCCGGCATCGTCGTCGTCGAGCCAGGTGCGGAACACCGAGGTGTAGACCGATGTCATCCCGAACACCCGCACCGTGCCGCCGAGGCCGTCGAGGGGAATGCCGGCGGCATTGAGCATCCAGGCCTGCGACGAGAACAGACGCCGGGCAAGGTCGGTGTCGAAGCCGATCGAGCCCAGGATCGACTTCAGCGCCGGCTTGTACGGCTGCATGAGGTCGAAGCGGCGCATGATCACCTCGAAGATCGCATCGCGATGCGAAGTGCCTTGCTGCGGCCGCGTCGCCTCGGCCAGCACCGCCTCGTCGATCATCCGGATGAACGCCGCCAGGATCGCCGACTTCGACCCGAACTCCTTGCGCAGCGCCACCAGCCCCGCGCCCGACGCCTCGGCAATGTCGAGCATCGTCACCTGCGACCACGGCCGCTCGGCCGCGAGCCGCAACGCCGCCGAGACGATTCGGCCTTTGTCGGTCGCTGGATCGATCATGGCATGCTCCTGATGACGCGCTCGGGCCCGGCCAGTGCATCATTATATAGTGACGATCCCGGCTCCGGTCAGGCGCTGAGCTCGCGGCTTCGTTTCGCCGCCGCCGCCACTGCCCGGTCGAGCAGGGGTTGCAGGCCACCCTCCGCCATCAGCACGTCGAGGGCGGCAGCGGTCGTTCCGTTCGGCGATGTCACGTTCTTGCGCAATATCGCGGGATCCTCGCCGCTGCGGTGCAGCAGCTCGCCGGCGCCGGCCACCGTCGCGTCCGCGAGCTGCCTCGCCAATGCCGGATCGAGGCCGATCGCCGCGCCGGCCTTGGCCAGGCACTCCGCCAGCAGGAAGACATAGGCCGGTCCGGAGCCCGAGACCGCCGTCGCCGCGTCGATCAGCGCCTCGTCCTCGACCCACCCGACCTGGCCGACCGCGGACAGCAGCTCACCCGCCAGCACGCGCTGCGCCGATGATACGTGCGGATTGGCGCAGCACACGGTGATGCCGCGTCCCACCGCGGCCGGCGTATTCGGGATCGACCGGATGATCGCCGCGCCGTCCTTCAAGTGCCGGGCGAAACTCGCGATCGTGCGGCCGGCGGCGATCGACAGCACGACGGTATTGCGCCCGGCCCGCCGCGCCACCGGCGGGAACACCTGCTCCATCACCTGCGGCTTGACCGCGATCAGGAGCACCGCCGGCTCCGGCATCGCGGCCGGCAGCTCGGCATGCACGGCGATGCCATGCTGCTGCAGCAGCGCCGTGACCTCGGGCGGCGGCCCTGGATCCTGCACGAAGACCATTTTCGGATCGAGGCCGCGCGCCAGCCATCCCGCGATCATGGCGCCGCCCATCTTGCCCGCACCGATCAATGCGAGCGGCCCGTCCAACGCAATACTCATCGCCGCAACTCCGCGGTTCAAGCCGGGTTGAAATCTTCGGTCTCAGGCCTGGCCTTCGGTCTGGAACATGGTCGAGACCAGAGCCTCACGGCTCTCCTTGCCTGCCCAGACGACAAATTGGAAGGCCTGATAATAGCGCTCGCATGCCTCGAGCGCCGCCTTGAGCAGCGCCTCGCACTGCCGCGGCGTCAGCATCGCGCCATTGAGCATCAGCCCGTGCCGGAACATGATCAACCCGTCCTGGGTCCAGACGTCGAAATGCCCGAGCCACAGTTGCTCGTTGATCTGGGCGACCAGCCGGTAGATTTCCGGCAGCCGCGCGTCTGGCACCTTGAAATCGAAGGCGCATGCCAGGTGCAGGGCCTCGAGATCGTCGCGCCAGTTCAACGAGACGTTGTAGTCGGTCCAGCTGCCGGCCACGACCAGCGTCAGCTCGTCGGCACTAGAACGCTCGCACGGCCAGTCATGCGTCGCGGCGACATGCTCGACCAGATCGATCGGGTTGCCCAAGCGCTCGAATCTCAGCTCAGCCGATGCCATTCGTCGTCCCCAATCGTTTGTCCGCGCCGACCGACCTAGGGTCCCACGACACGTCCGCCTCGCCGCAAATCAGTCCCGCGACGAAAGCAGCAGCGCGGTCGGCAACGCAAGCGCACGGTCCGATTCTCCACCGCCAAAGTGACGATCAGCAGGCAACCGCGAAAAAAGCCCGATAGTTGTGGGAAAGTAATGCATAAAGCTGCGGATAGACTGTGGACCACAAGTGCAAATGTACCTCGGCCCGGCAGAGCTTGTGACGATGCTCGGGCCGGGGCTCAGGCCGGGTCGGCGCCGTTCATTCCGAGGCGGGCTTCGAGCACGGCGATACGGGCTTCCAGCCGCTCGTTCTCCAGCCGGGCCTTCTCCGCCATTGCCTTGACGATCTCGAAATCCTCGCGGCGCACGACGTCCATGCCGTTCAGCACGCGCTCGCCCTGCGCCTTGACGATCGTCTCGACCTCGCGCTTCACCCCTTGGGCGGCGCCGGCGGCGTCTGTCATCAAGCGCGCCAAGTCATCGAGTAAGCGGTTACTGGTCTGCGTCACGATGGCTCTCCTTCGTCTTCCGTGCTTGATATGCGCCGTCGCTCGCTGCCATTCAAGCGCGGCCGCAACCGGCACGCACACTCGAGAGGCCACCCTTGAGCCTGTTTCTGACGATACCCTTCCCGGCGATCAATCCGGTCGCCTTCGAGATCGGCCCGATCGCGGTCAAATGGTACGGGCTCGCGTACATGGCGGGCCTGTTGCTCGGCTGGCTCTACATCAAGAGATTGCTGGACACGCCCCGCCTGTGGCCCGGCGCCACCGCCCCATTCCCGGCGACGCGCGCCGACGACTTGCTGCTGTTCATGACGGTCGGCGTGATCGTCGGCGGCCGGCTGGGCTCGATCCTGCTCTATGAGCCCGGCTACTACCTGCGCAATCCCGCCGAGATCCCGCAGCTGTGGCGCGGCGGCATGGCATTTCACGGCGCTCTGATCGGCACCGCGATCGCGATCTGGCTGTTCTCGCGCGTCCACAAGGCCTCGCTGTGGAGCACCGCCGACGTCTGCGCCGCCACCGTGCCGCTGGGGCTATTTTTCGGACGGCTCGCCAACTTCATCAACGGAGAGCTGTGGGGGCGGCCGAGTGACGTGGCATGGGCAATGAATTTCCCCAATGCCGGGCCGATGCCGCGGCATCCGAGCCAACTCTACGAGGCGGCCCTAGAGGGCCTGCTGCTGTTCGTGGTGCTGCGCTTCCTGACCCACCGGCGCCTGGCCTTGCAATCGCCGGGCCTCGTCGCCGGAGTGTTCCTCGCTGGCTATGGCGCCGCGCGCTCGTTCTGCGAGTTGTTTCGCGAGCCCGACGCACAGCACGCCTTCACGTTCGGCCCGTTCACGCCGGGCATCACCTACTCGATCCCGATGATCATTCTGGGCATCTGGCTCGTCGTGCGGGCCCGATCACAGCGACCGGCGGCGGCTTGAGCTACGATCCGAACATGCGGCGCCCGACGCCTCTCGCGACCGCGCTTGCCGCCGAGATCGCGCGGGCCGGAGCGATGCCGGTGTCGGAATACATGCGGCGCTGCCTGTGGGATCGCGAGCACGGCTACTATGCGACGCGACAGCCGCTCGGAGCCGCCGGCGACTTCATCACCGCGCCCGAGATCAGCCAGACCTTCGGCGAGCTGATCGGCCTGTGGGCCGCGGTGGTGTGGCGTGATCATATGCGCGCGCCGGCCGCGATCACCCTTGCCGAGCTCGGGCCGGGCCGTGGCACCTTGATGCGCGACGCGCTGCGGGCGACCGCGCGGGCACCGGGGTTCCACGATGCCCTGCGCTGCCAACTGGTCGAGGCGTCCGAGCCCTTGATCGCGATGCAGCGCAAGGCATTGCAGGACTTTGCAGTCCCTTCGGCGTGGCGCGAGGACTTGTCAGAGGTCGCGCCGCCGGTGATCGTGGTGGCGAACGAGTTCTTCGATGCGCTGCCGGTGCGGCAATGGGTCAAGTCCGACATGGGCTGGCACGAACGCCGCGTCGAGACCGACGAGCGCGGCGCGCTGCGTTTTGGCGTCCCGGCGCAGGCAGCAGGCAACGCCGACCTCGACGCGGCGTTCGCATCCGCCCCGACCGGGGCCATCATCGAGCTTAGCGAGCATCAAAGCCACCTACGGGACCTCGCCGCGTTGGCCGCCCGAGGGCCGCTGGCGGCGCTGGTGATCGATTACGGGCATACCCGGACGGCGCCCGGCGAAACGCTGCAGGCGGTTCGCGGCCACCGGCACGAGGACCCGCTGACCTCGCCGGGCGAGGCGGACCTCTCGGCGCAGGTCGATTTCGAGGCAATGGCGGCCACCGCGCGCCAATTCGGCCTGGCCGTCGACGGGCCGATCCCGCAGGGCGAGTTCCTCGGTCGGCTCGGCATCGTCGAGCGTGCCTCACGGCTCATGTCGGCCAATCCTGAACGGGCATCCCTGATCGAGATATCGGTCGGGCGGCTGATCGCGCCCGACGGCATGGGCTCGCGGTTCAAGGTGCTGGGCCTGCGCTCGCCGGAATTGCCGCCGCTGCCGGGCCTGGAGCCCGGCCAGCACCGGCCGATTTGAGGCCGATTCTAAGGGAAGTGCCATGTCGATCGACGCCACCGTCATCACCTCGCCGCTCCTCGCCTCCCTGGCCGGGATCAGGCATGGCTTCTTCACGCGCCAGGGTGGCACCTCGGGCGGGCTCTACGCGTCGCTCAACTGCGGGCTTGGATCTCGGGACGACCGCGAGCGCGTCGTCGCCAACCGCGACCGGGTGTCGGCCTACCTCGGCGCGGCGCCCGGCAGCCTCGTCACCGTCCACCAGATCCATAGCGCCACCGCCCTTGTCGTCGACCGGCCGTTTGCCGCCGGTGAAGTGCCGAAGGCTGACGCCATCGTCACCCGGACGCCGGGCGTGGTTGCCGGCGCGCTCGCTGCCGACTGCACGCCGGTGCTGTTCGCCGATCCCGCCACCAAGGTGGTCGCGGCGGCACATGCCGGTTGGCGCGGGGCAGTCGGCGGCATCCTGAAATCGACGCTTGCCGTCATGGAGGAAATGGGCGCCCGACGCAGCGACATCGTCGTGGCGATCGGCCCCTGCATCCACCAGCCGAGCTACGAGGTCGGCCCCGAGGTCGAAGCCCAGTTCCTGGCCGCTGCCCCTGGCAATGGTCAATTCTTCACCTTGCCGCCGGGGAAAACGCGTGCGCATTTCGATTTGCCCGGCTTCGTCGCCCATCGACTGGCCGCGGCCGGTGTCGCGCGGATCGAGCGGCCGTCGTATTGCACATACGACAATCCGGAGCTGTTCTACAGCTATCGCCGGGCGACGCACCGGGCCGAGCCAGACTATGGCCGCCAAATCTCCGCAATTGTCGTGGCATAACGGCACAATTCACAGTTTTCGGCTGACAGAGCGCTTTATGCGTTAGCCTTTGATGCTGATTCTCGACGATTTTCCGTGGACGAGCAGCGTCAGGCGACGCTAGGTATTAGAGGAAAGTGCAAGGTTTTCCGGGGCGTAGAGGGAGAGGCCGCCAAGTTCGTACGTCGGTCGCCGGGGCCAGCGGGTCTAATGAGGACAGGGGGACGTCATCGTGACGACCATCGACACTGCTGCGGCAACGACCAGAACTAACAATATCGCCGCCTTTGCGGCGATCTGCATTGCGGCGATCGCTGTCGCCGGATGCGAGACGAGCAGCAATCTACTGGGATCGAACGCTTCGGCCCCGGCCGCGACGGCGTTGGCGCCGCCGCCAGCCACGCCAGCTCCCGCGACGGCGTCCGCACGCATCGCGATCGCGCCGGTCATCGGACCGCCGGAAGCCGTCTCGAAGGCACTGGTGGCGCAGCTCACCAACTCGGCCGAACGGCAAAAGGTCGGAATTGCGAAAAGCGGAGCCGAACCCGCGAGCTACACCCTGCGCGGCTACTTCGTCGCGCCCGCCAAGGAGAAGTCCGGCAGCAAGCTGTCCTACATCTGGGACGTCACCGATCCGGCCGGCAAGCGGGTCAACCGGATAACCGGCGAGGAAGCCCTGACGCCGGCCACCGGCGGCGATCCCTGGGCGGCGGTAACGCCGAAGATCATGCAGTCGATCGCCGACAAGACCGCCACCTCGCTTGCGACCTGGTTGCCGACCCAGAGCTCGGCCGGTGTGCCGGTCGCCAGCGCCGCTCCGACGGGCTCGGCGGCTGCCGGCGCATCCGCGCCGGTCGCGACCGCCTCGGCCCAGGCCAGCAGCAAGACGACGACCGGCAGCATCCCGGGGGCGATCCTGGCGGTGGCGCCGCGGGTCAGCGGCGCGCCGGGCGACGGCAATACGTCGCTGGCGGCCGCCATGCGTCGCGAGCTCGAGGAAAAGGGCGTGCAGATCTCGGATGCGGGGCAAACCGTCTATCGCGTCGTCGCCGACGTGAAGATCAAGCCACCGAAGGATGGCATGCAAGCAATCGCGATCAACTGGACGATCAACGATCCGAAGGGCGGCGAGGTTGCCAAGATCACCCAGAACAACGAGGTGCCTGCCGGCTATCTCGACAAGTCCTGGGGCCAGAGCGCCGAGGATGCCGCGAAGGCTGCCTCGGTGCAGATCAAGCAGGTGATCGCCGATCATCGTTCAGGGCGGCAGATCCAGTCGTCCGCAAACCCGGCCGCCGAACAAAAAGTCAACTAGGCCGCAACAAGCTGCGCGTACACCACCGGCCCACGATCCCGTCAGGGACGTGGGCCTTTATAGTGCCGAACTGCCGACGCCCTACCCTGTTGCCGATGCGCCAGCCGCCTCTTTCCGGCCCTGCGCGCCTGCCGGCATACGTTTACAGTGATCTCCCCCCTTGCTAGTAGGCTCGCAAAATTCGCACAGTGCGCGCCAGGGCCCGCCCACAGAGGACCGTCAATGTCGAAGGACACCGCCATGGATCCGTCCAAGGGCAGCGCCAAGGAACTGCCCGACATGGGCAACCTGCTCGGCGATCTCAAGATCGAGCTGGTGGCGGGCAACAGCAATCGCACCCTTGGCGAGGACATCGCGACCATCCTCAAGACGCCTCTGACCAAGGGCGTCTGCCGGCGGTTCGCCGACATGGAGGTGTTCGTCGAGATCCAGGAGAACGTGCGCGGTACCGACGTCTTCGTGATCCAATCGACCTCGTTCCCCGCCAATGACAACCTGATGGAGCTGCTGATCCTGATCGATGCGCTCAAGCGCGCATCGGCCCGGCGGATCAACGCCGTGATGCCGTACTTCGGTTATGCGCGGCAGGATCGCAAGCCCGGCCCGCGGACGCCGATCTCGGCCAAGCTGGTCGCCAATATGATCGAGCGGGCCGGCGCCGACCGCGTGCTGACGCTCGACCTGCATGCCGGTCAGATCCAGGGCTTTTTCGACATCCCGACCGACAACCTGTTCGCCGCGCCGACCATGGTGAAGGACATCAAGGCCCGGTTCGAGCTCTCGAAATTGATGGTGGTGTCGCCCGACGTCGGCGGCGTGGTGCGCGCCCGCGCGCTCGCCAAGCGGATCGACGCGCCGATCGCGATCTGTGACAAGCGTCGTGAGCGCCCCGGCGAAAGCGAGGTCATGAATGTGATCGGCGACGTGCGCGGCAAGCGCTGCATCCTGGTCGACGACATCGTCGATTCAGGCGGCACGCTGTGCAACGCCGCCCAGGCCCTGTTGAAGAACGGCGCGACGGAGGTGATGGCCTACATCACCCACGGCGTCCTCTCCGGCGGCGCTGTCGCGAAGATCCAGAACTCGAGCCTGAAATCGCTGGTGATCACCGACTCGATCCAGCCGACCGAGATCGTGAAGTCGGCCAAGAACATACGTGTGCTGTCGATCGCGCCGCTGCTGTCGCAGGCGATCGCGCGGACGGCGCGAGAAGAAAGCGTGTCGAGCCTGTTCTACGACTGATCCGACTTTCGCCGCCTATTCGCCCTCGAGCCGATATCCGAAATGACGCTGTGATTCGATCGGGTCGCGCCCGAGCCGGCCGCGCAGCCGCTTGCGCAGCTTGCTGACGTGGCTTTCGACTACGGTTTCTCCGATGTTGTCGCTGAATATTCCATAGACGGAATTGAAGATCTGCGACTTGGTTACCCAGCATCCCTTGTTTGCGACGAGATATTCGAGAATTCGGCGTTCGCGGCGCGGCAATGCCAGTATATCGCCGCCGACTTCGGGATCGCGGCCGTCGGCATGGATCAGATCCCGTCCGCGACCATGGCGTCCGCCGCCGGCTTGGCCCGGCGCCTGATCGCGGTGATCCGCGCCATGATCTCGCTCACATGGATCGGCTGGCGCACGACGTCGTCGAAGCCGGCCTCGAACAGCTCGAGCGTATCGGCCAGCGATCGGTGCTCGCTGACCGCGATCATCGCAGCGCTGCTGCGTCTGCGGAGGGCCCGCGACAGCGGTCCGCGATCGCGACATTCGCCGACCAGGAAAGCCTCGATCGCAAGGATATCGGGGGGCGGCGCGCCCAGTACCCAGCTGCGGCAATCGCGTCCGCAAAGGCCGGCCGCCGAGACCCCCACCCGATCGAACAGAGAAACGAACCCCTCTTTCACGCTCGATCGATCGTCGACCACGACAATCATTTCAGCCCCCGCTGCGCATCGATGATATCGGATGTCCATGCCGTCGCATATCGCCCGGGAATGGAACGGTGCCAATTCAAGTCAATATAGTTGCATTTATCAGAGATTTTTCTCCGGCCGACCGCCATATCAATCAAATGATATATTCAGGAATAGTTATCCGCATGGCCCGCATTGTCGCTTGATCGCAGCTGATCATCAGCTTGCAGCAGTTGAAGAAATGCAACGGATCTTGCCATGTTCCGCCCATCCGACCGAACTCCTCCAGCCGCCTATCGGCCCGTGCCGCCAACCGATCGCGCGCGTGGCGCTCCGCTCGATGCTGCCGGCATTCGACATCATGGCGAGATCGCCACCCTGCCCGGTCACGCCAGCGATGCTGGCGCTCCAGCGCGCACGGCCGACGGCTTCGGCGACGGCGGCCTCGGTCAAGGCCGGACGCGGTCGGGACGCAGGAGCATCAGGACGCGGCATAATGCGGCGACGGAGGCGCGGGGCGTGCTGGTGGCCATCGCGCAGGAGGCGCATGACATCTCGCTGCTGGTCGCGGTGACCGGCAGCATCGTCAACGCCATCGTCGCAAGCAAGCGCCCGCAATTGCGTACCTCGATGGCCGCCTACCTTCCCGGCGCACCGATCGCGCTTCCCGCTGCCATCGGCACCAATGCGATCTCCGCCGCACTGCCGGGCCAGACGATCCGCTCGCTGATCGCCTTCTACGGCCTCGTCGCCTTCGCGCGATCGGCGTCGCTCGGCTACTCGGCGAGGCGCGAACCTGGCGGTATCAGCGGGCCGATCAGCATGGAGACGCTGGGCGAGGCTTGGCAGGCCGCAGCCACCCAGGCGATCGGCACCCTGACGCTGCTCGGCTACCTCGACCGCAACTCGCTGCTGTTCGAGGGCGGCAAGGACAATCCGACGCCGGTCAAGCTGATCGAGATGCTGTGGGCCGTGGCGCTCGGACGCACGCCCTGCGTGCGCATCGACGGCGCGGTGATCGTTCCAGGCTGGATCGAGCGCCGAACCCACCTGCGGCGCGAGGTCAACACGCCCGCCACCCTTTCCTTCAACGGCACCCAGCAGCGCGTGACGGTGCGCGACCTCTCGGCCGGCGGCATCGGCATCGAAGGCGGCCAGGAGGTGCGGGCCGGCGACCGGGTGCAGATCGCCCTCGGTACGGGCGTCAAATTCGACGGCATTGCGGTCTGGAACCGGGATGGCCGGGTCGGCATCCAGCTCACCTCGCCGCCGATCCAGCCGTTCATTCCGCTGAGCGAGGACTGACCTGCCCGCCGCCGATCGCGGCTACACGCGACGATCATCGCTCAGCAGACGCCGCTGAAGGTCAAGCCCTTCGGTAGCAGGCAGATCGACTGACGCCATTCGATCGGCTCGGCCGACGCCGAGTAGGACGTGCGCTCGATCTGGATCGCCGGCGCGCCTTCCGCGATGCCAAGCACCTCGGCGATCTCCCGATCCGCGGCGGCAACCATGAACTGCTCGCGGCATTTCACCGCCCGGATGCCGAAATAGTCGCCGTAGAACTCGTAGAGGTTGCCGGGCAACGGCTCGGCCGGCTCGAGATCGAAGAACAGGTGCTGCGGCAGGGCGATACGGTCGAGGATGCGCTTGCCTCCGGCGAACGCGCGGCGCCGGCGGATGGCGATGACCTTCTTGTTCGCATGCAGCAGCATGGCCGCGCTCTCCTGTGGCGTCGCCAGCCTCTGCTCGATCGAGATCGTCGCCGTCTCGCCGTTGTCGCCGGCAATGCCGGCCTCGCCGAAGCAACTGATCGGGTCGGCCGCCGGGACCGCTCCATCGCGCGCGACAAAGGTGCCGCGGCCCTGCTTGCGAACCACGATCTTGTCCGCCTCCAGGCCTTCGACAGCCTTGCGGATCGTCCCGATGCTCACCCCGAACTGGCGTGCGAGGTCGAATTCGTTCGGCAGCAGTTGCCCATGCTGCCACTCCCTGCTCACTATGCGCTCGAGCAGGCGCTCCCGGACCTGTGCGTAGAGCGGCTGCGCGACAACCCCGGCGCGATTGCCCGAATGCGTCTTCATGAATGGTCCCCCGGCGTCAAAATCAGTGGAACGCAACGCGTCAAGCTCTAATGCCCCGCGTCATCTATAATCCGCAATTTTGTTGAACACAACTAATAGTTGTATTTTATGGCATTGCACACGCCGCATGGCACGCCACCGCCACTTGACGGGCCCAGCGCCGAACCTGCCAATGCATCCAGCTTTCGCGGGCCTTCGAGAGACCTCGGGCCGATCCTGGAGTGTGACATGGCAAACGCGCAGATCGAGCTGCACAAGGATGACCTGCCGGCGGGCCTGGCGTTTCCCGACGGCGTCGCCATCGATACCGAAACGCTCGGCCTGAGGCCGCATCGCGACCGGCTCTGCCTGGTGCAGCTGTCGGCCGGCGACAACACCGCGCACCTCGTGCAGATTGCCGCCAATGCGCCGCCGCCGCCCCGCCTCGCCGCGCTTCTTGCCGAGCCGCGGGTGCTCAAGATCTTTCACTTCGCGCGGTTCGACCTGGCGGTGCTGCGGCGCTATCTCGGCGTCGACACCAGGCCCGTCTACTGCACCAAGATCGCGTCGAAGCTCGCCCGTACCTACACCGATCGTCACGGCCTGAAGGACTTGACGTCCGAGCTGCTCGGCATCGAGTTGTCGAAGCAGCAGCAGAGCTCCGACTGGGCCGCCGAGAAGCTCAGCGACCAGCAGCTGGCGTATGCGGCTTCCGACGTGCTGCATCTTCACAAGTTGAAGACTCAACTCGATGCGATGCTCGCCCGCCAGGGCCGAACGGAGCTGGCCGCCCGCTGCTTCGAATTCCTGACCACCCGCGCCGCGCTCGACCTGGCCGGCTTCGAGGACATGGATATCTTCTCCCACTAGTAATAGGCGCCGGCATGCGCGAGCTGTGGATCGCCTCGCTGCCGGAGTGCGTTCCGCGCTTGCCTGCACGGTGAATCCCACCCACATTGCCGCCGGATTCATTGCGTTAGGTCGGGTTATCGAATTGGCGAACAAACCGGCGGGCGGCGGTTCCTCATCGCATGGCGCTTCAAGGCACAATTCCTGAGCTGCGCCAGGCAAGCCTGGCGCAACCCTCGACGGCGGGCCGTGACGCCGATCGGGCGCGATCGTTCGCGCGGGCGCGGCGGCACACGCTGCTGGTGCGGTTCCTTCGCGTGGCGCTGCCGGTGTTGGCGGTCGTATCGCTCGCCTCCTACGGCGTCGGGGTGCGCAAGAGCTTCCGCGTCAGCGGCGGCAAGCTCGACACCAGCGGGATCGCCATCTCGACCCAGAACCTCACGATGTCGAACCCGCGCTACGAAGGCTTCAACAAGGACGGCAGCAAGTTCACCGTCGCCGCCAAGACCGCCGTGCAGGACATCCGTCAGCAGGGACCGATCGAGCTCAATCACATCGACAGCAAGATTGTGCAGGCGAACGAAAGCGTGATCACCCTGACGGCGCCGCGCGGCCTGTTCGACAGCAAGACCAACCAGCTCGAGTTGTTCGACGACATCAAGATACGCGGCGACGGCGGCATGCGCGCCGACCTCACGCACGCGATGATCTACACGAAGGAGAGCCGTGTCGTTTCCAAACAGCCGGTCGCGATCGACATGGCGGCGGGCCAGATCCGGGCGAACGAGATGGAGCTGCTGCAGGCGGCCCGGCAGGTGACGTTCTCGGATGGTGTCGCAACCCGCTTGCGGCCGGAGCCGAAACCGGCTTCGGCATCGACGCCGGCAAGGCAACCGGCAGGCCCCGGTCAGCCGCGCATGATCGGCCCGTCCGACAGCCCGGTCGACGTCGCTTCGCGCAAGCTGCAAGTCGATGACAACAAGAAGGTCGCGATCTTCACCGGCGACGTGGTCGCCAAGCAAGGCGAGGCGACGCTTCGTGCGCCGGCGCTGCACGCATACTACGAAGGCGCACCGCTGAACACGCCGGGGGCGGCACCCGCTGCTCCCGGCGCCGCGCCGACCGGCAAGCTGAAGCGGCTGTTCGTGCCGAGCGAAGTCGACCTCGTGCAGGGGACTGATCACGTCACGAGCGACTCCGCCGACTTCGACGCGCTCCGTGAAACCGCCGTCCTGGTCGGCCACGTCGATATCCGATCGGGCACCGACCGGCACGTCGTCAGCGACCGCGCCGACCTCGATTCGCGGGCCGACACGGCGCTGCTGACCGGCAATGTCGTGGTGACGCAGGACCGCAACGTGCTGCGCGGCAACCGCCTGCACATCGATCGCAAGGCTGGCTCGACCAAATTGTCGACGCCGGTCGATGCCGGCCAGCCGGCAGGGCGAATCGCGGCGCGCTTCTTCCAGTCCGCTGCAGCCGCCCAGCAGGGTCCCGCCAAGCAGGCGCAGCCCGCCAATCCCGCCAGCGGATTCGTCTTTCGCACCGATCCCAACGCGCCGATCGACATCGACGCCGAGACGCTCGAGGTCGTGGACAAGGCCAAGACCGCAACCTTCCGCGGCGCCGTCCGGGCCGTCCAGGGCGAGTTCACGATCAAGACGCCGGAGCTCGTCGCCTCCTACAGCGGCGATGCCGGCCTCGCGTCGACCGGCGACGGCAAGCAGCCTTCGGCCCAGCTCACCAGGATCAGGGCAAATCAGCACGTGGAGGTGACCTCGACCAACGACCAGAGCGCCACTGGCGACTGGGCGGATTTCGACGTGAAGGCGAACAAGGTGACAATCGGCGGCAACGTGGCCATGAAGAAGGGCAAGAGCTTTGCGTATGCCCAAAAGGCGATCATCGACATGACTACCGGCGTCACCTACCTCGAAAACGACAACAAGGGTCAAGGACCGGCGGTGAGCCTGTCGCCGACCGAGCAGCGCGCACCTTATGCGCTGCCCGATCTGCCAGCCAAGAAGGAGCCGATTCGTCCGCCCACGCCACCTGCCTTCGCGACCGATCCGAGGGCTTGCCCGCCGGGGCGGCAGTGCCTGCAGATCGATCCGAGCGACGGTGTCGGCGTGCGTTCGTCCGGCAAGTCGGGTGCCGCCAATACCACCACTCCGGCCTGGAAGACCCAGCCGGCGCCGCCAGCCAAGCCCCAGAAGCCGGCCGCCGAGACATCAGGCTGGACGTCCGGCCAACCTTCTGCGAACTAGCATCAGCCGCCGTCTGGCGCAGATATCCGGGACCAACCCTATTGAAACTCTTTACTTTCGGCTCGAAAGCGAAACCTGCGGCGGCCGCCATGCAAACCGGCGAGGCCGACCCGGACGAAGCTTACGCCGACGAAAACGAGCCGGTCGTCGGCGAGGGCTGGCTGACCGTACACAACGTCAGGAAGACCTATGGCCGGCGTACCGTCGTGCGCGGCGTGACGCTGGCCCTCGGACGTGGCGAATCCGTTGGCCTGCTGGGGCCCAACGGCGCCGGCAAGACCACGGTTTTCTATATGATCACCGGCCTGGTGCCGGCCGATTCCGGTCGCATCACGATCGACGGCCGCGACGTGACGAAGCTGCCGATGTACCGCCGCGCCCGCCTCGGCATCGGCTATCTGCCGCAGGAGGCCTCGATCTTTCGCGGCCTGACCGTCGAGCAGAATATCATGTCGGTGCTGGAGCTGGTGGAACCGAAGAAGAAGCTGCGCAAGGAGCAGCTCGACAGCCTGCTGGAGGAGTTCCGCATCACCAGACTGCGCAAGTCGCCATCGATCGCCCTGTCGGGCGGCGAGCGACGGCGCTGCGAGATTGCGCGGGCGCTCGCCTCGCGGCCGTCGTTCATGTTGCTGGACGAACCGTTCGCCGGTATCGATCCGATCGCCGTCGGCGACATTCAGCAGCTGGTGCGGCACTTGACCGAGCGCGGCATCGGAGTGCTGATTACCGACCACAACGTTCGGGAGACCCTAAGTCTGAGCGATCGCGCGTACATCTTCTACGATGGTCAAGTTCTGACACAAGGTAAGCCGGAAGAAATCATAGCCAACGAAGACGTGAGACGGGTGTATCTTGGCGACATGTTTGGTTAAATCGTCCTGAGTACACCATGGACCCAAGCTTCGGTAAGGGTAGCAAGGTCGTTGAAAATGGCGCTTTCGGCACGCCTCGAGATGCGGCAAGGCCAGCAGCTGGTGATGACACCCCAGCTGCAGCAGGCCATCCGACTGCTGCAGTTGTCGAACCTCGAGCTCAACGCGTTCGTCGAGCAGGAGGTCGAGCGCAATCCGCTGCTCGAGCGCGATGAAAATTCCGAAGCGCCGATGCCGATCACCATCGATACGCCTGTCGACGGCCCCGCCGAGGCTGCGATGGCGACCGCGGACTATGCTCCCCTCGACCTCGCACGGCCGGACGCCGACGCGGCGGGCGCGCTCGACACCACCACGGAGAGCCTCTACCCGGATGCGGCTCGTGGAGAGCTGCTGGGTGACGGGCCCGACCTCGGCTCCTCGCACTGGTCGCAGGGCGGTGGCGCCGGCGGCAGCGACGATGAGTACAACCTCGAGGGCTTCGTCGCCGCGGAAACGTCGCTCAAGGACCACCTGCTGGCGCAGATGAGCGTCGCCCTGCAGGCTCCCGCCGACCGCTTGATCGGGCAATACCTGATCGATCATGTCGACGAGCCGGGCTATGTCACGGTCGCGCTCGACGACATCGCCGACCGCCTCGGCTGCCCGGTGGCGATGGTCGAGCGCGTGCTTTCGACGTTGCAGACCTTCGATCCGCCCGGCGTCATGGCCCGCAGCCTTGCCGAATGCCTTGCGCTGCAGCTCAAGGATCTCAATCGCTACGACCCCCAGATCGCGGCCCTGCTCGACAATCTCGAGTTGCTGGGCTCACACAACATCGCGGCATTGAAGCGTGCGGTCGGCGTCGAGATGGACGAGCTCGCGGACATGATTGCCGAGCTCAAGCAGCTCAACCCGAAGCCGGGGCTCGCGTTCGGCAGCGTGCAGATCCAGCCGGTCGTCCCCGACGTGCTGGTACGTGCGGCTTCCGACGGCAGCTGGATCGTCGAGCTCAACAACGACACGCTGCCGCGCGTGCTGGTCAACCGCAGCTACTTCACGCGCGTGTCGCGCACCGCCCGGTCCAGCCAGGACAAGGAATACCTGGTCGACTGTCTGCAATCGGCAAACTGGCTCGCCAAGAGCCTCGACCAGCGCGCCCGCACCATCCTGCGCGTCGCCGAGGAGATCGTGCGGCAGCAGGACGGCTTCTTCGCCCATGGCGTACAGCACCTGCGGCCGCTCAACCTCAAGACCGTGGCGGATGCGATCAAGATGCACGAATCGACCGTAAGCCGGGTGACCTCGAACAAGTACATCGCGACGCCGCGGGGTATCTTCGAGCTCAAGTACTTCTTCACCTCCTCGATCGCCGCCTCGGGCGAGGGCGAGGCGCACTCCTCGGAAGCCGTGCGGCACCGGATCAAGCAGCTGATCGACGCCGAAACCGCGCAGGGCGTGCTGTCCGACGACAAACTCGTCGAGAAGCTCAAGTGCGACGGCATCGACATCGCCCGCCGCACGGTCGCGAAGTACCGCGAGGCGATGCGCATACCGTCCTCGGTCCAGCGCCGCCGCGAGAAGCGCTTGACCGACTGCATGGAACGAGCCGGCTGAGCCGGCCCCTGGCTATTTGACTTCCGGTCGCGAGCGGTATTAGCGTTCATAGGGCGCGATAAGGGACCAAACGCCAAGAAGCAGGCACACTCATGACGATCCAGGTCACTGGCAAGAATATCGGCGCCGGCGAAGCCTTCCAGATCTATGTAACCGACAAGATCAGCGACGTGCTCGACAAGTATATCGGCCCGGAGCTGTCCGGCCATGTGCGTGTCGAGAAGTCGAAGGTAGGGTTTCGCACCGACTGCTCACTGCGGCTGCGGACCGGGCTCCTGGTGGAGGCCCACGGCGAGGGCGTCGATGCCTACTCCAGCGCCGACGCCGCGATCGAGCGGCTCGACAAGCGCGTGCGCCGCTACAAGCGCCGCCTGAAGGAGCATCACCGCGGCGCCGGCGACGGGCGCGCGCGCGCCACCGGCCTCAACGAGTATGTGGTGCAGGTCGAGGACGAGGAAGCCGTCGATGAGGTGGCCGAGAGCCCCGTCATCGTCGCCGAATCCGAAGGACTGTTGCAGGAATTGACCGTCGGCGAGGCGGTCATGCAACTGGACTTGACGGATAAAGCATTTCTGTTATTTCGCAACGCAGCGCACGGGCGGTTGAGCGTCGTACACCGGCGGACCGACGGCCATGTCGGGTGGATAGACCCGCACGCCGAGACGCCGGCGCGGGATTCGGCCAGCCAAGCTCGTGGCGGCGCGAGGAAATTCAACGGCTCGGACGGGGGCCGGTAGGAATTGATGCCGAGGGCGGGCGTAGCAGGACGGTTCTCGGCATGAGACGTGCATCGGGCGTGAGACGGCTGCGCTTGATTTTTGGGACTGACGATCGATGGACTTCGGTGACCTCCTGACGATCGACGGCATCGTTCCGCTACTGCGCGCGAAGGACAAGAAGGAAGCTCTGCAGGAACTGAGCAAGCGCGCGGCCGAATTGACCGGTCTGCCGGAACGGGAAGTTTTCGATTCGCTGCTGCATCGCGAGCGCCTGGGCTCGACGGGATTTGGCCGCGGCATTGCCATTCCGCACGTCAAGTTCCGCTCGCTCAAGAACATTTTGTGCATATTTGCCCGCGTTGCGGAGCCCATCCCGTTCGAATTGCCCGACGGTGAGCCGGTTGACATCATATTCCTGCTGCTTGGGCCCGAGCATGCGAGCGGCGACCACTTGAAGGCGCTCGCGAGAATTTCCCGACTGGTCCGCGATCCGAAGGCGCTCGAGCGGTTGCGCGCGACTCACGACAAGGAAGCCTTGTTCGCCGTCCTGACCGAGCAGACGACCTCACACGCGGCCTAATTAGGCGTCGCAATGCCTGGCATTTCGGCGTAATTGTTGTTCACTCGGACATGGCAGCGAACGCCGATGCAAGCAATTCTGAATTGCATGTGAAGACGTATCTGCTTGTGATTGAATGTTTTTATAACTTGTGCTCCGTGCGTGGAGTGCTACTTGAGATAGAAATTTGAAGCACGCGTCCGCAAACTATTGATGGCGTACAAATGACCGGCAATTCACCATCCCCGCCCATTAGGCTCTGGTTTGCGAGTAAATTGAAAGCGTTGCGTATTGCCAGGGGGTATTCGACGGCCCGCAAATTTGCCCAGGCGCTCGGGATCGACGAAAATCGCTATACGCGCTACGAGCGTGCCGAGGTCGAACCCGACCTCAGTCTCCTGGCCAAGATGTGCAGCGTGCTTCAAGCGACACCCAACGAGTTGCTCGACGTTGCATCGCCGCATCATTTCGAGCCGGGCTTCTCCGAAGCCATGCAGCCAGCGATTGTTTCCCCGGTGAGCGACACGCCCAATGGTGCGCCCCTCCGGCGGGTGCTGGCATGGCAGCTCGCCGGCGAATGGTCGAGAGCCTGCGGCGTCAAATTCGGCACGACGCTCGAACGGGTGGCGCAGATCACCCGTCTGTTCGGCGAGATCGAAGCGGATCCGTTCTCCTTCGTCACCCGCATGGCGGCCGATCCGCGCTTCGCCCAGGTCGATCCCGACACGGCCAGCCGAATCGGCGGCCTCGCCGAGCAGCTGATCGGGGCAATCACGGCGGAAACGCTTGGCAGCACCCAGGGGAGCTGATCGCGCCGCACCGCCCCGCTCGCCGGCCGGGCGCTCGTCAGGGCAGCAGACAATCGGTTGTTCACGAGGCGGGGACGGTCTGCTAAATGCCCGGTCGCAGCCCGCCATCGCGCTGCGCGCAACCAGCCAACGACCAGTCGAGCCCAAGACGATGAAATTCACACTCTCCTGGCTCAAGGATCACCTTGAGACCGATGCCACGCCGCCGCAACTGGCGGCGACCCTGACGGCGATCGGCCTCGAGGTCGAAGGCGTGATCGATCCCGCGGCCAAGCTTGGGCCTTTCACGATTGCCCGTGTCATCGATGCGAAGCAGCACCCCAACGCCGACCGCCTGCGCGTCTGCCAGGTCGAGATCGCGCCGGGCAAGCCGCCGGTCGAGGTCGTCTGCGGCGCACCGAATGCCCGCACCGGCCTCATCGGCGTATTCGCTCCGCTCGGCAGCTACATTCCCGGCACCGGAATCACCCTCGACAAGCGGCCGGTGCGTGGCGTCGTCTCGAACGGCATGCTCGTCTCCGAGCGCGAGCTCGAGCTGTCGGAGGATCACGAAGGCATCATCGAGCTGCCGCCGGCGATGGGCGACAAGATCGGCGAGCGCTACGTCGACGTCCTCGGCCACGGCGATCCGGTGTTCGAGGTCAAGCTGACGCCGAATCGGCCCGATTGCGCCGGCGTCCGCGGCATCGCCCGCGACCTTGCGGCGGCTGGCCTCGGCAAGCTCAAGCCCGAGCCGAAGCTCAAGCCCGTCGAGGGCGATTTCGACTGCCCGATCGGCATCGAGCTCGAATTCCCGGCAACCGCCAGATCGGCCTGCCCGGTGTTTGGCGGCCGCTACCTGCGCGGGGTCAGGAACGGCCCTGCACCGCACTGGCTGCAAGCCCGCCTCAAGGCGATCGGACTTCGCCCGATCAGCGCGCTGGTCGACATGACGAACTACATCTCGATCGATCGTGGCAGACCGCTGCACGTCTACGACGCCGACAAGATCAAGGGTTCGATTCGCGCCCGCCTCGGCAAGCCGGGCGAACGCTTCGCCGCGCTCGACAACAAGACCTATACGGTCGACGACAGCATGTGCGTGATCGCCGACGACAGCGGCCCGCTCGGGCTTGGCGGCATCATCGGCGGCGAATCGACCGGGTGCACCGAGGCGACCACCAATGTCCTGATCGAGTGCGCCTATTTCGATCCGCTCCGCACCGCCGCGACCGGGCGCAAGGCCGGCGTCCAGAGCGATGCCCGCTATCGCTTCGAGCGCGGCGTCGACCCGGCTTTCATCCGTGGCGGGCTCGATCTGGCGACCGACATGGTAATGACGCTGTGCGGCGGCAAGCCGTCGAAGGCCCGCATCGCCGGGGAAGCGCCAACCAAGCCAACCGAGATCGCATTCGATTTCGGCCGCATCGAGAAGCTGACCGGGCTGGCTGTTCCTGAAAAGGAGAGCCGGCGGATTCTCGAGGCCCTCGGCTTCGCCATCAAGGCCAAGGGCAAGGGCATCGTCGTCACCGCGCCGTCCTGGCGTCCGGACATCACCGGCCCGGCCGATTTCGTCGAGGAGGTGATCCGCATCGTCGGCCTCGACAAGGTGCCGGCGGCGCCAATGCCGCGCGAGCGCGGCATCACCCGCACCGTGCTGACCGATCAGCAGCGCCGCAGCCGCCGCGCCCGCCGCCTGCTCGCCGGCCGCGGCCTGTTCGAGGTTGTTACCTGGTCGTTCCTGCCGCGCGCGCATGCCGTCCATTTCGGCGGCGGCGGCGACGAGCTCGAGCTCGACAATCCGATTTCGGTCGAGATGTCCTCGATGCGACCGAGCCTGTTGCCCGGCCTGCTGGCCTCCGCCCAGCGCAACCGCAACCGCGGCTTCGCCGACGCGGCGCTGTTCGAGCTCGGCCAGGCCTACCGCGGCGACCAACCGCGGGACCAGTTGACGATCGCCGCCGGCGTCCGCACCGGAACCTCGCAGCCGGCAGGCAGCGGGCGGCATTGGATGGGCAGCAGCGCCGACACCGACCTGTTCGCGGCGAAGGCCGACGCGTTCGCCTTGCTGTCGGCGGTCGGCTTCGATCCATCGAAGGCGCAGATCACCCGCGATGCGCCGGGCTGGTTCCACCCGGGACGGTCGGGCACCCTGCGGCTCGGCCCGAAGGTCGTGCTCGCCCATTTCGGCGAGGTCCACCCGACCACCCTGAAGCTGCTCGACTGCGCCGGCCCGATCGCCGCCTTCGAGGTATTCCTCGACGCGATCCCGCCGGAGAAGCGAAAGTCGCGCGCGCGACCGCCGTTTGCCGCCGCCGACCTGCTCCCCGTTCGCCGCGACTTCGCCTTCGTCACCGACCGGCAGACGGCGGCGGGCGATATCATCAGGGCGGCGATGGCGGCCGACAAGGCGGTCATCGCCGACGTCTCGGTGTTCGACGTGTTCACCGGCGGCACGCTGGCGGCGGATAAGAAGTCGGTGGCGATCGAGGTCACGCTGCAGCCGGTCGAGAAGACGTTCAGCGATACCGAGATCGACGCGATCGGCGCCAGGATCATTGCTGCGGTGACCAAGGCGACCGGCGCGGAGATCAGGGGGTAGCGATGCCGTCGTTGCTCTGCGCGGGTTGGGCTGGCGCCTCGTTTAGCGCGTGACCCAACATCCCGCGCGCGGCAGCAAAGGCATTGGGTTGTGGGCGCAAATCGCGCCCCAACCCAAACTGCTCAACCGGCTAGAAGTCTTTCCGATCGAGGTGGAGCGCACCCATCCCGCCTCCCCCATCCGTCATTCCCGCGCAGGCGGGAACCCAGACAAGCCTCAGCGAGTCCCTGGCTACTGGCGATCTCGAGAGTTGCCGAAGGCGCATGGTCATTGCGACACCAGCCTTTTCTGAAACCTGACTGGGTTCCCTGAGTTCACAAACGAAGTGCAACACTTCCTTCATGGGGTGTTGCAATGGGAAGAACCTATGTCCAGCTCTCATTTGAGGACCGGTGTGAGATTGCCAGACGTAAAGCCGAAGGCCAGTCGGTCCGCAAAATCGCGACAGCTCTGGGTCGCCCGCCATCGACGATCGCTCGCGAGGTGAAGCGCAATTCCGGCCGCAAGGTCGGATACAAGCCGGAGTACGCCAATGAGCAGACCAAGGCGCGGCGCTGGACAGGCTCTAAGCTCGCGCGGAACGCCGAACTGCACGCCGACGTTTTCAGGCAACTCGCACGCGGCGTCTCGCCCGAGCAGATCGCTGGGCGCATGGTCCGCGAAAACGCCGCCGAGAGGGTCAGTCACGAGACCATCTACCGCTTCATCTGAAAAAGTTTGGATTTGATCGGACAGGCATTAACGAAGTGGTGGGCGTTTTCGCCGATTGTGAGGGGAGCGAGCCCGAGGGCGAGCGGACCTCACAATCGGCGGCGCAAAAATCGGAAGCCCACAATGAGCACGGAGCAGAAAGTCATCAAGGCGAAGGTCGGCCTGCTGGAACTGGCCAAGCAGCTCGGCAGCGTCTCCCAGGCCTGCAAGATCATGGGGTGAGGCGGAATTGGAAAATGGATGGGGACCATTTTCCCGCCGAACGCCGGGACAGTTTCTATCGCTTTAAGGAGCTGTACGAGAAAGGCGGCGATCTTGCCTTGGCCGAGATGACGCGGCGCAAGCCGATCGAGAAGAACCGCGTCGACCCAGTGATCGAGAAAGTCGTGGTCGAAATGGCGATCGAGAAGCCGGCGTTTGGCCAGGTCCGCGTCGCCAACGAGCTGAAGAAGCAGGGCCACACGATCTCGCCGTTCGGCGTCAGGAGCGTGTGGCTGCGGCACGATCTGGAGACCATGAAGAAGCGCTTGAAGGCGCTCGAGGCCAAGAGCGCACAGGAGGGCTTGGTGCTGACCGAGGCGCAAGTCGCGGCGCTGGAGAAGGCCAAGCTCGCCAAGGAGGCGCATGGCGAGTTCGAGAGCGAATGCCCTGGATATTGCGTGGCGCAGGACACTTTCTACGTCGGCACGCTGAAGGGTGTCGGGCGCGTCTATCAGCAGACGGCGATCGACACCTACTCGAAAGTGGCGTTCGCCAAGCTCTACGACCGGAAGACGCCGTTGACCGCCGCCGACCTGATGAACGACCGCGTGGTGCCGTTCTTCGACAGCCATGAGATCGTGGTCAGCCGTGTGTTGACCGATCGCGGCACCGAGTACTGCGGCAAGCCCGAAAGCCATGAGTACGAGCTCTATCTCGCCATCGAGAATATCGACCACACGCGCACCAAGGCGAGGAGTCCGCAAACCAATGGCATCTGCGAGCGCTTCCACAAGACGCTGCTCGACGAGTTCTATCGCGTGGCGTTCCGCAAGAAGCTCTACCGGACGATCGCCGAGCTGCAGAGCGATCTCGATGCCTGGATCGCCGAGTACAACGAGAGCCGCCCGCATCAGGGGCGCTGGTGCTATGGCAAGACGCCGATGCAGACCTTCGTTGACACGCTGCCGGTTGCCAAGGAGAAATTGATCCAGGCAGTGTGACGAAAACAGCTTCGTTCAATCGGACAGCCCACCCCCGATTAACGATTGTCTGTCAGGTCAAATCCAAATTTCTACACTTCATCTACGCCGAAATCGCACGCACCAAAGACTTCGCCTGGCGCCACTTCCTGCCGCGCGCCAAAAGCAAACGCGGCATCCGAGGTGGCCGCGGCGGAAGCCCTGCGAGTTTCATCCAAGCCCGTGTTTCCATACACAACCGCGATCCCGAAGCGCTCGATAGGTGCAGCGCCGGACACTGGGAAGCCGATCTCGTCAGCTTCGCCAAATACGGACAGTTCGTGCTCACGTTGCACGAGCGGAACTCGCGCATCCTGCTCGCCACACGGCCCGACAACAAAACCGCAGACCTCATCGCCGAGCATCTTCTTCGCTTGTTCCAAATGGTCCCGAACGGCCTCCGAAAGACCCTCACCTTCGACAACGGAACCGAGTTCGCAAGACACTTCCTTCTCCACCCGACCGGACTTCAAACCTACTTCTGCGATCCGCATGCCCCTTGGCAAAAAGGCGGTATCGAAAACGCTCACGGACGATTGCGCCGCTTTCTGCCCCGCAAGACAGATCTCGAAACCATCTCGCCAGGCCACTTCCACCGCATCCTCACTGCCTACAACTCAACGCCCCGAAAGTGCCTTGACTTCCAGACCCCAGCCGAGGTCTTTCTCGACCAAGTGTTGCACTTCAAATGTGAATCCACCTTCCCGCCTGCGCGGGAATGACGTCACTGGGGAGGTTCGCGCCAGCGCGAAAGTCTCGACCGATTCAATCTCGGTCGGAAAACCGCTAAATGGCTGCCGCCGGCAGCGACAGCAGCTTCCGCGCCTCGGCCACCGTCGCGGTGCGGCGGCCGTATTCCTTGCACAGGTCGGCGACGCGCTCGACCAGCGCGGCGTTGGACGGCGCCAGCGTCGTCTTGTCCCAGCGCACGTTGTCCTCGAGGCCGGTGCGGCAGTGGCCGCCGAGCTCGATCGACCAGCGGTTGAGGGTGAGCTGATCGCGACCGATGCCGGCGCCGGTCCAGGTGGCGTCGGGCGCCAGCCGCCGCAGCGTCTTGATGTAGAACTCGAACGTCTCGCGATCGACCGGCATCGCGTTCTTCACGCCCATGACGAACTGCACGTGCAGCGGTGCCTTCATCTGCCCCGCCTTCTGCATCTCGACCGCCTTGAAGATCATCGACAGGTCGAATGCCTCGACCTCGGGCTTCACGCCGTACTTCAGCATCTCCGCGGCGAGCCAGTTCGACGAGGTCGGGCGCGTTCTCGTAGACGCGGGTTGGGAAATTGCACGAGCCGGTCGACAGCGACGCCATGTCGGGCTGGAACGGCAGCATGCCGCCGCGCTCGCGGCCCGTGCCCGAGCGGCCGCCGGTCGAGAGTTGCACGATCATGCCCGGGCAATGCTTGCGCAGGCCTTCGAGCAGCCGGCCGAATCGTTCGGGATCGGAGGTCGGCGTGCCGTCGTCGTTGCGCACGTGGCAGTGCGCCAGCGTTGCGCCGGCCTCGAAGGCCGCGTGCGTCGACTCGATCTGCTCGGCACCGAGATCGGCACCGCCGGATTGTCGGTCTTCTGCGGCAGCGAGCCGGTGATCGCGACGGTGATGATGCATGGCGTGGACATCGAGCGCCGCTCTCCGTGACATTGTCTTCCGATATCAAGACTCGAATTCTGAGGTCCGGACCGCCGGCCGGCAACCCCCACAATTCGACGGCTGCCTTCTCAACCTGGGGCAGGTGCAGACAATGCCTTGGTCAGGCGCTCCCTGATCGACTTCTGCCGGCCCGGCAGGTCGATCTTCTTGGACGTGAGGTCGGTTACATAGAACACGTCGACCGCCTTCTCGCCGTACGTGGTGATATGGGCGGACGTGATGTCGAGGCTGAGGTCGGACAAGGTGCTGGTGAGATCGTACAGCAGGCCGGGGCGATCGAGGCCGGATACCTCGATCACCGTGAAGCTGTCGGAGAGCGAATTGTTGAGCACCACCTCCGGCGCCACCCGGAACGCCTGCAGCCGCCGCTCGCTCGGCCGGCGCTTCGCCAGCAGGGTCGAAAGCCGGATCTCCCCCTTCAGCACCCGCGTGATCGTCTGCCCGATGCGCGTCATGCGCCGGTTCTCGTCGTGGTCGTCGGCGAACTCTCGTTGCAGAAGGAAGGTGTCGAGGGCGATGCCGTCACGCGTCGTCGAGACCTGCGCGCCGATGATATTGGCACCGGCCGCCGCGCAGCAGCCGGCGAACAGCGCGAGCAGCCGCGGATGGTTCGGCGCCATGACCGACAGCTCGGTGATCCCGGTGAAGGGATCCGACGTGAACGCGGTGGCGAGCTTGTCGCCTTCCGCCTCGGCGCGGCGCATGAGCCGCGCATGCTCCGCCTGCTTGCGCGGCTCGATCTTGAGCCAGTAGTCGGGGTACTGCCGGTCGATGAACTGATCGATCTCGTCCGCCTGCCAATCGGCGAGCAGGGTGCGCAGCGCGGCCTGGGTCCTAGCCACTCGCTCCTTGCGCCCGGTCTGGGTGTGGCCGCCGGCCACCAGCGGCTCGGTCTCATAGTAGAGCTGGCGAAGCAGTTGGCCCTTCCAGCTGTTCCAGGTGCCCGGTCCGACCGCGCGTATGTCGGCGACCGTCAGCAGCAGCAGCAGTTTCAGACGCTCCGGCGATTGCACGATGTCGGCGAAATCCCGCACCGTCCTCGGATCGCCGAGATCGCGGCTCTGCGCGATCATGCTCATGGTCAGGTGATGGCGGATCAGCCAGGTGACGGTATCGGTCTCGGCCGCGGTCAAGCCGAAGCGCGGGCCCAGCTCGCCGGCGATCCTGGCGCCGACGACGGCGTGGTCCTCGATGCGGCCCTTGCCGACGTCGTGCAGGAAGGCCGCGACATAGAGGGCGCGGCGGTTCTGGATCGACTTCACCACCTCGGTCGACAGCGGCAGCGTGCCGGCAAGCTGGCCTTCCTCGATCGCGCGCAGCTGCCCGACGGCGCGCAGCAGGTGCTCGTCGACCGTATAGTGATGATACATGTTGAACTGCATCATCGACACGACGCGTCCGAAATCCGGGACGAAGCGGCCGAGAATCCCGGCGTCATTCATGCGCCTCAGCGCCATCTCCGGATTGCTCCTGGAGGTCAGCAGCTCGACGAAGATGCGGTTCGCCTCGGGATTGGTGCGGACCCGGTCGTCGATCAGCCGGTGGGCGTGCCGCAGGCGGCGGATCGCCGCCGGGTGCAGGAAGGCGCCGATCTTCTCGGCCTGCGCGAAGAAGCGGATCAGGTTCACCGGGTCACGCACGAACACGTCGGGATCGGCGATGTTGAGCCGGTCGTTGTCGACGCGGAAGTCGGTCGTGGTGCGGATCTGGCGCCGGATGCGCCAGTTCATCGGATTGAGCATCGAATTGAGGCGCGGCGCCGATTTTAGCTGCTGCATCTCCAGCGACGAGCACAGGATCGAGGTCAGGTCGCCGACGTCCTTGGTGACCAGGAAGTAGTGCTTCATGAACCGCTCGACCGCCTTGAGGCCGCCGTGGTTCTTGTAGCCGAGCCGCTCGGCCATCTGCGACTGGACGTCGAACGACAGCCGCTCCTCGGGCCGGCCGGTGAGGAAGTGCAGATGGCAGCGCACGGTCCACAGGTAGTTCTCGCAGCGGGCGAACAGCGCGATCTCCTCCGGCGTGAAGATGCCGGCGGCGAGCGTCGCCTCGCCGAGGCCCTCGCCGTGGATGTAGGTCGCCATCCAGTGCAGCGTGTGCAGGTCGCGCAGGCCGCCCTTGCCGTCCTTGACGTTCGGCTCCACCAGGTACCGGCTTTCGCCCGAGCGCTTGTGGCGCTGCTCGCGCTCGCTCATCTTGGCGTCGATGAAGGCGCGCGCGGTGCTGCCGACGATCTCGCGCCGGAACCGCTGCCGCAGCTCCTCGTAGATCTGGGCGTCGCCATGCACCAGCCGGGCGTCGAGCAGCGAGGTGCGGACCGTCATGTCGGAGACCGCATAGCGCAGGCACTGGTCGACGCTGCGCGTGGCATGGCCGACCTTGAAGCCGAGATCCCAGAGCAGGTAGAGCACGGCCTCGGCAACGCTCTCACCCCAAGGGGTCTGCTTGTAGGGCAGAAGGAACAGCAGATCGATATCGGAGCCCGGCGCGAGCAGCCCGCGGCCGTAGCCGCCGGTGGCGATGATCGCCATGCGCTCGGCATCGGAAGGGTTCTGCGCGCGATAGAGGTGGGCGACCGTGTAGTCGAACACCAGCCGTACCAGCTCGTCCTGGAAGCTCGAGAGCCCGGCCGCGCATCGCCGTCCGTTGCCGTCGCGAACGAGTTGCGCCTCCGCCGCGCTCCGTGCGATCGCGACGAGTTGCTTCAGCCGCTCGACCACTGTCGCGCGCAGCTCCGGCCCCTGCTTCAGCTTGTTGTAGTGGGCCGTCAGCTCATTGCGCAGTGCCCATGGATCGAAATAGGGCGCCTCGATCGCGGGCGCACCGATCGAGGCGGGCCTGGCCATCGCCTGGTTGGTGATCATGCTCGTCATCGGTCATGAATGCCGCAAAACGGCGCCGGGATCTACTGCGTGACCCGAAAGTCACACCGGCACGGATGACCTGCCGGTGGCGGTGGTGCGGATGCAGCGCACGAGATGATTGCCGCCGAGGTCGCGAACCTCGGGCCTTGCTGCGCTGCAGGCTGCCTCGGCATAGGCGCAGCGCGGGGCAAAGGCGCAGCCGGGGGGCAGCGCCGCCAGGTCCGGCGGACTGCCCGGGATGGCCTTGAGCCGCTTGCCGGTCAGCTGGCCGCCGTGCGCCCGTGTCGACAACAGCCCGATCGTATACGGATGTCTGGGCGCCCGGATCAGGTCGCGCACCGGCGCGGCCTCGACGATGCGGCCGGCATACATCACGGCGACCCGGTCGGCGATCTCGACCGCCACGCCGATGTCGTGGGTGACGAAAACAACGGATAGCCCGAGCTCGCGCTGCAGCTCGCGCAGGAGTAGCAGGATCTGGACCTGCACCGTGGCATCGAGCGCGGTAGTCGGCTCGTCGGCCAGCAGCAGCGTCGGGCGCGCCGACAGGGCAAGTGCGATCATCGCCCGCTGGCGCATGCCGCCGGACAACTCGTGCGGATAGCTGTCGAGGCGCCGCTCCGGGCTCGGGATGCGCACCCGCCGGAACAGCTCCACAACCCGCTCGCGCGCCTGTGCCTCCGAGACCCGGTCGTGGCGACGGATCGTCTCCGTGATCTGCCGGCCGACGGTATAGACCGGGTCGAGCGCCAGCATCGGCTCCTGGAAGATCATCGCCGCGGTGCCGCCGCGGAACGCCGCCAGCGCCTTGCCCGAGAGCGCCGTGACATCGACGCCGTCGACGTCGATGCGGCCCTCGATGCTGGTGTGCCGCCCGTCGTGCAGGCGCAGGATCGAGCGCAGCGTCACGCTCTTTCCCGACCCCAATTCGCCGAGTAGCGCCATCACCTCGCCCCGGGCAAGGCTGAGGTCGACGCCATCGACGGCGCGGACGGGCTTCGAGCCGCCGCGAAACGTCACGGTGAGGTTTTCGATGCGCAGCATCTGGCTGGCGCTCGCGGTCATGCCGGCGCCCGGGCTGCCGCCCGGTCGGGCCCGCCGTAGCCGGAGGACGGGTTCTCCATGTGACATGCGGCGAGATGCTGCGGCGTGTGACCGATCAGCGCCGGCTCCAGCATGCGGCAAACTTCGGACGCTTCGCTGCAACGGGTATGGAAACGGCATCCGGCCGGTGGATTGATCGGATTTGGCGGGTCGCCGGTGATCGGGGCGTCCCTGGTGCGCCGGTCGGGGTCCATCGACAGCATCGAGCCGAGCAGCGCCCGCGTGTACGGATGCCGGCTGTCATTGTAGACCCGCTCGGTCGGTCCGATCTCGGCAATGCGCCCGAGATACATCACCATCACGCGGTCGGCCATGTAGCGCACGACATCGAGATCATGGCTGATGAAGATGTAGGTCAGCCCCAGCTCTTCCTTGAGGTCGAGCAGCAGGTTCAGCACCTGGGCCTCGACCGACTTGTCCAGCGCCGACACCGGTTCGTCGAGAATCAAAATCCTCGGTTGTAGCGCCAGCGCACGGGCGATGTTGACCCGCTGCCGCTGCCCGCCCGACAACTCGTGCGGGTAGCGGCCGGCAAATCGCGCCGGCTCGAGCCCGACGCGGCCGAGCAGGCTGCGTGCCCGCGCGATCGCCTTGGCATGATCGACGCCGTGCACCATCGGCCCAAATGCGATCGAGCTTTCGATCGTCATGCGCGGATTGAGCGAGGCGTAGCTGTCCTGGAACACGATCTGCACCTGGCTGCGGAAGCTCTTCATCGGCAGCGCGCTGCCGCCGACGCTGTGGCCGCCGAGCTTGATCGTGCCGCGGTCGGCGGTGATCAGATGCATCAGCAGCCGTGCCGCGGTCGACTTGCCGCAGCCCGAACTCGCCGACAATGCCAAGCGTCTCGCCTTCGTTGACCGAGAACGTCAGCCCATCGACCGCCCGCACGTGCGCGCTCGCCCGACCAAGCAGGCCGGTCCGCACCGGGAAGTGCTTGACGAGACCGTCGACGACCAGCAGCGGCCGCGCCGGCACCGGTGTCCCTTCCATGTTCCATTCGAGTATTTCGTTGGCGGTCAGCAAGCCGCTTGGTCTCCGATCATTTCGGCAATTCCCGGATGCCGAAGCATAAAGCCATCAACGGTGCCATGCCAGGGACCAATAAGCGGCATTCACTGCCCAGCAACCGGGCACTGCCACGGGGCAGCCATGTCGTTGACGGGCTGGCTGCCGAGGCTACAGTGGCGTCAAATCCACACGACGAAAAATTAGAGGAAGCGCCCGATGAAAAAGCCGACTGCGACGCAGATCAAACGACTGCGCTCTCGCCAGTGGTTCGACAATCCCGATAACCCCGACATGACCGCGCTCTATCTCGAGCGCACGATGAATTACGGCTTGACGCTCGAGGAGCTGCAGTCGGGCCGCCCGATCATCGGCATCGCGCAGACCGGCTCCGACATCTCGCCGTGCAACCGGCATCATATCGTTCTCGCCGACCGCGTCCGCGATGGGATTCGCGAGGCCGGCGGCGTGCCGTTCGAATTCCCGGTGCATCCGATGCAGGAGACCTGCAAGCGGCCGACCGCCGCGCTCGACCGCAACCTGACCTACCTGTCGCTGGTCGAGATCGCCTACGGCTACCCGATGGACGGCCTGGTGCTGACCACCGGCTGCGACAAGACCACGCCGGCGCTGATCATGGGCGCAGCGACCGTCGATATCCCCGCGATCGTGCTCTCCGGCGGCCCGATGCTGAACGGCTGGCACAAGGGCGAGCGCACCGGCTCCGGCACCATCGTGTGGAAGGCGCGCGAGATGCTGGCCAGGGGCGAGATCGACTACAAGGGATTCCTCGAGCTCGTCGCCTCGTCGGCGCCGTCGGCGGGCCATTGCAATACCATGGGCACCGCCTCGACCATGAACTCGCTGGCGGAGGCGCTCGGCATGAGCCTGCCGGGCTGCGCCGCGATCCCCGCCCCCTATCGCGAGCGCCAGCAGATGGCCTACGAGACCGGCCGCCGCATCGTCGACATGGTGTGGGAAGACCTCAAGCCGTCGAAGATCCTGACCAAGCCGGCGTTCGAGAATGCGATTGTCGTCAACTCGGCGATCGGCGGGTCGACCAACGCGCCGATCCACTTGAACGCCATCGCCCGCCATATCGGCGTCGAGCTCACCTGCGACGACTGGGAGCGGGTCGGCTACGACATACCGCTGCTGGTCAACGTGCAGCCGGCGGGCGAGTATCTCGGCGAGGAATATCATCGCGCCGGCGGGGTGCCCGCGGTCGTCGCAGAGCTCGCCGAGAAGGGCAAGATCAACGGCGAGGCGATCACCGTCAACGGCCGCTCCCTGCTTGACAACTGCAAGGGCCAGCTCGCCTGGGACCGCGCGGTGATCAAGACCTATGATGCGCCGATGAAAGCGCAGGCCGGTTTCCTCAACTTCAAGGGCAACCTGTTCGACAGCGCGATCATGAAGACGTCGGTGATCTCCGAAGAGTTCCGCAAGCGCTACCTGTCGAACCCCAAGGACCCGATGGCGTTCGAGGGCCGCGCGGTGGTGTTCGACGGACCGGAGGACTATCACAAGCGCATCGACGACCCGAAGCTCGAGATCGACGAGCACTGCCTGCTGTTCATGCGCGGCGTCGGCCCGATCGGCTATCCGGGCGCCGCCGAGGTCGTCAACATGCGCGCGCCGGACTACCTGCTGAAGAAGGGCGTGACGTCGCTGCCGTGCATCGGCGATGGCCGCCAGTCCGGCACGTCGGGCTCGCCGTCGATCCTCAACGCCTCGCCGGAAGCCGCGTCCGGCGGCGGCTTGGCGCTGCTCAAGACCGGCGACAAGGTGCGCATCGATCTCGGCAAGCGGACCGCCAATATCATGATCTCGGATGCCGAGCTCGAAAAGCGGCGCGCGGCATTGAAGGCAGCCGGCGGCTACAAGTACCCGGCGCACCAGACGCCCTGGCAGGAGATCCAGCGGGGCATGGTCGACGAGCTGTCGAACGGCATGGTGCTGAAGCCCGCCGTCAAGTACCAGAAGATTGCCGAGACCAAGGGCGTGCCGCGCGACAATCACTAGCCGGCAGCCGTTGCCTGCCAGTGCTCCCGCGGCGCCGCCGATGCGATCTCGCAGCTTGCGAGTCGTCCCCGGCGCCGCGCTATACTTGCCGCGAGTGGCGTCCGCGGCCACGAGGACGACCAATCGGAGGCCAGCCATGTCATTCTGGAAATCACTGTTCGGCGGCGGGTCGGGCGGCGGCGCGGCAAAGCCGGCGAGGCAGGAAGACTACAACGGCTACACGATCGAGGCGGCGCCGGTCATGGAAGGCGGGCAATACCAGGTTGCCGGCAAGATCTCCAAGATGGTTGATGGCGAGGTCAAGGTGCACAGCTTCCTGCGCGCCGACCGCTTCTCCTCGTTCGAGGACGCACAGTCATTCACCCTGGTGAAGGCGCGCCAGATCATCGACCAGACCGGCGATCGCATTTTCCGCTGAAGCCAAGGCCAGGCGTGAGCTCATGCGCCAGCACCAGCAATCGCTCACAATCCGCACGCGCGGGCTGGGACTCTACGAATGCACCGGTGAGATCTCCGGCGCGATTCGCGCTGCCGGCATGACCACCGCCATTGCGCACGTCTACTGCCGCCACACCTCGGCCTCGCTGCTGATCCAGGAGAATGCCGATCCCGACGTGCAGCGCGATCTGCTGGCATTCTTCAAGCGCCTGGTGCCCGACGGCGATCCACTGTTCGTGCACACTGTGGAGGGCCCCGACGACATGCCGGCGCACGTCAAGTCCGCTCTGACCCAGACGACGCTGACAATTCCCGTGACCAGCGGCCGGATGGCACTCGGCGCATGGCAGGGCATCTACCTGTTCGAGCACCGCATCCGCCCGCACGCACGCGAGTTGGTCGTGCACGTCATCGGCGACTGAGCGGCAGCCGGACGGCCACGTCGCGGCGCGGCGCGTCGCTGCATTTCGGCGGATGGCGTCATGGTTGACGAAGGCGACGGGTCACTTCGACGGCGGCAATTCCACCACCATCGCCACCAGCCGGCGTACCACCGGCATCACCACCAGCAGCGTCGGGAACGCAACGATCCACGACAGACCCCAGGCGACCGGCCACGTCGACAGGAATGCCGCCGTCGGCCCCAGGCTCTTGAGTGTCGAGATACCCGACACCACAAAGGTCATCAGCAACGACAAGACTAGTGGAGTGACGAAGGCGGCATAATGCGCCGGCAGCTTGCAATTCTTGCGAGTTGCGGTAGGCATGGTCATCGGGCAGGAACCTATTGAGTGTGCGAGGATCGCAGGGGGCGGTCACATATCCCGCCCGAGCGATGCCGCCAACCGCCATTGGGGCGTTAACAGCCAACGGATTTCGCCTCTGGAAACTTCGTTTCCGGTTCCCCATTTGCAGCACTCGGGGAGGTCCAGTAACATTGCGACCAAATCAACCCTGGTCGTGCCCGGTCCCGAGAACGGCGCCGGCACGATGACGTCAAATGTGATTGCCATGATGAACAGCACTGCGAACCGGAAGGAGTACAGGGACGGCACCATCGCCCCGCTGATGATGGCCAACAGGCCGCGACCGCGCGGTCCGGGCGGCGACGAGGAGGGGCGCACCGGGCTTGTCACCAAGACGCGACCGAAGACCAAGAAACCTAGCCTCTACAAAGTGCTGCTGCTCAACGACGACTACACGCCGATGGAGTTCGTCGTTCACATCCTGGAGAAATATTTCAGCAAGGGCCGCGAAGAGGCCACACGCATCATGCTGCATGTTCACCAGAAGGGCGTCGGCATCTGCGGCGTGTTCACCTACGAGGTCGCGGAAACCAAAGTTACCCAAGTCATGGACGTGGCACGGCAGAACGGCCACCCCCTGCAGTGCACCATGGAGAAGGAGTAGTCCCGTTGCCGGCATTCTCCCAAAGTCTTGAGACTGCGCTGCATCGTGCCCTGGAGCATGCCAACGCGCGCAAGCACGAATATGCCACGCTGGAGCATCTGCTGCTGTCGCTGCTCGACGACCGCGACGCCGCCGGCGTGCTGCGCGCCTGCTCGGTCGATATCGAGGCGCTGCGCACGCGCATAACGGAATATCTCGATACCGAGCTCAGCTCGCTGGTGGTGAAGGGACCGCCGGAAGCCTCCCCGACCCAGGGCTTCCAGCGCGTGATCCACCGCGCCGTGGTGCACGTGCAATCGTCGGGGCGCGAGGAGGTCACCGGCGCCAATGTCCTCGTCGCGATGTTCGCCGAGCGCGAGAGCCATGCCGCGTTCTTCCTGCAGGAGCAGGATATGACGCGCTTCGATGCAGTCCAGTACATCAGCCACGGGATCGCCAAGCGTCCCGGAATGTCGGAGCCTCGCCCGGTGCGTGGAACGGATGACGAGAACAGCGGCGGCGAGAATACCGAAGGCGCCAAGAAGCCCGGAACCGATGCGCTCGCCACCTACTGCGTCAACCTCAACAAGAAGGCGCTCGACGGCAAGGTCGACCCGCTGATCGGTCGCGAGCAGGAGGTGCTGCGGACCATCCAGGTGCTGTGCCGGCGGCAGAAGAACAACCCGCTGTTCGTCGGTGATCCCGGCGTCGGCAAGACCGCAATCGCCGAGGGCCTGGCTCGCCGGATCGTCCGCAAGGACGTACCGGAGGTCCTGCTGGACGCGACCATCTTCTCGCTCGACATGGGCGCGCTGCTCGCCGGCACCCGCTATCGCGGCGACTTCGAGGAGCGGCTCAAGGCGGTGATGAAGGAGATCGAGAACTACAAGGGCGCGATCCTGTTCATCGACGAGATCCACACCGTGATCGGCGCCGGCGCGACATCGGGCGGCGCGATGGATGCGTCGAACTTGCTGAAGCCCGCCCTGCAATCGGGGCTGCTGCGCTGCATCGGCTCCACCACCTACAAGGAATATCGCCAGCACTTCGAGAAGGACCGCGCGCTCGTCCGGCGGTTCCAGAAGATCGACGTCAAGGAGCCGACGGTCGAGGACACCATCGAGATCCTCAAGGGCCTGAAGCCAGTGTTCGAGGAATATCACAAGCTCAGGTACACCAACGACGCGATCAAGGCGGCGGTGGAACTGTCGGCCAGGTACATCAACGACCGCAAGCTGCCGGACAAGGCGATCGACGTGATCGACGAGACCGGCGCTTCGCAGATGCTGGTGCCGGAGGGCAAGCGCAAGAAGAAGATTACCGTCAAGGAGATCGAGGCGACGGTCGCCACCATGGCGCGCATTCCGCCCAAGACCGTCACCAAGAGCGACGCCGAGGTGCTGGGCAATCTCGAGAAGGATCTGAAGCGCCTGGTGTTCGGCCAGGATGTGGCGATCAGTGCCTTGTCGTCGGCGATCAAGCTCGCCCGCGCCGGCCTGCGAGAGCCGGAGAAGCCGATCGGCTGCTATCTGTTTTCCGGCCCGACCGGCGTCGGCAAGACCGAGGTGGCGAAGCAGCTGGCTGCCCTGATGGGCGTCGAGCTGCTGCGTTTCGACATGTCCGAGTACATGGAGAAGCACACGGTGAGCCGGCTGATCGGCGCGCCGCCGGGCTACGTCGGCTTCGACCAGGGCGGCCTGCTGACCGATGGCATCGACCAGCACCCGCACTCGGTGCTGCTGCTCGACGAGATCGAGAAGGCGCATCCGGACCTGTACAATATCCTTCTGCAGGTGATGGACCACGGCAAGCTCACCGACCACAACGGCAAGGCGGTCGACTTCCGCAACGTCATCCTGATCATGACGACGAATGCGGGTGCCGCCGACCTGGCGAGGCCGCCGATGGGCTTCAACCGGGCCAAGCGCGAGGGCGAGGATTCGGAGGCGATCAACCGGATGTTCACGCCGGAGTTCCGCAATCGCCTTGATGCGGTCATTCCGTTCGCCGGACTGCCGCAGGACGTCATCACCAAGGTGGTCGAGAAGTTCATCTTCCAGCTCGAGGCGCAGCTCGCCGATCGCGGCGTGACGATCGAGCTGTCGGAGCCGGCCGCGCGCTGGATCGCCGAGAAAGGCTACGACGAGAAGTTCGGCGCCCGGCCGCTGGCTCGCATCATATCCGAGCACATCAAGAAGCCGCTCGCCGACGAGCTCCTGTTCGGCAGACTGGAGCATGGCGGCACCGTCAAGGTGCTGGTGACCGGCAAGGGCGAGGAAGCCAAGCTCGGCTTCGAGTACATTGCGGGCGAACCCAAGCGCGCGAAGGCGCGCGACGAGGAGGACGACGAACCGGAGGGCGCTGAACGGGCCTTGATCGAGGCGACGGCGCGAAAGGCCCTGCCGGGACCGAAGGAGAAGCGTCCGCGCTCGACCGGCACGGTGCCGAGCGTACCGAAGCCGAAGGACGAGTGAGGCGCCCTGCTAGCCCGCCGACGTCGACCCTACATCAGCGAGGCGCGCTTGCCCCGGCGAGCGCGCCTCGCTCTCATCCCGAGCGAAGAGGCCCAGCCTCATGTCCCTTGCCCTTGGCCTCGCGCTGTATTTCCTGATCTGGTGGATCGTGCTCTTTGCCGTGCTGCCGCTCATGCGCGGCGAGACACAGGGCGAGGCAGGCGAAGTCGTGCCCGGCACGCCGGAAAGCGCACCGTCGCGAATGCGGATCGGCCGCCTCGTCATCGTCAATTCGCTGGTGGCTGCGGTCGTCTTCGTCGCGGTGGCGTGGGCGATGCGCGAATTTCTGGTGCCGATCGCCACCTACTATCCGCCACAGTGAGATGTCGGCGCCGGCACAGTGACGACGAGCTGCCCCATCAACACAAAAGGCAAGGGATCCGATCCCTTGCCCTTCGCGGCTCTACCATCTGTCCGTGATCGGCTCCTGCGCCCGATGGCGTCCGCCGTCACTCTAACCTGTTGGCCAACTCGTTGAGCGGCAGGTGCGAATGCTTGCACAAATCCGTATCGTGCAGCTCCGCTTTCTCTCCCCAGACCCGGGCCTTGGGCCACGTCCGCAACTTCCGCGGAACGATCCCTTTCCCTAACGACGCCACGTATACATTAACGCTCTGCGCCTGTCACCTATCTGTTTTGCGACTCTGATCAGTGAGATTTGAGCCACAAGGAAAGCCGCTGCATGGCTTCCTCGAGCGGGGCGGCGGAGCGCAGGAAGCACACCCGGAAGTAGCCTTCCGCCGCCGGTCCAAACGCGATGCCGGGCGCGAGGCCGACGTTCGCTTCGTCGACGAGGCGAAGTGCCGCCTGCATCGAATCCTTCATGCCATCGATGGCGAAAAACGAATAGAAGGCCCCCGCCGGCGGCACGCTGCGCACCGAGTTGAATGCACCCAGCGCCTTCGACACGATTTCGCGGCCGGCCTTGGCACGTGCCAGCTGCTGGGCGACGAAGGGCTCGCCGTCCTCGATCGCCGCGATGGCGCCGCGCTGCATGAAGGTGGCGACGCCCGAGGTGTTGTACTGCACCAGAACTCTCGATGATCTGGCCCAGTTCGGGCGGCGCCTGCAGCCAGCCGATGCGCCAGCCGGTCATCGCCCAGTTCTTCGAGAACGTATTGACGAAGATCAGACGGTCGTCGGGGCGACGCAGCTCGAGGAACGACGGCGCCAGCGGGCCGTGAAAATAGAACCGCCCGTAGATCTCGTCGGCGATGATCCACAGCCCTTTGGCGCGGGCAAATTCCAGGATCGCCCTGAGCTCGTCCCGGCTCGCGGTCCAGCCGGTCGGATTGGACGGCGAGTTGATGACGATCGCGCGCGTCCTCGCTGTGACGGCGCCGAACAGCTTGTCGAGCGGCAGCGTCCAGCCGTCGCGTTCGAGCGTCATCGGTACGGCAACCACCTTGGCGCCGTTGATCGCCAGCGCGCCCTCGAAGTTCGGCCACGCCGGCGCCGGCACCAGCACCTCGTCGCCGTCGCCGCAGGTCGCCTGCACGGCGATCTGGACCGCCTGCATGCCGCCGCCGGTGACGAAGAACTCCTCCATCGAGAATGGCTGGTCGTAGATGCGCGAGAAATATCGCGCAAGCGAGGTGCGCAGCTCCGGAATGCCGCGATTGTGGGTGTAGAACGTCTCGCCCGCCGCCATCGACTTCGCCGCCGCCTCGCAGATGAACTGCGGCGTCGGCAGATCGCCCTCGCCGGCCCACAACGGGATCAGCCCCGGCTTGCTGCGGCCATGATTGAACACGCGCACGATGCCGCTCTCGGGCAGGGTACGCGCTGTCGGGCGAAGCGCGGAGAACAGAGTGCCGGTGGCCGATGTCATCGAATGGACTCGCTGTGGTGGTCGCTGCCCGCGACGCTAGCACGCGAGGCTCGCCACCGACACGGCAGCAACCGTTATCGGCGTCATTAGCAGCCGTTATCGATCACCGCCGGGCGAAGGCACGGGCGGTCCGGCCGAGGCGGAAAAGCCGGGGCCGGGCCGCACTCCATGTCTTGCCGATCGATCAAGTCGTTTCCTTGAAACCGTAGGCGGGAATGCCCTGCTCGTTGTCGTAGTATTTGAACGGCAGGAATTTCCCGCTCATGCTGATCTTCACGCGATCGCCCTTCTCGTTGGGCAAGCGCTCGATCTGCATGTCGAAGTCGATTGCCGACATGATGCCGTCGCCGAACTCCTCCTCGATCAGCGCCTTCCATGCCGGACCGTTGACCAGCACGAGCTCGTAGAACCGGTAGATCAGTGGATCGGTGGGCGGCATCTGCGTCCCGGCGCCGCGATATGGGACCTCGTTGAGCAATGCCTCCTCGGCGGCCGACAGGCCGAACAACGCGGCAGCCTTGCGGGCCAGCGGCTTCACCAGCTTGTGCTGGCCAAGCAGCGCCCCCACCACCAGCACCGGCGACATGCCGCCGATCTCCTTGGTGATGTAGCCCCAGCTCCAGCCCTTGTCGCGCTTGATGTCGAGGATCCTCTCCGTCACTTGCTCGCGTTTCATGTTGCTCCTCTCCGTGGTGAAGCGAAAAAATGCGATGCGCCCGCCGGGCTTGTCGCCGCCGCGCCCTCGGCTGCGACTGTGGCGAGGGCATGATCCGCGGTGATCTTCGGCTCCGGGATCGCCGGATTGACGATCGGCGGATTGCGTGGATCCCACGACTTGCCGGCGATCTCCCGGTCGAACGACTTCGAGCGCGTCATCAGGAAATCGATGATGTGATTTCGCACCGCGTAATAGGACGGATGCTTGTGGATGTCGCTGCGGCCGCGCGCCTTGGGCAGCGGATTGGCGACGATCTCGGCGATGCGCGCGCCGGGCCCGTTGGTCATCAATACGATCCGGTCGGCGAGGTAGATCGCCTCGTCGACATCATGCGTGATCATGATCACCGTCTGGTCGGTGGCTAGGCAAATGCTGCGAACCTCGTCCTGCAGCGTGCCGCGCGTCAAAGCGTCGAGTGCCGAGAACGGCTCGTCCATCAGCAGGATCTTGGGATCGATCGAGAGTGCCCGCGCGATCCCGACCCGCTGCTTCATGCCGCCCGACAACTCGGCCGGCCGCCGCGCCGCCGCCGCCTCGAGCCCGACCAGCTTGATGGCCGACATGGCCTTTTCGGTAATGTCGGCGCGCGACCACTTCGGCCACTTCGACGCCACGGCGTAGGTGACGTTGGCGAGCGCCGATTTCCATGGCAGCAGCGCGTGGCTCTGGAAGATCACGGCGCGATCGAGCGAGGGCCCGTAGATCTCCTTGCCGTCGACGATGACGACGCCGGTCGATGGCGTGTCGAGGCCGGCCAGGATGTTGAGGACCGTCGTCTTGCCGCAGCCGGAATGGCCGATGATGGCGACGAACTGGCCGCGCTCGACCGACAGCCACAGGTCGTCGAATATGACCGTCGCGGCGCCGCCGGGCGCCGGATAGCTGCGCGATATGCCCTCGATCGAGATATAGGGGGCGTGTGGCATGATCTACTCCGGAAAAGTCACCAGCCGCCCGAAACGCGCGAGCAGCTGATCGAGCACCATGCCGACGATGCCGATCACCAGGATCGCGGTGATCACGTTGGTGATCGACAGGTTGTTCCACTCGTTCCAGACGAAGTAGCCGATGCCGGTGCCGCCGACGAGCATTTCAGCGGCGACAATGACGAGCCAGGCGATGCCGATCGAGATCCGCATGCCGGTGACGATCGTCGGCGCGGCCGCTGGCAGGATCACGGTCAGCGCCTTGCGGACCGGCGTGACCTCGAGCGTCCGGGCGACGTTGATCCACTCCTTGCGGACGCCGGCGACGCCGAAGGCGGTGTTGATCAGCATCGGCCAGATCGAGCAGATGAAGATCACGAAGATGGCGGAGAGCGCCGAGTCCTTGATCGTGTAGAGGGCGAGCGGCATCCAGGCCAGCGGCGAGATCGGCTTCAGGACCTGGATGAACGGATCGAGCGCCTTGTTGATCAGCGGCGACATGCCGATGAGAAACCCGGTCGGGATCGCGACCAGCATGGCCAGCAGATAGCCGGTCATGACGCGCATGATCGAATAGCCGAGTTGCAGCCCGAGGCCGACATCGTTGGTGCCGCGCACGTAGAACGGGTCCTTGAGGTGCTTCCACAGCGCTGCGCCGACTTCGAGCGGCCCCGGCATGGCGGACTTGCCTTGCGTGGCGGTGATCCCCATGAGCTTCGCGTACTCGGGATCCATCTTCTGCCCGCCGCCGCCGCCGCTCACCGCCAGCTGCCACACCATGACGAACGCGGCGAGCAGCAGCAGGGAGACGACAGCGGCGCGGATATCGAGCGATCGCGTCATGGCAACTCCTTCTCCGCTTCAGGCGCGCTTGATCGCGAAGCTTCCGAGGTACTCGCTGGGCTTGGCCGGATCGAACACCTTGCCCATCACCGAGAACGTCTTGCTGCTCGCGGTCGGCGGCGTCAGGCCCGCCTCCTTCATCAGGCGCACCGCGTCGGTCTGCAGGAACACCTGCCTGGCGATGCCCTGATAGTCGACGTCGCCCTTGAGCTGTCCCCAGCGCTTCATCTGGGTGAGCATCCACACCGCGAAGCTTTCCCACGGGAACGGATCGAAGGTGACGCGATTGGGGTCCTTCTTGACGTTGCCGAGACCGTCGGCGTAGGTGCCGGTCAGGACCTGCTCCAGAACGGTGACGGGGGCGTTGAGATAGTTCGCCGGTGCGATCGCCTCCGCGATGGTCTTGCGGTTCTCGGCCTTGGAGGCGAACGCGGCCGCCTCGATGATGGCGCGCAGCAGAGCGCCGTACGAGTTCGGCGCCTCGGTGACGAATGCCTTGCTCGCCGCGAAGGCGCAGCACGGGTGGCCGTCCCAGATCTCCTTCGACAGGATGTGATTGAAGCCGACGCCGTCGAACACGGCCCGCTGGCAGATGTTGTCGGGCGCCAGGAAGCCGTCGATGTTCTCGGCCCTCAAGTTGGCGACCATCTCCGGCGGCGGAACCGAGCGCAGCTGCACGTCGGCGTCGGGATCGAGGCCGTGCTCGGCCAGGTAATACCGCAGCAGGTAGTTGTGCATCGAGTAGTCGAACGGGATCGCGAACTTGAAGCCCTTCCACTGCTTCGGATCGCGCTTGTCCTTGTGCTTGATGGCGAGCGTGATCGCCTGGCCGTTGATGTTCTCGATCGCCGGCACCGTGAACGGCACCGCGGTCGAGCCGAGGCCGAGCGAGATCGCCAGCGGCATCGGCGACAGCATGTGCGCCGCGTCGTATTCCTTGTTGAGCGTCTTGTCGCGGATGACGGCCCAGCCCGCCGTCTTGACCACCTCGACGTTGAGGCCCTGCTTGCCGTAGAAGCCCATCGGATGCGCCATGATGATCGGCGTCGCGCAGGTAATCGGAATGAAGCCGACCTTCAGGTCCTTCTTCTCCACCGGCCCGGTCTGGGCCAGTACCTCGGTCGCGGTCGCGATCGGGAAAACCTGCGCGATGACTGCCGCGGCGGTGGTTGCGCCCACCGCCTTCACGAATGCCCGGCGGCCGGCGTCGGCCGGAAAGATCGCCCGCATGACTGCCGCTTCGACGACGCGCTTCAGCCGCATCTCCTCGCCACGCGCAGCAACCGTCCGGGCCTCGGCCGCGACCTCGGCATCGTGCTCGGACTGGGTCCGGTGACGACCGCAGTCGCAGCCGCTGCCCTTGCGGCCGAGCCGGCTGTCTGCGAATGGCGACTTGAATGTGCTCATGATCATGCCTCGTGCGGAAGGTGGATTGTTGGGCTCGACTGAAGCGACGCGCGGCGTGTCATGCCACCTTGGCGAACGGTTCCTCGATCGGCAGCGACGGATCCCGCGACCACTCGTTCCAGGAGCCGAAATAGATGCGAACGTCCTTGATGCCTGCTTCCTTGAGCGCCACGAACGTGTTGGAGGCGCGCGCGCCCTTGAAGCAGTAGAGGAAGACCGGCATGTCGCTGGTGATGCCGACGGTCGCGCATTCGGCACGGATCTCGTCGGCGGACTTGAACATCTGACCGTTGGCCGTGGGCTTCATCATCCGATACCACTCGAGCCACTTGGCGCCGGGCAGCCGGCCCTTGCGCGGGCAGTAGTCCTTGCCGTAGGGCGATGAGCTCTCGCCGATCCACTCGTCGACATCGCGAACGTCGAGCTTGGCGATCGTCGGGTCGGCGATCGCCTCGGCCATCGCCACCTTGTCGATCATCAGCGAACCGTCGGCCGGGATCGCCGGGAACTTCCTGGCGACCGGCGTCGGCTTCGCCGTCGACAGCGGCTTGCCGCTGGCGACCCACGCCTTGAGGCCACCGTGCAGAACCTTCGCCTTCGGATATCCCAGGTGCTGGAGCAGGAAATAGCCCCGGCACGACTGGCCGAAGCCCGTATCCATCGACTGCTCATAGATGATCGCGGTCTCCTCGCCCGAGAGGCCGGCGGCACCGAAGGCGTCGGCGAACTTCTTGTTGAGCTCGGCAAGCCCTTCGGGGCTCGAGGTCGCGAGATAGGTGAAGATCTCGTGCAGGTTGACCGCACCGGGTATGTGCCCCGCCGCATAGCTCTTCGGATCGCGCGTATCGATGATCACGACCTTGCCGGCGGCCGCCAGCGTCGCGACTTCGTCGGGGGAGATCAGAATGCTGCTGGTCATGGCTTCACACTCCTCAATGGTTCACGCTTGGTGATGTTTTTCGAACGGTGGCAGGTGCGCCCTCCAGGCTGCCAGTTGGCTTCGCTTCCCCTGCGGCGGTCATTGCCGCCGCATGACTGGCGTGCTCGCTGGCACGCCATTGATGGTTGTCGGAGCCGGCGTCGGCTGCCGGGCCCGGTGCCGCGTCGTCGCGATCTGCCGTTTCCTCGGCGATCCGCCGCCGAGACAGCATGTGCGCGCGCGCATTGTTGATGGCGTCGACGGCGACGAGCCGGCCGTCGCGGCGATACTCGACCGCGAAGCTCATGCCGGCAGGATCGCCCTCGACGCTGAACTCGGCGTCGCTCGACGAGAGGCCGGCGATCTGCAGCTTGGTGTCGTACTGGTCCGACCAGAACCACGGCACGGGATCGTATGCGAACGGCCGGCCGACGATGGCCGCGGCGACGCACTTCGCCTGATCAATCGCGTTCTGGACGCTTTCGATGCGCACGCTGCGCCGGTAACGGCGGCTCGGAAAACGTGCGCAGTCGCCGCAGGCGAACACGCTTTCCACCGAGGTCCGGCCAAATGCGTCGACCAGGATGCCGTCGCCGGTATCGATGCCGGCGGCGGCGGCCAGCTCCGAGTTGGCGATCGCACCGATCGCCAGCAGGACGGCATCGGCGGCCAGGTTGCGGCCGTCACCAAGCGCGATTCCCGTGGCGCGCTCATCGCCGGTGATCGCCTGCAGCCGGGCGCCGGTCACGATCTCGACCCCGTTGGCGCGGTGCAGCCGGTCGAAATACTCCGAAACCGGCGGCGAGGTCACACGCTTCAGAATGCGGTCCTCGGCCTCGACGATGACGACGTCCCGGCCCATGCCCCGCAGGACGGCCGCAACCTCGAGCCCGATGTAGCCGCCGCCGATGATGGCGATGCGCCGCATGCTGGCGATCGCCGGGCGCAATGTCTCGACGTCGCCGATGCCGCGCAAGGCGAATACGTTGGCCAGCGCACCGCCCTCGATCGCCGGCAGCCTCGAGCGCGTTCCGGTCGCCAGCACCAGGATGTCGTAGTCGATGCCGTCGCCGTCGGTCGCCTCGAGCCGCCGGTTGCGCAGGTCGATCCGGCCCACAAGCTTGCCTGCGGCAAGCTCGATCTCCCGTTCGGCGAAAAAGGACAATGGTTTGAGGTACAGCCGCTCCGGCCCGAGCGCCTCCTTCAGGAAGGCCTTCGACAAGGGCGGACGCTGATAGGGCGGATGCGGCTCGTCGCCGACGATGACGATGCCGCCGCGATGACCGAGTTCGCGCAGGCTGGCGGCGACCTGCGCGCCGGCCTGACCGGCACCGACAATCGCGACCTTGCGTGTCATGGCGAACCCGCTGCCCACTTCACCTCACTCCGGCATCTCGGCCAGCATCTTGCGCAGCTGCTTGGTGGCGGGGGTGACGATGGCGACGAAATACGCTTCGCGCAGCCGTCGCTGGGCGGCGCCGTTCGACACGTAGCCCCGAGCGCCCTGGTGCAGCATCGCCGCATGCGCGGCCGCGACCGTCGCATCGCCGGCGGCGAGCCGGGTCTCGATCACGCGGCGCCAGTAGGCCGGGCTGCGGTCGAGCGGCGTCTCGCAAAGCTCGGCGACGGTCGCCCTCATCCCGGCAAGCTGCTCGCGAAAGTGCTCCGGCTGCTCCGGCAGGTACTTGTTGACGTGCTGCAGCGAGCCGCGAACCTGCTCCATCAGGCCGATCGCGCCCTCGATCAAACCGAACGCCATGCCGGCCTGCAGCAGCACGAAGCCGGCGCGAATGCGCTTCAGGTAGTCGTCGACGGGATCGGCGACGATCTGCTCGTCGGAAAGGAACACGTCGCGCATCTGCACCGAGAAAGTTCGGGTGCCGTCGAGGGCGACGAACTGCGTGTTCTGCGCGAGTGTCAGCCCGTCGCTGGCGCAGGCGACAATTGCCATCACGAAGTGGCCCGGCTTGTCCTCGCGCTCGAAGATGGCGCCGAAGTGATGGTCGGGCCCGAGATTGGACACCCACGGCAGGACGCCCTTGACCGAGTATCCGCCTGCGACGCGGCGGCCCTTCAGTCGCAGCGGCTCGATGCCGAAGAAATGCTTCATCGGGTTGGACAGTCCGGTACCGCCGAGCACCCGGCCTTCCGATACGCCCGGCAGCAGGCGTCGCTTCAGCGCCTCATTTGCTGAATTGGCGAGATACCAGGCGAGCGCGTCCTGGCACCACATGCAGAATGCCGTCGAAAGACACGCCTCTCCGACCATCGACATGGCTTCGATCGCGGCGTTCAGGCTTGGCGGCGCATCGAAGGCGGTAACATGCCGGGCATAGGCGCCGGCACGGCCGAGCTTGCGCAGCACCGCTTCCGGATAGACGCCCTCGCCGTCGATCGCGCCGACGATGGGTGTGAGATCGTCGCGGACGATCGCCCGGACTTCATCCTCCAGCATTGACATCCGCGCCGGCGCGGCCTGCAGGGCGGAAGAGATCATTTGCATGGTCATCGGTCGCTCCAGCTTGAGGGTCGGGAGCGCGCGAGGGCACTCCCCCCGCGCGACTGCAGGCGCCGGCGCTCAGACGAGCGAGACTTCGAGATTGACCGGCCGCGTCATCGTGTTGGCGACCGGCGACCACGCCTTGGCATGGGCGACCAGCGCGTCGAGCTCCTCGCGCGGCCGGTTGGCCTCGAATGCCACCTTGGCGCGGATGTCGGTGAAGCCGACCGGTTTCTCCGAAAGGTCGCCGGTCCCCCAGACCGCGGTGATGTTGAGGTCGCCCTCGAGCTCGATCTCGAGCTTGTAGACGGTGATGCCGCGCGCCACCGCATTGGCGTGGATGCCGACGGCAAGGCACGAGCCGAGCGCCGACAGCACCGCTTCCGATGGGTTCGGCGCGGTGTCGTCGCCGAGCAGCCCGGGCGGCTCGTCGACGATGTAGGCCGGCAGATTGCGAATGAAGTTCAAGTGGCGGAACCGCCCCTCGGCGACAGTCCGGCACTTCAAGGTCTTGATCACGTTCGGATTGGCCTTGCCGGCGGCGATCAGCTGGTCGAGCCCGGACTTGTCGATTGGGGCGAGGCAACCGGTCACGGCAGTGGCCGGCGTCGGTGCCAGGCAGCCTGTGACGGCGGTTTTGGCTTGGGCGGTCATGCTGGATCTCCTCCGAGGTGCGAGCCGGCTATTCGGCCGTTAAGGAAACAGACCGTTCTGTATGAGCAAGCCGTGTGCCAACTGCGAAAGAGGCGATTATGTTTCACCTATTCAATGCATTATCGCTGCGCCATCGACACCGCGCCTCGCGAATTTGCCAGCAAAAGCAGCAAGCCATGCAGGGATCGACGGATGTTTAGGCAGTCGAGCCCATAGTGGTGGGTGACGACTGATGCTACAGACCGGTCTGCACGCTTGCTGCGTTGATTTGCGCCGGTGACGGCCAGCGATCGAGGAGCGAGACCACATGCCACCTGCCAGCACCCGGCCCGCCGTCGATCACACGCCGCGCGACCGGCTGCTGGCGGCCGCGACCGCGCTGTTCTGCCAGCGCGGCATCAATGCGGTCGGCGTCGACGCGATCGTCGAGCAGGCAGGTACGGCGAAGACGACGCTCTACAAGCTGTTCGGCTCCAAGGAGCGGCTCGTCGAGGAAGTGCTGGTCGCCGAGGGAATATCGTGGCGAAACTGGTTCACCAGCACCGTCGACGGCACCGCCGATAACGCGCGCGACCGTTTGCTGGCGATCTTCCCCGTCCTCGCGGAGTGGTTCCGCCAGCGGCGGTTCTATGGCTGCCCGTTCATCAACGCGGTGGCGGAGCACGACAAGGCGAGCGACCGGCTGCGCGACCTCGCCCTTGCCCACAAGCGCCACGTGCTCACCTTCATCCGTGGGCTCGGAGCCGAGGCCGGTGCCCGCGATCCCGATCGCCTGACGCACGAGATCGCGCTACTGATGGACGGCGCCATCGTCGCGGCGATGATCACCAAGGACCCCGGCATGGCCGATGTCGCGCAGGAGGCATTGCGCCGCCTGCTCAAGGAGGAGCTCGTCCAGTGAACACGGGCCGGCGGTCCGCCCCCGAGGTCCCAGCGAAGCCGGGCGCTGACTGGATAGGCTCGTTCCCCGCACTCCGGCAGCTGCCAGCGCAAGTGCAATCGCGGCTCCGCGAAGCCAGCATGATCGTCGAGCTGCCTGAAGGCAGCCGGATATTCGGGCCCGGACAGGCGCCGCAAAGCTTCCTCCTGCTGCTCGGCGGCTCCGTTCGGGTGCAGCAAGTCGCCGAGAACGGGCGCGAGATCGTGCTCTATCGTGTCGCCGCCGGCGAAAGCTGCGCGCTGACCACCGCTTGCCTGATGGGATACGAGGACTACCAGGCCGAGGGCATCGCCGAGACGGCGGTGCGCGCCGTCGCCATTCCCCGGGCGCTGTTCGACGAGTTGATCGCCTCGTCGCGGGAGTTCCGGCAGTTCGTCTTCACCGCCTTCAGCCGGCGCGTCACCAACCTCTTTCGCATCATCGAGGAGGTCGCCTTCGCGCGCATCGACGTGCGGCTGGCGCAGCGGCTGCTGCAGCTCGCCGACCACCAGGGGCACGTTGTGGCCACCCACCAGCAGCTCGCCAACGAGCTCGGCAGCGTGCGTGAGGTCGTCAGCCGCCAACTCAACGAGTTCCAGCGCCGGGGCTGGATCCGGGCGCTGCGTGGCAGCGTCGAGATTGCCGACAGGGGTGCGATAGAGCGGCTTGCCGAGCAAGACTGAGGCGGCGTGATCGTCTATAATTGAAATTTGATCGCAATCTCGAGCTGCCGCCATGCAGAAGCCGGCCGGAATGCGCATACCGCCGCTGTTGGCCGTAAAGCCGCACCGGACAGCTCCCGCCTTCGCTCGTCTTGCCGCCAAACGGAGAGCCCCATGACATATCCGATCGACATGTCGGTGAAGCCCAAGGTCGCGGCATTCTACGACAAGGATACCGGCACCATCAGCCATGTCGTGCAGGATCCGGCGTCGCGGGCATGCGCCGTCATCGATCCGGTCATGGACTTCGATTATGCCGCCGGCCGCATCAGCTACCACTCGGCCGGCCTGATCATCGACCACGTCCGCGCCAACGAGCTCGAGGTCGAATGGCTGATCGAGACCCACGCCCACGCCGACCACCTCTCGGCCGCGCCCTACATCCAGCAGAAGCTCGGCGGCAAGCTTGGCATCGGGGAGCACATCATTACGGTGCAGGAGGTATTCGGCAAGGTATTCAACGAAGGAACCGAGTTCCGCCGCGACGGCAGCCAATTCGATCGTCTGTTCAAGGACGGCGACACCTACCGCATCGGCGCCATGACGGCATTCGTAATGCACACGCCCGGGCACACGCCGGCCTGTACGACGCACGTCGTCGGTGATGCCGCCTTTGTCGGCGACACGCTGTTCATGCCCGATGGCGGCACCGCGCGCGCCGACTTCCCCGGCGGCGACGCCCGCATCCTCTATCGATCGATCCGCAAGATCCTCGACACCTTGCCGGCTGAAACCCGCCTCTTCATGTGCCACGACTACGGCCCGAACGGCCGCGACATCCGCTGGGAGACGACCGTCGGCGACGAGCGCGCGCACAACATCCACGTGCGCGATGGCGTCAGCGAGGACGCCTTCGTTGCCATGCGCGAGGCACGCGACAAGACGCTCGCCATGCCGCGCCTGATCGTTCCCTCGTTGCAGGTCAACATCCGCGCCGGCCACCTGCCGGCCCCCGACGCGAGCGGCAAGCGCTTCCTGAAAGTGCCCGTCGACGGGCTGCCCGATCGCGCATAGCGCTCTTCGATCGCCATTGTCAGCTGCAATCCTCGGCGCATTGCCGCCGGCTGGCGGCCATCGGCCCGGCACCTTTGCGATTTATGTATCGTTGCGAACCGGGAAGATCGCGGTTCGCAACAATCGGAGGGGGCGATGGCCGGCAGCATCCGGGTTGGCGTCGGCGGGTGGACGTTCGAGCCTTGGCGCGGTGTATTCTATCCGCCAGGCCTTGCCCACAAGCGGGAGCTCGAATTCGCCTCCCGTGCCCTGACCTCGATCGAGATCAATGGCACCTACTACTCGACCTTCAAGCCAGACAGCTGGAGGAAATGGCATGATGAGACGCCCGATGATTTCGTTTTCGCGGTTAAGGCATCGCGCTATTGCACCAACAGGAAGATCCTCGCCGAGGCTGGGTCGGCAGTCGATCGTTTCCTCGATCAGGGCTTGACCGGACTCGGAGCCAAGCTCGGGCCGATCAATTGGCAATTCGCGGCTACCAAGCGCTTCGAGCCGGAGGACTTCGCCGCATTCCTGTCGCTGCTGCCCAAGGAACGCGACGGCATTGCCCTTCGGCATGCCCTCGAGGTGCGCCACGCCAGTTTTGCCACTGCCGCATTCTACGACCTTGCGCGCCGGCATGGCGCGGCCATCGTCTACGCCAGCGGCAAGGGCGTTCCCGAGATCGACGAGGCGACCGCGGACTTCACCTATGCGCGCCTGATGACCAGTCGCGACGATCTCGCTGATGGCGTGACCGAGCGTGATCGGCGGCGGCACGCGCGGCAAGCTCGGGCCTGGGCCGCGAACGGCAACGTATTCATCTATTTCATCGCCGGCGCCAAGGTGCGCAACCCGGCCGCCGCGCAGTCGCTCATCCGCGCGGTCAGGAAGTCGAGGAAGTGACCGAGACTCCGGTCTCAGAACTCGAGCTTCTGCACCCGGTTGACGTGCTCGAACTTCTTGATGCGGGCGATGGTCGCGTCGTCCGCCGGCTGGTCGATCGCGATCAGCGCGATGGCATCGCCGCCCGGCTTGTCGCGGCCGAGATTGAGGCGGGCGATGTTGATCCCGACCTCGCCCATCAGCGCCCCGACCTTGCCGATGAAGCCTGGCTTGTCGCTGTTCGTCACGTAGAGCATGTGCGGATAGAACTGCGCCTCCATCTCGATGCCCTTGACCTGGATGATGCGCGGCTTGCCGTCTGAGAACACGGTGCCGGCCACGCTGCGGTCCTGCTTCGCGGTCTTCACGGTGACGCGCACATAGCTCTCGTAGGCGCCGTCGTGCCCGCGCGTGACCTCCTCGACCGACATGCCGCGCTCCTTCGCGACGATGCCGGCGGAGACCATGTTGACGTCGCTGAGCTGCGGCCGCAGCACCCCGGCGATCGCCGCCGCGGTCAGCGGCTTGACGTTGAGCTTGGCAATCTCGCCCGCGTACTCGACCCGCACCGCGGTGATCGTCGTCTCGGTGAGCTGGCCGGCGAACAGGCCGAGCTGCTCGGCAAGCTTGACGTAGGGCTTGAGCTTCGGCGCGTCCTCGGCGGAGATCGACGGGAAGTTGATTGCGTTGGTGATGGCGCCGGTCAGCAGATAGTCCGACATCTGCTCGGCGACCTGCAGCGCGACGTTCTCCTGCGCCTCTGTGGTGGAGGCGCCCAGATGCGGCGTGCAGATGACGTTGTCCATGCCGAACAGCGGGTTCTCCTTCGCTGGCTCGGTGAGGAACACGTCGAGCGCCGCGCCGGCGACGTGGCCGCTCCGCAATGCCGCTGCAAGGGCTGCCTCGTCGACAAGGCCGCCGCGCGCGCAGTTGATGATGCGCACGCCCTTCCGGGTCTTGGCCAACGCCGCCGCGTCGAGGATGTTGCGGGTCTTCTCGGTCAGCGGCGTGTGCAGCGTGATGAAGTCGGCCCTCCGCAGCAGGATGTCGAGATCAACCTTGCTCACGCCGAGGTCTTTGGCGCGCTCCTCCGTCAGGAACGGGTCATAGGCGAGGACTTTCATCCTGAGGCCCAGCGCGCGCTCGGCGACGATCGCGCCGATGTTGCCGCAACCGATCACGCCAAGCGTCTTGGCGGTGATCTCGACCCCCATGAACTTGGACTTCTCCCACTTGCCGGCCTGCGTCGACCGGTCGGCCAGCGGGATCTGCCGGGCCAGCGCCAGCATCAGTGTGATCGCGTGCTCGGCGGTGGTGATCGAGTTGCCGAAGGGCGTGTTCATCACGATGATGCCCTTGGCGGTGGCGGCCTTGATGTCGACGTTGTCGACGCCAATTCCGGCGCGGCCGACCACCTTCAGCTTGTCGGCCTTGGCGATCAGCTTCTCGGTGACCTTGGTCGCCGAGCGGATGGCGAGACCGTCATAGTCGCCGATGATCTTCTCGAGCTCGTCCTTGGCAAGGCCGGGCTTCACGTCGACGGCGACACCGCGATCCTTGAAGATCTGCACGGCTGCCGGCGACAGGTCGTCGGAGATCAGTACGCGGGGAGTGGAGAGGGTGGACATGATGTGCCTCGTCAATCGCTGGAAGCGTGTGTCATGAGGTCGTAAGGTCGTGAGTGGGAAATGCCGTGAGAAGTAGCGGAACCCACCACTCACCATCTCACCACTGACCACTCACCCCTTCTTGCTAGCCGAGCTTCGCCAATTCGTTCGCGAACGCCCACTCGATCCACGGCAGCAGCGCCTTCACGTCGGCGGCCTCGACGGTCGAGCCGCACCAGATGCGCAGTCCGGGCGGCGCGTCGCGATAGTAGGCGATGTCATGGGCGACGCCTTCCTTGTCGAGGGCGCCCGCGACCGCCTTGGCGAACGCCGCCTGCGCCTCGGGCGCCAGCGCGGTCACGGCCTTGTCGGTGAAGCGAAGGCACACGGACGTATTCGACCGCGTCGCCGGCACGACCGCGAGATTGGCGATCCACGGCGTGCGCTCGGTCCACTCGAAGATCGTCCTGGCATTGGCATCGGCACGTGTCATCAGCGCCTCGAGGCCGCCGATCCGCTCCGCCCAGGCCAGCGCGTCGAGGTAATCCTCGAGCGCCAGCATCGACGGCGTGTTGATCGTCTCGCCCTCGAACACTTCCTTCATGAACTTGCCGCCCTTGGTCAGGCGGAAGATCTTCGGCAGCGGCCACGCCGGTGCATACGATTCGAGGCGGGCGATGGCGCGCGGCGACAGCACCAGCATGCCGTGCGCCGCCTCGCCGCCCAGCGCCTTCTGCCAGGAGAACGTGCAGACATCGATCTTCGACCAGTCGAGCGGCTGCGCGAAAGCAGCAGAGGTGGCGTCGGCGAAGGTCAGGCCCTGGCGATCGGCCGGGATCCAGTCGTAGTTCGGCACGCGGACGCCGGAGGTGGTGCCGTTGGCGGTGAACAGCACGTCGCGGGAGAAATCGACTTTCGACAGGTCGGGCAGATGACCGTACTCGGCGGTGGTGATCTTCGCGTCCTTGAGCTTCAGCTGCTTGGCGATGTCGGTGACCCAGCCGGCGCCGAAGCTTTCCCACGCCAGCGCCTCGACCGGCCGCGCGCCCAGCATCGACCACATCGCCATCTCGTAGGCGCCGGTGTCGGAGGCAGGCACGATGGCGCAGACGTGGCCAGCCGGCAGGCCGAGGATCGCCTTGGTCTTGTCGATCGCGAGCTTGAGCCGCGCCTTGCCTTCCTTGGCGCGGTGCGAGCGGCCGAGAAACGCGTTTTCCAGGGCTTTGAGGGACCAGCCGGGGCGCTTGGCGCAGGGGCCGGAGGAGAAGTGGGCGTTGGCCGGCCGCGGGGCCGGTTTGGTCGTCGTCATGGTGCTATCCTTCCAGATAGAAGCCTCTCGTTGGGGAGAGGTGTCCCGTCGGCGGACATAAGGCGTTGCGGGCGGAGTGTCAAACCGCTGCCTCGATCGGTCGCGGTGCCGCAGCGTGATCGTGTCGACGCAACGTGGTATAAATAATGGTCAGATTTAGGTTCGGCCGAGCGCCAGGGAGAGCGAACGTGCAGGAGCGGGTTGCAGCAACCAGGAAGGCTTCGACCGGCGAAGCGCTTGTGCTGATCGAACGGCCGGAACCCGGTATCGCAATATTGACGCTCAACCGGCCCGGCCCGCGCAACAGCCTATCGCTCGCCATGCTGGACGCGCTTTTGGCCCGAATCGCCGAAGTCTCCGCCGACCAGGGCGTGCATGCCGTGGTGCTCGCCGCCAACGGGCCGGCTTTCTGCGCCGGTCACGATCTGAAGGAGCTGACGGCGGCCCGCGCCGAGGCGGATCGCGGCCGCGCCTTCTTCAAGCTCACCATGGACCGCTGCGCCGCCACCATGCAGGCGATCATGGCATCGCCGAAGCCGTTCATCGCCGCCGTGCACGGCACCGCCACCGCCGCCGGTTGCCAGTTGGTGGCGACCTGCGACCTCGCCGTTGCCGCCGAGACCGCGAGCTTTGCCACGCCGGGCGTCAATATCGGCCTGTTCTGCTCGACGCCGATGGTCGCGCTGTCGCGTAACGTGTCGCGCAAGCAGGCGATGGAGATGCTGCTGCTCGGCGAGGCGCTGTCCGCGGCCGACGCCAAGACCCACGGCCTCGTCAACCGCGTGGCGCCGACCGGCGGCGCGCTCGCCGGTGCGCTCGGCCTTGCCCGCATCATCGTCTCGAAATCGCCGCTCACGGTGGCGATCGGCAAGGCGGCGTTCTACCGGCAGATTGAGCAGCCGGTGGCCGAGGCTTATGCCTATGCCGCCAATGTGATGGTCGAGAACATGTTGACGCGCGATGCTGCCGAAGGCATCGGCGCGTTCATCGACAAGCGCCCGCCGGAGTGGAGCGGGAACTGAGCCGAGATTGGCTCGTTGATGCCGGACCCTGAAGGGTTCCGACACCTATCGGCTCACACCACCGTAACGTCGAGATCGCCGACGCCGTCGACGTGGCCCTTGAGGTGATCGCCCTTCTTCACCGCGCCGACGCCCGCCGGCGTGCCGGTGAAGATCAAGTCGCCGGCTTTCAGCTCCCACAGGCCGGACAGATACTCGATCTGCGAGGGAATATCCCAGATCATCTGCGCGAGGTCGCCGGTCTGCTTGCGCACGCCATTGAGGTCGAGCCAGATCGCACCTTTCGACGGATGGCCGATCTTCGACGCCGGCTGGATCGCAGTGCACGGCGCCGCGTCGTCGAACGCCTTGCCGACCTCCCACGGGCGGCCGGTCTTCTTCGCCTCGCCCTGCAGGTCGCGGCGCGTCATGTCGAGGGCGATGGCATAGCCATAGACGTGGGACAGCGCGTCGGCAGCCTTGATGTTGCGGCCGCCGGATTTCAGCGCCACCACCAATTCGATCTCCCAGTGCACGTCCTTCGACCCCGGCGGATAGGGGAACTTGCCGTCGGTGCGCAGCGCATCGGGCGTCTTCATGAAGAAGAACGGCGGCTCCTTGTCGGGGTCGAAACCCATTTCGCGCGTATGCTCGGCATAGTTGCGGCCGACACAGTAGAGCCGCCGCACCGGGAACAGTTGCGACGAGCCGGCGACCGGCAGTGCCGGCTGCGGCGGCGGATCGATGACGTAGCTCGCCATGGGAATTCCTCTGTCAGCCTACCGATTGAGGTGCCCTCTCGCCAGGCATTGGCGGAGAGGGCGGGGGCGGCACCCGTTCACGCCGCCTTGCTCATCAGATTGCGGTTGATGATGGTCTCGGCGATCTGGATCGTATTGAGCGCCGCGCCCTTGCGCAGGTTGTCGGAGACGACCCACAGCACCAGCCCATTCTCCACCGTCGCGTCGGTACGGATGCGGCTGATATAGGTCGCATCCTCGCCGGCGCACTCCTGTGGCGTGACGTAGCCGCCGGACTCGCGCTTGTCGACGACCAGGCAACCGGGCGCCTCGCGCAGGATGGAGCGGGCGTTCTCCGGCGAGATCGGTTTCTCGAACTCGAGATAGATCGCCTCCGAATGGCCAACGAACACCGGCACGCGCACGCAGGTCGCGACCACCTTTATCTTCGGATCGAGGATTTTCTTGGTCTCGGCGACCATCTTCCATTCCTCTTTCGTGTAGCCGTCCTCCATGAAGACGTCGATGTGAGGAATGACGTTGAAGGCGATCTCCTTCGGGAACTTCTTGGCCGCTACTTCCTGCCCGGGCACGTACTTGCCCTTGGTCTGCGACCACAGCTCGTCCATGGCCTCCTTGCCGGCGCCGGACACCGACTGGTAGGTCGAAACCACGACGCGCTTGATCGTCGCCTCGTCGTGCAGCGGCTTCAGTGCCACCACCATCTGCGCGGTCGAGCAATTCGGGTTGGCGATGATGTTCTTGCGGCGGCTCTTCTTCATGTACTCGTCGAGCACATGCGCGTTCACCTCCGGCACCACCAACGGCACGTCCTGGTCGTAGCGCCAGGCCGACGAGTTATCGATCACGAGGGCCCCGGCGGCACCGATCCGCGGGCTCCACTCCTTCGAGACGGCGCCCCCGGCCGACATCACCACGAAGTCGACCTTGCCGAAGTCGAACGTCTCGAGATCCTTGCATTTCAGGGTCTTGTCGCCGAAGGAGACCTCCGTACCGACCGAGCGGCGCGATGCAATGGCGTGGACCTCGGAAACGGGGAACTTCCGCTCGTCGAGGATCGACAGCATTTCCCGGCCCACGTTGCCCGTGGCGCCGACGACAGCGACCTTGTAGCCCATTTTGTTGTTCTCCTGCGGCTGCGCGCCCGCGATGACGGTTCGCGCGAGTTGTGACATAGCGGATTGGCGGGAAGAATCAACAATGCATGATGAAAAATGGGGCATCCGCCGGACCCCGGCCGTGGATGCCGGTCTTGCAGTTGCAGCAGGCATCACCGCGGCGACCCTGGCTACGTGCATCGCCGGGCCGGGCCGCGAATACCCTGCCTCACGCCGGCGGGATGAAAGGCTGCTGGATCGACTGGAACGCCGGCAACGCCTCGAGCCGCCGCGCATGGGCGTCGAGAGCCGGATAGTCCTGCATCGCGATCAGGCCCGGATGCGCCTCGGTCGCGAAGCGCAGAGCGGCGGCGACGGCAACGTCGGCGTGGCCGATATGGTCGCCGAACCAGTAGGCGCCAGCCCTGCCGGCGCGGTCCGCCTCGAGCATCGCAAGCGTCGCTGCGATCTGGGTGCGGCAGCGGTCGGTCCAAACGTCCGAGATTTGCCGATGCAGGTGCTTCTCGTAGAACAGGCTGACTGCCTTGTCGGCGAGCCCGGTAGCCAGCGCCGCGACCTTCAGCGCTCGATGGCGGGCGGGCTCGTCGAGCGGGAACATTGCCCGCTCGGGAGGAACCAGGCTGTCGAGATAGTCGAGAATGCAGTGGCTCTCGATCAGCACGTCGCCGTTGTCCAGGATCAGCGTCGGCACGCGCGTGAGCGGATTGTGCGCGCGAAACTTGTCGGCGTCGCTGAACGACGACCACGGCCGATGCTCGAAAGCCAGCCCATAGAGCGTCAGGGCAATGCCGACGCGGCGCACGAACGGCGAATTGTATTGGCCGATCAATATCATGCGATGCCTCCATGCGCAGCTTGTTGCCGCAATTCGATCCGCCCGGCCGTCTCAGGTCTGCATGCCCCAGCGCCGGATCGTCACCCGCTCGATATTGCGGAAGATCAGGTTCTCGACCAGTAGGCCGATCAGGATCACGGTGAATAGTCCGGCAAACACCGAGGGGATCTCGAGCTGGTTCTTTGCCTCGTAGATGAACCAGCCGAGGCCGCCCTTGCCGGAGCTGGCGCCGAACACCAGCTCGGCCGCGATCAGCGTGCGCCAGGCGAACGCCCAGCCGATCTTGAGGCCGGTCAGAATGCTCGGAAACGCCGCCGGAATCAGGATCCTGGTAACGAAGCCGATGCCGCCGAGGCCACAGTTGCGCCCGACCATCCGCAGTGTGTTCGACACCGAGCGGAAGCCCGAGTGGGTGTTGAGCGCCACCGCCCACAGCACCGAGTGCACCAGCACGAAGATAATGCTCTTGTCGCCGAGCCCGAACCAGATCAGCGTCAGCGGCAGCAGCGCGATCGCCGGCAGCGGGTTGAACATCGAGGTCAAGGTCTCCAGCAGGTCGTTGCCGAGCCGGGTCATCATCGCCAGGGCGGTGAACACCAGTGCCAGCGCGAGGCCGAGCCCGTAGCCCTGCAGCAGCAGCCGCAACGAGTTAACTGCCTTGCCTGGCAGCTCGCCGGAGACGATCGCCTCCCAGAATGCCTCGAGCGTTGCCACGAACGTCGGCACCAGCAGCGGGTTGTTGAGCCGGCGCGCGTAGAGCTCCCAGCCGGCGGCGAGCGCCAGTAGCAGCAGCGTCTTGCGCAGCGCGCCGTTGTTCCACAGCTTCTCGATCAGCGTCAGCGGTTTCTCGACCACCCCGAAGTCGCTCGTCAGCTCGCCCTTGGCGAAAAACTCCGGCCGCGGAGCCGGGCCCGGCAGGCCGCTCGTCGTATCAGTCATGGACGCGCCCTCCCGGAGCGACGGTCTGCTCGACCTGGTCGGAGAACAGCATGCGGTGGATCCGGTCGGACAATTTCTGTCCCAGAACCGGGTCGACGCGATCCTCGCCGTCGCTGTTGAGCTCGGCCTTCACCTGCCCCGGATGCGGCGACAGCAGCAGGATGCGACTGCCGATCCGGATCGCCTCGGGGATCGAGTGGGTGACGAACAGCACGGTGAACCGCGTGTCAGCCCACAGCTGCATCAGCTCGTCCTGCATCTTGCGACGGGTGAGCGCGTCGAGGGCGGCGAACGGCTCGTCCATCAGCAGGATGTCGGGCTCCATCGCCATCGCCCGCGCGATCGCCACGCGCTGCTTCATGCCGCCCGAAAGCGTATGCGGATAGTTGTCGGCAAACTTGCTGAGGTTGACCTTGGCGATCGCCTCCATCGCCTTCGCCTCGGCTTCGCGCCCGCGCATCTTGCCGGAGGCTTCGAGCGCGAAGATCACGTTCTTCTTCACCGTCTTCCACGGCAGCAGCTGATCGAACTCCTGGAACACCATCATGCGGTCGGGACCCGGCCGGCGGATCGTCTTGCCCTTGAGTGTCATCGTGCCCTCGGTCGGCGTCATGTAGCCGCCGACCGCCTTCATCAGGGTCGACTTGCCGCAACCCGACGGCCCGAGCAGCACGAAGCGCTCCGATTGCATGACGTCGAACGATACGCGGTAGGTGGCGGTGACGAGGTGGTCCTTGGTCTTGTATTGCAGCGTGACGCCACGTACCTCGAGCAGCGGCGTGGGGATCGGCAATGGTTTCACTGCGCCTCCGGGAATAGCAGGTCCTTGTAGCTCGCTGGCTTGTTCTTGAAGCTGCCGGTGCGGACGAGAAAATCGATCATCGGGGCAATCGACAGCACCTTGGTGGTGAACTGGTTGCCGGGCCGGTCGAGGAGGGCGACGATCTCCTCCACCGGCGCCTTGTCCTTTGCCACCCGGATGTAGATCTCGGCGGCCGCCTGCTTGTCCGCGTTGACGAGCGCCGTCGCTTCCTCCAGCGCGTCGCGGAATGCCTTGAAGAGCTTCGGATTGTCGGTACGGAACTTCGATGTTGCGGCGATGACGTTGAACGAGAACGGGCCGCCCATGGTGTCGTTGGCCGTCAGCAGCGGCCGGATGCCGGGCGTCTTGGCCTGGCGGGCGAGGAAAGGCAGCGTCGTGTAGTTGGCGGTGACGTCCTTGTTGCCGCTGATCATCGCGATCGTGGCGTCGGGATGCGCCATGGTGACCGTCAGCGGGTCGAGCTTGCCGTGGTTGCCGACGCCGAATGCCTTTTCCGCCGCCATCTGCAGCAGGATCGCCTGCAGCGCGATCTTCACCGCCGGCACCGCGATCTTGTGCTTCTCGTTGAAGTCGGCAAGCGACTTGATGCTGTCGTCGCGCACCATCAGCACCAGCGGCAGGGCGTTGAGGCCGGCAACGCCCTTGACGTCGAGCAGTCCCTTGCTGCGGTCCCAGATGGTCAGCAGGCCCGGGATGCCGAGCGACACGAAGTCGACATTGCCGGAGATCAGCGCGTCGTTCATCACGTCAGAGGAGCGGAACGTCGCCCACTCGACAGTGACGTCGCCGAGCCCCGCCGCCTTGGCGTGCTTTTCGATCAGCCGGCGCTCTTCCATGATCGTGAACTGGACATAGCCGAGCCCGAACTGCTTCGCCGCCCGCACCTTGCTCGCCTCGGCGCGGGCGCCGCCGCAACCGGCCGCCGCCGCGACGAGACACGCCAGGCCCACAATGACTGATCGAATGGCCATTCGCTCCTCCGCCGGCTCGGGATCTCTTGAGACCAGGTCCCTTGGGCGGGAGTGTCGCGTGCTGCCGAGCCAGCGTCAACCGCCGAGAACGGCGAGCGCGCCGAGGCCGGCGCCGCCGACCAGGATGCGCCACCAGCCGAACAGGGCAAAGCCGTGCCGGCTGACATAATCGAGCAGGTAGCGCACCACGACCACGCCAGCGACAAAGGCGACGGCGAACCCCAGTGCGATGGTCGAGACGTCCTCCGGCTTCAGGATCGCATAGTTCTTGTAGAGATCGTAGGCGAAGGCACCGGCCATCGTCGGCATGGCGAGGAAGAACGAGAACTCGGCCGCGGTCCGCTTGTCGGTGCCGAGCAGCATCGCGCCCACGATCGTCGAGCCCGAGCGCGAGACACCGGGAATCATCGCGAGGCACTGGAAGAAACCGATGGCGAGCGCGGTCAGGACCGGCAGGTCCATGACATCGTGATATTTCACCTCGAACTTCATTCGATCGACGGCGAGCAGGATGAAGCCGCCGATCACCAGCGCCAGGCACACGGTCATCGGACTCTCGAACAACACGCCCTTGATGAACTTGTGCAGGGTGGCGCCGATCACCGCTGCCGGCAGGAACGCAACCAGCACCGCCAGCACGAAGCGGCGGCTGCGCGCATCGCTCGGCAGGTCGAGCAGGATGCGCACCAGCTTGCCGGAATAGACACTGAGGATTGCCAGGATGGCGCCGAGCTGGATCAGCACCTCGAACGTGCGGCCGGTCGACTTGACGCCAAGGAAGTACTCTGCGAGCAGCAAATGCCCGGTCGAGGACACCGGCAGGAACTCGGTCGCGCCCTCGAGAAGGCCCAGGAAGATGACCTGCCAGGTCTGCATGATCTAATGTCCCCGAAAACGTGTCCCCGTGAATCAGCGCAAGTCGTGTAGCAGAATTTCATAAATTGCGATCGGACAACCTGACGCCATGGATCGCTGCTATTGTGTAGCGAGAATCCGCTGCCGAGGCAGATGCACGGACGTAGCAACATCGAGGATGTGGTTACGGCAAGGTTCACATAGCCATCACTCAATCCGACTGGCCGCATGAAGCTGACGCAATTCCGCCTATGCCCGCTCTCCCGCTCGATTCGGCTGGCGTTTGCCGAGCTCGGGATCGAACCGACGCTCGTCGAGGAGCGCCCGTGGGAGCGGCGCGCTGCCTTCCTGGCGATCAATCCTGCGGGCGAGCTGCCGGTCCTGGAGCTTGCCGGCGGGGTCGTGCTGTGCGGCGCCTATTCGATCTACGAGTTCCTGGCCGAGGAGGCGGAGCTCGCCGAGCGCGATCCGCGCACGATCGAGCTGCTTCCCGGTTCGCCCGAGGATCGAGCCGAGATTCGCCGGCTGGTCGACTGGTTCCATGGCAAGCTCAATCGCGAGGTGACGCAGCCGCTGCTTGCCGAGAAGGTCTATGGCCGCTACGCCAGCGGACCGGCCGCGCAATCGCACGCCACGCCGGATGTCGAGCTGCTGCGGGCGCTACGCGGCAACCTGCGCTATCATTTGGGCTACATCAGCTTTCTGGCCGATCAGCGGCGCTGGCTGGCCGGCGACGAGATGAGCTTCTGCGATCTGGCGGCGGCGGCGCATCTGTCGGTGGCCGACTATCTCGGCGAGGTGCCATGGGAGGAGTATCAACTGGCCAAGCTGTGGTACGTGCGGGTGAAATCGCGCCGCGCGTTCCAGTCGCTGCTGGCCGACCGCCTGCCCGGCATGCCGCCGCCGGTCGCCTACACCGACCTCGATTTCTGAACTCAATTGATGGCGGCGGCAGGTGAGCACCGAGCTGAAATCGCAGCTTGTCGAGGCCGCGCGCAATCTCGGCTTCGCGGCAGCACGAGTGACGACGCCGGATCGCATCGGCGCCGCCGGCGAGCGCCTCGCCGAATTCCTGCGCGAGGGCCGGCACGGCGACATGGACTGGATGGCGGCGCACGAGAGCCGCCGCACCGATCCGAAGGCGCTGTGGCAACCGGTGCGGTCGATCCTGATGCTCGGCATGTCCTATGCGCCCGGCCACGATCCGCTCGCCGCACTTGCCGACCGGCGGCGCGGGGCGATCTCGGTCTACGCGCAGGGCAAGGATTACCATGATGTCATCAAGGGCAGGCTGAAGCAGCTCGCCCGCCTGCTGACCGATGCCGGCGCCGACGCGCGCGTGTTCGTCGACACCGCGCCGCTGATGGAGAAGCCGCTTGCCGCCGCCGCCGGCATCGGCTGGCAGGGCCGGCACACCAACCTCGTCAGCCGCGAGCACGGCTCGTGGCTGTTCCTCGGCGCAATCCTGACCTCCGCCGCGCTGCCGGCCGATCCGCCCGAAGCCGACCACTGCGGCTCCTGCCGGCGCTGCCTCGACATCTGCCCGACGGCCGCCTTCCCCGCCCCCTACCAGCTCGACGCGCGCCGCTGCATCGCCTACCTGACGATCGAGCACAAGGGTCACATCGCGGCGGAGTTTCGCGCGGCGATCGGCAACCGCGTATTCGGTTGCGACGACTGCCTCGCCGTCTGCCCGTGGAACAAGTTCGCGACAACGGCCCGCGAGGCGCGGCTCGCCGCCCGGCCGGAGGCCGACAACCCACCGCTCGCCGACCTTCTCGTTCTTGACGACGCCGCGTTCCGGCGGCGGTTTGCCGGCACGCCGATCAAGCGCACCGGCCGCGATCGCTTCATCCGCAACTGCCTGATCGCCGCCGGCAACTCGGGCGACGGGTCCCTGCTGCCGCAGGTCGAGCGATTGGCCCGGGATGCCTCGCCGCTGGTAAGAGCGATGGCGGCGTGGGCACTGCTGCGGCTCGCCGATCCGGCACGCCGCGAGGCGCTGCGCACGCTGCATCTGGCGCGGGAAAGCGACAGCGACGTGCGCCGCGAATGGCTGGAGGACGCGACATGAACGATCATCGGCTGCTGTGCGTCGGCATGGGCTACTCGGCACGCGCGCTCGCCCGCCTACTCGCGCCGCAGGGCTGGCGCGTCACCGGCACCGCCACCAGCGCGGCGGGCTGCGAGCGCATCGCGGCGCAGGGCTGGGACGCGGTGATGTTCGACGGCATGGCGCCGTCCACTGCTCTGGCCGAGGCGATCGCGCGGGCGAGCCACCTCGTCGTCTCGGCGGCGCCTGGCGCGCAAGGCGATCCGCTGTTGCGCCATCATACCGGCGATATCGCCGCTGCCAGGGATCGTGCCTGGCTCGGCTACCTGTCGACCGTCGGGGTCTACGGCGACCACCAGGGCGACTGGGTCGACGAAACCACGGCCGTGAAGCCGGTCTCGCAGCGCAGCCGCGAGCGAGTCGCGGCGGAGGCGGCCTGGCTCGACCTCGCCGCACGCGCGAGCATCCGGATCGAGATCTTCCGGCTTGCCGGCATCTACGGTCCCGGTCGCAGCGCCATCGACAACCTGCGCGACGGCACGGCGCGGCGAATCGTAAAGCCGGGGCAGGTGTTCAACCGCATCCACGTCGACGACATCGCCGGCTTGCTCGCTGCGGCGATCGCAAATCCGCGGTCGCAGCACGCGATCTATAACGTGGCCGACGATGAGCCGGCGCCGCCGCAAGACGTGGTCGCCCATGCCGCTCGCCTGCTCGGCCTGCCGGTGCCGCCCGACATCCCGTTCGCCGAGGCCCAGCTGTCGCCGATGGGCCTCAGCTTCTACGGCGAGAACAAACGCGTCAGCAATGCGAGGGCGAAAGTGGCGCTAGGCTGGCGGCTCAAATATCCAACCTACCGCGAGGGCCTCGCCGCGATCGCCGGGATGGCGGGGTAGCCGCCGAAACCTGCGCCACGAAACAACGTGAAGCGGCCCGCCCCAAGTGGGACGGGCCGGTAGCGAATTGCCGCGGCATTTGGATTTTGCCTTACGGTGAAGGCAGTCGCCAGCCGCTGGCAACTGCGTCCCTGGTCTCTCATTCTGCCGGACCCTCGCTTGTCCGGCGGACCTGCACAGGCGACGGCCTCCAGAACGGGATGAGCATGGCGACGCGCTGCCGGTAGCGCCGGTACTCGTCGCCGAACAACGCCACCAGATCACGCTCCTCGAGGGCGATTCCGACCAGGATGTAGGCCGTCGTGACGATCGCGAAAAGCAGGTGGCCTGCGGTCATGACCGGGGTAGCCCAGAACGCGATGATGAAGCCCAGATAGATCGGATGGCGAACGACCTCGTAGAAGAATGGGGACTTGAAGCGAGGCGGGTCGGGCTCCCGCCGCAGCAGGTTGAGCACGACCTGGCGCAGGCCGAACAGCTCGAAGTGGCTGATGAGGAACGTGCTCAGGAGCACGATCAGCCAGCCGAGCGCCGACAACCCGAGCAGACCGGCCGCGAGGGCAGGCTCCCTGGCCTCCCAGATGATCATCGGCATCGAACGCCATTGCCAGAACACCAGGATGAGCGAGAGGCTGGCGAGCAGGACGTACAGGCTGCGCTCGATCGAGGCGGGAACGAATTGCGTCAACCACCGCTTGAAGGGTTGCCGCGCCATGCCGCTGTGTTGGATGGCGAATATCGACAGGATCGCGATATTGACGAGTAGTGCCTCGCCGACCGGACCGCTCGGGCCGGTATCGATCGACTTCGGCACGACGAGACCAGCGACGAAGCCGACCGCGTAGAGGAATGTGCCGAGGAAGATGCCGTAGGCTGTTAAGCCAAATGCAAGTGCCAGAATGCGCTTCATGGGGAGCCTCTTGGTTCGACTGCTGGGGGAGTTCTGACTTACGCCGCGAACGCTGGAGCATCGTTGGCGGGAGCTTTGCCGGGGTGGAGACGCCTGGCGAGCAGGTGCTCGAGGATGTGAGCATTCACCTCGGCCGCATGCGTCAGCGGCGACATGTGGCCGGCATCTCGGATCGTGCGGTGACGCGCATCCGGAAGCGTATCGGTCAGCAGTCGGGTGATCTCGCGCGAGGCGCGGGGCGATCGCGTGCCGCAAAGAATTAGCGTTGGCACCGTGACCCTCGCGTAGTCGGCAAGTGACGCCGGCTCATCGAACAGTGCCCGGAACTGATATTGAATTTGCACGGCGAGCCGCGCGAGCTGTGCTCGCTTCGCCTCCGGCAGGCCGCTCCAGGTCTGCGAGCCGCTCCAGAAATCGATGAACGTCGCCATCGCGCTGTAGTGATCGCCGCTGGCCACGCCGTGCCTTACGCTCGCCGCGACATGGCGGATCTCATCGAGCGGATCGGGCGCGTTCGCTGGCGCCGAGGTCAGAATGTGAAAGCAGCTTGGCTCGATCAGGCTGAGCGAGAGCAGGCGCTCCGGGCAGGTCAATGCGATCTTCAGCGCCACCGCCCCGCCATAGGAATGACCGACGAGATGGAACGGCCGGTTGCCCGGCGAAGCCGCCAACAGCGCTGCCGCTTCGTCAGCAAGGCAGAACGCTTGTTCACCCTGCCAGCGCTCACGGGGACCATGGCCGTACAGCTCGAGCGGCACTGCCTCGAAACCGGCGAGCCCGTCCATGAGCGTTTTCCATTGCCGCGGCGAGCCGGCCGAGCAGGGAATGAGCACTACTGGCTCGGCGGGTTCCGCGCGGGCTGGATTTGCGGGCTGATTGCCGATAGCGATCGGCATTTGGACAACTCTCTGCATATCGAACTGCTCCTGCAAGGAATTGCGGAACCGTCGGCCAGGGATCCGAGGGCGCTGGATGCATCGGCCGCTTCGAGCGGACAGCGCTGGCCGACCCTTCATGAGGGTCGCGCCGTCCGCCCTCGGCCGCCCAGCCGGGTCCAGGTGTCGGAAGCAATCGCTTCTTGGTCGGGGGTCTCAGCGGCCCTTCTTGAGGAAGGCGTATTCCGCCGAGTAGGGCACACTCAGGAATGCTCCGGCTGTGGCGCATGGCCCTTGCGCCATGCCCCCTCGCGTGCTCAGTCTTTGGATCGCGGTAACATCGGCAAGCAAACCTTTGCCGCGTGGCTCGACCGCCTCCAGAAGCAAGAGCGGAATGTCATTCTCGGTCCGCCCGGGAGCACGCGCCGCGACCTTGCCGGATACTGCGCTTCCATCCCGCATCTCCCAGCTCGGACCTGCGTAATGCCGGCCGACGCTCTTGCCCTCCAGGAAGAGGGATGCGATCGGCTCGCGGAACTTCCAGGCGAGCTTGCCATCGTCACCGCGCTCGCATGCATAGATTTGCGCCCCTTCGGCATGAACCGTCGCAACGATGGCCTTATCGGGCTGTGCGATAGCCGCTGGGACTTCGGCCTGAGTGGCGATCGGCGTCATGAACGCTAGAGCCGCGGCTGAAGCGGCGGCGCGGGACAATCGGGTCATAAGTTTTGCTCCGGCTCGAATTGCTGTTGCGGCGCCCTCTGGTCGCGGCAGACCGCAAGTCGTTGAATGAAAACCACAGTCCGCAGGTGCCGAAAATCAGCCGGAGGTACTGCTCGCAGACTGCTTGAGGTGTTGTCGGCAGCGGCGCTAAGTCTCTGAGACAGCTTCAGAAAGTGCCCGTGATGCGCACGACGCGACGGCATTTGGCCGATCCAGTACCGAAGTACTGGTTCGGTCGCCCAGCAAGCGCCTAATGGAATTGCCAGGTCGCTGCCGGTCCAGCGCCGCCGCATTAAGATCAGGCGCGAATCCGGGCCTGATCGTCTATGATGACGATCGCCAACGTGGGCCGAGAATTTGCCCGGCTCAGCGCGAAAACGACGTTGGTATGTGTATGTGTGGTGGTTCTCCGACGGACAACCCGAAAGAGTTCACGAGATGAAATTCCTGGTGGTCGACGACCATGCGCTGATCCGTGAGGCGCTTCGCGGCGTTCTCGCCGAGTTGCGCACTGACGCCGTGGTGCTGGAGGCGCCGAGTTGCCGGCGGGCGCTAGACCTGATCCGCGACCATCCCGACCTCTCGTTGATCCTTCTCGATCATTCAGCTGCCCGACCGTGACGGCTTCGAGATGCTGGCGGAACTGCGCGAAAATCATCCCGCGATATCCGTCGTGATGCTTTCGGCTTTCAATGACCGCGAGAATGTCGTCCGGGCGCTCGACATCGGCGCACTCGGATTCATCCCGAAGACCGAGGCGCGCGAGGTGCTTCTGAATGCCCTGCGTCTCATTCTCGCCGGCGGCATCTATATTCCCGCCAACGTCCTCGGCCCGGTGCAGCCACCGGCGCGGCCGACGCCGACAGTGCCGCAACCTGCTGGTTCGCGGCCGGCACCGGCGGAGCTCGGCCTTACCGAACGACAGGTGGAGGTGCTGGCGTTGATCATGCAGGGCAAGAGCAACAAGCTGATTTGCCGCGCCTTGGGCCTGGCCGAGCCGACCGTGAAGAACCACGTTTCGGCGATCCTGAAGGCGCTCCAGGTGACCAATCGAACCGAGGCGGTTCTGAAGGTCGCAGCATTGGGCTGGGAGCTCGACAAGCTCGCGCACTAGTGCCGGAACGCCGGCCGCACGTCACAGAGCTCAAGCTCCGACGCTCGCCTTCAGGAACCGAGACATCGCCGCGCGCAAGGTCATCGGGCTGACCGGCTTGTGTAGCAGCGGATGGCCGCAAGCCTCAGCCTCCTGCAGTCGTTGCTGCGCGACGTCCCCGCTCACCAGGATGACGGGAATCGCGGACTGGAATGCGCTGCGAACTTGCGCAACGACTTCGATCCCTGTTCGCCCATCGCCCAGGCGAAAATCGGAAATGATCAGGTCCGGCGGGTCTTCGCCCAGCTTGGCGAGTGCCTCGTTGCCGGACTGAGCGATAACGACCCGGCAGCCCCAGCCTTCCAGCAGTCCGCGCGTTGCATCTAGGACAAGGGGGTCATCGTCGACGACCAGGACCGATCTGCCGGGCAGGGGGTCGAGCACAGAGCGTATTGCAGCCGGCTCGGCCGGCATCGAGCCCACCCGCGTCAACGGCACCGAAATCGAAAAGCGCGACCCCTTGCCCAAGGTCGACCTCAGCTCGATCGGGTGGTCAAGCAGTATGCAAAGCCGCTCGACGATCGCCAGCCCCAGACCCAGGCCTTCGCGGCGATCCGGCTCGGCCCCGACGACCTGATAGAACTCGGTGAAGATGGCGCCTTGCTGGTCCTCGGCAATGCCGATGCCGCTGTCGTGGACGTCGATGCGCAGCCTCCCGCCGACATGCCGGCAACCGACGACGACGCCGCCGGCCGTCGTATATCTGATCGCGTTGGCGGTGAGATTGAGCAAGATGCGCTCCAACAGAATTGCGTCGCTGTGCACCCAGGCGCTGCTCGACACGACGCGCAGGTGCAGCCCCTTCTCGAGCGCGGGCGCCGCGAACGTGGCCTCGACCCGCTTCAGGATGCTGTCGATGGGAAAATCCGACATCCTGACCTGCAACCCGCCTGCATCGAGCTTGGAGATGTCGAGCAGCGCGTTGAACAACTCGTTCATGTTGGCGACGGCGGTGCCGATCTTGTCGGCGAGACGGCTGCGCTCGGCCGGATCCGCGGTTGAGCGCAGCTGCGCGACGAACAGGCTCAAGGCATGCAGCGGTTGGCGCAAGTCGTGGCTGGCGACGGCGAGGAAGCGCGATTTCGACAGATTGGCTACCTGCAGCTGGCGCGTGCGCTCGTCGACCTTGCGCTCGAGGGTCGCGTACGAGTCCTGCAGTTGGGTCGCCATGTCGTTGAACTGCCTGCCAAGCGTTTCCAACTCGTCCCCCGTCTCGATCATGATGCGATGCTCGAGCACGCCGCTGCCGATGCGGGCGGCGCCGGTCGTCAGCATCTGGATCGGAACCACCATCCAGCGCGCCAGGACCAGTGCGGAGCACAAAGCCAGGAAAAGTCCGGCCAGCATGACAAGTATGGAGCGCTGGACCGCCGCGATCGAGCCGCTCGTTGGCCTCGCGCTCGGGTAGCTCGACGAAAACGAGCCAATTGAGAGGATCGGCCGTTGCATGGGCGGTGAGAACCCGTTCGCCGCGGAAACCGATTGCGATCTGCGACGCCTCGCTCTGGCGTGCCCTGTCGGTCCTTGCCTGGACGACCTGTGGGAGCTGCGACATGTCGGTCTTGCTCAGCACCAGGCTGATATCAGGATGGGCGATGAGGCGGCCCTCGGCATCCACCACGTAGGCCCTGCCGGTCTCGCCGACGCGGATCTGATGTACCACGTCCCAGATGTGGGTCAGGTTCACCTCTGCCACGCTGACACCGCCGTCCCGGCGGGCGCCCGAAACGGCCAGCGTCATGTACGGCTCGGTCTCGCGCCGGAAATAGACCGAGCCATAGTAGACCTTGTTGGTAACGGCCAATCTGAACTTGTCGTCCTTCGAATAGTCGGCGTTGCTGCCGACACGGTCCATCTCCTGGCGCGTCATGCGCAAGCGTTCGCGCCCGGTCTCGTCGAGAAGCGACAACTCGGTGATCGCGGGAACCTGCCGGAACAGACGCAAGCCGTCGATCTGGCGCTGCTCGATCGATGCACTGGACCAGGACAGATGCGTCATCCACCCGAGCTGGCCCTCGATCTCCTGGATGAAGTCGCTGATCCGAACGGCTGCCGAGCTCGCCTGCTCCTTTTGGATGCGAAAAAGAAAGGCTCGATGCTCCCGATAGGTGAACCAGATCTCGATCAAGCTGTTGGTGACGAGCGCCAATCCGATCACGGCGGCGAAAAGCACGACGTATTTCCAGAACAACACGCTGAGCACCGGGCGCCAGGCGGACGGCCCGGTGCCGGCAACCATCGATCTGGATAGCTTGCCAATCAAGATCGCGACCTCGCAACAGACCGGCCGGAACAAGATTGCCGCTGAGCAGCGGCAGCTGGGCCGACCGAGAGGGCGCCATCTTACATTTTGTCCCACCCCCAACGAGGAACATTTCACAATTAGCGTGACAATGCTGTCCGGGCTTGATCTATCCACGCTGTCGACCTCAGCTTCAACTACGCAACCCGCGATCTCTGACGATCGCTTTGGGGCGGGCTGCGCCGTTAGGTCGATTTTGACCTCGGGCCAGCGTTCGAGGTGTAGTGTGTTGGTGCAGGCGGAGCGCGAGCCCACCTTGCGCGCTCCACCAGCTCAGAAATTGATGGACCCCATGATGCACCGGCGTCAGCTCGTGTTGTCGACTTTGGCAGCAATCACTGCCCCCGGCATGGCAATGGCCCAGTCCGAGCCCGGCCGGCTCCGGCGGGTTGGCGTCATGATGGCGATAGGCGAGAACGATCCAGAAGGGGTGCTCCGGATTGGCGAATTCCGCCGCTCGTTCGAGCTCGCCGGATGGGTGGAAGGTCGCAACACGACGATCGAGGTCGGATGGTACAAGGGAAACCATCAGATCGCCTTGTCCATCGCCAGGGGATTCATCGATCGCGGGGTCGATGTAATCGTCGTCAATGGCACGCCGGGCCTCGAAGCAGTGCGATCGCTGGGGACGAGCATCCCGGTCGTTTTCGTGGTCGTCAGCAATCCCGTCGGCGCCGGCTACGTGTCCAGCCTGTCGCGCCCGGGTGCCAACACAACCGGGTTCAGCACGTTCGAGCCCGAGATCTCCGGCAAGTGGTTGCAGCTGCTGCGGCAAGCCGTTCCCGGCCTCAAGAATGTCAACATGCTGATCGACGAAAAGGCGGTCGGGCTGCGCTCTCTCTGGCTCGCACTGGCTGAGATCGCGCCCCAGCATGGCATCAATGCCCACCCAGCCTTTGCGAGCACCTGGCAGGATATCGAGCGGGCGTTGCTGGCGATCTCCAGCCAGGAGGCGCCAGGATTGATCGTCACGCCGAGCCCGATCAACACCGTCAATCGGGTGCAGCTGATCGCGCTCGCCAACAAGAGCCGGATACCGGCCATATACCCGTTCCGCTTCTACGTGCGAGACGGGGCATTGCTGGCCTATGGCTTCAACGCCGCGGATCAGTTCCGGCGAGCTGCGACCTATGTCGGGCGGATTCTGGCCGGTGAAAATCCGGGCGACCTGCCGGTCCAGCCGCCCAGTCTTTTCGAGCTCGGCATCAACCTCAAAACGGCAAGGGCGATGGGCATCGACGCGCCCCAGTCGCTCATCATCGCGGCCGATGAGGTCGTCGAGTAGGCTGCGATCAGGAACCGGCTCTGGCCGCAGCATCGGATCAGAACTCCCGCCCGAACTGGACCACGCGCCTGATCTCCGACCGGTCGAGGCCGATGTCCTTGAGCATGCGGTCATCGATGCGTTCCAAATCGAGCTCGAGGCGCCGGAGGCTGCGCTGATGCACAATTTTCGCGATGCGCCGCTGGGCCCCCCAGAAAATCACGCTGCTGGCATCGAGGATGCCCGCCCACAGACCGACGCGGCCCCGTGCCTGGGTCTGCGATATCTTCAGGTAGGGGGGACTTGACGAGATCGACTTGGACATACTGGCTCCTTCCGGGCCGACTCTCGGTCGGTCCCGCAATTGCATTGGTTGTCGAGGCTTCTGGCTTTCAGACCGAACGCATCAGCGACCGAGTGGCCTCTGCGTTCTCCTGCAACGGGCGGCAGTGCTGGCTGCGAGCTCCTGGCCGTTGTGCCGCTGCGCCCGGGTCGCCGAGGATCGCCGTATAGTGGGCAATCAGGCGTTGGGCTTCCTGGCATCGCGATTTGGCGAGAGCCCCGAGCAAGCGGCGCAAGACGCCTCTCGGTCGGGAAGCAGCGCCGGCTGAAGAGCGCTCTCTTGTGTTCTTATGGTTGCTCATGATTCATCTCTTCATTCTACCGCCGGTCGGCGGCCGTCATCGGATCGATGATCGTGGAGATCTCCGTCACCTTGTTGGCCGGAAACCCGCTCCGTCGCGCGTGCTCTTTGACGGCCGCTTCGCTTTCCGCCAGGTAGACGCAGTACGTCTTGTTGTCCGCCACGTACGAGTGGATCCACTGCGCCTGGCCGTTCATCTCGGCGAGGGTGGCGTTCGACTTGGCAGCCGCTTGCGCAAGCTCCTGCCAATTCATGCCGCCGACGCCGGGGAGCTCGCGCTCGATCAGATATCGTTTCATCGATAGTCTCCGGGTTACTGATTTTCGATTTCGGCCGACGCTTCCGGGCGGACGCACTCGCATGCCGCAGCAGAAGCAGGCCGGATCGCAACGGCCCTGCGTTGCCCGGTGACAATCCATGATTGGGTGCGGCGCGAAAATCAGTCAGAAGTACCGGCTGGGGTATCGCCCGGACGATCCCGTGCTTGCCCGTTTCGAGCGCTCCACCAGCAAATGCGGCGCTGGCCGTCGAATGCGCGGATTGACCGCGTCAACCAGTACCGAAGTACTGCAGAACCCGCATTGCCGGTTTCGCCGCGCGCGGCAAACCACGCGCGTGGCGTGAATCAGCGCCGCGTTCCAGGCGTCAATCGCATTGCGCCGTGCTTGGACCTACGAACCGGCCCCGCCTTACGGGCGACCACTACAATGCAGGCTCCTGCAAGATCTCGAGAACGCCGATTTCGGGAGGGTGATCGACGCCGCTGCCTGTTGCGCGCTGCTGTAGCTGGCCCAAGGAGAAGCCCATATGCGCGTCGTAGGTTCGATTTATCTGGTTTCGAAGCCGCTGCTCGGCCTCGTACCAGGCCCGCTTGTCGGCATCGTCCGCACATGTTCCCAGCTCGGCAGGGTCGACGGCGCCCCAGCGACGCTCAATGCATTGGTACGGATCGAATGACAGTTTGAACAGTCGCTTGCCGAGCTCGTGGAAGTCGAGCCCGACCGGGCTCCCATCGCTTTTCGTGTAGCTGAATGTGCAGGCATTGGCCTCCTCGAGATAGGCGCGCCGGAGGTCGCCTCTCAGGTCGTCGCCCGCGTACTCGAGCTTTGTCTTGTCCTGGGATGCAAGGGAGAGGAACCTCGCGATCTCGTCACGCAGCTCCTTGAATGCAGTCTTGAGGCGGGCGTCCCTCGACGGTGTCGAGTAGATTTCCCAGTCGCCCTCGGTGCCGTAGATATTCTGCGGCATGCGGACCGGCTGAGGGCGCAAGTGAATGCCCGCCTTGATCGCGACATCGACGGCGTCCACCCGGTATTTGGCGTCCTCGCACAAGGCCCGCACCATGGCACGGGTTTCGTCGAGCGGATTGTATTTGAAGCCGGCTCCAGCCAACCGCTTTCGTACGAACTCGTAGTAGTCGAGCGTTTCGCCGTCGAGCACGAACTTTCCGGCTTTCCAGGCTCTCGGCTTGGCCGGGCCCGTGCCGAAGAACTGTTCGTCCGACCAGTCCGGAATCGACGCGTCCATCGCGAGCGCGATCGTGCCCCCTTGGAGATAGCCATCTGCGCCGCGCTTGGCGCCAACCAGGGTAAGTGGGCGCCAGTTCTTGAAGCCCGCGCCCATGCCCGGCGACGACCGCGAGAACGACCTGCCGTAGACGCCACGCGTCAGCGAGTTGTCGGGATGGGTATCGATGTAGTGGACGCGACCGTCGGCCCCCACCTTGTAGACGACCGCCACATGCCCATTGGGGTCGTAGATGATGGTGCCGGGCTTGATGCTCTGGCGCGAAATCTTCACGGGGTAATGGTCCGGGCAACAGCCCGGCGGAATGGCCCGGCGGATATCGGTAGTGGGCCGAGGAAATCGCATCGACGATTTGGGGAATGACGCGGCGAGCGTCCACTGCCGGCCCGCTGATATCCCTTCTGCTGGCAATCCTGTTGCCGAGCGTGGTGTATCGAATGTCGTGCGTTGCGCCAATCGGCGAGACCGTTGTCGAGTAGGAGAAGACGAGGTTGTTCTTCCACGCGAAATAGGCGCGAAGCATGTACGGCAGGTCCGCGCAGTCGGCGTAGAAGTGCATGCCCGGTGGATTGGAGGCCCGGTACATCGGATTGGATTCAGCGCCCGTCAGGCAGGCGTGGACGGAGCGGCAGCCGCTCTCGCCGATCCGGGTGACGAAGTCCTCGTATGCTTTCTCGTCGGCATCGGTCCAAACGGCGCGAGCGATGCGCCATTGCCCGCCGGCGCTGCTGCCTTGCGGCTCGCTGGAAGTCGAGACATCCCGTGGCAACGCTTTCGGTCGAGGCGACTGGCGAATGGCGGGTGCCGTAGAGGCCGCCTTCGGTTTTGCGTCGAACGGCCAGAAAAATTGAGCGGATGCGGGCTCACACCAGCCGGAAAGTACCAGCGCAACTCCCAAACGTGCGGCTTTCATCCCCCCATTGCTCCCCCGAGCATAGCTTCGATCCGCAAGCTAGCCGATACCAAGACGTCACGAAAGACCGTCGTGCGATTGAACAGGCCGATCCGAACAAGAAACCGCGCGCGGCAGCGGTGCCGTTGCGGCTCGCCCTATCTCCGACCTTGGCTGCCCGAGCTGGCACTTTTGCGCTACCACTATATGCCGATAGCCGTGCCGAGCATTGCAGGGTTGTGCGGGCGACTGGGACGAGCGGGACTTCCAACGATGAGATGCTATCGATGAGTGGCAAAGTCGCACGTGATGACCCATCCACCACGGGCGTGGAGGCGCCGGCACCGACTTGGTCTCTCGCCTATTTCAAGGAGCGGGCGGAGACGGCGCTACTCAATCCGATCCGATCCATGAAGCCGGCCTATCTGCCGCTGCTGATGGTCTACTTCGCCTATGGCGCGACAGGCCTCGTCGCCATTGCGCAGGCCTTCTGGGTGAAGAAATCGCTGACCCTCACGCCGGTTGAGCTTGCCGCGGTTGGCGTGTGGCTCTCGATCCCCTGGACGATCAAGATGGTATTCGGCGAGCTCGTCGATTCGATTGCCGTGATGGGTTCGCGGCGGCGCGGCTACGTGCTGATAGGTGGTGGTCTCGTGGCCGCGGGTTTGCTGCTGTTGGCAGGCGGCGCGTCCGAAACGATCAAGTTCCTCTCGCCGAACCAGCTTTACGTCCTGGCATCTCTGACGATGGTCGTTGGCCTCGTGATCCAGGATGTTGTCGCCGACGCCATGAGCACGGAGGTTGTCCCGCGAGTTGATTCCGAAGGCAATCCACGACCTGACGAGGAGGTCAACCGCGAGCTCGGCATGGTGCAGGTGCTCGGTCGCCTTGCCTTCGCCTTTGGCGCCTTCTCGACGGCGGGGCTGGCAGGTTGGCTTGCCTCGACGTTAGCGTATGCGACCGTGTTCCTGATCGGGCTCGTTGTTCCGCTGATTTCGATCAGTGGCGCGTTGCTGGTCAGGCTGGAGACGCCGGAGGCGCGGCCGATCGACTGGAAGATCCTCGGTGGCGGTATCGCCTTCGGCGCGTTTGTCGTCGCCATAGGGCTTGCCGACGTGCCCCTCGGCCAGGAAATCGTATTTCTCGTGTCGATGAGTGTGGTCATTTGGATGCTCCGCCGCGTCATCGCGCATGCCGACAATCAAACGAAAACCACCATCACTTTTGCCGCTCTGCTGATCTTTCTCTACCGCTCGGCCCCGAGCGTCGGGCAGGGCTATAGCTGGTTCACGATCGACAAGCTTGGTTTCGATGAGGCCTTCCAGGGCACTCTTGCGCAGATTGGTGCAGGCCTAGCGCTGATCGCTGCGTGGATCTTTTCGGATGCGATCACGCGCCAGCCCGTCACAAAGGTGCTGCTCTGGCTCGTCATTGCCGGATCGATCGTAGCGCTGCCGGGCTTTGGATTGACCCTTGGCCTCAACGAGTGGACGGAGCGCGTTCTCGGCCTTGGTGCCAAATCGATTGCGATCGTCGATGCCGCGGTAGCCTCGCCCCTTGCCCAGCTCAGCATGATCCCGATGCTGACCCTGATCGCAATCCACGCGCCGGCAGGCCATCGCGCCATCTGGTTCGCGCTCATGGCCTCGCTGATGAACCTGGCGCTCTCGGCTGCCGAGCTGCAGACGAAGTACTTGAACATGCTGTTCGCCGTCGATCGCGGCAACTATGCCAATCTGCCCAAACTGTACGCCATCGCATGGCTCGTCAGCCTTCTGGTACCACTTATTGCAATCCTGGCCTTTGGGCGTCGGATCAGGTGAATTTCGCGACGCCCGGATCGTGCTTCGGTGGCGCCAAGGGCGACCTCGCAGGGGGCGATCCGAGCCGACGCATACCGATATCGGAGTTGATCTGATGACGAAAATCGTAGCGGCGGTGGTGGGGCTGGCGGCCGGCTATGCTGCTGGTGCGGGCATTGGAGCTGGCATGGTCGCGCTCCTTTCCAGCAATACCCACGACAAGAGCGTCGAGATCGTCATGACGGCGGCCTTCGTAACCGGGCCCTTGGGCGCTCTTGTCGGATTGATTGCAGGCTTGCTGCGATCGCGGCGCGGTGCATGACCAGGGGCGATTTCTTGCATTGACCTGGGCCGCGGCTTGCCGGCCAGCTGCTCAAATTAGAAGCCGGCCCTCGACATGCTGGTCCAGGGGCCAGAGTGGACGGCGCAGCTTGCGGTAGTCATGGCTCGCGGGATTTGTCGGGCAGCATCCGCCAGTCTCGGCGCGCACGATCAGTGAAGCGAGTGGTCCGAACGCCCCTGCGAAATGCTGTGCGGACTTCAAGACCAGCGTCCGGTACGAAGCCGGATCGAGACCGAGATGCGTGAACAGCTCCGTCCCCAATGCCTGGGTCCGGCTCGAGATCAGGATGACATCGATCCCCCCGTCAAGGCGCACCGCGGCACAATCACCGAGCGGAACACGCGCCGAACCGAAATGCTGCCAGGTATCCTTGGCCAGGCCGATCACTTCGACCTCCGCATCGACCGGCGCGCCTGAACCGGCTGAGGCCTTGCCGCCGAAGCGCAGCGGAATTCGAGCGCCCAACCCCGCCATATGGCAGAAGGACACCGCGACGGCGTCCCACACCGGCGCAACCGCGACACTTTTGGCGGCGCGCCGGCGCAGCTCGTGAATCGTCAGCGTGTTGTCGGAAGCGGCCCCGCCTCCTGCATTGTCCGCCGGCTCGGCAAGGATCGCCAGCTTGCCATTGTGGCCAAGCACCGTGTCGACCCCTTCCTCCAGCGACAACGCCGGCGGACTCCAGGTGCCTCGCCGCTGCCATAGCTCCTGCCCGAGCCTCGCCGCCAGCGTGTCTCCCTCGGCCTTGCGATTGTCCGTGTAGACAAGAACCCGTGTGCCCATGTCGGGCACATCCGCATGCTGGAACCCGTGCGCGATCGACACCGACAGAACGCCATCCTTGCCCTCCAGCGCCTTGATGCGATCGACAAACGAACGCATCGGCTCCGTGGTGGTTGGGTAGAAATCCCACAGCCGGGGATCATACAGCGACACCACCGGCCTTATCTCGCCACGTATCGTCCGCAGCACCAGCGTCACCAGTTCCTCGCCGCGCTCCATGAAATCGACGTGCGGATATTCCTTGAACAGCACCGAGACGTCGGCGAGACGGACGCGCTTCTCGGTCTGGTGACTGTGCGGATCATACTCGCAGCCGATCACGACGTCAGGACCGACCAGCGCCCGGATCCGCTCCAGCATGTCGCCCTCGGCGTCGTCATAGCCCTCGGCCACGAACGCACCGTGGAAACCCATCAGCACGCCATCGACCGGCAGCGCGGCCTCGAGCTGCCCCAGGATCTCGTCGCGCATGTCCTCGAATGCAGCCTTGGTCACGGTGCCGGAGGGCTCGGTCCAGAACGAGGAGCCCTCGATCAGCGTGAAACCCTCCGCCGTTGCCCGTCGCCGCGCTACGAGCAGGGGCGCGGTGCACAATTTCGGCTCGTCCGGATGCTTTCCCGCTGGCGCATAGAAATCGTGCTCGAAGCTCGAACGCGAGGTTGGAATTGGCGAAAAAGTATTCGTTTCAGTCGCAAGCGAGGCGGCGAACAAGCGCATCCCGAAAATCTCCGCGTGTGAAAGGGGTTGGACCGCTGCACCGAGCTTGACGTCGAATGTCATCCCCGGTCAACATTCGCCGAGTTGCTTTGCTGGTGCACTTCGAACTTCAGCGTAGGAGCCTCGCATGCCGGTCAAATCGAAGAAATTTAATCTCAAGCGAGCGCTCTTGGCCGCGATTTCCGTCGCCGCGGCATCCGTCGCCGGCACGAGCATGCCGACACCGGCCGCCGCTCAGAAGACGCTGCGTGTCGTGATGCACTCGGATCTCAAGATCCTCGACCCGATCTGGACCACGGCATACATTGTCCGCAACCACGGCTACATGGTCTATGACACACTGTTCGCCGAGGACGAGAAAGGCGCCGTCAAGCCGCAGATGGTCGAGACCTACGAAGTATCGACCGACAAGCTCACGCACACTTTCACCCTGCGGGACGGCCTGACCTGGCACGACGGCGCTCCGGTGACCGCCGAGGATTGCGTCGCCTCCCTCGCCCGCTGGAGCAAGAAGGATGCGCTCGGCCAGAAGCTCTATTCCTTTGTCGACAACGTCACCGTCAAGGACCCCAAGACCTTCGTGATGAAGCTGAAGGAGCCGACCGGCCTCGTCCTCACGGGCCTCGGCAAGCCGTCCTCGAACGTGCCCTTCATGATGCCGAAGCGGGTCGCCGATACGGATGCAAACACGCAGATCTCGGACTTCACCGGCTCGGGCCCGTTCGTGTTCAAGCGGGATGAGTGGAAGCCCGGCGACAAGACGGTCTACGTGAAGTTCGACAAATACAAACCGCGGTCCGAGCCGGCTTCCGGCCTGGCGGGTGGCAAGGTCGTCAAGGTCGACCGCGTCGAATGGCGTGCCATCAGCGACCAGCAGCAGGCCGTCAACGCCCTTCTCGCCGGCGAGATCGACTATATCGAGCAACCCTCGCACGACCTCCTGCCATTGCTGAAGAAGGACGCCGGCATCAAGCTGGTCGACTGGAACCCGCTCGGCAACCAGTATGCGTTCCGGCCGAACTGGCTGAACAAGCCGATGGACAATCCGAAGTTCCGCCAGGCGCTCTGGTATGCCTTCAACCAGAAGGACTTCCTCGACGCGGTCATCGGCAATCCCGAGTACTACAAGGAATGCAAGGCGATGTTCGTCTGCGGAACGGCGCTCGGGTCCACGAAGGGCATGGAGGACAAGCTCGAGTCCAACTTCGACAAGGCGAAGGCCCTGCTCAAGGAGGCCGGCTACGACGGCACGCCGATCGTGCTGATGCATTCGACCGATCTCGCCGTGCTGACCAACCTCGCCCCGGTCGCCAAGTCGCTGATGGAGAAGGCCGGCATCAAGGTCGACATGCAGTCGATGGATTGGCAGACGCTGGTTGCTCGCCGCGCCAAGAAGGATCCGGCCAACGCCGGTGGGTGGCACGCGTTCCTGACATCGTGGGTGTCGGCCGACATCACCAATCCGGTCGCCGCCGGCTATTTCAACGCGAGTTGCGATAAGGCGATGTTCGGCTGGCCGTGCGACGCGGAAATGGAAAAGCTGCGCGACCAGTTTGCCCGCGAGACCGATCCTGCAAAACAGAAGGCCGTTGCCGAGGCGGTGCAGGCGCGCGACGCCGAGGTCACGACCCACATTCACCTCGGGCAGTGGTACCAGCCGGGTGCGGCGCGCAAGAACCTGAGCGGCTTCCTGACGGCCCCCGCGCCAGTGTTCTGGAACCTCGAGGTCAAGTAAGATGAAGGGGCGGAGCGCGCGACTCCGCCCCTTCGGTCCCTGGGACGGCACATGCTGAGCTTCATCCTGCGACGGATGCTGGCGACCATTCCGGTCGTCATCGTAGTTGCGCTGTTCGTCTTCCTGATGCTGCGGCTGACGCCGGCCGACCCGGCCGCGATCATCGCCGGCGACAACGCCAACTCCCAGCAGATCGCGGAGATCCGCACCAAGCTCGGGCTCGACCAGCCGATCTACACCCAGTTCTTCATCTGGAGCGGAAAGATCCTGCAAGGCGACTTCGGCGAAAGCTTCTTCTTCAAGAAGACCGTGGCGGACCTGATCGCAGATCGCCTCGAGCCGACGCTGTCATTGTCGTTCTTCGCCATCCTGCTGGCGGTGCTGATCGCGGTTCCGCTCGGCGTGCTGGCGGCGAAGCTGCAGGGCTCGTGGGTCGACCGGATCGTGATGGGATTCTCGGTGCTGGGCTTTTCCGTGCCGGCGTTCGTGATCGGCTACGCGCTGATCTACATCTTCGCCATCGAGCTGAACTGGCTGCCGGTGCAGGGCTACCAGCGGCTGTCGCAAGGCGTGGGCGGTTGGCTGCAACGGCTGATCCTGCCTGCCTCGACCTTGGCGGTGATCTATGTGGCGCTGATCGCGCGCATGACGCGGACGAGCGTGATCGAGGTGCTGTCGGAAGACTACATCCGGACTGCGCGAGCCAAGGGCCAGGTGGAACGCAAGGTGCTGTTCCGGCATGCACTGAGGAACGCGGCGGTGCCGATCGTCACTGTCATCGGGCTTGGCATCGCGCTTCTGATCGGCGGCGTGGTGGTAACGGAAAGCGTTTTCACGATCCCGGGACTCGGCCGGCTCACCGTCGACGCCGTGCTTGCGCGTGACTACCCGGTGATCCAGGCCGTCATCCTGCTGTTCTCGCTCGTCTACGTGATGATCAACCTGGCTGTCGACATCCTCTACACCCTTCTCGATCCGAGGATCCGCTATTGACCGAGGATGTAGCCCATACCTCAGACCCTATCGAGCCAGCCGCGCGTCGTGCTCCAGTCTCCATGCTGTCGCGGCTCGCCCGCAATCCCGGTGTCGTCATCGGCGCACTGATCGTGGCCCTGATGATAGCAATCGGCGTTGCCGCGCCGTTCCTCGGCACCATGAGCCCGACGGAGATCAGTCCTGCCGCCCGCAACAAGATCCCTGGCACCGAGCGCACGGTGCGGGCGAGTGACGGTACCCAGGTGAAAGTCGTGCATCGTATGGGCACGGACAGCCTCGGGCGCGACATCTACAGCCGCGTGCTGTATGGCGCGCGCGTCTCAATCCTCATCGGCATAACGGTTGCGACCATCTCCGTTCTGACCGGGGCGGTGATCGGCCTACTGGCGGGCTACTTCCGCACCTTCGATGCCGTGATCATGCGTGTCATGGATGGCCTGATGGCAATCCCCGCCATCCTGCTCGCCATCGCGCTCGTCTCGCTGTTCAGGGCAGGCCTCGGCGCGGTGATCATCGCCATCACGGTGCCTGAGATTCCCCGCGTCGTGCGTTTGGTGCGGTCGGTCGTGCTGTCGGTGCGCGAGGAGCCGTACGTCGAGGCAGCGATCACGGTGGGAACACCGGTACCGCTGCTGCTGTGGCGGCATGTGCTGCCGAACACCATCCCGCCGCTGATCGTGCAGGGCACGTTCATTTGTGCCTCCGCGATCCTGGTCGAGGCAATCCTCTCGTTCCTGGGCATCGGCATTCCTCCCGAGACGCCCACTTGGGGGAACATCATGGCCGAAGGCCGCCAGTTCTTCCGCATCTATCCGCACAACATCCTGTACCCCGGCATCTTCCTTGCGCTCACGGTGCTGGCGGTGAACATGCTGGGCGACGGCCTGCGCGACACGCTCGATCCGAAAATGCAAAAGCGGGTGTGACCGGATGACAGCCCGCCCAGTCCTCGAAGTCCGCGGCCTCACAATCGCCATCGCCGGTGGCGGCGATCGGCCCAACGCTATCGAAGACGTATCCTTCAGCATCCAGCCCGGCGAGATCGTCTGCGTCGTCGGCGAGTCGGGCTCCGGCAAGTCGGTGACGTCGCAGGCGATCATGGCTCTGCTGCCGAAAGGCCAGCTGGCGAGGACCGCCGGAAGCATCATTCTCGAAGGCGACGAGTTGACCACCAAGTCACCCGCGGAAATGCGCGAGATCCGCGGCAAGCGCGCGGCAATGGTGTTTCAAGAACCGATGACCGCGCTCAACCCCGTCGAGCGCGTCGGCGACCAGATCGGCGAAGTTCTCGAGATTCACACCGCTCTCGACGGCGACGCCCGCCGGCTTCGTGTACTCGAGATGATGCGGGCCGTGCATCTGCCCGACCCGGAGCATCTGATCGACGCCTATCCCCACCAGCTGTCAGGCGGACAGCGCCAGCGCATCGTCATCGCCATGGCGTTGATCCTGGATCCGGCCCTGCTGATCGCCGACGAGCCGACCACGGCGCTTGACGTCACCACGCAGGCGCAGATCCTCAAGCTGATCCGCGAGATGCAGGTGCGCAGGAACACGGGCGTCCTGTTCATCACCCACGACTTCGGCGTCGTCTCCGAGATCGCCGATCGCGTGGTCGTGATGCAGGACGGGCACGTCGTCGAGCAGGGCACGCGCGACCAGATCCTCAACAGCCCGCGCGAGCGGTACACCCAGATGCTGATCGCCGCGGTGCCGACGCTGGTGCCGCCGAAGCGCCAACCGATCACCGGCGAGGTGGCGCTCGAAACCGCCGCTCTCAACAAGACCTACGGCAGCAGCGGCTGGTTCGCTTCCAGCGCGCGCGTGGTGAAGGCGGTCAGCGACGTGTCGCTCGAGGTGCGCAGGGGCGAGACGCTCGGCATCGTCGGCGAGTCGGGCTCCGGCAAGTCGACGGTTGCGCGCTGCATTGCTCGGCTGGTCGATCCCACATCCGGTGCGATCCGCATCGGCGGCGTCGATGTCGCGCGCATGCCCGAGCGCGACCTGCGCCCGCACCGCCGCCGCGTGCAGATCGTGTTCCAGGATCCCTATCGCTCGCTCAACCCGCGCCGGTCGGTCGGCCAGTCGATCATCGAGGGTCCGGTGAATTTCGGCCTCGCGGTAGGCGATGCCGAGCGCCGGGCGCGGGACCTGATGGGCTTCGTCGGACTGTCGCCGGACGCGCTCGATCGCTATCCGCATCAGTTTTCCGGCGGCCAGCGCCAGCGCATCGCGATTGCCCGCGCCCTGGCGATGGAGCCGGTGCTGTTGATTGGCGACGAGCCGGTCTCGGCTCTCGACGTCTCGGTGCAGGCGCAGGTTCTGCGTCTGCTCGACGAGGTGCGCCGCAAGTTCGATCTGGCGGTGCTGTTCATCACGCACGATCTGCGGGTGGCGGCGCAGATCTGCGACCGCATCGCCGTCATGCAGAAGGGCGTCGTGGTCGAAACCGGCACCACCGCCCATGTATTCGCCGATCCGCAGCATGCCTACACCAAGGCCTTGTTCGCAGCCGCGCCCGGCCGAGGCTTTGCAACCCGGACCGGCGCCGAGATCCTCACGCGAGACCACGCCCCATGATGAAGCTGTCCGAATACGCAAGCTATGACGCGACAGGTCTTGCCGAGCTCGTGGCGCGAAAGCAAGTCACGCCGCTCGAGTTGGCGCGGACTGCCGCGGCGGCGATCGCCAAGGTGAACAAGTCGGTCAACGCGGTCGTGGAGCTCTACGAGGACAGGATCGAAGGCCTGCAGGAGGCCAAGCTCGGTGCCGGCCCGTTTCGCGGTGTTCCAATGCTGATCAAGGACGTGTTCGGCCACGAGGCCGGCCGCTTGATCGAGTTCGGTTCGCGGCTCTGCAAGGGTCTCAAGCCGGAGGTCTCGACTGCCTATGTCGAGGGTCTCAAGGCCGCCGGCTTCAACATCCTGGGCCGCTCGGCAGCGCCTGAGTATTCGATGTCGGCGACGACCGAAAGCGTTCTCCACGGCAACTGCTCGACGCCTTGGCGACACGGCTACTCGGCCGGCGGCTCGTCGGGCGGTGCACAGGCGGCGGTCACGTCCGGCATGGTGCCGGTGGCACACGGCTCAGACATCGGCGGATCGATCCGCATTCCCGCCAGCTGGTGCGGCGGCGTCGGCTTGAAGCCATCGCGCGGCCGCGTATCGCTGGCGCCGGTGGTCGACGAGCCAGGCTTCGGGTACTCGAAAAATCTGGTGCAGGCGAAGACAGTGCGTGACGTCGCGGCCGTTCTCGACTGCGTCTCGGCCCCGCAGCCGGGCGACCCCTTCATCATCCCGAAGCCGGCCGAGACCTACGCTCGGCTGATCGGCCAATGGCCGAAGCCGCTGCGCGTCGGCATCGTGCTCGACGAGCTGGCGGGCGTCGCCGTCGACCCGGAGGTCGCGGCGGCAGTCGAGGCGACCGCCCGGACGCTCGCCGGCATGGGCCACGCGGTCGAACGCGCGCGGGTCGACATGGGCGGTATGAAGACGATGCGCGCCGCCAACGACCTGTTCTTCTTCGCGTTCGACGCGCGCCTCGAAGGTTATGCCCGGCGCGCCAACACCAGGATCGGCACCGACACCTTGGAGCCGGTGATACTGAGCGTCTATGAGCACGCAAAGGAGATCACCGCGGCGCGCTTCATGCAGGCCCTGGCGGACCTCAACGTGGCGCGGCGCAAGATGGGCGCGTTCTATTCCGACTACGATATCTGGCTGTCGCCGACCACCGCGCGCGTATCCGAGCCCTGGGGGAACTACAATCTCTCGAAGCCGGGGGTCGGCTGGCACAATATGATCGAGGAGCTGTACTGCGCGCCGATCCAGTTCACGATCCCGCACAACATCATGGGGACTCCGGCGATCTCGCTGCCGCTGGCCATGCATTCCAGCGGCCTGCCGATCGGCATCCAGATTGCCGGCCGGCCGGCGGACGAGCATACCGTGCTGCAGGTGGCATCTGCCCTCGAGCAGGCCATGCCCTGGTCGTCCCGCGTGCCGCCGCTGCATGTCTCCAGGGAAGGCTGACGGAACGGCCCCGATCTGAGATCCGGCAATTCGACACGGCTCTACTCGCAAGCGCCGCATATCGGCGCGCTGGCGAGCAGTCCTCAGGGCCGGGGAGTGGCGATCGCCGACTGTCCACCGAAAATTGCAGCGATGCTGCGCTGCCGCTCGGTATCGATGCTGACGGACGCAGTCATCCCGGAGCGCAGCGGCGGTTCGCCGGGCCGCTCGATCAACCTGAGGCGGACCGGCAGGCGCTGCACCACCTTCACCCAATTGCCCGAGGCGTTCTGCGGCGGCAGGATCGCAAACTCGGCGCCGGTGGCCGGGCTGATGCTTTCGACGGTCGCCTCCCAGGTGATATTCGGATAGATGTCGAGCACGACCGTCGCCTTCTGCCCGGCGACGACGTTCGTGAGATCGGTCTCCTTGAAGTTCGCCTCGACCCACGGTCGACGATCCGAGACGATCGAGAACAGGGGCACCTGCGCCTTGATCTGCTCGCCGGGCTGCAGCCGCAGGTTGACGATGACGCCGTTCGCCGGAGCCTTGATTTCCGTGTTGGCGAGATCGAGGACGGCGCGATCGCGCAGCGCCAGCTTCTCGCGTACGAGCGCAAAGGCGTCGGTCGGCCGATTGGGCAAGCCACCCAAGGCCGCTTCAAAGCGCGCGATGCGGGCCCGCAGCATGCCGATCCGGTCGCGAGCCTGCAGCGCCTCGCTTTCGGCAAGTTCAAGCTTGATCGCGGGGCTGACGCCACGGTCGGCGAGGTTCTTCTGCCGAACGGCCTGGGCGTCGAGGAACAGCAGCCGGCTTTCGGCCTCCTTGTATTCGGCCTTGGTTTCGCTCAAGCCGGCCTTAGCCTGCTCGACGGCGGACCGCGACGCATCCAGCTCCGCTTCCGCCTTCGCCAGCGCGAGCCGGTACTGCTCGGCATCGAGGCGAAGAAGCACGTCGCCCGCCGCAACGCGTGCATGATCGCGCACGAGCAAGGTTGCTACGCGGCCCTGCACCTCGCTTGCGATCTGGGCGATGTCCGCCCGCACGAAGGCGTTCTCGGTGCCGACATATCTGCCGCCATGCAGCCATGCCGCGAACGCGCCCGCCACCACCAGCGCCGGCACCACGAACAGCAGCACCGGGCGCAACAGGGCGCGAGCATAAATCCTGTGGCCTGACAGGCCATACCCGAGCTGTCGCGGCGCGTGGACACTCATGGGACGAGGATCTCATCTTCGGATTCCGCCTGCAGCGGCGACGGCAATGCTGCGGGCGACTTGCGTGCTTTCTGCTTGCCGTTGGCGGGAGCAGCCACGCCCGCATCGGCCAGATCTTCGACCAGGCGGCTCTTCACGCGCCGCAGCAAATTGCGCAGCTGCTTCCTATCGCGATCCGACAATCCGGCCATGGCGCTGTCGACCGTCGCTTCCGCGATTTTCCAGATCCGCTTGTGCACGCGTTCGGCCGCGGGTGTGAGATAGATCCTGTTGACGCGGCGGTCGTTCTCATGATCGCGGCGCTCCACCCAGCCCTTGGCCTCGAGCCGGTCGATATGCCTGCCAGCGGTGGCCTTCTCGACCTCCATCATTTCCGCCAGCTCCGACTGCGACGCACCGGGGCTGCGGTGCAATCGCGTGATCACCAGCCACTGCGCCCGCGTGATGCCGAGCTTGCGGACGCGACGATCGAACGCCGTGCGCATCAAACGCGCGACATCCGAGATCAAGACACCGATGTGTCGATCATCATTGCGCATGCAGTCCACACCATAGCTGTACGACAAGTGGTAAGCTAGGTTACAATCGCATAACTTACCACTGCCAGGGGCATGAACGTGGCCAGCGACGCCGACGAGCACGCCAACAGCATGTCGCCGGCGCAGCGCTACTTGATCATGGCGGCCGTCGTGCTCGGCTCGTCGCTTTACTCGACTGCGCTGCTGACGACGTCGACGATCCTGCCGCAGATGCAGGGTGCGTTGTCAGCGACCCAGGACGAGATCGCCTGGGCGATGACCTTCAACATTCTGGCGACCGCCGTCGTAACGCCGATGACCGGCTGGCTCGTCGCGCGGTTCGGTTCCAGGAATGTGATGATCTGGAGCATCGCCACGTTCTCGGCCGCGACCTTCCTGTGCGGAATTGCGCAATCGCTCGAGATGCTGGTTCTGTGGAGGATCGCCCAGGGCGGCACCGGCGCGCCGGTCGTGCCGCTGTCCCAGACGATCCTGCTCAACACGTTTCCCCGCCATCAGCATGGCAAGGTGCTTTCCGTGTTCGGAATGGCGGTGGGCGTGGCGCCCGTACTCGGTCCCGTGGTGGGCGGATATCTGGCGGAAGCCTACAGCTGGCGATGGTCGTTCCACATGCTGGTGCCGTTCGGTCTCCTGGCCTACATCGGCTTGCGGTTCGCGCTGCCGCCCGATCGGGGCGCCACGCGGGTGCAACTTGACTGGACCGGGTTCCTGGCACTGGCCGCTGCGATGGCAAGCGTGCAACTCGTGCTCGCGCGCGGGGTCCGGCTGGACTGGTTCCAGTCGACAGAGATCGTGCTCGAGTGCCTGGTCGCCGCGATTGCCTTCTACATCTTCATCGTCCACTGCCTGACGACTAAATCGCCGTTCTTGAATTTGCGCCTGCTGTCGGACCGGAACTATGCGATCGGCCTCGGCCTGGTCACGCTCTACGGCATGCTGAACTTCACGCCGATGGTGCTGTTGCCGCCGCTGCTGCAGCAGCACGTCGGCTTTCCGGATGCGCTCGTCGGGCAGGTGATCGGTTGCCGTGGTGCCGGCATGATGGTCGGCTTCATGACCGCCGGCCTGATGGGCCGCATCGATCCGCGGATCGGCATGAGCCTGGGCTTCGTCCTGCAGGCGATTTCCGGGTTGTGGATGATGACGTTCGATCTCAACGTCACCATGCCCATCCTGGTCGGCAACAGCCTGATGCAGGGCTTCGCGGTGGGCATCATCTGGGTGCCAATGTCTGTCGTCGCGTTCGGAACGCTCGCCCCGGAACATCGCGCGGAGGCATCCGCTGTATTCCATTTGCTGCGCAATATCGGATCGAGCTTTTTCATCTCGCTTTCGATCGCCGAGATAATCCGCGCCACGGGTGCGAATTACAGCAGAATGACGGAAATGATCACGCCCTATAACCCGACCCTTTCGCTGCCGTGGGTCACGGGCGCCTGGAATTTCGAGAATGCTGCCGGTCTCGCCAAGATCGCCAAGGAGATTGCGCGGCAGGCGTCGATGATCGGCTACCTGAACGCATTCCTGATGTACACCGCCGCATCGGCAGTTGCCGTTTTGCTGGTGCTCACGGTTCGCAGAGGCCGCCGGCTGGTTCCCGGCTGACAGGCAGCCTAAGACGGGGCCACGCGCTACTTGTCCGCAGCCGCCGCGCTCTAGCCCGCCCTTCTCACAGGCTCGCGGATCGTCATCGCGACCGGCGCAGCGGATCCGCCAGGAGGGCCGCGAAAAGCGTAGCCGTCGCATACGGTTGAGCCGCCCGACGCCGCGGGCCGCAGGGCGGGGCGAAAATGACGACAGAGTGCGTCGCGTCGCTTGACCATAGTGGCGCTATGCTCGGCGCGCCGCTCCTGCTCTGTCGTCATTTTCCCCTCCGTGCCGACCGCGAGCCTGTGAGAAGGGCGGGCTAGCTCGGCCGTGCCAGGGTGGGAAATCCCGACAGCTCGATTTCCGGGTGCCGGCCGTCGACGATGTCCGCCACCAACCGTCCGGCACCGCATGACATTGTCCAGCCGAGATGGCCATGGCCGCAATTGACGTAGAGATTGGCTATGCTCGTGCGCCCCATGTAGCCGACGCCGCTCGGCGAGACAGGTCGAAGTCCAGCCCAGACCTTGGCGGTCTCAGGCGCGTAGCATCGGGCAAATCCCGGGAACGTCTGCAGCACCTTGTCGATGATCGCCTGTGCGCGAGCGGGGCTCGGCGTTGCATCGTACCGCGCGATCTCTGCCGAGCCGGCGGCCCGGAGCCGATCGCCGATCGGTATCAAGCCGAACATCCGTCCATCGTCGATGATCGCATGGCGTGGCGCGTTGTTCCATGGCGACTTCGGCACCGTGATCGACACGCCCTTGACCGGATAGATCAGCACGTCAACGCCGACCTGCCGCAGCAGCGCGGGGGAGAAGCTCGCCATGGCGACGACGACGTTGTCGGCTTCGATTGGTCCGGCCGAGGTCGCCACGGCAGCAATCCGGTTCGCCCGCTTTTCCAGCCCTCTGATGTCCGTGCCATAGCGGAACCGAACGCCTTGTGCCGCGCCACGCGCCGCCAAGCCCTGCACGAACTTATGGCTGTCGCCGACCTCGTCGCGCGGAAAATAGAGGGCACCGGCGAGGCTGTCGGCGGTCTCGCCGAGCGCCGGCTCGCGCTCGACGCAGGCCTGGGGCGAGAGTTCCTCAAACGTCAATCCGTGCGCCGCGAGGTGCGACGATTGACGACGTCCGGCATCGAGTGATGCGCGATCGCGGTAGATCTTGATGACGCCATTTGTCGACCGGTCGTATTCGATGCCGAGCTCGGCCTGGATCTCCTGGAGCGTGCGCAGGCTATAGAGCGCCAGACGCAGGTTCGCCTCCGCGTTGGCGGCAAACCTGCTCTCGCTGCAGTTTGCGAGAAAGGCCGTGCCCCATCGCACTAGGTGTGGCAGCGCACCCAATCGTAATAGCATCGGCGCATCCTCGCGGCCGATCCACCGCAGGATCTTCATCGGCATGCCGGGCTGCGACCAGGGCTCGACCTCGCTGGCATGAATGATGGCGCCGTTGCCGAAGCTCGTCTCCAACGCCGCGGCCGGCTGGCGATCAACGACCGTCACGTCATGGCCGAGCTTGCGCAAGTGGTAAGCGGTTGCAACGCCGACCGCGCCAGCTCCCAGCACCACCGTGTGCATAGCGGACCTCGTTCCTTCAGGACTCCGAAGCAGCCTCTGGCACCACCGCCGGTGGCAAGGTGTCCGCGCGCTTCTTGCGCGCCGTTGCAAAATTCTCAGGCAGCAGCCCTTGCGGCCGGACGATCATGACGATCATCATCAGTGCGCCGAACGCCAGCAGCCGGTAGGTGCTGAGGTCCCGGAATACCTCGGGAAGCGCGACGATGATTGTCGCTCCCAGGATCACTCCCAGCACGCTGCCCATGCCGCCCAGGATCACCATGGCCAGCACGTTGATCGACTCCTGGAACAGGAAGTTGTCCGGAAATACCGAGCGCTGCCACGATGCCAGAAGGCCGCCTGCAAAGCCGGCAAAAGTGGCACCGAGCGCGAAGGCCTGCAGCTTGGAGACGGTGGTATTGACCCCCATCGAGGCCGCCGCAAGCTCGTCCTCCCGGATCGCGCGCCAGGCCCAACCGATCCTGCTGTCGCGCAACCGGATCGACGCGGCGACCAGGAAGCCGAGCGTCACCAGGAACATGTAGTAGTACTCGATATTGCGCTCGACGACGTGTCCGAAGAACTGCGGCGGATCGATGCGAATGAGGCCGCTCGGGCCGCCGGTGATGTTGATCGGTCGGTCGAGATTGACGAGACAAAGGTAGGTGATCTCGCCGAAGCCGAGCGTGACGATCGCGAGATAATCGCCACGCAGCCGCAAGGTCGGCGCACCGATCAGGATGCCGGCGATCGCCGCCGCAATTGTCACGACGACCATCACCGGTATGAAGGGCAGGTGCAGGCCGAAGTGCGGCGAAGCCAGGAACGCGTAGACGTAGGAGCCGATGCCGAAGAAGGCGACGTAGCCGATATCGAGCAGACCGGCAAATCCGACCACGATATTGAGACCGAGCGCCAGCATCGAGTAGAGGCAGATGCGCGCCAGCACGCCGACCACGTAGTCGTTGGGTGCCAGCAGCGGCGCGATCACGCCGACCGCGAGCAGGAACCAGTACCAGTGCCGGCGCAGGAACTCTGTCATCACACCTTCTTCCGATCCGACAGTGTTTCGCCGAAAAGGCCTTCCGGCCGGAACATCAGCACCAGAATGAGCACCGCGAATGCGACGACATCCTTGAACGCCGGATTTATGAAGGTCACCGCGACGCTCTCGATGATGCCGAGCAGCAGGCCGCCAACCATCGCGCCCTTGATATTGCCGATGCCGCCGAGCACGGCGGCGGTGAACGCCTTGAGGCCGGCGGAGTAGCCCATCACGAAATCGATCTGCGTGTAGTAAAGGCCGACCAGAACGCCGGCGGCGCCGCCGAGCATCGAGCCGAGAAAGAATGTCAAACCGATCACATGACCGACATTGACGCCCATGACGGACGCCATCTCGCGGTCTTCCGAAACGGCGCGGATGGAGCGGCCGAGCGTCGTCTTCTGAACGAGCATGATCAGCGCCCAGGTGAGCGCCATCGATACCGCCACCATCACCACTACCAGCACCGAGATGTTGACACCGAAGATGTCGAACCGCCAAGTGCGCGGGAACAACGTGTTGGTCATGTAGACCTTCATGCGCGCGCCCTGCGTCAGCATCACAGCGTTTTGCAGGAAGATCGAGGCGCCGAAGGCGCTGATCAGCGGTGCCAGGCGCGAGCCGCCGCGCAGGTAGAGCGGCCGATAGGCAAACCGCTCGATGGTCATGCCGAGCAGGCCGCACAACAGCATGGCGGGCAGGAGCAGGACCGGCAGGACCCAGATCGGATGCATGCCGGCGACGGCATGATTGAGCAGGAACGCCAGGACTGCCCAGCCGATGTAGGCGCCGATCATGAACACTTCGCCATGGGCAAAGTTGATCATCATCAGCACGCCGTAGACCATCGTGTAGCCGAGTGCGATCAGGCCGTAGACGGTGCCAAGTGCCAGGCCGAATACGAGTTGCTGCGGAAGTATTGAAAGGATATCCCCCATCGGATTGGTCATTCCTCTCCGAGATACGCGCGGCGAATGTCGTCGGCTTGCGATAGAGCAGCAGCGGTGTCGGCGGCCGCGATCCGGCCGTTCTGCAGGACGTAGCCGCGATTGGCGATCGACAGCGCCACCGCCGCGTTCTGCTCGACGACTAGGACAGTCGTGCCCTGCTTGTTTATCTGCTGGATGATATCGAACACCTGGTCGACGAAGGCAGGCGACAGACCCATCGACGGCTCGTCCATCAGCAGCAGCCGGGGCCGTGCCATCAGCGCCCGGCCGATCGCCAGCATCTGCTGTTCGCCGCCGGACATGGTGCCGGCGAACTGGGTGAGGCGCTCCTTCAGCCGCGGGAACAGGGTGTAGACACGCTCCATGTCGCGATCGATGTCGGGCTGCGGGTCGGTGCGCCGAGAGTAGCTGCCCATGGCGAGGTTCTCCCACACCGTCATGCGACCGAAGATGCGGCGGCCCTCAGGCACCAGCGAAATACCGCGCTTGACGATCTCCCCGGTCGCCAGCTTGTCGATACGCTCGCCCTCGAACTCGACCGAGCCTTCGCGCGGCCGCACCAGCCCGAGAATGGTCTTCATCGTGGTCGACTTGCCCGAAGCGTTGCCGCCCAGCAGGCAGACGATCTCGCCTTCGTTGACTTCCAGGCTGACGCCCTTCAGCGCCATCATCTGCCCGTAGAAGGTGACGAGGTTGCTCAGCTTAAGCATGGGCGGCCCTGCGTCCGAGATACGCCTCGATGACCTGCGGATGGCGCCTGACGGTCGCGAAGTCGCCCTCTACGATCTTCACGCCATGATCGAGCGCCACCACCCGGTCGGAGATGCCGCGCACCACCGACATGTCGTGCTCGATCAGCATGATGGTGATGCCGCGTTCGCGGATGCGCAGGATGTCGGCCATCAGCTCGCGCGACTCGGTCTGGTTCATGCCGGCCGCCGGCTCGTCGAGCAGTAATAATTTCGGACGGGTGGCGAGGGCGCGGGCGATTTCGAGGCGCCGCCGATTGGCGTACGACAGCGACGACGCCAACTCGTCCTCGCGCGGCAGCAGGCGGTCGCCGAACAGCGCCAACAACTCTCGTGTCTCGGCGATCACCTTGGCCTTTTCGGCTCGTGCCGAAGGCAGGCCAAACAACACCCCGGAGATGCCCGCCCTTGTCCGGCAATGATGGCCGACGCAGACGTTCTCGAGAACCGTCATCTCGTTGAACAGGCGCTGGTTCTGGAACGTGCGCGCGATGCCGATGGCTGTGATCTGATGCTGTTTCAGGCCCAGCAACTTGTGGCGGCCATCGTCGAACGAGGCGCGACCGCCGCTGTCCGGATAAATGCCGGTCAGCACGTTGAAGATGGTGGTCTTGCCCGAGCCGTTGGGCCCGAGAATGCCGACGATTTCGCCGGCATTCACGGTCAAGTCGAACCCCTGGACGGCCTGCAGCCCGCCGAAGCTCTTCTTCAGGCCGGAGACGTCCAGGAGCGACATCGCCGGCTACCTACTTGGTTACCGTCTTGACCAATTCGAAGCCGTTGCCCTTGACCTGATAGACCGACAGCGACGGCGTTGCCACGTCGCCCTTGTCATCGAAGGTGATTTCCATGCCGAGGATGCCGGTGTATTTCGTCGCCCGCACCGCGTCGCGGACCGCGGCACGATCGGCCTTGCCAGCCTTCTTGATCGCCTCGAGCAGGATATTGGCGCCCTCGTACGCGAGCGGGCCGTAGGAGCTGATCGGACCATACTTGGCTTCGAAGACCTTTACGAAGTTGGCCGCCGCGGCGATCTTCTTCATGTCGGGGACGAAGAAGGTCACATAGTTGCCTTCGGCGCCGCCGGCAGAGGCTTGTACATAGTCGACCGGCTCGAACTGCCCATCAGGGCCGATCATGCGGGCCTTGAGGCCGACGTCGGGCAGCTGCTTCGCCATCAAAGCGGCGTCGGGCGCCCACAGGCTCGCGTAGATGGCATCGACGTCCTTCGGCACCGTGCCGAGCACCGCACGGAAGTCCTTGTCGCCGGAGCGCAGCACGAACCGCAGCGCCGTGACGCCCATCGCCTTCGCCTGCTTCTCGGCCTCGTCGGCCGCGCCGCGCGGGCCGGTGGTGCCGTCGTCGAAGATGGCGATCTTCTTCGCCTTCATGTCATTGACGGCGAAGATGATGCCGGCCGGTCCCTGGAAGTCGTCGCGGGCGCAGAGCCGGTGCATGACCTTCAGTCCGCGATCGGTGACCTTGGGATTGCTGCAACCCGGCGTGATGATCGCCATGTTGACCTTCTCGAGGATTTCCGAAACCGGGATGCAGGTCGAGCTGGTGATACCCCACACGGCTCCCATGATCGCGGCGTCGGCCGCGACTTTTTCCCCAGCTGCGACGCCGATTTGCGGATTGCCCTGGTCGTCGGCGGCGACGACCTCGATTTTCATGCCGAGCACGCCGCCCTTTGCATTCCACTCGTCGGCGGCGAGTTTAACCGCGTTGACCACCTCCTGGCCGGGCTTGGCGAGTGCACCGGTGAGCGGCGCACCAGCCGCGATCTTGATCACCTGTTGAGCGCTGGCACCTGACGAAACCGCTGCGAGGGCAAACACAGCACCAAGAGCGACGCCCGTGACCGAGCGCCGATATATCGAACGGATTTTCATGAAGGTACTCCCATACCCGAGGCTACCAGTAACCCAGAACGGTCGGGGACAATCGTACTGCAGGCTATCCACCCCAAAATCAGTCTCTCATGGCGCATTAGCAACTGCCAGATGCTGACTGTGCGTTGCAGCAATGCCGCTAATGCTTGGCGAACCAGTCTGCCTTCAGGGCGATGGCCTCGATCTCGACTTCCACCGGCAGCGCCACCTCCGCCTTGACGCAGGAGCGTGCCGGCGGATTGACTGGGAAGAACTTGGCATAAGCCTTGTTCATGGCGCCGAAGTTGCCGAGATCCTTTAGAAACACCGTGGTCTTGACGAAGTCCTGCAGGCCGAAGCCGGCCTCCTTCGCCAACGCCTCGAGCTTCTGCAGAACCAGCTCCGTCTGCGCCTCGATACCTGCAGGAATTTTTCCATCCGCCAGAGTGGGCACCTGTCCCGACAGAAAAAGCAGCGGGCCGCAATGTACCGCGGGCGTTAGAGGAACGGACAGCTTCTCGCCGATAAACCGCTTCATGGGAGCCTCCAGGGTACGAATTGCTGCAAAAGCCACAATGAATTTGAATCGAGCGTTCGAACGATCGCGCTAATCCCGCAGCGGAGCAAGGATCGCCTTGATGCCGGCCGTCAGGATCGCCTGATCAGTGCCAGCGCCCAGCATGTTGAATCCAAGCATCCGGTACTGCACCGCGAGTTCGGGACTGGCCGGCATGAAGCCAAGGCCCTTCCTGTTCATCCTGGCCGCGGCCACGATCCGTTTCAGTGCATCGAGATATTTGGGATTGGAGAATTCGCCAGGGATGCCCAGGAAGTTCGTGAGATCGAAATGCCCGACCCAGAGCACGTCGATGCCTTCGACAGCCGCGATCTCGTCGACCTCGGCGAGCCCTCGCTCCGTCTCGATCTGCGCGATCGCGAGCGTACGGGCGTTGGCGGCCTTCATCGTCTCCAGCACGCTGTCTGACTGATAGTCGTCGTGCGCGAAGCCGAATGCAGCACCGCGCCGGCCCTGCGGCGGATATCTCGTCGCCTGTGCGATCACTTCGGCCTGCTGCCGGCTCTCGACCATCGGCACCATTACGCCACGGGCGCCGACGTCGAGTGCGCGGGCGATGAACTGATACTCGGCGCGTGGCACCCGAACCATCGGCTCGACCCCGATGCCGCGGCACGTTGCGCACAGCATCTTGAGCGTCTCGATGCCCAGGCCGCTGTGCTCCATGTCGTAGAGCACGAACTCGGCTCCCGCGAGCTTCATGATCTGGGCAATGCCCGGGGTGAAGCATTCGAAGACCAGCGCACCTCGCACGAGGTCGCCGGCCATGGCGCGCTCCCGCAATCCCTTCTTCTTATCGGCCATGTCGCGCTTCTCCCAGGTCCCGGTTCAAAAGCGAGCCGTCGTCTTCGACGCATTTCCGGTCGAGCAGGCCATTGATTGCGGACTCGTGATCCGGTGCCACGATGTCGGATCGGGAAGGATTCGATCAACTCTGCGCCGAACTCCGAGTGCCTTGCGCATCGACAATAGGTCAAACCCTACGAGAATGGCCAGTGGCCGCGCAAGTCATACCGATGTGCGGCGGCTCCGTCCGCGCGGCGCGATGACTTGGCGTCGATAGCGCCTCGTCGTTTGTCGGGATCGACGAATACTGTCAACGCAACTGGCCGGCCGGGCCGTCTGCCATACCGGTCCGAATGGCAGCATTCCCCTTCTTCATATAACGTGCAGACGCTGCCATCCTCGGGCGTGTCTGCGGGCTGAGCCGCAGCCGTCTCGACGAGGCAGAATTTCGCGAGGGACTTTCGTGACCACGACCCGAATTGAAAACGCCGAGCTGGTTGTCGCCTACGACCCCGCGGCCGACACACACGTCTACGTTCGCGACAGTGACGTCATCTTCGACGAGACACGCATATTGCACCTCGGGGCGGGCTATACCGGCGCGGTCGACCGCACGATCGACGGGGTCGGCGTCATGGTGATGCCGGGCCTGGTCAATGTGCACTCGCATCCATCGAGCGAGCCGGGCAACAAGGGCATGACCGACGAGGTCGGCTCGCCGAAGCTCTATAACTCGTCGCTGTACGAGTACCTGTGGCTGTTCCGCGCCGACGCCGAGGGCATTCCGCATCTCAACCATATGGCCTGGTCCGAGGTGCTGATGTCGGGGGTGACGACGCTGGTCGACCTGTCGTTCCCGAGCGAGGGCTGGATCGACCGGGCCGCCGCTTCCGGCCTGCGACTCGTGCTCGCGCCGATGTATCGCAACGGCCGCTGGTTCACGCGCAACGGCTACGCCGTGGAGTACGAGCTCGACGATGCTGCCGGTCGCAAGGCGATGGCCGAGGCCTTGGCGATCGTGGACGCGGCGGTCAAGCACCCCTGCGGGCGCCTCAGCGGCCTCGTGTGCCCGGCGCAAATCGATACCTGCAGCGAGCAACTGCTGCGCGATTCGATCGCCGCCGCGGCAGAGCGCGATCTGCCGATCCAGATCCACTGCGCGCAGTCGATCAGCGAGTTCCACGAGATGGTGCGAAGGACCGGGCTCACTGCCGTGCAATGGCTCGACAAGCTCGGATACCTCGGGCCCCGCGCCTCGATCGCCCACGGCATCTTCCTGGATCACCATCCGTGGGTGAGATGGCCGTCCCGCACGGATCTCGGCCGCCTCGCCGAGACCGGTACCTCGCTCGCCCATTGTCCGACCGTGTTCGCGCGGCGTGGCGTCACGTTGCGCGACCTCGGCAGCTACCTGCGCGGCGGGGTCAACGTCGGCATCGGCACCGACACCTATCCGCACAACATGCTGGAGGAAATCCGCCAGGCCGGACTGGCTGCCCGCATCACGGCCGAGACGCCCGGCAACGTATCGTCCGGCGATCTGTTCCGTTGCGCTACTCTTGGCGGCGCGAAGCTGCTCGGGCGTACCGATATCGGCCGATTGGCGGTCGGAGCCAAGCCGGATGTCGTGCTGGTCGACCTGACCCATCCGGCGATGCAGCCGCGGCGGGAACCGCTGCGCAGCCTGATCTTTGCCGCCGCCGAGCGTGCGGTGAAGCACGTTTTCGTTGCCGGCCGGCAGGTGGTCAAGGACGGCAAAGTCGTTACCATGGACTACGCAGCGGCAGCCGCAGGCGTCAACGAGGCGCAAGTCCGTGCCCTCGCCAAGGCCTCGTCGCTCGACTGGGCGGGACGCACCATCGACGAGTTGTCGCCGCCGGCGTTCCGCCACGTCGGCTCGAACTCCGGCTGAGCGTCGCGCCAGCGGCGCCGGTTGCCGCCGACAAGAACATTGCGTCTTATCGGCGTCGAGTGCTCGTCCCTCACGCTTTGCCCGCGCTTTCAGCCTTGATGAAATGCTGTGCGATCTCTTGCCCGGTCGGCAACCAGACATCGCCGTAGCCGCGGGCGCGGGCGATGAAGTCGCGGAAGATGCCAAGCCGCATCGGCCGCCCGGTCACCTGCGGGTGGAGTACCATGGTGACGAGGCCGCCCCATTCCCGCGTCTGATCCAACTCGCCATTCCAGATCGACAGCACGTGCTCCTTCGGGAACATCGGGCGCGGACTGAACCGGTTCGACAAGCCGTAGAGCCAGTCGTCGAACGACATGTTGACCGGCAGCTCGACCGGCCCGGCGGAGCCGTCACGCATGCGATGGCGATAGGGCCGGATGTCGTCCCTGAACGACGACGAATAGATGATGCCGCGATCCCGCAAGTGCTTCAGCAGCGCATCGTAGTTCTCGCCCGACGGCGCGCGGTAGCCGACGGGCTTCACACCCAGGAGCCGCTTCAATACGTCGAGTGCCTTGTCGACCTCTTCCTTGTCATGCTCCAGGTCGGCTGGGTCCGGCCGCTTGTGCAGATAGCCGTGATGGCCGATCTCGTGGCCGTCCTTGACGATCGCCTCGCACATCTTGGTGTGTGCCTCCACCACCCAGCCGGGAATGAAGAAGGTCGACTTGAGCTCGATCGAGCGCAGGTACTCCAGGATCTTCGGAATGCCGACGCGCTCCTCGTAGCCGCCGAACGACATCGTCACCATCCGGTCGACGTTCTTGAAGTCGTGCTGGATCCAGGCACTCTCGGAATCGACGTCGAAGGAGTTGAAGACCGCACAGCGCTTGCCTTTGGGCCATGGATATTCCGGCGCCGGATCTGCGAGGTTCGACGGGACGGGAGTGACCTTGGGAATGAGCGACATGTCAGGCCTCATGGTTGGGGGAAGCAGGAGATTTACGGCGACCGACTTCGGCTATCAGCAGCGCCAGCACCGTCACGGCAACGAGCAGCGTCGAGACGGCCGTCAGTGAAGGATCCAGTTCGAACTTGACGGCCTCCCAGATCCGCTTCGGCAGCGTGGCGGTCTTCGGACCGCCCAGGAACAGTGCCAGCACCACCTCGTCGAATGAGGTCAGGAAGGCGAACGCTGCCGCGGAGATCAGGGCCGGCCGCACCGCCGGCAGCGAGACGTGCCAGAACGCGCGCGGAAACGAGGCGCCGCAGGAGCGCGCCGCCAGCTCGACCACGTGGTCGGCACGGCGGAAGGCGGCGCCGACGATCACCACGACCACGGGAAGCGCCAGCACCGTATGTGCCAGCAGCAGCCCGAGCGGCCTGCCGATCAAGCCGAGCGGCGCGAACAGCATGTAGAGCGCTATCGCCAGCACGATCACCGGCACCACCATCGGCGAGACGAGGAAGAACTCGACCGCTCGCTTGCCGCGAAATTGACCACGGGCCAGTGCATAGGCCGCCGGTACGCCGAACAGAAGCGACAGCGCCGTGACGCCGCTCGCCAGCCAGAACGACAGCGCGAACGCCTCGCGCCAGTCGCGGCTCTGCCATAGCGCGGTGTACCAGCGCAGCGACCACGTCGCGGGCGGGAACTGGAACAATGTCGATTGATCGAACGAGACCAGGACGATCACCAGGATCGGCGCCAGCAGAAACGTGATGACCGCCAGCGAGACCGCCCACAGCACCAGGCGTCCGGGGCTCACACGCGTGCGGTTGGTGGCGGCCACGGTCATTCCCGCTGCTCCACCCCGGCGATCCGATCGGCGCCGGCAATCATCGCGCCGAATGCGAAGATGGCGCCGACCATGGCCATCAGCGCCAGGCTCAACATCGAGCCGAATGGCCAATCGAGCAGATCTCGAACGACCATCTCGATCAACCCCGCGATCGTGATGTCGCGGTCTCCGCCCAGCAGTGCCGGTGTGATGTAGAAGCCGACCGCCAGCATGAACACCAGGGCGCAGCCGGCGAATAGTCCCGGCAGCGACAGCGGCAGCACAACATGCCAGAATGCGCGCGCCGGTGACGCGCCAAGCGAGCGGGCAGCGAGCGGCAGTGCCTTGTCCTGACGCATCAGGACCGACCAGATCGGGAGCACCATGAAAGGCAGCAGTACGTGCGTCATGCCGATCTGCACGCCGAGACTGTTGAATAGCAGCGGCAGCGGCGCCGCGGCGAGGCCTGTGCCGACGAGCCATTCGTTGATGATCCCCCGTTTGCCGAGCAGAATGACCCAGGCAAGGCTTCGGGCGAGCACGCTGGTCCAGAACGGGATCATCACCGCCGCGGTCAGAAGGGTGCGGGCGCGCGGGCTGGTGGTCGCCATCAGATAGGCGAGGGGATACCCCATCAGTGCGCAGGCGACGGTCGTGATCACAGCGGTCCGGAAGGTAGTCACGAATGCCGTGTGATAGGCGTCCTCGCCGAACAGCTTGATCAATTGGGCGAGCGTGAACCCGCCCTTCGGATCGCGGAAGGCCCAACCGGCCAACGTCAGCATGGGCAGCAGATAGACGGCAGCCAGGAACGCGACCGCGCCCCAGATCATCAGGCCAGGGCGAGCCTGCCATGGCCTGATGCCGGAACGTGCAAATGTTTCCGTCGCCGCCATCGGTTGCGCCTCAGGTCTTCTGGACCATCCACTTGGCGTAGCGCTCGGTTTGCGCTTCGGTGTTGGTCTTGCCGTCCGGTCCGACCGCGCCCCACCAGTCGATGTCGTTCCAGAACTGCTTCTTGAGATTGTCCGGGCTGGTGTTGAGGTCTCGCGCCTCCGCTTCGTTCAGATACTTGAATGCATCCTGGGACGAAGGGCCATAGGGGATGCGCTTGGCCAGTTCGGCCTGGACCTTGCCGTCGATCACGAAGTTGAGGAACTGGTAGACCGCATCGATGTTCTTCGTCCCCTTGACGATCGCCCAGTTGTCGGGCGCGAGCTTGCCGCCGGAATAGTCGACGTCGACCGGCGCGCCTTCCTTCTTGGCGACGATGCCGCGCGGGCCGATGGTGCAGCAGATGTCGACCTCGCCCTTGGAGACGAGCTGCAACGCTTCGCCGTGGTTGGCATACCACTTGGTAACCAGCGGACGCAGCTTGTCGTACGCCTTCCACGCACGCTCGATATCGAGGGGATAGACCTTGTCGGCCGGCACGCCGTCAGCAATGAGCGCAACCTCGAGCTGGGGCGAGATGCCACCACGGAACGGGAACGAGCGGCCGCCTTTGAACTTGTCGCCATTCCACACATCGGCCCAGCTTTGCGGGTGCTTGCCGGTCGGAAACGTCTTCGTGTTGTAGACGATGTTGAAGCCGTAGATGAGATGGCCGAGGCCATATTCGTGATGCAGGACCTTGGGGATGGCACCAAGCCTCGATGCGTCGAGCTTCGTATAGTCGATCTTCTGCAGCAGGTTGTTCTTGGCCATCGTGAGAATGGCCGGGATGTCGGTATCGAGAATGTCCCAGGTGACGTTGCCGCTGTCGGCCTGCGCCTTGACCTTGGCCGACTCGGGCGGGCCGTCGTCCTTGACGCGGATCCCGGTCGCGGCCTCGAACGGCTTGAACATCACTTCGCGCATCGCCGTGGTACGCGAGCCGCCCCAGCCGGCGACGACGATCTCGCCCTTGTCGGCACGGGCGGGCGTCACATGGAAGAATGGCCCGACGGTTGCGAGCGAGCTGCCGGCTCCGAGCAGGGCGTGCCGTCGCGAAATCAGAAGCTTCCTGGACATGCGCTTACTCCATGTTGGCGGTTGACGACGATGTCGATTTTTCGGTGGCAAGGATCAGTGCTTCCTCGGGCGCCCAGTCGACCTGCACCCGGTCTCCGAGGCTCGGCCGGAACAGATCACGCCGATTGGCGAGCTTGGCCGTAATGGTCACGCCATCCGCCAGGCTGAGCGAAAGCCGCGTCACATCGCCGATGTAGACGACATCGGTCACGGTGGCGGCGAGACCGCCCGTCGCCGCCTGGTCCGGCCTCAGCATCAGCTTTTCAGGGCGCAGCACGAGGACGGCATCGGCGCCGTTGGCCACTGTGCCGCTTCCGGGCAATCGAAGCGGCTTCGCCCTGGCGGGCCGCAGCGCCATGGTGCCGTCTGCCTTGGTCTCGACCGTACCTTCGATCCGCGTGCTCTCGCCGATGAAACTGGCGACGAATTCACTCCTGGGGCGCTCGTAAAGCTCCGCCGCGGTGCCGAGCTGAACGATCCGGCCTCGATGCATCAAGGCGATTCGATCGGACAGCGTCAGCGCTTCTTCCTGATCGTGCGTCACGTAAAGGATAGTGATGCCGAGTTCTCGATGCAGGCGGCGGATCTCCGATTTCATCTGCTCGCGCAATGCCCTGTCGAGGGCGCCGAGCGGCTCATCCATCAGGAGAAGGCCGGGCTCGAAAACGATGGCGCGGGCGAGCGCGACACGCTGTTGCTGGCCGCCCGACAACTGCGACGGCAGGCGGTGGCCCAGTCCACCGAGGCCGACACGCTCGATCGCAGCTTCGGCGCGCCTGTCGTGCCGCTTCGGTCGCCACACCGCGCATCTTGAGCGGAAAGGCCACGTTCTTCAGCGCCGACATGTGCGGGAACAGGGCGTAGTTCTGGAACACAACGCCGATCCCGCGTTTCTCGGGTGCAAGACGGACCATCGGCTGGTCGCCGAGCCAGATCTCGCCGTCATCGGGTGGCGTGAATCCGGCAACCATCATCAAAGTCGTCGTCTTGCCGGAACCGGAGGCGCCGAGGAGCGAGACGAACTCGCCCGCCGCCACGTCGAGAGATATGCCGTCGACCGCCGCGGCACTGGAGTTGCCATACCGCTTGACCAGGCCGGCAATCCGCAGTGCCGCGCCACCAACTCTGGTAGTGCCACCGCGAATGGATGTGCCGGCATAGTTCATCGCTTTTCACCCGGTCTAGGTGGCGGCGTGGCGCCGGTCTGGCCGGTGATCGGGCCATACCATTGCGGTCTCCGGTGGGCCGCGAAATCGAACATCTTGGTCTTGCCCTGCAGGCAGCGGTCGAGGTCGCAGTCGGCAACGATCACCTCGTCGCCGAGCGATGTCGCTTCGGCCACGATCTGTCCGTCGGGATCCACGATGCAGGAACCGCCGATCAATCCGGCACCGTCCTCGTTGCCCGCCTTCGCCACGGCCACGGCCCAGGTGGCGTTCATGTAGGCATTGGCCTGAACCACGAGCTTCGAGTGGAACGTTCGCAGTTCCGCACTTTCCGAAGCGCCGCCATTGGGATCGAATGCCGCGGAGTTGTAGCCGAGCAGCACGAGCTCGACGCCCTGCAGTCCGAGTACGCGCCAGGATTTGGGCCAGCGCCGATCGTTGCAGATCATCATGCCGACGATCGCATCGCTCCAGAGTGGCGTACGGAACGCCGGAAATCCCATATCGCCGTATTCGAAATACCGCTTCTCGAGCTGCTGATAGCGGATGCCCGGCCGTGGCTCGGTTGTGCCCGGCAAATGCACCTTGCGATACTTGCCGAGCAGTGTGCCGTCGGGTCCGACCAGCACGGACGTATTGAAGCGCCGACCATCAGGCGCGAGCTCTGCGAAGCCGACGTAGAAGCCGACGCCGAGATCGCGTGCCTTGTCGAACAGCGCCTGGACGTCGGGGTTCGGCATTTCGCGCTCGAAATAGACATCGAGCTCGGCGCCGGCGAGCTGCCAGCGCGGAAAGAATGTCGTGAACGCAAGTTCGGGAAAGACGACGAGCTGCGCGCCCTGGGCCGCAGCGCGCTCGAGCAGCGCAACGAGCCGTTCCAGGGTCGCGGACCTGCGATCCGCACGCTGAATCGGGCCGGTTTGCGCGCCGGCGATGCGAACCACTCGTGTCATGGGCAACCAGCCTTGGCTGATGATGGCCGATCCTGACACCGAAGCGATGGCACCGACAATAGATCTGACTATGATAAATTGGGCAACACTATTTGGACAAGTGATATGACCCTTCGCCAGCTGGAAATCCTGCGCGCCATCATTCGCTATCGCACCACGGTCGATGCCGCGCGCCAATTGGGTCTTTCCCAGCCAGCGGTCAGCAATGCGATCAAGGCGATGGAGGCGAATGTCGGCTTCGCTCTGTTCGAGCGCGTCAACAATCGATTGTTCCCGACTCCAGAGGCACGGGAGCTCAACACCGAAGCCGAGGCGATCTTCTCGCGCCATGATCTGTTCGAGGCGAAGCTGCGCGACCTCAAGGAGACCAAGGCCGGGCACCTGCGGATCGTCGCAACGCCGCCGATCGGCTACGGCATCATCCCCGACGCATTGAAGCGGTTCCTTGCCCGTCGTCCGCAGGTCCGGGTGTTCTTCGACGTCCGTCGCTACGAGGGCGTGGTCGACGGCGTCGAGACCAACTTCGTCGAGCTGGGCTTTGCCCTGGGCATGGAAGGCCAACCAGGGCTGCAGACGGAAACCGTATTTGCCGGCAACATGGTTTGCGTGATGAAGCCGGACCATCCACTGGCAAGGAAGGCTCTCGTCACGGCCGCGGATTTGAACCGTCATCCATTCATCGCGCTCGAACGCGGCACTCGTCTTGGTGAAGCGGTACGCGATGCATTCCAAAAGACCGGCACGCCCTTTCGCTTTGCCGTGGAGGTCCGATACTGCAACACCGCCTGCGTGCTCGCGCAAAGCGGGGTCGGAGCCGCCGTGGTGGACCCGTTCTCGCCAACCGCTGGCGCCAGACACGATCTGGTGGTGCGGCCGTTCGCGCCGACAACGCCCGCGATTGCCTCCGCTGCCTGGTCCAACTCACGGCCAATCTCGCGCGTGGCCCAGGCATTTCTGGCTGAAGTCCGGGCCACCGCCGCAATCAAGGCCCTCGAGTTGAAGGCCTAGGTCGCACGCGCATTTCTTGCCGGCCGACATGGTCGATGCACGCTCTCGTGACTTGCACTTGCGCCGCCAAGCTTCCAAATCATGAGTGGCGGCGGGAGAACTGCGGCGAATGGGTGCAACAATGAAAATGTTTGTGCTGATTGCGACGATGGCCGTTGCTACCGTCATTCCCATCACGTTCGTGTCGTTCAGCACCGAGGCCGCAGCCGAGACCCGGCAGGAGCGGCTCGAGCGCGAGCGCGAGCAGCGCAGAGCTGCCGCCGAGAGGCAGCGCAATCGCGAAAGTCTCGATGCAGCCCGGGCTAACGATCTCGATCCAGCGGGAGACTACAAAGGTTATCCGGACTGGGCGCGAGCGGCCCTGTCGCCAAAGGGGCGCGTCGGCGGATGACCGCCTCAGTGCGAGCAATTGTCGGCCAACCTGCGCGTGGCGGCGCTTGCTGCCGGTGCCGCTCCTCACTTCGTCGCAGGGCAGCAACTCACCGCCGCGGAGTTAACACACGCCTTTGAGCACCTCTCGCGCAAGCGCGACGAGGCGCGACAGCCCCACCCCTGGATCGCTGCCGATTTGTTGCACAGCAGCAAAGTGACGGTTTGAGCTGACGGCTTCGGCGCGCCGGCCCAAAAGACTGGCTGTCTGCAAAATTGCCGATTGTCGCGCTCGCCTCTGCAAATTATCGTTCGGACCACGACAGTTCGTCACTCGCGGGACCACAGCTGCTGTCGTCCCATTGAATGGTGGCCTCGAGGAACGCCTGGTTGCGAACAGAAGCTCAAGCCGCAGAGTTAGCAGATGAACCGCTCAACCATTTCATTCGTCTTGGCTGGCATTGCCATCGCACTCGGTGCGTTCGCATATCTCCAGACGAGCAATCTGAACGACGAGATGCAGCGAAGAAACCAGGCCGTAGCGGCGCAGACCAGCGCCGAGGCCGCACTGAAGGTTGCCCGTGATCAGGTTGGGGCAACTCAAGACCGCGAAGGATGCGGCCGAGGCAGCGCTGAAGACGGCCCGCGATCAGGTCGGGCAGATCCAAACCGCCAAGGATACCGCCGAGGCCGCACTGAAGACGGCTCGCGATCAGATCGGCCAGCTCCAGACCGCCAAGGACGCTGCCGATACCGCGCTGAAGAGTGCACGCGATCAGATCGGCCAACTGCAGGGTGCGAAGGACGCAGCCGACAGTGCCGCCAAAGCTGCCAGCGCACAGCTCGCTGAGGAGCGTAAGGCGCGCGAGGTTGCCGAGCACGCTCTTGCGGAAGCCAAGAAATCCCAGTGATGCGGAGAGGACAGCTGCCGAAGCGTCGAGCTAGCGCGATCGGCGCGTCTTCCCCATGCCCGCGATCCCGCTCCATTCATCGCGCCGCACGAGATCGCGCGAGGACGGGTTCGATGACCTCGGCAGTAAAGCGGGTGGCCCGCGTGGCGCTCGTCCTTCAGCCCTTAGCGTTGTGGAGCCGCAGTGCGATTTATCGATGGTGCCGAAGTCAGACGCGTCTTGTCCTTTCCGATGCTCATTGCTGGGCTGGAGGCTGCCCATCGGCGTCCGAAGATCGAGGTCCAGGACGGCCACCTTGGCTCGGAGAAAGAGCTGTACTTTGTTCGCCATGCCGTCGATCGCGGCAGATACATGGCCAGCAAGCTGATCACGAGCTTTCCGGCCAATCTTGCCGGCGGAGAATTGCCGGCGGTGCAAGCGGTTTGCGTCCTGTTCGACGGCGCCAACGGACGCCCGCTGGCTGTCATCGACGGCACCGAGATCACCTATTGGCGAACGGCGGCGGACTCTGCCCTGGGAGCCAAATTTCTCGCGCCGCCGAATCCGGAAGTGATGCTGGTCGTTGGCGCCGGCGAGATGTCGCGGTGGCTTGTGCGCGCCCACCGCGCGGCGCGGCCTTCCCTGAAGCGGGTCATGATCTGGAATCGCACGCCCGAGCGAGCGGCAATGGTTGCGAGCCAACTGCAAAGCGAAGGCGTCGACGCGATCGCGGTTCACGATCTCGTTGCCGCGACGCGAGAGGCGGACTTGATCTCGACATGCACGAGGTCTCACGAGCCCCTGATCCAAGGCAGGAATTTGAAGCCGGGCGTCCACCTCGATCTGGTCGGTGGCTATACCCCGCAAACCCGCGAGGCGGATGACGAGGCCGCACGGCGCAGCCTGGTGTTCGTCGACAGGCGTGAGTCTGCCTTCGATGGAGTGGGCGACATCCTGCAGCCGATCGCCAGCGGCGCAATCAAGGCGACCGACGTCCTCGGCGACCATTACGACCTTGCAGCCGGCATGATCGGGCGGCGATCACCCACGGATATCACGTTCTTCAAGAATGCCGGCGGCGGTCACCTGGACCTGATGACCTGCGAGATCGTATTCCAGCAAATCGATAAATCGCTGTCGGTTTAGGAGACCGACTTTAATCAGCTGCTTGCGTTGTTGGCACGACTTCTTCAGCCCATGGCGATCGTGCTCTGGCGGTGCTGCTGCCGTTTGCGATCCTGATCCATCGTGTAGAACAAGAACGCCACCCACGACCCGTGAAACACGATGCCTGCCAATACGACCAGCTGGCCGGGTATCGGCCCGATCGCCGCGCGGTCCCATAGGTCGGCGAAACTCTGCATCGCGGTTGGGTGGATGGCGAGCTTGGCATAATAGGCCAGAGCCTGAATGCCCAATATCGGAGCATAGTTGCGGCGCAATCGGCGGCCGATCGCCAGTGCGTAGCTGATGTGATACTGCGGCTCACGGTAATCCCTGGCCAGCAGCTCGGTCCAACCGCTGCTTCGGCTGTCACCCTCGCCGAGCAGCATCGGCACAAAGAAGTCGGTTTCGAGCAGTCGCGCACGGGCCCGCCAGACATTGAAAAACCGATAGCGCCGCGCTTCGAACAACAGGAACACGACCACGAGCAGACCGACCAGCACCAATGGTAACGGCGAAGCATTGACGCTCGCATAGGTTGCCGACAAGGCGATCCCGGTGGTCACCACGGCCCAGTTGGTGGTGTTGTCGAGCCGCGTGCGCCAGACCGTGCTGCGATAGACCTCGCCTCGATAGAGATGCGCGAGCGCGCCGATCTCAGCCGCATTGAAATGCGGCTGCCGCGACAACTCTGATTGTTCGAGTGAAACTGCGGACGGCTCGGTCTCAGCAATGGACATGACGGCGCAGACCGACGATTGCTGACAAGTACAAATGAGTACACAGGAAGCATGAGCACGCGGCCTGCGCCTTTAATCATCCTGACTCACGATCGCAGGTGCGACAAGGGGGCAACTGTGCTGCAGTTGCGTCGTTGCGTTCACGTTTTGCCGCGACGTTGCTTTGGAGCGCTCCAAAGCATCCCAGTTGGCCGGCTATCGTCTCTCGCGCGCTCGAATCCAAGCCGGCGCGCTTCGATCGCAGTGCCTAGAAAGGGCCTAAGAAGACCCGGATAATTCGCTAATTTATTGAAGTTACTTAACATTGAGCTCGGACTTGAACAGTTTTCGACCGGCCCACCAGCAGCGCACGCGCCCTGGTGCCGTTGTTCGTCCAGGCCGTGCCGCCGGCCGGCGACCTGGCGCGGCTGTCAATTGTATTGGTAGGTAATCTGGAACTTCCGCTCCTGCAGCGACACATTCGTGCGTGGCGCCTCAAACTGGGTTGCGCGGACTCGCTCGACGACCAGTTGATCGAGTTCCCGGCGGTTGCTGCTCTTGAGCACACCAACCCACTCTATCTTCCCCGCCTCCGACAAGACGATGCCAATGACGACAGTCCCCTTGAGGCCATTTGACCTCGGCATGGTCTGCTTGAGCTTCCGCAATACGCCCCTGACGAACTCGCTAGACTGGCCTTGGTTCGCGATCGATGCCTTGCTGGTCGCTTCAGTCGCACTCTCGAAGTCGAGCTTCGCGCTCTCCAGGATCTTGGCGATGTCGGCTTCGGACAACTTTGTCGGCTGGGGGGTGGGGGAAGGCTCCGGCGGCTGCTCGGGTGCGGCTTCAGACTTCGTTTCCGGTGACACGGGGGATTGCGCGGGCGTAGCTGGCTTGGCCTCGCTGTCGGCAGCGTCCTTTCCGGACGTGAAGGAGACAAACCGCCGCTCGTACTCAGTGGCGTCGATGAGCTCGACATTCACGCCGTCCTTGCTGCCGGCGGGATCGCCGATGCCGATTTTGCCCGGATTCCCGATCCCCCATCCGCCAGTCGCAATTAGAATTGGCAGCAAGTGAAGCGAAAGAGCCGCGACAACAGCGAACAAGAATCGCCCGTCGTCCCGGCCACTCGAGGTCACCCATTGCTCGTCATGCGTGGTCGAGAGACCACTATCCGCTACGGATGGCGGTATCGATGCCACGGCAAGAGGGACCGGGACCCCTGCAGCAGAGATGACCGAATTGGCGTTGTCGTGCGACATTGTTGGGTTGTATCAGACTTTTGTGGTCGCCATGAGTGGGGCTGGCCACCTAGCCGGTGCGAAACGGCGACCGAACTTGAACGATTGGTCGGACTGGCGCATGGGTTCGTGGGGTTTGTCAGCCGAGGGGTTTTTGCATGACCGTGATCGAGGATCGGCAAGGGCGCGGGCGGGCGCAGATCGCTTCCGGCCGCTTCTACGTCACGATGGCTGCGGTGTGCACGACCGTGGCCTTCCTCGGTTTTGCGCCGACCTATTGGGGTCCCATGCTTGCGGGAAGGCTTGAAAAGCCGCCGGTCTATCACATCCACGCCGTCGTGTTCTTCGCTTGGTCCCTGTTCATCACTTTGCAGGTCTGGCTCGCATCCTCGGGAAGCATCGCGCGGCACAGATTGGTCGGCCTGGCGGGAATTTCGCTTGCAACCGCAATGACGATTTTCGGCCTCATCGCTGCGATCCGACAAATCGAGATTGCCACGAGCCTGGGCCTGAAGGATGCGGGACAGGCTTTCGCGATCGTTCCCATCGGCGGCATCGTTTTCTTTGCCGTCACGTTTGCGCTCGCCGTCCGGTACGTGCGCCGGCCCGAGTTGCATAAGCGACTGATGCTGCTGGCGGCCATTTCCATACTGGATGCCGCGGTTGCCCGGTGGTTCCTGACCTTTCTCGCCCCCGCTGGCCCGCCCGGCCCCCCACCCGTCGAAGTCACGGTTGTTCCGGCTCTGACCGCCTATCTGCTGGTCGCGGCGGCGATCGCGTACGACTGGCGCACGCGCGGCCGGCCGCACGCGGTCTATGTGATTGGAGGGGCCATACTCGTGGCGATGAAGGTGCTGCAAGTGCCCGTTAGCAAGACCGATGCCTGGCACTCCGTCGCCGGTTGGCTGGCGGGACTCTCGGCGTAAGCCCATTTGTCGACCACTAACTCAACGCAGCAGGCGCTAAGCCGGCAACGCCCGCTCGACGATCGCGCGCGTATCGGCGCGGTCCAGTCCCTGCCCGTAGGTCTGCCTTGCGGTTCCGCCGATCCGCGTATTCAGGAAGGCGTCCGCCACAGCCGCCGGCGCATGTGTCCGCAAGATCGCGCCGGCTGCCAATAGAGCCAGCGCCTCCACCATGTCTCGCCCCCGCCGCTCGAGCAGTTCCGGCTCCTGGAGCAGCGCGTGCAGTCGCGCGAATTGCGACGTCAGATGCGGGTCGCCCCCCGCCATGACCTCAAGTTCCGACATGACGCTCTCGAGTGCCTTCGGATCTCTCCGGATGACGCGCAGCACGTCGAGCACCATTACATTGCCCGAGCCCTCCCAGATCGCGTTGACCGGCAATTCGCGATAGATCCGCGCCGCAATGCCTTCCTCGACGTAGCCATTGCCTCCCAGGCACTCCATCGCCTCGTAGGCCAGCGCCGGTCCGATCTTGCAGACCCAGTACTTGGTGACGGGCGTCATCACGCGACGCCAGGCTGCTGCGCGCGCCTCGGGTGCCTGGTCGAAACTGCGGGCAAGCCGGAAGGACAAGGCGGTTGCGGCCTCCACGTCCAGTGCCATATCGGCCAGCACCTGGGTCATCAGCGGCTGGTCAATCAGTGCCTTCTGGAAGACCGAGCGGTGGCGGCAGTGGTGCGCGGCATTGGCGAGGGCGAGGCGCATCAACCCGGCAGAACCGACAGCGCAGTCAAGGCGCGTACATGTCACCATTTCGATGATGGCGGCGACACCGCGCCCCTCCTCGCCGATCAGCCAGGCGTGGGCAGATTGGAACTCGACCTCGGCCGACGCGTTCGATCGATTTCCAAGCTTGTCCTTCAGACGCTGGAACCGGAGCCCATTGACCCTGCCATCGGGCAGAACGCGCGGCAGCAGGAAGCACGATAGCCCACCGGGAGCCTGGGCCAGCACCAGGAACGCGTCGCACATCGGAGCCGACATGAACCACTTGTGCCCGGTGACCAGATACTCGGTGCCAGAGCCACCAGAACCGGTTGGCGTCGCGGTTGTGGTATTGGCGCGCACGTCGGTGCCGCCCTGCTTCTCCGTCATCCCCATGCCGATCGTCGTGCCGCGCTTTGCAGCTGCCGGCCTGAGACCGGGGTCGTAGACCCGTGAAAGGATCTTCGGAATCCAGGTCGCGGCCAGCGCCGGCTCGAGCGAGAGCGTTGGAACCGCCGCGTTCGTCATCGTAATCGGGCACTGATGGCCCGCTTCCATCTGAATGGCCATGTAGGTTCCGGCCGAGCGCACGACATTGGCGCCAGCGATCGGCTTGGCGTCAGGCGTGGCAAGATGGTCCCAGGCCGAGCAGTGCAGGCCCTGCCCGATGCTCATCTCCATGCAAGCATGATAGGCCGGATGGAATTCGACAATATCGAGCCGACGGCCCTTGCTATCGAAAGTCCTGAGGCGTGGCGTGAACTCGTTCGCCAGCCGTCCCTGCTCGAACGCCGCCGCGCTTCCACATCGGTCGCCGAGCGCCTCGAGGCGGCCAACGCCGTGGCCGCCGCCTTCTCGAATGACCGCATCGGTGAGCGCGCGATCCGACGTGAACAGGTTCACGTTCTCGAACGGCGGGCTTTGATTGGTCACGTCGTGAGTAGCGAAGCGGTCAGACATGGCGATATTTCGGACCAATGGGCAGCGCGATTTCACGGTTCCATAAGCGGAACCCAAATCATCGCTGCGGATTGAACAACCAGCGGCCGCGCGATATTTTAGTAGGTCAATCCATGCTTGAGTGCATGGCTGCAAACTGTTGCGCCAGCGTTTGGATCGTCGGTCCAATCGCCAGCATAGGAGGCGTGTCCTTCGATGTTTGCTCCGCTGAAACTCATCTTCGATCGAACCGTCATGGCAGGCAATCTAGAGGTGATTGATAGTGACGGCAAATGTCACGCCTTTGGTGATCGCACCGGGACGGCTGTTGTCCTGCGTCTGTCAGATCGCCGTCTGGAGCGTGGCCTCGCATTCAATCCACAAATGGTGCTCGGCGAGGCCTACATGCAGGGTCGCCTCGTGGTCGAGGCGGGCACAATCTACGATTTCCTCGAGATCATGCTGAGCAATGCGGAACGGCAACCGTTGCCACGCTGGGTCTGCGCGCTCGACAGCGTCCGGCGCCTGTCGAAGCGCATGCAGCAGTACAACCCCGCCCCCCGCGCGCGAGCCAATGTTGCCCATCACTACGATATCAACGGCGCAATCTACGATCTGTTTCTCGACGCCGACCGGCAGTACTCGTGCGCGTACTTCCATGACACCAGCGATCTGGATGAAGCGCAGCGCGCCAAGAAACGTCATATCGCGGCCAAGCTGGCACTGAAGAAGGGCCATCGGGTTCTCGACATTGGCTCCGGCTGGGGCGGCCTCGATCTCTATCTGGCGAGCATTGCACTGGTCGATATAACGGGCATCACGCTGTCCGTCGAACAACTGCAAGTCGCGCGAGCCAGGGTGAAGGACACTGCCTTAAAGGGCTCCGTGCGGTTCGACCTGCGGGATTACCGCCACGTCAAAGGCTACTTCGACCGGATCGTTTCGGTCGGCATGTTCGAGCACGTCGGCGTCAACCACTATCAAACCTACTTCGACAAGGTTGCAGCACTGCTCAATGACGACGGCGTCGCACTGATCCACTCCATCGGCCGGTTCGACACGCCCGCTGTAACCAATCCTTTCATCGCCAAGTACATCTTCCCGGGTGGCTACATTCCAGCGCTCAGCGAAGTCCTGCCGGCGATCGAGCGATCGGGCCTCTTCGTTACCGACGTCGAGATCCTGAGGCTGCACTATGCGGAGACGCTGCGGCACTGGCGGACACGTTTTCTTGCCAATCGGCACAAAGCTGAACACCTGCTCGGCGACACCTTTTGCCGCATGTGGGAATTCTACCTGGCAGCCTCTGAAACAGCATTCCGCTATCAGGGGCTGATGGTGTTCCAGATCCAATTGGCGAAGCACCAGCGAGCCCTGCCGCTCACCCGCGACTATATGCTGGACGAGGAACGGCGGCTGGCCGAATTGGAGCGGCCGGACACGAAGCGCGAGCAGGCCGCGTAGTCCCGGCATTGGCGGCGCGCCAATGGATCGGACGCAATCTTGATCTCAATGATTACCGCTCCACAGCTACAAGGGGGACACGATGAAGCGAAGCAGATTAGGCAAGTTGATCCTCAGCTTCGTGCTGGTAGTCGGAGCGACCATAGCAACGGCGGTCGACTGGAATTCCACCCATTTGTTCAATCCCGCCTGGCACCCGCATGCGCGCTTTCATGATGCGCTGTTCTTGCTGTTCCTCGATGCAGCGAGCCTGATCGTCCTCTGGCTCCTGTGGCGTAAGAGTGATGAGCCGGGGATTGGTGTGAAGGTGGCCGCATTATTCGCGGCCGCCGCCTGGACCCCCTTCTTCTATATCGAGGCCCTGATTCCCGGCACGAGCTTGCTGGCGGCCGACAACGTTCCAGTCCTGAAGCTTGGGGGCATGACTTTTCCCCCAAATCTCATCATTGCCGCGGTGCTGGTCTCGCTCACCATTGTCGCTTACTGGCTGGCCCGTGACGTCGGCCGAGATGGGTAATTGCCGGCTAGCCAAGTCCTGTCTATGGCTGCTGATTTTGCTGCGACCGGTCGTGGCGCAGGCGCATACCGGCGGCAGCGATGCGGGTCTGGTCAACGGGCTAATGCATCCGGTTTTCGGGCTGGACCACCTGCTCGCCATGATCAGCGTCGGCGTGGTGAGCGCGCAACTGGGCGGCCACAACATCTGGCGAATTCCGTTGGCATTTGTCGGTGCCATGACGCTGAGCGCCGCACTTGGTATCCTGCAGTTCACCGTGCTTCACGTGGAGCTGGGGATAGCGGCATCGGTGCTGGTACTGGGAATCGGAATCGTCTTCGCCGATCGCCACGTGCGGCCTTGGCCGATCATCGGACTGGTATTGTTATTCGGCGCTTGCCACGGTTACGTGCATGGCCTGGAGATCCCCAAGTCCGTCAGTCCGGTGCTTTACACGCTGGGCTTCGTGATCAGTACCTCGGTGCTGCACATCTTTGGCGTGCTGATCGGCGAGGTGGCGACTATGCAGAAATGGCTTTGGGGAGGATTGCGATTGACCGGGGGCGTGGTGGCAGCCTCGGGCGCAATGTTCTTGCTGCAATATTGGCAGCGATAGTCGGTTGGAAGGTGGAATTGCACCCATCGGTCCTGGCAGCACGGCGACGCTCGCCAATCCGTCCAACCCTGCCATTGGCGGGCCTGGGCACCTTGTTCGAGGCTATACCGGGCGGGGCTGTGCGCGACTATCCACAGCCATTGCGGCATCGATGGGAATAATGAGGTTCGCGTTGACGTTGTCCTCATAAGCGATCATTCGGTGGCCATGTCCCGCGTAAGTGCCGGTGATCTTCAACGTCTCGACGTTGGCTGCGTATCGCCATCGAGGCGCCACATGGTGGGTCAGGCAAGAAGCGCCTGGCCCACCTCAATGCCTGATGCTCGGGTTGGCGTGTGCGTTGGCGGCAAGAACTGTGGAGCTTGTCGCACTTGCGTTTGCCATGCTCACGACGATCCCAGGCTTTCAAGCGGCTTGGTTGCGGACCAACTACGCGATCATGCATCCGCACGGACGCACACCAGAGCCTGCAACCGTCGCATCCTGCACGAGGCGCGGGAGACGGAGCGTCGCTGCAATGAGGCCGCGACGCCTTGCACTACGACAATGCATAGGCCACGAGGCTGACATCACCCGATTCTGCGCAAGGAGCGGGCATCGCAATGCGGGTCAGGGCACGCCCGCATGACCGGCCCTATGATCCTACGGCGTCGGTTGTGCACTTCGTGGTAAAGCTTTTCTTGGCGGCTCCAGCCAGCTTCTTCTCGTCTGCCGTTTTCGTGCAGGCCGCTCCAGCATCCTTCTGACACTTGCCCATGAAGCTCTTCAGCGCCGCACCAGCCAATTTTTTCTCTGCCGCTTGCGCTTTGCAGGTTGGTGGCGCAGCCGGTGCGGCAGCCGCGGGTGCCGGCGCTTTCGGAGTTGCTGTTTGGGCGATGGCCGACGTAGCACACATGACCGAAGCAGCAATGAGCACAATCGTTCTCATATCAGTCTCCCTGAAATCAGACCCTGATGGTCCGCACCAATCTAGGCTGTGAAGCCCAGCGTTGTCAGCCCCGGGGGCGACGCTCGCACACAACAATCAGGGTTTGCATCTTCGGTCGGGGTGACCTTGGTCCCGCAGGGTGCTCCGGTTTTGGGTAGTGGCCATCACTCGACGAGCGTGACAGCCAGCGCAGATGATCGCAGATAATGTCAGGTCTCGAGGGGGTTCCAACATGACCCCTGGTATCGCTACCCGAGGCATGCTCGCTGGCAGCGTGCATGAAGCGGACTTGCTGGGAGGACATCGTGGCCGCGCCTTCTGAAGAGTTTCCATCGAGATCGGCTCACAGGCGGCTCACCGCCGCGACCATAGCAAGCCGCAGCCCCGGAACCAGGGTTTACAGGTATGACCGCGCACGACTTGCCTCGGGCATCGCGCATCTTGGACTAGGGGCATTTGCGCGCGCTCATCTTTGCGACTTCACCGACGATGCCCTCGACTGTGAATTCGGTCCGTGGGGCGTCACCGGCATCAGCCTGCGACGCCCCGATCAGCGCGACAGGCTGGAGCCACAGAATGGGCTCTATGCCACGCTGTGTCGCGAGGCCGCCGGCGAGACCGCGCGCATCATCGGATGCGTCACCGGTGTGCAGGTGACCGCCGAGAACCCGCAAGCCACCGTGGCATTGATGGCGGCGCCGTCGATCCGCATCGTCAGCCTGACCATCACCGAAAAGGGCTATTGTCACGACCCGGCGACCGGCCGGCTGCAGCAGGCGCATCCGGACATCCGCCGCGACCTCGAAAATCCGGCCGCGCCCTGCTCGGCCATCGGGGCGATCGTCGCGGCACTAGCTCGGAGACGCATGAACGGCCTTGCGCCCTTCACCGTGCTCTGTTGCGACAACCTGCCCCACAACGGCGCGCTAGTGGCCGGCCTCGCTCGCGACTTCGCCGCGTTGCGCGATGACGGCCTCGCCGCCTGGATCGAAGCCAACGGCGCGTTCCCGTCGACCATGGTCGACCGCATCGTGCCAGCTGCGACCGAGGCCGATATCGCCGCCGCCGAGCGGTTGACCGGACTCCACGATGCCGCACCCGTGGCCCACGAGCCGTTCCGGCAATGGGTGATCGAGGATCGCTTCATGGACGGCAAACGCCCGGCGTGGGAACGCGTCGGAGCTGAATTGGTGTCCGACGTGGCACCATTCGAGAACATGAAGCTGCGCCTGCTCAACGGCTCACACTCGGCATTGGCCTATCTCGGGTACCTCGGCGGCCACGCGACAATCGGCGACTGCGCCGCCGACCCGGCCTATCGCCGCTTCGTCGAAGCACTGTGGCGCGAGGAGATCATCCCGGTGACGCCACCACCGCCAGCCACGAACCTTGCTGAATATGGCGCCTCTCTGCTCGCACGCTACGACAACCCGGCGATCCGCCATCGCACCTGGCAGATCGCCATGGACGGCTCGCAGAAGCTGCCGCAGCGCATCCTGGCGACCATCCGGCTGCGGCTCGCACAAGGCTTGCCGATCGAGCGACTGGCACTCGTGGTGGCCGCGTGGATGGTCTATGTCGGAGGCGTCGACGAGCAGGGCAGGCCAATCGACGTTCGTGACCCTCTGTTCGAGACGTTCCGCGCTGCGCTCGCAAGAGCCGGCGACAGACCCATCGAGCGCGTCAAGGCGCTGCTGGGTGTCGAGGTCGTGTTCGGCCGCGACCTGCCGGCCAACGACGCCTTCCGCCGCGCCGTCGATCGCGCCTACGTGCGTCTCGTCGAGGTCGGCGCGCGCCGCACTGTGGGTGAATTCAGCTAGCGCCACATGCCGGCTTGACACTGCAGCGGGGATGCGGTTGCATAAGGTCAAGTGGTCATACCAATTGACCAAAATGCGCACTGTGACAACACGGGCGCAATCCCAGGAAACGTCGAGCAAGGGCTCATCAGTTGCCCATCAAATCGGTCGAGCCGCGCCGACTTTATCGCCAGGTCGCCGATCAGCTGCGCGAGCTGATCGACCAGGGCGAATTTGCCGTCGGCGAGCGCCTGCCGACCGAGCGCGAGCTTGCACTGCAGCTCGGGATTTCCCGTCCCACGGTTCGCGAGGCGCTGATTGCGCTCGAGGTCGATGGCCGGGTGCGCATTCGCGTCGGCTCCGGCATCTATGTGTTACCGCCGCCGCCCGAGCCGCCGGCGGCGACCGTAGCTCCGGCAGCCGGTCCCTTCGAGCTGCTGAAGGCCCGCGCGCTGATCGAGGGTGCCGTCGCCGAGGAAGCGGCACGGGTCGCGACGCCGGCCGACATCCGCAAGGTCGACCGCGTCATTGCCCGCATGCGCCGCGCCGAGCATCCCGGTCCCCACAGCATGCAGGTCGATCGCGCCTTCCACATCGCCATCGCCAACATCCTCGGCAATGACGCAGTGACGATGGTGGTCGGCGAGCTGTTCGACCAGCGCGTCAATCCCTACTTCGCGCAGCTCGCCAGCTACTTCGAGAACGCCGATAGCTGGTGCGCGGCCGTCGCCGAGCATCAGGCGATCCGCGATCGTCTCGCGGCCAAGGACGGCTCAGGCGCACGCGCCGCCATGCAGGCCCATCTACAGCGGTCGCAGGAGCGTTTCTCGGAAAGCTTCGGCGAAACGCCGGTGCGGCCGACCAGAAGTGCGGCGGTGTCGCGGCCGGCAGGCAGCAGCAGCAGCCAATCACAACCAAATCGAGTCACGAGAGCCAGGAGGAAAAATCAATGATGAGACGCACGATCACGGCGCTTGCCACGCTTGCCGCGGCGACACTCGCCGTCGCACCGGCGATGGCGCAGACCAAGCTCAAGTGGGCGCACGTCTACGAGACGTCGGAGCCGTTCCACACTGCCTCGGTCTGGGCCGCGGGCGAAATCGCCAAGCGCACCAACGGCCGCTACACCGTCGACGTCTATCCCGCGTCTCAGCTCGGCAAGGAGACCGACATCAACCAGGGCCTGTCGCTGGGCTCGGTCGACATCATCATCTCGGGCTCGAGCTTCGCCGCCAAGAGCTATCCCCCAATCGGCGTGACGTATTACCCGTACACCTTCCGCGATGCGGACCATCTGCTCGCCTACACCAAGAGCGACATCTTCAAGGAACTGGCGAAGGGCTACGCCGACAAGACCACGCACCAGATCCTGGCGGTCACCTACTACGGCGTTCGGCACACCTCGTCGAACCGGCCAATCAATACCTGCGGCGACATGAAGGGACTGAAGATGCGCGTGCCGGACGTGCCGGCCTACCTCGCGATGCCGCGCGCCTGTGGTGCCAACACCGCGCCGATCGCTTTCGCCGAGGTCTATCTCGCGCTGCAGAACGGCACCGTCGAGGCGCAGGAGAATCCGCTCACCACGATCGAGGCCAAGAAGTTCTATGAGGTGCAAAAGCACATCGTGCTGACCGGGCACATCGTCGACCATCTCAATACCGTGATCGCCGGCGGCCTGTGGGCGAAGCTCTCGCCCGAGGACAAGAAGATCTTCTCCGACGTCGCCCAGGAAGCCGCTGCCAAGGCGACGGCCGAGATCAAGGTCAACGAAGGCAAGCTCGTCGACGTGTTCAAGTCGAAGGGCCTCACCGTCACCGAGATCGACAAGAAGGTGTTTCTCGACGCGGTGCTGAAGAACGCTTCGTTCGATACCTACGGCTACCGCAAGGCCGACTGGGACAGGATCCAGGCGGTGAAGTGAGGTCGAGGTCGGTGCCTGGGCTCAGCCTGGACACCGCTTTACCCAAGCAGCCTCTACGCTAGTGGTCGAATGAAGCATCACCCCCTCCCCACGCGTTCCCGGAAAGCCCGCAAAGATGTCGCGGAGTGCACCACTGATGCGGGCGGGCTTGTCCGGGATCTTTACCAGTGGCGGATGGATGGGATCGTGCCACGCCGAGACAGGCAAAGACCCCGGACATGCGCCGCGAAGGCGCGACGAATTCCGGGGACGCGTGGGGAGGGTGCGGGTCGTCAATGGCTGGCCGGGTGATGATGCGCGTGGTTATCGCCGGCAGTCAGTTCCGCAATGCAATGACGATTGATCCGAAGCAGCAGGCGCACAATGACCACCACCGAGATCCATACCCAGGTCACCGGCGAGGAGATCGCCAAGACCTTCGATGAGCAACCGCACGAGGCCGATCTCAGCCACTACGCGCCGGAGGACTGGGTCACTCTCGCGGTGTTCGGGCTGATGGCGCTCAGCGTCTTCCTGCAGTTCTTCACCCGCTACGTGTTGAACGACAGCTACGCCTGGACCGAGGAGATCGCGACCTACTGCCTGGTGGTGATCGTATTCCTGGGCTCGGCCATGTGCGTGCGCCTGTCGCGGCACATCCAGGTCGACTTCCTGTTTCGCCTCATTCCGGGATGGCTGGGGCGCATCCTGTCGACCATGATCGATATCATACGGATGGCGTTCTTCGCCTACGCCATCAAGCTGGTGTGGCGGTTCATCGGCATCGTCGCCGATGAGCCGATGACCACGATCCAGTATCCCAAGGGCATCTTCTACTACGTGGTGTTCGCCGGCTTCGTCCTGATGTTCCTGCGCTCGGTGCAGGTCGCGATCGAGAACTGGCGCCGCGGCTATTCCAACCTCGAGCGCCCCGGCGCCTTCGACGGCTCGGAGGCGTGAGGCCATGCTGCTGCTGATCGGCGTCTTTCTCGCACTCATGATTCTCGGCCTGCCAGTCGCGCTGTCGATGGCATGCTCGTCATTGCTCTACATCCTGGTCACCGGCATCACGCCCGACGTCACGCTGGCGCAGCGAATGATCGCCGGTGTCGAGAGCTTTCCGCTGCTGGCGGTGCCATTCTTCATCCTGGCCGGCAATCTGATGAACATCGCCGGCGTGACCGGTCGGATCTACCGCTTCGCGGTTTCCCTCGTCGGCTGGATGAAGGGCGGCCTCGGCCACGTCAACATCATCGGCTCGGTGATCTTCTCCGGCATGTCAGGGACGGCGATCGCCGATGCAGCCGGTCTCGGCACCATCGAGATCAAGGCGATGAAGGACCACGGCTACTCGACCGAGTTCTCCGTCGGCGTCACGGCGGCATCGGCGACCCTGGGGCCGATCATCCCGCCGTCGCTGCCGTTCGTGATCTACGGCATGATGGCGAACGTCTCGATCGGTGCGCTGTTCCTCGGCGGCATCATTCCCGGCATCGTCATGACCCTGATGATGATGGCAACGGTCGCTTTCCACGCGCACAAGAATGGCTGGGGAAGCGACTCGCCGTTCTCCTGGAAGGAGCTCGGCGGCGCGGCTGTCGAAATCTCGATCGTCCTCGGCTTCCCGCTGGCGATCTGGCTGATGGTGACGGCCGGCATGTCGGTCAATGCCGCGGTCGGGATCGGTTTGGTCGTTCTGTTCGCGCTCGACTGGTATTTCGACTTCTCGGCCGTGATGGCGCTGATGGCGCCGGTGATCCTGATCGGCGGCATGACGCTCGGCTGGTTTACGCCGACCGAGGCGGCCGTCGCAGCCGTCCTGTGGTCGCTGTTTCTCGGCCTCGTGCGCTACCGCTCGATGACCATGAAGCTGGTGGCGAAGGCGACCTTCGACACCATCGAGACCACCGCCTCGGTGCTGTTCATCGTCACCGCCGCCTCGATCTTCGCCTGGCTGCTGACGGTGACGCAGGCGGCACAACTGCTGTCCGATGCAATCCTCGGCTTCACCCAGAACAAGTGGGTGTTTCTGTTGCTGGCCAACTTGCTGATGCTGTTCGTCGGCTGCTTTATCGACACCATCGCCGCAATCACGATTCTGGTGCCGATCCTGCTGCCGATCGTCTTGAAGCTCGGCATCGATCCGGTCCACTTCGGCCTGATCATGACGCTCAACCTGATGATCGGCCTGCTGCATCCGCCGCTCGGCATGGTGCTGTTCGTGTTGGCGCGGGTGGCGAAGCTGTCGGTCGAGCGCACCACGATGGCCATCCTGCCGTGGCTGGTGCCGCTGCTCCTGGCGCTGCTCCTGATCACGTTCATTCCCGAGATCACGCTCTGGCTGCCGCGTTCCATGGGTTTGGCGAAATAAGAACTCGAAACGAAAAAGAGGAGGAACCGCTATGAAGCCATCATCGTACTTCGCGCTGGCCGCGGCAGCCTTGCTGTCGCTCGCAAGTTCCGCAATCGCGCAGGAGCCGCCGGCCGCCGGCGTCAGCCCGCGCGTCGATGCCATCCGCAAGGCCGGCGTGCTGAAGGTCGGCGTGCTCGCAAATCTGCCGTGGCTTGCCGAGAATACCAGCGGCTCGGGCGAAGCCTGGTATGGCCCGGCGTGGACGCTGTCGAAGGAGTACGCCAAGCTGCTCGGCGTGAAGCTGCAGCCGGTGCCGGTCAGCCACGAGACCAAGGTGCCGGTGCTCGCCGCCAATCAGGTCGACCTGTCGATCACGGCGCTGGCCGAGACGCCGGAGCGGCTCAAGGTCGTCGACTTCGTGCTCTACTCGCGCACCTCCGTTTGCCTGTTCGGCCTCGAAGCGAACCCGAAGATTGCCAATGCCAAGGGCGTCGACGACCTCAATAGTCCGGAAGTGACGATCGCCTACTTCGTCGGCGGCGCGGAAGAGAACTGGGTCAAGGAGCGCTTCCCCAAGGCCAAGTATCGTGCCGTGACCGGGTCCGGAACCGCGCCGGTCGAGGAGATCATCGGCAAGCGCGCCGACGCCGCGCCGATCAATCGCGTGCCATTCCCGGCAATGCAGAAGAAGGTCAAGGGCCTGGCCGCCCTGCCGCGCGAGAACAACTGCCAGGGCAGCACCGAGAAGGCGCAGCCGGTCGGCCTCGCGGTCGACAAGAACCAGGGGCCCTTCCTCGACTGGCTGCGCGCAGTCGCCAAGCGCATGCAGGCCGAGCTCGACAAGGACGAGCAGGGAATCATCAACAAGATGTGAGTGCGTCAGGTGCCCGGCCCTGGCCGGGCACCCATGAGCGCCGAATGGCATCGACCGATGGACATCGACTTTTCGCCCGTCCTCGACAATTGGCACTTCCTGGCGTCGGGCCTGATGATGACGCTGCTGCTGTCGGCAACAGTCGTCGTGGGATCTCTGGCGCTCGGCTTCGCGGTGGGGCTCGCGCGGTTCTATGGCCCGCGCTGGCTCGCACTGCCGCTGACCTTCTACGTCGACAGCATGCGGGCGGTTCCGGTGCTTGTCGTGCTGGTCTGGACTTTCTTCGCCTTCCCGATCCTGACCGGCACCGGCCTGCCGCCGTTCTGGGCCGCGCTGGTGGCACTCACCATCCACATTGCCGCCTACGTCGCCGAGATCGTTCGCGCCGGCATCGCCTCTGTACGCGCCGGCCAAACGCGAGCGGCGCTGGCGCTCGGCATGTCGCGATCCCAAGTGGTGGCGAAAATCGTGCTGCCGCAGGCTGTGGTGCGGATGCTGCCGGCGTTCGGCTCGATCCTTTCGATCACCATCAAGGACACGGCGATCGCCACGGTGATCGCAGTGCCCGAATTGATGCGCCAGTCGGAGACGATCGCGGCGCAGAGCTTCCGGCCGATGGAAGTATTCACAACGGCGATGATCGTCTACTTCCTGCTGCTGTTCCCGGTCACCCGCGGCGTCGACTTGCTTTACCGCCGCGTCGCCCATCTGGGGCGCTCATGAACCTCGACTGGACCGTCGCCTGGCAGCACCGCGCGCTTCTCTTCGACGGCGTTGTCGTCACCGTACTGCTGACCGTCATCACAATGGCGATCGCGGTGCCTGGCGGCATCGCCATCATGCTGATGCGGCAGTCACGCTCGCGTCTCCTGCGCGCGGCCGGCACCGCCTATGTCGAGTTCTTCCGCAACCTGCCGCTGATCCTGCTGGTCTACTGGGCGTTCTATGTGCTGCCGATGCTGGTCGACCTCAGGGTGTCGCCGTTCGCAACCGGCCTCATAGCACTGAGCCTCAATGTCTCGGCCTACAACTCGGAGACCTTCCGCGCCGGCGTCAACTCGATCCGCAAGGGCCAGCTCGACGCGGCACTGGCGCTCGGCATGAACCGCTGGCAGATGATGCGGCAGGTCGTGCTGCCGCAGGCGCTGCGGCGCGTGCTCCCGGTCCTGGCCTCGACCTGGGTCTCGCTGTTCAAGGACACCTCACTCGTTTCGGTGATCGCGGTCGGCGATCTCGCCCACAGCGCGCTGCAGGTCAGGTCGCAGACGTTTCGCGTGCTCGAGATGCTGACGGTGATGGCGATGATCTACTGGTGCCTCGGCTATCCGCAAGCCAAGCTCGTCGATTGGATCGACCGCAAGTTCGGAGTGGCGGAATGAGCGCGCACAAATCGGTCGTCGTCTATGACAAAGTCGTCAAGCGCTTCGGCCCGCTGACCGTGCTCGACGGCGTCACGGCGCACGTCGATCGCGGCGAGGTCGTGTGCCTGATCGGGCCCTCGGGCTCGGGCAAATCGACACTGCTTCGGTGCACGAACGCGCTCGAGACAGTCGATGGTGGGCAAGTCATCTTCGACAGCAAGCCGATGCCCGAGGCGGAGGCCGAGCGCCGCCGGATCCGCCAGCGCATGGGCATGGTGTTCCAGAGCTTCGAGCTATTCCCCCACATGACGGCGATCGGCAACGTCGCCTGCGGCCGGCACACCGTACTGGGCGAAGCTCGCGATGCCGCCGAGGCCCGTGCGATCGCGCTCCTCGACAAGGTCGGCCTTCGCGACAAGGCACTCGCCTATCCGAGCACGCTGTCAGGCGGACAGCAGCAGCGCGTCGCCATCGCTCGCGCCCTCGCCATGGACCCCGAGGTGATGCTGTTCGACGAGCCGACCTCGGCGCTCGATCCCGAGACGGTCGGCGAAGTTCTGAACACCATGAAGCAGCTCGCCGAGGAAGGCATGACGATGATCGTCGTTACCCACGAGATGAGCTTCGCCCGCCGCGTCGGCCATCGGGTGATCGTGTTCGATCGCGGCAAGGTCGTCGAGCAGGGGCCGCCGCGACAGATTTTCGAGGCGCCGCGCGAAACGCGCACACGCGAATTCCTGAGCCATCTCGGATGGTCGGGCTGAGACAGGCACGAAAGGCAGCAAGAAATGGAACAGACCTGGCGCTGGTTCGGCCCCGACGACCTGGTGCGCTTGCCCCACATCAGGCAAGCGGGCGCGACGGGCATCGTAACCGCCCTGCACCACATCCCCTATGGCGTGGTGTGGACCATCGATCAGATCGAGAAGCGCAAAGCGCTGATCGCGGCCGACCAAAGTCTCGGCCTGCGCTGGAGCGTGGTCGAGAGCCTGCCGATCCACGAGCGCATCAAGCTTGGCGAGGGAGATCTCACGCAGCTGTTCGAGAACTACCGCCAGTCGATGCGAAATCTCGCCGCCTGCGGTATCGAGGTGATCTGCTACAACTTCATGCCAATCCTCGACTGGACGCGGACCGATCTGGCTTTCCCGTTGCCGGGCGGCGGCACGTCCTTGAAGTTCGACGCGGTGAAGTACTGCGCGTTCGACTGCTTCATGGTCGAGCGCCAAGGCGCGGAGGCCGACCATGCGCCGGAGCTGGTCGCCAGGGCCCGCCAATGGTTCGACACAGCCTCCGAGAGCGACAAGGCGCAGCTGCTGGCCAACGTCAATGCCGGTCTGCCTGGCGCCTACGACCGCTACGACATCCCCAACCTGCGAGCCATGCTCGCGCGCTATCACGGCATCGACCGCGATGCGCTGCGCGCCAACTACGCCCGCTTCCTGCGCGAGGTGATCCCGACCGCGGAAGAAGTCGGCATTCGCATGTGCGTTCACCCGGATGACCCGCCGCGGCCGTTGTTCGGCCTCCCGCGCATCGTCTCCGGCGGCGATGATCTCGACTTCATCGTCAGCGCCGTGCCGTCGCCTGCCAACGGCATCACCTTCTGCACCGGCTCGCTCGGCGCCGGTCCACACAACGACGTGCCGGCGCTAGCGAGGCGGTTCGCGCCCCACATCCACTTCGCCCACCTGCGCAACGTCGCCAAGGAGCCGGATGGCTCGTTCACGGAAGCCGAGCACCTGACCGGCGATACCGACATGGTGTCGGTGGTGCGAACGCTGCTGCTGGAGCAGAAGCGGCGGCGGGACACTGGTCGCCGTGACTGGCGCATTCCGTTCCGACCCGACCATGGCCACGAGCTGCTGGACGACGTCGGCCGCAAGACACACCCGGGCTATCCGGCGATCGGTCGCATGCGTGGCCTCGCCGAGCTGCGCGGTGTCATGACCGCCGTCGCCGCCATGGAGGCGCTACCGATCTAGGGTCAGGAATGTGGGGCGTGGCTTTTTCCCGAACTACTCCCTGATCTGCGCGATGTAGCGCGCGACCGACGCCGCGACCACCTGCTTGCCGTTTGCGTCGATCTGCCCCCGGCCCGAAAACGCGCCGTAGACCGCGTCGAATGCGAATGGCTCCAGGATCTCCGCCATGCGCTGAACCTTGGCGGCGGAGAGCGGGATCAGGTTCGGGTAGGACCACATGAAGCTGACGTGTCCGCTCGGGACCACCTGGAGGATGTCGCCCGAGAGCAGCACGCCGCGACCTTCGCTCCAGTCCGCCCAGTGCAGGACGGTGCCGCCGTCGAAGTGTCCTCCCAGTCGAACCAGCGTGAGGCCCGGCCCGATTGGCTTGGTGTCGCCCTCCCAGAACTGCACCGCGGGGTCCGCCCGCATCACCCACTGACGATCAGCCGCGTGCAGGTGGATCGGCACTCCCCCGAGCGCGCGGCTCCACTCCACCATCGTGGTGTAGTAGTGCGGGTGGGAGATAGCGATCGCCGTGACGCCGCCCAGGCCCTTCAGCACATCGACCGTGGCGTCGTCGATCAGGGCGATGCAGTCCCACAGCACGTTGCCTGCCGGCGTGCGCGCAAGGAACGCGCGCTGCCCGATGCCGAACGCCGGGGTGGTCTCGACCGTCGTAAGCCCCGGCGCGAGGCGGCGGAACTTGTTGCTGTGCGCGTTCCGTAGCCCCTCCAGCGTGGTCCAGGACTGGCCCGAAGCTGGCACGAACTGCCGCTCGTCGGTGCAGATCACACACGCACCGGGCGGAGCCTCGGACGGCGGATACTGCGTACCGCAGGCCGAGCAGATGAATGCAGGCATGATCTCACCATTTGGTCGCCAACAGTCGTGGCAATTGCGTCAGCCCAAGGGGGCCGCCCTCATTGTGATGCATGGCAGTGAGGCAACTCACTGACGACACGCGACGCCATCATACCCACTGCGGGAAGAAGAAAAAAATACATAACCGGCGCGTTCGTATAAGCTCAGATTATGAAACTGGAAGCACGTTTGCGCGCGTTTGCAGCGTTTGCTCGGCAGAGGTCGTTCTCGGCCGCCGCCGCGGAGCTGCGGATCAGCCAGCCGGCGATTTCAAAACACATCGCCGAGCTGGAGCACGCATTGGGGCTCAAACTAGTGGAGCGGGCACGGCGGGACGGCTCGTTCACGAGTGCCGGTGATTTCGTCGCGAACTACGTACTTCGGGCCGAGTCCCTCCTGGTGCAGGCAGGCCTCGGCGCCGCCCAATTCCGCAAGAGCGGCTCCGGTTCGGTGGCGGTCGTAGCGTCGTCGCTCACCGGCACATACCTGTTGCCCGAGATCATTGCCGAGTTCCAACATTCCCATCCAGGAGTGCGCGTCACCTTGCAGGTGGGAACGGCCGCGCAGGCGATCGAGCTACTTCGGTCGCATCGCGCTGAGCTGGGTTTCGTAGCGGGGGCCGTCGGGGCACCTGAGATCGAAACTGAGCCCCTGCTGGAGTACGAGGTCGTCATCGCCGGCAAATCAGCGCTCATACCGCGGCGTCCGTCGCGCGACAGTCTTGAAAAATTGACCTGGATCTCGCGGGAGGAGGGTTCGGCGACGCGTATCTCATCCGACGCAGGATTGGCGCGGCTGGGTATAGTTCCCAGACGCCGGCTCGAGCTGCCGTCGAACGAGGCGCTCGTGCATGCGCTGAGACGAGGCTATGGAATTGCTGCCATCAGCCGCTACGTTGTCGACGCGGAACTGCGAGCCGGATCATTGGACGTTATCCGCGTTCGCGGATGGAATGTCCGCAACATCGTCTCGGTGCTTCGAGTTCGAGACGCCAAGTTGACACCGTCCGCAGACCGCTTCCAGTCATTCGCGCGCAGCCGGCTCGGTGAATTGGCCCGCCAGCGCGTATGCCCGACAACCTGCCATGATCACGAAACGTCTGCCCAACGACGATCACCTTTGCACCGCGGGCGGCGAGAAAACGGCTCGGAGTCCGGCCGATGCCACCCGTGCCGCCCGCCACGGCAGCGGTCGTGGCAAAGAGATCGAGTACCGTCGGTGATACTCGCTTCCAAGTGAAGCGCTATTCCGGGTGAGAGCGACGCACCTTCAGCGGGCACGGGGGTCGTGCCATTTGCATCCTATCTGTAATGTACCTTCAGCTGACGGCGGTTCACTCGATCACCTCGTCCGCCTGTACCAGGATGGAGGGTGGGAAGGTAAGTCCAAGGGCGCCTGCGGTTTTTTTGTTCACCACAAGCTGCAATCGCGTGGGCTGTTCAAACGGCAGATCGCCCGCGCGCGCACCCTTGATGATAAGATCCACGTAGACCGCCGCCCGGCGCACCAGCATTTCGATATCTGGGCCGTAGGACATTAGGCCGCCGTCGTCGACGAACTCGCGCCACCCATATAGGACTGGCAACCGATGTTGGGCCGACAGCGCAATAATCCGACTACTGTTGATTACGGCAAATCCATGGGTGAATACCACCAGCCCGCCAACCTTCTGGTCGACCGCCAATAGAAAGGCGTCATCGAGCGCGCCGAGCGAGTCGGCGGCCACGGGAACCAGGGTGAGTCCCAGGGACTGCGCAGCGACTTCCGTGATCTTCATCTCAAGTCTGGTCGCCGGTTCGCGCGGATTATAGAGGACACCGAGCCGCTTCGACCCTGGGAATGCATTGTTGAGAATTTCCAGGCGTTTCCCGGCGAGGTCCGACGACATGTACGAGAAGCCCGTGATGTTGCCGCCCGGCCGCGCGATACTCGGCACGATGCCGTCGCCGACGGGATCGCCGCTGAAAGCGATCACGACCGGAACCGTGGTGGTCGTACGCTTGGCCGCCCACGCCGCCGGGCCGAGCGCGATCATGACATCCGATTTATCCGCGATAAGTGCCTCGGCAAGGCTTGGCAGGACTTCGAGTGCACCATTGGCAGAGCGAATCGTGATTACGACATTCCGGCCTTCGACATAGCCCAGACCCTGCAGTGCACTCTTGAATTGGCGGACGCGAATGTCATCGTCGGTCGCGAAGTTGAGAATGCCAACTCGCGGCAAATTAGGGCGGGTCTGTCCGTGCGTCTGGGCGACTGCCAAGCCCGATGCGGCACCGAGAAGAAGCGCGCGACGGTCTATCATGCGATCACTCCATAATTCTTGGACTCCTATCGATCCAATCGACTGTAGGGACCGCCAGGCCAACAAATGGCGCGGCCCGACACTCTGCTTTAAATAGCCCCATAATGCCGCGGCTTGATGTGATTAAACGCACACGCAAGTTGCTCAATGGAAGCTGCGATCACTCAGGTTGATGGCAAGCTGCTGAATACATTTGCAAATTGGAACCCGTTCCAATGTTGCGCCCTCCTACAAGTCTCAGGTCGCCTCGCTGGATTGGGCAAACGGCCGCTTAGCTATCCCGATGAATCCAAGAATTGCGGGGCGCGCCGGACGAGCCGTCGCCCCGCCCAACGCCTCTATTTCTTCACGAGCCGGCAGTTGCCCTGTTCGACCGGGCGGAATGCCTGCGCGGCAGGAATGGTCGCGCGGACTTTGTAGTAGTCCCAAGGGCCCTTGCTCTCCTCGGGCTTCTTGACCTCGAACAGATACATATCGTGGACCTTGCGTCCGTCAACGCGTACCTGCCCCTTGCCGAACACCTTATCGTCGGTCGGCATGGCTTTCATCCTTGCGACCACCGCGGCGCCGTCGGCGTCGCTCTTTTGCGCCTCGATTGCCTTCAAGTAGTGGACAATCGAGGAATAGACGCCGGCATGAACCATCGTCGGCATCTTGCCGCCGTTTGCCGCCGCAAAGTCCTTGGCGAAGGCCCGATTGGCATCGTTCGCATCCCAGTACCAGGCTTCCGTCATGACGAGGCCCTGCGCCGTCTTCAAGCCGAGTGCATGCACGTCGGTGATGAATACGAGCAGCCCGGCAAGGTTCTGTCCGCCTTTGACGATGCCAAACTCCGCGGCTTGCTTGATGGCACTGGTGGTATCGGTTCCCGCGTTGGCGAGGCCGATGATCTTGGCTTTTGATGCCTGTGCCTGAAGCAGGAATGACGAGAAATCCGCGCCCGGGAAAGGATGACGGACCTTGCCCATGACCTTGCCACCATTCTTCTCGACGACCGCAGCCGTATCGCGCTCCAGTGCATGCCCGAAGGCATAGTCGGCGGTCAGGAAGTACCAGCTATCACCACCGGTCTTGACGATCGCATTGCCGGTGCCGTTCGCCAGCGCCCAGGTATCGTAAGTCCAGTGGATGGTGTTCGCGGTGCAGGCTTTCCCGGTCAAGTCCGAGGTGGCCGCACCGGAAACCAGTGCGACGCGGTTCTTTTCCTCCGCAATGTTATTGACGGCGAGAGCGACCGACGAGGTGACGAGATCGACGATCACGTCCACCTTGTCGACGTCGTACCACTGGCGCGCGACGTTGGAGGCGATGTCGGGCTTGTTCTGGTGATCCGCCGAGACGATCTCGACCTTCATGCCCTTGGCCGCAGCGCCGAAATCCTCGACCGCCTTGCGCGCCGCCCAGACCGATCCGGGGCCGGAGAGATCGGCATAGAGGCCGGACATGTCGGACAGAACGCCGATCTTGACGACGCCGTCACTGTACTGCGCTTGAGCGGCTGTCGCGGCGCAAAGCGCCGTGGCGGCCAGCCCCAGGATTTTCATTCGCATGTTTCTCTCCCATACCGAGTTGCCAAACTAGATTCCGAGATAGGCTTCGAGCTTCGACTTGTTCGCCGCCAGCTGCCCGTTCTCGACTTCATCAACGACGGAGCCATGCTCGACCACGTAGTGGCGGTCGGCGACCGTCGAGGCGAAATGGAAATTCTGCTCGACCAACAAGAGGGTGAATCCGCGGGTCTTGAGGTCGCGAATGATCGCGCCGATCTGCTGGACGATGACCGGGGCTAGCCCCTCGGTCGGCTCGTCGAGCAGCAGCAGGTCCGCGCCGCGCGCAGAAGCCCCATGATTGCGCGCATGGTCGTTATCTTTCCCGCGCCCGGCGCCGTTCGGGCCGATCAGCGCATGAATGCTGCCGCGCCGGATTCGCAGGTCGACGCCGTTGACCGCACGGAACCCTTTGAATTCCTTGGTCAGGCCCTGGGTCTCGATGATGAAAGGTTGCTCCATCGCGCGTGCTCCTCAGGGCGACGGGCCGGGCGCAAGCTCGTGGGCCAGTTTGCGGAGCTCGAATTTCTGGATCTTGCCGGTCGACGTTTTCGGAAGCGCCGTGAAGACGACCGAGCGCGGAGCCTTGAAATGCGCCAGATTGGCGCGGCAAAACGCGATAATGTCGGCGGAGCTGACTTTGCCCTCCATGTCGGGTTTCAACGTGACGAAGGCGCATGGAGTCTCGCCCCACTTTTCGTCAGGTCGCGCGACCACGGCGGCCTCAAGTATGGCGGGGTGGCGATAGAGCACCTCTTCAACCTCGAGCGACGAGATATTCTCGCCGCCCGATATGATGACGTCCTTGGAGCGGTCGCGCAGCTGGACATAGCCGTCTGGATGCATGACGCCGAGATCGCCGGTGTGGAACCAGCCGCCGGCGAACGCCTCGGAAGTCGCGGCAGGGTTCTTGAAGTATCCCTTCATGACCACATTGCCGCGGATCATCACCTCGCCCATCGTTTCCCCGTTCGCCGGCACAGGTGCCATGGTTGCGGGGTCGAGGACCTGCACGTCCTCGAGAACCGGATAGGGCACGCCCTGACGAGCCTTGATTTGCGCCTGCTCCTCGATGGGCTTGTCGTTCCAGGCGTCCTTCCAGGCGCAAACGACAACCGGGCCGTAGACCTCGGTGAGCCCGTAGACGTGCGTGACATCGAAGTTGTGCTTGGCCATGTCGGCAAGCACGGCCGCAGGCGGCGCCGCGCCAGCGGTCATCACCTTCACCGGATGATCGAAAGACCGGCGCTCGTCGGCACCTGCATTGACGATGAAGGTCAGCACAGTTGGCGCGGCACTCAGATGATCCACGCGCTGCTCGGCGATTGCGCGGTAGATGCCGTCGGCGGTCACCTTGCGCAGGCAGACGCTCGTGCCGGCGACTGCGGCGAGCGTCCAAGGGAACGACCAGCCGTTGCAATGAAACATCGGCAGCGTCCACAAATACCGTGGATGCGATCCCATGTTCCAGGCAAGCGCGTTTCCAAGCGCGTTGAGATAGGCACCCCGATGGTGCGTGACGACGCCCTTCGGGTTCCCGGTCGTGCCGGAGGTGTAGGATAGTGCGATCGCCTGCCATTCGTCGGCTGGACCGCTCCACGCGAATTCTGGATCGCCTTCCGCGAGCAGCATTTCATACTCGCTGGCCGGCGGCGTTCCTTCCTCCGCGATCACCAGGAGAGGTGGTTTGTTCGCTGCCAGGCTGACAGCCTTGCGGGCGACGTCGAGATAGTCCTCGGAGACCAGGAGTAACTTGGAGTCCGAGTGATCGAGGACGAAGGCCACCGCCGTCGGATCGAGCCGCGTATTGATTGTATTGAGGACGGCCCCTGCCATCGGCACGGCGAAGTGGGCCTCGTACATGGCTGGAATGTTGGAGGCCATGATCGAGACCGTATCGAGCCGCTTGATGCCGTTGCGCTCGAGCGCGCTCGCAAGTTGCCGGCAACGGGCATAGGTTTCTGCCCAAGTGTGGCGCACACCGCCATGCACTACCGAGCAATAGTTGGGATAGATCCGCGCAGCCCGTTTCAGCAGGCTGAGCGGCGAGAGCGGTTCGAAGTTGGCTGGCCTCGGCTCGAGACCGGCCTCATATGGGCCGCCGGCTGCGGCCACCAATTTCTGCATCGTCTCCTCCGAAGCATCGGACCCGTCTTGCAGCGGGCGCGGGCGACATTGGAGATGGCTGTGGCAGGAGATGTTCGCGTGGGTGTGCGGGAATTGTACGGAATTGTAACAGCTGGGGCGCGCGCATTCCCGCGACGGACCGCCTGCGCTAGTTTCGGTTGCAGGAGACAACAGCGAACATCGGTTCTGGAATGTCGCAACCCGCGTTGACACTTGCCGAGACCGGAAACCGGGTCCGCTTCACGCTGATCCAGGCCGGTCTCGATCACATCGCCCAGGGGTTCACCGTTTTTGATGGGGACCTTCGCCTCGTAGGTTGGAACCGGACGTTCTTCGATCTGCTGGAATTTCCGTTGGTGCTCGCGGAGGTCGGCACGCCGTTCGCCGATTTCATGCGCTTCAACGCTGAGCGAGGAGAATATGGCGTCGGCAATGTCGAGATGCTCGTTGCGGAACGTGTCGCCATTGCGCGCCTGTTCCAGCCGCATCAAATGGAGCGCGTCAGGTCGTCCGGACAGGTCATTCTCGTTCGAGGCGAGCCGCTCCCGGGAGGCGGCTTCGTCACCATCTATACCGATGTCACGGAACAGCGCCGCTACGAACGCCTCATTCGCGATCAGAACGAGCTACTCGAAGCCCGCGTGCGTGAACGCACGGCCGAGCTTCAGACCACCAACGCCGAGCTCACGCGAGCCTACGAGGAGCAGAAGCGGGCGGAGGCAGCGCTCGTTCAGGCACAGAAGATGGAAGCAGTCGGCAAGCTGACCGGCGGTCTCGCGCACGACTTCAATAATCTGCTGACGATCATCATCGGCAATCTGGCGGTGCTGGAACACCACGCTTCGAGCGACGTGACCGAGAACGTCGGACCTGCACTGGATGCCGCGCGACGTGGTGGCGCGCTCATTCAACGACTTCTCGCTTTTGCCAGGCAGCAACCGCTCGACCCGATCGCCGTCGATGCTGCGACCGCGCTCAGAAGCCTGCTGCCGCTCATCAGGCGATCGGTGCCCGAATCCATCGAGATCAATTATAGCGGCGAGATTGGCCCGCTCATGATCCGTGTCGATCCCAATCAACTCGACAACGCGATCCTCAATCTGGTGCTCAACGCTCGTGATGCAATGCCGAATGGTGGACGCCTGTCGCTTGCGGCGGAGCCGCGGTCTCTCGCGCCCGACGAGGCAGCGAAGCTGGATTGCCCCGCCGGTGGCTATGTCGCCGTTTGCGTCGCGGACGTCGGGGTCGGAATGGACGAAGCAACCCTCGCGAGGGTGTTTGAACCCTTCTTCACGAAGAAGGAATTCGGCCGATCGAGTGGGCTTGGGCTGTCGATGGTGTACGGTTTTGCACGCCAATCCAATGGTGCGATCCGCCTGAGAAGCACTCCGGGCTGTGGCACCGTAGCAGAGCTATTGCTGCCCGCATCGAGTGACCTTGCCATTGCGCGGGCAGTCAGGGCAGCACCGGCGCCGCCCGCCATGGCTATTCAGCAGTTCGTACTTCTTGTTGAGGATGACAATGATGTGCGCCGTGTCATCAGGCGGCAATTGCAGGACCTCGGACACCTGATCATCGAGACAGGTACCGCCGTCGAGGCTCTTGATCTCCTTGGGACGACGCCGGGGATCTCGGTTTTGCTGGCCGATGTCGTCATGCCAGGCAGCATGAGCGGATCTGATCTCGCCAGGATTGCCCGTGGCCGCGATCCCGGCATTAGGCTCGTGTTGATGACGGGGTATGCAGCCGATCCGATCGAGCAGGCCCGCAGCAACGGCGATTGGCTGTTGCTCAGAAAGCCGTTCTCCCTCGACGAGCTTGCATATGCCATGGTTGGAGGCGGGCAATGAGCCGCAAGCCCACCGTTCCACCATCTGCCGAGCGGCTGATCTATGTGCTCGAGGATGACACGGACATCGCTTGCCTCGTATGCCGCGAACTGGCGAAGTTCGGCTTTACAGCCGAGGCCGTGGCGACCGGCCAGGCCCTGCTTCGACGGCAAAGACAGAAGCCAGCGAAGCTGTGCATCGTCGATCTGGGCCTGCCGGACCTCGATGGCTTGTCGGTGGTGCGAAGGCTCGGCGAGGAGTCGAGGTGCGCCGTCATCATCTTGACCGGACGCCATGATCTTGCCGATCGCGTGACAGGTCTGGAGCTCGGTGCTGACGACTATGTCACCAAGCCATTCGAGCCACGCGAATTGGTCGCCCGCGTCCGGAGCGTGCTGCGTCGCATTGCCGAAGCTACGGCCGCTATCGAACCATCGCGCGCCGCGCGGTTCGCCGGCTGGACATTCAATCCGTCCAGTTATCGCCTGACGTCCCCGGCCGGGGACGACTGTGAGCTCGGCAAGGCCGAAGCCGATCTGCTGATCGGACTTCTGAGCAACCCCAACCGCATCCTGACGCGCGACCAACTGCTGCCCAATCGCGCCCGCCCCGCGCTGGACCGCACGATCGACGCACGCATCTCTCGGTTACGCAAACGCCTGAAAGACGACCCCGACACCCCGCGCCTGATCAAGACCGTCTACGGCGCCGGCTACATGTTGGCGGCGGGCGTCGAATGGGATTAGCTTGGCTCGTAGCGCTGCCCCGCGTGCGAACCACGCGAGGCTACTCCTCGAGCGCCGCCGCCGCGGCTCCAGGCGTGCTGAATATTCGGCGTGTGTGCGAGATGAGCCTCGGTCAGCCGGAACTGCTCGTTATGCGAGGCGCGGTGCAGGCCAAGTCACGCAAAACTCCGGCAAAGCGGGCTCACGCTTTGCGATCGATCGCCTAAGTCATTGAAACAAATGGTGCCCGGGGGCAGAATTGAACTGCCGACACTACGATTTTCAGTCGTATGCTCTACCAACTGAGCTACCCGGGCATCCTGCCGTGGCGAGCTCCCGCCAGGGGAAATGCTCACGAAGCCCGCGCCTTATAGGTGCTGGGACCGCTCCTGTCCAGCGTCGTGGTGACAGTTCTGCGAACCGCCCGTCAGCGCTGGTCCCGGCCCGATTCAGGCGGGCGCGTCTGCGCTGCCACCTCATCGCCGTCCTCGTCGGCATCGGCGCCTCCGCCGGCAATGGCATAGGCGCCGCCGAGCCACCGCGACAAATCGACGTCGGCACAGCGCCGCGAGCAAAACGGCCGGAACGCCTGCTCGGTCGGCGCCCGGCAGATCGGGCAACGCCCGCCTTTCATGGCGGACCTGCCAGAGGGCGGGTTTGCTGCATCGGCCATGGCTAACTGCCCTTCAACGAGCCGGGGTCCGGCTCAATCCGGATCGACATCGGCGGCCTTGACCCAGTTGAAATGGACCGGGAAGCCTTCGCCGGCAAGGAGCCCCGTGACTTCGGTCAACGGCAGGCCGACGACGTTGGTATACGAGCCGACCACCTTCTGCACGAAACATCCGGCCAAGCCCTGGATCGCGTAGCCGCCGGCCTTGTCCCGCCACTCCCGCGACGCGATGTAGGCCTCGATCTCGTTGCGCGACAGCCGCTTGAAGCGCACCCGCGTGTCGACGATCTTGACCCGCTGCCGATCGTCCGGCGTGATCAGGCAGATCGCCGTCAACACTCGATGGGCGCGCCCCGACAGCAGCTGCAGCGCCTCGACCGCCTCCTCGACGAATTTAGGCTTCATGAGTATCCGGCGGCCGACGGTGACGACCGTGTCCGCCGCCAGCACATAGGCGTCGGCCAGGCTGGTGTCGTTGGCGAGCTGGTCACGTGCGGCTTCCGCCTTGGCGCGAGCCAGACGCGACACCAGCGCGCGCGGCATCTCCGCCCGGCGCGGATTTTCGTCGATCGAGGCCGGCCGCAGCCCGTCCGGCACCACGCCGACCTGGGCGAGCAGCGACAGCCGGCGTGGCGATGCGCTCGCCAGAACCAGCTTCGGCCGTTCCAGCGCCTTCTTCGACTGCGCCCGCTGCCTGGCGAGAATGCGGCGCAGGGTGTCGCGCTGCGGCGTCGCCGACCGACCAAGCACGGTGAGCATTGCAGATTTGGCAATCGACATCGATTCCTCGATCTTCGCATCCAGCATCGACGCGCGGACAATGCGTCGGATGGGGCGGTGAATGCAAGAGCGGCAGGCAACCGCCGCCACGGCACCGGCGATACGCAGGCCGGCCGGTGTCGCCCGACGGGTCTAGCGTTGCCAGTGACCGCTGGCATACCCTATTGCGGCCATGGCCACATGGGCACGAGCTTTGTCGAATTGCCGATTTCAATCATTGACGTGGGGGTTCGAATGCTTCTGATGCCGCAGGACTTGATCGAGGACATCGCCGCGCTTATCGAGGATTTCGATTTTCCGTCCGCCAATGCGCTGGTCGACGAGACGATCCTGGCCCTCGATCGCGGCGGCATCGCGTTCGACGCGAAGCAGATCAAGACGCTGCTTGCGGCGCTGCGCGGCGCCCGGCAGTTCGAGACCCTGGCGCGGCTTACGCAGGCGCTCATGCGCGCCGGCTACGATGACGGCAACAGCGTCACATACGCACCGATGGTGCGGCGCCAATATGCCCAGGCGCTGATCGAGATGGGGCAACTGCAGGCGGCGATCGACACCCTCGAATCGGGGATTGCCGCCCTCAATCTGGTGCTCGACGGCAAGTCCTTGATCGACATCCGTGCCTTGCCGCCGGAAGCGGCCGGGGAATACGAGGGCGAAAGACGCGAGATGCTGGGCCTGCTCGGGCGGGCGAACAAGCAGATCTATGTCGATGGCGTCGCCGGCCGCGGAGTGAAGCGCGCGGCAAGGCACCTTGCGCCGTTCCTGTCGCGCGCCATCCTCTACTACGGCTCCGCCGCCGAAAACCGCTCGGCCAACCACTCCAATGAGCAGGCGATCTTCGACGGCCACTGGCCGCTGATGAACATGGTTGCGCTGGCGGCCCGCCGCGAGCGCGACGGCGGCGGCGGCGGCCTTGCCGGCAACTGGCGCGAGATCGCCGCCGAGCTCGCGAGCGTACTGGAGCGGCAGGCACTAGCCGGCTCCGCCACTGCTGCCGGGTCCGATCCGTGGCTGCAAGCCACGCTCGGAGAGGCCTGCGTCGCCGGCCGCAGGTTCGACGACGCCATGCGCTGGTACGGCGCCGCGGCCGACCATGCCAGCGTCGACGCGTTCCAGATCGCAAGCTCGATCAGGCAGCTCGAGGAGGTCTGGGGCATCGATCCCCAATCGCCGGACGGCGGTGGCGTCCTGATCCAGTATCTTCGCACCCGCCTTGCCGAGAAGCCCGGCGGCGGCATACTGCTCGGAGACAACGCCAGCCAGATGCTGGATCTGGTCGAGGCCAGCGATGGCCTGCGCAAGCATTCGCCGATCGGCAGCAATGCGCTCGAGCAGCTCAGGACGCTGCGGTCGGGGGTCGCGCAGGCGCGGTTCGTGGCCGGCGTCTACGGTCCCTACGAGGACCGGCCGCTGGGCACCGCGTTCCTGGTTCGAGGCCGCGATCTGCATCCGAGCTTCGGCGATCGGCCCGTCGCCTTGACCGCCGCCCACGTGGTGTCGAACGTGCCCGGAGCGGTGCCGCCGGAGAAGGCCTGGCTGCAGTTCAACGAGTTCGCGAGCGATTCCTCGGTGCCGGTGCCGCGGTTCCGATGCGGCAGGATGCTGCATGCCGCCTCCGTCGCCGATCTCGATTTCACGGTCCTCGAGATCGAGGGCCTGCCGGATTCGATGGGACACGTGAAGGCGCGCGAGGCCGGCGAGATCCCGACCGCGGTCGAAGGGCTCAAGGCAAACCAGCGCCGCTGCTGGGTGCTGGGCCACGCCGAGGGCGGGGACCTGTCACTGGCGCTCGACAATTCGAGGCTGCTCGACATCGGCTTCAAGCGGGCTGATCGCCGGGACGACTACTTCCTGCGCTACTCGGCCTCGACATTGCCGGGACAGTCGGGCGGTCCGGTGTTCGACCGAAAATGGAAGCTTATCGGGCTGCATCAGGCTGGGATCGACGAGAAGCTCATGCGATCGGGGATCCGGCGGCTGTCCGGCAGGCCCGGCCGGCATGTCGCCAACGAGGGCATCTCGCTCAGGACCATTGTCGAAGCCATCGCCCGCGACAAGCGCGGCCCGACCGTCCCGGGAACGTCGATCGGGTCGCAAGAACTGCCGCCGGCCACCGCCGACGCCCTGATCGCAGCGATCAATGATCCGGGCGTTCCCGACGGGCGCATCGAAGCCTGGTTCGGAACGCCCGGCGTCCGGACGATGCTCGAGCCCCCCGCCGACGATACGCGACGGGAGGCGAACCGCGATCCGGTCGGCTTCTTCGGCTACGGCGCGATCATCGGGGTGAGCCAGGCACTTCGGTTCCGCCGCAACGCCGGCTTCGACGCCAGGTGCAACGACCCTTCACGAACCAGGCTCACCCTCGTTTCGGAAGGTGACAGCTGGTTCCAGTTCCCGTACCCCACGGTCAAGGACACCATCGACCACTTGTCGATGCGCTACCCGATCTACTGCCGCGCCATCGCCGGCATGGAGATCACCAGCATCCTCGCCGACACCAGCGACGTGATGCAGGCGATACGCGAGAAGCGCCCGGACGGCGTCCTGCTCAGCGGCGGCGGCAACGATCTGCTCGGCTACGGCAACGTCAAGAACTTCGTGCGGAAGTTCGAGCCCGGCCTCACCGCCGAGCAATATCTCAACCAGCGCCTCGGCCCCGAGATCGAGCTCATCGTGTCGCTGTTCGAGGAGCTCGTGGCGGACGCCCGCGCGGAAAAGAGCGACCTGAAGTTCTTCATCCACGGCTACGACCGGGCGACGTCCCGCAATCACGGCAAGTGGCTCCGCAAGCCGCTGCGCGATCACCGGGGAATTGTCAGCACCGCGCTGCAGAACGCGATCGTCGCGGCGATTGTAGATCGCTTCAACGACGCCCTGGCAGCGCTGGCCGACCGCCACGCCGGCGTCGTCCACCACGTCGATTGCCGCGATGCCGTTGGTGCGCCGTCCGAATGGTTCGACGAGCTGCATCCGAACACCGATGGCTTCGGCCGCGTCGCGCATCGGTTCGATCGGGCCATCCGCGCCGGGTTCAGGGGCCACCCGGCATTCGACGGCAAGGTCAGCCGGCTCGACCGTTGAGCCGGCGCATGATCTCCGCCTCCGCGGCGGCCGCCACGTCGGAGCGGCGAGGCGCCAGCGCCCGCACCAGGCTCGCGCGGGACTTGAGGATCACGCCATCCTCCAGCACCCTCAGGCCATTGGCGCGCAGCGTCTCGCCGGTCGTCGTGATATCGACGATCAGGTCGGCGCTGCCGGCCGCCGGCGCGCCTTCGGTCGCCCCCAGGCTCTCGACGATGCGGTAGCTCGCGACGTCGTTCGCGGTGAAGAAGCGCCGCGTCAGGTTCATGTACTTGGTCGCAACCCTGAGCCGGCGCCGATGCTTGCGCCGGAACGCGACCGCGATCTCCTCGAGGTCGGCCATCACGTGCACGTCGAGCCAGAAATCGGGAACCGCGACCACGACGTCGGCCGGGCCGAACTCGAATGCGCGCACGATCGCGACCTTCGACGTCCAGTCGTCGATGTACTCCTCGACCAGATCGCGCCCGGTGATACCAAGGTGCGCCTCGCCCGAGCGCAGATGGCGCACGATCTCGGAGGCCGAGACGAAGGCGACCTCGACGCCGGCAAGGCCCTCGATCTCACCGCGATAGCCGCGGTCCGGGCCGGTCTTGCGGACGACAATACCGGCGTTCCGCAGGGCCTCGGCGCACTGCTCCATCAGCCGGCCCTTCGAGGGAATGGCGAAGATGAGATTTTCGCTCACAGCCCGCCTCCCCAGGCCGCAGCCAGCAGCCGGTCGGTGTAGATGGCGGCACCCGCCGCCGGCACCTGGACCGGCGCGCCGACCGCCTGCAGCAGCCGATCGTAACGCCCGCCGCCGGCAATCGCCCGGCCACCGGTCGTCCCCGGCTGGGTCACCTCGAAGACAAAGCCGGTGTAGTACTCGTAGTCCCGCCCGAAATCGGCAGCGAACGTCATGTCGGCGACATCGATGCGGGCATCGGCGAACAGCGCCAGCCGCTTCTCGAACGCGGCGAGCGAGCGTGACAGGTCAAGCCCCGGCTGCCGGGTGCCGAGCTCGCTGATCCGCTTCAGCGCTTCATGCGGCGGCGCCTCGATGCTGAGGTAGGTATCGATGATCGAGGCCACCTGCAGCTCGAGCGGCGGATCGGTCTCGTCCGCCAACTGCTCCAGCAGCTGCGTCGTGATCTCTGCGAGCGAGCGGGCGCCGACCACCGTCACGCCCTTGGCGTCGAGCAGACCCGCAATTGCCTGCTCGCTCTTCACCGGATCGGCCGGATCCAGCAGCCGGCGTAGCTCGTCCGCCATTTTCCCCGTGCGCCGGCTGGTCAGGCGACGCAGATAGCTCATGAACGCCTTGGGGCGGCGGAAATGGTGTTTCAGCCGCTCGCGCCAGCGCTGCGGCATGTCGATCGCGTCGACCAGGTCGTGGAATGCGCCGACATCGCCGATGCGCAGTCGGACCGCGCGCAAGTCGCTTCGGCGCAACGCGGACAGTACCAGGTCGAGCACCTCGACCTCGGCGCGCGCCGGATCGCGGCTGTTGAAGATCTCGAGGCCCACCTGATGCAGCTCGCCGGCGTCGAGATCGGTGGCGTCGACGGCGGTCGGCTGGCGGAACACCACCCCGCTCGAGGCATACTTCGCCACCTGCCGGGCCTCCGGATAGCGCGCCAGGTAGAGCCGGCAGATCGGAATCGTGAGGTCGGTGCGCAGGCACAGCTCGCGGCCGCTGCGGTCGCTGACGCCGTAGGTGCGCTCGCGCATCTCCTCGCCGATCAGGTCGACCAGCAGCGCCGCCGATTCGATGTGCGACGGCGCGACCATCTCGAAACCGGCGCCGTCGAACACCTGCAGGATCGTCGCCGCGCGCGACGCCCGTGCTTCGAGCCAGCGCGCCGAGCGGCGGTCGAGTTGGGAGGTCATGGGACTCGCTCCGCCCCCTGTGCCTGATGGCGCAGACGCGGCGCTATCTCGACGCGTGAGGGAGTGATGGCAATCGAATCCGCAGTGCCAGACCACCCAGTGCCGTCATCCCGGCGAAGGCCGGGACGATCGACAAGCAACGGCGAGGGCAATGCTTGGGGACACATTGCGAAACGGCTGCTTTCGTCTTCGGTCGTCAACATATAGTTTGCTGTCCGTTGTCGTGTGTCCCGGCCTTCGCCGGGATGACGGCTGTAATTGTGGCCACCACCCAGCCAATACCCGCCAGTGGTATTTGAATACTACCCCGTGTGCCGGGCGAGGATGGCGCTGACCTCTTTCACGAGGTCGGCTTCCGGCACCGAGACTTGCGCGGGGCGGCCCTCGCGCCACTCCTTCGAATCCTTGATCTCGGCGGCGCGTTTCGCCCCTTCGATCAGGTCCTTGATCTGCACCTCGCCCTTCTCGCGCTCCTGGCTGCCCTGGATGATCACGCACGGGCTCCCGCGCCGGTCGGCATATTTCATCTGCGGCTTCATGCCGGCGGTGCCGAGGTACATCTCGGCGCGGATGCCGGCGCCGCGCAGCTCCTGCGCCATCTTCTGGTAACGCGGCAGCTCGGCCTTATCCATCACCAGGACGACGACCGGCCCGAGCGAAGCCTTTGTCTCGGTCTTGCCGAGCAGGGCCAGCGCCGCCTGCAGCCGGGACACGCCGATCGAGAAGCCGGTCGCCGGTACCTTCTGGCCGGTGAAGCGGGCGACGAGGTCGTCGTAACGCCCGCCGCCGCCGACCGAGCCGAAGCGCACCGTCTCGCCGTCCTCGTTCTTCACTTCGAAGGTCAGCTCCGCCTCGAACACCGGGCCGGTGTAGTAGTCGAGACCGCGCACGATGGAGGGGTCGAAGCGCACGCGGTCGTCGTCATAGCCAGCAGCCGCGATGAGTGATCCAATATCTGCCAGCTCCGTTCAGTCCGCCTTGAAGAACGTCATTCACTCGCGTCATGGCCGTGCCAAAGCTCTGAGCGCTCCCGGACCGCCTTCGAAATCGTTCGATCAGATTCGAGACCATATTGTTGACGTCGCTCGCAAAGACTCGTATTAGCTTCGGATTGCAGCATCGACTGATGTCGCGAATGTCCGAGGTCCACGCAAGCAAGGACCAGCACCAGAGCTTGATGTGTCGTCACTCAGACCCGCTCCCTTGGTGTAGATCACCGCTCTCGTCCTTGCGACCAGACCCAAGCAATTGGCGAACACCATCCGTGCCAAGCGATCGAATTTGTCCAGTGCGCGCAACACGGTCAACCGCCGCTCCAGCATCGGCTTCCCGACAAGCCGATCGAGCCATCGACGCCAGGACGCCATCCAGCACCTTGCGGTTGTTGACCTTGATCACGTAGCTGCCGCGCGGGATGCCGAGCGCTTCCATGGCGTCCGCCATCAGCATGCAGGCCTCGGCATCGGCGGCGACGTTGTCGGTGCCGACGGTATCGGCGTCGCACTGCATGAATTGGCGGAAACGGCCCGGACCCGGCTTCTCGTTGCGCCACACGGGACCCATCGAATAGCGTCGATAGGGCTTCGGCAGCTTGTCGAAATTCTCCGCCACGTGCCGGGCGAGCGGCGCCGTCATGTCGTAGCGCAGGCTCATCCACTGGTCGTCGTCGTCCTGTACCGAGAACACGCCGGCATTGGGCCGGTCGGTGTCGGGAAGGAACTTGCCCAGCGCATCGGTGTACTCGAACGCCGGCGTCTCGAGCGCGTCATAGCCGTACCGCTCGAATACCGCGGCAAGCTTGTCGAGCATCTCGCGCTGGCTGGCGATCTCCGCGCCGCCATAGTCGCGGAAGCCGCGCGGCAGCCGCGCCTCGGGACGCCGGTCTTTAGGGGCCTTGGACATGAAATTGCTGGCCTTTTTGGGCGAAATCACAAGAGTTGCCGCGGCTTATAGCGGACGCTGCCGCACGGGGGAAGCGCAGTGTCGGCGGCGCGCTGCCGGCTAGCCGCGCCAGACCTGCAGGCCCAGATGCTGCTCCAGCGGGTCGAAATCGCGATCCGAGTGCACACATCGCAGACTGAAATGTCGAGGAAGCCGGCGCTTTAGAACCGGTAGCCGTAGCGCACGCCGATGCTGTCGAGCGCCTCGTTGTAGGTCTGCGTATTGCCGTTCGACATGTGCTCGAAATAGATCGAGATCGAGTTGTGCTGGTCCAGCCGGTAGCCGATCTCGGCCGGGATATGGAACAGCCAGCGGCCGCCCAAGGCCTTGCGGTCGGGCGCGTCCGGGACCAGGTGGCCGTCGTGGATGGCGGCCCCGAGTCCGATACCGAAATAGAAGCCGTGCGGCAGCTCGATCTGCCAGCGGGCGTCGATGTAGGCCTTGCTGGTGTAGCCGTCGGTGTTGACCGTGCCGCCGATCGCCGGACGGATCGCGCCGCCGAGGATCGGCAACGCCGGCGCCAGCAACAGCTCGCCATTGATGTCGACGCCGCTCTCGAGCCGGAACCCGCTCCAGAGGTTCGGCACGTCGTGGTAGAGCACGCCGAACTTCGCCTCGTAAATGAGCGGCGAAGCGCCGCCGGCAGCCGCCAGGGGCGTGTCGAGCAACAGCACGGCAATCGCGCCAAGCCCGATCACGAGCCTTCGCAAGCCCGCCGCGAATGTCGAATGCGTCGATTTCATGCGCCGACTTCTAGCCCATTCACTCGACGCTGGCATCGCCGCCGGAGGCCGCCGGCGCTGCTGCGGGCCCGGCATGTGGCAGAATAGCCGCAATCCCGTTCAGGACTTGCCCTGCTGCTGCGCCTTGCGCAGCGCCGCGGCAAGAGCGCTTTCGCCGGCCGGCTCGGGCTTTTTCGGGATCGGCGCGCCGGGACGGTGATTGCCGGCCGAGGTCGCACCGCCCGCTGGCCGCGCGCCTGCCGCATGGCCCGGTTGTATCGCCCCCGATTTCATCGTCAGCGCGATGCGCTTGCGGGCGACATCGACCTCCTTGACCCGCACCTTGACCACGTCGCCGGCCTTCACCACCTCGCGCGGGTCCTTCACGAACCGGTCGGCAGCTCCGAGATGTGCACCAGCCCGTCCTGGTGCACGCCGACGTCGACGAATGCGCCGAATGCCGCGACGTTGGTCACGACGCCTTCGAGCTGCATGCCGGGCTTCAGGTCCGAGATCTTCTCGACGCCGTCCTGGAAGGTCGCGGTCTTGAACTCGGGCCGCGGATCGCGACCGGGCTTCTCCAGCTCGGCCAGGATGTCGGTGACCGTCGGCATACCGAACTTGTCGTCGGCGAATTGCCTGCGGCTGTAGCGACTTCAGGAACGTGCGGTCGCCGATCATCGACTTCAGCGGCCGCTTTGTCGCCTCGGCGATCTTCTCGACCAGGCTGTAGGCTTCCGGATGCACCGCCGAGCCGTCGAGCGGATTGGCTCCGTTCATGATGCGCAGGAAGCCCGCCGCCTGCTCGAACGCCTTCGGCCCGAGCCGCGGCACCTTCTTGATGGCGGAGCGGGTCTTGAATGCGCCGTTCTCGTCGCGGAAGGCGACGATGTTGCTGCTGATGCGTCGCATTCAGTCCGGCCACCCGCGCCAGCAGCGGCGCCGATGCCGTGTTGACGTCGACGCCGACCGCGTTGACGCAGTCCTCGACCACCGCGTCGAGCGAGCGGGCAAGGCCGTTCTGGTCGACATCGTGCTGGTACTGGCCGACGCCGATCGCCTTCGGCTCGATCTTGACCAGCTCGGCCAGCGGGTCCTGCAGGCGCCGCGCGATCGACACCGCGCCGCGCAGCGACACGTCGAGATCGGGGAACTCGTTCGCCGCCAGCTCGGAGGCCGAATAGACCGAGGCGCCGGCCTCGCTCACCATCACCTTGGTGAGCTTCAGCTCGGGCATCTTCTGCATCACCTCGGCAACCAGCTTGTCGGTCTCGCGGCTGGCCGTGCCGTTGCCGATCGCGATCAGCTCGACCTTGTGCCTCATGCACAGCGCCGCGATCGTCGCCATCGCGCCGTGCCAGTCCCGGCGCGGCTCGTGCGGGTAGACGGTGTCGGTGGCGACCACCTTGCCGGTGGCATCGACCACCGCCACCTTGACGCCGGTGCGGATGCCGGGATCGAGCCCCATCGTGGCGCGCGGACCGGCCGGCGCGGCAAGCAGCAGATCCTTGAGGTTCTTCGAAAACACCGAGATCGCCTCGGCATCGGCCCGCTCCTTGAGGCGGGTCATCAGATCGCCGGACAGCGACACGTGCAGCTTCGCCTTCCAGGCCAGCCGCACGGTGTCGGCGAGCCACTTGTCGGCCGGCCGGCCGCGGTCGGCGATGCCGAAGGCGGCCATGATCCTGCCGTCCGCCGGATGCGGCTGCTTGTCGACCTTCGGCACGTCGAGCTCGAGGTCGAGGAAGCCCTCGTTGCGGCCGCGCAGCATCGCGAGGATGCGGTGCGACGGCAGCTCCTTCATCTTTTGCGAGAAGTCGAAATAGTCGGCGAACTTGGCACCCTCGGCCTCCTTGCCCTTGACCACCTTGCAGGTGGAAAGCCCCGTCTCCCACAGCCAGTCGCGCAAGTTGCCGACCAGCTGCGGCGTCTCGCCGATGCGCTCGATCAGGATGTGACGGGCGCCATCGAGCGCCGCCTTGGCGTCCGCGACGCCCTTCTCGCTCGAGACGAACTTGGCCGCTTCCGCTTCGGGTGACAGCGTCGGATTGGCCAGCAGCGCGTCGGCGAGCGGCTCGAGGCCCGCTTCCCGCGCGATCTGCGCCTTGGTGCGCCGCTTCGGCTTGAACGGCGCGTAGAGATCCTCGAGATCGACCTTGGTCTCGGCGCCGCCGATGGCGCGGGCGAGATCGGGCGTCAGCTTGCCCTGCTCATCGATCGATTTCAGCACCGTGGCGCGGCGGTCCTCGAGCTCGCGCAGGTAGCCGAGCCGCTCGTCGAGCTTGCGCAGCTGGGTGTCGTCGAGGCCGCCGGTCTTCTCCTTGCGGTAGCGGGCGATGAACGGCACCGTCGCGCCTTCCGCCAGCAGCTCGACGGTGGCGGCCACTTGCGCCACCTGCACGCCGAGCTCATTGGCGATGCGCGTTACGATCTTCAGCTCGGCGGACATGGGGTGCTCCTCGGTCGATTGCGCGGCGGTGGTAGCATCGCCGGCGCGCCGGAATAAGGGCGGCCGGCAGATGTCCACATGGAAGGCGCGGGGCCGGCCGCTCACCCCCTGATGAACTCGCTTGCCTCGCGCGTCGGCTGCGGCACGTCGGTAACGAAGCCCTTGAAGCCTTCGAGGCCGCGCGGCACCGGGCCGCCGTAGGCCCAGTCGAGCAGCTCGACGGTGTGCACGATCGGCAGGCTCGTCCCCTGGGCGATCTGGGCGATGCAGCCGATGTTGCCGGCCGCGATGATGTCGGGCCGCACGCTCTCGATGTTCGCCGCCTTGCGCGCCCGCAGCTCGCCGGCGAGATCCGGCTGCAGGATGTTGTAGACGCCGGCCGAGCCGCAGCAGATGTGGCTCTCCGGCACGTCGAGCACGGTGAAGCCGGCTTTCTTCAGCAGCAGCTTCGGCTCGTCGGTGATGCGCTGGCCGTGCTGCATCGAGCAGGCGGAGTGGTAGGCGACGCGGATCGACGACCAGCGCTTCGGCGGGCCGATGTCGTGCTCGCTCAGGAATTCGGTCACGTCCCTGGTCAGGGCGGAGATCTTGGCCGCGCGCTCGGCGTAGCCCTCGACGCGGGCCATCATGTGCCCGTAGTCCTTCACCGTGGTGCCGCAGCCCGACGCATTGATCACGATGGCGTCGATCGGCTCGCGCTCGATGATCTTGGACCAGGCATCGATGTTGGCCTTGACGAAGGCGTGCGCCGCCTCCTCCTTGCCCATGTGGTGGACGAGGGCGCCGCAGCAGCCGGCGCGGCCGGCGACCTCGACCTCGACGCCGCGCCTGGCCAGCAGCCGGATCGTGGCGTCGTTGATCTCGGGCCGCAGCACCTGCTGGGCGCAACCGGCGAGCATGATCACCTTGGCGCGGCGCAGCTCGGTCGTGGTCGCCTTGCCGGGCCCCTCGAATGCCGCCGGCCGCGTGCTCGCCTTCGGCGCGAGCTCGATCATGGCGGCGAGCTCCTTGAGCCCGACGCGCCGCATCATGCCGGTGAGCGGACGGCCGAGCGGCGCCAACGCCACCGCCGTGCGGAAGCGCTCCGGGTACGGCACGATGGCCGCCAGCATGCCACGGATCAGCCAGTCCTTGACGTTGCGCTTGCCGGTCTTCTCGATGTGCACGCGCGCCAGGTCGACCAGATGCATGTAGTCGACGCCGCTCGGACAGGTCGTCATGCAGGACAGGCAGCTCAGGCAGCGGTCGACGTGAAGCTGGACCTGCGGGCTCGCGCTGCGCCCGTTCTCGAACATGTCCTTCATCATGTAGATGCGCCCGCGCGGGCTGTCGCGCTCGTCGCCGAGCAGGACGTAGGTCGAGCAGGTCGCGGTGCACAGTCCGCAATGCACGCAGCGTTTCAGGATGCGGTCGGCCTCGGCGAGCCGCGGATCCTTGAGTTGCTCGGGTGTGAACTTCGTCTGCATGGGTCGACCTTCTGGCACGCTCGCTGGAGCGCGCGACTGCGATTTCAAACGGAGGCGTACATTCGTCCCGGATTGAGGATGCCGGCCGGATCGAACACCGCCTTCAGCCGCTCGGTGAGCCGCTGCACCGGCGGCGACAGCGGATGAAACACCTCGACCGCGGCGCGCACCGCCGGATCCGCGCGCAGCAGCGTCGCATGACCGCCATGCACCGCCAGCACGCGGCGAATGTCGGTCGCGCCGGCATCCGACGACGGCGGCACCTCGAGCCAGATCAGCCCGCCCGACCAGTCGTACATGACTTCGACATTCATGTAGCGGCGGATGTCACTCACCACCTTGGGCCCGAGACGGGGCGTGGTCGAGATCCGCCACAGCGGCGCCGGCGAGTTCTGCAGCACCGACAGCACGCGCAGCTCCTCCCAGAACGCCACCGAGCTGTCGTGGTCGATCACCTGGATCTCGCCATAGGCCTTGAGCAGCTCCTTGAGCCGACCGGCGCGATAGCCGACGAAGCTCTCGAAATTCTCGATCCTGAGCGCCGTGATCGCCTGGCCGGCCGAGCGCAACCCGGCATGCCACAGCCGCCGCGCGAGACTTTTTTGCAGATGCACGGTGCCGGTCACCTCGAACGGCGAGCCGATCGCCGCGCACATTGCTTCCATGGCGATCTCGTCCGGCAGGCCGGCGATCGCGAGCGTCGCCGACGCATGCGGCCGCGGCAGCACCTTGAACGTGGTCTCGGTCATCACCGCCAGCGTACCCCAGCTGCCCATCAGGCCGCGCGCCACGTCGATGCCGGTGACATTCTTCATCACCCGGCCACCCGACTTGATGATGTCGCCCGTGCCGGTGACGGCGCTGACGCCGAGAATATGGTCGCGGGCGCCACCCGACATGACCCGGCGCGCGCCGGAGAGATTGGTCGCGAACACTGCGCCGATCGTACCCTGCCGGGGTTGCGCGCCGAGCACCGGCCCCAGGTCGACCGGCTCGAACGCCAGCATCTGCCCGTTGCGGGCAAGCTCGGCCTCGATGTAGGCCAGCGGCGTGCCCGACTTCGCCGACATCACCAGCTCGGACGGCTCATAGAGAGTGATGCCCGAAAGGCTCACCGTGCTGATGCCGCGCGAGGTCTGCTGCGGCCGGCCGACGCCCTGCTTGGTGCCAGCGCCGAGCAGCTCGATGGGCTGCCGTGCCTCGCTCGCCTCGCGCAGCAAGGTGCGCAATTCCCAATCTGCTGCCGGCCGAAGGATCTGCTGCAAGGTTGTAATTCCAGGTTGGTATCGGGCCAGGTCAGTATCGGCCGCTATGTCGTGCGCGGCCAGCTCAGGCCGCAAGCGGGCCGGCGGCGGCGCCGTGGTCGCGCCGGTCGAGCGGGAACACCTTGGCCGGATTGAGCAGCCAGTCCGGATCGAACACCGTTTTGATCCGCATCTGCAGTGCGATGTCGTCGGCGGAGAACTGGAACGGCATCAGGTCGCGCTTCTCGATGCCGACACCATGCTCGCCGGTCAGGCAGCCGCCGACCTCGACGCAGAGCTTCAGAATATCGGCGCCGGCCGCTTCCGCCCGCAGGCCTTCCGCCGGATCGTTGGCGTTGTACAGGATCAGCGGATGCAGGTTGCCGTCGCCGGCATGGAAGATGTTGGCGACGCGCAATCCCTCGCGCGTGCAGATCTCGGTGATCCGGCGCAACACCAGCGGCAATTGGCCGAGCGGGATCGTGCCGTCCATGCAGTAGTACTCGGAGATACGGCCGATGGCGCCGAACGCCGACTTGCGCCCCTTCCAGATTCTGGCGCTCTCCTCCGGACTCTGGCTGACGCGGGTGGTGATCGGATCGTGCGCCTTGGCGATCTCGACGATCCGCGCGAGCAGCGCGTCGATCTCGTCCTGCGATCCTTCGACCTCGATGATCAGCAATGCCTCGACGTTCATCGGGTATCCGGCCTTGGCGAACGCCTCGCACACCTCGATCGCCGGCTTGTCCATGAATTCGATGGCGACCGGGATGATGCCGCTGGCGATGATCGCCGACACGCAGGCGCCGGCGGCCTCGCTGGAAGCGAAGCCGAGCAGCATCGGCCGCGCTCCCTCGGCCGCGCGCAGTATCCGCACCGTCGCCTCGGTGACGATGCCGAACTGGCCCTCGGAGCCGATGCACAGGCCGAGCAGGTCGTACCCGCCGGAATCGAGGTGGCTGCCGCCGATCTCGACGATCTCGCCGTCCATCATCACCATCTTGAGCCCGAGCACGTTGTTGGTCGTCACCCCGTACTTCAGGCAATGGGCGCCGCCGGAATTCATCGCGATGTTGCCGGCGATGGTGCAAGCGAGCTGGCTCGACGGATCGGGCGCGTAGAAGAAGCCTTCGCGCGACACGGCGGCGGAGATCGCCAGATTGGTGATGCCGGCCTCGACCCGTGCGATGCGGCTTTGATAGTCGACCTCGAGCACCCGGGTCATGCGGCTGACGCCGACGACGACCGCATCCTCGGCCGGCAGCGCGCCGCCGCACAGCGAGGTGCCGGCGCCCCGCGCCACCACCTTGATGCCGCCGTCGCGGCAGAAGCGCAGCACGCGCGCCACGTCTTGCGTGCTGGTCGGCAACACCACCGCCAGCGGCATCCGGCGGTAGGCGGTCAAGCCGTCGGTCTCGAACGCTCGGCGACCGTCCTCGTCGCCGATCACCGCGTCGGCTCCGATCAGGGCGACGAGCTGCTGCACGATGTGCTCGCGGCGCGCGAGCACCTGCGGATCAGGTGCGGGCAGGGCGATTGCGGACATGGGTTTCCTCCCTGAATCGCGGCGGCCGTCGAAGGCTCGCATGCCTTATGCGCGATCACTCGGCGGGCATGCAACGCCCTTAACAGCGTTCGCACCCGACCGATTACTGAACATCGATCAGGCACCTCATCTTCAACGTGGCTGTGAAACTGTCCTTCATCTATGAAAGATGGACGACACACCTTAGTCGAGGCACAGCATAATCAACGGCTTGGAGAAAGTCTTGCATCAGCGCATCCGGACCGCCAGCAAGGACACGTCTGTGACAGCTATCAGCGACCTCGACATCTTCGCCAGAGTGGCCCGCACCGGCAACATGTCGGCGGCCGGGCGCGAGATGGGCCTCTCCCCGGCAGTCGTCTCCAAGCGCGTCAGCCTGCTGGAGGAGCGCCTTGGCGCCCGGCTGTTCCAGCGTACCACGCGGCAACTGACGCTCACCGAGACCGGCGAGGGCTATTTCAAGCGCGTGATCGACATCCTGAGCCTGGTCGAGGAGGCGGAGGACTTCGTCAGCCGCCGCAACACCAAGCCGCGCGGCCACCTGAAGATCACCGCACCGACGTCGTTCAGCCGATTGCACATCGCGCCGCACGTGAACGCCTTCCTGGCCCGCTATCCGGATATCGAGCTCGATTTCCACCTGACCGACAGTTTCGCCGACATCATCCGCGAGGGCTTTGACGTCGCAATCCGGATCGGCGAGCTGCAGGACAGCTCGCTCGTCGCCCGCAAGCTCGCCCCCGATCATCGCGTGATCTGCGGCGCGCCGTCCTATCTCGACCGCATCGGGCGGCCGAAGTCGCTGGCCGACCTCGAGTTCCACAACTGCATCTCGGCCGGCGCCCAGGAGGTCTGGCACCTCGACGGCCCGGACGGTTCGAAGCAGATGCGGCTCAAGGGCAACTTGCGCTCGAACTCCGCCGAGTTCGTGCGCGAATTGCTGGTCGGCGGCCACGGCCTCGGGCTGCGGCCGATCTGGGACGTGGGTCCCGATATTCGCTCCGGCGCGCTCGAGGTGGTACTGCCGGACTGGCACGCAACCTCGAACCTCGCGATCTATGCCGTCTATCCGTCGCGGGACTTCATGCCGGCCAAGGTCAACGCCTTCATCGATTTCCTGGCCGAGACGTATGGCAGCGAGCCCTATTGGGAGCGCGAGGGCGGCAAGGGCCTGCCGGCGCCGGCGCGCAGCGCCGGGTCGGAAAAGCCGGCAGGGCGGCGCCGCCCAGTCCAAGGCCGCCAGAAGCGCCGCGAGCATTCGCTGACAGGGCCGGACAAGGCAAATTGTCACGCTGCGTGATATCGTCCGATCGGTTATCTGCCCTGCGGATCACGCGCTTTCCCAATCCAGGAGCTGCCTCCAGATGAACCGCTACCTCAACGCTGCTGTTGCCGCCGCCGGCGGCATGTTCGCTCTCGCCTCCGCCGCCAACGCCCAGAGCGCCGAGAACGGCGAGGCGGTATTCAAGGTCTGCAAGGCCTGCCATCAGGTCGGCGCGAGCGCCAAGAACGCGGTCGGGCCGGTGCTGAACGGCATCGTCGGCCGCAAGGCGGGCACCATCGAGGGCTACAACTACTCGGAAGCCAACAAGGAGGCGGGCGCCGGCGGCCTGGTATGGACCGAGGAGAAGCTGTTTGCCTACCTCGAGAAGCCGGCCGCCTTCATGCCGAAGACCAAGATGGCGTTCGCCGGCATCAAGGACGAGGACGACCGCAAGGACCTGATCGCCTACTTGAAGACCCTGAAGTGAGGCGCTGACACCGAACCGGCCGGTTCCTCCGGTCCGGCTGACGCATATGAAACCCGGCCGTGCTGCGGCGCAGGCCGGGTTTTTTGTGCCCGGCTCGCTGGACGCCTTGCCGCCGCGTGCTAGAAGGCAGGCTCTGAACGCCAAGATCTGAACGCCAAGAATAGACGCATTCGCCTTCGGGATTCCGCCGATGAGCCACCCGCTCGATCCTCGCCCTCGCGTCGGTCTGTTCGTGACCTGCCTGGTCGACCTGATACGGCCTTCGGTCGGCTTCGCGGCGGTCAAGCTGATCGAGCAGGCCGGCTGCCGGGTCGAGGTGCCGGCGGCGCAGACCTGCTGCGGCCAGCCCGCCTACAACTCCGGCGACCGGGCCGACGCCAGGGATCTCGCGAAGCAGACGATCGCCGCCTTCGAGGGCTTTGACTACGTCGTCGCTCCGTCCGGCTCCTGCGCCGGCATGCTGAAGTCGCACTATCCGGCGCTGCTCGCCGACGATGCGGACTGGGGCCCCCGCGCGCTGGCTTTCTCCGAGCGCGTGCACGAGCTGGTCTCGTTCCTGGTCGATGTGCGGGCGATGGCCACGGTCGACGCCACCTTCGACGGCCGCGTCACCTACCACGACAGCTGCTCCGGCCTGCGCGAGCTCGGCGTCAAGCAGCAGCCCCGCGATCTGCTGCGCACCGTCAAGGGCCTCGAGCTGGTCGAGATGGCGGACAACGAGGTGTGCTGCGGCTTCGGCGGCACCTTTGCCCTCAAGTTCTCCGACATCTCCAATGCCATGGTCGAGAAGAAGAGCCGCAACATCGCCGCGGCCGCGCCGGCGATGCTGCTCGCCGGCGACCTCGGCTGCCTGATGAACATGGCCGGCAAGATGAAACGCGAGGGCCGCGCCATCGCCGTTCGCCACGTCGCCGAGGTGCTCGCCGGCGAGCTCGCCGATCCGCCGATCGGCGAGGCCGGCTGAACGCCGCGGGAGGACGCCATGGTCGAGATCAAGACGCGCGAGTTCAAGGCCAATGCCCGCCTGGCGCTCGATGATGCCCAGCTGCAGCGCGCGCTGGCCGGCTTGCCGGGCGGCCTCGTCGCCCAGCGCACCGCGGCGCGCGAGCGCTTGCCCGAGTTCGAGCAGCTGCGCGACGTCGGCCGCGACATCCGCGACCACACGCTGGCGCACCTCGACCTCTACCTCGCCGAATGGGAGCGCCAAGGCGACCGCCGCCGGCGCCAACGTGCACTGGGCGCCGACCGCGGCCGACGCCCGCGACATCATCGAGCGGATCTGCCGCGACGCCGGCGCCAAGATCGTCACCAAGGGCAAGTCGATGATCTCCGAGGAGATCGCGCTCAATGGCCACCTCGAGGGCAAGGGCTACGAGGTGGTCGAGACCGACCTCGGCGAGTACCTGGTGCAGATCCGCAAGGAGACGCCGAGCCACATCATCGCGCCCGCGATCCACCTGACCCAGGAGCAGGTCGAGGCCGATTTCCGCCGCCTGCACACCCACCTGCCGAAGGACCGCGTCCTGGTCGAGCCGGCGCAGCTCGTCGACGAGGCGCGCAAGATCCTGCGGCAGAAGTTCATCGCCGCCGACGTCGGCATCACCGGCGCCAATTTCCTGATCGCGGAGACCGGCTCGTCGATCATCGTCACCAACGAGGGCAACGGCGACCTGACGCAGAGCCTCGCCAAGACCCATATCGTCATCGCCTCGATCGACAAGGTGGTGCCGACGCTGGAGGACGTGAGCTCGATCCTGCGCCTGCTGGCGCGCTCGGCGACGGGGCAGGAATTCTCGACCTACTGCACGTTCTCGACCGGACCGCGGCGGCCGGGTGACCCCGACGGCCCGCTCGACTACCACGTCGTGCTGCTCGACAACGGCCGCTCGGAGCTGCTGGCGACCGAGATGCGCGAGGTGCTCCGCTGCATCCGCTGCGGCGCCTGCATGAACCATTGCCCGGTCTACAACGCGATCGGCGGGCATGCCTATGGATGGGTCTATCCCGGCCCGATCGGCGCCGTGCTCACCCCGTCGCTGATCGGCGTCAAGGCCGCCGGCAACCTGCCCAACGCCTCGACCTTCTGCGGCAAGTGCGAGAGCGTGTGCCCGATGAAGATCCCGCTGCCGAAGCTGATGCGGCTGCACCGCGAGGCCGAGTTCGACCTCGGCGACGTGCCGAAGGGCTACGCGCTCGGCCTGAAGACGTGGGCGTGGTTCGCCAAGCGGCCGCGCGCCTACCATCTCGCGTGCCGGTTGGCGATCGCGATCCTCGGCATGGCCGGGAAGGCGCGCGGCTCGTTCCGTTCGCTGCCGTTGGCCGGCGGCTGGACCAGGCATCGCGACCTGCCGGCGCCGCAAGGCCGTACCTTCCAGCAGCTTTGGGCGAAGCGCCAGGCCGGCATTGATCGCCGAGAGAGGCAGAGCGAGATCAGGAACAGCCCGTGAGGCTGTCTCGTCTCGTCACAGCCGCCGCCGCGGCCATGACGATCATCGGTTGGAGCTGGATACTTTTGTGAAAGCCGACTTCGAATGAGCAACCGCGACATCATTTTCGGCAAGATCGCCAACGGGCTCCATGCCGGGCGCGACGACGGGGCGCGCCACCGGACCGTCGAGGACCGCATTGGCCGCCGCGTGCGGCATCCAACCCCGGACCGCGTCGCCGGCAAGACGCCGGCCAGCACCTCGCCCTGTTCGAGGAATATCTGACCGGCCAGTCGGCGACCGTGCTCGAGGCGGATGCCGCTGCCGACGTCCCGTCGCTGGTCGCCGCCTACCTGCGGCAGAACAACCTGCCGGCGCGGCTCGCCATGGGCGAGGATGCCTACCTGGCGGCGCTGCCGTGGAACAAGGAGCCGGCGATCGAACGCAGCCGAGGCCGCGCCCAGCCGACCGACGAGGTCGGCCTCGCCCACGCCGTCGCCGGCATCGCCGAGACCGGCACGCTGATGCTCGCTTCCGGCGCCGACAATCCGGTGACGATCAACTTCCTGCCGGAGACGTACATCGTGGTGGTCGAGAGTAAGGACATCGTCGGCCCCTACGAGGACGGCTGGAACAAGATCCGGGCCCGCTTCGGCGACCGCGCCATGCCGCGCACCGTCAACATGATCTCGGGGCCATCGCGCACCGCCGACGTCGGCGGCAAGCTCGTCACCGGCGCGCACGGACCGCGACGCATGTGCGTGATCGTGGTCAAGGGGTGAGGAACGGGCATGCCGGGGTCGGTCAGGCCTTGACGGCCTTCGCCTTGAAGAAGGTGTAGCAGAACACGCCATCGGATTCGGTGGTGCGGTGCAGATCGGCGATGCCCTGGTCGAAATCGCGACCGCTCATCAGCCCGGCCGCGAGCGCTGGCTCGCGAATGCCTTCGATCATGGCCGTGAACGTCCTGCGGGTGAAGCCATCGACCAGCTGCGGCCGGCTCGCGTCGACGTAGACCATGCGCGGGGAAACCTGCACCGCGCCAAGGCCTGCCTGCCGCAGCAGCGGATAGAGCATGCGCCCGATATTCGCATTGCCGCCAGCGCGCGCCTGCAGTTGCACCAGGCAATCAATGGCCCGGTGGGCAGCGGCGCTGTCGGGATGAAAGTACGCCGAGCCATGGTCGCCCTCGATCGCGGTGATGGTCCCGCCCGGCTTCAGCACGCGAGACAACGCCGCCAGCGCGTCGACGGGCCGGGCCAGATGCTCCAGCACGAAGCAGACGAACACGTGATCGAACGAGCCGGGCGGGAACGGCAGGTCGAAGATGTCCGCCTGCCGCAGCGTCACGTTGGCGATGCCCGCGGCCTCGACCGCGGCCCGGCACTGCGCCAGCGAAACTTCCGACACGTCGACCGACGTGATCGCCGCGTCCGGGCTGCGCCGCGCCAAGGTGATCGTTTGCGCGCCGACGCCGCAGCCGGCCTCGAGGACGCTGCTCCCGGCCGGATAGCGCGTGTCGGTGTGCAACAGCTCGGTCAGCGTCGATGCCTGGTCCTGAAGGCGCTGATGCTCTCTCTGGTCGTATCCATGGACATATGTGCCGGTCATTGCGTGCGCCTCGCCTTGTCACCAATTCATGCCCGATCGATCGCAGGCCCGGGCGCCGCCGATGTTGGCCCGGGGACGGAACAATATACCGATTTCCACAGCCCTCGCTCGGCAATTTGCCCGCCATTCGCCGTAAATCGATATACTGTTCCCCAGGAACGCCATTCTCGAGGATCGCGCGACATGAAGCTTCGTTCGATCCTGCTGCTGCTGGTGGCCGAGCTCGCGGCGATGAGCCTGTGGTTCGTATCGGCGGCGATCCTGCCCGACATGGTGCGCGAGGCTACCGTTTCCGCTGGCCGCCAGGCGGCATTGTCGAGCGCGGTGCAGGCTGGCTTCGTCCTCGGCGCGCTCGCCTCGGCGGTGACCGGGCTGGCCGACCGCTTCGATCCCAGGCGCGTGTTCGCTGCCTGCGCGATCGGCGCCGCGGCCGCCAATGCCCTGCTGCTGGTCCTGCCGCCCGGCAGCGCCGGTACGATCGCGGCGCGGTTCATGACCGGCGCGCTGCTGGCCGGCGTCTACCCGATCGGCATGAAGATCGCGGTCGGCTGGGGCGAGCGCGACCGCGGCTTCCTGGTCGGCGCGCTGGTCGGCGCCCTGACGCTCGGATCGGCGGCGCCGCACCTGATGGCGCTGGCCGGCGGCGCCAACTGGCGGCTGACGGTAGCGGCAGCGTCGATCGCTGCCGGCGTCGCCGGGCTGCTCGGCCTGCTCGTCCGGCTCGGCCCCCATCACGGCGTCGCGCGCGCCTTCGATCCGACCGCGATCCTCGCGGCATGGACGAACCGGCGCGTGCGCCTCGCCTATGCCGGCTATCTCGGGCACATGTGGGAGCTCTATGCGATGTGGGCATGGCTCGCCACCGCGCTCGCGGCGTCCTACGGCGCTTCGATGGCAATTCCCGACGCCGAGCGGCTGGCGAAGCTGACGACCTTCCTCGCGATCGGCATCGGCGGCATCGCCTGCATCGCTGCCGGCCTGGTCGGCGACCGGGTCGGCAAGGCCGAGACGGCGGCGTGCGCGATGGTGGTGAGCGGCACATCGGCGCTTCTCGTCGCCCTGTCGTTCGGCGGACCGCCCTGGCTCACGTTCATGCTGGCGCTGGTGTGGGGCCTCAGTGTCGTGCCCGACTCGGCGCAATTCTCGGCGCTGGTGGCGGACGCAGCGCCACCCGAGATCGCCGGCAGCCTGCTCACGCTGCAGACCGCGCTCGGCTTCGCCCTCACCTTCGCGACCGTGCAGATCGTGCCATCGCTGGCCAACGCGCTCGGCTGGCCGCTGGTACTCGCGGCGCTCGCGGTCGGCCCGGCGCTTGGAACGTGGGCGATGCTGAAGCTCAGGCAGGAAGCGGCGGCATTGCCGAAGCTGACCGTGCCGGGCCTTCGCGGGTAACTTGCCTCACGGCCGGGTGTGGCCGCTGCCGCGCACGACGTACTTGAAGGTGGTGAGCTGCTCGAGGCCGACCGGACCGCGGGCGTGCATGCGGCCCGTCGCGATGCCGATCTCGGCGCCGAAGCCGAATTCGCCGCCGTCGGCGAACTGGGTCGAGGCGTTGTGCAGCACGATCGCCGAATCGACGCGCGACAGGAACCGCTCGGCGGTCCCGATGCACTCGGTGACGATGCAATCGGTGTGCTGCGAGCCGTACTTTGCGATATGCGCGATCGCCTCGTCGACGCCGGCGACGGTCTTGACCGCGATGACCGCGTCGAGAAACTCGCGACCGTAGTCGTCCGCGTCGGCCGCCTTGACCCGGGCATCGACTTTCTGCGTCGCCTCGTCACCGCGCACCTCGCAGCCGGCATCGAGCAGCGCCTTCACCAGCGGCGTCAGATAGTCCTGGTGCGCGCCGCGATCGACCAGCAGGCACTCGGTCGAGCCGCACACGCCGGTGCGGCGCAGCTTGGCATTGAGCACCAGCGGGATCGCGACGTCGAGGTCGGCGCCGCGATCGACGTAGGTGTGGCAGATACCTTCGAGGTGCGCGAACACCGGCACCCGGGCGTCCGCCTGCACGCGGGCGACGAGGCTCTTCCCGCCGCGCGGCACGATTACGTCGATAGCGCCGTCGAGCCCGGCCAGCATGTGGCCGACGGCATCGCGATCGGTGGTCGGCACCAGCTGGATCGACGCTTCGGGCAGTTCCGCCGCCCGCAAGCCCTCGACCAGGCAGGCGTGGATGGCGGCGGACGAATGCCGGCTCTCGGAGCCGCGCGCGCAGGATCGCGGCGTTGCCGGCCTTCAGTGCACAGCGCGCCGGCGTCGGCGGTCACGTTGGGCCGGCTCTCGAAGATGATGCCGATGACGCCGAGCGGCACCCGGACGCGCGCGAACCTGAGGCCGTTGGGCCGTGTCCATTCGGCGATCCTGGCGCCGACCGGATCGGGCAGGGCGGCGATGTCCTCGAGGCCCTTGCGCGATCGCCTCGATACGCGCCGGCGTCGAGCGTCAAGCGGTCGACGAACGACGCCGGGCGGCCGGCCTCGCGCGCCGCGGCGAGGTCGAGGGCGTTGGCGGCGAGGATCGCCGGCGCGGCCTTGCGCATCGCGGCGGCCATGGCGGAAAGCGCGGCGTTCTTGGTCGCGGTCGAGGCGCCATTGCAGCTCGCGCGACGCGGCGCGGGCGCGCGGTGCCCATGTCGTGCATCAACTCGCTGGTATCGGCGGTCTTCGCGCTCGACTTGCCGTTCTCGGCCGCTCCAGTAGAGCCGCTCCGTCCTGACTCGAGCGCCATGTCGTCGCGGTGGATCAGCTCGGCGCGGCCGGCGAAGCCCAGGATGTCGGCGATCTCGCCCGACTTCTTGCCGACGATACGCTGCGCGTCCTCATGCGCATAGGCGACGAGGCCGCGACCGAGCTCGCGTCCATCGGGCATTGCGGATGACGACGGCATCGCCGCGATCGAAGCTGCCGTCGACGCGGTGACGCCGGCGGGCAGCAGGCTCTTGCCCTGGCCCAGCGCCTTTTCGGCGCCGGCATCGACAGTCAGATAGCCCTTCGGCTCCAGCTGGCCGGCGATCCAGCGCTTTTTGCGCCGTCACCGGGTCGACGGCGCCACGAACCAGGTGCACGGCGCGCCTTCGCCGATCTGCCGCAACGGATGCAGCGGCTTGCCGGTCGGTGATCACCATGTCGGTGCCGGCGGCGAGGCGATGCGCGCCGCCTCGACCTTGGTCTTCATGCCGCCCTTCGACAGCTCGGAGCCGGCGTCGCCCGCCATCGCCTCGATCTCCGGCGTGATCGCGCTCCACCAGTCGGGATGCGGCGTGGCCGCGGATCGATGCCGGGCGGAGCAGTATAAAGCCCGTCGATGTCCGACAGCAGCACCAGGCAATCGGCGCTCATCATCGAGGCGACGCGCGCGGACAGCCGGTCGTTGTCGCCGTAGCGGATCTCCGAGTCGCCACCGTGTCGTTCTCGTTGACGACCGGCATCGCCTTGTGGGCGAGCAGCGTCTCGATCGTGCGCCGGGCATTGAGATAGCGGCGGCGCTCCTCGGTATCGCCGAGGGTGAGCAGGATCTGCGCGGTGGTCGCGCCGCGCGCGCCTGGAACACGTTCTGGTAGGCGTGCGCCAGCGAGATCTGGCCGACGGCGGCGGCCGCCTGGCTCTGCTCCAGCTCGAGCGGCCCCTTCGGCAGGCCGAGCGCGTGGCGGCCGAGCGCGATCGCGCCGGAGGAGACGAGAATGACCTCCTTGCCGGCGTTGGCCAGCGCCGCCACGTCGTCGGCGAGCGCAGTCGAGCCAGGTCGCGCGCAGCCGCCCGGTCGCGCGGTCGACCAGCAGCGCCGAGCCGATCTTGACGACGATGCGCCGCGCCGCCGTCCATTCAGGGCGGATGTTCATGGCGTCCAGGCCTTGTCTGCGTCGGCGGTCGGCCTCGGCGGCATCGGCGCGGGTCGATCTCCCTGGTGATCGCGAAGCAGCGCCTCCTTGACGCCGGTACGCCGCCGACCGCCGACAGGATCAGCGGCTTCTTGCGGGCAGCCTTGCGCAGCGCCTCGGCGCGCTCGGCGATCGCCTCGGCATCGACCGCGTCGCACTTCGACAGCGCGACGATCTCCTTCTTGCCCGCCAGCTCCGGGCTGTAGGCCTTGAGCTCGCGCCGCACCGTCTTGTAGGCGGTGACGACGTCCATCCATCGGTCCGGTGGCGTCGACCAGATGCAGCAGCACGCGGCAGCGCTCGACATGGCCGAGGAAGCGGGTGCCGAGCCCTGCCCCTTCGTGCGCGCCCTCGATCAGGCCCGGAATGTCGGCCAGCACGAAATCGCGCTCGCCGGCGCGCACCACGCCAAGGTTCGGGATGCAGCGTGGTGAAGGGGTAGTCGGCGATCTTCGGCTTGGCCGCCGAGACGGTGGCGAGGAACGTCGACTTGCCGGCGTTGGGCAGGCCGACGAGGCCGGCGTCGGCGATCAGCTTCAGGCGCAGCCAGATCGTGCAGCTCCTCGCCCGGCAGGCCGGGATTGGCGTGGCGCGGCGCCTGGTTGGTCGGCCCCTTGAAATGGGCGTTGCCGAAGCCGCCGTTGCCGCCGCGCGCAAGCAGCGCCCGCTGGCCGGGGCTGGTGAGGTCGGCGAGCAGCGTCTCCTGGTCCTCGGCGAAGATCTCGGTGCCCGGCGGCACCTTGATGATGCAGTCGGCGCCGTTGGCGCCCGCCCGCAGCCGGCCCGAGCCGCCGCCGCCGTTCCTGGCCTTGAAATGCTGCTGGTAGCGGTAGTCGATCAGCGTGTTGAGGTTGTCGACGCATTCGACCCATACGTCGCCGCCCTTGCCGCCGTCGCCGCCATCGGGTCCGCCGAACTCGATGAACTTCTCCCGCCGGAACGACACACTGCCGTTGCCGCCGTCGCCGGAGCGGATGTAAATCTTTGCCTGGTCGAGGAATTTCATGGACCGAGACACACACCGGAAGGGGTGGGATAGTCAAGGGGCGGGGTTTGCGATCGCCGGGCTCGGGTATGCCTCAGCTCCCTGGCAAACGCCGCCACCGCGGCTCTCGCAGCCGGGGATCAAGCAGGCACATGACGATCGGACTACCCCGCCATCAGAAGCTTGCGCCGCGATTGTAGCTCTCGACCAGCTGGTTGTAGTCACGCGTGAGGCGGGCCGGCGAGCCTTCGACCATCCAGGCGCCGCCGCCTGAATTGAGCATCATCTTGTCGCCGCTGCTGTAAGGCACCTTGTCCCGCACGCGACGCATCAGTTGCTTTGCGGTGGTCAGGTACGACTTGGCGGTGCCGACGAAGCTCGACCCGATCTTGCTGTCCTTGTTGGCGCCGGCGTACTCATCCGTCGCCTTGACGATGCTCTCGTAGTCGGCGACCGCCTCCGTGATCTGGGCGATATTGGGCGTGGCAGCGGTTTCGGTCCGCATGACGCGCTTGGCGCGTATCATCAGGGCTTCGACGTGATAGCGCCCTTTCCGGCCCTCGGTGCTCTCGATCTCGGCGAGCCGCTCGACGGCGCGCTTGTCCTGCAGCACGTCGATCCCGGTGCGCAGCGTCGCGTCGGCGCTCGCGAACGCGTTCCAGGCGGCGACGAGGCGGGGATGCAGAGATTTGCCCTTGGCCATCTTGTCGTCTTTGTAGTTCTGCTGATCGTAGTAGTCGTTCGCCTCCTTCAGCAGGGGCTCGAGCGCGACCACTGCCTCCACATAGGCCGAGGCTGCGGCCTCGAGCTCGGAATCGCGCGGCTCGAGGGCGTTTGCCTTGTCGACGTTCTTCCTGCAATCGGACGTGTCATAGATGGTGTAGGTGCCATAGATGATCCGCTCCTTGCCGGTCGGGCCGTTCTTGCCGGCCCAGCTGAAGTAGCGGGCACGCGAGTTGTACGAGCGTTCCGAGAGGCGGTTGATGCAGCCGATGTAGGCGTTGATCTTCTGGGTGAGCGACGGGGTCTCGGCACCCGCCGGGCCGGCCATCAGCTGCCCGAGCAGCACCGCCGAGCCGATGACCGATACCAGCAGACGGACAGATCTCATTACCGCTCTCCCAATGCCAGCCGCGGAACCGCACGTATCGAGAATACCGTCGGATTGTCGGGTGAATATGGTCTCGGCACAGTCTTGGTTATCCACCCGGCCGAAGACAGCTGCCCCAACGCCGCCCGCCGGCTGACACTACCCTTCCAGCCGGTTCGCGTGGAGGCCGATCGGTCGCCAGTCCTCAATTATCTTCTCCCATCGGAACGACACCTCGCCGTTACCCGCTCCCTCGGCTTGCCTTCCCGGACGAGCGCGAAGCGCGAAGATCCGGGATCGCGTCCCATCGGCGAGCCCCTCTGCTGCGTGGCAGATCCTCTCCGACGCGATCCCGGCTCTCGCACGGAACGACGATCTGCGGCTCGCAGACAAGCAGCCGGGCCGGCTCGGCCGGGAAGGCAGAAGTGGGGATGACCTCGAGAGGTTGGTGTCGGCCGTGGTCCCCCAGGGGGCTACCGTCAAGAGAGTTGAGCAGAAATATCGGGGCCAACCTCCAGCAACGCTCCTCAGTGGAGGAACAGCCGCGGATCGCGAACATTCACTTGACCCGGCCCCTGAGACCGCCCCGATAAGGATAGCGGTCAGCCATCAACGAGGTGATTTGTGAGCTCTTCCGCGCAATTCTTGGACCCTTCCGAAGCCGCCAAACGGTTAGGCGTTTCCGCCAAGGCCCTTCGGCTCTACGAGCAGCACGGCCTGATCACACCGATCCGCACGGCTGCCGGATGGCGCGCCTATGGTCCCGAAGAGATGGTCCGTGCCGCCGAGATCGCAAACCTGCGCGCGCTCGGACTCACTCTTCGGCAAGTGGCGCGCGTGCTAGGGGGCGATGCCCACAGCCTCGAGGCGGTTCTGGCAGCGCACCAAGCAACACTCGAAGGCCGCGTCAGTCAGATGGTTGGCGCCGTCGAGATCATCCGCCGCCTGCGGGCCAACCTCGCAAGGGGCCAAGCACCAACGACCGGTGAGCTCACGCGCGTGCTGAAGCCGACTTCGGGGCCAAGTGTCGTGTTCGACCTTCCTTGGCCGTGGGGCGGCGAACGGTTCGAGCTGCATGACATTCGGTCCTTGAACTACATCATTGGCCCGCTGGGCAGTGGCAAGACACGGCTAGCCAAGCGCCTGGCCGAAGCCCTGCCCGAGGCTGCCTTCGTGGGCGTGGACCGATTGGCTGACGGAGGTGCGGAGGCTCGGGCGCGAATGGAAGCTGACCCGGCCCTCAAGTCGCGGGTCGATCATGCCCTCGACCTGCTCATCGAGGACGGCGGCACGTTTTCGAACGCTTTGCTTGCCCTGCTCGCCGGACTGGCATCCGATGGCCCGGCCATCCTGGTCATCGACATGCTGGAACAGGGGCTGGACAAAGCCACCCAGGAGGCCCTCATTTCCCACCTGCGCCGCCGTGGGCCCGACGCGCGACCGCTGTTCGTTCTCACACGTTCCAACGCGATCCTGGACCTGGACGCCGTGGGTGCCGACGAGGCGATCATTCTTTGTCCGGCCAATCACAGTCCGCCGACCCGTGTCGCTCCCTATCCTGGCGCCCCGGGCTATGAAGCGGTCGCAACCTGTCTTGCCTCGCCCGAGGTGCGGGCGCGAACGGAAGGCGTCATCGCGTGGCGGCCCCAGGTGGCCTGAAAGTACTCGAGACCACGCGGCGGACCTCCGCGTCAGGTCAACAACCGCCCCATCACCCCAACCTCCCACCGGGCCGATACTACCCCTCTGGCCTATTCGCGTGGCGGCCGATCGGCCGCCAGTCCTCAATAATCTTCTCCCATCGGGACGACGCCTCGCCATTGCCCACTCCCTCGGCTTGCCTTCCCGGACGAGCGCGAAGCGCGAAGATCCGGGATCGCGTCCCATCAGCAAGCCCTTTGGCCGCGTGGCCAATCCTCGCCGACGCGATCCCGGCTCTCGCACGGAACGACGATCTGCGGCTCGCAGACACGCAGCCGGGCCGGCTCGGCCGGGAAGGCAGAAGCGGGGTGGCGGAGGCAGCGGCGCCGTTGTCGCCATGAAACGGGCCGCCATACTGAGACGCCCCGCCCCCTCGCCTTGCCTTCCCGGACGAGCGCGAAGCGCGAAGATCCGGGATCGCGTCCCATCGGCAGGCCCCTTGGCCGCGTGGCTAATCCTCGCCGACGCGATCCCGGCTCTCGCACGGAACGACGATCTGCGGCTCGCAGACACGCAGCCAGGCCGGCTCGGCCGGGAAGGCAGAAGTGGGGATGACGGAGGCGGTGATGGTAGCGGCTGTGGCGGAGGCAGCGGCGATCAGGCTCGTGCCTGGGCATAATTCAACGCATGCGCATCAAAAAAACATCGGATGCACCGAGCACCTCTCCATCACCCCAACCTCCCACCGGGCCGATACTGCCCCTCCAGCCTATTCGCGTGGCGGTGGATCAGGCGCCACTCTCCGCCTGACCGGCGGAAGATGTGGGTCACCCGGTTCGACCAGGTGACCGGCTCGGGCTTGCCGTCGACCTTGCAGACGAAGGTCTCGATCACGGTCTCGTAGAAAAGGTCGCCGCTCGCGACGCGGGTCAGCGGCTGGTAGCTCACCGTGCCGCCCTGGAACTGCTGCGCCGCCCAGTCCCAGCGCTTGTCGACTTCCGCCCAGCCGCGCTCGTAGCCGCCCCAGCCGTAGAAGCTCGTCGCGTCGCCGCTGTGCTCGTACAGCGCCTTGATCGCGGCGACGTTGCCGTTGGCGACGTCGGCCATGGCGGCGCGCAAGCGGGCGATTGCCGCATCGATCGAAGCGTCGCTCATCGGGCGGCCACGATCGCGATTTCGACGAGGCAGCGCGGATCGGCCATCTTCGCCTCGACGCAGGCCCGCGCCGGCAGGTGCTCCGGGTCGACCCACTGCAGCCACGCCTTGTTCATGTCGTCGCGCAGGCGGATGTCGGCGAGCCAGATCATGGCGGTGAGGATCTTGCTCTTGTCCGACTTGCATAGCCCCAAATACTTGTCGATATCGGCCAGCGCCTGCCGGGTCTGGCCGGCGACGTCGAGGCTGGTGTCGTCGGCAATTGCGCCGGCGGTGAACACCCGCTCCCCCGCACCGACCACGTTGGCCAGCAGCGTTTCCAACTCGTGACGTTCGATCAGCATTCGAATTCCCTTGTCGCAGGCTGCCCGGCCATTCGGCGTCCCGGACACGGCGCCAGCGCCGAATGTGCCGCGAACGGTGGCTCCGTGCAACGTCCATGCGATACCAGGCCTTACCCTGAATAACAGCGTTCGTCGCTGCGGACCGGATCTGCTAGCATCCGCGGCGTGCGAGTCGCGTGCGGGGAGACAATCAAGCCACGGGAGACGACAGGATGGACTTGGCACTCATTATCCAACTGCTCAGCGGCGCGGCCGGCGGCAACCTTGCCGGCAGCATGATGAAGGACGCCAACCTCGGCGTGCTCGGCAACACGATCGCCGGCATCCTGGGTGGCGGAATCGGCAGCAAGTTATTGGTGGCACTCGGCATTCTGGCGGCGCAAAAGGCTGGCGCCGGCCTCGACATCGGCACCATTATCAGCAGCGTGCTGTCGGGCGGTGTCAGCGGCGGCGTGCTGACGGCGATTGTCGGCATGGTCAGGCAGATGCTCGCGAAATAGGCCCGGTCGGGGCCGATCGCGATCACGCGGTGTGAGCGAACGCTGGCCAATGCCTGCCGGCGTTCGTGCGTTGCTGATTCCCGAGTTGCGACCGTCGCCGCCGAGTTCGAGCTTAACGGTTGGCCACCAGCGCCCGCTCCAGGTCGCCGATCAGGTCCGCCACCGTCTCGACGCCGACGGACAGCCGCAACAGGTCCGGCGGGCATGGGCTGGTCGGCCCCTCGATCGAGGCCCGATGCTCGATCAGGCTCTCGACGCCGCCGAGCGAGGTCGCCCGCTTCCAGACCCTGACACTGCCGGCGGTGCGGATCGCCGCCTGCTCGCCGCCCTTGACGCGGATCGACAGCATGCCGCCGAAGCCGCCCGTCATCTGCCGCCGGGCGATGTCGTGACCCGGGTGGCCGGGAAGACCCGGATAGAGCACCGCGGCGATGCGGTCGTTGGCGGCCAGCCGCTCGGCGATCGCCTGCGCCGCCGCTGCCTGGTGACGTACGCGAACATGCAGCGTGCGCAGGCCGCGCATCAGCAGGAACGCCTCGAACGGCGCCAGGATCGCGCCGATGTCGCGGCGCACCGCCGCGGCACGCTCGAACAGCCGGTCCTTGGCCTTGAAGGTCAGCGATCCGGCGACGACGTCGGAATGGCCGTTGAGGTACTTGGTCGCCGCATGCATCACGACGTCGGCGCCATGCTCGATCGGCCGGGTGATGACCGGCGTGGCGACCGTCGAGTTCGACCGCTGTCACGGCGCCGGCGGCATGCGCGATGCGCGCTACGGCGGCGATGTCGGTGATCTCCCAGGTCGGGTTCGATGGCGTCTCGAGCCACACGCAACGGGTCTTGCCCGGCTGGATTGCGGCCCTGACGGCTTCGGGGTCGCTCATGTCGACCAGGGTGACGCTGATCCCGTACTCCGGCGCCGTCTCGAGCAGCCACCGGCGCAGGCCCCAATACATCACCTTCGGCGCCACCACGTGCGCCGGACGCTCCAGCGCCAGGAAGAGCGCGGTCGCTGCCGCCATGCCGGAACCCAGCAGCAACGTTGCCGCGCCGCCCTCGAGCCGGTTCAGCACCTCCTCGGTCATGCGCACGGTCGGCGTGTCGGGGCGGCCGTAGGTGAACCCCCTGGGATAGGCGTTGTCGGGCTCGCGCTCGAACGTGGTGCTAACGTGGATCGGCGGCACGATGGCGCCCGAAAGCGGCTCGATGTGCCCGCCGGCCTGGGCTGCGAACGTCTCCGGGCTCACCGATTTCATGATAGTGGTTCCCATGTTTTCATTATATCTGACGATCGTCTCATATATAGGACTGCGCCGTCACCGGCAATCCAGTCCGCCGATGCTTGACCGCCGCCGTCCCGGCGACGTTAATTCGATGCCGCCACGACGGATCGCGCGCGAGGAGTTTATGGATCGGGATCGCTACGGGCTACCGATATCGACCTCGGCGGCGGCGGCGGCCGAATATCGCGAGGGCATCGATCTGCTGCTCAGCGCCTGGCCCGGCGCCGCCGAGCGATTCGATGCCGCGATCGCGGCCGACGCGTCGTTCGCGCTAGCCCATCTGGCGCGCGGCCGCATCCACCAGATGTATGCCGAGGCCGAGCAGGCGCGCGCGAAAGCCGCCGTCGCGCGCGATCTCGCCGCCCGCTGCACCGCCCGCGAGCAGGGGCACATCGATGTCATCGCGACCGCGATCGAGGGCCAGCCGGCCCGCGCGGTCGCCGCCGCCGAGGCGCATCTCGAAACATATCCGACCGATGCGGTGGTGCTGTCGCTGCTGCTCGGCGCATTCGGACTCTATGCGTTCTCCGGCCGCGCCGACCATGATGCCGCCCGCGTCGCGATCTGCGAGCGGCACGCGCGCCACTACGGCCAGGACTGGTGGTTCCTCACCTACCTCGGCTGGTCGCACACCGAAGCCGGCAACGCCGGCGCCGGCCGCCTGCTCACCGAACGCGCGCTGGAGCTGCGGCCGCGCAACGCCAATGCCGCGCACGCGCTAGCCCATGCGCTGCTGGAGCAAGGCGAGCTCGATACCTGCGCGACGTTCATGGAGGGCTGGCTGCCGGACTACGACCGCGCCGGCATCCTCAACGGCCACCTGTGCTGGCACCTGGCGCTCGGCGCACTCGATGCCGGCGACACCGCGTCGGCGCTGCGGCTCTATGAAGAGCGCATCAGCCCGGCGGTGACCAAGGCGGCGCCGCTCAACGCGCTGACCGACGCCGCCTCGCTGCTGTGGCGGCTCGAGCTTGCCGGTGGCGCGCGGCCGGCGGCATGGCCGGAGGTCATGGACTATGCCGAGCGTCGCTTCCCGAAGCCCGGCCTCGCGTTCGCCGACGTGCATCTGGCACTGACCGCGGCGGCCGCCGGCGGCGCCGGCGCCGGCCACTCCCGGCTCGCAGCCATCGAAGCCATGGCGGCCGCCCGCGGTGCTCTTGCCGATGGTGCCGCCGTCGGCCTGTCGCGCGGCCTCGTCGCATTCGCCGCCGGCGATTTCCCGACCGCCGTCCGCGAGCTCGAGGCGGCGGAAGCGGTGCGGATCGGCGGCAGCCATGCCCAGCGCGAGCTCGTCGAGGATACCCTGATCGTCGCTTGCCTGCGCGCCGGCGAGCCGGTCAAGGCCCGCGCCCTGATCGATCGGCGCCTGCATCGCCGGCCGTCGCGCCGCGATGCCGCCTGGCGCGCGGCGACCACTGCGTCTTGATCCCCCTTCCGCAACGCCAGCGACGCGGATATGCGACCGGCATGGAAATCCCGCGCTCGATTCTCATCACCGGCTGCTCCACCGGCATCGGCTTCGCCGCCGCCCGCGACCTGAAGGCGCGGGGCTGGCGCGTGCTCGCCACCGCCCGCAAGGACCAAGACCTCGCCCGCCTCTCCGGCCTTGGGCTCGAGGCGCTGCCGCTCGAGCTTGCCGATCCGGCCTCGATCGCCGCCTGCGCCGGCCGCGCCCTGGAGCTGACCGAGGGCCGCCTCGGCGCGCTGTTCTCGAACGCCGCCTACGGCCAGATCGGCGCCGTCGAGGACCTCGAGACGGCCATGCTGCGCGACCAGTTCGAGGTCAACCTGTTCGGCCTGCACGACCTGACGCGGCGACTGATCCCGGCGATGCGCCGGCAGGGCGCGGGCCGCATCGTGCAATGCTCGTCGGTGCTGGGGCTGATGTCGGCGCCGTATCGCGGCGCCTACTGCGCCTCGAAACATGCGCTGGAAGCCCTCACCGACGCGATGCGCATGGAGCTGCACGGCACCGGCATCGGCGTATCGCTGATCGAGCCGGGCCCGATTAGGACCGCGTTCCTGTCGAGCGCGCTCGCGCGGTTCCGCGCCAGCATCGATATCGACGGCTCGGCCCATGCCGAGGCCTACAAGCAGCGGCTGGCGGCGATGGCGGCAGGCGGCAAGACGACCTTCAAGCTCGAGCCCGAGGCGGTGGTGAAGCGGCTGATCCATGCGCTTCTATCGCCGCGCCCGAAGGCCCGCTATTTCGTCACCACGCCGACCTACATCGCCTCGATGCTGAAGCGGGCGCTGCCGACCGCCATTCTCGACCCGCTGGCGCGGCGGCAATAGCCGCGCGACGCCGCCGATCCGAAAAACAACCTTGCAGCGCCGCCGGTGCGCGTCTATAAGCGCGCCCACGCAGGCCGGGCCGAGCCCGGCGGCGAACGGATGTGCGTTGCATAAGCGCCCATTCTTGGTCGGGCGGAGCGTAGCGCAGCCTGGTAGCGCACTTGCTTCGGGAGCAAGGGGTCGGGAGTTCGAATCTCCCCGCTCCGACCAGTCTTTTCAATGGGTTAGCGAATAACCTTGAGGCAGGCGCCCGTGCCCGGCTCCGGAACGGACGCCGAACGGCTTTAGCCGCTTGTTAACTGCCTTGTGAGGCAATCATCAAGCAAGCGCAAAAAACAATCGCACATCGCTGGCGGACGATTGACCAGATAGCGCATCCCTCATGAAACGAGACGCCGAGTCATTCGCTGCTGTCCGCCGCAAGCTGAAGCAACAACACCACGCGCATTTGCAAATCACCTTTTGTGCGGGATGCCCTGCCAGACCGCGCGTGTCCTCTGCGCCATTGTAGCTGCCAGTTGCTGTCGGTCTTGACCCTGAGCGGCCGGTCCAGCATTGTTCCGCGAATTTCCGGACCGCTCTTGAAGCGGACAAACCGAACGGCAACACTGTATTGATCTTTGAGCCGCTATAGTTGCGGCCTCAGGACCTCGGGCGATACAGGCGGAAGTGGTGCGTGTCCCCAATTTCAAATTCGTACCAGGACGCTTGCCCTGGTCGCGTTCGGCTGGCGCACCCAGCTCGACAGCGTCTGCGCCGTGCAGCCGATCTTGCCCGCGATCGACGCGATGGCCGCCCACTCGGACGCATGCGCGCGCCGACGCTCAGCTACCATCCGCACGGCGCGCTCACGCACCTCGGCGGAGAACTTCGGTGTCTTCGGTGACTTTGATTCGTTCGTCATGGCTCCACTCTCTCAAGAGTTGGAGCCTCCGGCAAACCCGGGACGGTTCCGCCGGCGCGCCAGCATCTGGCTTTGGCCGCCGCGCGCGACGCCTGTAGGGTCTGCACTATACGCAGGGCGCTCTAATTCGCGCGCCAGGGCCGGATACTTCCATGCCAACGTCACGGCGCGCGCGATAAAGAACACGCAGTGCGCGGCCCAGACGCCGTGATTGCCGAACGCCGGCACGAACACAGCCAGGGCTGCGAGATAGGCGATAAAACTCAGCACCATCATGTCGCGCATGTCGGCCGTGCGCGTCGCGCCGATGAACGCGCCGTCGAGGAGAAAACACCACACGCTGATGAACGGCAGGATCGCCGCCCACAGGATGTAGCCCGATGTCAGCGCGCGCACGTCGGCGTTCGTGGTCATGAACGCGATCAGCCCGCCGCTGCCAAGCCAGATCGCGACACCGACGGCGATACCCGTGATGCCGGTCGCGATCGCCGCGAGGTACACCGAATGATCGAGTCGTGCGCGATCCTTGGCGCCGATGGCTTGCCCGACCAGGGTTTCCGACGCATTCGCGTAGCCGTCGAGCATGAAGTGGGTGATCGTCAGCAGCGTGAGCAACAGCGCGTTGGCCGCAAGCGCCGCATCGCCCTGGCCGGCGCTGAGGCGCAGGAAGATCTGCCCTGCCGCCAGCACGCAAACCGTGCGGATCATGATGTCGCGATTGGCCGCGAACATGGCGGTGAGCTTGGCGGGGGCAAGCACGGCCGCGCGATCGGGCGTCGCCCCGCGCGTGCGAAACTCGCGCACGGCAATCGCGAGTCCGCCGATGGTTGCCGCCCATTCGCCGAGCAACGCCGCGAGGCCGACGCCCGGAACACCCCATCCGAGGACCGTCACGAACAGCACGGCGAAGATGACATTGAGGATGTTGGCCAGCACCTGCAGCCAGAACGCCACCATGGTGCGACCAAGGCCGATGAACCAGCCGAGCAAGGCGAAATTCACCAGCCCGGCAGGCGCGGCCCAGATGCGCCAGTTGTAGTAATCCGTCGTCGCCGCCTGCACGGCCGGCGAACCGCCCAGCACCCACAGAAACGCGCGTCGGATCGGCGCCTGGAATACAACCACGGCAACGCCGATGGCGACGGCGATCAGCAGTGCACGGATCAACGTTGCGGCAATCTCTGTGCCGTCCCGCGCGCCAAGCGCCTGCGCCGCAAAACCGGTCGTGCTCATGCGCAGAAAGCCGACGCACCAATAGATGGCGTTGAAGATGGCCGCGCCAAGCGCCACGCCGCCAATCAATGCGGCATCGCCAATTTGGCCGACGACCGCGGCGTCGACGAAGCCGATCAGCGGTGTCGAGGCGTTGGCAAGCATGATCGGCACGGCCAGGGCGAGCACGCGACCGAGCGTCGGCATCGGCTCAGTGGTCGCCGCAACCTGAGGGGCATGCATCAGCGTGAACCGCCCGCGCATCAGCGTCATGATCAGCCAGATCGGCACGACGAAGACAGCGCCAAGCAGGAAGTCAAGCAGGAAGTACTGGATGGCCCAGTGGACCGCGCCAAAGCCGAGGTCGGAAATGCGCCGGATGATGAAACCCAATCGCTCGACGATGTTGGCCGGCGTGATGCCAAGCGCCGACAGCACGACGCCGACGCCGACCGACCAGACGACGAGTTGCAGAATGGTCGACAGATGGGAGCTACGGCTACGATCATCGGGCATGGTGGTGCTCACGGCGTGTTTGCACATCGTGTAGCCGAGCCCGCGCCCGCCGTCACGGTGGCCGCCGATCAACCCGCACGCGCCGCAAAACGGCGTTGACCCGCGCCAACAACTCGCGCGGATTGAACGGCTTGGCGACATAATCGTCTGCACCGATTTCGAGTCCAACGATCCGGTCGGTTTCGGAACCCCTTGCTGTCAGCATGATGACGGGATGATGAGGATATGCCCGTCGCTGCCGACGGGGGCTGGATTGGGAACGGGATCGGGAGTGTTGGCGGTCATTGAGAGTAGCGTCCGCAAGAATCTAGGTGCCAACGTAGCGCATCGATGGTTTCACTTGGTATCGCCCGTGTTTCAAAGTGCTTGTCTGAGGGGCGATTCGAGCCCTCCGAACTTGTCGAGGAGAGGGCCGGGACTCATTGTCTTGCCCGTGCGAGCACCGCTATCAGCTCTTCGATCTTCTGCTCCTGGTCGGCATTGCTGCCGCTGGTCATGGCGTGTCTCACGCAATGCTGGACGTGGTCGCGCAGCACTTCCTCCTCGACGCGCGAGAGTGCGGCGCGCACGGCAGCGATCTGGGTGACGATATCGATGCAATAGCGGTCTTCCTCGATCATGCGGACGAGGCCGCGCACCTGCCCCTCGATCCTGTTCAGGCGTTTGACGCAGGATGTCTTGGTGTCTTTGGTCATGACTTGACGTATACCCTGATGGGGTATAAATGTCAACGCATACCCCCGCAGGGTATTGTGACGGGCGGAAGGTGTCCGAGAGAAGAAGCGGATGGTCAATATGACAGCAGACAAATCTCACTCTCACATGCATGACGCGGACCATGGCGCGCCTGTGTCGCACGGCGTCAAGGACCCTGTCTGCGGCATGACCGTCGACCCGCACACGGCCAAGCACCGGCACACGCATGAGGGGCGGCCCTACTATTTTTGCGCGGGCAAGTGCCGCGAGAAATTCATCGCCGAGCCGGCCAAGTATCTGAAGCCTGAGGCGAAGCCCACCGCCGCTGCTGATCCGGCTGGTACGATCTACACTTGCCCCATGCATCCGGAAATCCGGCAGGAGGGGCCGGGATCGTGCCCGATCTGCGGGATGGCGCTCGAGCCGGAACTCGTCTCGGCGGAAACTCAGCCCAATCCCGAGCTCGCCGACATGACACGGCGCTTCTGGATTGGCATTGCACTTACGCTACCTGTGTTCGCGCTCGAGATGGGCGGGCACCTGACGGGCCTGCACCAGTGGCTCGGTCAGCAGAAATCCAATTGGATACAGCTGCTCCTGGCGACGCCCGTGGTGCTGTGGGCCGGCTGGCCGTTCTTCGAGCGGGGTTGGAGGTCACTCAAGACCCGCAACCTCAACATGTTCACACTGATTGCCATGGGGACAGGTGTCGCCTGGATCTACAGCGTGACAGGGACGCTTTGGCCCGGCCTGTTTCCGACATCCATGAGAAGCCATGACGGCTCGGTTGCCATCTATTTCGAGGCGGCGGCGGTCATTACCGTGCTGGTGCTCCTGGGGCAGGTGCTCGAGCTGAGGGCGCGCGAGCAGACGAGTGGGGCCATTCGGGCGCTCCTCGATCTGTCACCCAAGATGGCGCGACGTCTAAGAGCCGATGGCACGGATGAGGATGTAGAGTCTCGATCAGGTGATGGTGGGAGAGAAGCTGCGGGTGCGCCCCGGCGAGCGAGTGCCTGTCGATGGCGAGATCATCGAGGGCCGGAGCGCAATCGATGAATCCATGGTGACGGGCGAGTCGATGCCGGTGACCAAGAGCGTCGGCGAGAAGGTGATCGGCGGCACCATGAACCAGTCTGGCGGGTTTGTGATGCGGGCCGACAAGGTCGGCCGTGACACCGTGCTCGCCCAGATCGTGCAAATGGTGGCGCAGGCGCAGCGGAGCCGGGCCCCGATCCAGAGGCTCGCCGATCTGGTTTCGGCCTGGTTCGTTCCGGCCGTGATCGTTGCGGCGCTGGTCGCCTTTGCCGTTTGGTCGATCTGGGGCCCGGAACCGCGCTTCACCTACGGCCTGATCGCGGCAGTGTCGGTGCTGATCATTGCGTGCCCCTGCGCGCTTGGCCTCGCCACCCCGATGTCGATCATGGTGGGTGTCGGGCGCGGGGCTCAATCGGGCGTTCTGATCAAGAGCGCGGAAGCACTCGAGCGCATGGAGAAAATAGACACGCTCGTTGTCGACAAGACGGGCACATTGACCGAGGGCAGGCCGAGCGTCGTTGCCATCAAGACGGCGAATGGCGTCTCGGAGGCAGATCTGCTGCGGCTGACCGCGAGCCTCGAACGTAGCAGCGAGCATCCGCTGGCGGCGGCAATTGTCCGGGCCGCCAACGAGCGTGGCCTCGCCCTTGCGGCAGTCGAGAACTTCGATTCCCCCGTCGGGAAAGGCGTCACCGGAGCTGTCGAGGGTGGCAAGCTCGTCGTCGGCAACCAACGCATCATGTCGGAGGCCGGCATCGAAACGGCGAGCTTGGCGTCTGCGGCCGATGAGATGCGGAAGGAAGGCGCGACTGCGATCTTCGTGGCGCTTGACGGCAAGGCGGCCGGTATCATCGCAATCGCCGATCCGATCAAGAAGACCACGCCGTCGGCGATTGCTGCTTTGCAGGCCGCTGGAATTCGCGTGGTGATGCTGACGGGCGACAACAAGACAACTGCGCAAGCCGTCGCTGCGAAGCTCGGGATTACCGAGGTCGAGGCGGAGGTGCTGCCCGAGGACAAGAGCAAGGTCGTTGCGCGGTTCCGGGCTCAAGGCAGAGCCGTCGCCATGGCTGGTGACGGTGTCAACGATGCGCCGGCTCTCGCGGCTGCCGATGTCGGCATCGCCATGGGTACCGGCACGGATGTGGCCATGGAGAGCGCCGGTGTGACGCTGCTCAAGGGTGATCTCAATGGCATCGTCCGGGCGCGGCACCTGTCCGCCGCAACGATGGCTAACATCAGGCAAAACCTGTTCTTCGCCTTCATCTACAATGCCGCCGGGGTGCCGATTGCGGCAGGCGTGCTGTATCCGTTCCTCGGCATCCTGCTGTCGCCGATCATCGCCGCAGCTGCGATGGCGCTGTCGTCGGTAAGTGTCATCGGCAATGCGCTGCGGCTGAACCGGGTCAGGCTGTAAAGCGATGCGCGCGGGGCCGGAGAGAATTCCCGATTGGACCCAGGCCCTGCGCTGGTACCTCGGCACGTCGATCGCGGCGCACCTCACATGGGAGGTCCTGCAATTGCCGCTCTACACGCTATGGTCGACAGGGACGGTCCGGCAGCAAGCCTTCGCCGTCGTCCATTGCACGTTGGGCGATGCGATGATTGCCGGGCTGGCAATCCTGATCGCGCTCGCATTCTTCGGACGGGCGACGTGGCCGTCAGTCGGGACCCGGCGCGTCTACATGGCGAGCCTTGTGCTTGGGGTCGTCTATACCATCTACAGCGAGTGGCTGAACGTGAGCGTGCGTGGCAGCTGGACCTATTCGGAGGCGATGCCGGTCGTACCGCTGATTGGCACAGGTCTCACACCGCTCCTGCAGTGGATCGCAATCCCGCCATTGGCTCAGTGGATCGCGATCGACCACGCTCCGTGGCGGGATCGACAGCCCGGCGCGGCGTGAGGACATTGGAGTTGTCATCGCGTTACCGAGTTCGTCCCATATTCACGTTGTCGGTTTCAAACGAGCGGATCCGGCGAGTGCGCGCGAGGCCAGGCTCGGATCGTCCGATGTGCGCGTTTTCGCCTTCGCGTAATGCCGCCTGAAGGGGCGTGCTCAGATCTTCCTGAACGGGAACACCAGTTGGCCGATCAGGCCCGTTGGCACGGGCGTGCTGGTGCCGAACGAGGCTGGGAGGATATTGCGCGGCATGTAGTAGGTGCCGAACAGGATATCCCAGACCGGAAAGATGCCCGCGAAGTTCTTGTCGCGGGCCGCGGCCTCGTCGCTGTGATGCCAGCGGTGAAATCGCGGTGAGGCCAGCACGGATCGCAATGGGCCCCAATCCCAATCGACGTTGGCGTGCACGACCACGGCCATGAAGGTGAGCGCGGGAAGGATCGCGGCAACGGCCATGGGCGCAAAGCCGAGCGCAAGAATGGGAAGCGTGGCCGCCACACGCATGAGAACGTCGTTGACCGGATGCAATCGGACCGAGGAGAGCCAGTCGAGATCCGCCGAGGAATGATGGATGGCGTGGAAGCGCCACAGGCGGCCACCGTGGAACCACCGGTGCATCCAATATCCGATGAAGTCCGCAAGAGTGAATATGGCGATCGCCTGGACCCAGAGCGGCAACCGAGCGGCTGGGCCAAATCCATTCTGGATGAGATCCTTGTCAACCCGTCCGTAGACGACGAGTGCGAACGGCACGAGGACGATCAAAACCGACACACGAGTGGTCGTTCGCGTCACCAAGGGAGTGAACACCCAATACGCGAGATCGGTCCAGAAGCCGCGCCGCAGTATCGGCAGCCGCCGCTCCGCAGGTCGCAGCCACTCGAGCGCCCTGAAAAGCGCCAGCAGGCCAACAAACCCGATGAACAGGCCAATTGTGGCATGGCGCATTGCTCAGAACCTCCCAAAGCTCCGTTGCAATCCTCTAACGATAGGCGGTGCCCCTTCCGTCGCTATGCATGTACAGCCGCCGAGTTGCGTGCCGGGGCAGGTTCGTGTTGAGTTCTCGGGCCTTGGCGGCGGCGTGCCTGGGTTCGATTGCGGCGTTGCCATAGGTTTTGTATCGATCCGGGGTGGAGCAGGGGATGTCCGACTCCCAGCTGCGAGCAACGAACCCGGCACGCAGTCCGGCAGCGATCGCTGGCGAGCAGCCGGCAGAAGCGGCACTGCGCGGCCAGCGGTTTCGCTCCCGCGCCCCCGAAAGCGACGATCGAGCCGAGGCGATGCTGCCGATCACCGCCGCCGACCTCATCGAGCGGTTGACGCAGGAACGCGCATGGCCGCCAGGTCAGGCGGCCGAGGCGCGGCGCCTGTTCCGGCAGCTGAGCAGCCGGCGCAGCCAGCAGTGGGACGCCGAGCTGCTCGAGCTGAAGCGGGCCTACGAGCGTTTCAACCCGGACGGCACGTCACGTGCGGCGGCCGTGATCGGCGAAGTGGAGCGCCGCGCGCAGCAAGCGCTGGTGGTCGAGCAGATGCGGGACGTGCTCGAACGCGCCGGCTACACGCGGCTCGATCCGTCCGAGATCGAGCTATTGGCCGGCCGCGACAAGCACCGCGGGCTCGACATAAGCGTCGACTTCGGCGCGTTCGAGCATTGTCTGATCTACCATCGCGGCGTGATCAATGCGCCGCCAGGGCCGGCCGATAGCAAGGTGCCATCTGGCGGAAGCGCGAGCGGCGCGCCGACGTTCCAGCGGCTGTTCCTGCTGTTAGAGCCGAAGCCGCTCGAAACGCGGGTGCGCGAGACCATGCAGAGCGAGAAGCTCGACCGGAAAGCCGCCGAACGGCGCCTCAGGAAGAGCGGGCAGCCACTTTCGACGGCTGGCGCGGACACCATCTATCTGAAGCTGTTCAAGAACATGCCGCTGTCCGACATCGAGATCGCATTCCCGAACGTGCGCGTCAGCCTGCGCCTGAAAGATAAGGTGCGGCTCGGCCTGGCGGCAACCGGCGGGGTCGGCGTGGGCGCCATCGGCGTCGCTGGCAAGATCGCTACCGGCGGCAAGATCGCCATCGCGGCCGTGAACCCATTGGTGCTCGCCGGCGTGATCGGCTGCGGCGGGGCGCTGCTGCTGGGGCGGGCGCTCAGCCTGACGCGCCGCCGTGGCCAATATCTGACGGAGGCGTCCCGCAGCCTCTACTTCAATACCATGGCGGACAATCGCGGCGCGATCGCAACGCTCGCCGATGAAGCCATCGAGCAGGAAACCAAGGAGGAGATGCTGCTTTACAGTGCGCTCGCCAAGGAGCGCGCAACCATGGCAGACGTGCCGGCATTGGAAGCGGCGATCGAGCGCTATCTTGCCGGCGCGTTCGACGTGAAATCCGGCTTCCACGTCGAGGCGGCCTTGCTGCGCCTGATCCGGGACGGCCTGGTCGAGGTCCTGGCCGACGGCACGCTGGCGACGCTGCCGCCGGGCGAGGCCAACGCGCGGCTCGGCCCGCCGCCTGCCGAACCGCCACCGGAAGCAGCTGCCCCGCCCGCGCCCTCGCCGCCAATCGAACGCCCGATGGCGGCTGTGGCAGCAGCGCCCGCGGTCGCCGTCGATCGGCCGGTGCGGGCGGGCGAGGCGATTCTGGCACCACATGCTGCCGGCCCCAAGCCCCGTCCGCCGCGGATCGAGGCACCTGCCCAGTCCGCGAGCAAGTCGGCCGGCGGCCATCAGGGGCCATTGCTGGCGCTGTCCCTGCTCGCTGGCGCCATCGTGACCTACGCGGCGCTCTACAACGGCCTGCTCGGCCGGGACGTGCTCGGCAGGCTGCTCGCCACCATCGGCTTCAAGCTCAACATGTTCCCGTTGTTCGGCTTCCTGGGCAAACGCAAGGCCATGCCCGCGCCGCCAACCGACACCGTCGACTGCTCGGTGTTCTCGCCGGACGCCGCGCCGCCGCAGACGTCCGTGCTAGTTCAGGTATTCCTGCACGTGCCGGAGCATGCGGCCCGCGCCGAGGCGATGGCGGCGATGATGGACCCGACGGCGGCCCGGCGCGGCGCCAGCACACTGCTGACGCCGATCGCGCGCGGCGCAAAGGTAACCGTTTCGCTGTCCGCGACCGGCCTCGAGGTCGACGAGCCGGAGCAGACGGTCACCTGGCGCGGCGAGCCGGTGTTCTGCCAGTTCATCGTCACCCTGCCGCAAGGCAGCGACGGCCGGACCTTCCATCCGGTGGTGCGGATCGCGGTATCCGGCGGCCTCGTCGGCTGCATAAAGTACCGGCTCAAGGCCGACGCGCGGGCGGCCGCGCCGCAATCGGCCCGGCAAGGCGACAGCGCCCGGCGTTACGAGCACGCCTTCCTGTCTTATGCCTCCGACGACCGCAAGGAGGTGCTCAAGCGCGCGCAGGCGCTGCAGGCCGCCGGGGTCAGTTTCTTCCAGGACATCCTGACCCTCGACCCCGGCGACCGCTGGCAGCGCGAGATCTACAAGAACATCGACCGCTGCGACCTGTTCCTGCTGTTCTGGTCGCACTCGGCGAAGCGCTCGGAATGGGTCATCAAGGAGGCCGAATACGCCCTGCGGCGACGCGGTGACGGCGAATTGCCCGACATCATCCCGATCATTCTCGACACGCCGCCGCCGCTGCCGCCGCCGGCAAGTCTGGCATCGCTGCATTTCAACGACAGGATCCACTACCTGATCAATCAGGACTGAGCAGCCGGTGCAATCCGCGATGCGCCGGGCGGCGGGCTTGCCGCCCGGTGCGGCCCACGTGCAGCGCCCGGCGCCCGCGCAAAAAAGTCCCGCGGCAGTTGCCTGCCGCGGGATGAGCCTCGCTCGATCGAAGCCGCTATCAGATGGTAATGTCGCGATCCTTGGTTTCCTTCAGGAACAACAGGCCGATCACCACGGTCATGATCGAGACACCGATCGGATAGTACAGGCCGGCATAGATGTTGCCCGTCCACGCGACCACAGCCGTCGCCAGCAACGGCAGCATGCCGCCGAACCAGCCGTTGCCGATGTGATAGGGCAGCGACATCGACGTGTAGCGGATGTTGGTCGGGAACAACTCGACCAGGAACGCCGCAATCGGTCCGTAAACCATCGTCACGTAGATCAGGAAGATGGTCAGGATCGTCATCGTCTTGAACCAGTCGATCTTGGCCGGATCTGCCTTGGTCGGATACTTCAGCCGTGCCAGCGCCTCGGTCGCGTCCTTGGCGTTGAAGGTGGCGATCTTCTCCGGACCGATCTGCAGCTCGTTCTTCGCCCCGTCCTTGTGCACGGTATCGAACGAGAGACCGGCCTTGGTCAGGAAGTCCTTCGCACGATCGCACTCGGTGAACTTCGACCACGGGCCGACGAAGATGTGGAAGTTGCACTCCTTCGTGTCCGTCGTCAGCACCACCTTGTGCTGGGTCTGGAATACCGCCAGGTCGGGATTGACCGCCTGCAGCAGCGCCGGGAACAGGTACATGTAGGTCGCCGCCGCGATGGCGCATCCGGCAAGGATGATCTTCAGCCGCCCGATCCGGTCGCTCAGCCAGCCGAAGATGACGAAGAACGGCGTGCCGATGAGCAGCGAAACGCCGACCATGATGTAGGCGGTGACGATATCCACCTTCGCCGTGATGGTCAGGAAGAACAGCGCATAGAACTGTCCGGTATACCAGACCACGCCCTGTCCGGCGGTGGCGCCGAGCAGCGCGAGAAGGACGTACTTGTTGTTCGGGTAGCGGAAGAAGCTCTCGGTGATCGGCGCCTTCGAGCCGCGACCCTCCTCCTTCATCTTTGTGAACACCGGCGATTCATTGAGCTTCAACCGGATGTAGACCGAGAAGATCAGCAGCAGCAGCGACACGTAGAATGGCCAACGCCAGCCAGCCAACAGAGACGCCGAGGCAAATGTCTTCGGGTCGAAGAAGTAGAAGCGGGAAACGCCGATGACAACCAGCGCCATGAAGAACCCGAGCGTGGCGGTCGTCTGGATCCAACTCGTCGCCCAGCCGCGCTCGTCCGGGCGAGCGTGCTCGGCCACGTAGGTTGCGGCGCCGCCATACTCGCCGCCGAGCGCGAGGCCCTGCAACAGGCGCAGCGACACGAGCAGCACCGAAGCCATCCAGCCGATCTCGCTGAACGTCGGCAACAGGCCGACCGCGAACGTCGACAGGCCCATGATCATGATCGTCATCAGGAAGGTGTACTTGCGGCCGACGATGTCACCAATTCGGCCGAAGATCACCGCGCCGAACGGACGAATCAAAAAGCCCGCCGCGTAGGTCGCGAAGGCGGACATCAGCGCGGCGGTGTCGTTGCCCGGCGGAAAGAACAGCGCCGCGAAGAACGGTGCCAAGGTGGCGTAAAGGTAGAAGTCGTACCATTCGAACACTGTACCGAGCGACGAGGCGAAGATAACTCGCTTCTCCTCGGCGGATATGCCGCCTTGCCGTTTCGATAGTTGCACATCTTGAATTGTTGCCAGTGAGCGTTTTCCTTCCCAGCCAGCCTTACGGTTCTCTTTGCCTTGCCCCCGCTCCGAAAGCTCGGAGCACTACGGTGCCTGAATATCTCATATTCGCGATCGTCCGAACGCCGCACTTTCGTCTAATAGACTT
>CAVVRF010000039.1:0-79630 GCA_963750535.1 uncultured Alphaproteobacteria bacterium | reverse complement strand
GAGCGGTGCGAAGCCAGCCTGGCATTCTGATGATCGTCGAGAACCTTACGGTGCCGATCGACCGGCGCGTATGGCAGGAGGCGACAGCGCTGCGCGATTCCGGCTACACGGTCTCGGTCATCTGTCCCAAAGGCGCACAGTACACCAAGGCCTACGAGGTGCTCGAAGGCATTCACGTGTTCCGCCACCCGCTGCCGTTCGAGGCCGATGGTGCGATTGGATACGCCATCGAGTATTCGTGGGCACTGTTCTGGGAATTCGCGCTGAGCGTGCGCGCATATTTCAAGGTCGGTTTCGACTGCGTCCAGGCCTGCAATCCACCGGATCTGATTTTCATTATCGGCGCCTTCTGGAAATACCTGTTCGGCAAGCCATTCCTGTTCGATCACCACGACATCAACCCGGAGCTGTACGAAGCGAAGTTCGGCAAGCGCGGCGCATTCCATCGGTTGCTGCTGAAGCTCGAGCGCTGGACGTTCGCGACCGCCGACGCATCGATCGCGACCAACGAGACGTTCAGGTCGATCGCAATCGAACGCGGCGGCATGGACCCGCGGCGGGTATTCATCGTGCGATCGATCCCGGACCTGTCGCGCTTCAAGGCCGCCGAGCCCGAGCAACGCCTGCGCAATGGCCGGCGCAACGTCGTGGGATACGTCGGCATAATGGGCGCGCAAGACGGCGTCGACCTGCTGATCGAAGGCATGGCCCACCTCGTCAACGTGCAAGGCCGCCGTGACACGCAATGCGTGATCGTCGGCTCGGGCACCGAGCTCGATCGATTGAAGGCCATGGCGGCAAGGCACCGGATCGAAGACTTTGTCACATTCACCGGCTTCCTGTCGGGCAAGCCGCTGCTGCGGGCCCTGTCGACCTTCGACGTCGGTGTTATCCCGGACCCGAAGAACGGCTACAACGACAAGATCTCGATGAACAAGGTGTTCGAGTACATGAGCCTCGGCATCCCGTTCGTGCTGTTCGATCTCGACGAGGGCAAGAAGGTCGCCGGCGACGCGGCGCTTGTCGCGACGAACAATTGCCCGCTCGACCTCGCCCGGCAAATTGCTCGCCTGCTCGATGACGGTGCTTTGCGCGCCGCCTTGTCGCAGACCGGCAAGGCGCGGGCAAAGGCACTGCTGCGGTGGGAGACCGAGCGCGCGCAACTGCTCGCCGCCTACGATTGTCTCGTCAAGAAGCGCACGGTTAGTTCGGCCGGTGCCCTTCCCGCCCGCTGCGAGCCGCGCGACGCTTAGTGTCCCGATCGCGAAGTTCGCTTCATTCGCATGGCTATCGGACGAACTTCGCGATCGATAAGGACACTAGCAAATCCAAGCTTCTAGTGTGGCTTATGATTTCGAAGTCCGCACTGGAGTATGCCGCAAGTATGAAGCGGACTTCGAAATCGCCACACTAGAACAGAGTGCCCTGCGGTCCGCCTTGGCCGGTGCGACGCGCTGGTCTTGCCGCCGCAGCCGGCTTCGACTCACCGCCAGCTTGCTTGCCGCCGGCGCTCGCGCCCAGGACCTGCGCATCGACCCGTCCGTCAGAGAACTCCATCTCGACCACGGCTCCGGCCGCCAGCTGTCCACCGGTGCGAACCATCTGTCCGGTCTCGTCGCGGACCAGCGCAAAGCCTCGCCGCAGGACGCTTTGGTAGCTGAGCGAGGACAGCAACGAGCCGTGCGCCTCCAGTTGCCGTCGCCAGGCAGCCAACCGGTTACCGTAGGCGCGACCCGCGCGCTGGTCGAACATCGCCAGCCGTTCGCCGCCACGCACCAGTCGGCCGCGCACGATCTCGAGGCTGAGCCGGCCGCTGACGCGCTCCAGCCGCGATCGCCGCTGGCTGGCGGCGCGCGCCAGTCCCTCGGCGTTGCGGCGAGCGAGCAGCTCGATCCGATCGCGGGCCCGCTGCAGCCTTGCTTCGATCAAGCGCGGATGCAGGCGGCCGGCAACCTTGGCGTGACGCATCGCGTGACTGCGGGCATTCGCCAACAGCGCCTTGCCGAGTCGCTTCTCGACGGCATCGAACCGCTGGCGCGGCAGCGAGACCAGACCCTCGAGCGTCGGGATGCCACGCGCCGCCGCGCGCAACTCGGTGCGCATGCCTTCGAGCATTCGTCGGATCGCGGTCGCGCGGCGCGACACCAGGTCGGCAAGCTGCTGCACCAGATCGGCGTATTTCGGAACGGCCCACTCCGCCGCCTTGGTCGGTGTCGGCGCGCGCGCGTCGGCGGCCAGATCGATCAGTGTCCAATCGGTCTCGTGGCCGACGGCCGAAATCAGAGGGATGCGGCTCTCGGCGGCCGCGCGAACCACAATCTCCTCGTTGAAGCTCCACAGGTCCTCGAGGCTACCGCCGCCGCGCGCCACGATCAGGACGTCGGGACGCGGGATCGGACCGGCGTCAGGCAACGCGTTGAAGCCGCGGATGGCCGCCGCCACCTCGGCGGCGCTGGTCTCGCCCTGTACGCGGACCGGCCACACGATCACGCGGGTTGGAAAGCGTTCGTCGAACCCATGCAGCATGTCGCGGATGACCGCGCCGGTCGGCGAGGTGACGATGCCGACCACGCGAGGCAGGAACGGACGCGGCTTCTTGCGCGCATCATCGAACAGGCCCTCGGCGGCAAGCTTGCGCTTGCGCTCCTCGAGCAACGCCATCAGCGCGCCCACGCCGGCCGGCTCGAGCGTGTCGATCACGATCTGGTATTTCGACGAGCCGGGGAAGGTCGTGACGCGCCCCTGCGCCACAACTTCCATGCCTTCCTCCGGCCGGAACCGCAACTTGGCGAACGTGCCGCGCCAGATCACCGCCTCGATCTTCGCCTTCTCGTCCTTGAGCGCGAAGTAGCAGTGGCCGGATGCGTGCGGGCCGCGATACCCGGAGATCTCGCCGCGCAACCGGACGAAACCGAAACCGTCCTCCAGCGCCCGCTTGATCGCGCCCGCCAACTCGCCGACCGTGAATTCGGCGACGTTGGCGCGCAGGTTCTGGCTCGCACCCATGGATGTCCTTCATTGCCGCGCCGGACCGGACAGGCGGGCCGGCGACAGCAGAGTTGCGGGGGAACGCGACTGACGCCTACTGATACTTGACCGAGCAGCCGTACGCGCGGGTAGTCGCGACTGCAGCCGGCTTGCCACTCGCGACCGCCGTCAAGGCTTCCCGGACGTAGTTTCGCGCGCCCTTGATGTCAGCGACATTCGACGTTGGTTTGTCGTCGATTGCGCCGTTGTAGACGAGCAGGCCTTGCTTATCGATCACATACATGTGTGGCGTGGTCTTGGCGCCATAGGCATGGCCGATGGTCCCGGCCGGGTCAAGCAGCACGGCGGCCGGCACCGCCTTGCGATCAGTGGTCAGCTTATTCGCCCCGGCGCCGTCGACGTAGCCTTGCTCGCCCTTCGCCGAGGAGATGACGGACAGCCACACGACGCCGTTGTCGGCTGCCTCCTTCTGCAGCGCCTGCATGTTGCCCGATCCGTAATGCTTGCGGACATAGGGGCAACCGTCGTTGGTCCATTCAAGCACGACCGTCTTGCCCTTGTAGTCGGCGAGCCTGTGCGTCCGGCCGTTGCTGTCGGTGGCGGTGAACTCGGGCGCGGACTTGCCGGGAACGGCATCCGCGACGGCGACGGTGGCGAGAACTGCGCTGGTCAATCCAGCGGCGAAGACGGCGCGCATGCGGGCGCAGGAGAGCGGGGTGAACATTCGGCGATCATCCTTGGCTGCGATTGCACGAGGGCCGCACTATGGCGGCAATTTCGCCAAGCGACAACTGGCCCTCCGGGATGCTCGCCGCGGCAGCCGGCGCTGCCACAATTCGGCCGTTTGACATGCGGTACGGCGGGTACTAACGGTCCACCGCGACGTCACTAGGGGCGGTCACTCACCAGAAGGAAACGCACACATGAGCATGAGATCGAAGGCGAAGCTCGCTGGACTGGCGTTGCTGACGCTGGCCGGTGTTACGGCCGCCATCGCCCAGACCCCGGCATTCTTCCGCATCGGCACCGGCGGCACCGCCGGCACCTACTATCCGGTCGGCGGCATGATCGCGAACGCGATCTCGAACCCGCCAGCCCTGGTGTCGACCGCAGTGGCGACCAACGGCTCGGTGGCGAACGTCAATGCCATCGCTGGCGGCAACATGGAATCGGGCTTCAGCCAGGCTGATGTCGCCTATTGGGCATACTCCGGCACCGGCTCTTTCGAGGGCAAGCCCAAGATCGCCGACCTGCGCTCGATCGCGAACCTCTATCCGGAGAGCGTGCACATCGTCGCCAAGAAAGGCATCGCCAAGTCGGTGGCCGACCTCAAAGGCAAGCGCGTTTCCCTCGATGAGCCGGGCTCCGGCACGCTGATCAACGCGCGTGCCATTCTTGCCGCCTACGGCATCAGCGAGAAGGACATCAAGCCGGAATACGTGAAGCCGAACCAGGCCGCCGACAAGCTCAAGGACGGCTCGGTCGACGCGTTCTTCATCACCGGCGGCTACCCGCTGGCCGCCATCTCCGAGCTCGTGACCTCCGCTGGCGGCGTCGAGATCCTGCCGATCACCGGACCGGAAGCCGAGAAGCTGATGAAGTCGGCGCCGTTCTTCGCCGCCGACGAAATCCCCGCCGGTACCTACAAGGACATCGGCGCCGTCAAGACGCTCGCGGTCGGCGCCCAGTGGGTGACCTCGACGAAGATGTCGAACGATCTGGTCTACTCGGTGGTAAAGGCAATGTGGTCGGAGAAGACGCGGGCGGTGCTCGACGCCGGCCACGCCAAGGGCAAGCTGATCACCCCCGCCAACGCGCTAAAGGGCCTCGCCGTGCCGCTGCATCCGGGTGCGGAGAAATTCTACAAGGAGGCTGGGCTGATCAAGTAAGGCGCCACCAGCCTTTGGATTGGCAACGGCGGAGACCTCAAGGTCTCCGCCGTATTTGTTTGCGGCGACATCAAGTGTCCCGTTCGCGAAGTTCGTCGCCATGCGAACTTCGGAATCATCACACTAACCGCCGATCTCGCCGCCGATGATCTCGCCGAAGCGCTCCCACTGCGTGCCGGTGAAACGCACCAGCTGCATCTGCTCGACCGGGTAGAAGTCGGTGGCGGAGGTGTTGAGCTTGATGCCGGGCAGCAGCATCTCGAGCTGGAAATCCTTCAGCGACGCCGCCTGCTTCATCACATTGGCGCGGGTCAGGTCGTTGCCGCATTGCTTGAGCACTTGCACCAAGGTCTGTGCGGCGGAGTAGCCGTAGGTGGTGAAGGTCGAGGTGCGGTCGCCTTCGGGGTAGTATTTCTCCATGAAGGCGCTCCAGGTCTTGAAGCCGGCGTCGTCCTTCCAGGCCGGGTCGGTCGGGTCCTTCTGGTAGTACGTCGAGATCACATCCTTGGCGTTCTCCAGGCCAGCGGCTCGCAATACACCGCCGACCGAGTTCGAGACGTTGTTGAGGATGTGCACCGGCTTCCAGCCGATCTCGGCGAGCTTCTTGATCGCCTGGGCGGCGAACTTCGGTGTCGCGACGTTGACGAACAGGTCGGCGCCGGCGGCTTTCAGCTTCAGGATCTGCGAGTCGATGGTCGGCTCCGACACCTCGTAGGGAGCCTCCGCGACGATCATCCCGGCGGCCTTCGCGCCGAGCCCATCCTTCAGGCCCTTCATCAGGTCCTTGCCGTAGTCGTCGTTCTGGAACAGCACGCCGATCTTGGCTTGCGGGTGCGTGTCGAGGATGTACCTGGCGTAGATCCGCCCCTCGCTCTGGTAGTTCGGCTGCCAACCCATGGTCCAAGGGAAGCCCTTCGGGTCGCCGAACTTGGTCGCGCCGGTCGCCACGAACAGCTGCGGCACTTTCTTCGCGTTCATGTACTTCTGAATCGCGGTGTTGGATGCAGTGCCAAGTGGCTGGATGATGGCCAGAACCTCGTCGCTTTCGACAAGCTTGCGCGCCTGCTCGACTGCCTTGGGCGGGCTGTAGGCGTCGTCGTAGCTGATGAACTTGATCTTGCGGCCGTTGATGCCGCCCTCGGCATTGATCTTGTCGAAGTAGGCGCCGATCGTCTTGCCGATGGTGCCGTAGGCCGAGGCCGGGCCGCTGTACGGCATGATATTGCCGATGCGGATCTCGGTGTCACTGGCGCCGGGATCGTATTTCGATTGCGCAAGGGCAGGAGCGGCGCCGGCGACGCACATCAACGCGGCGGTGCATAGGCTTCGACGGGACAGCATGGCTTCCTCCTCGCGGTTCTATTCGTCGGTACTTGGACCAGCAAGGCGATGATAGAGCCCGCCGGCACCTTTTGGCATCAGGTAGATGAGCAGCAGCAGAATCAGGCCGTAAACTGCGCCGGAAAGGCCCTTCGAAACGTGCTCGGCGATGTTTGGCACGAACATCACGAAGGCGCCGCCGACGAGGCAGCCCGGCAACCAGCCGACGCCGCCGACCACCAGCCCGACCAGGATCGCGACCGACAGCGTCAGCGTGAAACTATCCGGCGCGACGAACTGCACCACAATCGCGCCGAGCGCGCCGGCGACTCCAGCGTACAACGCGCTGACCCCGAACGTCGTCGCCTTGAACAAGGCGACGTCGATGCCCATCGCCTTGGCGGCGAGCACGTTGTCGCGGATCGCCATGACGGCGCGCCCCGAACGGCTGTCGATCAGGTTGCGCGCCAGCCGGTAGAGCAGCAACGCCACGGCGAGCGTCACGAAATAGAGCCACTGGTCCTGCGTCAGCGGCAGTCCGAACGGCGCATCGGGCTTGCTGACGACGATACCTTGAACGCCGCCGGTCCAGGGTTCCAGCGGCGTCAGCTTCAAGACCTGTGGCGTTGCGATCGCCAGCGCAAAAGTCGCCAGCGCGAGGTAGATCGGTTCCAGCCGCAATGCCGGCAGCCCGAACAGGAAGCCTGCGGCGAAGCAGACGATACCCGCGGCCGGCAGCGTCCAGCCGTAGGACAGGCCGCCATGCTCCATCAGGATCGCGGCGGTGTAAGCGCCGAGAGCATAGAACGCGCCGTGACCGAGCGAGAACTGCCCGTTGAAACCGGTCAGCAGGTTGAGCCCCATGATGGCGATCGCGTATACCAGCATCATGGTCAGCTGGAATGTCACGAAGCCCTTCACCAGGAACGGCATGGTGAGCGCCAGCAAGGCCAGCGCGACCACCAGCCACGACGGCAGGCGCAAGGAAGTCGCGTTTCGGACGGTGTCTTTGCTCACGCCTATACCCGCTGCAACTGGGCGCGGCCGAGCAGGCCGCCTGGCTTAACGACCAGCACGCCGACGATCACCATGAGGGCGAGCGGCAGCTTGAGCTCGCCGCCGATCACCGGGATGTAGGTGCCAGCAAGGTTCTCCAGGATGCCGACCATGAATCCGCCGAGCACCGCGCCCGCCGGGCTCGCCAGTCCGCCCAGCACGGCACCGGCAAAGCCGTAAAGCAGGATGGCGAGCATCATGTTGGGCTCGAGGAACACCACTGGCGCGATCAGCATGCCGGCAACCGCTCCGACCGCCGCGGCCATGCCCCAGCCGAGCGCCGCCATGGCGCCGACGTTGATGCCGGCGAGGCGTGCCGAAGCCGGGTTCTCCGCCGCCGCCCGCATGGCGAGTCCGACCCGCGTGTAACGGAAGAACAGGAACAGCCCGACGAGCAGCGCCAGGGTGACCACGATCATGCCGGCCTGGTGTGCGCCGATCAGCGATGAGCCGAACAGGGGCTTTGTCCCGAACGGCGAAGGGAATGGCTTGATCGAGAAGTCCCAGATGAAGCCGGCGGCACTGTTGAGGATCGCGAACAGGGCGATGAATGCGACGACGTGACTCAACACCGGCGCGCCGGCGAGCGGCTTGAACACGATCCGCTCGACCAGGAAGCCGCCGGCGAACGAAAGTGCGATCGTCAGCAGGAAGGCCGCCCAGTAGGGCAGGCCCCAGGCCATCAGCTGCCAGGCGACGAATGTCGAGACCATCGCCATCTCGCCCTGCGCGAAGTTGAGGTGATGGATCGCCTGGTAGATCATCACCACCGCGAGCGCCATGCAGGCATATATGCTGCCGGTGGCGATGCCGGCGACGATTTGCTGCAGCAATAGCTCCATCGGTGTTCCCCCTCCCTTCAGGCGCCGAGATAAGCGCTGCGAACGCGATCGTTTTTCGCGATCTCATGGGCCGGTCCCGACAGCACGATCCGGCCGGTCTCGAGCAGATATGCCTGATCGGCAAGACCGAGCGCCAGCGCGGCATTCTGCTCGACGATCAGCATGGCGACCCGGGCCTCACGGCGCACCTGCGCCAGGATCGCGAACAGGTCACGAACCACCAGGGGTGCGAGGCCGAACGACGGCTCGTCGAGCAGGATAAGCCGTGGCCGCAGCATCAGCGCGCGACCGACCGCCAGCATCTGCTGCTCGCCGCCCGACAGCAGGCCGGCAGCTTGCTTGTGCCGATGTCGAAGGATCGGAAAGTAGCCGTAGACGCGCTCGATGTCGGCTGTGATTTGAGCGGTGTCGCGACGTGGCATCGCGCCGACCTCGAGATTCTCCGCCACGGTCAGGCGCTGGAATGTGCCGCGTCCTTCCGGCACGTGCGCGATGCCGAGCCGCGCGATCGCCTCGGTGGCGAGCGTCTCGATCGGCCGCCCCTCGAAGCTGATGCTGCCGGTGCGGCGAATCATGCCGGAGATCGCCCTGAGCGTGCTCGACTTGCCGGCGCCATTGGCACCGAGCAGCGTGGTGACGCCGCCGGCGGCGACCGACAGCGCGACGTCGTGCAGCACATCGGCGCCGCCATAGCCTGCCCGCAGCCCGCGAATGTCGAGAAGTGCGCTCACGCCGACGCCTCCGCGCCCAGGTAGGCTTCGATCACCGCCGGATCGGCCTGCACCTGCGCCGGCGTGCCCTCGGCGAGCTTGCGGCCGAAATTCAGCGCCACGACCTTGTCCGAAACCGACATCACCAGCCCCATGTGGTGCTCGACCAGCAGCACGGTGGTGCCGCGCTCGTCACGGATCTTGCGGATCAGCGCGCCGAGCGCCGCGACCTCGTCGTGATTCAGTCCGCCGGCCGGCTCGTCGAGCGCCAGCAGCTTCGGGCGGCAACAAAGCGCGCGCGCCAGCTCGACCCGCTTCTGCGTGCCGAACGGCAGGCTGCGCACCGGCCGGTCCGCCTCGGGGCCGAGGCCGAGCCAATCGATCAGATCCCGGGCGGCGGCTTGCAGGCCGCGATCGCTGGCCCGCGACCAGCGCAAGTGCAGCGCATCGCTGACGAAGTCGCTCCGGCTCGTCACATGACCACCGATCATGACGTTGTCGAGCACGCTGAGATTGCCGAACAGCGCGATGTTCTGGAACGTCCTGCCGAGACCCAAAGCCGCCATCCGGTGTGGCGCGAGAGCGAGCGTCGATCGGCCTTCGAACAGGATCTCCCCGGCTGAAGGCGCATAGATCCGGCTCAGGCAGTTGAACAAGGTCGTCTTGCCGGCGCCGTTCGGCCCGATCAGGCCGAGGATGCTTCCGCGGGCGACCTCGAAAGTCACACCGTCGAGCGCCTTGATGCCGCCGAAGGTCACGGCAAGATCCCGTACGGCAAGCAGTGGCTGGCTGGGCCGCATCAAGTCCCCGTGACGAATGCTTCCGCGCATACTTGTGTCGACGCGCGGTTGATTGACAGCCGAGGGACCACTTCCTAACGTTTCGGTCAAGCTTGCAATAGCGTTCTGGCAGGAGAATGCCGGATCCCAATTCGGAGGAATGCCGGTCATGCCCGCCGTGGTCAGCTCCGCGCTCGACGGCAACGTCGCCGTGGTCACAATCGACAATCCGCCGGTCAACGCGCTCGGACATGCGGTACGCGCCGGCCTGGTCGAGGCGCTCGACGCCGCCAAGGCCAATGCGGCGGTCGAGGCGATCGTCATCGCCTGCGCCGGCCGCACATTCTGTGCCGGCGCCGACATCACCGAGTTCGGCAAGCCGCCGAAGATCACCGATCCTGCAGGACGTGATCAACACCATCGAGTTGATCGGAAAACCGGTGATCGCGGCAGTGCACGGCACCACGCTTGGCGGTGGACTCGAGCTGGCGCTGGCCTGCCATCTGCGGATCGCCGCCCCGACGACGCGGCTCGGACTGCCGGAAGTGAAGCTCGGCATCTTGCCCGGTGCCGGCGGCACCCAGCGCCTGCCGCGCGTCATCGGTCCGGTAAAGGCGGTCGAGCGGATCGTTACCGGCGAGCCGATGACGGCAGCCGAAGCGCTGGCCGACGGCCTGGTGCAGGAGATCGCGGAAAAAGACCTCGTGCAGTCGGCAATCAGCCTCGCGCGAGCTGCCGTGGCCATCGGCAAGCCGATCCCGTTGGTGCGGAACCGCGACGACAAGCTGGCTCCGGTTCGCACCGACCGCGGCGAGTTCGACGCCAAGGTCGCAAGCCTGCTGGCGCGGCGACGCAACCAGGACGCGCCGGCCGCGTGCGCGAAATCCGTCACCAACGCGCTCGAGCTTCCCTTCGACGAGGCGATCGCCGCCGAGCGGGCACTCTTCCTCAAGCTGGTCGCCGGCGATCAGTCGAAGGCCCTCCGGCACGTATTCTTCGCCGAGCGCGAGGCGGCCAGGATCCCGGGGCTCGGAGCCGACATAAAGCCGCGCGCCATCGCCGGCGCGGCAGTGATCGGTGCCGGCACCATGGGTGGTGGCATTGCCATGTGCTTCGCCAACGCCGGCCTCCCGGTGACGCTGATCGACACGACGCAGGAAGCGGTGGCCCGCGGCCGGGCGGTGATCGAGGCCAACTACCAGAACACCGTGAAGCGCGGCGGCCTGACCGCCGATCAGGCGGCGAGGCGGCTCGGCCTGATCGCGACTTCCACCGACCTGCAGGCGGCGGCGAACGCCGATATCGTCGTCGAGGCGGTGTTCGAGGAGATGGAAATCAAGCGGAAGCTGTTCGCAATCCTCGATCGCGTCGCCAAGCCTGGAGCCGTGCTCGCGACCAATACCTCGACCCTCGATGTCAACGCCATCGCCGCGGTAACCGGGCGTCCGGGCGACGTGCTTGGCATGCATTTCTTCTCGCCGGCGAATGTGATGCGGCTGCTGGAGGTGGTCCGCGGCAAGGCGACGGCAGCAGACGCGCTCGCGACGGCGATGGCGATCGGCCGTAGAATCGGCAAGGTACCTGTCGTCTCCGGCGTATGCGACGGCTTCATCGGCAACCGCATGCTGGCCAAGCGCTCGACCGAGGCGGAGAGCCTTCTGATCGAAGGCGCCGATCCGATGGCGGTCGACGCCGCCGTGGTCGACTTCGGCTTCCCGATGGGGCCCTACGCCATGTCCGACCTCGCCGGGCTGGACGTCAGCTGGCGCATCCGCAAGGCACGCGGTGCCAAGGCGCCGGTATCGGATGCGCTGTGCGAAGCGGGACGCTTCGGGCAGAAGACCGGCAAGGGTTATTTCCTGTACGAGCCGGGCTCGCGAACACCGAAATCCGATCCCGAGGTAACGAAGCTGATCGAGGACACCTCCCGCAAGCTCGGCGTCAAGCGGCGCGAGGTCGGCACCCAGGAGATCCTGGAGCGAATGCTCTATCCGATGATCAACGAGGCAGCGCGCATCTTGGAGGAAGGCATTGCCCTGCGGCCGGGCGATATCGACGTCGTCTGGGTGTACGGTTACGGCTGGCCGGCGTGGCGCGGCGGCCCGATGCATTTCGCCGACGCCGACGGCCTTGGCAAGATCGCCTCCCGCCTCACCGCCTACGCGATGCTTACCGGCGACAAGAGCATGGCGCCGGCGCCGCTGCTGGCGAAGCTCGCCACCGAAGGCAAGGGCTTCGCTTCGCTTGCGACCGGCGGCCGGAACGCCGGCCCATGACGCAACGTCCCTTCGCCTGGGAGAAGTCGTATCCACCCGGCGTGCGTTGGGACGTCACGATCAAGCCTTCGACCCTGGTCGCGATGCTCGCGCAAACGCTCGCCGCGAACGGGCACCGGCCGGCGATCGATTTTCGCGAACGCAAGCTCAGCTACTACGAGCTTGGACGCGAGGTCGACCTGGCCGCCGCGACGCTGATGCGCCACGGCATCCTGCCCGGCAGCCCGGTCGCGCTTTACCTGCCGAACGTGCCGTGGCATCCGATTGCCTTTTTCGGGACCCTCAAGGCCGGCGCGCGAGCGGTCCACCTGTCGCCACTCGATGCCGAGCGCACGCTTCGCCACAAGCTATCCGACAGTGGCGCGCGCACGCTGGTGACGACCAATCTGGCGCCGCTGCTGCCGATGGCGCTGAAGCTGCTCGACGCCGGCCTGGTCGATCTGATCCTGGTCGGCGATGATGCCCGCTGGGGGCTCTCGCCTGCGCCGGCGCTCGCAATACCACCGCGCGCCTCGGTGCGGCCGATCGACGAGCGCGGCGAGCCGCCGGCAGCCTGGCCGCAGGTCGCGCCGTCCGACATCGCCATGCTGCAATATACCGGCGGGACGACCGGTCAGCCCAAGGGCGCGATGCTGACGCACGCCAATCTCACGGCGGCGCTTCAGATCTACGATGCATGGTACGGCGGCCAAGGCGTCGTGCGCCGGGGCGGCGAGCGCATCATCTGCGTGCTGCCGCTGTTCCATATCTACGCGCTCACGGTCATTCTCCTGAAGCAGCTGTCGAACGGCAACGAGATCCTGCTGCGCACGCGATTCGACGTCGAAACGACGCTGGCCGACATCGAGCAGAAGCGGGCGACGAGCTTTCCCGGCGTCCCGACGATGTGGATCGCGCTGGCCAATCATCCCGGAATCGAGTCGCGCGACTTCTCCTCGCTCGAGTTGTGCTCGTCGGGCGGCGCGCCGCTCCCGCTGGAGGTGCAGCAGCGGTTCCAGCGCCTGACCGGCCGGCGCCTCGGCGGCGGCTGGGGCATGACCGAGACCTGCCCGGCCGGAACCCATGTACCGATCTTCTCCGCGACCAAGCCCGGCACCATCGGCCTGCCGCTGCCGGGCATCGAGATGGATGTGGTCGCGCTCGACGACCCCGCCTGCGTCCTGCCGCCGGGCGAAACCGGCGAGATCCGCATCAAGGGCCCGAACGTAACGAGCGGCTACTGGGGCAGGCCCGACGAAAGCGCCGCCGCGTTTGTCGACGGGCACTTTCTGACCGGCGACGTCGGCTACATGGACGCCGACGGCTTCTTCTTCCTGGTCGATCGCAAGAAGGACCTCATCATCTCCGGCGGCTTCAACGTCTATCCGCAGATGATCGAGCAGGCGATCTACGAGCATCCCGGCGTCGACGAGGCGATCGTCATCGGCGTGCCCGATGCCTATCGCGGCGAAGCTGCCAAGGCATACATCAAGCTGCGCGCGGGTGCTGCGCCATTTACGCTCGACGAGCTGCGTGCATTCCTCGCCGACAAGCTTGGCCGCCATGAGATGCCGGCGGCACTCGAATTCCGCGATAGCCTTCCGCGCACGCCGGTTGGTAAGCTGTCGCGGCTAGAGCTGCGCAACGAGGCGCGCGGCGAAAACGACAAGAAGCCGCCCGGAGGAAAGCCAGCATGACCGACGCCGTCATCGTCTCGACCGCGAGAACACCGATCGGGCGCGCCTTTCGCGGCGCGTTCAACATCACCCACGGCGGCGAGCTCGCCAGCCATGTCATCAGGCATGCCATCGCCCGCGGCAAGGTCGACCCTGGCGAGGTCGAGGACGTGGTGATGGGTTGCGGCTTTCCCGAAGGCGGCACCGGCGGCAACATCGCCCGCGTCGCGGCAATCCATGCCGGCGTGCCTGTTACCGCCGCCGCCATGACCGTGAACCGGTTCTGCTCTTCCGGGCTGCAGGCGATCGCCATTGCCGCGAATGCGATCCGCAACGACGGCGTGCCGATCGCGGTCGCCGGCGGCCTCGAGTCGATCAGCCTCGTCGCCCCCAACATGAACACCAAATTCTACAAGGATCCGTGGGTCGATGCCGATAAGCCCGCGGTCTACATGGCCATGATCGAGACCGCCGACATCGTCGCGCGGCGTTACGGAGTGAGCCGCGGCGCGCAGGACGAATATGCGCTTGGCAGCCAGCAGCGCACCGCCGCCGCGCAGGCCGCCGGCAAGTTCGACGACGAGATCGTTGCCCTGCCATCGACCATGGCGGTCGAGGACAAGGAGACCAAGACGATCAGCCAGCGCGCGGTGACGCTTGCCAAGGACGAGGGCAATCGCCCCGACACCACGCTCGAGGGCCTCGCCAAGCTGAAGCCGGTGCGCGGCGAGGATCAGTTCATTACCGCCGGCAACGCCAGCCAGCTCTCCGACGGCGCCTCGGCGAGCCTGCTGATGTCGGACAAGGAGGCGCAGCGGCGCGGCCTGCAGCCGATGGGCGTTTTTCGCGGCTTCGTCGTGGCCGGATGCGAGCCGGACGAGATGGGCATCGGCCCGGTATTCGCGGTGCCGCGGCTGCTGAAGCGCACCGGCCTCAAGATCGACGACATCGGGCTATGGGAGCTCAACGAGGCTTTCGCCAGCCAGGTCCTCTATTGCCGCGACAGGCTCGGCATTCCGCAGGAGCGCCTGAACGTGAACGGCGGCGCCATCGCAATCGGCCACCCGTACGGCATGAGCGGCGCCCGCCTCGCCGGCCACGCGCTGATCGAAGGCAAGCGGCGCGGCGCCAAGCACGTCGTCGTCACAATGTGCATCGGCGGCGGCCAGGGCGCCGCCGGCCTGTTCGAGATCGTTTGAGGGAGAGAACGATGGACCTTCGCTTTTCGCCGGAGGAAGTCGCGTTCCGCGACGAGGTTCGGCACTTCGTTACCACGCAGGTCCCGGAGTCGATCCGACGAAAGACGATCGAGGGCCGCAAGCTCGAGAAGCAGGACTTCGTCACCTCGCACAAGATCTTCCACGCCAAGGGCTGGGCGACGCCGAACTGGCCGAAGGAGTGGGGCGGGCGCGGCTGGACGCCGATCCAGCAGTACATCTTCATGGAGGAGCTGCAGCAGTCGGGCGCGCCGCAACCGCTGCAGTTCAACGTCCAGATGTGCGGTCCGGTTCTGATCCACTTCGCCTCCGAGGCGATGAAGAAGCGCTTCCTGCCGCGCATGGCGGCGCTCGACGACTGGTGGTGCCAGGGCTTCTCGGAGCCAGGATCGGGCTCCGACCTCGCCTCGCTCAAGACCACCGCCCGGCGCGACGGCGACCACTACGTCGTCAACGGCCAGAAGATCTGGACCACCCTCGCGCAGTACGCCGACTGGATCTTCTGCCTCGTGCGCACCGACATGAGCGCGAAGAAGCAGGAAGGCATCTCGTTCCTGCTGATCGACATGAAGTCGCCCGGCGTCACGGTGCGGCCGATCCAGACCATCGATGGCAGCGCCGAGGTCAACGAGGTGTTCCTCGACGACGTTCGCGTGCCGGTCGAGAACCTCGTCGGAGCCGAGAACAAGGGCTGGGACTACGCCAAGTTCCTGCTCGGCAACGAGCGGGTCGGCATCGCCCGCGTCGGCGTATCGAAGGAGCGCATCCGCCGCATCAGGGAGCTCGCCAGGATCGAGCGTGACGGCGACCGGCCGATGATCGAGAACCCGCGCTTCGCCGAGAAGCTTGCCGCGGTCGAGATCGAGCTCAAGGCCCTCGAGATGACGCAGTTGCGCGTCGTCGCCGCCGAGCGCAATCGCGGCGGCAAGCCTGATCCCGCCTCGTCGGTGCTCAAGATCAAGGGCTCGGAGATCCAGCAGGCAACGACCGAGCTGCTGATGGACATCATCGGCCCGTACGCCGTGCCGACCGCGATCGACGACGGCGACGGCTCGAACGAGCCGCCGATCGCGCCCGACTACGCCGGCACGATCGCGCCGGCCTACTTCAACTGGCGCAAGATCTCGATCTATGGCGGCTCGAACGAGATCCAGCGCAACATCATCGCCAAGGCGGTTCTCGGACTCTAGAGCAAGGCAATCGACGGATGGATTTCGATCTGAGTGACGAGCAGCGGCTGCTGAAAGACAGCATCGAACGGCTGATGGCCGCCGAATACGGCTTCGACAAGCGCAAGGTCTACGCCGCAAGTCCCGAGGGCTCGAGCGGCGAGCTGTGGGCCAAGTACGCGGAGCTGGGCCTGCTGGCTCTGCCGTTCGCGGAGGCCGACGGCGGCATCGGCGGCGGCGCGACAGAGATCATGATCGTGATGGAGGCGTTGGGACGCGCGTTGGCGCTTGAACCCTATCTTGCGACAGTGGTGCTGGGCGGTGGCGTGCTGCGAGAGGGTGGATCGGCCGAGCAGAAGGCGCGAATCGTGCCCGGGGTTGCGGCCGGCGAGACGCGACTTGCGCTCGCCATCCAGGAGAAGCAGTCGCGCTATGACCTCGCCGACGTGCAGACGGCCGCCAGACGCGACGGCGGCGACTGGGTGCTCGACGGCGAGAAGGGCGTGGTGATCGGCGGCGACAGCGCCGACCGCATCTTCGTGACCGCGCGCACCGGTGGGGCACGTCGCGACCGCGGCGGCATCGGCGTTTTCATGGTCGACGCAAGCGCGCCGGGCGTGTCGCGGCGGGGCTATGTGACCCAGGACGGCCAGCGGGCGGCCCAGCTCAATTTCGCAGGTCTGCGCGTTGCCGCCGGCGACGTGATTGGCGACCCGGCAAACGGTCTTCCGCTGGTCGAGCGCGTCGTCGACGAGACGATTGCCGCACTATGTGCCGAAGCCGTCGGCGTGATGTCGATGATGCATGCGACCACGCTCGACTACTTGAAGACACGCAAGCAGTTCGGGGTGACGATCGGCTCTTTCCAGGCGATCCAGCATCGCGCGGCGGACATGTTCGTCGCCCTCGAGCAGGCGCGCAGCATGGCGATGTACGCGACGATGATGGCGTCCGAGGCGAATGCCCGCGAGCGCTCGCGCGCGATGTCGGCTGCCAAGGTGCAGATCGGCCGCTCCGGGCGGCAGATCGGGCAGGAGGCGGTGCAGATGCACGGCGGCATCGGCATGACCATGGAATACAGCGTCGGCCACGCCTTCAAGCGCATGACGATGATCGACAAGATGTACGGCGATGCCGACTACCATCTGACGCGGCTTGCCGGCCTCGGCGGCCTGATGGGCTGATCGGGCCAGTGTGATGGTTCCGAAGTTCGCATTCACCTCCCGGCAACACCGAGTTGCGAACTTCTGAATCGCATTAGAGGTTTTCCGACCGAGATTGAACCGGTCGAAACTTTTGCTGGCGCGAACCTTCCCAGTGACGTCATTCCCGCGCAGGCGGGACTGACTGGGTTCCCGCCTGCGCGGGAATGACGGATGGGGGAGGCAGGATGGGTGCGCTCCAACTCAATCGGAAAGACTCTAGGATCAATGGCTTGCTAGTGTCCTTATCGTTCGCGAAGTTCGTACAGTGGTCGCCGCGAATGGTGCCGAACTTCGCGAACGGGACACTTGGCCCGCTCACCCCTTCCTGCGCGGATCGTAGCCGTGCTTCTGGCGCCACTCCGACAGGAAATAGGCAAGGCCGTCGTCGATCTTGTCGGGCAGCACGATGTGCACCGTGACCAGCTGGTCGCCGGTCGCACCGGTCGTGCGATTGGCGATGCCCTTGCCCTTCAGACGGAACACGCGGCCCGAGCTGGTGCCCTTGGGCAGGGTAAGGTGCACGCGGCCGGTGGCGGTCGGCACCTCGATCTTCGCGCCGAGAACCGCCTCGTCGATCGCTATCGGCACGTCGACGGCGAGGTCATCGCCGTGCCGCTTGAACTGCGGATGCGGGCGAACCCTGATCTCGACCAGGGCGTCGCCCGGCTCGCCGCCGCGAATGCCCGGCTGTCCCTTGCCCTTGAGCCGCAGCACCTGGCCGTCGTCGACCCCCTCCGGCACGGCAAGGTCGAGTACGCCGCCGTCCGGCATCGTCACGCGTTTCTTGGCGCCTGTCACCGCCTCGAGCAGGTCGACGTCGAGCGTGTAGCGCACGTCCTGGCCGCGAAAGATGGTCTGCGCACGGGCGCCGCCCCGGGCACCGAATACGCTGTCGAATATGTCGCCGAACCCCGCGTCGTCGCTCTCCGGGCGACCGGTTCCCGCGTATCGCCGCGCACCGGCGCCGAACGGCGAGCCATGATGCTGGTAGGTGCGGCGCGGCTCGCCGGCAGCATCGATCTCGCCGCGATCGTATTTGCGCCGCTTTTCCGGATCGCTCAGCAGCTCGTTCGCAACCGACACCTTCTTGAACCGCTCGGTCGCTGCCAGGTTGTTCGGGTTGATGTCCGGATGCAGCTCCTTGGCGAGCTTGCGGAAAGCCCGCGTTATCTCCTCCTGGGTCGCGCTGCGTGGCACGCCCAGAACCGTGTAAGGGTCGTCCGCCATTGCGTTCAGATCCTTGAACCCGCTGTTCGAGCAGAACTGTAGCACATCAACGCTTGACGCGAATTTCGGTGGGGTGTTCCAGCAATTCGCCAAGCGCCTCGAACCGGCGGGCGAGCCGCTCGCCATTCATCGCCTGATACACGGCCGGCAGCACCAGGACGAGCTTGCCCGATTCGTAGAAGATCTGCGTCTCGTCGATGATGCCGGGCATGCCGATCGAGATCATGTGGGCGGCGCGAATCGCCGCGCCGACGATCCGGGCCCGCTTCAACGAGCGCTTGTCGATCGACTTGCGCAACCGCATCGAGAGCTCATCCGTCGTCTGCTCACCGATGCCGGCATGGCGATAGTAGGCGCTCAGCGCGAGGAAGATGCGGCCGGGATGATCGACGCCGACCAGGGCCGCGTTGGCAATTACGTTCAGGCTCTGCTCGCCGCGATAGTCGGGATGCGCGCGCCAGCCGATATCCGAGATCAGGCAGGCGGCATGGCGCAAGCGGCGCTCCTCCGGCGTCTCCTTCGGTCCGTCCGGGGCGGCGAAGATCATATCCGTCCAATTGCAGAGCTCATGCGCATGCGCGACGGAGCGCGAGCGCAGGCGGGCATAGTCCTCGCAGAAGCTCAGCAGCGGATCCTTGGCCTTCTCGTGCGCCGACAGGAAGGAGAACAGCAGGCCTTCCCGGATGCCGAACACCGAGAACATTACCCGGCTGGGCTCCAGACGCTTGAGGACCCGCTCCATCACGAGCGCGCCATAGGGCAGCGTCTCGCGGCGGGCCTTCGAGATGTCGTCCAGGCCCGGCAGCTTGCGGCCCTTGCGCACCGCCTCGCAGAACTCGATCGCCTCTCGGGTCGGCAATGCGTAGCCATGCATGACCCGCAGCGGATAATTGATCGATTCCATGTGCAGTCTGGCAAGGGCGCGCCAGCTGCCGCCGACCGCGTAGAACGTCCGCCCGCGTCCGCGCGCCAGCCAATCGACGCGAGCGACCTGGCTGTCGGTGAAATCCAGCGCCTTGTCGAGCCGGTTGCCGGTGGTGTCGATCAGGCGGAGGCCGCCGAGCGGCAGCGTGATCGCGTCCTTGAGGTCGTCGCCATGGACGTCGATCAGCTCGAGGCTGCCGCCGCCGAGATCGCCGGCGACGCCGTCCGCATCGGCGAATCCCATGCGGATTCCGTGCGCCGCGAGCTCCGCCTCCCGCTCGCCGGAGAGGATCTTGATCGAAACGCCGCAGGCCTTTTCGCCACGGGCGATGAAGGCGGCGCCATCTTCGGCGTCGCGCACCGCCGCCGTCGCAATCGCCCGCAGGTGCTTGACGCCCAGGATTCGCGCGATTGCGCCAAAGCGGGTCAGGGCGCCGAGCGCGCGGCCGACCGCCTCGTCGCCGAGCTTGTGCGTGGTCGCCACCGAGCGGCCGAGCCCGCACAGCACCTTCTCGTTGAATAGCGGCGTCGGTGCACGCACGGCACCTTCGTAGACCACGAGGCGTACCGAGTTCGACCCGATGTCGATCACGCCGAGCGGCTCAAGCTCGCCGAACCGCCCACGGTCGCTTGAAAGTTGCAGTAGTTCCGTCACCAGGTCTCTCTAGCTCAGTCTTCCCGGTCCAGCTGAAACCGCGGCGGCATGTTCTCCTTCAAGGCCTGCCCGCGCCCCGAGAGGCTCGGATTGGTCATGAAGTACTGGTGAGCGTTGAATGGTTCCTCGCCCGCCTTGGGTACCACCCGCTTCGACGATCCATCCGCGGCGATGCGCCAGCTCTGCTGGTTGTCCTTCAGGTTTGCCACCATGATCTGATCCAGAACCTGGGCATGCACGGTGGCATTGTTGATCGGTACCATGGCTTCGACACGGCGGTCGAGGTTGCGCGGCATCATGTCCGCGGAGCTGATATACACGGCTGCCTTCGGCGATGGCAGCCCCTCCCCCTGGCCGAAACAATAAATCCGTGCATGTTCCAGGAAGCGGCCGATCACGCTCTTGACCGTGATGTTGCTCGAAAGCCCCGGAATACCGGGCCGCAGGCAGCATATGCCGCGCACGATGAGATCGATCTCGACGCCGGATTCGCTCGCCTCGTAGAGCTTGTCGATGATCTGTGGATCGACGAGCGCGTTCATCTTGGCCCAGATCGCCGCCGGCCGGCCGGCCTTGGCATGGGCGATCTCCTCGTCGATGTGCCGCAACATGCGAGCCCGTATGCCGTGCGGGCTCGCCGCCATGGTCTCGAGCTCCGTAGGCTCGCCGTAGCCGGTGACGAAATTGAAGATGCGCGCGACGTCGCGACCGACGGCCGAATTACCGGTGAAGAACGACAGGTCCGTGTAGATGCGCGCTGTCTGCGGGTGATAGTTGCCGGTGCCGATGTGACAATAGGTGGCAAGGCTGCCGCCCTCCCGGCGCACCACCATTCCGAGCTTGGCGTGGGTCTTGAGCTCGATGAAGCCATAGACGACGTGCACGCCGACCTTTTCCAGCTCGCGCGCGAGATTGATGTTCGTCGTCTCGTCGAACCGCGCCTTCAGCTCGACCACGGCGGTGACCGACTTGCCCATGTCGGCGGCCTCCTTGAGCGCCGCCACGATCGGGCTGTTCTCCCGGGAGGTTCGATAGAGCGTCCACTTGATCGCCAGCACCTGCGGATCGGCGACCGCCTGCCGCAGATACTGCAGCACCACGTCGAACGACTCGTAGGGGTGATGGACGATCAGGTCCTTGGCGCGGATTGCCGCAAACACGTCGCCGCTGAACTCCCTGATTCGCTCGGGAAATCGCGGCAGAAACGGCTTGAACAGGAGATCCGGCCGGTCGTTGACAATCAGCTGCGTCGTGTCGGACAGCCCGAGCAGGCCTTCCTTGACGAACAGCGACTCCTCCTTGACCTCGAGCTCCTCGATCACGAAGCGCTGCAGATGCTTCGGCATCGCTGCATCGACCTCGAGGCGAATCACGGTGCCGCGGCGACGGCGCTTCAGCTGCGTCTCGTAGGCGCGCGTGAGGTCTTCCGCCTCCTCCTGGAACTCGACGTCGCTGTCGCGCAGCACCCGGAAAGCGCCGTGCGCCTTGACGATGAAGTTCGGATAGAGCTCCGATATGAACAGCCCGATCACCGTCTCCATGCGGATGAACCTGATCGCCTTCGGCTCGTCGGCGCTCGCCGGCAAGCGGATGAAGCGATCGACCTGGGCCGGGATCGGGATCAGGCCGCTCATCACCTTGTTCTCGGCGTTCGCCATCTCGATGGCGATCGTCAGCCCCTTGTTCTGAATGAACGGGAACGGATGCGCCGGATCGACGTTCATCGGCGTCAGGATCGGGAACACCTGGCTCATGAATTCGGCTTCGAGCCACGCCAGGTCGCGCTCGGTGAGCTCGGGCCGGTCGAGGATGCGAAGGCCAGCCCCGGCAAGCTCGGCGCGCACCTTGTTCCAGCAGGCCTGCTTGTCGGCGACGAGGCCGGCAGCGAACTGGTTGATTTCCGCCAGCTGCTGGGCCGGTGTCTTGCCGTCGTTGCTGAGCGTGCCGACGCCGGCTGCAACCTGCCCGTAAAGGCCGGCCGCCCGTACCATGTAGAACTCGTCGAGGTTCGAGGCCGAGATCGACAGGAACCGCAGCCGTTCGAGCAGCGGATGTCGCGGGTTCATCGCCTCCTCGAGCACCCGGCGATTGAACTGCAACCAGGAAAGCTCACGGTTGTAGAAGCGATCGGCACCGGTCGGCGGCCGCGGCGCCTCGTACTCGGGAATGCGCTTGGCAGCGGTGGCGCCCCCGTCCTTCGCCTTGCTGCGGGTCGAACTCATGCGCTTCCTCGCATCGCTGGTCGGCATATCCGTCCAGTATAAGACAGGTCCGTGACGGCGCGGCAACAGTGCCGTTCAAGGCTCGCCGGCGTCCAGGCTTGCCAGCGCCTCGGTCGCGAGCGCGCGGGTCACCTTGCGATGCGTCGCCAGCGCCCGGCGGTCGATCTCGGCGACAAGCTTCTGGGCGGCGCTGGCCGATCGCTCCATGTGGCGAACCAGATGCACGATCAGTTGCGGCTCGACCGCCAGCTGGCGATCGGCGAATAGTTTCACCAGCAACCCTTGAAGCAGGCTCTGGTCCGGCGGCTCGATCGCTACCAGCGGCAATGCCCGCAGCCTGGAACGCAGGTCCGGAAGCGTGACCTTCAGATCGCCCGGCGCGACCCGTGACGTCAGCAGGATCGAATATTTGTGCTCGCGTGCGAGATTGAGGGCGTGGAACAAGGCCTGCTCGCCGCCGACGCCGGCCTCGAGGTTCTCGACCACCAGGCCGCGCAGCCGCGACAGCTGTTCCAGGGCCTGCTCGCCGAATTGCGCCGCCTCGACACGGCCGGCACCCGATCGCGATCGCCAGACGTTGGCGAGATGGCTCTTGCCGGAACCTTCCGGTCCGACCACCACCACGGCCCAATGCTGCCAGTCGGGCCAGCGGTCGACCACCGCGATGGCTGCGGCATTGGCCTCGGAAACGAGGAAATCCTCGGCCTCGATCGCCGCGCGATGCGGCAAATCGAGAACGAGCTGCTCGGGCTGGCCGCTCACGACGGGCCCAACGGAGGCTCGTTGCTCCGTCCCTTGTAGATCGACGAGCTGAGATAGACCTCGAGCGCAAAACGCACCAGGACCGCGATTGCCGCCGCGACCGGAACCGCCACCAGCATGCCGGCAAAGCCGAACAGGTAGCTGAACGAGAACAATGAGGCGATCAGCCAGACCGGATGCAGGCCGATTTTCGAGCCGACGATCTTCGGCGACAGGAAGCTGGCATCGATCACCTGTCCGGCGGCGAACACGCCGATGACTTTCAGCAGCGGCACCGTATCGGGCCAATACTCCAGCAGCGCCAGCACGGTTGCCGTCAGCAGCCCGAGCGCCCAGCCGACGAACGGGATGAAGCTCAGCACGCCGGTCATCAAGCCGATCAGCAGCCCATAGCGCAGGCCGACCCAGCTCAATCCGAGTGCATATATGGCGGCAAGAATCATGCAGACGAGCCCTTGCCCGCGGATGAACGCCGAGATCGCGTCGTTGATCTCGGTCGCCAGCCGGGTGATCGTTGCCTTGTGATCGCGCGGCAGCCAGGTCTCGATCCGCTCGAGCATCGGGTGCCAATCGACCAGCAGGTAGAAGACGACCAGCGGCGTAATCAGCAACAGCGACAGAAAATTGACGAGCGCCAGCCCTTGCGCCCAGACCGACTTGGCGACGACACCGGCGAGGCCTGACCAGTTGCTCGTAAGATCGGTGACCGCCCGATCCAGCGCTGTCTTGAAATCCACGAACCGGTCGCCGAGACGCTCGCGGGCCCAACCTTCGACCAGCCTTTGGAAGCGGTCGATCTCGCCCGGCAGCGACAGCCCCAGCTGCTGCACCTGGTTGGCCAGCAGCGGCACCAGGAACACGAGAAGCACGACGATCACCACCACCAGCACCGCGACGATCAGTCCGGACGCCAGCGTTCGCCCCAGGCCAAACCGTGCCAGCCGGTCTGCGAGCGGGTTCAGCGCATAGGCAACGACGACGCCGATCAGGAACGGCAGCAGCACATCCTTCAGGGCAAGCAGCGCCAGCACGGCGAGCAGCAGGGCCGCCAGCCAGAACAGCACTTGGCGTTCAACACGCATGAAGAGATCCCCCTGGTCGATCGTCCGCCGAGCCGTGAGCGATGGCCCCGATCGCCACACCGGGTCAGGTCAGCGGTCGCCGTCCGCTGGAACATAGCCGGTCATGTGCTGCAGCCAAGCCCTCATGTAGGCCGCAAGCGAGGCGAGCGTGAGCGCCGCCGTCACCCAGATCAGCACCGTGCGCATGGTGGCGAGCCCCAGCCCGAACCCGACGTCGGCCAGCACCGTCGAAGCCAGCACCAGTTGCGCCGCCGTATTCGCCTTGCTGACGGCCAGCGGCCGGATGCGGACCGGGTGGTCCATCAGCCAGGACAGCATGACCGCGGCGACGATCATGATGTCGCGCGTCACCACACCGATCACCAGCCAGGACGGCAGCTCGCCAAGCACGCCCATCGCGACAAAGATCGACACCAGCAACAGCTTGTCGGCGAGCGGATCGAGGTAGGCGCCAAGCTCGGTCGTCCAGCCGAACCGCTTGGCCAGGAAGCCATCGACACCATCGCTGATGCCGGCGACCACAAACGCGAAGAATGCCGCCTGCACGCGCCCGGAGACCAATAGCCAGAATACCACCGGCACCAGGATGACGCGGCCGACCGTTATGAAATTCGGGATGTTCAATGGCCGTTGCGCGTCATGCGTATCAAGCATCAGGAATCCCGACGAGCGGTCTGAGGTCCGCCCCATTTGGTCAATTGATAGGCACGATACCGCGTGCTCTGCGCAACAGTCGAGCGCGAACTTCGTGGTAATTCAGAGCCAATTTAGGCGTGAACAGTGTTCGTCACATGAGGTTGATATTTTCAGCGCAGCCGCCCGGCGCGGTCAACGCAGCACGACCAGCGCGTCGGCGGCCACGACACCCTCGCCGGCCGACCGAACGAAGACCGGATTGATGTCGAGCTCGTGCAGCCGCGATTCGAGGGCGATCGCCATGCGCGAGACATTGACCAGCAGCTCGGCCAGTGCCTCCGCATCCGCCGGCTTGGCGCCGCGATAGCCCTGGAACAGGCGCGCCCCTTTCAGCTCGGCGATCATGTCTCTGGCGGTCTCGATATCGAACGGCGCAATGCGATAGGCGATGTCGCCCAGGACCTCCGTCAGCACCCCGCCGAGCCCCACCGCGACACAGGGCCCGAACGCCGGATCGTTGACGACGCCGACCAGTGCCTCGAGACCGCTTGCCATCTCGGCGATCAGGACGCCGTCGATGCGGGCTGCGGGCTTCGCGCGGCGGGCGTTGGCAGCGACCTCCGCGACCGCCGATGCAAGGGCAGGGCCGGCGGCGACGCCGAGCTTCACACCACCGACGTCGCTCTTGTGCGCGATGTCCTTCGAGGCGATCTTGACCGCGAACGGCGGCGTCAGATGCCGCGTCGCGGCGTGGACGTCGGCGTCCAACGGCACCACTGTTTCCCGCGGGACCGGAATTCCGAACGCCGCAAGCAGCGCCTTGCTCTGTGCCTCGTCGAGCGTCGCCCCGTCCGCCGGCAGCGTCACTCCCGTCGGCATCGCCGCCGCCGGCGGCGTGACGCGCGGCAGCAACCGATGCTGATCGCTGGCGAATGCCGCAACCCTGGCGGCCGCCTCCGCCAGGCGTACCGGCGTCGGGATCACCGCGACGCGCGCCGCCTCGAGCAGGCGATAGGCCTCCTCCGACTTCGCTCGCCGGCCTGACCAGCCGACGTGGATCGGCTTCGTCGTGGTCCTGGCGGCGGCGACGATCGCCTCCGCCGCACGCGTCGCCGGCGCACCCGGGATCGACGCCAGCAGGACGCACAGCTGATCGACGCCGTCGTCCGCCAGCACGATCTCGATCGTTCGGGTCAGGAGCGACATGTCGTTGAAGATGCCGGCGGTCACGTCGGCCGGATTCTGAATCGAGCCGAACGCGGGAATGATTTGCCGCAGCGCCGCGACGGTGGTCTCGGAAAACGCCGGCAGCACCAAGCCGCCCTCCACCGCGCGGTCGGCGAACACGATACCCGAGCCGCCCGAGATCGACAGCACGCCGACGTTGCGACCCTTCGGCATCCGGCCGTGCGCCACCAGCTTGGCGATGTCGACGATCGGCTCGACGTCGTCGACCTCGATCAGGCCGGCTTGGCGGAACGCGGCGCGGTAGAGGTCGGCGCGGCCGGTCATGTTGGCGGTGTGCGATTGCGCCGCCTTGGCACCGACCTCGGACGTGGCGCTCTTCCAGACCAGCACCGGCTTGCCGAGGGTCAGCGACTTGCGGCCGAGCTCGATCAGGCCGCGGGCGTCAGGCGTGCCTTCCATCACTCCGAACACCAGGTGCGTGCCGGGATCGTCGAGGAACGCCGACAGCAGCTCCGGCATGGCAACATCGGTCTCGTTGCCCGACGAGACGCAGTACCGGAACCCCACGCCCTGCGCCTCGGCCAGATTGACGATGGCATAGCCGAAGCCGCCCGACTGGAACGCGCAGGATACGCCGCCCGGCTGCAGCTCGGTCTCCTCCGACACCGACCCGAACACCGCCCACATCCGCTCCTGCAGCGAGATCAGGCCCTGGCAGTTCGGACCGATCAGCCGCACGTTGGCCTCGCGAGCCACTTCCTTGAGCTCGGCTTCGAGCTTGGCGCCGGCCGGGCCGGTCTCGCGGAATCCGGCGGTAAGGATGATGGCGAAGCCGATGCCGGCGGCGCCACAGTCGCGAACCGCCTGAGCCACCAGCGCGGCCGGCACGGCTACGATGGCGACGTCGCATGGCGACTTGATCGCGGTGCAGGTCGGAAAGCAGGACAGGCCGGCGATCTCGGGATAACGCGGATTGACCGGAAAGATCCCGCCCTTGTAGCCGGCCCTCTGCAGCGCCCGCAGCGGGTGACCGCCGATCCTGGTCGGATCCGCCGATGCACCGATGATTGCGATGCCGCGCGGATGGAACAAACGTTCGAAGCTCATTTCGGCGTCAACCTCTTCCTTCACCAGTGAGCAGCGACAGGCCGAGCGCGGCGCGCCGCTTCAACCATGGCGACGGACGATAGCGCGGCTCGCCATAGAACGCCGCCAGCCGTTCCAGGATGAACAGCACGCGCGCCGGGCCTATTTTGTCGCCCCAGGCGAGTGGTCCGTGCGGGTATGACAGGCCAAGCCGCGCTCCCTTGTCGATGTCGGCCGGAGCCGCGATCCGGCGTTGCGCGATCTGGCAACCGACGTTGACGATGTGCGCGACGATGCGCTGAGCGATGAAACCGGGGCTGTCGTTGATCACCACCACGCCGCCGCCATCGGCGGCCAGCATGCCGTGGGCCGCGTCGCGCATGGCCGGATCGATCGCCGGCGTGACCATCAGCGTACGCGGACCGTCGAGCCCGAACAGTACGTCGACGGCGACCGTTCGCGCACCATCGAGCTTCAGCTCAGCGATGGCGGTGGTCAGGTCGTATCCGACCGGCGTCACGACGATCAGCGCCTCCGCGCCCGGCTTGTCGCCGCTCTCGACCATGACCCCCGACCTGGAAATCAGCTCGATCAGCGGCCGCTGCAGCTCCGGGTGGTTCTTGCTCGGCAGCACCCAGACCGATCTCGGCCGGGCGGCGGGCGCCGCCGCGGGTGCCGGATCGATGCGCTTGCCGCCCTCGTAGGCGTACCAGCCGCCGCCCGTTTTCTGCCCGAACGCGCCGCCGTCGACCCGCGTCCGCAACAGCGGCTGCGGCGCGTACATCGGCTCCTGGTAGAATTGCCCGTAGAGGCTTTCCATCACCGCCACCGAGACGTCGGCGCCGACCAGATCGAGAAGCTGGAACGGCCCCATCCGCATCCCGACGGTCGCGGTCATGACGCGATCGATCTCGTCGTGCGTCGCGATTCCCTCCGACACGATCCGGCCGGCCTCGGGCACGTAGGCGCGGCCGATGTGGTTGACGATGAAGCCGGGGCTATCGATGCAAACAACCGGCTCGCGCGTCATCAGCCGGGCGGCACGCAATAGCCGCTCGACCACCTCCGGCTTGGTCCTGAGGCCGGGGACCACCTCGACCAGCTTCATCAGCGGCACCGGATTGAAGAAGTGCAGGCCGGCGACCCGCTCGGGCGACTTGCAACGGGCGGCGATGGCGGTGATCGACAGCGACGACGTGTTCGAGGCAAGGATGGTGTGCGGCGCGCACATCGCGTCCAGGGCGGCGAACAACGCCTGCTTCGCGTCGAGGCGCTCGACGATCGCCTCGACGATCAGGTCGCAGCCTTTCAGGTCATCGAGCTTGTCGACGATGGCGACCCGCCCGACGATCGCCGCGGCATCGTCGGCGGTGCGCGTGCCCTTCTGCACCGCGCGCTCGATCATCGACTTGATGAACTCGCGGGCCTTGTCGGCAGCGCCTGCCTGGGCATCGAACAGCCGTACCTCCGCGCCGCCCTCGACCGACACCTGGGCGATGCCTCGCCCCATGGCGCCGGTCCCCACGATGCCGATCCTCAAGTTGCCGTCCTGGTCGGTCATTGCCGCTGACGCCGCTCCCGTTTGCCGTTCCGATTTTTGTTGCCGCGGCACTGTTGCCCGACCCGACGGCAGCTTCAACCCACTTGTGACGACGACTGGTCTGCGTGCAACAGAGGGCGCATGTACAAGAAGCGCCGGCGCGATGTATTGTCTCGCCCGATTGTCGTTAGCTTGGGGGAGGAATGTCGCATGACGGGCGCGACGGATTTGCCGCAGCATGAGCAGCTTCCTCGGGCCAACCAGGTCTTTCTCGATCATGTCGGCTGGATGGTGCCCGACATGGCGATGGCCGAGAAGGCCTTCGACAACCTTGGCCTGCCCTTGACCCCGCTGTCGGTGCACGGCGTGACCGATCCCGCGACCGGCACCCGCAAGCCGACCGGCACGGCCAATCGGTTGGCCATGCTGCGGCACGGATATCTCGAGATCCTCACGCCGCATGGCGATATCGACAATCCGACCGTGCAGCACCTGAAGTCGTCGATCGCGCGACACATCGGTGTGCACCTTCTTGCATTCTCGGTGCCCGATGCCGAGGCAGGGGCGAAGCGGCTCGAGGCCGAGGGCTTCAAGCTGCAGCCGACCGTGCATCTGCGCCGGACGATCGAGGCCGAGAACGGCAAGCCGGCCGAGGTCGCGTTCACGGTGATCCGCACCGGCTACGACGTGTTTCCGGAAGCGCGCTGCCAGATCCTGACGCATCATACGCCGGAGCACATGTGGCAGCAGCGCTATTTGCCGCGCGAAAGCTGCATCACCGGGCTGGTCGAGGCGACGCTGGTGGTCGATGACCCGGCCGAGTGCGCGGCGCGGTTCTCGAAGTTCCTGGGCCGCGGCGTCATGCCCGACAAGGACGACCGCCTCATTCTGCTCGACCGCGGCCGCGTGCGCTTCGTCAAGCGGCTGAGCGCCTCGAACCTGTTCGGCGCCAGCACCCTGCCGCCCAATCCCAGTGTCGGCGCCATCACGCTTTCCTCCTCCGACATCGAACGGACGCGAGACGTGTTCCTGTCGAACGGGCTCCATCCCGGCTCGCTCGGCGCGCCGCACCTGCTGATCGATGCAACCGAGGGTCTCGGCGTCCACATCGTGGTGGTACCGGCCGGATAGGCACTCGACAGCGCCGCCCGACGCAATTATCCACCTGTCATGCTGTCCGATGATGTCTTCAAATACCGACTGCAAGCCACGGTCGACTTGCTCGGTCACTGGTTGTCGGGGTTTGCCGAGGTGGCGACGCTCGAGCGGGCGCATGACAATTCGTCGTGGCGAATTTCGGTCAGGCCGCATCTGGCCGAGGCCTGCCCGTTCGAGCTGGTGCTGAGGACCGATCAGCGGTTCGACCTCGGCATCGGCCCCGAGACTTACGAGGACGAGCCGGTTACGTCGCTCGGCCTGTTCCAGCCGGTCCTGGCCGCGATCATCGACGGTCGCGTCATCACCCGAAGCTGGCGGACCGCCGCAACCGACACGCTGGCCAGGATCGAGACCATCGTGTCGGACGCCGAGCACAACGTGCTCTGGCAGCGCTCACGCTCGGTCGTGCCGGCTGACCGGCTGCGGCAGAGCGATTTCGTCGTGTACGATCACTGCTATGCCCCCTACGTGCGCGGCGCGTGATCGGCTTCGGCCGCCCTGCGCAAGCCGACGCCGCAACTCTTGCATTTGTTGGGCAGGATGAGCCGGGATTGTCGGCCGAGCAACGTGCCGCAGCGCGGGCAGCGCTCGCGGAACTGCACGACGGCGCCAGCGATCAACAGCGCCAGCAGCATGATCAGCAGCAGCGGGCGCAGCCAAGGCACGTCGGCAAAGCGGCTCATCAGATAAAAGCCGCCGGCGATGCAGATCATGGCGCAGCCGTAGAACCAAATCATGCGCAGCTGCCATTGATGCACGCGGCCGAGCTCGTCGGGCGACAGCGGGCTGGGTGGCGGTTGCGACGGATTGCGCGGCTTCATCGTCCGACGCCAATCCTGCCGGCCGGGAACCGCTTGATCGCGGTCACCGGACCGCCGACCCTGGCGATTCGGGCGGCGGCTTGCGCGAGGGGCTCGGCGACGACGGCCATCTGATGCGCATTGGCGTGCACCATGATCACGCCATCGGCCATGATGCCGACATGTCCCTTCCAGAATATCAGGTCGCCGCGCTCCAGACCGTCGAAATCGCTCGCGACCGAGATCGGCAGGCCGAGCGCCGCCTCCTGCATGTCGCTGTCGCGGGGCACCGGGCGCCCGGCTGCCTGAAGGCTCAATTGCAGCAGTCCGGAGCAGTCGAGCCCGATACGCGAGCGCCCGCCCCATAGATAGGGCGTGCCGACGAAGCGTTCGGCGATCTCCACGAAATCACGCGCCGGGGCCGTCGTCGCGGCTATGTGCCGGTTGACCACGAAGCCGCCGGTCGCCAGGCGGCTGAACCGGTCCTGCTGCTCGTCGACGGTGATCTGGCTGCCGAGGCTCAGGTGATGCAGCGGCGGCGACTTGATGTCGGGCGTCGGGTAGACAAAGGTCCCGAGCGCGCTGATCCAGTGGCTGGACGGCAGGCAGCGCTCCTGCAGCGACGCCGCCGGCAGATAGCCGACATAGCGGTCGCGATGACACTGGACCCAGGCCCAGCCCTCGGCTTCGTCGAAAACGGTGACGGTCTCTCCGAACAGAAGCTCGGTGTCGAGACCGGCGGTGGCCAGCGGCTGCCTGCGAAGTGGCGCCAGCGGCCGCGCAACCTGCCGCGGGCTGCCGGTAGTGTAGCGCGGGGCCTTGACGATGCCCTCCAGCTCCTTGGCCGCAAGATCCGCGCGCCAGGCATTGAGCCGCGGATCGGGAAGGATCAGCGGAGAGTTCAATGGCGGAAACGGCGGCGGCGTGGCAATCATCGCGAGCTCATCCTGGGTGGCGATCTAGGTTGCTGAATGGCGGCGGCGCAAGGCCTCGAAGACGGCGCGAGCGGCATGCGCCTCGCCCCCTTTCGGCCCAAGTGCCCGGGGTGCCGGGCGCCAGCCATACATGTCGATGTGGGCGTAGCACCTCGCCTTGGCCACAAAGCGGCGCAGGAACAGTGCCGCCGTGATCGCGCCGCCGAACGGACTGTCATAGACATTGTTCAGATCGGCAACGTCGCTATCGAGATGGCGCTCGTAGCCGGGCCAGAACGGCATGCGCCACAGCGGATCGCCGACCGCCAGGCCGGCCGCATGAATGTCTCCGGCGAGTGCATCGTCATCGCAGAACAGCGGCGGCAGGTCGGCGCCGAGCGCCACCCGGGCGGCGCCGGTCAGCGTCGCGAAAGTAATGATAGTGTCCGGCGCCTCCTCGTCGGCGAGCGACAATGCGTCCGCCAGCACCAGCCTGCCTTCGGCGTCGGTATTGCCGATCTCGACCGTCAGGCCGGCCCGGCTCTTGATGATGTCGCCGGGGCGGAAGGCGTCGCCGGCGATGCTGTTCTCGGCGGCGGCGATCAACACCCTGAGCCGCACATCGAGCTTTGCCGCCATGATCATGTGCGCCAGCGCCAGCACACTCGCCGCGCCGCCCATGTCCTTCTTCATCAGCAGCATGCCGCTCGACGGCTTGATGTCGAGGCCGCCGGTATCAAAGCATATGCCTTTGCCGACCAGCGTGATCCGCGGCGCGCCCTCGTTGCCCCAGGCGAAATCGATCAAACGCGGTTGGCGCGCGCTCGCGCGGCCGACCGCATGCAGCAGCCGGTGGCCCTGCGGCAGCAGGTCGTCGCCGACCGTCGCCGTGCAACTGACGCCGTGGGCGCCAGCGACCGCCCGGGCCGCCGCTTCGAGCTCGGCAGGGCCCAGGTCGTTGGCCGGTGTGTTGATCATGTCGCGCGCGTGCCAGACGCCATCGACGATGGCGGCGACCCGATCGAGGGCAACTCCCTCGCCGAGCCGCAGAACCGGCAGCGTCGCTGACCCGTTGCCCGACTTGTAGCGACGGAATCGATAGCTTCCGAGTTCCCAGGCGATCGCCGCCAGCTCAGCCGCGGTGCCGAGGCCCGAAATCGTCCAGCTGCCTTCCGGCAGCACGGCCGGCAAGAGGCCAGCCAGCACTTCCGAGGGCCCGCACGGCTCGCCTGCCCGGCCATCACCGATGCCCAGCACCGCGCCTTCCGGAGTGCCATCGGCTGCCGGCAGCAGCACGATACGCTTCGGCTGCCCGCCGAACCCTTGCGCCGCCAGCCACGCGCGGTGCCGCGCCGCCAGCGCCGCGAGCTCATCGAGCGGCTGGCCTTGGCGGACGAGCCAGATCGGCTTCGCCGGACCACTGGCGGTTGCCGCCTCGAAGCACGGTCGGCTGGAAGGCAGCGGCTGCGGTTGCACGGAATCGACCATCTGACAGCGTCCCTTGGCGTTGGCTCGTCGGCAACGCTCGAATCGCACGTCCGGTGCACCGGGCGCAACTGCGATGCACGCGCTCCCCCGCGCCCAGCTGAATCCACCGTCAGGTTAAGCGTTTATTGACCGCTGTAGCGGATTATGACGATTGTGAGGCAATCGCGCCTCCTCGACATCATGGGAGAGTCTTGGCATGTGCCGGACCAACGAGCGCTTCGACTCGACGGGAGCAGACATTCGGCGCCGGCTCGCCACAGCCGCCTCGGCCGCCATCGCCGCCCTCCTTCTGGGTGCGTGCGCCAACACGCCGAAGATCGGCGACACGCTTACGGTCGCGGATGCCGGGCGCGGCAAGGCTGGCGATGCCGCAGGGCCAGCCCAGACCGAGCTCGAGAAGGCGATCGAATACTGGGGCAAGGAAAACGCCAAGAACCCGCGCGATCTGAAGTCTTCCATAAACTATGCCTTGAACCTGAAGGCGGCCGGCCAGAAGGAACAAGCCCTCACCGTGCTGCAGACCGCCTCGATATTCCATGGCAACAGCCGTGAGCTCGCCTCCGAGTACGGCCGCCTCGCGCTCGAGATGGGCCAGACCAGCCTCGCCCAGAAGCTGCTCGAATCCGCCGACGACCCGGGCAAGCCCGACTGGAAGATCATCTCGGCGCGCGGCACCGCTTTCGCCAAGCAGGGCCTGTTTTCGCAGGCGATCCCACTCTACGAGCGGGCCCTGGCGCTGTCGCCCGGCCAACCCTCGGTGACCAGCAACCTCGCGATGGCGCACGCCGCGAACGGCGAGGCGCCGCGTGCCGAAGCCATGCTGCGCAAGATCGCCGAATCGCCCGACGCCGATCCCAGGGTGCGGCAGAACCTCGCACTCGTGCTCGGCCTGCAGGGCAAGTACGACGAGGCGCGCGCTGTGTCGGCGAGGGACATCCCGCAAGACACCGCCTCGGCGAACGTCGAGTATGTGCGGCAGATGGTGCGGGTCGAGCCGCAGCAGGCGCCGAAGTTCGCGCCGGCGCTCGGCCCTGGCGTGTGGGTGACCAACCTCGCCACCGGCTCGATCGCGCGGCCGGCGACGGCAGGTGCGACGCTCAAACCTTCGCAGCCTTGACCTCGTTCGCCGCGAGCCAGGCGTCGAGCGCGGCTATTTCGTCCTGGCTCAAGTGCAGGCCGAGCTTGGTGCGCCGCCAGACGATGTCCTCGGCGGTCTGTGCCCACTCGTGACGTATTAGATAACGCACCTCGACCTCGGTAAGCGTGGCACCGAACGAGCGCCCCAGATCCGCCGCGACTTTCACTCCGGCCAGCATCTCCAGCGCCTTCGTGCCGTAGGTGCGGGCCAATCGCGCCGCGTGCGCGCGCCCGATGAACGGGGCGGCGTCGGCGATGCTCCGCGCCAGCGCCTCGAGCCCGTCGACCTCGAAATCGCCCCCCGGCAGCGGCTCGCGCGACGTCCATGCCCCGCGACCGGTCGTCGGCAGATGATCGCCCAGCTTCTCCATCGCGTGCTCGGCGAGCCGTCGATAGGTGGTGATCTTGCCGCCGAAGATCGACAGCAACGGTGCGGCATCCGGCTTCTCGTCGAGCTCGAACACGTAGTCGCGGGTGGCGGACTTGGCGTCGCTGGCGCCGTCATCGTACAGCGGCCGAACGCCGGCGAACGTCCACACGATGTCGTCCCGGGTGATCGGCCTCGCGAAGTATTCGCTCGCCGCCGAGCAGAGATATTCGATCTCCTCGCTGGTGGCGGCGACCTTGGCCGGATCGCCGTCGACATCCTTGTCGGTCGTGCCGATCAGGGTGAACTCGCCCTGATAGGGAATGGCAAAGATGATGCGGCCATCGGCGTTCTGGAAGATGTAGGCGCGGTCATGATCGAACGCCTTGCGCACGACGATATGCGCGCCCTGCACCAGCCGCACGTGCGCCCCGGCATTGAGACCGATTCGCCGCGACAGCACGTCCTCGACCCAGGGGCCGGCGGCGTTGACGAGGCAGCGGGCGGCGATCGTCTTCGAGCTGCCATCCGCCAGGTTCTCGATCGTCAGCAGCCAGTTGTCGCCGTCACGCACGGCGCGCGTCGCGCGGGCGCGGGTCTCGATCCGGGCGCCATGGGCGGCCGCGTCCTGGGCATTGGCGATGACCAGCCGCACATCGTCGACGCGGCAGTCGGAGTACTCGAAGCCGCGCCGGAACATCCCCGGCTTCAACGGCGCGCCGGCCGGGTCGCTCGACAGATCGAGGGTGCGGGTCGGCGGCAGCAGCTTGCGCCCGCCGATGTGATCATAGAGGAACAGCCCGAGCCGCAGCAGCCACGCCGGTCGCAGGCCCGAATGATGCGGCAGCACGAAGCGTAGCGGATGGATCAGGTGCGGCGCGAGCTTCCACAGCACCTCGCGCTCGGTCAGTGCCTCCCGTACCAGCCTGAACTCGTAGAACTCGAGATAGCGAAGGCCGCCATGCACGAGCTTGGTCGACCACGACGAGGTGCCGCTGCCGAGATCGTTCATCTCGCACAGGTAGACCGAGAGCCCGCGGCCAGCGGCGTCGCGGGCGATACCGCAGCCATTGATGCCGCCTCCGATGATGGCAAGGTCGTACGATTGCGTCACGGGCAGGGCTCGCATATTGGTTGGGAAACCTCGAAGGTAACACGATGGCCACGCTGCTCGCCAGCAATGCGAAACTGCTGGCCACGATGGACGACGCGGCACGCGAGATAGCCGATGGAGCGCTGTTCGTCCGCGACGGCGTGATCGAGGCGGTCGGGCGCACCGCGGACCTGCCGCGGCAGGCCGACGAGACCATCGATCTTGCCGGTCACGTGGTGATCCCCGGGCTCGTCAACACGCACCATCACCTGTTCCAGAACCTGACCCGCGCCGTTCCGGCGGCCCAGGACGCATCGCTGTTCGGCTGGCTCAAGACGCTCTATCCGATCTGGGCGCGGCTGCAACCCGAGCACATACGCGTGTCGACCCTGGCCGGTCTCGCCGAGCTTGCGATCTCGGGCTGCACCACCTCGTCGGATCATCTCTACCTGTTCCCCAACGGCGCCCGGCTGGACGACGAGATCGCGGCCGCGCGCGAGATCGGGCTGCGGTTCCATGCGACACGGGGCGCGATGAGCATCGGCGAGACAGCCGGCGGCCTGCCGCCGGACAGCCTGGTCGAGCCCGAGGCAGCGATCCTCGCCGACTGCCGCCGGGTGATCGAGGCGTTCCACGATTCCGAGCGCTTCGCGATGACCCGCGTCGCCGTCGCGCCGTGCTCGCCGTTCTCGGTATCGCAAGGATTGATGCGCGACGCGGCGGCGCTGGCGCGGTCGTATGGCGTCGGCCTGCACACCCACCTCGCCGAGAACGCCGAGGACGTCGCATATTCGAAGGAAAAGTTCGGGATGCGGCCCGGCGCATATGCCGAGGCGCTCGGCTGGACCGGCCGCGACGTCTGGCACGCGCACTGCGTCTGCCTCGACCCAACCGAGATCGCACTGTTCGCGCGGACCGGCACCGGCGTAGCCCATTGCCCGTCGTCGAACATGCGGCTGGCGAGCGGCATCGCGCCGGTGCGGCGCATGCTCGATGCCGGCGTCAGGATCGGCCTCGGCGTCGATGGCTCGGCATCCAATGACGCAGCGCATCTGCTGCACGAGGCGCGGCAGGCGATGCTGCTGCAGCGGGTGCTGGGCAGTGCCGCCGGCATGACCGCGCGGCAAGCCTTGCGGTTGGCGACGCGCGGCGGCGCCGAGGTGCTGGGCCGCGACGACATCGGTATCCTGGCACCCGGCATGGCGGCCGACTTCGCCGCCTACGACCTGTCAGCCGTGGAGCTCGCCGGCGCCGACTGGGACCCGCTGGCGTCGCTGGTGTTCTGTGCGCCGCTGGCGGCCAGCTATACCGTGGTGCAGGGCCGATGCATCGTCAGGCAGGGACGCATCGCATCGATCGACATGGTGCCGATCCTCGCCCGTCACAAGCAGCTCGTCGGCGCCCTGATGAGCGCCGACGCGTAGGCGGTCGGGAACGCCGAGCCGGCGATCAGACGCCGATCTTGCCGCCGCCCTTCTTCGTGATCGCGACCACCGACGGCCGTGGCGGCAGGTCGGGCTTGAAGTCGGGCCAGCGGGTCGCCGGGCTCTCGAACGTCGCCGGCGCGGCCTTCGGATCGTCCTCGTCGGCTTCGCCCGGATGCTGCACGGCGACGAAGAAGGTCTCGAGGTCGGGCGTGAACTCCGGACCGCACATTTCGGCGCCCTGCGGCACGCGGAAGAACAGCTTCGAGGTGGCGCGTGCCGCCCCTTCGGTCTCCATCGCCCAAATGCCGTCGGCGCGACCGGTGTTCGACGGCGAGTTGCCGTCGGTCGCAACCCACAGGCGGCCCATGGCGTCGACAGCGCAATTGTCCGGCATGCCGAACCAGCCGTCCTTGGTGGTTGCCGGATTGAACGTTGCACCGACGGCGGCAATCGAGGGATCGCCGCACTTGACCAGGATTTCCCACTTGAACTTGGTCGAGGCGTGGTCGCCGCCGTCCGGCATCATCTCGATGATGTGGCCGAACTGGTTCTCGGCGCGCGGATTGGCGGCATCGACCTGGTCGGCCTTGCGGCGCGAGTTGTTGGTCAGCATCACATAGACCTTGTTGGTCTTGGGGTTTGCCTCGACGTCCTCGGGCCGATCCATCTTGGTGGCGCCGAGCAGCGTCGCCGGCGAAGCGGGCGTGGATGAGAACGTCGCCCTGGTCCTTGAAACCGTTCTCTGCGGTCAGCTTGCCCTGGCCGTGGACCAGCGGCAGCCATTCGCCGGTGCCGTCGGCATTGTAGCTGCGCGACGTACAGCGTGCCCTTGTCGAGCAGGTCCTGTTGGCGGCGCGGTTGGCCCGGTCGACCTTGCCTTCGGTCACGAACTTGTAGACGTAGTCGAAGCGCTCGTCGTCGCCCTGATAGACGACGAAGCGGCCGTCGCCGTTGACGATGTTGCCGGCGCCCTCGTGCTTGAAGCGGCCGAGGGCGGTGCGCTTCACCGGCACCGAGGCAGGATCGATCGGATCGATCTCGACCACCCAGCCGAAGCGGTTGGGCTCGTTCGGCTCCTTCTCGACGTCGAAGCGGTCGTGGAACTTGCCCCAGGCGTACCACTCGCCGGGAGCGCCATAGCGCTTCAAGGCCTTGGCATCCGGGCTCGGCCTCGGCCGCCTTCTTGTTCCAGAAATAGCCGTTGAAGTTCTCCTCGCAGGTCAGCCACGTGCCCCACGGGGTGGTGCGCGCCGGCGCAATTGTTGAGCATGCCGAGCACCTTGGTGCCGGTCGGATCGGCCTTGGTCTTGATGCGCTCGTGGCCGGCGGCGGGGCCGGAGATCCGCATCTCGGTCGAGGCGGTGATGCGGCGGGCAAACTTGCTGTCGGGCACCACCGACCACTTGCCGTCGGCCCCGCGTGCGATCTCGAGCACCGAGCCGCCATGCGCCATCATCTCGATGTCGACGAGGTCCTTGGTCATGTCGGCGAACTTCTTGGCGGTATCCTGCCGGCCGAGCGACCGGGAACATCAGCTCCTCGTTGGTATACTCGTGATTGACCACGAGCAGCCCGTGCGTGGAGCCGTCGAGCGGGATGTAGCCGAGAAAGTCGTTGTTGTAGCCGAACTGCTTCGCCTGGGCAGCGGCCGACTGCTTCGCGGGATCGAACTCCGGCGCATCGGTCAGCACCTTGTCGCCCCAGCGAATCAGAATGTCGGCGTCGTAGCCCGTCGGCGACGTGATGCTTCTCGTCCGAGCCGGCGGCGATCTCCTTGAAGTTGAAGCTCGGCGTCGTGTTTGCGCCTTGCGCCCTGGCCTGCTCGGCTGCGAGCATGGCCAGCGGCGAGACCGCCGCCGAGATCGCCGCGACACCAAGGGCGCCCCTGACCAAGTCGCGCCGCGACAGCCGCTCGGCGATGATGTCGCCGATGGTGGCGTTGGCGCTGGAATTGCTGCCGGCGTCCTCGGCAATCTCGTACTGGACAGAAAGCGGCAGCTGCGAATTGTCGTTCATGGCCGAAGGCTCCTCATACGCGCGATGCTCTGCGTGCTATTCGGGGTGCGTGAAGGGTTCATGACAAGCACCCACTCCACGCACAGGCAAGAGACGCGCGTCAATTCGCACGACGGCGATCGTGCTTCAGCACAGGGATCAGCGACATGGCACCCAGCAGCGGCAGCACCGCAAAGATGCCGAACGTGACGGCAATGCTGCCGATCGCCTTCGCGACGATACCGAACGTCGCCGGGCCGGCAATGACACCGGCGAAATTGAAGATCAGCACGCCGCCGGTCGCCAGGCCTACATCGCGCGCGCCGCTGGCCCGTGCCGTCTCGGCCATGTAGATGCCGTTCCAGCCGATGATGCAGGCGCCGAACGCACACAGCACGAGCATCATCGCGGCCGCCGACCAGCTCGGCGCCATGCCGGTGACCATGATCCCGAATGCCGCCGCGGCGCCGCCGAGCAGGACCAGGATCAGCAGGCCGTTGCCGTACCGGTCGGCGAACATGCTCCAGGTGATGCGCCCGGCCATTCCCGCCGCCTGCATTACCGCGGCGATGCTGCCGGCCTCGACCAGCGACCAGCCGAGCTCGGTCGCCAGCATCGTCACCGCGAACGCGATCAGGCAGACCTGGAACGCCGCATAGCAGAAGCCGACAAACGCCAGAGATCGCAACACCGGGTGGCGCATGACGAGCGTGGTGCCGGCGAGTGCGCCTGCCCGCAGCAAAGTGCTCGGATCCCGGTCGTCGTCCCATCGGGCCTGGCGCCGCATCAGCAGCAGCGCCAATACCACGAACAGCGACACGCTGGCGGCGATCGCACCTTGCCAGCCGACGCGCTCGGCAAGCCTTGGCAGCATTACCGCCGCGAGCATGGCGCCAAGCGGCACGCCGGCCTGCTTGATGGCGAAAATCAAATTGCGGCGTCCCGGCGGGGCATAACGCAGCAGCAGGTGCGCGGCGGCCGGATTGGTGACGCCATAACCGGCGCCGATGCTCAGGGAGCCGAGGATCGTCAGCGGCAGGTTGCCGGCTGCGATGCCGAGCAATCCGATCGCGGCCAAGGCGAGCGCGGCGAGGCTGGTTGCGCCGGCGCCATAGCGGCGCACCAACAGGCCGCCATAGCCGGAAAGCGTGGCGGCCGCGAGATAGATCACGCTGACCTGATAGCCGACTGTCTGCGGCGGCAGTCCGAAGGTGTCGGCCGCCTTCGGCGCCAGCGTCGGCAGGGCAAAGACGGAGAACGTGGCCAACGCCTGCACAGCCGTGGTCAATGCCAGGACCGGCGCCAGCGGCTCGCGGGGCTGCGTCATGGTCGCCGTGGACTGGGAAGTCATCCTGCTCGATGGCTCCATATCGACCGGTCGTGGTGAGCTGCCGACGATGCAATGGTTTCGGGTGCAGCGTTAGAGGCCAGTGCGCCGGCCGGCAAGCGGTCCGGCCCGGCCGCAAGCCTGACGCTACGGCGCTGCATGCCTCGACCCGTGCCGCGGCGAGCGAGAACTCCAACATCCGGCGCGATGGGCGCATCCGGGAAGACTCTACCGGTGACGACGGCATTGAATTCAGCAACCATCACCGTCGAGATCGACGGCGATCATCCGCATCGTCGATTGAGAAGTGCGAATTTCGAGTTGTACAGAAACATACAGCGAACTCGAATCGCTCTGTGGCGCTTCGGACACCATGATTTGTCAATGGGCAACGTATCGCCCCGGGTCGCTTGTAGAGCAAATCCAGTCTGCGGTAATGTCTATCTATAGGGCAGGGCTCCCGGTCCGCTCTAGATATAGTTGGCGAGCGTTTGTTCATGCTCGCATTGCGTAAGGCGCACCCGTGCAAGTGTAGGCACAGTTCCGCGGCGGTCTCTCCGCCGGCGAGAAGCGCCAGTCCCAAGTGATGCGTCCCCCAGTACAGCGTCTGTAACCGGTCGAGCTGCGTGTCGCGCACCCGGACGAGCCGTGCTCGTTCGTACGTCTGCCTCACCGCCCGGCCCACGCCGACGTTCGCGCCGAAGCGCGAGCGCGCGCCAGTATTCGGTATGGAGCAAACGATTATGGGTTGGAACGACGAGCGCGTCGAGCTTCTGAAGAAGCTCTGGTCCGAGGGACTGAGCGCCAGCCAGATCGCAGGCCGCCTCGGCAGCGTCACCCGCAATGCCGTCATCGGCAAGGTCCACCGCCTGGGCCTCTCGGGCCGGGCAACCACGTCGCGCATGAAGAGCCACCGGCCGCGCGCCCGCGTCGCGCAGCAGCAGCCGAAGCGACTGGCCAAGCCCCGCTTCCCGAGCCAGGGCAATCCGACCGTGCGCGGACTTTATCAGCTCGACGCCGAGCCGTTCGTGCCAACGGTGGAGGAGCTCGACATTCCGCTCAATGAGCGCCGCACGATCGCGACGCTGACGGAATGCAGCTGCCGCTGGCCGATCGGCGACCCGCAGCTGGCCGATTTCCATTTCTGCAATCGCGACAAGGTGCCGGGCCTGCCCTACTGCGAGTTCCACGCCCGCCGCGCGTTCCAGCCGCCGCAGCCGCGCCGCCGCGACGTGCGCGAGCCTGGCCATATCTCGCCTGCGTACATTCCCGGCCCGGTCGGCAAGACCGAGCCGACCGACGCCTGAGCGTCGTATTGAAAGTTCGGAGGCGGGTCGGGACATTGTCACGACCTGCCGGTGGGGGAGGCCGGAAGCGATCGGGGGATCGCTTCCGGCCACTTTTTTGCCCTGGGCGGACAGCGACCCGGTGATCACTCAAGCAAGCGCCCGGCGAACCGCGTCGCGCCATCCGTCGAGCTTGCGCTGCCGGTCGGCGGCCGCCATCCTCGGCTCGAACCGGCGATCGAGCGCCCATATCCGGGCGAATTCGGCCGGCTGCGGATAGACACCCGCATGCAGCCCGGCAAGGTAGGCCGCGCCGAGCGCAGTCGTCTCCAGGACGCGCGGACGATCGACCGCGGCATCGAGGATGTCGGCAAGGCACTGCATGGTCCAGTCGGAGGCCGTCATGCCGCCGTCGACGCGCAGCACCGGCGCTGCCACCGCGCCGCCGCTCGCGCCCGCCCAATCCTTTCGCATGGCTTCGAGCAGGTCGCGGGTCTGGAAGGCGACGCTCTCCAGCGCCGCACGGGCGAACTCCTTCGGGCCGGTGTTGCGCGTCAGGCCGAAGATGGCGCCACGAACGTCCGCGTTCCACCATGGCGCACCGAGACCGACGAACGCCGGCACCAGGTACACGCTCTGGGACGGGTCGGCGCCGGCCGCCAGGTCGCCGGTCTCCGCCGCCGACTTGATGATGCCGAGGCCGTCGCGCAGCCATTGCACGGCGGCGCCGGCAATGAAGATCGCGCCCTCGAGTGCGTAGGTGCGGCGGCCATTCAGCTGATAGGCGATCGTGGTCAGCAGCGAGTTCCTCGACGCCACCGCCACCTCGCCGGTATTGAGCAGCGCAAAGCAGCCGGTGCCATAGGTCGACTTCATCATGCCAGGCTGAAAGCAGCCCTGGCCGACGGTCGCAGCCTGCTGATCGCCGGCGATGCCGCCGATCCGCACCGGCCGGCCGAGGATTGCCGCGTCGGTGGAGCCGAAGTCGGCCGAGCTGTCGCGCACCACCGGCAGCATCGCGCGCGGCACGCGGAACAGTCGCAGCATTTCCTCATCCCATTGGCCGGAGTGGATGTCGAGCAGCAGCGTCCGCGATGCGTTGGTCGCGTCGGTCGCGTGCACGCGGCCGCCGGTCAGCTGCCACAGCAGGTAGGTGTCGACGGTGCCGAATAGCAGCCGGCCGGCCTCGGCGCGCTGCCGCAACGCGGGGTCCTGGTCGAGGATCCAGGCAATCTTGGTGCCCGAGAAATAGGGGTCGAGCAGCAGGCCGGTCTTGGCCGCGACGGCTGCTTGCGCACCGTCAGCCTTCAGCCGCTGGCAGACCTCGGCGGTGCGGCGATCCTGCCAGACGATGGCGCGATGGACCGGCTTGCCGGTATCGCGGTCCCACACGATCGTGGTCTCGCGCTGGTTGGTGATGCCGATCGCCGCGATCTGCTGCGGCCCGACGCCGGCCTTGGCCACCGCGTCCTTGAGCGTCGCGAGCGCCGTCCGCCACAGGTCGTCCGGCTCGTGCTCGACCCAGCCCGATTGCGGGTAGTGCTGGGTAAACTCCTGCTGCGCCGCGGCTTTGACCGCGAGGTCGGAGGCAAACACGATGGCGCGCGAGGAGGTCGTTCCCTGGTCGATCGCCACTACGAACTGCGTCTCGGCTGCCATCATGGCCCTCCCCTGGCTTCTTTGCCGCTCAACATGCGGCACATTCTAGTGTGATGATTCGGAAGTCCGCATCCATCGTGCAGCATTGCCGAGCTGCGGGTGGTGCCGAGCTTCGCGATCGGGACACTAGGTCATGTTCAACCGGGCTTCGACGCGACGACCGCGCGCCGACGCGATCAACGGCTCGCCGGCCGGCCGAAAGCGGCCTCGCGGCGGGCGGCGAATGCCGGCCACACCTCCAGGTTCACCAGCCGCGGCGGCCGTTTGCCGTCGAGCAACCCGATGATCTGGTCGGCGGCCCAAACCGCGACGTTCCTGCGCGCCTGACGCGTCACGCCGGCGGTGTGGAAGGTCGCGACTACATTCGGCAGTGCCAGCAGCGGATGATCGAGCGGTGGCGGCTCGACCTGCCACACGTCGAGCCCGGCGCCGGCGAGATGCCCCGAGATCAATGCATCGTGGAGCGCCGCCTCGTCGTGGATGCCGCCGCGCGCAGTGCTGACGAACATGGCGCCCGGCTTCATGGCGGCAAATTCGCGCGCGGCGAACATGTTGGCCGTGGTCTTGTCGAGCGGACAATGCACCGAGACGATATCGGCCGCGGCCAGCATCGTCGCCATGTCGACCGGCTCGGCGCCGCGCCTGGCGATCTCGTCGGCGGCAAGCAGCGGGTCGACCGCCAGCACCCGCATGCCGAAGCCCCGGGCGATCGCCGCCGTGCGCGAGCCGGTGTTGCCGATGCCGACGATGCCGAGCGTCGAGCCGCCGATCTCCGTGCCCATCAGCGACTCGCGCGAGAAGCCGCGCTCGGTGTGCAGCAGGCGGTCGGAGGCCGGGATCTTGCGGGCGACCGAAAGCATCAGCCCGAAGGCCAGCTCGGCGACCGACTGGGCATTGGCGCCGCTCTGATTGACCACGGCGACGCCGGCCCGCGTGCAGGCGTCGATATCGACGGTATCAAGTCCGGCGCCGCCGGCCGAGACGCACAGCAGGTCCGGGCAGCGCCGCAAAAGGTCATCGCGCACCTGGTAGGGCTTCGGCAACTCGTTGATCGCCGATGAAACCTGATAGACGTGGGCGTGGCCGAGCACGTCCCAGACGTCGGCTTCCGGCCCGTTCGAGGCGGCGATCCCGAGCTCGATGTCCGGCTGCGCCCGCAAACGCTCGTTGAACGCCGGGTCGAGCCAAAGATCGAGCCTGCCGACGCGCTTTCTCGCTGCCGCCATTGTGTTTCCGTCCCCGATGCCGTTTGCGAGCGCGACACTATACCGGAATGCGGCGCAGTCGGCGGGTGCAACCGCACGGCTGCCTCGGCAAATCGGCATGGTGCACCGGCCAGGCGGCCGGCATCGCATCTTGAGCAGTCCGCGGAGATTATCGCGGCGCGTGACGACGAGCCAATTGATGTTGATGCAACCAATCGCTCCTGATAGTGCTCGAGCAGACGATCCTCGTTTTTGACAACGAGGGGGAGCGGGGCGGCCGTGGTCCACGGCGGTCTTCCGCATTCTTTCATTCAGGTGGCCCAGAGCCACCCCACTCGGACGGATTTTCGCGGGGCACCCGTCGCGTTTTAGGCGAGGTCTTCGAGGCCCGCCTTAGAGCCTCAGGCTGCCCCCGGTCTCGCTACAGGGGTCGCGGCGCCCTCCCAGAATGTGCGGCGCGTGACCGCAGTGATTCCCGGACCGTCCTATTCCGCCTCCGCACCAGAACGCCTTCGAAGCACGCCCTCGATGAAGCGGAACGGGAGTGAGTATGGCACGGGGTTGGCGGGCGTGGATAAGTTGGGGAGTGGAGGGTGGCGAATAGCCAGCCAATAGGCTGTGGGCAATAGGCAGCGGCGCTGAGCCCGCCGCCGACGCGGCCCCGGCTCTGCGCGCTGCCGCGCTCCGGCCGGGGAAGCAAGGGGAGGGGGCGGAGCAAGGGATGAACCCGGTCGGACACTCGGCCTTGGCTGCGGGAGCTCGACGCGACAGGCGCCGCAGGCACGAGCCTGCTCGTGCGCGTGTTCGTACAGCAGGCGGATCGCCGCCAAATGAGCGCCCCTTCCCCAGCCTGCATTCCCGGGCGAGCGCAGGATGCGCGAGACCCGGGACCGCGTCGCCAGCGACCGGGCGCGCTGGTCACCACTCGAAACCTACGGCAGGATTGAACCGCCCCGGGTTTGCCGGAGGCTCCAACTCTTGAGAGACTGGAGCCATGATGAACGAATCCAAATCCCCGAGGTATTCACCCGAGGTGCGTGAGCGCGCCGTTCGGATGGTGATCGAACACCGTGGCGAGCACGCCTCGGAATGGGCGGCGATGGTGTCGATTGCGGCGAAGATTGGCTGCAAGGCCGAAACGCTGCGGCTGTGGGTACGGCAGGCCGAGCGCGATCAGGGTCGCAGAGCTGGCCCGACCACCGACGAGCGCGAGCGCATCAAGGCGCTTGAACGCGAGGTCCGCGAGCTACGCCAGGCCAACGAGATCCTGCGCAAGGCATCTGCATATTTTGCCCAGGCGGAGCTCGACCGCCGATGGAAGCCATGATCAGCTTCGTCGATGCGTACCGCGAGAAGCACGGGGTCGAGCCGATCTGCCGCGTCCTGGCGATTGCCCCCTCCACCTACCACGCGCATGCCCGGCGCCGCGCGCAACCGGAAACGGCGCCGGCGCGGATACGGCGTGATGCCGAGCTGATGGAGGAGATCCGCCGCGTGTGGACTGAGAACTTCCAGGTCTACGGCGTGCGCAAGGTGTGGCGGCAGTTGCTGCGGGAGGGCTTCGAGGTCGCCCGCTGCACCGTCGCCCGACTGATGCGGAAGATGGCTTTGCAAGGGGTGATCCGCGGCAAACGACGGCGCACGACCGTTGCCGAGAAGGCTGCCGTCTGTCCGCTCGATCACGTCAACCGTCAGTTCAAGGCGCCGCGGCCGAATGTGTTGTGGGTGTCGGACTTCACCTACGTCGCGACTTGGACCGGGTTCGTCTACGTGGCGTTCGTGATCGACGCCTATGCCCGCCGCATCGTCGGCTGGCGCGTCAACCGCTCGGCGCACGCCGGCTTCGTGCTCGATGCACTGGAGCAGGCTTTGCATGAGCGCCGGCCGGTCGCCGGTAGCGGCCTTGTCCACCACTCCGATCGCGGCGTGCAGTACGTGGCGATCAAATACACCGAGCGCCTCGCCGAGGCCGGCCTCGTGCCGTCGGTTGGCAGTGTCGGCGATAGTTACGACAACGCGCTGGCCGAGACCATCAACGGGCTCTACAAAGCCGAGGTGATCTGGCGGCGCGGGCCCTGGCGCTCGCTGGAAGCCGTCGAGTATGCGACACTCGAGTGGGTCGACTGGTTCAACAACCGTAGGCTTCTCTCATCCATCGGCAATGTGCCACCGGCCGAGGCCGAAGCCGCCTACTACGCAGCACTGGAGGAGCCTGCAGCACTCGCTGCCTGACTCAAAACAACCAGCCTCCGAAAAAGTCGGCGCGGTTCATCCACAACATCCCGGCCAACGCCGGGTTCGCGCAGGTGACGTCGGTGGGCTTGAAGCGCCTGGTTGGGGCCAAGGCGTCCTATTTCGGTGCGACGCGCCGGCGCCGGCCGGCCGCCGCCGTGATGCCTTCACTACTCAGCACGCAGCGCCGCTGCTCGCATCGAGCCTGACGGCGATCCCCGCCGCCGCCAGGTGCCGCTTGGCCTGCCCTATCGAATAGGTGCCGAAGTGGAAGATCGATGCCGCCAGCACCGCGCTGGCGTGGCCATCGCGGATGCCGTCGACCAGGTGATCGAGGGTGCCGACGCCGCCCGAGGCGATCACCGGCACGGTGACGGCGTCCGAGATCGTCCGCGTCAATTCGAGATCGAAGCCCGCCTTGGTGCCGTCGCGATCCATCGAGGTCAGCAGGATCTCGCCGGCGCCGCGCGCCACCACGTCGCGGGCGAATCCGACCGCATCGATGCCGGTCGGATTGCGGCCGCCGTGGGTGAAAATCTCCCAGCGACCAGGCGCACCGGCGGCCGACACCCGCTTGGCGTCGATCGCCACCACCACGCACTGGGCGCCGAACTTCTCCGACGCGGCGCGGACGAACTCGCGGTCCCTGACCGCCGCCGAATTGATCGACACCTTGTCGGCGCCGGCCTGCAGCAGCGCGCGGATGTCCGCGAGCGTGCGCACCCCGCCGCCGACGGTGAGCGGCATGAAGCAGCGCTCCGCGGTCCGGGTAACGATATCGAGGATGATGCCGCGGTCCTCGTGCGTCGCGGTGATATCGAGGAAGCACAATTCGTCGGCGCCGGCGGCGTCATAGGCGGCCGCGATCTCGACCGGGTCGCCGGCATCGCGCAGGCCGACGAAGTTGACGCCCTTGACGACGCGGCCGTCCTTGACGTCGAGGCAGGGTATTATGCGGGTCTTCAGCATTTGACATCTCTTTCATTGCCGCATCCGACTCCGCTTCGCGGAGCCGGCCGGATGCGGCGGAACCGTGTCATCGCGCCGGCCGGCCGGGTGCGGCATTCAACAACGCCAGCGCCTTCGCCGGATCGATGCGGCCATCATAGAGCGCCCGGCCGGTGATCGCACCCTCGAGGCCGCTATTTTCCGGCCGCAGCAGCGCCTCGATATCGGCAAGCGAGGCAAGCCCGCCCGACGCGATCACCGGGATCGCCGTCGCCCGCGCCAGGGCGACCGTCGCCTCGAGGTTCAAGCCGCCCAAGGCGCCATCGCGGCCAATGTCGGTGAAGATGATCGCCGCCACCCCGGCATCCTCGAAGCGATGGGCGAGCTCGGCGGCCACGATGTTCGACTCTTCCGCCCAGCCGGCGACGGCGACGCGGCCGTCGCGCGCGTCGATACCGACCGCGATGCGCCCAGGAAACCGCTTGCAGGCTTCGCGGACGAGTCCCGGATCGCGCACCGCCGCCGTGCCGAGGATCACGCGCCGCACGCCTTTGCCGAGCCACATCTCAATGGTGGCCAGATCGCGAATGCCGCCACCGAGCTGAACCGGAATGCCGACGGCAGCGAGGATCGCGTCGACCGCCGCGCCGTTGACCGGCCGGCCGGCGAACGCTCCGTTCAGATCGACGATATGGATCCATTCGAAGCCCTGCTCCTCGAACTTCAGCGCCTGCGCGCCCGGCGCATCATTGAACACCGTCGCCGAGGCCATCTCGCCATGTTTCAGGCGCACGCACTGGCCATCCTTCAGGTCGATCGCGGGAAACAGGATCATCGCGCCACTTTACTTTCCCCGATGCCGCGCCGCGCCATCGTGTTGCTAAGGTTGCGTGGCTTCAATCAGCGCGCCCCGCCGCCGTCAAGCACCCAGCCGCCCATGATCAGCACCGCCGAGCCAACCTGCACCAGTCGCGTCCGCCCGCTCACCGAGGCCGACGCGATCGACATCTGGATCGCGCGCTGGCTGCGGGTGCGCCGCCGCGACCTGTGCAAGCGCTACCAATGCGACCCGCGCCGGCTGTATGAGATCTGGGAAGGCAGCCGCTTTCCGGGCGCGCAGGCCAAGGCCCGGGCGCTGTTCGCCGAGCGCCATCCCGGTATCGTCGACCGGATCGACTTCGGCCGTCACCGCCGGCTCGCGCGCGCCATCGATCCCAACCAGCTGGCGTTGTTCGATTAAACTCCGCTATCGGGCTCAAAAGGAAACAAAAGAGAACATTTCGGAAACGGACGCTTTACTCTCCCCGTGATTCGTGGCATGTTCTCTTTACGTTCCCTTCCTCCCGCGGAGCGGAACGGCAAGCCTGAAGACCCCTCTGGTAGTGGTGTGCGTACCCCGAAGACCCCGAGTGACTGCCCGTCCCTCGGGGTCTCCCCCACTACTCCGATTTGCTGCCCCTGAATTGCCCGCGTCGCCCTTCACAGTCGCAGTGACTGGAGTATCGTATCGCTTAACAGAAGCCCCCATCCTTGCCCGAGAGAGCCACCCCCATGCGCACGTTCCTCATCTCCTACGATCTCGCCCACCCGAACCGGAACAAGCACGTCCTGGCGACCGCGATCATGAGCCTCGGTCAGTCGTGGGCGCGCCCGCTCGAGCAGACGTGGTATGTGCGTGCCGAGACCTCGGAAGGCGACATCGAGAAGCGGCTCGCCGGATTGCTCGATGGCGATGATGGACTGATCGTCCAGGCCGTGAGCGACGACGCACAGCTCACCAACACCAGCCTGCGCTGGTTCCGTCAGCGCCGCACGCCGTTCGACATCGAGGCGAGCACCAACGTCATCGCCTTCCCGCTGCCGGGCGTGGTCCCGGCCCAGGCCGAGCTGCCGCTCGCCCAGGCAAGCTGACGGGAGCGAAGGTCGCGGACGGCGTGGCGGCTCTCAGGGCCGCCACTGCAGGAAATTCGCGATGAGTTTCAACCCGAGCGCCTGGCTCTTTTCGGGGTGGAACTGGGTGCCGGCGATGTTGTCGCGACCGACCATCGCCGTCACCGGACCGCCGTAGTCGGCGGTCGCCACCACCGTGGCCGGATCAGTCGCGGCAAGATGGAATGAGTGGACGAAGTAGGCGTGCAGGCCGTTCGGGCCGGTTGCAATGCCGTCGAGCAGGGCATGCGGCCGCACCACGTCGAGCGTGTTCCAGCCCATGTGCGGCACCTTGAGCGCGAGATCGCGCGGCCGGATCGCGGTCACGTCGCCGGCGATCCAGCCGAGGCCCGGCGTCTCGCCGAACTCGAGGCCGCGCGTTGCCAGCAACTGCATGCCGACGCAAATTCCGAGGAATGGCCGGGCATGGCGCCCGACCGCCGTCTCGAGCGCCTCGCGCATGCCGGTCACGGCGTCGAGGCCGCTGGCACAGTCGGCGAATGCGCCGACTCCGGGCAACACCACCCGATCGGCACTGGCGACGTAGTCCGGGTCGGCGGTGACGGCGATCCGCGCGGCGACATCGGCTTCGCGGGCCGCGCGCTCGAACGCCTTCGCCGCCGAGTGCAGGTTGCCGGAGCCGTAGTCGATGATGGCGACACGCTGGGCCATTGGTAATTTTGCTCCCTTCGACGGAGGTCCTAGTGTCCCGGTCGCGAAGTTCGTTTCATTCGCAGCGGGCTCCGGACGAACTTCGCGATCGATAAGGACACTAGGAAATTCAACGATCTAGTGTGGCCTATGATTTCGAAGTCCGCTCTCGAATGCGCAGAAAGTATGAAGCGGGCTTCGAAATCGCCACACTAGCGTCGCAGCAGCCGCCGCCACAACGACCGCGGCGGCGGGTGATCCGGCTCGGGGTCGGTCGATTGCGGCTCGACCGGCTCGGCGTCCCGGTGCTCATGGGTAACGGCGGCGCGCGGCGCTGCCGCGGCTGTGCCCGCCGACACAAGATCGCGCCGCAGCAGCGGCTGCGCGTCGAGCCAGCGGTCGAAGAAGCGGCGTTCGCATTCCGCACGGTTCTTGCCCACGACTGTGCCGATCTCGCTCCACGAACGCCGGTCGAGCGTCCACCGCCGGATGCTCGACGCCTCGAAGCCGACAACGACGTTCGCCGCCAGATTGATAAGTCCGATCAAGGTCTTGTCGACGCCTGCCGCCGCCAGCAGGAAGTCCGCGCCGAGCCACACCAGGAGGTAGAGGAACAGCGCCAGCCACAGCCGGTTCATCACCATCCACAACGGCGGCAGGGCAGCCGCGAAGGGCGAGAAGCCGTCGCGCACGAACTCAAGCCGCTCGGCCCGCTCGATGCGGTCGGCCGGCGGGTTCGGTGGCTCATGGACGGTAAAGGCGATCATGCGTGCTCCGCTCCGTGCCAGCTCCGACGCGCGGATCCTGGCTCCACTGACTTCTGCTGATGGCCGCCTCCGCCTACGTCCGAAGCAGCCTAAACGGCGACAGGCAGGATAGCAGGACGCCTGCCGACCGCGCCAGGACCGCCCGCCGACGCGCCCGGCAGGCTCAGACGCTGAGGCTGCCCTTGGTCGACGGCACCCGGCCCGCCTGCCGCTGATCGAGCGTCAGCGCGACGCGCAACGCCCGCGCCAGGCCCTTGAAGCAGGTCTCGGCGATATGATGGTTGTTCGCGCCGTAAAGGTTCGTCACGTGCAGTGTAATCCCGCAGTTCTGCGCGAACGCCTGGAACCACTCGCGGAACAGCTCGGTATCCATGTCGCCGAGCTTCGGCGCGGTGAACTTGACGTCCCAGACCAGGAACGGCCGGCCGGAAACGTCGATCGCGACGCGGGTCAGCGTCTCGTCCATCGGCAGGTGCACGTCGGCGTAGCGGGTGATGCCAGCCTTGTCGCCCATCGCCTTGGCGATCGCCTGGCCGAGCACGATGCCACTGTCCTCGGTGGTATGGTGGCTGTCGATGTGCAGGTCGCCCTTGGCTTCGAGCTTGATATCGATCAGCGAATGGCGGGCGAGCTGCTCCAGCATGTGGTCGAGAAAGCCGACGCCGGTCGAGATGTCATAGGCGCCGGTGCCGTCGAGGCCCACCTGGGCCTTGATGTCGGTTTCCCGGGTCGTGCGCGTGATCGTCGCTGTGCGGGTCACTGGCTCTTCCTTGCCACTAGTGTGATGATAGAGAAGTTCGCTACAAACCGACGGCTGGGCTGGTGAGCGGACTTCGCCATCTGAATCACACTAAATTCAATGCTCTCCAGTGTCCTTATCGATCGCGAGCTTCGCGATCGGGACACTGGCTCGATGCGCATCTATCACCCGGACAGAGTTGAGAAAAGGGCTACCCGCCACGAAAGGTAACGCGATGAGCAGCAACTCCGGCAGTGACACCGCCTGGCACGGAACGACGATCCTGACCGTGCGCAAGGGCGGCAAGGTCGTGGTCGCCGGCGACGGCCAGGTGAGCCTCGGCCAGACCGTGCTGAAAGCCAACGCCAAGAAGGTCCGCTCGATCGGGCGCGGCGACGTGATCGGCGGCTTCGCCGGCGCGACTGCCGACGCGTTCACCCTGTTCCAGCGGCTCGAGGGCAAGCTCGAGCAGTATCCGGGCCAGCTCACCCGCGCCGCCGTCGAGCTCGCCAAGGACTGGCGCACCGACCGCTACCTGCGCCGGCTGGAAGCGATGATGATCGTCGCCGACGCCGGGACGACGCTCGTGCTCACCGGCACCGGCGACGTGCTCGAGCCCGAGCACGACGTCATGGGAATCGGCTCCGGTGGCATGTATGCGCTCGCCGCCGCCCGGGCGCTGCTCGACACCGAGTTGGCGGCCGAGGCGATCGCGCGCAAGGCGATGGGCATCGCCGCCGACATCTGCGTCTACACCAATCGCAACCTGGTGATCGAAGCGCTCGACAGCGCGCGGTGAGAGAGCCGCCGTGACGCCGCTTCCAGGGCGTCGGCGGACGCGACGCGCGACCAGATCCCGTGATCAGCTTGAACGGCCGTTGTTGCTGTGGGATGGGTCCTCGGGCCAGGCCCGAGGATGACCCCTGTGGGGTGGCAACTCGTGCGCTTCGCACGCGGACGTTGCATTACTTCGGAGCACAAATGGCCTGGTTCGTTCTCATCCTGGCCGGTCTGTTCGAGATCGGCTTCACCACCTCGATGCGCTACACGGAGGGCTTCACCAGGCCATTGCCGACCGCGATCTTCGTGGTGTTCGCGGTTCTGAGCTTCTACCTGCTGACCAAGGCGTCCGAGACGATCCCGCTCGGCACGTCCTACGCGGTGTGGACCGGCATCGGCGCCGCCGGCACCGTGGTGGCCGGCATCTTCTATTTCGGCGAGCCGGCGACCGCATTGCGCCTGCTGTTCCTCGCCACCCTGATCGGCTCGATCATCGGGTTGAAGCTGGTGAGTTGATGGAAGCATTTGGCCAGGGTGGCTGATGCGGAAATTGAAGGCTGGGCGACCGGCGCCACCCCCACCCCTTCACAGGCCGCCGGAATAGGTCTGTACTGGCGCCACGCCAACGAGGACGCACGCCATGACGCCCGACACCAAGCCGATCACGGTCGACGACATCGCCCGCCGGATCGAGGACGGCGCGATGATCGCGATCCCGCCGGACTATTCGGGCTGCGCCATGAAGGCGGTGGCGGCGCTGATCAGGCGCAAGGCGCGCAACCTGCACCTCGTCGGCGTGCCGAGCGGCGGCCTGCAGGCCGACTGGCTGATCGGCGCGGGCTGCGTCAAGGTGATGGAGGCGGCCGCCATGACGCTCGGCGAGCTGTCCATGCCACCGCGGTTCGCGGCCGCGATCAAGGCCGGCGAGATCGAAATGCGCGATGCTACCTGCCCGGCGATCCACGCCGGCCTGCAGGCGGCCGAGAAGGGCATCCCGTTCATGCCGCTGCGCGGCATTCTCGGCTCGGACCTCCTGAAGATCCGCCCCGACTGGAAGGTGATCGACAATCCGTTGAGCGACAGCCGCGATCCGATCGTGATCATTCCCGCGATCCGGCCGGACGTCGCCCTGTTCCATGCCCGCTATGCCGATACGCGCGGTAACGTCTGGATCGGCGTCCGCCGCGAGCTGATGCTGATGGCGCATGCGGCGCGCGAGACCTGGGTGACGGTCGAGGAAATCGTCGATGCCGACTTCCTGACCGACGACGGCAGGGCCGCCGGCACCATCCCGGCGCTGTACGTCAGCGGCATCGCCAGGGCGCCGCGCGGCAGCGACCCGGTCGGGCTCGCCGGCGCCTATCCCCCGGACCGCGCCCTGCTCAAGGACTATTTCCGCGCCGCCGAGACCGCCGCCGGCTTCCGCGACTGGATGGCCGAGCACGTGCTGGCAGGGGCGACCGCATGACCGCCGGACCATATCGACGCCGGAGATCATGATTGGCGCGATCGCCCGCATGCTCGAGGGCCTGCGCCATGTCGCGGTCGGCGCGTCGTCGCCGATTCCCGGCTCGGCGGCGCTGCTGGCGCGGGCATTGTCCGGCGGGCGGATGCGCGTTTCGCTGCTCGGCAGCGAGCAGCACAACCCGTTCACCGACGGCGGCAAGGAGCTGTTCGACTGCGCCGCCCAGGGCCGCATCGATGCGTTCTTCCTGTCCGGCGGCCAGATCGACGGGCGCGGCAACATCAATCTCGTCGGCCTTGGCGAGCACTCCGCGGCCGAAAGTGCGCTTTCCCGGCTCGTTCGGCTCGGCCTATCTCTATCACCTCATTCCGCGCGTGATCCTGTTCCGCGAGGAGCATTCGCCGCGCACGCTGGTCGAAAAGGTCGATTTCGTCAGTGCCGCCGGCTCGTCGCCCGAGGGCGAGTTCCGCCCCGGCGGCCCGCATGCGCTGGTCACCGGCCTGTGCCTGTTCGACTACGACAAGGCGCGCGGCGGCTTCCGGCTGGCCAGCACGCATCCGGGCGTCACCGCCGCCGACGTCCGCGCCGCCACCGGCTTCGAGTTCGAGCAGCCGGCGCAGGTGCCGGTGACGCCGCCGCCGTCAGCGGATACCCTCGCGCTCCTGCGCAGCCGCGTGGCCAGCGAGGTGGCCGAGACCTACCCCGGCTTCGCCAAGGCGCAGTGGGGCGTGTGAGCGGGGCGGAAAATTCTCGTTCCATTGTCGGGAACGACTTCCGCCAACCGTCCTTGAGTTAACTGAACCTGACCAAACGGCGAAAGGAACAACGATGGCCAAAGCAGCAACGAGCTATATCCCGCCCGGCATGAGCCCTGTCACGCCGCACCTCGTTTGTGCCGGTGCCGCCAAGGCGATCGAGTTCTACAAGAAAGCATTCGGCGCCGAGGAGCTGCGCCGCGTGCCTGGCCCGGACGGAAAGCTGATGCACGCCTGCATCAAGATCGCCGGCGCGCCGGTGTTCCTCGTCGACGAGATGCCGTCCTGCGGCGCGGTCGGGCCTAGCACGCTCAAGGGCACGCCGGTGACCATCCATCTGTTCGTGAAGGACGTCGACGGCTTTGCCGCGCGAGCCGCCGAGGCCGGCGCCAAGATCACGATGCCGGTCACCGACATGTTCTGGGGCGACCGCTACGGGGTGCTGCAGGACCCGTTCGGACACCAATGGTCTGTCGCGACCCATAAGCAGGAGCTCACGCCTGAGGAGATCAGCAAGGCGATGGGCGAGGCGATAGAAGCCCACAAGAATCAAGAAGCGAAGAAGGGCCGCAAGTAGCATCGCCCTCGAGCGGCGAGCGACCTTCTCGCCGCTCACACCCAGCCCATCAGCTCGCGGCGCACCACGGTCTCGATCACGCGCATCCCCTCGTCGCTGTCGTTGAGACAGGGGATGTAGCTGAACTTGGCGCCGCCGTTGCGCATGAAGATCTCGCGGTTCTCGACGTCGAGCTCCTCCAGCGTCTCGAGGCAATCGGCGGTGAAGCCGGGCGCGACCACGGCGAGCGACCGCACGCCCTGGCGGGCGAGCCCGGCCACCGTCTCGTCGGTGTAGGGCCGCAGCCACTCGTCGTTGCCGAACCGCGACTGGAACGAGATGACGAAGCGATCGGCCGGCCAGCCCAGCGCCTCGCGCAGCAGGCGGCCGGTCTTCATGCACTGGCAGTGGTAGGGGTCGCCGGCGAGCAGGTACTTCCTCGGCATGCCGTGAAAGCTCGTCATCAGCACCTCGGGCGCGAAGTCGAGAGCGCCCAAGTGCTTGCGGATCGAGGTCGCGACCGCGTCGATGTAGACCGGATCGTCGGGCCAGGCCGGCGCCACCCGCACGAACGGCTGCCAGCGCATCTTCATCAACGCGCGGAACGCCTGGTCGGCGGCGGTGGCGGTGGTGGCTGCGGCATAGTGCGGATAGAGCGGCACCAGCAGAATGCGATCGCAGCCCTGCTCCTGCAGCGCGCGGATGCGGCTCTCGGTGGTCGGATTGGCGTAGCGCATCGCCCAGTCGACGACGATGCGGCCGTCGCCGCCGAGGCGCGCTGCCAAGCAGCTCCGCCTGCGACCGGGTGATGGTCTTGAGCGGCCCCTCGTCGCGCTCCTTGTTCCAGATCGCGGCGTAGTCGCGGCCCTTGCGGCCGGGCCGCGTGGTCAGGATCACACCGTTCAGCAGCGGCCACCAGATCAGCCGCGGCACCTCGATCACCCGCCGATCCGACAGAAATTCCTTCAGATACCGGCGCATCGACCAGTAGTCGGTACCGTCGGGCGTGCCGAGATTGAGCAGCAGCACGCCGATCCTGCCGTGCTGCACCGGCGGATGGTCGGCCGGCCGGCCGGTCGCCGCGTGCGGCTGGGCGATGCCGTCCCGCAATTCGTTCATGGTCGACTGCTTTCCAATTCCCGGGCGTGTTTTCCGGCATAACGACTGAAGGTGAGGCCCTGATCAAGCCCGAAATTCGGCGTCGGCTTGACCCTCGGCGAAGCCGCCACTACTGCTTCGCCGCGGCGCCGGAACGGGCGCGAGTTGCAGGTCGGGGATTATTCGGCGCCGATGAACATCCGCAGCTGGTTCGCGCGTGACGTCTGGAGCCTGCCGCCGCCGCTATGGCTGCTGATCACGGCGACCTTCGCCGCGGTCATGCTGGCGCTGACGACTCCGAGGGCGATGCCGCTCGCCTATTTCGGACTGGTCGCGACCCTGGTCCTGACCGCCCGCCGCCGCGGCGTCGACATGACGCTTCCTGCCCTGCCGGGCTGGCTCGGCGCCGGCCTGATGCTCGCGGCCTATGTGCTGCTGTCCGCGATCTGGAGCCAGGATGCGCCGTCAACGCTATTGGTCGCCGGCCTGATCGTCGGCCTGCTGATCTCGGCCCACGCATCGTGCGCGGTCGCCGATCGCGCGCCGCTGCCGTGGCTCGAGCACACGACGCGCACCATCCTGGTCGCCGGCATCCTGGCGATCCTGTTCCTGCTGGTCGAGCAGGCATTTGGGCATCCGATCAAGCGGACGCTGTTCTGGCCGTTCCGGGCGGCGCGCGTCGATGGCGGCACACTGGCGCTCGACCCCGCCACCACGGTCGTGATTCAGGAGCACATGAGCAACTGGAACATGCCGCCGCTGGCATTCCTGCTGTGGCCACTGCTGCTGATCTGCGAAACGCAGCTTGCCGGCCGCGACCGCCGGCTGGCGCAAGGAGCCATCCTGGCGGCGGGTCTCGTCACGGTATTCCTGTCGCGGCACTGGACGTCGATGTTCGCGGTGGTTGCCGGCGTTTGCGTGCTGGCGGCGAGCTTCGGCCATGCGCGCGGCGTGGCGCGAGTGATGCAGGCGGCGTGGCTCGCGGCCTTCGTCGCGGTGGTGCCGCTCGCCAGCACGGCGTTCAGCAACGAGTTGCATCTGGCCGAACGGTTGAAACCGTCCCTGCGTGCGCGGATCATCCTGTGGGGGGTGACGGCTGAGCGGTTCTGGCAGCACCCCCTGCTCGGCGTCGGCGCGGCGGCAACCCGGCGCGCCGACCACGAAACCTACCGCGAGGCCGAGGCGCGGCGACCGTCGAACTACACCTACGCCCTGCGGACCGGCCCGCACGCACACAACATCGAGTTGCAGAGCCTCTACGAGCTCGGCGTGGCCGGTACGGTGCTGCTGGCGCTGTTCGGCCTGGTCGTGATCGAAGCGGTGTCGCGCGCCGGCCGCCACGCCCGGCCCTACCTGATGGCGGCAACGGCGACGATCGGCGTGATGGGACTGTCGAGCTTCGGGCTGTTCGAGCCCTGGTTCATGGCGGCCTTTGCCATGACCGCGCTTGCCGGAACGCTCGCCACCGCCTATCAGCGCCGGCTGTCGACCGGCACCGAGCAGGCGCTGGCGGAAGCGGCCAGGTCGCCCGGCTAGAATCTTTCAGGCTCGGATGGAATCGCATCCCCCTCTCCCCCGCCCCTACGGAGAGAGGTAATCGTCGCGTCCAATCGAACGGATAAAGGTTCTAGACCGCCTCCGTCACCTTGGCGGCATCGGCGGCGGTGCGACGAAGCGACTGCGCCGCGGCCCAATAGTGCTCGATCCTCCGGCACATGCCCTGGGTGCCCTCGGCCAGCAACCGCTCGCCCCGCGCGCGGGCCTCCGACCGATACCCCGGGCTCAGCCTCGCCGCCGCCTGGTCGATGTCCCGCAACACCGCCTTCGGCAACGATTGACCGGCGGCAAACGCCTGCAGCATGGCAAGGTCCCGATCGTTCCCGATCAGCAGCGAGATCGCTCTCGCTTCCGCGATCCGGGCCCGGCAATATTCGGGCCAGGCGCGCTCGACCAGCTGCATGTGCCGCCAATGCAGCTGGATGGTCTTGCGCCAATCGTGAAACGCCTCGCCGTGCTGGGAGTCGAACGCCCGCACGAAATCGCCGCGGCAAGCGTCGAGGCAGCGCGCGAGGCCGCCGGTCACCAGGCTGCGGCCGGAATCCTGCACCGTCGCCTCGTCGAGCGCGGCGCGAACCAGCGCCAGGCGCCGCGCCAGATCTCCCTGATCGCCGGCGCTCGTGGCGCCAGCAGCCAAGTCGGCGCGGGCGGCGTCGAGGACACGGCGAAGCCGCTCGACGGTGGCTGGCTTCAGGGACTGGTCCGCCTGCAGCGTGGCAACGGTCTGATCGAGGACATCGAGATCGCGCGTCGCCGACAACCCGCGGCCGATCTCGCGAAGCGCTGCGCTCAAAGCCTTGTAGGTGGGCCTTTCCAGCACGGGCCAGGCGAAGCGCAGAAGCGCCCGGGCCCGCTTCAGGCACTTGCGTGTCTCGTGCACCGCCCGGACCGGGTCGGCGCCGACGGAGGCTTCGAGATGGGTGACGGCACAATCGATCTGCTCGGCTCCGATCCGCTTGATGCCGCGGCTCATCGGCTCGTTGAGCTTCAATCGGAACGCCATTTGCCACCGTGGAATGGACCATACGGATCGCACCACGCACGCACAACGCGGCCGGGAGTGGCGCACCCCTCCTCAAGGGCAGGGCGCACCGCATTCCAACCGCGTCTAGCCAACGTGTACTCAGTCAGCATATCACTTTGATGACGCACGGGTCGAGCCTGCCCATTCAAGCCACTGACGAACACGAGCTTCAGGGTCGGCGTGGGTGATGAAATCGGTGATCACGGCGGCGCTGTCCGCACCTGCCTTCAGCACCAGCGGCGCGCGTTCCACGGTGATTCCGGCGATTGCGACCAGCGGGATCGCGCCCATCCGGCGCTTCCATTCGCCGATCCGCTCGAGCCCTTGTGGCGCCCACTTCATCGCCTTGAGCCGGGTCTCCCAGATCGGGCCCAGCGCGATATAGTCCGGCCCCGCCGCCAGTGCGATCTCGAGCTCCTCGGGGCTGTGCGAGGACAACCCGATCCGCACCCGGCTTGCCTTCAGCATGCCGAGATCGGCGGCCGCCAGATCCTCCTGCCCGAGGTGCACGTAGTCGGCGCCGGCGGCCAGCGCCTCCCGCCAATGGTCGTTGACGATGAGCTGGCAGCGATGGCGGGCGCAAATCTCCAGGCTGGCATCGATCTGGTGGGCGATCTCGTCGCTGCTGGCGTCCTTCAGCCGCAGCTGGATGGTGCGAACGCCGAGCGGCACCAACCGGCGCATCCAGCCGATGTCCGGCACGATCGGGTAGAACACGTCCAGCCGGCTGCGCGCGGCCTCGCTCATGACGCACCGCCCAGATCGAAGAACGGGGTACCGGCGACCGGTGTCGACGGCTGGGCCATGTCGCGCATCTCCATCAGGCCGGCCTCGTAGGCCGCGCGGCCGGCCCGGATCGCGTCGGCGAAGGCTGCCGCCATGCGCGGCGGGTCGCCGGCCTTGGCGATCGCGGTGTTGAGCAGAATGGCGTCGTAGCCCATCTCCATGGCGGCGGCGGCATGGCTCGGCGCGCCGATGCCGGCATCGACCACCAGCGGCACGCCCGGGAAGTAGTTGCGCATGGTCTTGAGGCCGTACGGGTTGCTTAGCCCACGTCCCGAGCCGATCGGGGCGCCCCACGGCATCAGCACCTCGCAGCCGGCCGCCATCAGCCGCTCGGCCGCGCCCAGGTCCTCGGTGGTGTAAGGGAACACCTTGAACCCTTCCTTGGCGAGATGCGCCGCCGCCTCGACCAGGCCGAACAGGTCCGGCTGCAGCGTGTCGTCGTTGGCGATCACCTCGAGCTTGATCCAGTCGGTGGCGAAAACCTCGCGCGCCATCTCGGCGGTGGTGATCGCCTCCCGCGCGGTGTGGCAACCGGCGGTGTTCGGCAGGATCGTGACGCCCAGCGCCCGGATCAGCTCCCAGAACCGCTGGCCGGTCTTGGCGCGCGCCGCCTCCCGGCGCAGCGACACCGTGACGATGCCCGCGCCCGAAGCCTTCACCGACTGGCTCAGTATGTCCGGCGAGGCATAGAGCGCGGTACCGATCAGCATGCGCGAGGTGAACGGCGTGCCGTAGAAGGTCAGCGGCTGGTCGGTCGTCATCATGGGTTCCAGATGTGGACGGGGCAGGAGGTCCGCAAGGTCAGCCGCCCTGGCGGGGGCTTACGATCTCGATCTGATCGCCGTCGTCGAGGCGGGTGGAAGCGCGCAGGCGCTCGGGCACGAAGTCGCCATTGCGCGCGGTGGCGACGCGCACTTCGCCATAGCCGGCATCCGCCAGCAGGCCGGCCAACGTCGACGCCGCGGTGACCATCGGCTCGCCGTTGACGACGAGCCTGATCGTTGCCGCCGGCATTGAAGCTCGATCCCTGGTCGCGTTCGTCGTCATGGCCCGCAGGGTACCTCGTCGTCACGCCGCCCGACAACCCCGCCGTCACTCCGGAAACTCACGGTTGTCGCGCAGGCGGCGGCGGTCGGCCGCGTTTACCACGCCTCGGCGATTGCATATCGCGCGGGAGAAGAACTGCTATGTTTTGAGCAAAAGTGCAAATGGTTGGGCACCTGCGGTCATACCGCGCCTCAACTCTGCCGCACTGAACGTTGTAACTGAATGCTGTTGCATCGGTGTGGGGATGCGACTTCGGAAGCCATTGGCAATGGCCCAATCGCGAGCTGACAAAATGTCCCACACCCAAAGTGCGCGTAAACCTCTGCTCATTTCCGCCGACAGCCGCTTTCGAAGCATCCTCGCCCGCGCCGACGGCGACGCCGGCGCTGCCCGCCAGCAGCAGGCCGCCGAGGCGCCACCGCCCAATCCATCCGACGGCCCCGGCTATTGGGCAGTGCGATCCGCGCGCGCGTGGCGCGAGGCCGTGCAGGACATGGTGATACGCGATCGCCGCTGCAGGTACGCGCTTCTTGGCGGATTCGTCGCCGCATTCGCGACGGTGCTGGCAGTGAGCGGCTTGCGCTCGGCTCGAACCTTTCCGGTAACCGTGGCCGCTGCCAGTTCCCAGGCGGCTGTCCTGGACGCGACTGCCAACCGCAGCGCCGCCACCTTCGCCGCGCCGACGCTGCGGCTCAATCCCGTGCCCGACACGGAGACATTGCAGGCCCTGCCCGCGACATCGCAACCGACGCTCGCGGTGGCAGAGGCGATCACGGCGCCGGTCGGCCAGGAGGTTCCATTTCCGCTGACGGTGAACCGCGCCGCTGACGCCAGGCTGATCCGTATCCGCGATCTGCCGCGCTACGCCGGACTGTCGGCCGGGACTCCGCAGGAAGGCGGCGGCTGGCTGATCGACGCCGCTGCGACGTTGGAGTTGAAGCTGACGGCCTACGCGGTGCAGACGACGCCGCTCGACGTCAGCATCGAGTTGCTCGGCGCCGACGGCCAGGCGCTGGCCTCCGCCCACACCTGGATCACGGTTTCGGCGGCGGCCGAAACCGCACCGGCGGTGGTGCAGGCAGCTGCGGCCGCCTCGACGCCCGCTGCTGCGCCGGTGCTCGGTCAGTCGATGGCCGCCAAGGCCGCGGCCGCCGATCGCCCGGCGCCTGTCGATGCGAGCCTGGTCGCCCCCTCGCAGCCCGCCGGGGTGGCTCCGCGCAAAGAGCCTCGGGTCAAGCCGCAGGCCAGCCAGACCAGGAGCAAGGCGAAGCCCGCCGCGCCGGCGGGCAAGGCTGCCAAGGCGGAACCGAAACCGGCCGTCGCCCGCCCGGTCAAACGGCCGGCGCCGCCGGTCGCGGTCGCGATGCAGCAGAAGCAATCGGCCGTCGCGGCTCCCCTGACCGACGACGCCAAGCGCCCGCCGTGGAGCAACAGCTGGATGCGCTCCACCCTCGGCATGGCCCAGAACGGGCCGTGAGGGCTGGTCACAGCAGGTCCGGTGATCGACGGGTTTATCGTCCGCGCGCCTGCGCGCTCGGCGTCGGCCCTCGCCCACCCAGTGATGTCATCCTCGGGCTTGGCCCGAGGAACCATTTCTCAGGGAGTTTCGAAGTGGCGAGTGGATCGAAGCGGCGACAGATCGCTCGAAAGGACGGAGCGCGACGCGCTGCACCCTGGGTCCTCGGGCCAGGCCCGAGGATGACACCTGTGGGGTGGCGATGGCCGGCATCGCTCCGTCTACTTCAATTTGCCAGTCGCCTTCCCGCCGCATTGGTCTGCGAACGTCGTTCGGCTGCATTGCAAGATGGCAGCTGAACCGACTCCACCAGCAAATAGCCACGTCGGCCAGAATTGCCAGATCAAGGCGCGCGAGGCCCTCAACGTCTCGCATTGGTCCGGTTTCGAAAGGCACCAGTGCCAACCAAATCGAGCCGCCAGCAAATACGAGTGCCAGGGCCGATGCCACGCTGAAATACAATCGCTTCCAGCCAAAGCGCTCAGCAAAGCCATCGGCACTGCGGCCAGAGCAAGCAGTGCCGAGACATAGATCGAAATTGCGAGATACATTTCTCCCTCAGGCTGATAGCTCACCCGAGCTTGTTCACCTCGACGCAGCGCCGGCTGACCACATACTCCGCGGCGAAACGGCCTGAACAGCAGTGGTCACGAGTTAACCGGCACTGGCCAATAACCCGGCCGTGCGCGACCAGCGAATGACAACCACCATGGCCAAAATGGCAAGAACAGGAACAGTACAACAAGCTGATATGGAGTAAACTCCTTGTCACTTCACCCAATCTTCTTCACCTCGTCGGTGATCTTCTTGGCGGCGTCGGCGAGGTTGTCGGCGGGGACGATCTTCAGGCCGCTCTCGGACAGGATCTTCTTGCCGAGCTCGACGTTGGTGCCTTCGAGGCGCACCACCAGCGGCACCTTGATCGCCATCTCGCGGGCAGCGGCGACCACGCCCTCGGCGATGATGTCGCAACGCATGATGCCGCCGAAGATGTTGACCAGGATGCCTTTGACGTTCTGGTCGGACAGGATGATCTTGAACGCCGCCGACACCTTCTCCTTGGTCGCGCCGCCGCCGACATCGAGGAAGTTCGCCGGCTCCATGCCATAGAGCTTGATGATGTCCATGGTCGCCATGGCGAGGCCGGCGCCGTTCACCATGCAGCCGATCTGGCCATCGAGCTTGACGTAGTTGAGATCGTACCGGGACGCCTCGACCTCGGCCGGATCCTCCTCTTCGAGGTCGCGAAGCTCCATGATTTCCTTGTGCCGGAACAACGCGTTATTGTCGAAATCCATCTTGCCGTCGAGGCAGACGAGGTTACCGTCCTTGGTCACCACCAGCGGGTTGATCTCGAGCAGGCTCATGTCCTTCTCGACGAACATCCGGTAGAGATTGCCGACCATCGCCACGCACTGGTTGACCTGCTGGCCGGTGAGCCCGAGGGCGAAGGCGACCTTGCGGCCGTGATAGGGGAAATATCCCGACGCCGGGTCGATCGAGAAGGTGTGGATCTTCTCCGGCGTGTCGTGGGCGACCTTCTCGATGTCCATGCCGCCCTCGGTCGAGACGATGAAGGCGATGCGGCTGGTGGCGCGGTCGACCAGCGCCGAAAGGTAGAGCTCGCGGGCGATCGCCGAGCCGTCCTCGACGTAGAGCCGCTTCACCACCCGGCCGGCCTCGCCGGTCTGCACCGTGACGAGGGTGTTGTTCAGCATCTGGCCGGCGAACGACTTGACCTCGTCGAGCGACTTGGCGAGCCGCACGCCGCCGGCGGTCCCGGCGGCGGCTTCCTTGAACTTGCCCTTGCCGCGCCCGCCGGCGTGGATCTGCGACTTCACCACCCAGATCGGGCCGGGCAGCTTCTTGGCCGCCTCGACCGCCTCGTCGACCGTGAACGCCGGAAAACCCTTGGAAGTCGGCACACCGTACTGCCGATAGAGGTCCTTGGCCTGATATTCATGAATGTTCATGGGTAGGGTTCCCGTCGGTGGGTATGAGGCTCGGCAGCCCTCTTACATTGCCCGCGAACGGAATCAAAGGCTACCTTTGGCAGGGGGTGGCGGCCCGGCCGTTGCGCCGCGTTCGCGCCCAAACCCTAACCGCGCTCCTTGAACTGCGGCCCGACATAAGTGCGCACCGCCGCGCCACGTTCGAGCCGGTCGTGCGCCTGCCAGCGCTCGCGCTCGGCCTCGGCCTGCTTGCCGGCAGCCGCATCGCGCAGCAGTCGGGCGAGCCTGGCAAGCGCAAGGCGCTTGTTCATGTGCTGCGAGCGCTCCTCGCGCGCCACCACCACGAGGCCGGTGGCGCGGTGGGTCGCCCGCACCGCGCTCTCGGTCTTGTTGACGTGCTGGCCGCCGGCGCCGCCGGCCCGCATGGTCTCGAACACGACCCCGCGCGGATCGAGGCTGGCGTCACTCGCCGCCGGGACGTCGAGCAGATCGACCGCCACGAACCAGTTCTTGCGCTTGTGATTGGGCCGGACCGGGCTCGGGCAGATCCACTGCACGGTGCCGGCATAGCTCTCGGCAAATCGCGCCGCGCCCGGCCCTTCGAGCTTCAGCAGCGCGGACAGCATGGCGTCGCGGGCCTCGCCGGCGACCGCGTCGATCGTCCCGGCGACGATGCCGGCCGCCGTGGCCGCACGCACGATCTCCACGACGAGCTTGGCGACCGCGATCTGGCATTCGACCGGGCCGCGCCCGGACGAGAGTTGCAGCCAGCAGGATTCGGTGGCGCGCTGATCAGTCATCGTCGCGCCTCCGCACCTTGTAGGTCAGCACCGGCTTGTAGATGGCGATCACCGCCACCAGGCCCGCCGCGACCAGATCGTCGATCACCCGGCCAATGTCCTTGTAGGCCTGCGGCGCCTCCTCGTAGAGCAATTCGCGGTCCTCGCAGATGACGCGGCCGCCGAGATCGGTCCGCGCCAGGTCCTCGACCCGGTACCTGTGCGACAGGCGCGGCTTGGCATAGCCGCGCTGCCAGCGACGGCCGGCGCCGTGGGCGAGCGAGAACGCCGCCGCTTCGCGGTCGCCGGTCGGCGCCACGAGAAAGGACAGCGTGCCGCGCGAGCCGGGGATCATGATCGCATTGCCGTGCGCCACGGCCGCGCCCTTGCGGTGGACGAAGGCGCCGCTGCCGCCCCAGTCCTCGCGCGCGATCACGTTGTGCGGCACGTCCGAGACGAGCCGTGCGTCGGCGCCGATCTGCTCGGCGAAGCGGTGCGCCAGCAGGGCGCGGTTGGCGATCGACCAGCGCAGCGCCTCGTCGTGACGGGCGAGATAGGCTTCGGCCTCCTCGCTGCCGGCCGCCAAGGGCCCGAGCCCGTGCGCCGCCATCTGCTCGTTGAAGATCGCCTGGCCGAGACCGCGGCTGCCGGAGTGGATCAGCAGGCAGGCATCCTTGCGATCGAGGCCGAGGGCGGCGAACCGCTCCGCGTCGAGCACCTCGTCGACCACCTGCAACTCGGCAAAGTGATTGCCGCCGCCGATGGTGCCGAGGCCGGCGTCGTGCGGACCGCGGGCGAGGCGCTGCGCGGCAAGCCAGGGCTCCCGATCGCCCTCGAACGGCCGGTCGAGGCCCTCGAGCCGGTCGGCCCAGCGGTCGAGCTTGAGCTTGCGGGCAGGCAGATCGGTCGCCCAGAAGCTCATGGCGCAGCCGATGTCGTTGCCCGGCAGCCTTGGGTGGATCATCTCACGTGAAACAATTGCCGCGCCGACCGGCGTGCCCTTGCCGGGATGCAGGTCGGGGAAGCCTACGGCGTATTCGACGCCGGGCAGGGTTGCGGCATGGCGGAGCTGATCGAGCGCCAGGCCCTCGATCCAGGTCTTGTCCGACGCGATGAGCCGGACGTTTGGCGCGTCAGTCGACGCACCGGAATGGGAATTGCCCATGGAGAACCATCAGGAATGAGTGATCTTTGTCCGCAACGACACCCGCGCGGACGTTCAGAACGAGCGTCGGCTGGGTGTGGGTCATGCGGGCAGCTCCTGTGGCTCTCATTTCGTCGGCGTCCTCATAGTCGCCGACGTTGGCCGAAGCAAGGCGCAATCGGAGGTCCGCTCGAGGGGGAGGTAAAGTCGCGGATGCGACGAACTTCGCCCGCGCGCTGGCGATACGGCCGCAGATGAATTCTGCTCTCTCCCTGGAGCAGGATGTCGGCTCGCGATAGAGTGAAATTGGGCAATCGCAGAAACGCCGAGGGCCGCCGAGCTGTAAAAATTGGGGGAAACGTCAATTCCACCCGCAAAACGGAGAGCCTCCATGAAACTTCTGGCAACCATCGGATTTCTGGCCATCGTCGCCGTACTTGCCGCCGCGGGCTACTTCCTCGGTGGGTACTACAGCGTCGCCGGTATCGAGCCCGACAACAGCGCGGTGACGTGGGCGATGACCCGCGTGCGCACGGCCTCGATCGAGAATCATGCTCCGACCAGCGCGGCGGTGAACGTCGACGACGACGCCACGATCCAGAACGGCGCGCGTGCATTTGCTGCCCGCGGTTGCGCAATCTGTCACGGGGCACCCGGCGTCGACTGGGCGAAGTTCGCCGAAGGGTTGCGCCCGGACGCCGCCGACCTGGCGGAGGTGTCGAAGGCCCGCTCGGCCGGTCAGATCTTCTGGGTGGTCAAGAACGGCATCAACATGACCGGCATGCCGAGCTTCGCTCGCGCCAGCGTTGCCGACGACGAGATCTGGCGCATCGCCGCATTCGTCAAGAAGCTCGGCTCGGTCACGCCCGAGGACTACAAGAAGTGGACGTCCGCGACGCCTTAGCCAGCGGACAACTCACGCGCTCGCCTTGGTGATGCCACCCGAATCACTCGATGGTCGGCGGCTATCCACACCAAGGGATTTGAACATGGTCGAGCGCGTCACCAGCAAGGGCAAGGCAGCCAACGACGACGCGCCAGTGGCGGCCGGCGGCACATCGCGCCGCGCCGACAAGGCTACCACCGCGCCCAAGCCCGGCTACGACAAGAAGACCATCGCGCTGGTCTACGATTTCGACGGCACGCTGTCGCCGAAGCCGATGCAGGAATACACGGTGCTGCCGAAGATCAACATGGACGCCAAGGCGTTCTGGGCGGAGAGCAACCGCATCGCGGCCGAGCAGGGCGCCGATCCGCTCATCACCTACATGCACCTGATGTACAAGAAGGCGAAGGAGAAAGGCGTCCGCATCGACCGTGGCGACCTTGTCGCCCTTGGCCGCGACGTGGAGTTGTTCGCCGGCGTCGAGGACTGGTTCGAGGCGATCGCCGAATACGTCGCGCTGCGCGCGGAATCACACGGGGTCGCGGTGCGCCACTACCTCGTCTCGTCCGGGCTGACCGAGATCATCGAGGGCACCTCGATCTACGGCAAGTTCCACAACGTGTTCGCCTCGGAATATTGGTTCGAGGCCTACGACCTGCCCTATCCGAAGCGGGTGATCACCGACACCGGCAAGACGCAGTACCTGTTCCGCATCAACAAGGGGCTCGAGGACCTGGGCCAGAGCATCAACCAGCACATGCCGGAGGAGCAGCGGCCGATCCCGTTCTCCAACATGGTCTATTTCGGCGACGGCGAGACCGACGTGCCGTCGATGGCGCTGATGCGCAAGAGCGGCGGCCACTCGATCGCGGTGCACCCGCCCGGCAAGTCGAAGGCGAAGTGCGTCGAGCTGTTCAACGCCGGACGGGTCGACTTCTTCGCCGCCGCCGACTACCGCCGCGGCTCGGACCTGTTCAAGCGCACCTGCCTGCTGATCGACCGCATGCTGGCCGACATCCGGGTCCGCGAGGAGATGTGGAAGATCGGCCGGAGTGTAAAGTAGGCACGGGATCTCGGCCAGGAACGCTGCAAGTGCGGGAAGTCTTTCTGTCTCCACCTGCGTTCCCGGGCGAGCCGGCCAGTGGCCGTGCGGCCGGGAACGAGCGTCAGTTCCGCGCGAGACCCGGGATCACGTCCTCTGGGATGATCCCGAAGCCGCACCGACGCGATCCCGGCTCTCGCTCGGAAGCCGCGATCATCACTTCCGCAACCTTCCGGGCCGGCTCGGCCGGGAACGCAAAGTATCGATTTCTCGGATCGGTAACTGTCCCCGTCCACCTACTTCTCCATCTCCGCATACACCTTGCGCGCGATGCGGAAGCACTCGACGCCGGCGGGCATGCCGGCATAGACCGCGATCTGATGCAGGATCGCCTGCATCTCGTCCTGGGTGACGCCGTTGCGGATGGCGCCCTTCATGTGCAGCTCCCACTCCTCCATCCGGTTCAGCGCGGCGATCATCGTCAGGTTCATCATCGAGCGGGTCTTCGGCGGGATGCGCTCGTCGCCCCACACGCCGCCCCAGCAATACTCGTTGAGCATGTCCTGGAACGGCCGGTTGAAGTCGGTGGCGCTCGACAGCGATTTCTCGACGTACTCGGCCCCGAGCACGGCCTTGCGCTTGGCCAGGCCCTTCTCCCAGAGTGCTTTGTCCACGGGCATTCTCCCACGATTGATCGTTGCGGTGTGGCGCGACCATAGCCGCTGGGCGCGGCGACCGGAACCGCCGATCCGGCAGAGGTGGACGTCGGCCGCGGCGGTTGCCCTGCGGGCGGGCAATGCGCCAACATGCCGGCAACGCCATGCCAGACCTGGGAGAACTGCCCGATGACTGGACCTTTGACCGGCACGCTCGTGCTCGACTTCTCGACATTGTTGCCGGGGCCGATGGCGACCCTGATGCTGGCCGAGGCCGGGGCCGAGGTCTACAAGATCGAGCGGCCCGGCACCGGCGAGGACATGCGCGCCTATCAACCGCTGTGGGGCCGCGACAGCGTGAATTTCGCCATGCTCAATCGCGGCAAGAAGAGCCTGGCGCTCGACCTCAAGAACAAGGCGCACATCGCGAAGCTCATTCCGCTGCTGGAAAAGTGCGATGTGGTGATCGAGCAGTTCCGCCCCGGCGTGATGGATCGCCTCGGCCTCGGCTACCCGAACATCAGCACCATCAATCCGCGCGTCATCTACTGCTCGATCTCGGGCTACGGCCAGACCGGCCCGAAGCGCGACGCCGCCGGCCACGACATCAACTACATGGGCGACAGCGGACTGCTGGCGCTGAGCCTCGGCACGGCATCGCAGCCGGTGCTGCCGCCGGCGCTGATCGCGGATATCGCCGGCGGCGCCTATCCGGCGGTGGTCAACATCCTGCTCGCACTCCGGGATCGCGAGCGCACCGGGCGCGGCACCCACCTCGACATCGCCATGGCCGACGGCGTGTTTCCGTTCACCTACTGGGCGATGGGCCAGGGCCAGGCGACCGGCAAATGGCCCGGCAGCGGCGACGGCCTCGTCACCGGCGGCACCGCGCGCTACCAGCTCTATCCGACCAAGGACGGCCGGTTTGTCGCGTCCGGCGCCATCGAGCAGAAGTTCTGGGAGAGCTTCACGTCGGCGATCGGGCTCGAGCCGGCGCTGGTGGACGATGCCAGGGATACGCCGGCGACCACCAGGCGGGTGGCCGAGATCATCGCCGGCAGGACCGCCGCCGAATGGCGGCCGATCCTGGCCAAGGCCGACTGCTGCTGCTCGATCGTGGCGACGCTCGAAGAGGCGATGGCCGATCCGCACTTCAAGGCGCGTGGCCTGTTCCGCGAGCGTGTCAGCAACGAAGCCGGCGCCGAGTTGGTGGCGCTCCCCGTTCCGGTCGCGCCGCAGTTCCGGGTTTTCAAGGGCCAGGTTGTCGGGCCATCGCCGCTCGGCGCGCACAATGGCGATCTCGACGCTGAGACTTGAAAGCTTCCGGCGCCGGCGTTTCGCCGACTTGACCGGAAGCCGGCGTTTACGCCCTGCGCAGCCTTGATGCGGCAGGCACTTCCCGATGCCGGCAAATGGCGCTACTGAGGGGCAACAGATCCCTTGAGTTGCGGAACCACTTTGATGGTGCTCGTTCTCGACAACCCACCGGCGCCGGCCGCGCCGGTCGCCGCGCCGTCCAAACCGACCCTCGCCGGGCTCGGTCGCGATGAATTGCGCTCAGCGCTTGCCGCCATCGGCGTGCCGGAGAAGCAGCTGCGGATGCGCGTCAACCAGCTGTGGGGCTGGATCTACGTGCGCGGCGTCACCTCGTTCGAGCTGATGTCGGACGTGTCGAAGGATCTGCGCGCGGCGCTAGGTGCCGCCTACAGCCTCGACCGGCCCGAGATCGTCGAGGAGCAGGTGTCGGTCGACGGCACCCGCAAGTGGCTGTTGCGATTGCCAATTCGCGGCCACGAGAAGCGCGCACCCGAGATCGAGTGCGTCTACATCCCCGAGATCGATCGCGGCACGCTGTGCATCTCGAGCCAGGTCGGCTGCACCCTCAACTGCTCGTTCTGCCACACCGGCACGCAGCGGCTCGTGCGCAATCTCGAGAGCTCGGAAATCGTCGGTCAGATCCTGCTCGCCCGCGACCGCATCGGCGACTGGCCGGGCGCGACGCCCGCCGGTGACGCGCGCCTGCTGCCCGAATCCGAGCGCAAGATCACCAACATCGTGCTGATGGGCATGGGCGAGCCGCTCTACAACTTCGACAACGTCAGGGCGGCGATGGACGTCGCCTCCGACGGCGAGGGCCTGTCGGTATCGAAGCGGCGGATCACGCTGTCGACCTCGGGCGTGGTGCCGGAGATCCCGCGCTGGGGCGCCCTGTCTGGAACAATGCTGGCGATCAGCCTGCACGCGGTTCGCGACGACTTGCGCGACGAGCTGGTGCCGATCAACAAGCGCTATCCCCTGGCCGAGTTGATGCAGGCCTGCCGCGACTATCCAGGGTTGTCGAACGCACGGCGCATCACCTTCGAGTACGTGATGCTGAAGGGCGTCAACGACAGCCTCGAGGACGCCCGCGCCCTGGTGCGGCTGTTGAAGAACATCCCGGCCAAGATCAATCTCATTCCGTTCAACCCGTGGCCCGGCACCCGCTACGAGTGCTCGGAGTGGGAAGAGATCGAGCGCTTCGCCGACGTCATCAACAAGGCCGGCTACGCGAGCCCGGTGCGCACGCCGCGCGGTCGCGACATCCTCGCCGCCTGCGGCCAGTTGAAGTCCGAAAGCCAGAGGCTGAGGGCCAGCGAGCGGCCGGCGAACGCCGGGCGCGCGCCGGAAGCCGGGGCCTGACGGGCATGTTCTGGTCGACCGTCGGACGGATGATCGTGGTGCCGGTGGCGTTCGTGCTGGCGATGTCGGTCGCCATCCTGGTGCTGCTGTCGGTCGGCTACGAGCGTATCGTCCATGCCATGGCCGGCTCGTCCGGCGTCGACAGCATCGAGACGATATTCGGCATCGTCGGCAGCGGCGCGCTGATCGCCTCCGCCATGACCATCCTGCCAGCACTGACCCTGGTGGTGGTCGGCGAGGTCGCACGGATCAGATCGGCGCTCTACTACGTTCTCGGCGGCGGCGCGTCGCTGGCCGCGATCCCGCTGCTCGCCAGGTTCGCCCAGCAGCCGGACTCGGCGACGGCACTGTGGCAGGTGTTCGCCACCGCCGGATTTGCCGGCGGTCTCGTCTACTGGCTGCTCGCCGGCCGGCGTGCGTAGCGACTCGGCCCGGCCCGGCTTAACGAACTCCGGCAATTCATCATTGAAGTGTGGCGAGCCTGGGCGGTAGCGTGACGCGGCGCACCGCCGGATGCCGCTATTGTCAAGGATGCCACGATGCTGAGAGCCATCTTCCGCGTGTTGTTCGGCTTCGTGCTGGCTTGCCTTGCGGCCGGGTTCACCAAGGTGATGTTCGCTGTCGGACCCAACGACGCCCTCGGCGGCGATCCCGAGCGGATCGCGACCACGCTCGAATGGAGCCTCTTTGTCGCGACGCACAGTGCGGTGTTCGCGGCGCCCTTCGCGTTTCTCGCCGTGGCGATCTCCGAATGGCAGGCGGTCCGCAGCATCTTCTATCACGTGCTCGTCGGCGTCGGGATCTCGATGGCGGGCTTTGCGTCGCAGTACATGGGCGAGGCGCAGGCAGCTCCGTCGATCCTCAATTCGTATGCCGCCGGTGCCTACGCCGCGACCGGCCTGGTTGCCGGGCTCGTCTACTGGATGTTCGCCGGCAGGGGTGCCGGCGGCCCGGATGAGCCAGAAGAGGCGGCGGCGCGCCCGGCGCCTAAGGCATCACCGACCGCCGGGCCGGCACAACGCACGCCGGCTCCGCCAAGCCAAGGCGCCACCAGCTGAACGGGCTCGAGCTCGCTCGCCGCGACGCCGCAGCCGGCCGGGGCGGCCCTTACACCGCCACCTGCGTGCCGATCTCGATGGCGCGGTCGCTCGGGATGCGGAAATAGTGCGACGGATCGCTCGCCTGGTGCGCCAGCCAGATGAACAGGCGATCCTGCCACACCGGCATCTCCGATCGCGCCGACGGCCTGATCGCGCGCCGCGACAGGTAGTACGACGTTTCCATCGGATTGAGCTCGAGATGGAGGTAGCGCCGCGACAGTGCCCGCGGCACATCGGGCTCCTCCATGAAGCCGAACTTGAGCCTGACGACGAGGAAGCCGTCCGAGATCACCGTGACCTTGCCGCGCTCGCTCTCCTCGACGCGCGGGGTGTCGGTGGTCTCGACGCTGACGATGATGTTCCGGCGATGCATGATCTTGTTGTGCTTCAGATTGTGCATCAGCGCCGTCGGCACGAGGTCGGGATTGCTGGTCATGAATACCGCCGTGCCGGGCACGCGGTCGGGCGACTTCAACTCGAGCATCGGCAGATAGTCCGCGAGGCTCAGCTCCGCCTGCCGCCACCGGTTGGAAAGCAGCCACGAGCCGCGCCGCCAGGTCAGCATGATCAGCAGCAGGCCGGCGCCGACCGCCAGCGGCAGCCAGCCGCCCTCGACGATCTTCAGCAGGTTGGCACCCAGGAACACGCAATCGACGATCATGAACGGGGCCATGACCAGCCCCACCTGCCACCACGGCCATTGCCAGTAGAAGCGCGCGACGATCGTCGCCAGGGCGACCGTCACCACCATCGTGCCGGTCACGGCAATGCCATAGGCGGACGCCAGCGCGCTCGAGCTCTTGAACGCCGCGGCGAGGAACAGCACGGCGAGCAGGAGGTTCCAGTTCACCGCCGGGATGTAGATCTGCCCGCGCTCGGTCGCCGAGGTCCGGCGGATGTTCATGCGCGGCAAGAGGCCGAGCTGGATCGCCTGCTGCGTGACCGAGTAGGCGCCGGTGATGACCGCCTGGCTGGCGATGATCGTGGCGATCGTCGCGAGGCCGATCATCGGCGCCAGCGCCCAGGCCGGATAGAGCTTGAAGAACGGGTTCTCCAGCGCTTCCGGCTGGCCGAGCAGCAGCGCACCCTGCCCCAGGTAGTTGATGGTGAGCGACGGAAACACCAGGAACAGCCAGGCGGCGCGGATCGGACCGCGACCGAAGTGGCCGAGATCGGCGTACAGCGCCTCGGCGCCGGTCACCGCCAGGAACACGGCGCCGAGCGCGATCAAGCCGGCGATCCCGTGCGAGGACAGGAACTTGATGCCGTAGTACGGATTGATCGCCAGCACGACATCCGGCCGGTCCAGGATGTTCAGCAGGCCGCCCGCCGCCAGGGCGATGAACCACACGACGATGATCGGCCCGAACCACGACGCGATGCGCGCCGTGCCGTGGCTCTGGATGACGAACAGGCCGAACAGGATGGCGAGGCTGATCGGCAGCACGAAGCGGTCGAACGCCGGCGTCAGCAGATTGAGGCCCTCGATCGCCGACAGCACCGAGATCGCCGGCGTGATCATGGCATCGCCGTAGAACAATGCCGCGCCGGCCATGCCGAGCAGCGCGACCATGCCGCTGTGATCATGCAGCGCGCGCTGCGCCAGCGCCATCAGGCTCAGCGTGCCGCCCTCGCCGTTGTTGTCGGCGCGCAGCATGATCAGGACATACTTGAGCGTGACGATGACGATCAGCGCCCACAGCATGAGCGACAGCACGCCGAACACCATCTCGGCGGTAAGCGCGCCCGAGCCTCGCGCCGCCGTCAGCGATTCCTTGATCGCATAGAGCGGGCTGGTGCCGATGTCGCCGTAGACGACGCCGATGGCGCCGAGGGCCAGCACCCAGAAGGGCGATTTGCCATGGGCGTGCCCGTGGGCGTCCGTCGGTCGCGCGGCAGACGCGGTGGGCATGATTGTGCCTCGCTCGGACATTGAATCCTGGTTCGGCGAGCAATTTCGACCAAGTCGCGCTAAGGAAGCGATGTGGAAGTCGGCTTTCGGGCATAAGGATTTCATAAGGACGACGAATTTTCGCGTCGACCGCATGTCCGTTGCGCCACGTCCACGGCTTGCCAGGCAACGACCAAGAGCCCCGATGCTGACGAGACCTGCAATAGCTACCGAGGCGACCGGCGAGGCCTTGCCGACGGCTTCGCGCGGCGACCTCTGGGCGCGTCTGCCGCGGCCGCTGAGCGGCATTCGCATTCCGGCCGCGGCACTGGCGCTGACCGCCCTGGCGACGATCGCCGGCATCGTGCTTTCGCGCTGGCTGCCGCATTCGAGCGTGTCGCTCGCCTTCCTGCTGGCGGTTGTCGTCGCGGCGGTCGGGCTTGGCCTTCGCACCGGGCTGGCGGTGGCCCTGTTCTCGTTCCCGGCCTACAATTTCTTTTTCATCCCGCCGCTCTTTACCTTCACCGTCGCCGATCCGCAGGAGCTGTTCGCGCTGCTGGTGTTCCTGGCGGTGGCGCTGCTCACCGGCAGCCTCGCCGGCCGCATGCGCGAGGTCGCCGACGATGCGCGCCGCCAAGCCACGGCCCTGCAGTCGCTGAACGATTTTGCCGGGCGGCTCGCGACGGCTCGCGACCGCGCTGGAATCATGGCGGCGCTCGCCCGGCAAGCGGCCGAGACGGTGCGCGGCGAGGCCGTCGTGCTCACCGGCACAACGGACGGGCTGAAGCTGAGCGCCAGCATGCCGGCCGACGTGAGGCTCGAGACCGCCGACATGCAGTTGGCCCGGCATTCGTTCAACAGCCGGCGCGTGCTGCCGGCAACAGCTCCCGGCTGGCCGGGCGCGCGGATGGAATTCCATCCGATCATGGCATCGGGCGGCGCCATCGGGGTGATCGGGCTGGCACCGGCCGACGGGCGGCGCAGCATCGGCAGCGAGGATCGCGCATCGCTCGACATCATGCTGCGACACACCGCGATCGCCATCGAGCGCGCCGAGCTCGAGACCGAGACGCTGCAGGCGCGCGGCGAAGCCGAGCGGGAGCGACTGCGCTCGGCGCTGCTGTCGTCGCTGTCGCACGACCTGCGGACGCCGCTCGCCTCGATCCTCGGCGCGGCGACGAGCCTGCGCGAGCTCGGCGCCGGCATGGCGCCCGAGACCCAGATCGACCTGCTGGCGGCGATCGAGGAGGAGGCGCAGCGGTTGTCGCGCTTCGTGGCCAATCTCCTCGACATGACCCGGCTCGAGGCCGGCGACCCGGACCTGCTGCACGACTGGATCGACCTCGGCGACGTCGCACGGCTCGCCATCGCCCGCGCCCGGCGGATCGCCCCCGGCGCCAACATCGCGTTCGACTGCCCGGCGACGGTTGCCGCCGTCCGCGGCGATTCGACGCTGCTCGAGCACGTGGTGTTCAACCTGCTCGACAACGCCATCAAGTTCTCCGGCCCGGGCGATCCGATCACCGTCACGCTTGCCGCCGGCGAGCGCTCGCTTGCCCTGTCGATGGTCGATGCCGGACGTGGCATTCCGTCGGCGGATTTGACCCGGATCCTCGAGCCATTCTTCCGTGTGCGCGCCGGCGATGGCGACGTTGCGGGCACCGGATTGGGGCTCGCCATCTGCAAGCGGGTCATCGAAGGCATGGGCGGCGCGATCCGCATCGACAGTCCCGTCGCCGGGGCCAGAGGCACCCGCGTCCGCGTGACGCTGCCGGTGCCGCCGTCCGCCGGCTTCGAGGAGCGGCCATGACCCAGAAGAAGCGCATCCTGGTGGTCGACGACGAGCCGCAGATCCACCGCTTCCTGAAGCCGAGCCTGCTGGTCAGCGGCTTCGACGTGATGACCGCGCTGAACGGTGAGCAGGCCTTGCACCTGCTGGCGTCGGACGCAGCCGACGCGGTGGTGCTCGATCTCGGCCTGCCGGACATGGACGGCAAGGAGGTGATCGAGGAGATCAGGCGTCGCTCGGACGTACCGATCATCGTGCTGTCGGCGCGCGATCGCGAGGCGGAGAAGGTTGCCGCGCTCGATCTCGGCGCCGACGACTACGTCAACAAGCCGTTCGGCATCAGCGAATTTCTGGCGCGGCTGCGCTCGGTGCTCAGGCGCCGGCCGCAGCCGGCCATGGCGGAGGCGGTGCGCTACCAGCTCGGCGACGTCGAGATCGATCTCGCCGGCCATCAGGTGAGACGCGCCGGCGAGGAGGTTCACCTGACGCCGAAGGAGTTCGACCTGATCGCGCTGCTGGCCCGGCACGCCGGCCGCGTCGTCACCCATCGCCAGATCCTGACCGAGGTCTGGGGCCCGGCGCATGCGACCGACACCCAGTACCTGCGCGTGTTCATCGGGCAGCTGCGGCAGAAGCTGGAGCGGGACCCGTCCGAGCCGGCGCTGATCCTGACCGAGCCCGGCGTCGGCTATCGCGCCGCCGGCGAGGAGTAGGGGTGGGGGTGGCCGCGAGTGCGGCAGACAACGTTCTTGGCGGAAGTTCCCACCCGTGAGAGGTGGGGCTGAACGGCTCGACGAAGCACTTCCTGTGCAGCTGTGAGGGGAGCATTCTGCTCCTGGACGGTTCAGGGAACGTTTCGGGTACAGACCGGGCATGGCAATCATACTTAAGCCCTAGCAGCAGCCTGCCGCATCTGTAAAGCGGATCTGGCCGGCCGTTCGCTAAATGGGGCAGGGCTGAAGTCGCAGCGCCGCCTGCATCTCCGCGCGTGCAGTCGACCCTCGCCTGTTCTCTTACTCCGGCTCCGGGGTCAAGCTCTCCGTGAAACTCCACTTCCTTAATGTTCCTTGCCGGTGCACGGTCGGTCATGACTCATAGCTCTCTGTCATGCGTTGCGTTTCCTGCTTGAGGTTGCGGCGACCAAGGATCATCAGGACAAGGTGAAGGATCATTTGAGAACTCAAGTCTTTCGAAAGCTTGCGCTGCTGTACGTCGAGGTAGAGTGTCACCGCCTCGGATGGAACTTGGCCCTGCGCGTAGCGGCCCGCGTACTCGGCGCCATTCCATAGGGTGGTGTCCTAAACTACAGGCTCGCCGTTAAGAAAGTTCAAAACCATGATCGAGTTCAATGGGCGACCTCCAGTTTTTTGTCGGTGCCGGTTCCGGCATTTCGGCATCTTTCGCCCGACTGCTGGCCAAGAACGGCTACCGGATTGTACTGGCCTCGCGTGATCCTACTAAGCTCACACCGCTGCCCTCAATGCTCGATCCGCACTCGCCGACATCGAGAGCTGGCTTGCCGCCGAACCTCAGCTGACCGCGATCGCCATCCTCGGTCGGCTGCGCAACCGGGTGCCTGCGGAGTTCGGTCCACCGCAACACTCGATCGTCCAGAGGCTGCTCAAGACGCTGAGCACCAAGGCCGCGCATCAGCTGATCGCCGGCAAAGTGGATGTCGATCGAACTATGACAGCAGCCGCCATCACGGACCGACCGCGGGTCGCCTTGGGCGAACCCATTTCTTTTTTTGCTCCAGGTAGCAAACTTTTGGATTGAAGCTCATCGTTCCGCCGCAGCGCAACGACGCTGCGACGGGCATGTATTCCTGGACCTTTTCTCGCTAAGTTCACGTGTGGTGATCGCTCGCAGTGATTCCCGTCGCCGGCATCGTGTTATGACCAAGTCCACCGTGATCCTCTCCCTCGAACAGGGCCGAAAGCGAGTTGATGTGGAGGTCAAGAACGTTGGTCGAGGCACCCGTGGCGCCGGTGAACCCGAGATAGGCGTACACCGGAACCACCGAGAAATTCGTGGGCGAAATCACCCTTCATTTCACCGCCCTTTCGGCCGTCGAAGAAGTAGTTGGGCCGACTGGTTCTCGGCATTCAGTACCCAGGACGTTGTGCCAGGCGCCATCCGTGATCGTGCCGAGATCGAGCGGGTTGTCGATCGTCAGCATGCCGCCGTGACCAGCCATGGTAGTCATGCCGGCTGTCGACAAGAAGCCCGTGTGATCGTTCGCCATGTCGAAGAACGGCGCGCCGTTCTGGTACGTGTCGAATTCGATCGCGAGGCCATTGGAAATGCCAGTCGCGCCGAGATTGCCACCGCCAAAGCCGAGTGCAGTCGCGCCGCGCGGATCATTGTGCAGCACGAAGCTCATCCCGTCGCCACCATTGGCCTTGGCACCCATCAGGATGTCGAACGAGACGGCGAAGTCGTGCCCGAGAGCGATCCGCTCGTTGAACATCACGCCACCGACCTGGCCTACGGCGTCGGGTGTGATGTGGAAGGTATCGGATGGGCCGTCGTAGCCGGCGTTGCCGCTGACCGTGACCATCTTGGAGATGTCCGACAGATCCTTCTTGCAGTTGTGCAGAGCCAGTTCGCCTTCAAATACGGCGTCGATGGCGTTGATCTTGAGCTGCTGCAGGTTGCTTTCGCCGCCCGTCGCCGCTGCAAAACCGAGATAGGCATGCTCCGAACCGAGGAAGTTCTTCACGATGTCGTTGGTCAGCAGACCCGCCTGCTTGCCGTCGATCCAATAGGTGAGCGTCTGGCGCTCGGCGTCCCATGCGAGACCGACCGTGTGCCAAGCTGCGTCCGTGAGGTTGCCGAGTTCCGTCTGCGGCGCAAGCTTGTTGCCATCGATCGGTCCTTCTGTCCGGAAGATGCTCGACGAGTTCTCGAAGGCGTCGTTGTAGGCGCCACCGTTCTTCCAGGTGTCGAAGGAGATGCCGACGCCATTTTCCAGGCCCATGGCGCCGAGGTTGCCGCCGCCCCCAGCCGTCGCCTCTGCGCCGCGCGGGTCGTTATGCAGGAAGAGCGACAGGCCATCCGCACCGCCGGCCTTGCCGCCAGCGTTGATCTCGAACACCACAGTAAAATCGTGTGAAACATCGATCCGCTTGCTCAAGGTGATGCCGCCGGTCCTGCCCTTGTTGTCCGGCGTCAGTAAGAACGTATCGGCACCGACATCATACAGAGCGTCGCCGGTGTAGGTGACCCGGTCCTTGGTGTACTTGACGTCGAAGATGCAGCGTGGATCGAGCTGATCGTCGCCGCCGTTCGGGAGCGGTTCGAAAACCGCCTGCAACGAATTGATTCGGAACTGCTGGTGGCTAACCGAGCCGCCGGTCGCGCCGGTGATCGCGAGATAGGCGTAATCTGATCCCCCGAACTGGTCCGCCGTCAGGTTGCGTTGGAGGCTGCCCATCTGCTTCCCGTCCATGACGTATCGAAGCGTCTGCGTCTCGGTGTCCCAGAACACCTGAACGACGTGCCACTGGCCGTCGTCGATGGCGCCGGCGTCGACGTCGCCCGATAGACGGCGGTTCGCCACGTCGCGCTGCGGATCG
>CAVVRF010000038.1:0-159117 GCA_963750535.1 uncultured Alphaproteobacteria bacterium | reverse complement strand
GACATCATTTCATGAAGGACCCGCCCCGCGGGATCTCTGCCAGGCGCCCACATGATGCCGGGCACTCGGCCAGCCGGCCTCGAATGGCGTGCCCTTCTCGCCGCGGAACGGTGTGGTGCCGGCGTCGGGCCAGGCATCCTGCCAAGCGCCGTTGTCCGCCGTATGGATGACGATCGTGTCGGGCCCTCGGCCCGGATGGCATCCATGATCCGTCCGATGTTGGCGTCCATTTCGATCATCTTGTCAGAGTAGTTGCCGAGCCGCGACTTGCCCTGGAACGCCTTGCTCGGGCTGGTTGGCTGGTGCATGCCCATGAAGTTCACGCTCATGAAGAACGGTTTGCCGTCCCTCGCGTGCTTGCTTTATGTATTCGACCGCCGAATCCGCTTGCCGCACATCAAAATCGGCAAGGTTCTCCAGCGTGATCACGGCGCCGTTGTTGCCCTTGACCGCAGGCTTGCCGCCGTGCCTTCCATTCATACCGGTTCACCACGCTTTCTGGTAGAAGTCCCAGTACTCCTTGTTGTATTTCGGGAACCAAGGATGGGCGTTTTGAGCCGTGTCGCTATAGGCATAGACGCCCGGGTAGTACGCTGCGAAATGCTTCATCTCGTCGAAGCCGTGGTTGATCGGGTAGAACTTCTCCACGTCGCCGAGATGCCACTTGCCCGAGAAGTAGGTCTGATAACCGTTCTTCTGATAGAACTCGGAAATGGTCGGCGTGTCCTTGTCGAGGCCGTTCGGTCGCCGGGAACCACCACGACCGACAGCGCCGTGCGGACCGGAATGCGCCCGGTCATGAACGACGCGCGGCCCGCCGTGCAACTGGCCTGACCGTACCAGCTCGTGAACATCACGCCTTCCCTGGCCAATCGATCGATATTCGGCGTGGGATGCCCGAGCGCCGCGCCGCCGAAGTACACACCGTAGTCGCCCCAGCCGACGTCGTCGCTCATGAGCATGACGACATTGGGCTTCTTCTGCGCGAATGCCGGTGTGCCTGCGACCAACAATGCGGCTATGGTGGCCAACAGACCCAGGCAGATGTGTCTGATCACACCCATGGCTTGATCTCCTGTTAAGTCATTACTTTCTGTGAAATGCAAACCGCCCGCAAAATTCGCGGCTGCAAGCGGTCAGAGTGCAATACGTGTAGTGCGCAATGGCTTGCCCGCCGTTGCGGCTTCGTGATTGCGCTAGGTCAATCGATACAACTTCTCTATCATCTACGTCCAATACGCCGTTTTCGTCATCGATACGGAAAGCGAATAATGCTCCGCCTCCTGGAATGTACGCTGGCACTCGACAAGCGTCGCCATTTCGGGCGCGCTGCGAAGCAACTCGGCATTTCTCAACCGACCCTGACGCGCAACATCCAGGAGCTCGAACGGCAACTCGACGCCAAGCTGTTCGACCGCAGCAAGCGCCGCGTTGAACCAACGCCGTTCGGAGCGATCGTGCTCAAGAGTGCGCGCCGCGTCACGTTGGACATCTCGGAACTGAAGCGCGAAGTCGCCCTGCTCAAGGGCCTGAATGTTGGCGAGCTGACGATTGGGGTCGGGCCAATCGTCAGTCAGACGCTGCTGAGCGGCGCGGTGGGCGGGCTTCTCGCCAGGCATCCGAAGCTGGAACTGCGCATCCTCGATCTCGACTGGTGGGACATCCCAGCCGCGTTGCGCGAGCGCCGGATCGATTTGGCGGTTGGTGAATCGTCGGACGCCTCGGAGGATCCGGATATCGTCGTCGAGCCCCTGCCCGATCGGCCGGTTCGGTTCTATTGCCGGGTAGGCCACGCTCTGCTGCGCCTGAAGAAGCCGAATATTCACGATATCGGCTCGTACCCCCTCGTCGGACCCAAGCTGCCAAAACGCACGAAGGAGTTCCTGCCCGAGGGGCATGCGATGGGCCGGATGGTAAAAGGTGGGCAACTATTTCGAGCCACGGATCCAATGCCAGAACCTTGACGCGAATCTCCGCGTTGTAAGCGCGTCGGATGCAGTGGGCATCGCGACAGAAGCGAAGCTTGCGTCAATGACCGCGACCGGCGGCATTGCGATCATCTCATTTCAAGCCGCGTGGTTGCGGACCAACTACGCGATCATGCATCCACGCGGACGCACATTGGCCCCTGCGGCTGTCGCCTTTTGCGCCGAGGTGCGGGAGGCGGAGCGCCGCTACAATCAAACCGCCACGCCTCGCCCTGCAACAGCGCGAAAACCACGAGGTCGACATCAGCCGCTCTTGCGCTGAAGCGGAGCCCGCTCGCAGGTTTCGCCCGGCTATCGACCGCCGGCGCCCCATGCTCCCCTCTTGAAGGATCGCGTTTTCGCTCCTGCTGCGTCCCGGGCCCCGATCGCTCAGGCTGCCGGTGCCGGCGGACAACTCATGAACGAATGCACGATGTGCCACAGGCGATGGCGGTGGCTGCCGATCATGCCGCCGCCATGCGTCATGCCATTGACGAAGACGAACTGCTTTTCCTGCGTCGCGAGGTTGCGGAAGAAGTCGAACAATTCCTCGTTGCTGGCGTTGCCGTCGTGTTCCGGCCGCACCAGGCAGACGGCGCAGTTCAGCTTACTCGGGTCGACCATCGGCATGTTGATCGCCATGTCGAGATAGGTCCCGCTCGGCACGCTGTCCCCGAACTTCATCTCGAAGTCGGCGAGCGCCTTGACCAGCACTGGATCAGCCTTGCCGGCGACGTCACGATCGAAAATGTTCTGCACCTGCGCGATCCCGAAGGGACGTCGCGGATTGGCCTTGTAGGTCTCGGCCTGCTTGCGGCGACGCGCGATCTCGGGTGCGTCGGTGCCGGTATATGTGAACGCATGCAGCACAATCCGCTCGATCCGCGACGGCTCCTCCATGGCAAAGGCACCCGCCCGGATAGCGCCGGAGCTTTCACCGAACATGAGCACCGATTTGCTCCCGGTGATGCGCTCGACCAGCGGCATCGCGGCCTTCAGGTCGGCGACGCCATCGCGGATCCCGCTGTTGCCGCCGGTTCGGCCCGAGAACCCGTAGCCCTCGTGGTCCATCGTCCAAACGTCGTAGCCGAGGCCGACGAAGTGGTCCATCGACGAGTAACCAGTGCGGCCGGGCACGACGAGGTCGTAGCTGCCGCGGCTCGAGAACGTGGACCCGTGCACGAGAAACAGCACCGGCCTGCGGCCACCTGCATTCCCTTGCGGCTGATGCTTTCGATAGACGTAGAGCTTGACCGGCCCCTTCATCACCCAGTGCTCCTCGGCGACGATCGCGGGCGACTGGGCTTGCGCGGGCAGCGGGAGCACCGACGACGTCGCGGCACCAACGGCGACACCGGCGGAAGCCTTGAGAAGAATGCGGCGATCAAATGCGGCTGATTGCGTCTCGCGGTGATCGAGCGGCATGACGTTTCCTCTCCCATGGGCGCGGCGGATCGAGGTCGTCCACCGCTCGTTGGCGGCAAGCTACGCCGTCATTGTGCCTCCTGCCAATGGGTGGTCACGCACGATTGACCATCGCAGCGGCGCGACAGTCGCGGTGCCGACTACACCGCGCAATTTGCACCCATCGCCGCTCCGGCCGCTCAGCGCCGTTGGTCGAACCGGCGCCCGACCAATGCCGAGGCGATGTTGATCTTCTGGATGTCGATCGTGCCGCCGGCGATCCCCCAGCCCCAGGCATCGCGCAGGCGCTGCTCGGCCTTGTAGGATTTCGAGTAGCCGTAGCCGCCCATCAGCTGCACGGCGGCCCCGGTCACCTCGCGCACCATTTCGTTGGCGAAGCACTTGGCAATCGAGCTGTCGGCTATCGACGGGAAGCCGTGCTCGGCGCGCGTCACGGCGCGATGGATCAGGAGGCGGGAGGCATCGACCTTCATCGCCATCTCGGCCAGCTTCAGTTGCACCGCCTGGAAATCGACGATCGGCTTGCCGAACTGCTGCCGCTCCTGCACGTAGCGAAGTGAATCCTCGAGTGCGCCAGCGGCAAGCCCGAGGCACATCGTCGAGTTGCCGCAGCGCTCCAGGTCGAATGCCTCCATCAGCTTCGGAAAGCCGCCCGCCGGCACGATCAGGTGATCCTCCGGCACCTCGACATTGTCGAAGAACATGTCGGCCGTCGTGGTGCCGCGAAAGCCCATCAACTCCTCTCTGGCGCCGAACGACAAGCCCTTGAGCCCCGCCGGCACGTAGACCGCGCCGACGCCCTTTGCCCCCTTGGCGTCGCCGATCCGGCAATAGACGACATAGCCGTCGGCCGAGCCACCGCCGGTGCACCAGCGCTTCGCGCCGTTGACGACGATCCGCGCGCCCTTGACGTCCGCTCGTGTCTTGAGGTCGGTCAACGCCGTGCCGGCATCGGGCTCCGACATGGCGACGGCGACCACCGCCTCGCCCGCTGTCACCTTCGGCAGCAGCGACCTCCTCAGGCTCTCGGCGCCGAACCTCTGGACCGCCTTGATCGGCCCGACCGCGCTCTCGAAGATCGGAAACGCGACCGCCGGATGGACCATGGCGAACTCTTCGAGCACCAGCAGCGCCTCGAGGTTGCCGAGCCCCATGCCGCCATATTCGGTCGGCGTGTTGATGCCGAGGAAGCCCATCTCGGCGAGCCGCTTCTTGACGGCCCGCGACGGCGGCTGGTTGTTCCTCTCGCAGGCGACGGCGATCTCCGCCATCTCGCCACGGGCGAAATTCCGCGCCGCCTCGCGCAAGCTCAGCTGGTCGTCGGTCAGCTCGAAGTCCATCGGCATCCTCCCCGATCGCGAGGAGCTACTGCCGGCGTGGGTCGGCTGCGTCCTCGATCGTCAGCTCGATTTTCGTGCGACCGCCCCAGGTGTCACGTTTCAGGGTACCGGCCACATGCAACGGCATGCCGCCCGATGCCGTCAGCAGGTCACCGAGAGGCTGCCCGTTGGCGCGGAAGGCTACCGCATCGAGCCGCGAGCCGTCGCCCGCCTCCAGCACACAGCGGATATGCGCCTCGCCGACGACCTTGGCGAACCTCACGCGATGGGCCGGGAAGGCGAAGCGCGGTGCCGGATTGCCCTGGCCGTAGGGTCCGACCCGCTCGATCATGTCGATCAGGCCGTCGTTGACGCCGCCGGGGGTCAATGCGGCGTCGATGTCCAGGCCGGCCAACCCGCGTGCCTGCGCCGCCGACGAGTGCAGCCGCTCGGCCAGGAAGGCCTCGAGCGCGGCGAGCTTGTCCTGCCGCACGGTGAGACCGGCAGCCATCGCATGCCCGCCGCCCTTGACGAGGAGACCTTCCGCCACCGCGGCGCGCACGGCACCACCAATATCGACGCCGGCGACCGAGCGCAGCGACCCGGTGCCCTCGCCGCCCTTGTCCCAGGCGATCGCGCAGGCGGGTCTGCGGAAGCGCTCGACCAGCCGGCTCGCGACCAGGCCGACGACACCCTTGTGCCATGCCTCGGAACCGGTGATCAGCAGCGGCAGGTCTGGCATCTCGTCGATGCGCCGGTCGGCCTCGCCGATCGCCTGCTCGAGCATTTCCGTCTCGAGCGCCTTGCGCTCGCGGTTGAGCTTGTCGAGCAACGCCGCGATCTTCGTTGCCTCGGTCTCGTCCTCGGTGGCCAGCAGCCGCGCGCCGAGCGCCGCATCGCCGATCCGTCCGCCGGCGTTTATGCGCGGCCCGAGCACGAAGCCCAGCGCATAGGGCGTCGGCGCGGCATGCAGCCCGGCCACGTCGAACAGTGCACGCAATCCGATGTTGCGCCGCTGGTGCATCACCGCAAGCCCCTTGGTGACGAACGCGCGGTTGAGGCCGAGCAGCGGCACGACGTCGGCGACGGTGGCGAGCGCCACGATGTCGAGCAACTCGAGCAGGCTCGGCTCGGCGAGCTTGCCGCCATAGGCGCCGCGGCGCCGCAACTCGCGGGCGGTGGCGACGAGCAGCAGGAACACCACGCCTGCCGCGCACAGATGTCCGAGGCCGGAAAGATCATCCTGGCGGTTCGGATTGACGACCGCCTTGACCTTCGGCAGCTCGGCGTCGGCCTGGTGATGGTCGATGACGAGCACTTCGGTGGCGAGCCTCGCGGCGGCGGCGAGCGGCTCGAAACTGGTGGTGCCGCAATCGACAGTCACGATCAGGCTTGCGCCTTCCTTGACCAGGAGCTCGATGGCAGCCGCGTTGGGGCCATATCCTTCGAAGATCCGGTCGGGGATGTAGATGCGGCTCGGCACACCGTGATGATCGAGGAAGCGCTGCATCAGCGCGGACGACGACGCGCCGTCGACGTCATAATCCCCGAACACCGCTATGCGCTCGCGCCGCTCGACGGCGTCCGCAAGACGGATCGCGGCGACTGTCATGTCGCGCAGGGTATCGGGATCGGGCATCAATGCCCTGATCGTCGGGTCGAGGAAATTCGGCACCGCATCGACGCCGACGCCACGCGCGGCCAGCATGCGGCCGATCAGATCGGCAAGGCCATGCTTCTGGCTGATCGCCTCGGCCTTCTTGTGGTCGGCAGCGGCAAGCCGCTCGCGCCACATCATGCCCTTCGCCGACCGCGTTACACCCAGGAAGGGCCCGGCGGCCCCCTCGTTCTGCTCGGCCGCGGTCGCGCTCGCCGCTTTCCGCACCGCCGCCATGGCAGCCTCCCCCTGAGTTCGCCCAACTACGGCTTAGGACGATTCGCTATGCGGCAGCAGGGCGGCACCGACGCACCTCGGCGTTATGCCCAGGTTGCACGAGCTACGTTGCGGGAGGGCCCGCGATCAAAAAAGGACGGCGCCCTGCAAGGGCGCCGTCGCTGTGAACAACGCGGGTCGGCTGCTCGGATCGGCAGCCGCCTGTGCAATCAACGCTTGTTGACCACATCCTTCAGCGTCTTCGACGGCTGGAACTTCGGCACCACCGAAGCCGGGATCTTGATTTCCTCGCCGGTCGACGGGTTGCGGCCGGTGCGCGCCTTGCGCTTCGTGATCTTGAACTTGCCGAGCGGCGGCAGGGACACCTCGTCGCCCTTCTTCAGCGTCTTCTCGATATAGGTGATCAGGGCATCGAGCGCGACGCCGGCCTTCTCCTTGGTGATCTCGGCGTGCTCGGCCACGGCGTCGATCGCGTCTTTCTTGCTCATTTTCTTCATCCTTGTTGTGATTTCGATGATTGAGATTGCAAGACTTGCTGCCGGTCTTCCAAGCGACCCGCGTGGGTTAGACCGGGCTAGACAATCCCACTGCGGGACATGCAGCAGAGCCCGCAAACAACGCGTTCGCTCCCACTTCGTCAAGGGGAAAAGCGGCCAAAAATGCCCGAAAATACGGGAAAAAACACGAATCGAGGTCGGATTTCGCCAAAAAAAGCAAAGCCCCCCGGACCGTGGTCCGGGGGGCGATCCTTGTCGAGGCGCGATCGCTCAGTGCGCGGTCACCCGTGATGCCGCGTCCGGCTCGGTCGCTGGCGCGACGCCGGTGGGGGTTTCCACATCCCAGGCGATCGGGTCCGGCATCCGTACCAGGGCCACCTTCAGCACATCGTCGAGCCGCGACGCCGGGATGATCTCCATCTTCTTGGTAACCTCCGCCGGGATCTCGGCGAGATCTTTGACGTTCTCCTCCGGGATCACGACCTTCTTGATGCCGGCCCGCAGTGCCGCCAGCAGCTTCTCCTTCAAGCCACCGATCGGCAACACCCGGCCGCGCAGCGTGATCTCGCCGGTCATGGCGACATCCTTGTGCACGGCGATTCCGGTCAGCACCGAGACGATCGCCGTCACCATGCCGATGCCGGCGGACGGACCGTCCTTGGGTGTCGCGCCTTCCGGCACGTGCACGTGGATGTCCTTCTTCTCGAACATCGACGGATGGATGCCGAAATCGACCGAGCGCGAGCGCACGTAGGCCTGCGCCGCCTGGATCGACTCCTTCATCACCTCGCGCAAGTTGCCGGTGACCGACATCTTGCCCTTGCCGGGCATCATCACGCCTTCGATGGTCAGGATCTCGCCGCCGACCTCGGTCCAGGCGAGGCCAGTGACCACGCCGACCGCGTCATCGCTCTCGGCCTCGCCGTAGCGATACTTCGGCACGCCGAGGTACTGATCGACGTTGGCGAGCGTGAACGTCACCTTCTCCTTGCCCGAGATCAGGATCTCCTTCACCGCCTTGCGGGCGAGCTTGGCGATCTCGCGCTCGAGATTGCGCACGCCGGCTTCCCGCGTGTAGCGGCGGATGATTTCGCGCAGCGCGTCGTCCTCGATCTCCCATTCGCCGGACTCGAGCCCGTGGTTCTGCTGCATCTCGCCGATCAGATGGCGCTTGGCGATCTCGACCTTCTCGTCCTCGGTGTAGCCGGCAAGACGGATGATCTCCATGCGATCCATCAGCGCCGGCGGGATGTTGAGCGTATTCGCCGTGGTCACGAACATCACGTTCGACAGATCGTAATCGACCTCGAGGTAATGGTCGTTGAAGGTGGCGTTCTGCTCCGGGTCGAGCACCTCGAGCAGGGCGGCCGCGGGATCTCCGCGGAAGTCCTGGCCCATCTTGTCGATCTCGTCGAGCAGGAACAGCGGATTGGTGCGCTTCGCCTTCTTCATCGACTGGATGACCTTGCCGGGCATCGAGCCGATATAGGTGCGGCGATGACCGCGGATCTCGGCTTCGTCGCGAACGCCGCCAAGGCTCATGCGCACGAACTCGCGACCGGTCGCGTTGGCGATCGACTTGCCGAGCGACGTCTTGCCGACGCCGGGCGGTCCGACGAGGCACAGGATCGGACCTTTGAGCTTGTGGGTGCGATTCTGCACCGCCAGGTACTCGATGATGCGCTCCTTGACCTTGTCGAGGCCGTAGTGCTCCTTGTCGAGCACCGCCTGCGCCTCGACCAGGTCCTTCTTGACCTTGCCGCGGACGCCCCACGGAATCGACAACAGCCAGTCGAGGTAGTTGCGAACGACCGTCGCCTCGGCCGACATCGGGCTCATCTGCCGCAGCTTCTTGAGCTCGGCAGTGGCCTTGTCCTTGGCCTCCTTCGACAGCTTGGTGTTCTCGATCTTCTCCTCGAACTCGGCGATGTCGTCGCGTTCCTCGGTATCACCGAGCTCCTTCTGGATCGCCTTCATCTGCTCGTTGAGATAGTACTCGCGCTGCGTCTTCTCCATCTGACGCTTGACGCGCGTACGGATCTTCTTCTCGACCTGCAGGACCGAGATCTCGCTCTCCATCAAGGTGTAGACGCGCTCCAGGCGCGCCGAAATGGAGGTCGTCTCGAGCACGTCCTGCTTGTCGGCGATCTTGATCGCCAGGTGCGAGGCAATCGTGTCGGCAAGCTTCGAGTAGTCCTCGATCTGGCTGATGTTGCCCAGCACTTCCGGGCTGATCTTCTTGTTCAACTTCACGTAGGTCTCGAACTGCGTGAAGGTCGACCGAGACATCGCCTCGATCTCGTCCTTCGCGCCCACCGTCTCGGTGATCCGCTCGACCTCGGCCTCGAAGTAGTTCGGATTGTCGACGTAACGCACGACGCGAGCGCGCGCGCTGCCCTCGACAAGCACCTTTACGGTGCCGTCGGGCAACTTCAGAAGCTGCAGCACGGAAGCAAGCGTCCCGACCCGGTAGATCGCATCCGTCTTCGGGTCATCGTCGCTCGCGTTCTTCTGCGCGACCAGCAGGATGTGCTTGTCGGCGCGCATCACCTCTTCGAGCGCCGCGATCGATTTCTCGCGACCGACGAACAGCGGCACGATCATGTACGGAAATACGACTATGTCCCGCAGCGGCAGGACTGGAAACAGCTCCTTGCCGAGCACCTTGGCCTTGGTGTCTTTTACTTCGCTCATGGGTTCTCTCGTGTTCCTTGCGGGCAGTTCCGCCACTAAAGGCGGAGCCTAGCGCATTGTTGAACCGAACCACCATTTTCTCAAGCCCGCGGCGCACCCCGAGCATATCGACGGCGGTGTCACTTGCGTCCTTGCGAGAACAACGGTGATGGCTCGAGCATCGAGACAGCTCTTCGTACTCGACCGGCGGAGCGCCACGTTATCCGCCTAGCCTGCGAAAAATCGATTTCGCCTTCCCTTGCATATGTGGGGAGACCCGACAGCCAATCCAAGTCTCAGCCCCCGCTGCAGTCGTATGGCACGACGTCACACGCGCCGGATCTTCGGCCAGTATTGCACGGCCGCCCTGTGCGCGCCGTGCCCGCAATGCCTCAGGCCGTGGATCCCTTCTCCTCGGCCCGATCCGAGTAGATGCGCAGCGGCTTGGCGCCGCCTTCGACGACTTCCGGCCCGATCACGACCTCCTCGACCCCCTTCAGCCCCGGCAGGTCGAACATGGTGTCGAGCAGGATCGCTTCCATGATCGAGCGCAGGCCGCGCGCACCAGTCTTGCGCTCGATGGCGCGGCGAGAGATCGCCTTGAGCGCATCCTGCGTGATGGTGAGCTTCACATCCTCCATCTCGAACAGGCGCTGATACTGCTTCACGAGCGCGTTCTTTGGCTCGCTGAGGATCTGCACCAGGGCCAACTCGGTCAGGTCCTCGAGCGTCGCGATAACCGGCAAGCGGCCGATGAACTCCGGGATCAAGCCGAATTTCAGCAAATCCTCGGGCTCGACCTGCCGCAAGATCTCGCCGGTGCGGCGCTCGTCGGGCCCGACGACGTTCGCGCCGAAGCCGATCGATGTGCCCTTGCCGCGCCGCGAGATGATCTTCTCGAGGCCGGCGAAAGCGCCTCCGCAGATGAACAGGATGTTGGTCGTGTCGACCTGCAGGAACTCCTGCTGCGGGTGCTTGCGGCCGCCCTGCGGCGGAACGCTGGCGATAGTGCCCTCCATGATCTTGAGGAGAGCCTGCTGCACGCCTTCGCCCGACACGTCCCGGGTGATCGATGGATTGTCCGACTTGCGGCTGATCTTGTCGACCTCGTCGATATAGACGATGCCGCGCTGCGCCCGCTCGACGTTGTAATCGGCGTTCTGCAACAGCTTCAGGATGATGTTCTCGACGTCCTCGCCGACGTAGCCGGCTTCCGTCAGCGTCGTCGCATCCGCCATTGTGAACGGCACATCCAGGATGCGCGCCAGGGTCTGGGCGAGCAGCGTCTTGCCGCAGCCGGTCGGACCGGCGAGCAGGATGTTCGACTTGGCGAGCTCGACGTCGTTGTTCTTGGTCGCGTGATTGAGGCGCTTGTAATGGTTGTGGACCGCCACCGACAGGACCCGCTTGGCGTGGTCCTGGCCGATCACGTAGCTGTCGAGGACGGCCTTGATCTCCTGCGGCGAGGGCACGCCGTCCCTCGACTTCACGAGGGTGTTCTTGTTCTCCTCGCGAATGATGTCCATGCACAATTCAACGCATTCATCGCAGATGAACACGGTCGGGCCGGCGATCAGCTTGCGCACTTCATGTTGGCTCTTGCCGCAGAAGGAGCAGTAGAGGGTGTTCTTTTCCTGTTGTGCCATTCTGTTCTCTCACCCTCGGGCGGACGCAGCGGGCAGACCGGACATGCCCTGCCGCGTACACGGTTCGGCCTGATATGTGCGCACGCCAGCCACGGACTCCAATACCCCAATCTGAGCACGCTAGAGCCGCTGTGATCAAGATTGGATTAACAGCTTCCTACCGAGAGACTCGTTAAGGAAGTAGCGATTTAGACATGACTGTGACGATTGCCACGCTCATCGAGATGTATTGACCATTGCATCCGTCATGCCAGCAACAGCCCGCACACCACAATCTCCGCGCGCAATCGACAGATATACTCGCGTCTTGCCTGGATCGCTGCAGTGGAACTGATGTCGTCCGGTCCGGCCATCACGACTTTGTATCGACAGCAGTTTCAAAATCATCGCGCTTGCTCAATACCTTGTCGATCAGGCCAAAGTCCTTTGCTTGATCCGCGGTCATGAAGTAATCACGATCGAGCGTCCGCTCGATCGTCTCGTAGTCCTTGCCCGTGTGGCTCACATATACTTCATTGAGCCGCCGCTTCATCTTGACGATATCTTCCGCATGGCGCTCGATGTCGGACGCTTGCCCGGAGAACCCGCCGGAAGGCTGATGCACCATGATCCGCGCGTTGGGGAGCGCATAGCGCATGCCCTTGGAGCCGGCCGTCAGCAACAATGAGCCCATCGACGCGGCCTGGCCGAAGCATAGGGTCGCGATCGGGCAACGGATGAACTGCATGGTGTCGTAGATCGCCATGCCGGCCGTGACCACGCCGCCCGGCGAATTGATGTACATCGAAATCTCTTTCTTCGGATTGAGAGATTCGAGGAACAGCAACTGCATGCAAATGGATGATGCCATCTGGTCCTCGACCGGGCCGATAGCGAAAATGATCCGCTCCTGCAGCAGTCGCGACGGCAGGTCATAGGCCCGGCCGGTCCGGTCGGACGGATCGATTACGGCGGGCCAGAACGAGGCGCTGATATCTGAAGACGAAAGACGCATGGAAACTTGCTCCTGTTGGCGGTGTTGGCGCGCGCGTTTGTCGCTAGCGCCCGGCGGCCACCCGGCTCGGCCAAGCCGTGGGCCCGCCGCCAGCGGAATCGACAACCGCATATGTCCGCCGCGCGGCGCGACAATTCAAGGGGCCGGCCCGCGCTATGTTGAGCATAGCCGCGGGCGGCGAACGAATACCGTCCCTACTCGGTCTCGTCGGCGAGCGGCTTGAACAGCTCGTCCCGGCTGACCTTGCGCTCGGTCGGCTTGGTCTGGGCAACAATATGGTCGATCACCTTGTCCTCGAAGATCGGCGCCCGCAGCTGCGCCACCGCGCCCGGCGTCTTCTCGTAGTATTCGTAGACGAATTTCTCCTGTCCCGGGAATCGGCGCGCCTGCTCCATGAGGGCGGCCCGCATCTCGTCCTGGGTGACCTGGATCTTGTTCGCCTCGCCGACCTCGCCGATGACGAGACCCAGGCGGACGCGCCGCTCCGCGATCTTGCGGTACTCGTCCCGCGCCTGCTCCTCGGTCTTGCCTTGGTCCTCGAACGTCTTGCCCTGCTGCTTCATGCCGGCGGTGACCTCATTCCACACGCTCTCGAACTCGCCATCGACGAGCGACGGCGGCAGATCAAAATCGTGTGCCAGCTCAAGCTGGTCGAGCAGCTGGCGCTTGAGCCGTGCGCGGGTGACCCGATCATGCTCCGACTGGATCTGCGCCTTCACCATCTCCCGCAACTTGGCCATGTCGGTAGCGCCGAGCGTCTTGGCAAACTCGTCGTCGGCGGCCGGCTTCCTGGGCGCCGCCACCTCGGTGACCTTGACCTCGAAGGCCGCTGCCTTGCCGGCCAGATGCTTGGCGCCGTAGTCTTCCGGGAAGGTCGCATTGATGGTGCGTTCGTCACCCGCCTTGACGCCCTTCAGGCCCTCCTCGAAGCCCGGAATGAAGCCGCCCTGGCCGAAAACCAGGTTCACGCCGTCGGCGGTGCCACCCTCGAATGCCTCGCCGTCGATTTTGCCAATGAAATTCATGGTGATGCGGTCGCCGTCGCCGGCGGCGCGATCAGCCTCCACGTCGTAGGTGGTGGCCCGATCGACGAGATCGCCGATCGCCTTGTCGACCGCGCTCTCCTCGACATCGGCGACCATGCGCTCGAGCGTCAGCTTGGAGAAATCGGCGACCGTGAACTTCGGCAGCACCTCGAAAGTCATGCCGTAGGCGAGGTCGGCCTTGCCGTCGATCACCTTCTCGATCTCGGCGGTGTCCTCCGGCAGATCGATCTTCGGCTGCAGCGCCGGGCGCTCGTTGCGATCGACCATCGCCTTGCGGCTGGTTTCCTCGACCGCGGCCTGCATGACTTCGACCATCAACGAGCGGCCGTACACCTTCTTGATATGGCTGACCGGCACCTTGCCCTTGCGGAACCCCTTGATCTGGACCTGATCCTTGACCTCGTCGATGCGCGCCGAAAAGCGCTGGTTGAGATCTGCCGCGGGCACCACCACCTTAAGCTGGCGCTTCAATCCGTCGGACTTCGTTACATCGACCTGCATGATTGTGGAGACCTGTGTTCGAATGTTTCGCGCATATGCGCCCGGCACGTCGCGCCGCGCTGCAACTATCTAGCCAATCCCACTGCGCAAGGCCTTGTGGTGCGGGCGAAGGGATTTGAACCCCCACGACTTGCGTCGCTGGAACCTAAATCCAGTGCGTCTACCAGTTCCGCCACGCCCGCCAGGGCCGCTACCAACCGGCAGCCGCCGAAGTTGAACCGCCTTTCGCAGATTGGTTCGGGGCGACATATATCCGGCCAAGTTGGCTGAGATCAACGAATATGTGGCGTTCTCGCAACCCGATTCGGCCGGCGGCATGCCGGCGAACCGCTCTACGGGAGCCTTTTTTTCATGATCACTACGCAATTGTCCCGCCAAACCCTGCTCGCCGGCTCGCTGGCGCGCTCCTTGGCAGTGACGGTATGTCTCGCAGGAGCGACACCGTCGCCAGGGCGGGCCGCCGAGCCCCACCAGGTCGCCGAGGTGGAGCTGGTTCAAGGCGAAGTCCGGCTCGAACGTGCGGGCAATGGGGTCGAACCGGTCGTGCCGGGATTGCGCCTGCTGCGTCACGACCGGCTGTTGACGCAGCGGGATTCCCGCGTCGCGGTCTCGTTCAAGGACGGCAGCCGCCTGGTGCTCGGCGAGCTCGCCATCGTCACGATCGTCGACTGGCGGCCGGAGCATGGGAGAACCGCCGGCGCACTGCTGCTCGACCTCGAGCAGGGCGCCATCCGGTTGATCGCATCGAAACCACACAAGGCGCCTGACAAGAGGGTGGAGTTGCGCACGCCCGAGGCGATTATCGTGGCGCAAGGAATGGACCTGTGGCGCGGCCCGATCGATGGCGGCAAAGGCATCCTCCTGCTCGCCGGCGCCGTCGAGATCCGTAACGATGCCGGCTTCGTGATGCTCGACAAGAGCAATATCGGGACGCTGGTCAAGGACCGCCACACCTCGCCGGAGCGACCTCGCAGCTTCGGGGCCGATCAGCTCTCGAAGGCCATGATGACGGTCGGCTTCGGCTTGAGGTAGCGCGGCCGCCTATGAAGTTTGAACCGTTGGCGCGCGGGCGCGCCTCTGTTAGTCCGCAATCACCCGGCTATAGTAAGTGTCGGTACGAGCAGATCGTTCGATGGTCGGTTGCATAGGGGACTGCGAGTGGGGAAGTCGCTGGTTTGGCCCGGCGTGCGCGTCGGCATCGCCTCGCTGACGAGCGCTGCCTTGGTGGTGTCGCAAGTGCTGCCGGCGTTTGCGCGCGTCGCCGGCCGGCGCGACCACGAACGGCTCCGGCATAACCCGGGCGGATTACGAGGCCTGCCAGACCCGCGACGAGGCGAGCTTCAAGAGCGCGATCGAGACTTTGATAGCGAAGTCGTTGGCTCGCGGGCTTGCCACCGTGGACTACAAATCGATGGTCGCCAACGAATGGCGCCGCAACAACCTCGACGAGGTGCTCGACAAACGCATCGACCAGGCGATGGCCGAGGTCAAGGAGGAGACGAGCTGGGCGAGCCTGCTGCAGTCGCTTGCCAACAAGGACAAGGCGGCCGAGCTCGCAACCGCCGTGGCGGAGCGCGTCTACAAATCGGATCAGATCAAGGCCGCAATCGAGAGCCTTGCCAACGGGGTCGGCCTGGAGATCGGCAAGGTGGTCGAGCTCGGCACCAGCGATGCCGGCGAGCCGGCGCTGCAGTGCATGACCGCCTTTCTCGGCCAGCGTTACGGCCGCACCGTTGCCGGCGTGGTCGCGCACAATGCCGGCAAGGAGTTCCAGATCGAGCCCGGCAAGGGCGGCGCCGCTGTCTCCACCGCATCGGTGCTGGCCGAGGGCAGCGAGGGCATCGCTGGCGCCGTCGTGCTGCTGGTCCGCCGCCAGTTGTCGAACATGGCGGGCCGGATCGGCCAGCGCATCGTCGGCGCGCTGCTGAGCCGGCTCGTGGCGGTGGTCGCCGGCGGCGTCGGCGTCGTGCTCATCGCCAAGGACATCTGGGACTTCCGCTACGGCGTGTTGCCGATCATCGCCACCGAGATGAAGTCGGCCGAGACCAAGGACAAGGTCCGCGCCGAGCTCGCCAGGTCGATCCAGGAGCAGATCAGCGAGCACACCAGGGAGATCGCCGCCAAGACCGCCGAGCGCGTCGTCGAGATCTGGCATGAATTCCGCCGCGCCCATGTCAAGGTGCTCGACCTCGCCGACCGCCACGATGCGTTTCGTGCCTTTCTCGACGCCCAGAAGCCGGACAGCCTGCCGCGCGTCGACGAGGTGGTGGGGCTCGTGCTCGCCGGCGAGGGCGAAGCCGGCGTCATCAAGCGCCTGGGCGACGGCACGCTGCACCAGGCCGTCACCACGCTGCCGCCGGTCGCGCTCGATATCGCCCGCGAAAGCCGGTCGCTCGAGACCGCGCTGCAGTGGTCGGCGGTCGCCGGCGACGCGCTTCCGAAGGTCGTCGAGCATGACATCCACCGGCGCGCCAAGCCTGAGGATTTCAGCAAGGCCGGACTGACGCGGCTGCTCGGCCTCGGCGATCGCCTTGCGATCACCCGCATCGCCGGCATCAAGCGCAGCGCCCGCGACGTGCTGTTCGACCTCGATGACGGTGAGCTCAAGAGCCTGGGCCGCGGCCTCACCGAGCCCGAGCTCGAGACGCTGGCGGGCTACCTGACCGGCCTCGAGCGCCCGGCCGGCCAGCGCGTCCTGCGCGCGGTGGCGCAGAACCCATCGAAGATGCAGGCAATAGGCTCGGAGCGGGTGCGCAACGCCATCCTGGCCAGCCGCGACCAGCAGGCGGCGGTGACCATGATGCTGCGCTCGACCTCGACGCTCGATGCGGGCTCGATCGCCGGGGATTTCGAGCTGGCATGGAACCGCCGGATCAGTCCGCTGCTGCTGTGGGAGAAGCATCCCGAGGCGATCGGGGTGGTGCTTGTTGCCGCGATCATTCTGCTATTGATCCTGCGCCGCTTGCTGTTCGGTGGCCGGCGCCACCGCCTGCCGGCCTCGATGGGAGGCCGCTGATGCTGCTCGTCACCACCGAGACCGTCGGCGAGACGCCGGTTCGTCATGGCGAGCTGGTGTTCGCGTCGGCGGTTGCCGGCGCCAACATCATCCGCGACATGCGCGAAGCCATCACCAACACCCTCGGCGGCAACATGACCCGCTACGAGTACATTCTCGACAAGACGATCGAGCGCTGCCTCGAGATCCTGTCCGAGCGTGCGCGTGCCAAGGGATATGACGGCGTGCTGGCGATCAGGGTGTCGCATCCGATGATCACCACGGGTGCCCTCGAGGTGGTCGCGATCGGCACTGGCTTCACCTACCTGCGCGCGCCTGCGACGACAACGGCACCCGAGCGGTAGAATGCCGGTTGACGCGGAACCGTCCGCTGGTGCTGGATTGTGACGAAGCAAGCCGTCCGCACAATCGGAGAAGGGAAACGTACAAATGTCGAAGCGTATGAGGTTCGCGCTGGCCGCCGCGGCGAGCGCACTCGCAATGGTCAGCGCGCCGGCGATGGCCACCAAGAAGGATAATACCGTCCGCTTCGCCTACGAACAGGTACTGGAGAACATCGATCCCTACTTCAATAACGTGCGCCTCGGCGTCATCGTGAGCCACGCGATCTGGGACACGCTGATCTATCGCGATCCGGTGACCAACGAGTACAAGCCGCAGCTTGCCACTTCCTGGAAGTGGATCGACGACAAGACGCTGGAGATGGAGCTGCGCCAGGGCGTGAAATTCCACAACGGCGAGGAGTTCGATGCCGACGACGTGGTGTTCACGCTGAACTTCGTGGCCGATCCAGCCAACAAGGTCACCGCGCAGCAGAACGTCAACTGGATCGCAAAGGCCGAAAAGCTCGACAAGTACAAGGTGCGCCTGATCACCAAGCGGCCGTTCCCGGCGGCGATCGAGTACCTGACCGGCCCGATCGCGATGCACCCCAACGAGTACTACGCAAAGGTCGGCCAGAAAGGCATGAGCGAGAAGCCGATCGGCACCGGGCCATACAAGGTCGTCGAGAACGTGATCGGCAAGTCGATCAAGCTCGAGCGCCACGCCGACTACTGGGCCGCATCGCAAAAGCCGAAGGCGTCGATCGAGAAGGTCCTGGTCCGCATGATTCCCGACCGGCAGACGCAAGTCGCCGAGATGCTGTCGGGCGGTCTCGATCTCATCATGAACGTTCCGGTCGAGCAGGCCGAGCAACTCAAGGCGGTTCCGCACCTCGGCGTCAAATCCGGCGCGACGATGCGCATCGTCTTCATCGCGATGAACGTGCTGCCGGATGGCCCGTCGGCGCCGTTGCGCGACCTGCGCGTCCGACAGGCGATCAATCACGCCATCGACCGCGACACCATGGCCAAGCAGCTGGTCGGTGAAGGCGTGATCCCGATCAACACGATCTGCTTCCCCACGCAGCTCGGCTGCACCGACGAAGGCACCAAGCGGTATCCCTATGATCCGGCAAAGGCGAAAGCGCTGCTGGCGGAAGCCGGCTTCAAGGATGGCCTCGAGATCGACCTGTTCGGCTATCGCGATCGCAGCCAGACCGAGGCAATGGTGAACTACCTGCGTGCCGTCGGCATCAAGGCCAACCTCAAGTTCATGCAGTACGCGGCGATGCGCGATCTGAACCGCGCCAACAAGGTGGCGATGAGCCATCAAACCTGGGGCTCGTACAGCCTGAACGATATATCTGCGTCGGTATCGGTGTACTTCAAGGGCATCGACGACGACTCGGTGAAGGACAAGGAGATCATCGCCCTGATCGAGAAGGGCGACACCACCGTCGACACCGCCGCACGCAAGGACAGCTACAAGAAGGCCCTCGGCCTGATCGCCGATCGCGCCTACGCAGTCCCGCTCTACGCGCTCACGACCTACTACATCGCGGCCAAGGATCTCGATTTCAATGCTTACCCGGACGAGCTGCCGCGCTTCTGGGAGATGAAGTGGAAGTGAGCTGACGAGTTGCGGTTCCGCCGATCGAACGCCTCCCGCATTGCCGCGCGGAGGCGTTCGCATTCCCGGCCCGCCAACCCTGCCGCCGGCCTACCCCAGCGCCTCGGGATTTACCACGTTCTCGCGGATCGGCTGGCCGTCGAACACGCTGAGGATGTTCTTGACGCTTTGAACGCCCATCCGCTCGACCGCCTCGCGGGTGACGCCGGCGATGTGCGGCGCGACGATCACGTTCGGCAGGTCGCAGCAGCGGATGGTCGGTCGGCGGCGGCTCCTGAGCGAACACGTCGAGCCCGGCGCCGGCTAGCTTCTTCGAGGTCAGCGCCGCGTGCAGCGCCGCCTCGTCGATGATGCCGCCGCGGGCGGTATTGATCAGCAGCGCCGTCGGCTTCATGCGGCCGAGGCGCGCCGCATCGATCATGTTTGTTGTCTCGCGGGTCTTCGGGCAATGCAGCGTCACCACGTCGGCGCGGGCGAGCGCCGCATCGAGATCGGCTACCGGCTGGCAGCCGGCTGCCCTGATCGCCTCGGGCTTCACATAGGGGTCGTACACCAGGACGTCCATCTCCATGGCGAGGCAGCGCTTCGCGGTGCGCGTGCCGATCCGCCCGAAGCCGACGATCAGCAGCGTCTTGCCGCCGAGATCGGTCGGCAGCATGCTGAACCGCCCGGCCCACTTGCCGTCGCGCACGAGGCCGTGCATGTCGTTGCCGCGCTTGGCCAGTTGCATCATGAAGTACACCGCCTGCTCGGCAACCGACGGCGAATTGGCGATGCCGGTGGTCATCAGCGGCACCTTGATCCGTGTCAGCGCCGGCACGTCGACCGCGTCGTAGCCGACGCCGATGCGGGCGACGACCTGAAGTCCCTTGGCGCTCGCGATCTCAGCCTCGCCGAACGGCGTCGGGCCGAGCAGTGCGGCATTGACGTGGGCGTAGCTCGCGAGCTGCTTGTTGAACTCCGCCGGCGGGACCATGTTCACGAAGCGGTGGATCTCGACGTCATCGCGCGCCTCGAGCATCGCCACGGCAGACGCAGCCAGGGCGTCCGGCACGAACACGCGCTTCTTGTTGGTCGCCATCCTCGCTTCCTCCACTGGTTGGATTTTGTCAGCGAGTATGGCCCAGCCCAGCCAGTCCGACAAAGCGCGCTGCACGATGAGCAGCCCTGACGTGGCGAAAGGGTAGCGTCGGCGAGCCGGCGGTGACTAACTTGACAACCGTGGCATTGGATCAGCCCTGAACCTGCAGCTGCACGAGGCGGCCGCCGCGATTGATGCCGAGCAGCCAGGTCTTTTGCTTCTGCGCCAGCAGTCGCTCGAGATCGGCGACGTTCGCCACCGGCTCGCGACCGACCTGGACGATCACATCACCGGTCTGGAATCCGAGGCGCTGCGCGGTCGAGCCGGCGCGCACCGCGACGATCACGACCCCGTCCTGATCCTCGAGCCCGAGCTCGTCGGACAGGGCATTGGACAGATTTGCCACCCGCGCGCCATCGAACGGATTGGCGCCCTTGACATCGCGCAGATCGTCCTTGCTCGGCGCCGGCGCGGACCGCAGGGCGATCGATATGGTGACCGGCTTGCCCTTGCGCAGAACATCGACGCGCACCCGGTTGCCGACGCCGCGCGTCTGCATCCGATAGAGCACGCTGCGCGCGTCGGCGACCTCGACGCTGTCGACGGCAATGATCACGTCGCCGGCTTGCAGCCCCGACTCGGCGGCCGGTCCCTTGTCCCACACCCGCGTGACGAGGGCGCCGGAGGCCCGGTCGAGCCCAAGGCCGTCGGCGACCTCGCGCGAGAGTGCTTCAAGGCGGGCACCGAGCCACGGCCGCTCGACCTTGCGACCGGTCAGGGCGCTGTCGACGTAGATCCGCACCATGTTGGAGGGGATTGCGAAGCCGATGCCATGCGAGCCGCCCGATTTCGAGAAGATCGCGGTGTTTATACCGACGAGCCGGCCGGCCATGTCGACGAGCGCGCCGCCGGAGTTGCCGGGATTGATGGCGGCGTCGGTCTGGATGAAGACCTGTGCTTCGGACTGGCCGACCTCAGAGCGGGCGAGAGCCGACACTATGCCATGCGTCACCGTCTGGCCGACGCCGAACGGATTGCCGATCGCCAGCACCAGGTCGCCGACCTCGAGATTGTCGGAGTCCTCCAGCGCCAATGTCGGGAACCTGCCGTCGCCGCCCTCGATCCGAAGCACGGCGATGTCCGTCTTCTCGTCCTGGAGGATCACCTTGGCGTCGAACTCGCGCTTGTCGGCGAGCACAACCTTGATCTCGGTCTGGCCGCCGCCCTTGATGACATGGGTATTGGTCACAACGATGCCGGACGGCGAGACGATCACGCCAGAGCCGAGCGAGTTTTGCAGCCGCTCGGTCGGCTGGCCGAAACGATCGCCGAAGAAGCGGCGGAAGAACGGATCGTCGGCGAACGGCGAGGTGAATGACTGCACGCGGCTGCGCACGTAGACGTTGACAACCGCCGGGGCGGTCTGCCGCACGATTGGCGCAAAGGAGTACTGAACGGCTTCCTTCGAGGGCGGCGGCAGCTTGCGCTGCGCGCTCGCACTCGTGCACAGAATGACGCCGGCGCAAAGCGCTGCGAGCGACATCAGCCAGCGCGGCAAGGCGGTCGACGGCATGAGCGGCCTCTCGGTGAAACGAGCTTCGTCGGCGTCGATCTATAGGCCTCCCGGCCGACGGTTTGAAGGCTCCTCCTGGCACGATCTCGCGTGAAAACAAAAACGAGCGGCCGAGGCCGCCCGTTCGAATTCCAATCACGGCGCGTCTGTCTCAGGCTGCCGCCGCGGCGCCCTTCTCGGCTTCGACGCGGGCCTTGTCGTCCTTGCCCTTGGCCGACGTGTCGCGATCGACGAGCTCGATGACCGCACGCGGCGCGCTGTCGCCGAACCGGAACCCGGCCTTGAGGACGCGGGTGTAGCCGCCAGAGCGATCCTTGTAGCGCGGGCCGATCACGTCGAACAGTTTCTTGACCATATCCTCGTCGCGCAGACGAGCCGCCGCGATGCGGCGGGAGTTGAGGTCACCGCGCTTCGCAAGCGTGATGAACTTCTCGACGACGCGCTTCAGGTCTTTCGCTTTCGGCAGCGTCGTCACGATCTGCTCGTGACGAATGAGCGAGGCGGCGAGCGCCTGGAACATTGCCTGGCGGTGGCCCGCGTCACGGCTGAAACGACGTCCAAGTTTACGGTGACGCATGAGTTCGATCCTTTATCGGTTTGGTTTGTTTCACGGGGAGGTTCTTCGGCCTCGCCTCGTCCTTCTGGTTGCGCATGGCAACTCCACTCCGTGGAGCCGGCCGCCATGCGCGCAACATTCGATTGGCCATTGCCTAATGGCCAATCGCATCTCAGTACTGATCCTCGAAGCGCTTGGCCAGCTCCTCGATGTTGTCCGGCGGCCAGTTCGGCACTTCCATGCCGAGGTGCAGACCCATGGCAGCCAGCACTTCCTTGATCTCGTTCAGCGACTTGCGGCCGAAATTCGGCGTCCGCAGCATCTCCGACTCGGTCTTCTGGATGAGGTCGCCGATGTAGACGATGTTGTCGTTCTTCAGGCAGTTGGCCGAGCGGACCGAAAGCTCGAGCTCGTCGACCTTCTTGAGCAGCGCGGCGTTGAACGCCAGCTCCGGATGCGCCTTCTCCTCGGTCGGCCGCTTCGGCTCCTCGAAGTTGATGAACACGGCGAGCTGATCCTGCAGGATGCGGGCGGCCAGCGCGATCGCATCCTCGGCGCGGACCGAGCCGTCCGTCTCGACCTGCATCGTGAGCTTGTCGTAATCGAGGATCTGGCCCTCGCGGGTGTTCTCGACCTTGTAGGAGACCTTCTTCACCGGACCATAGAGGCTGTCGACCGGGATCAGGCCGATCGGCGCGTCGTCCGGGCGGTTGCGGTCAGCCGGAACGTAGCCCTTGCCGAGGTCGGCGGTGAACTCCATGCGGATCGAAGCGCCCTGATCGAGGGTGCAGATCACGTGATCGGGGTTCAGGATCTCGACGTCGGAGCCGGCCTCGATGTCGCCGGCACGGGCCGGACCGCGGCCTTCCTTCTTCAACACCATGCGCTTGACGCCGTCGGAGTGGACGCGCAGCGCGATCTCCTTGATGTTGAGGACGATGTTGGTAACGTCCTCGCGAACGCCCGGGATCGAGGAGAACTCGTGCAGCACGCCGTCGATCTGCACGGTCTTGATCGCGGCGCCCTGCAGCGACGACAACAGGACACGGCGGAGCGCGTTGCCGAGCGTCATGCCGAAGCCGCGCTCCAGCGGCTCGGCGATCACGGTCGCGACGCGGTCGCGATCGCGGCCGGCCTGGATCTCCAGCTTGGCCGGCTTGATGAGGTCTTGCCAGTTCTTTTGCAGTACTGCGGTTGTTGCCACGGGTAGCCTCGCTTGGCTGGGGACGGCGCGCCTGGGGCGAGCGGCCGTCGGACGACTTGCGATAAACGCGCGAAGGCGCCTCGTGCGAGGCGCCACTCGATCTGGACTTTGCCGCGGCCTAGACGCGGCGGCGCTTGCGTGGACGGCAGCCGTTGTGCGGAATCGGCGTGACGTCGCGGATCGACGTGATCTGCATGCCGACGGCCTGCAGAGCGCGCAGCGCCGACTCGCGGCCAGAGCCCGGACCCGTCACCTCGACCTCGAGGATCTTCACGCCGTGCTCGGCGGCTTTCTTGCCGGCGTCCTCGGCCGCCATCTGCGCCGCATACGGCGTCGACTTGCGCGAGCCCTTGAAGCCCATCGTGCCCGACGACGACCAGGCGATCGTATTGCCCTGCGCGTCGGTGATCGTGATCATCGTATTGTTGAAGCTGGCATTCACGTGAGCCACGCCCGACGTGATGTTCTTGCGCTCTTTGCGCCGGACCTTCGCCCGGCCCTGTGCTGCTTCCTTAGCCATACGTATCTACTCCGAGGCCGCCCTGGCCTGATGTTTGGCCCCATCGCGGGGCAAGAGGTAATCGGTGGAATGAGAACGGTGGCGCTCCGGCGCCGACCATCAGGCCTTCTTCTTGCCGGCGATCGCCTTGGCCGGGCCCTTGCGGGTACGGGCATTGGTGTGGGTGCGCTGGCCGCGAACCGGCAACCCGCGGCGATGACGAAGGCCGCGATAGCAGCCGAGATCCATCAAACGCTTGATGTTCATGGCAACCTCACGCCGCAGGTCACCCTCGACCGTATAGTCGCGGTCGATGTTCTCGCGAATCTGCAAGACCTCGGCGTCGGTCAGCTGATTCACGCGACGCTCGGCAGGGATGCCGACCTTGGCGCAGATCGCTTCCGCGAACTTCGGGCCGATCCCATGGATGTATTGCAGCGCGATGACGACGCGCTTCTGGGTCGGGATGTTGACGCCTGCGATACGGGCCACTTCATGTCTCCTGCAAAGTCTCGAGCCGGTGCGGTTCAGATCCAAAGCCGCTCGCCGCACCGGGCACACGGCATGTTCACTGCATTTCCACGGCGCATAAGCCCCTCAGCCGGCCATTGATGGCGCGGATCAGGGCTCTCGCTGCGGATGCGTCATAAAATCGCGGGTCTTTTAGGCACAAATGTCAACGCTCGTCAACGGCTGCGCCCCCGCGTCATCACGACACTACCCTCACTTCAACGCCTTCTCGATCGCCTTCGTTACACTTTCGACTGGCGCGAGCCCGTCGATGGTAGTCAGGTTTCCGCTCTTGAAGTAGTAGCCGATCAAGGGGGCCGTTTCCTTGTAGTAGGCCCACAGCCGGGTCTTGAGCGCTTCAACGTTATCGTCGGCCCGCGGCTTCTGCCCCGCGGCAGTCGCCTCGGACGCGCGCTTTTCGATCCGCGCCTGCAGCGCTCCGTCGTCGACCTTGAACTCGATCACGCAATCAAGTTTGCGCCCCATCTCGGCAAGCAGCTTGTCGAGCGCGGCGGCTTGGGCAAGCGTGCGAGGAAAGCCATCGAGAATGAAGCCGGCCTTGCAGTCCTCGGCGCCGAGCCGCTCCTTGATAAGGCCGATCACGATCTCGTCCGAGACCAGCCCGCCCCGGTCCATGACCGACTTCGCCTTCTGTCCGATCGGAGTTCCGGCCTTCACCGCGGCGCGGAGCATATCGCCGGTCGAAAGCGCTACAATTCCCTTCTTCGCCGCAATCAGCGCCGCCTGGGTACCCTTGCCGGCGCCCGGGGGCCCGAGAAAAATCAAATTCATCCGCGCCCTTTCCCCCCTCTCAGCTTGGACTTCTTGATCAGTCCCTCGTACTGGTGGGCCAGAAGGTGGCTCTGGATCTGCGCGACCGTGTCCATGGTCACGCTGACCGCGATCAGCAGCGACGTACCGCCGAAGTAGAACGGCACCGCCGCGTAGGAAATCAGCAGCTCCGGCATCACGCAGACGACGGCCAGATAAATCGCACCGACGACGGTGATGCAAGTCAGCACATAGTCTATGTACTCGGCCGTCTGCGCACCAGGCCGGCGGCCGGGCAGGAAGCCGCCGTACTTGCGCAGGTTGTCCGCCGTCTCCTGCGGATTGAACACGACCGCGGTGTAGAAGAAGCAGAAGAACACGATCAGCGCGACGTAGAGCGCCAGGTGCAGCGGCTGCCCGCGTCCCAGCGCGGCCACGATCGATGTCAGCCACTCGGGCCCGGAAGCGCCGGGTCCGGCCGAGAACTGGGCGGCGGTGATCGGCAGCAGCAGCAGCGACGACGCAAAGATCGGCGGGATCACGCCTGCCGAATTGAGCTTCAGCGGCAGGTGCGACGAATCGCCCTGGAACATCCGGTTGCCGACCTGTCGCTTCGGATACTGGATCAGCAGCCGGCGCTGCGCCCGCTCGATGAACACGATCGCCGCCACCACCGCCAGCATCAGCGCCAGCAGCGCAATGAGCAGGAGCGACGATAGCGAGCCGGTCCGCGCCAGCTCGAACAGCGATACCAGTGCGCCCGGCAGCCCGGCCACGATGCCGGCGAAAATGATCAGCGAGGTGCCGTTGCCGACGCCGCGCGCCGTGATCTGCTCGCCGAGCCACATCAGGAACATAGTGCCGCCGACCAGCGTGATCACGGTGGTGACGCGGAAGAACAGGCCCGGGTCGAGCACCACCGAGGCCCCGGCCGCGCGCGAGCCCTCGAGACCGATCGCGATGCCGTAGGCCTGGAACGCAGCCAGCAGCACGGTCAGATAGCGGGTATACTGGTTGATCTGCTTGCGACCCTGCTCGCCTTCCTTCTTCAACGCCTCGAGCTTCGGCGACACCGACGACATCAGCTGCATGATGATCGATGCCGAAATGTACGGCATGATGTTCAGCGCGAAGATCGCCATGCGCTCGACGGCGCCGCCGGCGAACAGGTTGAGCATTCCCAGAATGCCGGTCGAATTGGTCTTGAAGGTTTGCGCGAACGCCACCGGATCGATGCCCGGCATTGGGATGAAGGTGCCCAGCCGATAGACGAGCAGCGCGATCAGCGTGAACCAGATGCGGTTCTTGAGCTCGGTGGCCTTCGAAAAGGCACCGAGATTCATATTGGCAGCCAACTGCTCGGCGGCGGAAGCCATGGATCGCGTCTCCTAAGCCCGTTGCAAGCCGGCGATCAGCACTCTCCGCCCGCCATGCTCGCGTTCATGTCGTTCACCGCCCTGCGCCAGACAAGCCCTGCGATGCCATTTCCGCCATCAAGGTCGACTGCCGCGACACGGCCGTCGGCACCGGCGGCCCCGCGAAAGGGAGCCGTCCGACGCCGCAATGCCTCATTCGTCGCCGCCGCCCTTCTTCTTGGTGCCGCCCTTGGCGGCCTTCTTGGCGGCGCTTTTCATTCGCTTGGCCTCGTCGGCCGCGAGCACCTTCCGCTCGATCAGCTTGATCGAGCCACCGGCCTTCTCGACCGCGGCGACAGCGGACGCCGATGCATGGTCGACGGTCAGAACGAGCTTCGCCTTGAGCTCGCCGGCGCCCAGCAGCCGCAGGCCGTCCTTGACGCGGCGCAGCACGCCGGTCTCGACAAGCGAAGCAACCGTGACGGGCTTCGCGGCATCGAGCCGCTTCTCGTCGATCGCCTTCTGCAGCGCCCCGACATTGATCTCATTGTAGTCCTTCGGGCGGTACTTGTTGAAGCCGCGCTTCGGCAGACGCCGATGCAGAGGCATCTGACCGCCTTCGAAACCGCCGATGCGAACGCCCGAGCGGGCCGTCTGGCCCTTGCCGCCGCGGCCGCCGGTCTTGCCGACGCCCGAGCCGATGCCGCGGCCGATCCGGACCCGCGTCTTCTTCGAGCCTTCGTTGTCCTTGATATCGTTGAGGCGCATGTCCTCTAACTCCTGGTAGTCGGCACCCCTGACGGGGCACCGCATCTGAATTGCTTCAAGCCTTGTCTTCGACGATGCGAACGAGGTGCGCGACCTTGTTCAGCATGCCGCGCACCTCGATCGTGTCCGCGATCTGCTTGCGACGGTGGAGCTTGTTCAGGCCGAGGCCGATCAGCGTCTCGCGCTGACGGTCCGGCCGGCGATTGGGGCTCGCGATCTGCTCGATCGTGATCATCTTGCCCGTGTGCGGTTTAGACATCGACTTTCATCCTTCGTGATGATCAGCGCGGCGCGGCGGCTGATCACGCCTCGCCAGCGGCTTCCGCCTCGCCGCCCGAGCCATCGCGGCGGCGGGCAACGATGTCGCCATACTTCTTGCCGCGACGGGCTGCGACGCCGCGCGGATTCTCCTGGTGCTTCAGGCCGTCGAAAGTGGCCCGGACCATGTTGTAGGGGTTGGTCGAGCCCAGCGACTTGGCGACGACGTCCTGCACGCCCAGCATTTCGAACACTGCGCGCATCGGACCGCCGGCGATGATGCCGGTGCCCGGCGGCGCCGAGCGCAGCACCACCTTGCCGGCGCCGTGCCGGCCCTCGCTGTCGTGATGCAGGGTGCGGCCCTCGCGCAGGGGCACCCGGACGAGGCTGCGACGCGCCGCCTCGGTCGCCTTGCGGATCGCCTCCGGCACCTCGCGCGCCTTGCCATGGCCGAAGCCGACACGGCCCTTGAGATCGCCGACCACCACGAGTGCGGCGAAGCCGAAGCGCTTGCCGCCCTTCACCACTTTCGCAACGCGATTAATGCCAACGAGCTTGTCCGAGAACTCGCTGTCGACTTTCTCGCGACCGCGATCTCTGCCGCCACTACCGCCGGGGGAACGTGCCACGGGTTAGTCCTTTCCGTTCAGAAGTCCAGGCCGCCCTCGCGGGCGGCATCGGCCAGCGCCTTGACGCGGCCGTGATAGATGTACTGGCCGCGATCGAACACGACCTGCTTCACGCCTGCCTTCGCAGCGCGCTCGGCGACGAGCTTGCCGACCGCGGCGGCTGCCGCCTTGTCGGCACCGGTCTTGAGCGCGCCGCGCAAATCCTTCTCCAGAGAGGAGGCGGCGGCGACGGTCTTGCCCTGGGCGTCGTCGATCACCTGCGCGTAGATGTGCTTCGATGATCGATGCACGCTCAGGCGCGGGCGACCGTTGGCGGTCTGCCTGATGTTTCGCCGAACCTTGGCTTTGCGCCGGTCGGTCTGATTCATATGTGCGGTCATGGCGCTGTGCGTCCTTACTTCTTCTTGCCTTCCTTGCGGAAGATATACTCGCCCTGGTAGCGAATGCCCTTGCCCTGATAGGGCTCCGGCGGCCGGTAGCCGCGGATGTCGGCCGCCACCTGGCCGACGAGCTGCTTGTCGGTGCCGGAAATCGTGATGATCTCCTGCTTGGCGCCGCCGACCTTGACCTCCACGCCGGGCGGCAAGGTGTGCACGACGTCGTGGCTGAACCCGATCTGCAGCTGCAGCTGGTCCTTGCCCTTCATCGCCGCGCGGAAGCCGACGCCCTGGATCTCGAGCGTGCGGGTGTAGCCTTCCATGGTGCCGCTGACGAGGTTTGCCACCATCGTCCGCGACATGCCCCACATGGCGCGCGCCTTCTTCGAATCATCGCGCGGCTGCACCGAGACGCCGGCAGACGTCATCTCGACCTTGATATCGTCGGGTGCCGTGAACGACAACTCGCCCTTCGGCCCCTTCATCTTCACCGTCTGGCCGGCGACCGTCGCCGTCACCTTGGACGGGACCGGAACCGGCTTCTTACCGATGCGCGACATGGTAGTGACCTTTTCGTAGCGGCCGTCGACGGGTTCGCCCCGCCGCAGCCCTTAGAAGATGTTGCAGAGAACTTCGCCGCCGACGTTCTCTTCTCTTGCCTTCCAGTCCGGCATCACGCCCTTCGGCGTCGACACGATGGCCACGCCGAGGCCGTTGGCGACGGTCGGCAGGTCCTTCACCGGAGAATACACGCGACGGCCGGGCTTCGAGATGCGTTCGATCTCGCGGATCGCCGGCTGGCCGTTGTTGTACTTCAGCTCGATCTCGAACTCGGGGTTGGCACCCTTGAGCTCGATGCGCGAATAGTCGCGGATATAACCCTCGTCCTTCAGCACGTCCAGAACGCGCGCACGCAGCGCGGATGCCGGCGTCGACACCTTCGGCCGCTTGCGCAACTGCGCATTGCGGATGCGGGTCAGCATATCGCCGAGCGGATCGTTGATCGCCATGTCCGTCCTCCTTACCAGCTCGACTTGACCATGCCGGGGATCATGCCTTGGCTGGCAAGCTCCCTGAGCTGGTTGCGGCACACGCGAAGCTTGCGATAGTAGCCGCGGGCGCGGCCGGTGATCTCGCAGCGGTTGCGGATGCGCGTCTTCGACGAGTTGCGCGGCATCTCGGCGAGCTTCATCTGGGCGGCGAAGCGCTCCTCGCGGGGCTTCGAACGGTCCATGATGATCTCCTTCAAGCGCTTGCGCTTGCCGGCCTTATCGGCAACGAGCTTGCGCCGGTGCTTGTTCTTCTCGACTGAGCTGGTCTTCGCCATCTAAATCCTCCAAAGGCCTTTCGGGCCGTCTGATAACGGGCCGAGGTCCCTCAGCTGCGGAACGGGAAATTGAAGCCGCGCAAGAGCTCGCGCGCCTCGTCGTCGGATTTCGCGCTGGTGCATACGATCACGTCCATGCCCCAGACCTCGTCGACCTTGTCGTAGTCGATCTCGGGGAACACGATGTGCTCCTTGAGGCCGAGCGCGTAATTGCCGCGGCCGTCGAAGCTCTTCGGGTTCAGGCCACGGAAGTCCTTCACGCGCGGCAGCGCGATCGTGACCAGGCGGTCGAGAAACTCGTACATGCGGTCGCCGCGCAGCGTCACCTTGGCGCCGATCGGCATGCCCTCGCGGACCTTGTAGACCGCGATCGCCTTGCGGGCGCGGGTCTGCACCGGCTTCTGGCCGGCGATCAGCGCCAGGTCGCCAGCGGCATTCTCCGCCTTCTTGCGGTCGTTGACGGCTTCGCCGATGCCCATGTTCAGCACGATCTTCTCGAGCCTGGGCACCTGCATCACGTTGCTGTAGCCGAACTTCTCCCTCATGGCCGCGCGCAGTTTGGCCTCGTAGAGGGCCTTCATGCGCGGCTTGTAGTCCTTCGGGCGCGTGAACGAGCGCTTCTCGGCCGGAGCCGCAGCCGCTTTCTTCGCGTCTTTCGGCGCCTTGGCGCCGCCCTTGCCGGTCGGGGCTGCGGCGGCGGGCTTGCCGCCCTTCTTGGCTTTTTCGTTTTCAGCCATGGCTTACTTCCTATCCGGGATGTTCTCGCCCGAGCGCTTTGCGTAACGGGTCTTGGTGCCGTCCTCCAGGACGCGGAAGCCGACGCGGGTCGGCTTGCCGTCCTTCGGATCCTCGATCGCGAGATTCGAAAGATTGATCGGCCCCTCCTTCGAGAGGATGCCGCCTTCCGGGTTCTGCGCGCTCTGCTTGGTATGCCGGCGAACCATGTTGACGCCGCGCACCAGGGCCCGGCCCTCGGACGGCATCACCGCGATCACCTCGCCCTGCTTGCCCTTGTCGCGACCGGCGAGCACGATCACCTTGTCGCCCTTCTTGATCTTGGCGGAAGCCATCACAGCACCTCCGGGGCGAGCGAGACGATCTTCATGTGGTTCTTGGTGCGCAGCTCGCGGGTGACCGGCCCGAAAATGCGGGTACCGACCGGCTCGCCCTGGGCGTTGATCAGGACGGCCGCATTGCGGTCGAAGCGGATCAGCGAGCCGTCGGGGCGGCGAACGCCCTTGGCGGTGCGCACGATCACGGCCTTCATCACCTGACCCTTCTTCACGCGACCACGCGGGATCGCCTCCTTCACCGTGACGACGATGGTGTCGCCGATGGTGGCATACTTACGCTTCGAGCCGCCGAGCACCTTGATGCACTGGACGCGCCGGGCGCCCGAGTTGTCGGCGACGTCGAGATTGGATTCCATCTGGATCATTGGACCAGTCCCTCATGCTGGGCTCACGCAGGTCGTGAAGCCCTCGTCTCGCCCATTCTTCAATTCTATCGTTGCGATCGGTGGTTCACGCCTCTTTGGCGAGCACCACCCACCGCTTGTTCTTCGAGATCGGCGCGCTCTCCTCGATCCGCACCGTGTCGCCGACCTTGAACGTGTTGCTCTCGTCGTGCGCGTGGTACTTCTTCGAGCGGCGCACGGTCTTGCGCAGCAGCGGGTGCGTGTAGCGGCGCTCCACTTCCACGACCACTGTCTTGGCATTCTTGTCGGACACCACCGTGCCCTGCAGGATGCGCTTCGGCATCGCTAGTCTCCTCAACCCTTGTTTGGCTGCGCGCCCGCCGCCTTCTGGCGGGCAATCGTCTTGATGCGAGCGATGTCGCGACGGACCGCGCGAACCCGCGACGTGTTCTCGAGTTGCCCCGAGGCACGCTGGAAGCGCAGATTGAACTGCTCCTTCTTGAGCGCGAGCAGCTGGTCATCGAGCTGATCGAGCGTCAATTCACGAACTTCCTTGGCCTTCATCGCATTCATCCTTGTCACGAAACTTCGGTACCGGTCCCCGCCGTCTTCACAATATGCGCGACACGATGCGGGTCTTGATCGGCAGCTTGGCGGCGCCGAGCTCCAGCGCTTCCTTGGCCACCTGGTCGGTCACGCCGTCGAGCTCGAACATGATGCGACCGGGCTTCACCCGCGCCACCCACAGCTCGGGCGAGCCCTTGCCCGAGCCCATGCGGACCTCGGCCGGCTTCGACGACACCGGCACGTCCGGGAAAATCCGGATCCACACCCGGCCGGCACGCTTCATGTGGCGCGTGATGGCACGGCGAGCCGCCTCGATCTGGCGCGCGGTGAGGCGCTCCGGCTCGACCGCCTTGAGGCCGTGGCTGCCGAAATTCAACGTCGTTCCACCCTTGGCATTGCCATGGATTCGGCCCTTGTGGGCCTTGCGGAACTTCGTGCGCTTTGGTTGCATCATGGTCGTTGGTCCTTGAAGTCCTCAGGCGTCAGGCGCGCTCGCGATCCTCGCGCCGGCGTCCGCCGCCGCCACCTTCCTGCATGTCGGTCATCTTCTTCTCGGACGCCATCGGATCGTGCTCCATGATCTCGCCCTTGAAGATCCAGACCTTGATTCCGATGATGCCGTACGCGGTCTTGGCCAGGCCATAGCCGAAATCGATGTCGGCGCGCAGCGTGTGCAGCGGCACGCGGCCTTCGCGATACCACTCGGTGCGGGCGATTTCCGCGCCGCCGAGACGGCCGGCGACGTTGATCCGGATGCCGAGCGCTCCGAGACGCAGCGCCGACTGGACGGCGCGCTTCATTGCGCGGCGGAACGCGACCCGGCGCTCGAGCTGCTGGGCGATGCCCTCGGCAACCAGCGTCGCATCGATCTCGGGTTTGCGGATCTCGACGATGTTGAGGTGGACCTCCGACGACGTCAGGCCGGTGAGCTCACCCTTCATCTTCTCGATGTCGGCGCCCTTCTTGCCGATCAGCACGCCGGGCCGGGCCGAATAGACCGTTACCCGGCACTTCTTGTGCGGGCGCTCGATCACGACCTTCGAGATGCCGGCGGTACGCTGCTGCTTCAGGATCTGCTTGCGGATCGCCATGTCCTCGTGCAGCAGCCGACCGTACTCGCCGCGGCCGGCGAACCAGCGGCTGTCCCAGGTGCGGTTGATGCCGACGCGCAGGCCGACCGGATTGACCTTGTGACCCATGGGCTTACGCTTCCTTCTCGGCGGCGGGCTTGACTTCGCGGACGATGACGGTGATCTGCGAGAACGGCTTCATGATCGCCCCCATGCGGCCGCGGCCGCGCGGATGCATGCGCTTCATGACGAGGTTCTTGCCGACGTGCGCCTCGGCGACGACCAGGTCGTCGACGTCGAGCCCGTGGTTGTTCTCGGCGTTCGCGACGGCCGACATCACGACCTTGCGAACATCGTCGGCAATCCGCTTCCTCGAGAACTCGAGGTCGGCGATCGCCTGGTTGACCTTCTTGCCGCGGATGAGGCCGGCGACAAGATTGAGCTTCTGCGGCGACACCCTGAGGTTCTTCGCCACGGCCTGAGCTTCCGTGTCTTTCAGGCTGCGCTCGCGCTTTGGCTTGCCCATGGGATTTTCTCAGCCTTTCACTTCTTGACGGCTTTCTTGTCCCCACTGTGCCCGTGGAACGTACGGGTCGGGGAGAACTCGCCGAACTTCATGCCAATCATCTCTTCCGAGACGTTGACCGGGATATGCTTGTGGCCGTTGTAGACGCCGAAGGTCAGGCCGACGAACTGCGGCAGGATCGTCGAGCGACGGCTCCAGATCTTGATCACTTCGTTGCGCCCCGACGAGCGGACCTTGTCTGCCTTCTTCAGCAGATAGCCGTCGATGAACGGGCCCTTCCAGACAGAACGTGTCACGTGAGAAACTCCTCGCGCCCGATTATTTCTTGGCCTGACGGCCGCGAATGATGAACTTGTCGGTGCTCTTGTTCTTGCGGGTCTTGTAGCCCTTGGTCGGCTTGCCCCACGGCGTCGACCAGTGCTTGCCGCCCTTGGTGCGGCCGCCGTTCGGATGGTCGACCGGGTTCATGGCGATCGAGCGCACGGTGGACCTGCGCCCGAGCCAGCGGGTACGTCCGGCCTTGCCGACCACGGTGTTGGAATGGTCCGGGTTCGACACCGCGCCGATCGAGGCCATGCACTCGGCCCGGACCTTGCGGGTCTCGCCGGAGTTGAGCTTCAACACTGCCCAGCCGCTGTCGCGACCGACCAGCTGGACATAGGAGCCGGCCGAACGGGCGAGCTGGCCGCCGCGACCTACCTTCAGCTCGACGTTGTGCACGATCGTGCCGATCGGCATCGAGGCGAGCGGCATGGCGTTGCCGGGCTTCACGTCGACTTTCTCGCCGGACACGACGGTGTCGCCGACCGCCAGCCGCTGCGGCGCCAGGATGTACGACATCTCGCCGTCCTGGTACTTCACCAGCGCAATGAACGCGGTGCGGTTCGGATCGTACTCGAGACGCTCGACGGTGGCCGGGACATCGTGCTTGCGGCGGCGGAAGTCGACCAGCCGGTAGGACTGCTTGTGACCACCGCCGATATGCCGCATCGTGATGCGGCCGTCGGTATTGCGACCGCCGGTCTTGGTCTTGCCCTCGACCAGGACCTTCACCGGGGCGCCCTTCCACAGGCCGCTGCGGTCGATCTGCACCAGATGCCGCAGGCTCGGCGAGGTCGGACGGAATGTTTTCAGTGCCATGGAACTGTCCTCACAGGCCCGTCGTCACGTCGATGGCGTGGCCGGCCTCGAGCGTGACGATCGCCTTCTTGGTATCGCTCTGGATCGCGCGCAGGCCGCGGAAGTGCTTCAGCTTGCCCTTGCGGACCAGCGTGTTCACAGCCTTCACCTTGACGTTGAAGAGCTGCTCGACCGCCTGCTTGATGTCGGTCTTCGACGCATCGGGCCGCACCTTGAACACGACCTGGTTGTACTCGGACGCCATGGTCGCCTTCTCGGTGATCACCGGCGAGATGATCACGTCGTATGACTTGAGCTTGTTCATTTGAAGCGCGCCTCCAGCGCCTGGACCGCGGCCTTGGTCAGCACCAGCTTCTTGCGGCGCAGGATGTCGTAGACGTTGATGCCCTGCACCGGCAGGACGTCGATGTTCGGCAGGTTGCGCGCCGCGCGGGCGAACGGCACGTCGAGCTCGGCGCCGTCGATGATCAGCGCGTTGTCGAGGTTGAGCTTGCCGAAGTGCTGCCGAAGATCGCCGGTCTTGCCGCTCGCCGACTTCGCGGCGTCGAGCACGACGATCTCGCCGGCCTTGGCCTTGGCCGACAAGGCGTGGCGCAGCGCCAGCGCCCGCACCTTCTTGGTCAGACCGATCTCGTGGCTGCGCGGCTTGGGGCCGAAAGCCTTGCCGCCACCGCGCCACTGCGGCACCGACTTGTCGCCGTGACGAGCGCTGCCGGTGCCCTTCTGCTTGTACATCTTCTTGCCGGTGACGTTCACTTCCGAACGGTCCTGCGCATGATGCGTGCCGGCCATGCGCTTCAGAAGCTGCCAGCGGACCATGCGCTGGATCAGATCCTGGCGCGGCTCGAGGCCGAAGATCGCATCGGGAAGCTCGACCGTGCCGGCCGATGCGTTCTCGATCGTGGTTACGTTCGCCTGCATCGTGCTTACTCCTTCGCCCCGGCGGCGGCCTTGAACGCGCCCGGCTTCGGCGCATCCTTCGGCAGCGGCTTCTTCACGGCGTCGCGGATCAGCACCCAGCCGCCCTTGTTGCCAGGAACCGCGCCCTTGATCATCACGAGGCCGCGCTCGACGTCGGTCTTGACGACCTGCAGGTTCTGCGTCGTCACCCGCATGTTGCCCATGTTGCCGGCCATCTTCTTGCCCTTGAACACCTTGCCGGGGTCCTGGCGCTGGCCGGTCGAGCCGTGGCTGCGGTGGCTGATCGACACGCCGTGCGTGGCGCGCAGGCCGCCGAAGTTCCAGCGCTTCATCGGGCCGGCCATGCCCTTGCCCTGGTTGGTGCCGGTGACGTCGACCAGCTGACCGGTGACGAAATGATTTACGGTCAGCTCGGAGCCGACCGCGATCATGTTCTCGGGGCTGACGCGGAACTCGACCACCTTGCGCTTCGGCTCGACGTTGGCGACCGCGAAGTGCTGCCGCTCGGCCTTGCTGATATTGGTCGGCTTGCGCGTGCCCACGCCGAGCTGCAGAGCGGTATAGCCATTCGACTCATCGGTGCGATGGGCGACGACCTGACAGTTGTCCACCTTCAGCACGGTCACGGGAATATGCTCGCCGCCATCCGTGAAGATGCGGGTCATTCCCACTTTCTGAGCGATCAATCCGGAGCGCATCTTATGCGGTCCTCTTCCTATTGGGCGGCGTCGGCGGTTTCACCCGCGACACAGGTCCCCGTGAAACTGGGTTTTCAGAGCTTGATCTCGACATCCACGCCGGCCGCCAGGTCGAGCTTCATCAGCGCGTCCACGGTCTGCGGGGTCGGATCGACGATATCGAGCAGGCGCTTGTGAGTGCGCATCTCGAACTGCTCGCGGCTTTTCTTGTCGATGTGCGGGGAGCGGTTCACCGTGAACATCTCCTTGCGCGTCGGCAGCGGGATCGGCCCGCGCACTTCCGCGCCAGTGCGCTTCGCAGTGTTCACGATCTCGCGCGTCGACGCATCGAGGATTCGATGATCGAACGCTTTGAGCCGGATGCGGATGTTTTGGCCGTTCATGGTCGCAAACTCGCTGGTTCGAGCCGGAAGCAGGGCGCCCTCCGCCCTGCTTCGGCTCTAGTTTCCGTTATTCCACGATCTTCGCGACGACGCCGGCGCCAACGGTGCGACCACCCTCGCGGATGGCGAAGCGCAGCTTCTCCTCCATCGCGATCGGCGTGATCAGCTCCACGTCGACCGTGACGTTGTCGCCCGGCATCACCATCTCCGTGCCGGCCGGCAGCGTGACGACGCCGGTCACGTCGGTCGTGCGGAAATAGAACTGCGGACGGTAGTTGGTGAAGAACGGGGTGTGGCGGCCGCCCTCTTCCTTGGTCAGGATGTAGGCTTCGGCCTTGAACTTCTTGTGCGGCTTCACCGAGCCCGGCTTGCACAGGATCTGGCCGCGCTCGACGCCCTCGCGGTCGATGCCACGCAGCAGCGCGCCGATGTTGTCGCCGGCCCGACCCTCGTCGAGCAGCTTGCGGAACATCTCGACGCCGGTGACGGTCGACTTGACGGTATCGCGGATGCCGACGATCTCGACTTCCTCGCCGACCTTGATGATGCCGCGCTCGACGCGGCCGGTGACGACGGTGCCGCGACCCGAGATCGAGAACACGTCCTCGATCGGCATCAGGAACGGCTTGTCGATCGGGCGGTCCGGCTGCGGGATGTAGGCGTCGACCGCCTCCATCAGCTTCAGGATGGCTTCCTTGCCGATCTCCGGCTTGTCGCCGTCGAGGGCGGCCTTGGCCGAGCCCTTGACGATCGGAATGTCGTCGCCGGGGAACTGGTAGGAGGAAAGCAGCTCGCGCACTTCCATCTCGACGAGCTCGATCAGCTCCGGATCGTCGACGAGGTCGACCTTGTTCATGAATACGACCAGCGCCGGAACGCCGACCTGGCGGGCGAGCAGGATGTGCTCGCGGGTCTGCGGCATCGGGCCGTCGGCAGCCGACACGACCAGGATCGCGCCGTCCATCTGGGCAGCGCCGGTGATCATGTTCTTCACGTAGTCGGCGTGGCCGGGGCAGTCGACGTGGGCGTAGTGGCGGGCCTTGGTCTCGTACTCGACGTGGGCAGTCGAGATGGTGATGCCGCGCTCACGCTCCTCGGGAGCCTTGTCGATCTGATCGTAGGCGGTGTAGGTCGCGCCGCCGGTCTCGGCCAGAACTTTAGTGATCGCGGCGGTGAGCGACGTCTTGCCATGGTCGACGTGACCAATGGTGCCGATGTTGCAGTGCGGCTTCGTCCGCTCGAATTTTGCTTTGCCCATGGGAGGCTCTCCTCAGTTCAACTTCCGGGTTCCGTTTGGCTTCGGCATTGCCGTCGCCGCAGTGCCGTATCGAGCGGGCTCGCGCCCGATCGCCGGCACCATGGCGATCAGGCATACTTGGCCTTGACTTCATCGGCCACGTTACGCGGCACGTCCGCGTAATGGGCAAACTGCATGGTGTAGGACGCACGGCCCTGGCTCATCGAGCGCAGCTGGCTGACGTATCCGAACATGTTGGCCAGCGGCACGAATGCCCGGATCACGGTGGCGTTGCCACGCATCTCCTGATTGCGGATCTGGCCACGGCGGCTGTTGATGTCGCCGATGACACCACCCACGAAATCGCCGGGGGTGACCACCTCGACGTCCATGATCGGCTCGAGCAGCTTTACGCCGCCCTTGTCGCAGCCTTCCTTCATCGCGGCGCGGGCCGCGATCTCGAACGCGATCGCCGAGCTGTCCACCTCGTGGAACGCGCCGTCGAACAGCGTGACCTTCATGTCGACCATCGGGAAGCCGATCAGCACGCCGTTGTCCCAGACGCTGTTGACGCCCTTCTCGACGCCGGGAATGTACTCCTTCGGCACCGTGCCGCCGACGATCGCGGACTCGAACTCGTTGCCCTTGCCGGTCTCGTTCGGCGCCAGGCGCAGCTTCACGCGGGCGAACTGGCCGGTGCCGCCGGTCTGCTTCTTGTGCGTGTAGTCGATCTCGGCCGGACGCGCGAGCGTCTCGCGGTAGGCCACCTGCGGCGCACCGACGTTGACCTCGATGTTGTGCGGCGCACGCCGCATGATGTCGACCTTGATATCGAGATGCAGCTCGCCCATGCCCTTGAGAATGGTCTGGCCGCTCTCCTGATCCACCGAGACGCGGAACGAGGGATCCTCGAGCGCCATGGCGTGCAGGACGTTGGCCATCTTCTCCTGGTCGGCCTTCGACTTCGGCTCGACCGACATCTCGATGACCGGGTTCGGGAAGTCCATCTTCTCGAGCAGCACCGGCTTCTGCGGATCGCACAGCGTCTCGCCGGTGCGCGTGTCCTTGAGGCCGGCCAGCGCGATGATGTCGCCGGCATAGGCCGTGTCGACCGCCTCGCGCTTGTCGGCATGCATCTCGTAGACCATGCCGACGCGCTCTTTCTTTTCGCGCGTGGTCTGCGCGAGCGCCATGCCCTTCTCGAGCTTACCCGAGTAGATGCGGCAGAACGTCAGCGAGCCGACGTGCTCGAAGTTCATGATCTTGAACGCGATCATCGACAGCGGCTCGCTGTCGAGCGGCTTGCGCACCGTCTCCGCGCCGGTCTTGACGTCGATGCACTTGTAGGCCTCGCGATCGGACGGCGCCGGCAGGATAGTCGACGACGGCGTCGAGCAGAACCTGCACGCCCTTGTTCTTGAACGCAGAGCCGCACAGCATCGGATAGAAGGCGCGCGTCACCGTCGCCTTGCGGATCAGCCGCTTCAGCGTGGCGATGTCGGGCTCGGTGCCGTCGAGATAGGCGGCCATGACGTCGTCGTCCATCTCGACCGCGGCCTCGATCATCGCGGCGCGATATTCGTTCGCCTTGTCGACCAGATCAGCCGGGATCGGAAACTCGGCGAACTTGGCGTCCTTGCCGTCGCCATCCCAGATCAGCGCCGTCATCTTGAGCAGGTCGACGATGCCCTTGAAGTTGTTCTCGGCGCCGACCGGCAGCTGCAGCGGCACCGCGCGCGCGCCGAGCTTCTCCTTGATGTCGTCGAGACACATGAAGAAATCGGCGCCGGTCTTGTCCATCTTGTTGGCGAAGATGATGCGCGGCACGCTGTACTTGTCGCCCTGGCGCCAGACGGTCTCGGTCTGCGGCTCCACGCCCTGGTTCGAATCGAGGACGCAAACGGCGCCGTCGAGCACGCGCAGCGAGCGCTCGACCTCGATGGTGAAGTCGACGTGGCCTGGCGTGTCGATGATGTTGAGGCGCTTGCCCTGCCAGAAGCAGGTAGTGGCCGCCGACGTGATGGTGATGCCGCGCTCGGCTTCCTGATCCATGAAATCCATGGTCGCGGCGCCATCGTGCACCTCGCCGATCTTATGCGACTTGCCGGAATAGTACAGAATCCGCTCGGTGGTCGTGGTCTTGCCGGCGTCGATATGCGCCATGATGCCGAAATTGCGGTAGTCTTCAATTTTGTGCGTGCGAGCCATGGCTCGAGCCTCCGAAAGGTATTACCAGCGATAATGCGAGAACGCGCGATTGGCTTCCGCCATCTTGTGCGTGTCTTCCCGCTTCTTCACCGCCGTACCGCGATTGTTGGCCGCATCGAGCAGCTCGCCCGACAGCCGCTCGACCATCGTGTTCTCGTTGCGGGCGCGCGCCGCGGCAATGATCCAGCGGATCGCCAGCGCCTGCCGACGCTCGTTGCGCACCTCGACCGGAACCTGATACGTGGCGCCGCCGACGCGACGCGAACGCACCTCGACGGCCGGCATCACGTTCTCGAGCGCCGAGCGGAACATCACGATCGGGTCCGACTTGGCTCTCGATTCCATGCGCTCCAGCGCGCCGTAGACGATCTGCTCGGCGACCGACTTCTTGCCCTGCTCCATGACCGCGTTCATGAACTTGGTCAGCACCAGATCCCCGAACTTCGGATCGGGGTTGATCTCGCGCTTCTGAGCCTTGTGACGACGGGACATAGGGGACTGCCCTCAATTCCGGATCTGATCGAGTTGTAACGGCCGGCTCGCGGTCATCGCGCCGGCCATCGCGATTACTTCGGCCGCTTGGCGCCGTACTTGGAGCGGCGCTGCTTGCGGTCGCCGACGCCCTGGGTATCAAGGACGCCGCGGATGATGTGGTAGCGCACGCCAGGCAAGTCCTTGACGCGGCCGCCGCGGATCAGCACCACCGAGTGCTCCTGCAAATTATGGCCTTCGCCGGGGATATAGCCAATGACCTCGAAGCCGTTGGTCAGGCGGATCTTGGCAACCTTGCGCAACGCCGAGTTGGGCTTCTTGGGCGTCGTCGTATAGACGCGCGTGCACACGCCACGCTTCTGCGGGCAAGCCTCCATGTGCCGGGACTTTTCCCGGTAGGTCTTCGGCGTCCGCGCCTTGCGGATCAGCTGTTGTATCGTCGGCATGATGCCCCTGTCCGTCCTAGAACGTCCGTTCCTCGACACCGTTTGCAATGTACAAACAGCGTCAAGCCTATCAGCCGGGCATCGCGCACTGCGATCGCCCAGCTCGAAATTCAGAGGACCCGTACTCCATGTGGAGCAACGGGTCATGAGCCCGAATATGTGTCTCTGCTTGGATACGGCAGTGTCTAGACCGGCGCGGCGCGAACGCCGAAGCAGAATTGGCCTACCACCTGACCGAGAGAGTTGGACGTGGTCATATACACACCTTCACCCCTGGTCAACTCCTCTCGGGGCTTGCGTGTGCTTTTTTTTGCTACCCGGCCCGCGCATCTCGCCGCAGGCGCATCGAGGTCGGCGGCTCAAAAAGTGAACGAGGGCAAGTGCCCTCGTTCGTTCGTTCCGAAGTGTTGCAACACCACGGCCCGCGGCGCTATTCCGCCGCCTCCTCGCTCGGCCGGCGACGGCGGCGCTCGCGAACGCCCTCCGCTCCCGCCGGCAATGCCTTGGTATCGGCTTTCGCCTGCTCCTTCGCGATCAACTCGTCGCGCTTGCCGGCGACGCGCCGCAGCTGCCGCAGCATGCCACCGGTGCCGGCCGGAATGAGCCGGCCGACGATGACATTCTCCTTGAGGCCATCGAGCGTATCGACCTTGCCGTTGACCGCGGCGTCGGTGAGCACGCGCGTCGTCTCCTGGAACGAGGCGGCGGAGATGAACGAGCGGGTCTGCAGCGACGCCTTGGTAATGCCGAGCAGCACCGGCTGGTACGTGGCCGGCCGCTTGCCCTGCAACTCGGCGCGGCGGTTGATCTCCTCGACCTCCGGGCGATCGAGATTCTCGCCCTTGATCAGGTCGGTCTCGCCGGTGTCCATGATCTCGACCTTCTGCAGCATCTGGCGAACGATCACCTCGATATGCTTGTCGTTGATCGTCACGCCCTGCAGCCGGTAGACGTCCTGGATCTCGTTGATCAGGTAGTTGGCGAGATGCTCGACGCCCTTGATCGCGAGGATGTCGTGCGGCGCCGGGTGGCCGTCGTACACGAAATCGCCGCGCTCGATGCGGTCGCCATGCTGCACCGCGAGGCTCTTGCCGCGCGGGATCAGGTACTCGACCGGCTCCTGGCTCTCGTCTTCAGGCTTGATCGTGATGCGCTGCTTGTTCTTGTAGTCCTTGCCGAACTCGACCGTGCCCGAGACTTCCGCGATGATCGCATGGTCCTTCGGGCGACGGGCCTCGAACAGCTCGGCGACGCGCGGCAGACCGCCGGTGATGTCGCCGGACTTGGCCGAGGCGGTCGGAATACGAGCTAGAACGTCGCCCGCCTTGACGTGGGCGCCGGGCTCGACCGACAGGATGGCATCGACGGTCAGGAGATAACGGGCGTCGCCGCCGCGCTGCACCTTGATCGGCTTGCCCTTGGTATCCTTGATCACCACCGCCGGCTTCAATTCGGCGCCGCGCGGCGTTGCCCGCCAATCCATGACGATGCGGTTCGTCGTGCCCTTCATCTCGTCGGTCTGCTCGCGCACCGAGGCGCCTTCGACGAGATCCTCGAAGCCGACCACGCCGTCGACCTCGGTGAGGATCGGACGCGTGAACGGATCCCACTGGGCGAGGCGGGCGCCGCGCTTCACGGTGTCGCCTTCGTCGACCAGCAGGCGCGCGCCGGCCGTCACCTTGAGCACGGCGAGCTCCTTGCCGCCCTGGTCCTCGATCGCGATCGCGACGTTGCGGCCCATGACGATCAGGCGACCCTGGCTGTCCTTCACGACGTTGCGGTTCTTGACCCGCACGATGCCGTTGAAGTTGCTCTCGATGAACGAGGTGTCGACGGTCTGCGCGACGCCGCCGATGTGGAACGTACGCATGGTGAGCTGGGTGCCCGGCTCACCGATCGACTGGGCGGCGATCACGCCCACCGCCTCGCCGATGTTGACCGGCGTGCCGCGCGCGAGGTCGCGGCCATAGCACTTGCCGCACACGCTGATCTCGGTCTCGCAGGTCAGCACCGAGCGGATGCGGACCTCCTGCACCTGGGACTTCTCGATCGCCTCGGCGTGCCGCTCCTCGATCAGCTCGCCGTTCTTGATGATGACGGTGCCGGTAGCCGGATCGAGCACGTCCTCCGCCGCCGTGCGGCCGAGCACGCGGGCGCCGAGCGCCACGATCACCTGACCGGCGTCGACCACCGCCTGCACCTTGATGCCGTTCTCGGTGCCGCAATCCTCCTCGGTGATGATGCAGTCCTGCGCGACGTCGACCAGGCGCCGTGTCAGGTAGCCCGAGTTCGCCGTCTTCAGGGCGGTGTCGGCGAGACCCTTGCGGGCGCCGTGCGTCGAGTTGAAGTACTCGAGCACGGTCAGGCCTTCCTTGAAGTTCGACAGGATCGGCGTCTCGATGATCTCGCCCGAGGGCTTGGTCATCAGGCCGCGCATGCCGGCGAGCTGCTTCATCTGCGTCGGCGAGCCGCGGGCACCGGAATGGCTCATCATGTAGACCGAGTTGATCGGGCTCTCCGTGCCGGTCGGACATCCTTGTGCGTCGTCGAGATGCGGTCCATCATCTCCTTGGCGATCTGATCGGTGCACTTCGACCAGGCGTCGACGACCTTGTTGTACTTCTCGAGCTTGGTGATCAGGCCGTCCTGATACTGCTGCTCGAAATCGCGCACCTCGGCCGTCGTCCGGTCGACGATCTTCGGCTTCGATGTCCGGGATCACCATGTCGTCCTTGCCGAACGAGATGCCGGCCTTGAAGGCATGGTAGAAGCCGAGCGCCATGATCCGATCGCAGAAGATCACCGTCTCCTTCTGTCCGCAGTTGCGGTAGACGGCGTCGATCAGGCCCGAGATCGCCTTCTTGGTCAGCAGCTGGTTGGCGAGCGCGAACTTCACGCCGGGCCGCTTCGGCAGCAGCTCGCCGAGCAGCATGCGGCCCGGGCGTCGTCTCGTACGACCTCGACCAAGTCGTTGCCCTCGGCGTCGATCGAGGTATGGCGGCCCTTGATCTTGGCGTGCAGCGACACCGCGCCGGAGTCGAGCGCGCGACGCACCTCCTCGACCGAGCCCGAGCAACATGCCCTCGCCCGCGCTCGTTCTCGCGCATGATCGACACGTAGTAGAGGCCGAGCACGATGTCCTGCGACGGCACGATGATCGGCATGCCGTTCGCCGGATGCAGGATGTTGTTGGTCGACATCATCAGCACGCGGGCCTCGAGCTGGGCTTCCAGCGACAGCGGCACGTGCACCGCCATCTGGTCGCCGTCGAAGTCGGCATTGAAGGCGGCGCAGACCAGCGGATGCAGCTGGATCGCCTTGCCCTCGATCAGCATCGGCTCGAACGCCTGGATGCCGAGACGGTGCAGCGTCGGCGCGCGGTTGAGCAGCACCGGATGCTCGCGGATCACCTCGTCGAGGACGTCCCAGACCTCGGGCTTCTCCTTCTCGACGAGCTTCTTCGCCTGCTTCACCGTCGCCGCCTGGCCGAGCGCCTGCAGGCGCGCGTAGATGAACGGCTTGAACAGCTCGAGCGCCATCTTCTTCGGCAGGCCGCACTGGTGCAGCTTCAGCTCGGGTCCGACCACGATCACCGAGCGGCCGGAGTAGTCGACGCGCTTGCCGAGCAGGTTCTGCCGGAAGCGGCCCTGCTTGCCCTTCAGCATGTCGGCGAGCGACTTCAGCGGTCGCTTGTTGGCGCCCGTGATGACGCGGCCGCGGCGGCCGTTGTCGAACAGGGCGTCGACCGACTCCTGCAGCATCCGCTTCTCGTTGCGGATGATGATGTCGGGTGCCCTGAGCTCCATCAGCCGCTTCAGGCGGTTGTTGCGGTTGATGACGCGCCGGTAGAGGTCATTGAGATCGGACGTGGCGAAGCGGCCGCCGTCGAGCGGCACCAGCGGGCGCAGCTCCGGCGGGATCACCGGCACGACGGTGAGGATCATCCACTCCGGCCGGTTGCCCAACTCGAGAAACGCCTCGATCACCTTGAGCCGCTTGCCGAGCTTCTTCGGCTTGAGCTCGGTGGTCGCCTCGGCGATTTCCTGGCGCAGATCGGCCTGGATCTGCACCAGATCCATGCTGGACAGGATCTCGCGGATCGCCTCGGCGCCGATACCGGCGGTGAAGCTGTCCGGGCCGAACTCGTCGATCGCCTGCATATACTGCTCCTCGGTGAGCAGCTGGCGTTCCTTGAAGGTCGTCACGCCGGGCTCGAGAACGATGTAGTTCTCGAAATAGAGCACCCGCTCGAGGTCCTTGAGCGTCATGTCGAGCAGAAGGCCGATTCTGCTCGGCAGCGACTTCAGGAACCAGATGTGCGCGACCGGAGCGGCGAGCTCGATGTGGCCCATGCGCTCGCGGCGCACCTTGGCGAGCGTCACCTCGACGCCGCACTTCTCGCAAATGAGGCCCTTGTACTTCATGCGCTTGTACTTGCCGCACAGGCACTCGTAGTCCTTGATCGGCCCGAAGATGCGGGCGCAGAACAAGCCGTCGCGCTCCGGCTTGAAGGTGCGGTAGTTGATCGTCTCGGGCTTCTTGATCTCGCCGAACGACCACGACAGGATGTCGTCGGGGCTGGCGATCGAAATCTTGATCTGGTCGAACGTCGGCAGCGGGGCCTGCTGCTTGAAGAGGTTGGTGATCTCGTTCATCGGCTGATCTCCTGTCGGCGAAGGGGGCGGCTTCGCTAAGGGCTCATGTGATCGTCTGACTTCCTCGACCAATTGCCGGCGGTCGAGGTTCGAATGGCGAGGGGGCACGCCCGGGACTGACTGGCGTGGCCTCCCTCGCCGATCCGTCGGCGGCTACTCGGCCGCCGGTGGTAGTTGTGGCTGCGGCATCGAGCCCGGATCGGCCGGCGAGGCTGCCGGCGGCGGCAACTGTTCGACCGAGTTCGCGAGATCGACGTTGAGGCCGAGGGCACGCATTTCCTTGACCAGCACGTTGAAGCTCTCCGGGATGCCGGCCTCGAACGCGTCGTCGCCGCGCACGATCGCCTCGTACACCTTGGTGCGGCCGGCAACGTCGTCGGACTTCACCGTCAGCATCTCCTGCAGCGTGTAGGCGGCGCCGTAGGCCTCGAGCGCCCACACCTCCATCTCGCCGAAGCGCTGGCCGCCGAACTGCGCCTTGCCGCCCAGCGGCTGCTGGGTGACGAGGCTGTACGGACCGATCGAGCGGGCATGGATCTTGTCGTCGACCAGGTGGTGCAGCTTCAGCACGTACTTGAAGCCGACCGTGACCTTGCGGTCGAACGGCTCGCCGGTGCGGCCATCGTACAGCGTGACCTGGCCGGAAGAATCGAACCCGGCCAGCTTCAGCATGTCGACGATGTCGCCCTCGTGCGCGCCATCGAACACCGGCGTCGCCACCGGCACGCCATGCCGCAGCTTCTCGGCCAGCGACACGACGTCGTTGTCCTTGAGCTTCGAGATGCCGTCCTGCTCGCCGTAAATCGACTTCATCGTCTCCTTGAGCGCCTTGGCCTCGCCGGTCTCGTGCCACTGCTCGAGCGCCTGCTCGATGACCCGGCCGAGGCCGCGGCAGGCCCAGCCCAGATGGGTCTCGAGGATCTGCCCGACGTTCATCCGGCTCGGCACGCCGAGCGGGTTCAGCACGACGTCGACCGGCGTGCCATCCTCGAGGAACGGCATGTCCTCGCGCGGCACGATCATCGACACCACGCCCTTGTTGCCGTGCCGTCCGGCCATCTTGTCGCCGGGCTGGATCTTGCGCTTCACGGCGACGAACACCTTGACGCGCTTCATCACACCGGGCGGCAGCTCGTCGCCGCGCTGCAGCTTGTCGACCTTGTCGACGAAGCGGCGCTCGAGACTCTTCTTGGCGTCCTCGTACTGCTTCTGGATCGCCTCGAGCTCGGCCTGCGCCTTCTCGTCCTTGAGGCCGATCTCCCACCACTGGCTGCGCGGGATGTCGTCGAGGATCTCGACCGTCGCCGCCGGACCGCGCTTGCCGCCCTTCGGCCACTTCGAGACTTCCTTGCCGACCAGGCTGTCCTTGACGCGGCCGTAGACGTTGCGGTCGAGGATCTGCAGCTCGTCGTCGCGGTCCTTGGCGAGACGCTCGATCTCCTCGCGCTCGATCGACATGGCGCGCTCGTCCTTCTCGACGCCGTGCCGGTTGAACACGCGCACCTCGACCACCGTGCCGGACACGCCCGGCGGCAGCCGCAGCGAAGTGTCGCGAACGTCGGACGCCTTTTCGCCGAAGATCGCGCGCAGCAGCTTCTCCTCCGGCGTCATCGGGCTCTCGCCCTTCGGCGTGATCTTGCCGACCAGGATGTCGCCCGGCTGCAGCTCGGCGCCGATGTAGACGATGCCGGCCTCGTCGAGGTTCTTCAGCGCCTCCTCGGAGACGTTCGGAATATCGCGCGTGACCTCCTCCGGCCCGAGCTTGGTGTCGCGGGCCATGCACTCGAACTCCTCGATGTGGATCGAGGTGAACACGTCCTCGGCAACGACGCGCTCGGACATCAGGATCGAGTCTTCGAAATTGTAGCCCATCCACGGCATGAACGCGACGAGCACGTTCTTGCCGAGCGCCAGATCGCCGAGGTCGGTCGACGGACCATCGGCAATGATCTCGCCGGCCGCCACCGTGTCACCCACGTTCACCAGCGGCCGCTGGTTGATGCAGGTGTTCTGGTTCGAGCGCTGGAACTTGCGCAGGCGGTAGATGTCGACGCCCGGCTTCGACGGGTCGCTCTCCTGGGTGGCGCGAATGACGATACGGGTCGCGTCCACCTGGTCGACGACGCCCGAGCGACGGGCGGCGATCGCGGCGCCCGAGTCGCGCGCCACCACCTCCTCGATGCCGGTGCCGACCAGCGGCGCCTCGGCACGGATCAGCGGCACCGCCTGGCGCTGCATGTTGGAGCCCATCAGCGCGCGGTTGGCGTCGTCGTTCTCGAGGAACGGGATCAGCGCCGCGGCGACCGAGACGAGCTGCTTCGGCGACACGTCGATATAGCCCACCTTGTCGGGCGTGACCTGCATCACGTCGCCCTGGTAGCGGCAGGTCACGACGTCGCCGGTGAGCTTGCCCTTGCCGTCGATCTCGGCGTTGGCCTGGGCAACGTAGTGGCGCATCTCCTCCATCGCCGAGAGGTAGATCACCTCGTCGGTCACCTTCTGGTTCACCACCTTGCGGTACGGGCTCTCGATGAAGCCGTACTTGTTGACCCGCGCGAACGTCGCCAGCGAGTTGATGAGGCCGATGTTCGGGCCTTCGGGCGTCTCGATCGGGCAGATGCGGCCGTAGTGCGTCGGATGCACGTCGCGGACCTCGAAGCCGGCGCGCTCGCGGGTCAGACCGCCAGGGCCCAGCGCCGACAGCCGCCGCTTGTGCGTGATCTCGGACAACGGGTTGGTCTGGTCCATGAACTGGCTGAGCTGCGAGGAGCCGAAGAACTCGCGCACCGCCGCCGCCGCTGGCTTGGCGTTGATCAGGTCCTGCGGCATCACGGTGTCGATGTCGACCGAGCTCATGCGCTCCTTGATCGCGCGCTCCATGCGCAGGAGGCCGACGCGGTACTGGTTCTCCATCAGCTCGCCGACCGAGCGGACGCGGCGGTTGCCGAGGTGGTCGATGTCGTCGATCTCGCCGCGGCCGTCGCGCAGGCCGACCAGCGTCTTGACGACCTCGAGGATGTCCTCGGGCCGCAGCACGCGCATGGTGTCCTCGACCTGCAGGTCGAGCCGCATGTTCATCTTCACCCGGCCCACCGCCGACAGATCGTAGCGCTCGGCGTCGAACAGCATCGAATGGAACAGCTTCTCGGCCGCCTCGATGGTCGGCGGCTCGCCCGGGCGCATCACCCGGTAGATGTCCATCAACGCCTCGGTGCGGTTGGCGTTCTTGTCGATGTTGAGCGTGTTGCGGATGAAGGCGCCGACCGTGACGTGGTCGATGTCGAGGATCGGGAACTCCTTGATCTTCTGATCCTTGATCTCGGCCAGCAGCTTGTCGTCGAGCTCGTCGCCGGCCTCGCCGTAGATCTGACCCGTCGACAAGTCGACGATGTCCTCGGCGAGATAGCGGCCGGCGAGGTCCTCGGACGACACCAGCACTTCCTTGAGGCCGCTCTCGGCCAGCTCGCGCGCCTTGCGGGCGGAGATCTTCTCGCCGGCGCGGGCCACCACCTCGCCCGACTTGGCGTCGATCAGATCGGCGAGCGGGGTCGAGCCGCGCATCTTCTCCGGGCTGAACGGCATCCGCCAGCCGCGCTTCGATTCCTTGATCGGAATCGACTTGTAGAAGGTCGCCAGGATTTCCTCGTCGTCGAGGCCGAGCGCATAGAGCAATGTCGTCACCGGCAACTTGCGACGGCGGTCGATGCGCACGTAGACGATATCCTTGGCGTCGAATTCGAAGTCGAGCCAGGAACCGCGATAGGGAATGATGCGGGCAGCGAACAGCAGCTTGCCGGACGCATGCGTCTTGCCGCGGTCGTGGTCGAAGAACACGCCCGGCGAGCGGTGCATCTGCGAGACGATCACACGCTCGGTGCCGTTGATCACGAACGTGCCGTTCGACGTCATCAGCGGCATGTCGCCCATGTAGACGTCCTGCTCCTTGACGTCCTTGATCGACTTCGAGCCGGTCTCCTCGTTCACATCGAACACGATCAGGCGCAGCTTGACCTTCAGCGGCGCCGAGTAGGTCATGTCGCGCTGCATGCACTCGTCGACGTCGTACTTCGGCGGCTCGAAATCGTAGCGCACGAACTCGAGGGTGGCGCGGCCGGAGAAATCCGAGATCGGGTAGACGGAGCGGAAGACGGACTGCAGGCCGGCATCCGGACGACCGCCGGCCGGCTCCTTGACCATCAAGAAGTCGTCGTAGGAACTCTTCTGAACCTCGATGAGGTTCGGCATCTTGGCGACTTCCGTCATGTTGCCGAACTTCTTCCGGATGCGCTTGCGGCCGTTGAATGTCTCAGCCATGCCCTGTCCGCTCCTTCTCTGCTGGTCGGGCGGCGGGAAACATCGTCCTCGCCGCCACCAGATGCTGCACGTATCGCGTCACGCCTCGAGGCCTGCGGCCGGGCTCCAGGCCCGGCTCCGACCCTTGAAACGGTTCACCGGAGCGTCCGGAACAGGCCGATTTTCGACCCCGTCCAGCCGCTCCGGAGAACCGTCTTGCCCGCAGTGCGGGCGGGAGTTGGGAATGGGGAGTTGGGAGTAGACTATTCACTACTCCCTCACTCCCCACTCCCTCGTCTCTTACTTCAGCTCGACCTTCGCGCCCTGGTCCTCGAGCTGCTTCTTCAGCTTGGCGGCCTCGTCCTTCGAGACGCCTTCCTTCACGGTCTTGCCGCCGGCCTCGACGAGATCCTTGGCCTCCTTCAGGCCGAGACCGGTGATGGCGCGGACTTCCTTGATGACGTTGATCTTCTTGTCGCCGCCCGAGATCAGCACGACGTTGAACTCGGTCTGCTCCTCGGCGGCCGGAGCAGCAGCGCCACCGCCCGGAGCAGCAGCGACGGCGACGGCGGCAGCAGCCGAGACGCCCCACTTCTCCTCGAGCATCTTGGCGAGCTCGGCGGCCTCGAGAACGGTCAGCTTCGAGAGATCTTCTACGATCTTGGTGAGATCGGTCATGGTAGGTTCCTTATCGGTTTGAATGGTCTGTTGGTGTCAGTTTGCGGAGCTTCCTGTGCCCAGCGCGTTGGTCTTCGTTACCCTTGTGCAGCCTTCGCCTGGATCACGCGTGCGAGCTTGGCGCCCGGCTCCATGATCGTGCGGGCGATCTTCGTCGCCGGCGCGTTCAGGAGGCCGATCAGCTTGGCCCGCAGCTCATCCAGCGAAGGCAGCTCGGCGAGAGCTTTCACATTCGCTGCGTCGAGGACGGTCCTGCCCATCGTGCCGCCGAGAATGACGAGCTTGTCGTTCGTCTTGGCGTACTGGACGGCAACCTTCGCCGCGGCAATCGGGTCCTTCGAATAGGCCAGACATGTCTGGCCCTTGAAGAGATGCACGATTGCCTCGGAGTCCGTATCCTTCGCTGCGATCTTCGCCAGCCGGTTCTTGGCCACCTTGACCGACCCGCCCGCCGCATTGATCTTGCGGCGGTAGTCGGTCATCTGGGCGACCGTCATACCGGCATAGTGGGCAACTACGACCACGCCCGTGTCCTTGAACACGTCGTGGAGCGCGGTCACGAGCTCTGCTTTCGCAGCTCTGTCCACTTAAGCCTCTCCTAGCTTGTGCCTTGGACCGCAAGCGGTCCTCGGCCGGTTGGAGTTTGACCCGATGGCAACGGCAGGGCGCAAAGCCCTTCCGGCCGTCGGGCCGCTTCACCTGTCCGCCCTGCTGACCGAAACTGGCCGGCCGGAGCGTGCCCGGAGAGATTCAAACCGTAACTGCACGTCCCGCGAGCGGGACTGGCGAATTTCGGGTTGCCTCCCGTCTCATGCTGGCCCCCGCGGATCTTGGTGGGGATTAAGCAGCCCTCGGGTGAAAGCCGCGCCTGCAATCTCGGACAGGTTCGGAACGATGCCGGTATTCAGGCGACCGCCCCTGGACTGGGCCCTTGCGAGCCCGCCCATTCATCGGAAGCCCGTCGCCGGGCTCCGCGAATACTTCAATGCTGCGCCGTCGCGGTGATCACGGTCGAGTGGTCGACCTTGACGCCCGGCCCCATGGTCGACTTGATCGCGACCTTCTTGAGATAGGTGCCCTTTGAACCAGCCGGCTTCGCCCTGTTCACCGCGTCGACGAAGGCGCGGATGTTCTCCGCCAGCGCCGCCTCGGTGAAGCTGACCTTGCCGACACCGGCGTGCACGATGCCTGCCTTCTCGACGCGGAACTCGACCGCGCCGCCCTTGGCGCCCTTGACCGCGCCGGCGACATCCATCGTGACGGTGCCGACACGCGGGTTCGGCATCAGGCCGCGCGGGCCCAGCACCTTGCCGAGGCGGCCGACGAGGCCCATCATGTCCGGCGTCGCGATACAACGGTCGAAGTTGATCGTGCCCTTGGACACGGTCTCGACGAGATCCTCGGCGCCGACCACGTCGGCACCGGCTGCCTTCGCCTCCTCCGCCTTGGCACCGCGGGCGAACACCGCGACCCTGAGCGTGCGGCCCGAGCCGTTCGGCAGGTTGCATACGCCGCGGACCATCTGATCGGCATGCTTCGGATCGACGCCGAGGTTCATCGCGATGTCGACCGTCTCGTCGAACTTGGCCTTGGCGCGCGACTTGACGAGCTTGACCGCCTCCTCGAGCGCGTAGGCCTTGTCCCGGTTCACGCCTTCGCGGGCGGTACGGATGCGCTTTCCAGCTTTGCTCATGATCGTTACTCCGTCACCTGGATGCCCATCGACCGGGCCGAACCGGCGATCGTGCGGGCAGCCTGCTCGACGTTGTCGGTGTTCAGGTCCTTGAGCTTGGTCTGGGCGATCTCGCGGCACTGCGCCATCGTCACCGTGCCAGCGCTCGTCACGCCCGGCGTCTTGCTGCCGGAGTTGATCTTCGCCGCCTTCTTGAGGAAGAAGCTTGCCGGCGGCGTGCGCATCTCGAACGTGAACGAGCGGTCCGAGAACACCGTGATCTTCACGGGAATTGGCGTTTCCGGCTCCATTTCCTTGGTCTTGGCATTGAACGCCTTGCAGAATTCCATGATGTTGACGCCGCGCTGGCCAAGCGCGGGGCCGATCGGCGGCGAAGGATTTGCCTTGCCGGCCGGCACTTGCAGGTTGATGTAGCCGTCGATCTTTTTCGCCATCTGGTCTCCCCTGGCAACTGCGGAGGCGCCCGAAAGCCCCTCCAGGGTTAGCGGTCGGCGGACTCCGGACCAATCCGGTGCCCTCCCGCACGTACAACCGGCATCACTGCCGGAGCTTGAATGTCATCATCCCTCGATCTGTTCAGCCGCTGATCTTCTCGACCTGCCCGAACTCGAGCTCGACCGGTGTTGGACGACCGAAGATCGAAACCGCCACCTTGAGCCGCGCGCGCTCCTCGTCCACTTCCTCGACATGGCCCTGGAAGGTCGCGAACGGACCTTCGGCCACCTTGACCTGCTCGCCGATCTCGAAGGTGACGGTCGGCTTCGGCCGCTCCACGCCCTCCTCGACATGGCGCATCATCCGCAGCGCCTCTTCTTCCGGGATCGGCGTCGCCTTGTTGTCGGTCCCCAGGAACCCGGTGACCTTCGGCGTGTTCTTGATCATCAGGAACGCCGCGTCGGTCATTTCCATCTTGACGAGCACATAGCCCGGCAGGAACTTCCGCTCGGTCTGCACCTTGCGGCCACGGCGCACCTCGACCACGTCCTCGGTCGGCACCACGATCTCCTCGAACAGGCCCTCCATGCCGCCTTGCTTCGCGCGTTCGCGGATGGCGTCGGCCACCTTGCGCTCGAAGTTGGTGTAAGCGTGCACGATGTACCACCGCTTCGGCTTCGCCATTCTCGTCACTTCATCCTGAGTTGCCAGGCCGCCGCGATCCCGCGCACAACCGGATCCAACAATCGCATTCCGCCTCGAAATCAGCTGCCGATCCCCAGCACCAGCTTCACCAGCCAGCCGAGAATCTGGTCGGCCGCCACGAAGAACAGCGAAGCCAGCGTCACCATGATCAGGACGGCGACCGTCGTGATCCACACTTCCTTGGTGCTCGGCCACGTGACCTTGGCCACCTCGGAGCGCACTTCCTGAAAGAACTCGATCGGATTGTACTTCGCCATCAAACCCTTCATCCCGTTCTCGGGCCGATCAACCGCCGGACCAGATTGTAGCTCCAGCGAAATCGCGCAAACGGCATCCGCTTGTAATCAGACACATGCAAAGGCCGGGGCGCGGCTCTCGCCGCACATCCAGCCTATAGAAGACATGGCAGGGGCGGAGGGTCTCGAACCCCCGACCTTCGGTTTTGGAGACCGACGCTCTACCAATTGAGCTACGCCCCTCTTGGACACGAGTCGGCCCGATCCAAGGCCTGCTCATATCTCATACTGCGCTCATTGTCACAACATTTTTCTTGACATTGCGTCGCGGGCTACGCTCGCCAAAAGAACTGAAGAAAACGCCTATATATCAATGAATTGATCAAACCCCACTCGAGTCTCGACAATAACCGCCCTCACCCCGGCGCCGCAAACCAAAATCAACCGCCTGCCCGGCCTTGGTGGCCGAGCGCCCGCTTCCTCCACAAATCCCAAGCCCGGCCCGCGGTCACCTCCTTGACCTTGTCGGCCAGCTGCACTTCCTCCGCGAAGAGCTAGGTGGCCGGACCGCCGAATGCAATAGTCAGCAGTTGCAAGCGGCCACCGGTCTCCAGACGGACCGGCCGGAACGCGGCCAACTGCGGCCACGGCCCGACCGCCACGTTGCCGCGCCGACGGCGCGGTGTCGCGCTCAATCGGCTCATTCCCTGAACGGCACCACCTTCTGCATCTGCTCGCCAAGACCGGCAATATGCAGCTTCATGGTGTCGCCGGCCTTGAGGAATACCGGCGGCTTCATACCGAGGCCGACGCCGGGCGGCGTGCCGGTCGTCACGACGTCGCCAGCCTCCAGCACCATGAACTGCGAGATGTAATGCACGAGATGGGCGATCGGGAAGATCATCGTCCGGGTATTGCCTGTCTGCATGCGCTTGCCGGACACGTCGAGCCACATGTCGAGGTTCTGGACATCCTTGATCTCGTCGGTGGTGACGAGCCAGGGTCCGAGCGGACCCGAGGTCTCGAAGCACTTGCCCTTCATCCACTGGCCACCGCGCTCGGCCTGGAAGTGGCGCTCGGACACGTCATTGCAGATGCAGTAGCCGGCCACGTGCTTCAGCGCATCCTTCTCCTCGACGTAGCGGGCGCGGGTGCCGATCACGAACGCGATCTCGACCTCCCAGTCGAGCTTGATCGAGTTCTTCGGCACCATCACGTTGTCGTTCGGCCCGACAATGCAGTTGGCGAGCTTGTTGAACAGGATCGGCTCCTTCGGGATCGGCGAGCCGGTCTCCTTGGCGTGGTCGACGTAATTGAGGCCGACGGCGATGAAGTTGCGCACGTTGGCGACCGGCGCGCCGATGCGCGCTCCGTCGGGTGCCAGCGGCAGCGACTTCGGATCGAGCGCCTTCAGCTGCGCGAGGCGGCTCGGCGACAGTGTCTCGCCGGTGATCTCGGACACATGCGCGGACAGATCGCGAATCTTGCCATCGGCATCGACGAGGCCCGGCTTCTCGTGCCCGACGGCGCCAAAACGAACGAGCTTCATGGGTCTTTCCTTCCTCGCGGCTGCTTTTTGGATTTGCAATTGATCATGGGTAGGCCGCTCCCGCGCCGGCGTAAAGCCCCTGCGCGTGGGCGCACATATGCTTCCACCGTCTGGCAGTTGGCACCGCTCGGCAGGACCGATAGTGTGCGGTTCGCATCAGCCGCGAGGCGAATTTCATGGTTCGGAGGGGTTGTTCGATGGATCTCAACAAGCGCACGCTGCTCACCGGCGCAGCGATTGCACTCGCGGCCGCGGTCATGGTCACGGGCGCCATCGCGCAGGCGAAGAAGACCAAGGTCGCGTTCGTCTACGTCGGCCCGATCGGCGATCACGGCTGGTCGTACCAGCATCACCAGGGCTTGCTGGCGGTGCAGAAGGAGTTCGGCGACAAGGTCGAGACCACCCACATCGAGAACGTGTCGGAGGGCCCCGACGCCGAGCGCGTCGTCGACCAGCTCGTGCAGGCCGGCAACGACCTCGTGATCACCACCTCGTTCGGCTTCATGAACCCGACGCTGAAGGTCGCCACCCGCAACCCGAAGGTGAAGTTCGAGCACGTCTCGGGCTTCAAGCAGGCCGAAAACCTTGCCACCTCGAACATCCGCTACTACGAGGGCCGCTATGTCGCCGGCATCATCGCCGGCAAGATGACCAAGTCGAACACGATCGGCTACATCGCCTCGTTCCCGATTCCCGAGGTGGTGATGGGCATCAACGCCGCCTATCTCGGCGCCAAGTCGGTCAATCCAGACGTCAAGTTCAAGATCATATGGGTGTCGAGCTGGTTCGATCCGGGCAAGGAGGCCGACGCCGCCAAGGCGCTCGCCGACCAGGGCGCCGACGTTCTGTTCCAGCACACTGACAGCCCGGCGCCGATGAAGTTCGCCGAGGAGCGCGGCATCGTCGCCGTCGGCCAGGCATCCAACATGTCGGCGTTCGGGCCGAACGCGCAGGTCACCGCGCTCGTCAACAACTGGGCGCCGTACTACATCAGCCGCGTCAAGGCGGTGATGGATGGCACCTGGAAGACCGGCAACGTCTGGGGCGGGCTCAGCTCCGGCATGCTGACGATCGCGCCCTACGGCAAGAAGGTGCCGGCCGATGTCGCCGCCCTCGCCGATGCCGCCAAGGACAAGATCGCCAAGGGCGAGCTGCATCCGTTCACCGGACCGCTGAAGAAGCAGGGCGGCGCCGAATTCTTGAAGTCCGGCGAGAAGATCTCCGACAAGGACCTGTCGGCCATGAACTTCTACGTCGAGGGCATCGACGGCACGCTGCCGAAGTAGCCGGCGTCGGCTCGCTGCGTCTGCGGCGGCGGCGCTCGGGCGTAGGTTGGGCCGCTAACCCAACCTACAAGCGATGCGAGTTCGGTGTGCATACAAGCAATCGATCGCATCGCGTTGTCATTCAGGTGGTGATTTTCACTTTTTCCCCTCGGAAGCGAGGGGGAGCGGGGCGGCCGTGGTCCACGGCGGTCTTCCGCATTCTTTCATTCAGGTGGCCCAGAGCCACCCCACTCGGACGGATTTTCGCGGGGCACCCGTCGCGTTTTAGGCGAGGTCTTCGAGGCCCTCCTTAGAGCCTCAGGCTGCCCCCGGTCTCGCTACAGGGGTCGCGGCGCCCTCCCAGAATGTGCGGCGCGTGACCGCAGTGATTCCCGGACCGTCCTATTCCGCCTCCGCACCAGAACGCCTTCGAAGCACGCCCTCGATGAAGCGGAACGAGGGCGAGTATGGCACGGGGGTGGCGGGCGTGGATAAGTTGGGGGAGTGGAGGGTGGCGAATAGCCAGTAGCCAATGGCCAGTAGGCAGTTGGCAGTAGGAAATGGGCAGTAGGCAGCGGCGCTGAACCCGCCGCCGACGCGGCCCCGGCTCTGCGCGCTGCCGCGCTCCGGCCGGGGAAGCAAGGGGAGGGGCGGCGCTCGGCGCTGGCCGCGGGAGCTCGACTGGCGCCGCAGGCACGAGGTCGCTCGTGCGCGTATTCGTACAGCAGGCGGATCGCCGCCAAATGAGCGCCCCTTTCCCAGCCTGCTTTCCCGGGCGAGCGCAGGATGCGCGAGACCCGGGACCGCGTCGCCGGCGACCGGGCGCGCTGGTCACCACTCGAAACCTTCGGCAGGATGACGCTCGCGGAACGGCAGCGGGCGAGCACGGTTCCCCTCTCCCCCGCCCCTTCGGGGGAGAGGGCAGAGGCCGGCGCTCTTGCCGGCCGAGGGTGAGGGGCGGCCGCTTGCACGGCGCCGTTCTCACGATCGGGCGCGAGCCGCATTTTCTCTGATCCGACGGCGGCCCCCTCCCTCGCTTGCATGAACGCCGGATGATGTGCCTACAGACACTCCGTGTATTTGCATGAAGAATTGGGGACGCTCAACGAACTTCCGGGCGGACTGACGGGTTGCCCCCAGGCGCGAGTGCGGAAGATCGGCATTCTTCCTACTTTGGCGCTCCCCCTCATCGACAGGCGATCGCCGGTCGCGTCGGCAGTCCGGCATCGGCGGCGGCCCTGCCCCGGCTACGGTCCCGAACGCCGATGCCGCCATCGCCGATCGGCACTTGATCTCGACCGCCATTCCTGATCCTGTGCCACGCCGATCGACCCAGCCCAGCCGACAGGTCCGCCATGCCCTCCGCCGTGTTCGATTCCATCCTCTACCGCGACGCCTTCGGCACGCCCGAGATGCGCGCCGTGTTCTGCGACGAGGCCTTCATCAAGGCGGCCGCCCGGGTCGAGATCAGCCTCGCCCGCGTGCAGGGCCGGCTCGGCGTGATCCCGGCCGAAGCCGCGATCGCGATCGAGAAGGCCGGCGCCGACGTGCCGATCGACTTCGCCAAGCTCAAGGCCGAGACCGACAACGTCGGCTATCCGATCATCGGCCTCGTCCACCAGATGGCGCCGCACTGCGGCGAGGCCGGCCGCTACCTGCACTGGGGCGCCACCACCCAGGACATCATGGATACCGCGACGGTCCTGCAGATCCGCGACGGCCTGGCGCTCGTCAAGGCCGATCTCGCAGCACTCGACACCACGCTTGCCGCCCTCGCCAGCCGCCATCGCGACACGGTGATGGCCGGTCGCACCCACCTGCAGCACGCGCTGCCGGTCACCTTCGGCCACAAGGCCGCCGTCTGGCTGTCGATGATCCGCCGTCACCGCGAGCGGCTGGCCCAGATCGAGCCGCGCGTGCTGGTCGGCGAGTTCGCCGGCGCGGCCGGAACGCTCGCCTCGCTCGGCGACAAAGGCCTCGCCGTGCACGATGCGCTGATGGCCGATCTCGGCCTTGGGGTGCCGTCGATGACCTGGCATTCGGCCCGCGACAGCATCGCCGAGACAATCTGCTTCCTCGGCCTCGTCACCGGCAGCCTCGGCAAGATCGCGACCGACGTCATGCTGATGATGCAGACCGAGATCGGCGAGGTGTTCGAGCCGTTCGTCACCGGCCGCGGCGCCTCCTCGACGATGCCGCAGAAGCGCAACCCGATCAGCTGCGAGCTGATCATCGCGATCTCGAGGACGGTGCGCCAGCACGTCGGCCTGATGCTCGACGGCATGCACGCCGACCACGAGCGGGCGACCGGCCCGTGGCATCTCGAATGGGTGGCGGTGCCGGAGAGCTTCATCGCCACCGCCGGCGCGCTGAAGCAGGCGCGCTTCATGCTCGACGGGCTGATCGTCGACGCCGCGCGCATGCGCCGCAACCTCGACATCACCGGCGGCCTGATCGTCGCCGAGGCGGTGATGATGGCGCTGGCCGAGCACACCGGACGCGGCGCCGCGCACGACCTCGTCTATGCCGCCTGCCGGCGCGCCGCCGACAAGGGCGGCAGGCTCCTGCCCGAGCTGATGGCCGAGCCCGACATCGCGAAGCATCTCGACAGCCGGCAGCTCGAAGCGCTGGTCGATCCGGTGAACTATCTCGGCGTCGCCGGCGCAATGGTCGACCGGCTGCTGCAGCGCGGATAGCCGGGCGCCTTACGCCCCCGGCATGGCGCGCGCCTTGCGCCCGCGAGCATGACGGGCAATGACGTAGAGGATCTTGGCGCCGGCCTTCACCGATCCGGTGATCGTGCCCGAGACCTTCGACACCCCGATCCGGCGGCGATATCTGGCCGGCACCTCGAGCACGCGCGAGCTGCCGCTCCGCCGCCTTGATCTGCATCTCGACCGTCCAGCCGAAATTGCGGTCACGCATGTCGAGCGCCGCCAGTGCCGGCGCCGAGATCGCCCGGAACGGTCCGAGGTCGGAATAGTGCTGCCCCCAGATCCCGGCGATGAGGCGGGTGGCGAGCCAGTTGCCGAAGACCTGCTGCGGCGTCAGCGATCCCGCCTCGCGCTCGCCGGTGGCGCGGGAGGCCAGCACGAAGTCGGCACTGCCGGCCGCGATCGGATCGACGAGGTCGGCCATGTCGGCTGGATGATCCGAATAGTCGCCGTCGACGAACACGACGATATCCACCGGCCGCAGCGCGGCGATGCCGGCGAGGCAGGCCGCGCCATAGCCGCGCTCGCGTTCGACCACGACCGTTGCACCGGCTGCCTCGGCCACCCGGCCGGTGTCGTCGCTCGATCCGTTGTCGGCGACCACGACGTGATCGACCCAGGCCGGCACGTCGGCGACGACGCGGCCGATCGCGGCGGCCTCGTTCAGCGCCGGAATGACGACGCCGATGCGCGCACCGCTACGCATCCGCCGCTCCGCCGTGGCGCGCCTTCGCCTGCCGCCGCCACAGCTCGATGGCGAGGCCGGCCCACGCCGGCAGCCAGATCAGCCAGACGATGCCATAGCGGAACACGTCGTACTGCTCGCGGGCCAGGAAATGGAACGAGCTGTAGTAGATCGGCAGCAGCGCCGAGAGCGCCAGCAGCGAGATCATGGGATTGAATGCGAGAAACGGCATCATCCAGGCGGCGTACCAGGGAAACTGGGCCGGCGACAACAAAAACAGCGCCGCCGCGACGATGCCGGCTTTCCGCATCAGGTCGGCGGCGTCGTTCCAGGGCCGCCAGGCAACGCCGACCGCGATCGCCAGCACCGCCGCGCCGAGCAGCGCGCGGGCGACGAGACCGCTCGGCGGCACGGCCCAGCCGGCGAGCGTCATTGTTGCATCGACCAGTTTGGCGAGAGCTGGAAACAGGGCGCTGTTGGTCTGCCAGTGGCTGGCGAACGCAACGAAGCCCGACGTATCGTCGATGCCGCCGAGCAGCGGCGGCAGCGCCCACGCCACGAGCATGGCGCCGAGCAGCAGCATCGACGCGAGCAGGCGCGCCGGATGGGCGAGCAATGGCCGCAGCAGCAGCGGCGCCAGCAGCACCGGCCACAACTTGGCGCCGGCGGCCAGTCCGAGCAGCAGGATCGAGCCGGTCGGCCGTCGCCGCACGGCCAGCAGCAGCGCGGCCAGCACCAGCGGCATCAGGATCGCCTCCATGTGCGCGGAGTTGATCAGTTCCTTGATGATCAGCGGGTTCCACCAGTAGAGCGCCGCCCACAGCGGGCTGCGTCTGGTTTCGCCGAGCAATGCCAGCAGCAGTGCGAGCGTGGCGATCTCGCCGCCGAGGCAGAGCACGCGCCAGGCCGTCAGGCTCCACGGCGCGAGGCGATGGGCGAGCGCAAATGCCGCCTGCGTCACCGGCGGATAGATCGTCTTGAGATCGGGATGGTTGATCCGCTCCATCACCACGCCGGCCGACATGGCAAGCCGCCCGATCGCGGTCGCCTCGCCCTGCTCGATCGCGGCAGCCGGCGCCTGCGCAAAAGGATTAATGCCGTGCGCCGTGACGCCGCCGTCCCACAGGTACCTGTTGTAGTCGTCCTCGAGCGCCGGCTCGGTAACGAACAGGACGGCACGCAGCACGATGCCGACGCCGACCACGAACGCGAGCAAGGCGCGGCCGCCGCCCCGTTCATGCAGGGCGGTGCGCGCGATCAGCCACGGCAGCGGCAGCACCAGCAGGCCGGCGAGGACCAGTCCGGCGGCAAGTGCGACCGCCGGAATATCCACGAGCTCGAAGGCGTAGTCGAACCGGCCGCGATAGGCGACGAGCGTGCCCGCCGCCAGCGCCAGCCCGGCCGCGATCGCCGCCCACGCGAGCAAGTAGCCGCGCTTGCTCACCTCAGCGCCTGTCCATCGTCGGCGCGCCGGCAGCGGCGTCGCGCGCACTCGCCCGGCGGCGGCGCACCGCGTCGATTGCGCCCGCCAGGCCAGACGGGTAGGCGCGCATCACGACGATCACGATACCGGCGAAGACGACCATGCTCCACTCGCCCCAGTCGGTGAGGTAGGCGGTCAGGAAATGGATCGGCGGCACGGCGAGAATTGGACCGATGAACGAGCCCATGCCGCCGATCACCACCATGACGATGATCTTCGCCATCTCGCTGAAATCGACGATCGAGGGAGTAAGGGTGAGCACGTAGTGCGCATTGAGCACGCCGGCGAGGCCGGCCATGGCACTCGACACGACGAATGCGAACAGCTTGACGCGCGTGGTGTCGACGCCGAGGGAGGTCGCCCGCATCTGGTCGTCCTTGATCGCCCGCATGAAATACCCGACCGGCGACTTCAGGATCACGTGCATCAGCAGCAGGCAGGCGGCGGCGATGATGGCGAAGGTATAGTAGTAGACGACCGGCCGGACATGCCCGTAGAGCGAGGGTACGCTGAGGCCGAGGTCGCCGCGGGTGAATTCATAGGCCGCGGTCAGCAGGATCCGCAACGTCTCGGCGAATGCCCAGGTGGCGATCGACAGATAGATGGCGCGCATCCTGAGCACCAGCACGCCGATCATGAAGCCGGCGAGCCCGGCCGCCACGATGCCGGACGGCACGCTGACCCACAGCGGTGTCTTCAGATGGTAGACGAGCAGTCCCGAGGCGTAGCCGCCGATCGCCGCGAACCCGTGGTGGGCAAGCGAGAACTGCCCGGTGAAACCGGCCAGCAGGTTCCAGCTCGCCGCCAGGATCACGTAGTAGCAGGCGATCGCCATCACGTGGACCACGTACTCGCCGGCGACGAGCGGCAGCGCCGCAACCGGCAGCGCGCCGAGCAGCGTCGCCCACGCCACTCGCCGCCAGTCGACGAACGCGCCCCAGTTGCGGCCTAGCCCAACAGACATTCCTGCACCAGCTTTCGCACCCGTGTGTTGTCGAACTCCGCGCCCGGCCCCTCGGCCTTCACCTGCCCGAGATTGAGAAGGTAGAGCCGGTCGGCGAGCGGCAGCGCCTGCTCGACGTTCTGCTCCACGAGCAGGATGGCGGCGCCCGTCGCCTTGCGCGCCGCAGCCAGGATCTCGTAGACCTGCGCGACCAGATTGGGTGCAAGGCCGACCGTCGGCTCGTCGATCAGCAGCAGCCGCGGGTCGGTCATCATCTCGCGCGCCACCGACAGCATGCGCCCCTGCCCGCCGGACAGCGAGCCCGCCTTGTCGTGGCGCTTCGGCGTCAGCGCCGGGAAGGTGGCGTAGACGTGCTCGAGCTGACGGCTGATCCGCGCCTTGTCCGTCCGGAACACCCATGCCCCCATCAGCAGGTTCTCCTCGACGGTCAGCAGCGGGAAGCTGTTGATGTCCTGGGTGACGTAGCTGATGCCGGCGGCCTTGAGCTCGCTCGGACGCGCCGCCGTGACATCGCGGCCCTGGAACGTGACGCGGCCGGTATGCGGCTTCAGAAAACCGAAGATGGTGCGCAGCAGCGTCGACTTGCCGGCGCCGTTGGGGCCGATCACCAGCGTGATCTCGTTCGCCGCCGCGCTGATCGACAGGCCGCGCAGGATGTCGACGCCCGGTATGTAGCCGGCATGAATACCCTCGGTGGTGACGACAGCTTCGCTGGTCATGCCGCCGACCGCCCCAGATAGGCGGTGATCACGTCCTCGCGGGCCGCCACCTCGTCGAGAGAACCTTCCGCCGCCACGCTGCCGGCGATCATCACGGTCACCCGCGGACACATGCGGCGGATGATCTCCATCTCGTGGCTGACGATCAGGAAGGTGATCCCGCGCGTGCGGTTCTCGTACATGATGAGATCGATCAGCGTGTCCTTCACCACCGGATTGATGCCGGCAAACGGCTCGTCGAGCACATAGACCTTGAGACCGGGGATCATGAAGCCGGCGCAGGCCTGCAGCAGCATGCGCTGGCCGCCCGACAGCGCGTTCGCCGGTGCGTCGGCGAGCGGCTGCAGCGTCGACAGCCGCAGCAGCTCCTCGGCGCGCGCGATGCCTTCGGCGGTGCCCCCGGTCGCGCCGCTGGCGAAGTACGGGATCATCAGGTTCTCGGTGGCGGTGAGGTTGCCGAACACCCGCGCCATCTGGAACGAGCGCACCAGCCCGGCATCGGCGATGCGATGCGGCTCGAGACCGGTGATGTCGCGCCGGCCGAGGTGGACCGTGCCGGCGTCGGGCACCTCGATGCCGGTGATCAGATTGACGAAGGTGGTCTTGCCGGCGCCGTTCGGCCCGATCAGCCCGCGCACCTCGCCGGCGTCGATGCGCATGCCGACGCCGTTGTTGGCGACGAGCCCGCCGTACCGCTTGACGAGGCCCTGTGCCACCAGCACGCCGTCGCCGTCCGCAGTCATGCCTCGCGTCCCTTCTCGCCGAACAGCCCGTTCGGCCGCACCAGCAGCACCAGAATGACCAGCAAGAAGCCGTAGGCGTTCTGATAGGGCGAGGAGATGAACGACGTACCCAGACTTTCCACGAGGCCCAGCAGCAGCCCGCCAATCAACGCGCCGGGGATCGATCCGAGGCCGCCGATCACGATGATCTCGAAGCCCTTGACGGTGGTCACCGCGCCGTTGGTCGGGAACACCATGAACAGCGGCGCCAGCAGCGCGCCCGCCAGGCCCGCGAGCGCGACGCCGATGGCGAAGGCGGTGGCGTCGAGGCGGAACACGTCGACGCCCGAGGTCTGGGCGGCGACCCGGTTCTGCGCGGTCGCCCGCAGCGCGAGGCCGACCCAGGTCTTCTTGATCACCAGCCAGAACAGGCCGAGCGCCAGCACCGCGCACAGCGAGGCGGCGACGCGGGCGCCCTCCTGCGGCAGCGGCCCGAGCCAGACGATCGGCAGGTCCGTTTCCGGGCGATACTGGTTGGGGCCGCCGAGCGCGACCGCCAGGCTGCGAAGCAGCAGCAGAAGCGCGATCGTCACCACCGTCGCGTAGTCGTCGCGCCGCTGCATCGGCCTTGCATACATCGGCTTGATCAGGATCGGCTCGAGCAGGTAGCCGGCGAGAAACGTGCCGGCGGTCGAGATGACGACCGCCAGCCACCAGTAGCTCGGGCCGAGCAGGAAGTGCACGGCGACGAACTGGATATAGCTGCCGATCATGTAGAACTCGCCCATCGCCCAGTTGATGGTCTTCACGATCGAGTAGATGAAGGTGATGCCGAGCGCCATCAGCGCATAGAGCACGCCCACCATCAGCCCGGAAATGAGGGTCTGGGTCAGCAGCTCGGTGGTGAACATCATGGGCGGGGCGCCGGCACTTGCCCTCTCCCCCGCGCCTTCGGGAGAGAGGGCAGAGGCCGGCCCATTTGCCGGCCGAGGGTGAGGGGCGGCCGCTTGCTCGGTTTCATTTCCAGCTCTGGATTCTTCGTGTTCGGAAAAATTGGGCAGTGGTGTCGTTCTTCGCGCTGCCGCCCCTCACCCTGACCCTCTCCCCCTGAAGGAGGGGGAGAGGGAAAAGACATCATTTGCCAAGCACGTAGGACACCTCCGCGTCACCGACCTTCTGGTCCTTCGCGGTGTAGGTCAGCACCATCATCGGCGGCGCCCAGTTGTGCCACAGCACGCCGTCTGCCTTCGGGAAGGTGACCGGAACCGCCGACCAGCCCGTGAACGAGCCTTCCTCGAGCGCGGCGATCATCGCCTTGGGATCGGTCGACTTCGCCTTCTCGATCGCCTGCGCGAATACAAGTGCATTGCCGAACGCATTGAGCGCGCCATAGACCGGGCGTCTCGTTGTACTTCTCCTGGTACTTCTTCGCGAGCCACTTGCCGGGCTCCGACAGCTCCGACTTCGGCGAGTAGAAGGCGATGAAGCTCACGCCCTTCCACTTGTCGCCGTGGATCTGCCAGAACTGCGGCCGTGCCGGCGCGTCATACGAGGTGACCATCTTGGCGTCGGGCAGGAGGCCGACCGTGTTCGCCTGCTGGATCATCAGCTCGAGCGGCTGGCCGACGCCGATGTTGACGATCACGTCCGGCTTGAATGCCTTGACCTGAAGCAGCTGCGGCAGCAGGTCCGTCGTCGTTCGATCGAACATGATCTTCAGGGTTTCCATCCCTGCGCCGGCGGCCTTGGCCTGCTTCTCCGTCTCGTCGGCAAGGCCGATGCCGTAGTCGGTCGTCTCGGCGAGGATCGCGATGCGCTTCCAGTTGTTCTTCTTGATCCAGCCCATCCAGGTGGCGACGCGCGGCGGGTCCACCGCATGCGTTCGGAAGGCGATCGGATAATGCTTGCCGGTGACGTCACCGGCGCCGGTCTGGGTGCCCATGGTCGGCACGCCGATCTCCTTCGCCACCTCGTTGACGGCGATGTTGACGCCCGAATGCACGAAGCCGAACACCGCCACCGCCTTCTCCTGGGTGACGAGGCGGCGATAGGCGGCAACGCCCTGCTCGTTCTTGCCGGCGCTGTCCTGCACCGAAACCGTGACCTTGCGTCCGAGCACGCCGCCCTTCTCGTTGAGATACTCGGCGCCGAGCTCGGCACCGCGCTTGACCAGCTGCCCGAGCGCGGTCTCGCCGGGAGGCGACAGCGGCGCGATCACACCGAACACGATCGGGTCCTGCGCCATGGCGGGATCCGGGCCCATTGCCGCGATTGCCGCCGAGACGGCAACCGCTGCCAGCATCGTCCTACGATTCATGCCAACCACTCCCCATCGTTCACCGGGCCGGCGAGAGGCTTGACGCGGCCTGGCCATTGCCCACGGCGATGTTGCGGTTCTTTTGCGCTTCTGTCCACGGTCGACGCGTCAGACCCGACGCGAAAGAAGGCCGTCACGCAATTGCTGCATGGCGGCGGCGACCGCCTCGAGGTCCCGGACATGGAAGCCGCGCGCCATCTCGGGACTGACCGCCGCCAGTGCCTCGCGCAACCGGCCGGTATAGTGGGCCCAGCCGTGCCGATCGACGACCAGGCCGCTCGTTTCCTCGTGCGCGAGGTTCCAGGCGATCGCGGCGTCTCGCGACAGGCCGGGCGGCAGGTCGAGGCGGATGCGGCCATGCTCGGCGCGAACCGGGTAGCCTCCCGGCAAGCCCGCCGGCCCCGGCACATGGCCGGTCCAGGTACGGTCGTGCGCCAACGCCAGCAGCAGCGGCGCCGCCGCCGCGCCCGAGACGTCGATCACCGGCTCGGGCGTCAATTGCACCTGGCTGAAACGCGCCAGCACGTCGCCGACCTCGAGGCCGTCGAGCCATACCCGCGCGTTGGCGCCGCTGCGATCCTGCGGCGGCCGGCGCCACGTGGCCAGGTTCTGGTAATGCGCGAGTACCTTGAGCGCGAGGTCGTGCCGACCACCCAGGGCGCCGCCGAATGCGTGCGCCAGGATCTGGATATTGCCGATGCCGCAGGCCACCGGCAGACCCATCGCCGCGATCAGTCCGTTCGCCACGTCCGGGAAGCAGGCGTTGACGAAGTGCACGCCGGGTAGTGCGTCAAGGCAGGCCCTGGCAACGCGGGCGGACAGCTGCGCCTGGAACACCGCCGACGCGCTCAAGCCGCCAGCCGCCACCAGGCGGCTCCAGCCGTTGGCCTCGCCGGCGATGACCGAGCCCGGCTGCATCGACGCCGCCTGCAGCACCACCGACGGGCGTGCCTGCGACAGCAGCGCCGCGACAGCGTCGGCATTGTCGACGGGAACCGGCGCGGCCGTCACCGTCACCGGACGGGCGAACATGTGCGCCCTGGCGCGCGCCGCGGTCTCGAGCCAGGCGAGCCGTGCGGCATTGCGCCCCGCTACAGTGATCCGGGTCGGCGCGTCCGCCGTCGCCGCGAGATCGAACAGGATGCGGGCGGCAAAGCTGCCGGTCCCGGTGATCAGAACGTCGGCATTCGTACGCATTTCACGCCCGCCAGCTGCTACTGGCACGCAGTTTACACAACGCGCGGCGCCAGTGCACAGTCAACTGCATGAGCGGCGGTTAAGGCACGATGACCCCGATGACGATGGTCCCGCAACAATGACGACGATGGCGAAGCACGCGGACGTCTGCATTATCGGCGGCGGCCTGATGGGCTGCTTCGGTGCGCTGTTCCTCGCCGGCGGCGGTCGCAGCGTGATCCTGCTCGAGAAGGGCGAATGCGGCCGCGAGGCCAGCGGCGTCAACTTCGGCAATCTCAGGCTACAGGGCCGCAACGCGGTCGAGTACCCGATGTCGCTCGTGGCGCACGAGCTGTGGGAGGGCTTCGAGGCGCTCACCGGCGAAAGTTGCAGCTACGACGGCTGCGGCCACTCCTATCTGGCATTCGGCGCCAAGGATCATGCGCGGCTCGATCGCTATGCGGCGGAGGCCAACGCGCATGGTGTCGCGGTCGAGGTGCTCGACGGCGGCGAGGCGCGGCGGCGCTGGCCGAGCCTATCGGCGCTGGTGACCGGCGCCACCTGGTCGCCGCGCGACGGCGTCGCCGATCCCGCCCGCGCCGCTCCGGCGGTGGCTCGCGCCGCCCGGCGGCATGGCGCCGAGGTGATCGAGGGCGTGCGTGCCACCGGCATCGAGCCGACCGCCTCCGGCCTGCGCGTCACCACCGATCGCGGCATCGACATCACCTGCGGCAGCGTCGTCAATGCCGCCGGGGCCTGGGCCGGCGAGATCGCCGCGGCGCTAGGCGAACCGGTGCCGATGTTCCAGGCCGGGCCGCCGATCATCGCGACCGCACGAGCGCCCGACCTCGGCCTCCCGTCGATGCTGGCGGTCGACGGCTCGATCATCTTCCGCCAGCGGCCCGACGGCGCGGTCATCACCAGCTCCTTCCCGCGGCTGCCCGCCGATCTCGATACCGGCGCCGGCGCAATCGCCCCGGAGCGCGTGCGGCGCGACCTCGCCCGCCTCGCCGAGGTGGTCCCGGCACTCGGCGGCATCGCGGCGCAACGTACCTGGTCGGGTGTCGAAGGCTATCTGCCGGACCTGCTGCCGGTGATCGGCGCGAGCCGCACCCTGCCCGGCGTCATCCACGCCTTCGGCTTCTCCGGGCACGGCTTCCAGCTCGCGCCGGCGGTCGGCCGCATCATCGCCGATCTCGCGTCCGTTGGCGGTACCGCCTTGCCGATCGCCGCATTCGCAATCGCCCGCTTCGAGCACGGCGTCGCCGCCGACGAGCGGCTTGTCCGCGAGTTCGAGCCCGCGCTCATCGCCGGCATCACCCAGGGCAGGATCGATCCCGAATGACCGCGCGCAGGAAGACCTACTACGGCGTATCCCTCGGCATCTTGATGCTCGAGACCTATTTCGAGCGCTTCAACGGCGACATCGGCAACGCCCGCACATGGCCGTTCCCGGTGCAGTACCGCATCGTCAAGGGAGCGAGCCCCAACCGCATCACCAGCCTCACCAGCACCGAGTTCCTGCAGCCGTTCCTCGACGCTGCCGACGAGCTGATCGCGGCCGGCGTCGACGGCATCACGACGACCTGCGGCTTCCTCGCCTTGTACCAGCAAGAGCTGAGCCAGCATTGCAGCGTGCCGGTGGCGACCAGCGCGCTGCTGCAGGTGCCGATGGTGGCTCGCATCCTGCCCAAGGGCAGGCGGCCGGCGATCCTGACGTTCTCGGCGGAATCGCTGTCGAGCCGGCACCTGGAAAGCGTCGGCGTCGATCCGGCGACGCCGGTGTTCGGCATGCCGGCGACCTCCGAGTTCCAGCGCTCGATCCGCGAGGGCGACGCCACGGTCAGCTTCGAGACGCTGCGGCGCGAGGTGCTCGAGCTGGCGGCGCGCGCCGTCAGGTCCGACCCGTCGATCGGCGCCCTCGTCCTCGAGTGCACCAACCTGACGCCCTACTCCGCCGATCTGAGGCGCCATGTCGGCCTGCCGATCTTCGATGTCGTGAGCCTCATCCACTGGTTCCATCGCAGCCTGCGCCCGGAGGTGTTCGCGCAGGACTGAGCAACCGAGCCATACCGGATCATTGATTGACACGGCTCCAGACCCGGCGACACGTTGCGGCACACCGATGCCGATCTGCTCCATGGAGTCCCGCCGATGACGAGCGCCATCATCACCGAAGTGAGCGAAGGTCTTGCCTCGCTCACACTGAACAAGCCGTGGAAGCTCAATGCCTGGGACACGCCGATGCGCGGCGAGATCGCCGAGCGGCTGCGGGCATGGAACAAGGACGCTGGCGTCCGCGCGATCATCCTGACCGGTGCCGGCGAACGCGCGTTCTCGGCCGGGCAGGACCTCGACGAGACGGAGAAATTCCAGTCCGGCAGCCAGGGTGCGACCTGGTTCCAGGGCTGGCGCGATTTCTACAATGCCATCCGCGATCTCGATAAGCCGATCGTCGCCGCGCTCAACGGCGTCGCCGCCGGCTCGGCCTACCAGGCGGTGCTGCTGTGCGACGTCCGCGTCGGCCATGCGGGCTCGCTGCTGGGCCAGCCGGAGATCAACGCCGGCATTCCGAGCGTCACCGGCCCGATGCTGATGCTGCCGCGGATCGGCCTTGCCCGCACCACCGAGCTGACGCTCAGCGGTCGAATGATGGAGGCGAGCGAATCCCACGCCATCGGCCTCATCCAGTATCTGGTGCCGACGGCCGCCGAGGTCATGCCGAAGTCGCGCGAGGTGGCGCGCATGCTCGCCGACAAGCCGACGATCGCGATGCGTCTCAACAAGCAGCGCCTGCGCCAGGTGACGCAGGAGGCGTTCGACGAGGCGTTCAAGAACGGCGGCGCCTATCAGGCCGAGGCGTTCGCGTCCGGCGAGCCACAGGCGGCCATGCGCGCCTTCTTCGCCGAACGCGCCAAGCGCCGTGCCGCCCGCGCCGCCGCTGCCGCCAAGAGCTGACCTGATGCAGCCACAGGTCACGGTGATCGGCGCCGGCATCGTCGGCGTCTGTTGCGCGAGCTACCTGCAGCGCGCCGGCTGCAAGGTGCGCCTGATCGACGCCGTGGCGCCGGGCATGAGCACATCCTTCGGCAACGCCGGCGGGCTTTCGTCGGGCGCGTTCGTGCCGATCTCCTATCCCGGCATCCTGAAGCAGGTGCCGAAATGGCTCACCGATCCGCAAGGCCCGCTGGTGGTGCGACCAGGCTATCTGCCGAAGGCGCTGCCGTGGCTGGTGCGCTTCATCCTCGCCGGCCGGCCGGCCGCATTCGAGAGCAGCGGCATGGCGATCAAGGCGCTGTCGATGCCGCTATTCGACAACCTGCTGCCGCTCGCCCGCGCCGCAGGTGCCGAGCAGCTGATCCGCCGGGTCGGCCAGCTGCATCTCTATTCGACCGATGAGGCCTTCGCGGCTGACGCTCCCGGCCGGGACCTGCGCAAGGCCAATGGCGTCAGGCTCGAGATCCTCGGCGCCGAGCAGATCCGCCAGATGGAGCCGGACCTGGCGCCGATCTTCAAGCATGCGGTCCATTTCCCCGAGCATGGCCATTGCGCCGACCCGTACGGCCTCACCGCCGCGCTTGCCGAGGAGCTCGTCCGAAACGGCGGCGAGATCATGATGACCCGCGTCGACAGAATCGAGGTCGGGCCGGACGGCGCCAGAGCGCTTGACACCGGCGCCGGCCGGCTGCCGGTCGAGGAGCTGGTGATCGCGGCCGGCGCCTGGTCGAAGGAGCTCGCCGCCCAGGTCGGCCACCGCGTGCCGCTGGAAAGCCACCGTGGCTACCACGCGATGGTCGCCGATCCGGCGGCGGCGCCGCGGCGCAACGTGCAATGGACCGAGCGCAAGTTCATCGCCACGCCGATGCAGCACGGCGTGCGGTTTGCCGGCACGGTGGAGATCGCCGGGCTCACCGCGCCACCCGACTACCGCCGCGCCGACATCCTGCTGGCCCATGGCCGGCAGATGCTGCCCGGGCTGGCCGGCGGCAAGGTCTCGCGGTGGATGGGCCATCGGCCCTGCCTGCCCGACTCGGTGCCGGTGATCGGCCGCAGCCGCAATGCGCGAAATGTGACCTTCGCGTTCGGGCACGGCCACATCGGCCTGATCACCGCGGCCAGCACCGGCAAGCTCGTCAGCGAGATCGTCACCGGGCAGCCGCCCGGCATCGACCCCACCCCCTATCGCATCGACCGGTTCTGAGAACTCGATGACCGACACGCTCGACGGCTTCCTGCCCGAGTTCACCGCGATCGCCGCCGGCGAGCCTGCGCGGGTGTTCGCGCGGTTCCCTGACCGCCAGCTCAGCTTTGGCGATCTCGACCGGATGTCGGCGGCGCTCGCCGCCTGGCTCGACGAGCGCGGCGTGCGGGCTGGCGATCGCGTCGCGCTGATGATGCGCAACAGCCCGGCCGCGATGGCACTGCTGTTCGCCATCGCCAGGGCCGACGCGGTGTGGGTGCCGATCAACGTCGCCGCCCGCGGCGAGAGCCTCGCCTATATTCTCGGCCATTCGAAGCCGCGGCTGGTGATCGCCGACGACGACGCGGTCGCGACAATCAGGGCCGCCGGCGCGGCGATTGCGCCGGGGCAGCTGGTGACCGCGACCGATGCCGAGGCTGCGATGCAGATGCCGCCGCCTTCTTCCAGGCACACGCCGGATTCCGATCCCGACCGGCCCTACGCCATCATGTACACGTCCGGCACCACCGGCCGGCCGAAGGGCGTGATCGTGTCGCATCGCATGCTGAGGCTGTCCGGAGAGGCGGTCGCGCTGGTCTCGGCGCCTTGCGACGGCGACGTCATGTTCATGTGGGAGCCGCTGTTTCACATCGGCGGCGCGCAGATGATCGTGCTGCCGTTGATCCGCAAAGTGGAGCTGGCACTCGTCGACCGGTTCAGCGCCAGCAGGTTCTGGGAGCAGGTCAGGGGTGCCGGCGCGAGCCACATCCATTTCCTCGGCGGCATCCTGCAGATCCTCTTGAAGCAGCCCGCGAGCCCGCTCGACCGCAGTCATGGCGTCCGCATCGCCTGGGGCGGCGGCTGTCCGCGCGAGGTCTGGCGACCGTTCGAGGCGCGGTTCGGCGTCGATATCCGCGAGTGCTACGGCATGACCGAATGCTCGAGCATCACCACCGCCAACCTCGACGACACGCTCGGCTCGGTCGGCCGGCCGGTCCCGTGGCTCGACGTCACCATCGCCCGCCCGGACGGCTCGCCCGTCGCCGTCGGCGAACAGGGCGAGATCGTCGTCACCAGCTCGATCCCCGGCGCCTTGACGCGCGGCTATCTCGACAATCCGGAAGCGACCGCGAAGGCGCTGCGCGGCGGCGCCTTCCACACCGGCGATGTCGGCTCGTGGGACGCAAGCGGCAACATGTACTTCCATGGCCGGATGTCGGACAGCGCCCGCGTGCGCGGCGAGAACGTGTCGGCATTCGAGGTCGAGGGCGTGGCGGCCAGACATCCGGCGGTCGAGGAGTGCGCGATGATCCCGGTGGCGGCCGAGGTCGGCGAGCAGGAGATCAAGTTGTTCGTAAAGGCGAAGGCGGGCGCCACGATCGATCCGGCCGAGCTTTCGCTGTGGCTCGAGCCGCAACTCGCCCCCTACCAGCGCCCCCGCTATATCGCGGTGATCGCCGAGTTCGAGCGTACGCCGAGCCAGCGGATCATGAAGCATCGCCTGTCCAAGGCCACCGACGACGCCTGGGACCGGATGGCGAAATAGCCGCGACGGTTTCGCCGCGCACGCGCACCGGCATTGCTCGCGCGACGCTGGTGTCATGCCCGACGCCGGGCTTATCGTAGGACACGCAACCGGTCCAGGCACGTGAACCGGGCAAGGGGAGAGGACCAGGCCATGGCGCTCGCAGGCAACGGTGCGATCATCATCTGGAACGACGTCGCGCCCGAGGGGCGGGCCGAGTACTACGACTGGCACAATCACGAGCACATGCCGGAGCGGCTCGGCATACCGGGCTTCCTGCGCGGCAGCCGCTATATCGCGCTGTCGCCGGAGTCACGGCCGGAATACCTGACGCTGTACGAGCTCTCCGACCGCTCGATCGCAACGAGCGCACCCTATCTCGCCCGCCTCAATGCCCCGACCGACTGGTCGCGCAGCACGATGCTGCATTTCAGGAACATGATCCGCGCCCTGACCACGGTCGAGCGCAGCATCGGCGTCGGTCTCGGCGGTGTCGCAGCCAGCATCCGCTTCGAGGATTCGCAAGCCGGCGCCGCCGCCGTGCGGGCGATTGTCGCGCAACCCGACCTCATCGCCGCCATCGCCCGCATGCCGCGGATCACCGGCGCCCACCTGTGCCTCACCGACACCGCCGCCAGCGCCGCCAAGACCGCCGAGAGCCGGCATCGCAACGACAGCATCACCGCTCCGATCGGCGTGGTGCTGATCGAAGGCTGCGATGCATCAGCGGTCCGCGACGCGCTGGCGCAATTAACCAAACAATGCCCGATCGACGATGGCGGCGCGAGCATCGGCATCTACGCGCTGGAGCACACGCTCACTTCCCTGCCGCCCCGGTGACGGCGCGGTCAGGGCGGATGGCGACCTGCTACTAACGCCTGCTTCCCATCTGGTTGATCGCGCGCTAGTCTTTCCTCGATGACACGAACTCGCAGAGCAGCAGGATCACGCCTGCAACCGATAAGGGGACGTTCGAGCAAGGGAACACGCATGCGTGCCCAGAGTCGATCGCGCAAGGTGGATTATCTCGACGGGCAACTCCTGATTGCCATGCCGACGATGACGGACAAGCGCTTCGCGCGAGCGGTGATCTACATGTGCACGCACTCGGCCGATGGCGCGATGGGACTGATCCTCAATCAGCGGGCCAAGGACATCAGCTTCTCGCAGCTGCTGCAGCAGCTCGGCATCGTCTCGAAGGGTGCGACGGAGGCCGTGCCGCCGGAGATCCTGCTGAAGGAGGTCCACGTCGGCGGCCCGGTCGACACCAAGCGCGGCTTCGTCCTTCATAGCGCCGACTACCACGCGGCGACCAACACCCTTGCCATCGACGACGGCATCTGCCTGACCGCCACCATCGACATCCTCAAGGCGATGGCGCGGGGCACGGGCCCGGACAAGGCGATCCTGGCACTCGGCTATGCCGGGTGGGCGCCGGGCCAGCTCGAGGCCGAGATCCAGCACAACGGCTGGCTGCACTGCCCGGCGGATCCGGACATCATCTTCAATCAAAATATCGATCACAAATACGATCAGGCACTGGCCCGGATCGGCATCGACATTTCGCATCTCGTCAGCGACGCGGGCCACGCCTGACGGCGAAAGTCGCCGGCGAACGGTCACATCGGTCGCTTCGGCCGGATGAGCGCGGCGGGCGGAACCTGTTCCGCCGGCCGGTGCGCGGTGGTGCGGTTCAGCGGTTCCTGCCGGTCTCGACGTCGCCGCGATCGACCCGCCGCGAGAACTCGGTCTGGCCGCCGGCGGTCAGTATCCGCGCCTGCTCGACCCAGTTCTCGCGCTCGATCCGGCCCTTGAAGTCGAGCACCTGGCTGACCCGGTCGATGTCGGCGGCGGACCAGTTCGCAACCTGGGCGTAGGTATAGACACCCATCGAGTTGAGCTTCTTCTCGATCAGCACGCCGACTCCGCGAATGCGCTTCAGATCGTCCTGGCGGTCCTGCTTGCCAGCCGGTGCATAGGCCTCTGAGCGCACCGAGCGCAGGCCGGACAGCTCGGTACCGCGGGCAGCAGCCGGCGCCGCCGGCTCGGCGCCAGCGGACCCCGACTTCCCCGCCGTCTCGCGAATGGCGTCGGCCAGCCGGCTCGGCCGGGCGGTGTCGGCCGCCAAGCTGCCGGCCTTGGCGGCCTGCGCGCGCTGCTGGTCGAACTGGCGCGAGAATGCCGTATCGCCGCCCCGCGCCAGCATCGCGGCCTGCTCGATCCAGTTCTCGCGGGCGATCCTGCCCTCGTGCCCGAGCAGGCGGTCGATCCGGGTGGCATCGCTCGGCGTCCAGGCGGCGAGCTGGGCATAGCGCGAGACGCCCTGCACGTTCAGCAGCTTCTCCACCTCGGCGTTGATGCCGCTGATCCGCTGCAGGTTGTCGCGCTGCAATCCGGACGCAGTCGCCATTCCCGCCGCCGCCGCGGCTGCGGCCGCTGCAGCCAGCCCCGCAGCCGGTGCGACCGGTTCGGCCTGGGCGAAGGCGGCACGCGTCGCCACCTGCGGAGCGGAAGCGACAGCAGCGGGCGCTGCTGCCGGTGTCGCGGCTGGCGTCGTTACCTGCGGAGTGGTCACGGCTGCGGCGGGCGCGACCGCCGGCTTTGCGGCTGGCGTCGCCACTTGCGGGGCGATCGCTGCTTTGGCCGGCGCCGCCGCCGGCGTCGCGGCTGGCGTAACGATCGGCTTTGCCTGCCCCTCGTTCGGCGTCGGCGCGGCGTTGGCGATCAGTCCGCGATCCTTGCGGCGCGCGTAATCGGTGTCGCCGCCACGGGCCAGAATCTGCGCCTGCTCGATCCAATTCTCCTGCTCGATGCGACCGCTGAAGCCGAGCTCCTTCGATATGCGCGCGACGTCGGCCGGCAACCAGCCCGCGATGTCGCGATAGCGCGCGACGCCGAGCTTCTCCAGTTTTGCCCGCAAGGCCAGGTCGATCGCGCGAATCCGGGTCAGGTCGTCGACCGTCGGTGCAGCCGGCGTTGCTGCCAACGGCGCCGAGACGCTAGCCGGGCCGGCACCGCTGGCAGCCGCCGGCAGGTTCAGCGGAGCACTTGGCGCGCTTGGCGCACTGGGGGCCGGTGCCCGCGCCATTGCGGCGGCAGCGGCCTGGGCGATTGCACCTGCCGCCGCTGCTGCGGCTGCGCCGGAAAGTCCCGCCGCCGATGCGGCCGGTGTTGGCGACGCGGCCGGTTTTGCCGGCGGCGCGGCGGCGGCGGCGGGCGGTGCCGACGGCGTTGCGGCCGCTGGCGGAGCCGCCGCCGGCCGCGCGGATTTCGGTGCTTCCGTCAGTGCCTGCTCGAAACGGCTCGCGGCATCGACCGCGGCGATCGGCGCGGCCCGTTCGATCGTCTCGATCGCGATCGGTTTCGGATCAGGTCGCCGGACCGGCGGCGCGACGATCCGGCCGTCGCCTGCCTGCGCGCCGGCGATCGCGCCCGCCGTGGCAAGGTCGCCCGCACCACGGTCGGCAGCTCGCGCGAAGAACGTTCGGCGGAAGATGCACGCGAGCCATGCCCCCAGAAAGTAGGCGCACAGCAGCATCAGTCCAGTCTGCCAGATCAAGGTGGTCATCGGTCACAACTCACTGGTGCATGACGATCGCACGTCGTTTCTATCGATCAGTGATCGCGCGGCTAATTCTCGGCCCGTCCGCACGAGAACCAGCCCACGAACAGGCCGAGCAGGAACGCGGCGACGACGTACCACAGCAGGTTCATGAAGAGGTAATCCACGGGACGCCGGGCTCCTTGCGCTTCTGCGATCGCCGGCCGCGAAGGCCGTCCCCGGAACACGCCGGGGCCACGTCGCACGGTTGATCTTGCCTTAGTCGGCCTTGACCTCGAACTCGATGCGCCGGTTCTTGGCGCGATTTTCATTGGTGTCGTTCGGCGCAACCGGGCGCGTCTCGCCATAGCCGACCGCGGTCAGTCGCGAGCTGTCGACGCCGGCCTTGATCAGGTAGTCGAGGACCGAGAGGGCACGGCGGTTCGACAAATTTGCGTTGCGCTCGGGCGTGCCCTCGGCATCGGTGTGCCCTTGAACCTCGATCGCGGCTGATCGGCACGTCGCCATCACGCCGGCGATCCGATCGAGGGTCGAATTGCTCCGATTATCGAGGTCGGCGCTCGCGCGCTTGAAGTTGATCACGCCTTCGTTGCGCACCTTGGTCAGCAGGGCCTGGCAAGTGTCGGCCTCCACCCGGGCCTGTGACGGGGACGGTGCCGGCGCGGGTGCCGGCGGCGGCGTCACGGCGGCCGACCGCTGGGCAGCCTTGGCGGCCGCTTCGGCGGCGGCCTTGGCGGCGGCGGCCTCGGTGGCAGCCTTGGCGGCGGCGGCGGCCTCGGCCGTGGCCTTGGCCGCTGCCTCGTCGGCGGCAGCCTTTGCCGCGGCCGCATCGGCGCGGCGCTTGAGCTCGGCCGCGGACACACCGGTGAACGACACCCTCACGTTGGTCGCGCAGGCTTGCGCCGCACCGCTCTGCAGATCGGCGGCGAGGCTCTGAGACAGCGCCTCGTTGTCTGTCGCGCCGCTCAATGCCAGCGCCTGACCGGACATCTCGATCCGCCCATTGCCGAGACGGCCAAGCCCGGCGAGACCCGCCTGGGCGCACTTCTGCCAGCCCTCGGGAGCACCGTTGGCGACTTCGAGCCTGTCGTCGACGCGCTGCCCCGGCAGCCGCGCCTTGACCGCGTCGACCAGGGCCGCCTTGGCGGCCGGCGACGGCGCGTAGCCGGACAGCGTCACCGTGCCGCTACTGGCTGAAACGGTCATCGTGAATGGATCGATGGTCTTCAGCGGCACTTCCTTGATGCGGATGGCATCGGTCGCCTTGAACGACCCGGGAAGATCGGATTTCAGGCCGCGGCGCACGTCATCGGCCGCCGCGCCGTCGGCCGCCAGGCCGGCGATCGAGATCTGCGCATCGCGAATGTCGAGGCTGCCTTCCTCAAGTCGCCCGAGTCGCGCCAGCGAGGCCAGCACGCTCTGCAGCCAGTCCTTCGGCTCGCCCGCCGCGATCTGCAGACGGTCGACCACAGCCGCCTTCGGAAATGCTTTCTTGGCGGCGGCAAAGATCTCGTCGCGCGCCCGCTCGCTCGGCACGTAGCCGGTGAGTTGCACCTGGCTGCCGCCCGATCGCGCGCTCCACGTATACGGCTTGACGACCGGCGGGCTGACCTTGTCGCTGCGCAGGCGGACACCCTGCGGCATCCCGGTCTGCAGCGCCGACTTGACGCTGCGATAGCTGGCGAGGTCGATCAATTCACCCTCGATCAGCATGTTGGCAGCTTCCAGATCGACCCGGCCACCCGGCTTCAGCCCGGCGAGTTGCTTCAGGCCGAAGCTGATCGCGCCCTCCCACAATGCCGGGGCCGGCGCACCACGGGCGAGCTTCATGCGATCGTCGATATCCCGGCTCGGAAAGATCGCCTTGGCGGCGCCGACGATCGCCTGCCGGGTCGCCGGGCTCGGCACGAACCCGGACAAGCGCACCCGGCCATCGTTCTGCAACTGCGCGCCCCAGACGTAGTTCTTCTCCTCCTCGAGCAGCCGGGATTGGTCATCGAGAACGCGCACGCCCAATACGGAGCGGGTGATGCCGGCCGCGCGCAGCCGATCGCTGTTGTCCACCGCCTCGCCGATCAACGTCGCATCACGACCGGAGAACGCCACCTTGGCCCATGCCTGGCCGCCTGCATTCAGCGCTGCCTCGGTCTGCCGCTTCAGATCCGCCTCGATCGCGGCGAAGGTTCCCCCGATGTGCATGAGGCCACCGAGGCCAAGTAGCGGCGCGAGGCCCCAGAGCCATCGCCACGGATTGCATTTCATCGCCACGTTCCCACTCTCGAGCACCCAGCGCGTGCACGGCCCCCGACCGCGCGGCCACGACCAGCCGGCCTTGCTGCGACTGCGAGATCGGGGCGTCGCCGCAAGGCCGTTCCCAACGCATATGGTACCAAATTGCCGGCGACAATTACAATCAACGGGCCCTCGGCCGGAAGCCGGATGCACAGGGCCAAGCGATGCCGCGATGCCACATGGCGACCGGGAATCTCCAGCGGCGGAGCGACAGATTGTTGATGGATGGGACAGTTACATCCGGTTCGGATCAATTGTTGTTCGGAGACGACCATGATCGACCGCCAGAGATGGCGGCGAGCACAGCCGGCCGGGCGATCGAATTCCGGCGCGACGCATCTCGCCCGTGGCAGAGTACGCGGATGTTGGCCGCTGGATCACCTTCTGCTGCGCGTTGACTTCCCGGCGCCGCGCCACCAACGTGATCCATCCGTCAAACCATAGGCGATTCATGAGCACCGCCGGACTGCACGTCGCACGCCTCTATCGATACCCGGTCAAGGGCATGACCGCCGAGCCGCTCCAGCGCGTTACGCTCGCCGTCGGCGAGACGATGCCGTTCGACCGCGCCTACGCGATCGAGAACGGCCCCGGCCGTTTCGATCCGGACAATCCGAGGCATTTGCCGAAGATCAACTTCCTGATGCTGATGCGCGACGAGCGCCTGGCGACCATCGAGGCGAGGTTCGACGAAGCGACCCACTGCCTGACGCTGCTGCGTGCCGGCAAGCAGGTCGCGCGCGGCGATCTGCGGACACGGCTCGGCTGCTCGATGATCGAGCAGTTCCTGGCCGCCTACATGAAGACGAGCCTGCGCGGCGCTCCCCGGATCGTCTCGGCCCCCGGCCACAGCTTCTCGGATGTGGCCATGAAATGCCTGCACATCGTCAACCTGGCCACAGTTCGCGACCTCGAGCGGGTTGCAGACCGCGCGCTCGATCCCGTCCGCTTTCGCGCCAACCTCTATCTCGAAGGCGGCGAGCCTTGGGACGAGATGAAGTGGCTCGACCGGGAGCTGGCGATCGGCGACCTGCGGCTGCGGGTGGTGAAGCGTACGTCGCGCTGCGACGCAACCAACGTCGACCCGGCGACCGGCGCTCGCGACACCGCGCTGCCGGCCGTGATCACCCGGCACTGGGGGCATTCGGATTTCGGCGTCTATGCGCAGGTCGTCGCGCAAGGCACCGTCGCCGCCGGCGACGGCATCAGCCTGATCTAAGAGCCTATTCCCTGCTCTTTCCGGTCGAACTCGTCGGTGGCCGGCGTGCCCTCGGGCGCATCGGCCGCCGCGGCGGTCGAGGCCTCGCGGCGCGGACGGCGTACGGGCCGGCGCAGGAACTCGGGCGCCTGCTCGGGCTGGCCGTCGGCGAACCGCTCGGCCGGCGCGGCCGCCCGGCGCCGCGGTGCCGGTGCCGGTGCCTCGCGCGGCTCACGATCGATCGGCGCCGCCACTTCCGGCTCCATCGGCATGACGACAGCGGTCTCTGGCAGGGCGCGCGGCAGATCCGCCGCAATGCGCTCCGGCTGGGCCCGCTCGTTCGTCACGCGGTCCTGGGCTGGCCGCTCGGCACCATAGCGCTCGGACTGGCCCCGCTCTTGGCCACGATCCTGACCGCGATCCTGGCCACGGTCCTGACCGCGCTCCTGACCCTGATAGCGGTCATAACGCTCGCGCCGATCGTCGCGGTTGCCGCCGAAGCGAGGGCCGTCGCCATACCGGTCGCGGCGACCGCCATCGCGATTGCCGTCCTGGCGCCGCATCTGGCGATCGTCGTAGCCGCGCGGACCACGCTCATCGCGATTGCCGCGATCGTCGCGCTGCGGCTGCTCACCCTGCCGGTCGGCATAGCGCGGCGGTGACATGTCGAAGATGCCGGGCTGCGGCTCCTGGCCCCGGATCGGACCGTCGACGCCGCCGACACCATCATCGGCATCGTCGTCGATGCCGCCCTCGATGGCGCCTTCGGGCCCTTCACCCTGCGGCCGCTGGCGAAACTGACCCTCGGGATTTTGCTGCTGCTGCTCGCGGAACGCCATGATGATGCGATTGTAGTGCTCGGCGTGCTGCAGGTACGATTCGGCCAGCACCGAGTCACCGGAGGATTGCGCATCGCGCGCCAGTGTCATGTATTTCTCGGCGATGTGCGCTGGATTGCCGCGGATCTTCACATCCGGGCCGTTCAACTCGTAGCTCCGCGCCAGCGGGTTCTGGCCCTTGCGGTTGTTGTTGTTATTGTTGCTGTAGTTGCCGCCATGACCGCCGCCGCCGCCATTGTGACGACCGCGACCGCGTCGATTCTGCTGTCCTTGCCTCATAGGCTTCCAATCTCGATGCTCGAGTTGTCTTCGCGTTTGCGACCTTGAATCAAATCCCACTCGAACCGACGGTCCCGGGCCATTGATCTTGCACGCCAAAAGCGGCAAGCATCGCGCCAATGCGGCGCGATCGGCGACAGTCGATTTGGGTGCTCCGTAGCAGCAGTTCTGCCCTGCTCAATTCCCACTCTTGCAAGTGACAACCGAATGTCCCGGCCCTGAAGATCGTGCGCCGGTGCCCCTTAGCGCAACACACGCCCCTGCGTTCCAACGAAACCGGTTGCCTGACGAACGGGTGCCATGAGGCGGGCTAGCTCGCTGCCTCGAAAAGCCCATCCGCTATCTCGCGGATCGCATCCAGCTGCGCAGCTATATCTGCGCGCTCCGAACGCTTCAATTCAATCCCACGGATTGACCATATCGCGTGCCGAAGCTGATTCCAATAGATTTCTCATGTAGCGTTAGCGTCGTGCTATTTGCGTCACACATCGTTCGACGCCGTTGAGGTCCGCGATCACTTGCGGCGCCGGCCATCCGAGCCCGCCGCATTCGGCCACGAGCAGGCGGGCAACCTGGCCGGCCTGCCCGCGGCCGACTTCGAGGCATATGTAACCATCTGGTATGACGTAGAGAAAATCGCCCGGCAAGGCGACGATAGACGGCCAGGCCGTCGTCGCCGCCGTCGAGCGCCAGCCGCGGATCGTAGTCGCGGACCTCTGGCGCCAGCGCCGCGATCTCCCGGCTCGGAATGTACGGCGGGTTCGAAACGAGGATGTCGAATCCCGCCGGAACGCCCTCGAGGCCGTCGGCAATCATCAACTCGGTGCGGCTGCCGACGCCGATCCGATTGGCATTGCGGGACGCCACGGCGAGCGCGTCGCGGCTCAGATCGGTGCCCAATCCGGTTGCGTTCGGCAGCTCCGCCAGCAGGGTGACGAGCAGGCAACCGGTGCCGGTGCCGACATCGAGAATGCGCCAATGCCGGTCGCGGCCGCCGTTATCGCGAGCGTACGCCAGCACCGTGTCGATGATCGTCTCGCTGTCCGGCCTGGGATCGAGCGTCGCCGGCGTCACCTCGAAGCTGCGGCCATAGAACTCGCGCATCCCGAGAATTCGCGACACCGGCTCGCGGGCAACGCGGCGCGACGCTGCCGTCGCCAGCGCCCCGGCCGCTTCCCCGAGCCGATGATCAGGCTCGGTGATCAGCCGTGCGGCATCGATGTCGAGGATCGCGCACAGCAGCATGCGGGCATCGAGGTCGGGGGTGTCGATACCGGCATCGGCGAAGGCTCGCCGCAACACGGCCAGTGCTTCCGCCCGACTGCTCGCAGCCGACAGCGCGTCGATCGCTTTCGCGTGCTCCGGCATCACGCCGGGCCCGCCATCTCGGCCAGCAGATTGGCCTGATGCTCGGTGGTCAGCGCATCGATCAGCTCGTCGAGCGCGGTCCCCGCCATCACCGCGTCGAGCTTGTGCAGCGTGAGACCGATGCGGTGGTCGGTGACCCGCCCTTGCGGGAAGTTGTAGGTGCGGATGCGCTGCGACCGGTCACCGGAGCCGACCTGGTCCTTGCGCGCGGCGGAGCGTTCGCTGGCGATCCGCTCGCGCTCGGCCTCGTAGAGGCGGGAGCGCAGCACCTGCATGACCAGCCGGCGGTTCTGGTGCTGCGACTTCTCCATCGACACGATCACGATGCCGCTCGGGATGTGCGTCAGGCGGACCGCTGAATCGGTCTTGTTGACGTGCTGGCCGCCGGCGCCCGACGCCCGCATGGTATCGATGCGGATGTCCTCCGGCTTGATCTCGATGTCGATGTCCTCCGCCTCCGGCAGCACCGCCACCGTCGCCGCCGAGGTGTGGATGCGGCCGCTCGCCTCGGTTGCCGGCACCCGCTGCACGCGGTGCACGCCGGATTCGAATTTCAACCGCGCGAACACGTTGCGGCCGGTGATCGAGGCGACCACCTCCTTGAGGCCGCCGAGATCGCTCTCCGACATCGAGATGACCTCGACCTTCCAGCCGTGCAGATCGGCGTAGCGCGAATACATGCGGAACAGGTCGGCGGCGAACAGCGCGGCCTCGTCGCCGCCGGTGCCGGCCCGCACCTCGAGGATCGCGCTCTTGGCGTCGGCCTCGTCCTTGGGCAGCAGCAGGAGGGTCAGCTCGTGCTCGCGGGCGGCGATGCGCGGCTTCAGGCTTTCCGCCTCGTCGCGCGCCATGCTCGCCATCTCGGGATCGAGCGTCGCATCGGCGGCCATCGCCTCGAGCTCCTCGAGCTCGGCTTCGCCTGCACGCAGCGCCCGGATTGCCTCGACCACCGGCCCGAGCTCGGCGAATTCCTTCGACAGCTTGACGAACACCGGCTGCGGCAGCGGCGTCGCAAGCTCGCCCTCCAGCGCCTCCCAGCGCTGGACGAGTCGATCGAGCTTCTCTGCAGGTACGGTGATCATGGCATTGGGCTTTCGCGTTCAGGCATCGACGGGCAGGGCGGCGGCCCTCGCTACAATTCGATGCTGTCGCCCTCGGCAAAGCTGTGCAGGTCGGCGCGCAGGCTGCCCGAACGCGTGCCCAGCCATTCGTTCATCCGCTCGGCCAGCCGGCCGCAGTCGAGCGAGCGCAGCATCGCCTTGACCGGACCGATCGCCGCGGGCGCCATCGAGATCGAGCGGTAGCCGATCCCGAGCAGCGCCATGGCGGTGATCGGACGGCCGGCGAGCTCGCCGCACAGCGTCACCGGCTTGCCGTGCCGCTGCCCGGCCTCGACCACCACCTTGAGCGCCTTCAGCGCCGGCACCGACAACGAATCGTAGCGGTTGGCGACGCGCGAGTTGGCGCGGTCGGCCGCGAACAGGAACTGCATCAGGTCGTTGCTGCCGACCGACACGAAATCGACGCGAGGCATCAGCGAATCGAGCTCGAACAGGATCGACGGCACCTCGACCATGATGCCGACGCGCACCTCCAGCGGCGGCGGCCAGCCGCCGCGCGCACGCATCAGCTCCCGCTCGCGATCGATCAGCTTGCGCGCGGCATCGACCTCGGCCACCGACGAGACCATCGGGATCATCACGTTCAGCGAGCGTCCGCCGGCCGCCCGCAGCAGTGCGCGCACCTGGGTGCGGAACAGCGCCGGGCGGTCGAGCGACATGCGGATCGCCCGCCACCCGAGCGCCGGATTGTCCTCCTTGGGCTGGCGCAGGTACGGCAGCGTCTTGTCGCCGCCGATGTCGAGCGCCCGGAACACCACCGGCTTGTCGCCGGCCTCCTCGAGGATCTGGCGATAGGTCAGCGTCTGCCGCTCGAGCCGGGGAAAGCTGTCCGACACCATGAACTGCAGCTCGGTGCGGAACAGCCCGACGCCGGCCGCGCCGAACTCGGCCAGATGCGGCATGTCGACCAGCAGGCCGGCGTTGATCCGCAGATCGATCGCCTCGCCGTCCTTGGTCACCGCCGGCTGGTCGCGCAGGGCGCGATACTGCTGCTGCCGGCGCGCACGGAACCGAGCCTTGTCGGCATACGCCGCGATGACATCGACCGGCGGACGCAGATGCACCTGGCCGGTCTCGGCATCGACGATCGCCGCATCGCCGGTCGAGACGCGCTCGATCAGCCCCTTGGCGTCGCCGATCGCGGCGATGCCGAGCGCCTTGGCGACGATCGCGACATGGCTCTGGCCGCTGCCGTCCTCGATGACCAGGCCGCGCAGGCGCGAACGGTCGTAGTCGAGCAACTCGGCCGGGCCCATGGTGCGCGCGACGAGAATGGTGTCGAGCGGCAGATCGAGATGCTCGCGCGCCGCACTCTCGCGGCCGGCGAGTATGCGCAGCAGGCGATCGGAAAGGTCGTCGAGGTCGCGCAACCGCTCGCGCCAGTAGGGATCGTTCTGCCGCAGCATGCGGGCCCGCGTCGTGTTCTGCACGCGCTCCACCGCCGCCTCGGAGGTGAGCCCCTCCTTGACCGCCTCGCGCATCCGGCGCTGCCAGCCCTTGTCGTTGGCGAACATCCGGTAGGCCTCGAGCACGTCGCGATGGGCGCCCGCCATCGCCAGCGTCTCGTGCGCCAGCATCTCGTCGAGGCTGGTGCGCAGCTTGACGATCGCGGCGTCGAGGCGCACCACCTCGGCCCCCGGGTCGTCGGCCAGGAGCTTGGTGACGACCACGCGCGGCTCGTGCAGCACGATGTGGCCGAGCGCGATGCCCTCCGAGATCGGCTCGCCGGTGATCGCGGTCGACTGCGACCGGCCGATGTCGAGGGCGGCCCCGGCGCCTGCGACGGCGCCGGCCACGATCTGCTCGGCGACCACCATCGCCGTCGTCTGCAGGACCTCGACGTCCTCCTCGGAATAGACGCGCAGGGTGCGGTTCTGGACGACGAGCACGCCATAGACAGTGCCGCCACGGACGATCGGCACCGCCAGCAGCGAGTGATACACCTCCTCGCCGGTCTCCGGCCGGTAGGAGAACGCCGGATGGTTCTGCGCATCGGGCTCGTTGACCGGAATGGCAAGCTCGGCGCAGCGGCCGACCAGGCCCTCGCCGCGCTTCATGCGGGTATTGTGCACCGCGTCCGGATTGAGCCCCTCGGTGGCGAACAGCTCGAGCGAGCCGTCCTGGCGCTTGAGATAGATCGAGCACACCTCGGCGACCATCAGGCCTGAGATCTGCCGCACGATCTGGTCCAGCCGCGACTGCCCGTCACCCGATCCGGCCATGATCTCCCGCAGACGCCGCGTGATGACACGAAGCGCCGGCTCGGTCGACGAGGTGCGCGGCTCCTCTCCGCGTCGCGTCTGCATGATCGACTGCCGTCTGCCCTCCGCTCCAGAAAGCGGTGTTAAGCGCCATGGCCCGCCGCCGGCCGGATCGATGCCGGCGGCAAGACCGCTTGTCGTGCCTTCGGCGCGCGAGCGTGCGCCACCGTGTCGGTCCCTGCTAGCGTGACGATCGAGAGGATCGTTTCGAGTGCGCTGCATAATAATGAAGCGAGCCTCTCGGCCGCAACGCTAGTCCTTGTCGAGACCGTAGAGCGTATGCAGCGTGCGAACGGCGAGCTCCGCGTAGGCGGCGTCGATCAACACGCTGATCTTGATCTCCGAGGTGGTGATGGCGAGAATATTGATGCCCTTGTCGGCCAGCGCCTTGAACATCATCGCCGCCACGCCGGCGTGGCTTCGCATGCCGACACCGATCACCGAAACCTTGACCACGTCCGCCGAGCTCTTGACGTCGAAATAGCCGACGTCGGCCCTGGCCCCCTTCAGCACCTCCAGCGTGCGCGGCAGCTCCGCCGCCTGCACCGTGAAAGTCATGTCGGTATGCTTGCCGTCGGCCGACAGGTTCTGGACGATCATGTCGACGTTGACATTGGCCTCGGCGAGCGGCCCGAAGATGCGGGCAGCAATGCCTGGCTTGTCGGCAACCTTCAGGATCGTGACCTTCGCCTCGTCCTTGGCGTAGGCGATGCCGCTGACCACTTGCTGTTCCACGATCTCATCCTCGTCACATACGATGGTGCCGACTTCTTCCCAGTTGTTGCTGGCGCCGACCGCCGGCATCGCGTCCGGCGCCACGAAACTCGACAGCACGCGCGTCCGCATCCCGTGCACCATGGCCAGCTCGACCGACCGGGTCTGCAGCACCTTGGATCCGAGCGACGCCATCTCCAGCATCTCCTCGTAGGAGACCTTGGGCAACCGGCGCGCCTTCGGCACCACGCGCGGGTCGGTAGTGTAGACGCCGTCGACGTCGGTATAGATATCGCAAATATCGGCCTTGAGCGCGATCGCCAGTGCGACGGCGCTGGTGTCGGAGCCGCCGCGTCCGAGCGTGGAGATGCGATTGCGCTCGGGCTCGATGCCCTGGAACCCGGTAACCACCGCGACCTCGCCGCCGGCAAGCCGCTTGCGCAACACGCTGCCGTCGATGCCGGTGATGCGGGCTGCCCCGTGCGCCTTGTCGGTGATGACCGGCACCTGCCAGCCCTGCCACGACCGCGCCTGGATGCCGATCGACTGCAGCGCGATCGCGAGCAGGCCGGCGGTGACCATCTCGCCCGAGGCGACGACGGCATCGTATTCGCGCGCGTCGTGCAATACCGCCGCCTCCCGCACCCAGGAGACGAGCTGATTGGTGACGCCGCTCATCGCCGACACGACCACCGCGACCTGGTTGCCGGCGTCGACCTCGCGCTTCACGTGGCGCGCGACGTTCTTGATGCGCTCCACGTTGGCGACGGACGTCCCGCCGAATTTCATCACCACCACAGCCATCGGTATCGTCCTTCGTCGCCGGTGCCGGGGCGCCGCCTTTATCCGAATTGCCAAAAAAGTCACGACTAACCGCCAAATCATCGACTTCGACAAGTCGAGATCCGGACGACCAGAACTGGCCTGAGCTGGGGGTACTCATAACGAGATCGGCACCATGCCGCAACCTGCGTCTCCGGCGTTTGACGAATGCGCCGGGAAGGCCCAGAAAGCGGGCATGAACACGCCTTCGCTCCATCCTCAGGCCACAATCGACCCGGCCGAGCTCGACCGCTTCGCCAGGCTTGCCGACGACTGGTGGAATCCCGATGGCAAGTTCAAGCCGCTGCACCAGCTCGGCCCGGCGCGACTGGGTTTCATCCGGGACCGGGCCTCGACGCATTTCGGCCTGCCGCGGCAGGGCCTGACGCCGCTCGACGGCCTCACGCTGCTCGACATCGGGTGCGGCGGCGGGCTGATCTCGGAGCCGCTCGCCAGGCTCGGCGCACAGGTGGTCGGCATCGAGCCCGCCGAGGCCAACATCGGCGCGGCGCGCAGCCATGCCGCCGCCAGCGGCCTCGACATCGACTATCAGGCGGCGAGCGCCGAGGACCTGGCCGCCGCCGGGCGTCGGTTCGATATCGTGGTGTGCCTCGAGGTCGTCGAGCACGTGCCCGACCCGGCAGCCTTCGTCGCGGTTTGCGCGAGCCTCGTGCGCCCGGGCGGACTGATGATCCTGTCGACGATCAACCGCACGCTGAAGTCCTACGCGCTCGCCATCGTCGGCGCCGAGTACGTATTGCGCTGGCTGCCGGTGGGTACCCACCAGTGGGATCGGTTCATCACGCCGGCGGAGCTCGATCGCTATGTCCGCGCGGCCGGCCTCGATGCCCTGTCGTGCGAGGGGCTCGTCTACCATCCGCTCAGCGATCGCTGGTCGCTGGGGCCCGACACCGACGTGAACTACATTGGCGCTGCGGCGAAGCCCGCCTAGTCGTACCGCCTACGCCCGGCCCGGCTCGAGCCGCGCCTCGGCGGCGACGCGATCGATCAGCTTCAGGCACAGCCACACGGCCGCGATCGCGAACGGAATGCCGCCGGCCATGTTGCCGAGCAGAATGCCCTCGGGGCCGCCGAGGTAGGCGCCGAGGGCCACGAACGGGACGGTGCCGAGCGTCGCCCGCGCCCAGTTGAACCAGGTCGAATATCGCGCGCGGCCGAGCGTGTTGAAGCATGCGTTGGCGACGAGCAGCGCGCCGAGGAACACGAACAGCGGCGAGACCCAGCGGCAGTAGAACAGGATCAGCGCGGCCACCTCCCCTTGCGCATGGAATACGGCGACCAGCATCGCGCCGATCAATCCGAGCAGCAGCCAGGCGCCGACGGTGAATGCGGCCGTGATCTTCAACGCCTCGGTCAGGCTGCGGCGGACGCGGTCGAACTCGAGCGCGCCGAGATTTTGTCCGAGGATCGGCCCGACCGATCCCGAAAGCGCGTAGATCGCCCCGAATGCGACCGGCATGACCCGGCCGATGATCGCCCATCCCGCCACCGCCTCGTCGCCGTAGGGAGCGATGGCGAACGTGACGTAGGCGTTGCTGACCGGATTGGCGATATTGGCCGCGACCGCCGGCAGCGCAACCGCCGCGATCGCGCGCGTATCGGCAGCGAACGCCGGCAGGTCCGGCGCGGCGAGCAGGTCGTGGGCCTGCACGACGCCGCGCAGGCCGATCGCCATGATCGCGAAGCGCGCGACTACCGAGGCAATCGCCGCGCCGTGTATGCCGAGCCCAAGCGCGAAAATGAGGATCGGGTCGAGGATGATGTTGACGATCGCGCCGGAGAGCGTGACGTACATCGCGCGTGGCGCGTCACCAGCCGACCGCAGCACCGCGCCCGACGTCATGCCCGACGCCAGCGGCGGCAGCGCCGGCACCAGGATCATCAGGTAGTCGGCGGCGAGCCTATGGGTTCGGCCGGTTGCGCCCATGGCGCTCAGCAGCAGCGGCACCAGCAGCCACAGCACCAGCGCCAGCGCCGCGCTCACGATGATCGCGGCGAGATGGGTGTTGGTCGCCAGCCGGCGCGCCCGTCGGCAGGTCGCGGGCGCCGATCGCGGGCGACACCAGGGCGGTCGCCGCGATGGCGAGCCCGATCCCGATCGAGGTGGCGAAGAACAGGATCGAGCTCGCATAGCCGACCGCGGCCACGCTCTCCACGTCTTTCAGCAGGCTCAGGAAGAAGATGTTGGCGAGATCGCCGATGAAGATCGCCATCAACCCGATCGCACTGGTGCCGGTCATGACCAGGAGATGGCGCATGATCGAGCCATCGACGAACTTCGCCGGCAGCCGCCTGCCCGCCGGCAGCGGCGCGGACGATCCCGCCGCCGCCCGCCCGGTGCCTTGTCCGTTGCCCATTGCCGCTGCCTGGCTCACAAGATTGAAAAGGAAAACGTTTGCCACAATCCAATTGCAGTATGCCAGCGAAGAGTTGGCTGCCGGCGCAGACTATGCCCGCAGCGTCGTTGAAACGCACGACCATACAATGAATACCGCCGCTGGCCGGGGGTCAGGGCGCGATCGGGCGTATCGCGACCACCGTCACATTGTCCTGATGCGGCTCTTTCAGGTCCAGCACGGCGCGGATCAAGGCATCGGCGACCGCCTGCGGCCCGGCGTCGGCGTAGCCGGAAACGGTCCGCGCCATTTCCTGCTCGTCCAGGGTGTGGATGCCGTCGCTGGCCAGGATCACGTAGTCGCCCGCCTCGAGTGCCAGCGCCTGGCGGCACAGATCGACCAGATCGAGCTCCTCGCCGGTCACCGCCGAGCGTAGCATGTGCCGGCGCGGGTCGTTGCGCGCCGCCTCGAACGAGATCTTGCCGGCCGCGGCAAGCTGGTCGAGCGCAGGCGCGAGCGAATGGTCCTCGTTGAGCAGCGCGATCTCCGAGCGCCGATAGAGATAGAGCGGGCTGTCGCCGACGCTGACCCATTCGAGCCCGCGTGGTCCGAACGCCGCGCCAACCAGCGTCGATCCCATCCCGGACAACGCCGGGGTCTCCCGCACCGACCGGGCGATGGCGAGGTTGGAGGCATCGAGCGCGTCGGCCAGCCGCTCCCGCGTTTCGCCGGGCGCCGCCTCGAAGCTTGCCAGGAACGCCTCGCATACCAGTCGACTGGCGGTCGCGCCGCCGGTGTGGCCGCCCATGCCATCGGCCAGCACCGCGAGCAGCAAACTGTCCTCGTCCCCCGAGCAACTGACTTCGGCGGCATCTTCCTGATATCGACGCGCGCCCTGCGATGCGGCGGTGGCGGACTCGTAACGCGGCATCAGTTTGTCTTGTCGCTCAGCTCGGACCAATCGAACTCCGCACCGCAGAACGGCACGAACACCAGCTGCGTGCGGCCCATCTGTATCACGTCCATGGCTGCCAGCGGCACGGCCGCCGTGGGCCGCTTGCCGTTGACCGAAACGATGTTGGTCTTAGCCAGATTTGGCACGAAAAGGAAGGTGCGTTCGGCGCTGTCGTAGCGGATGTAGGCCTGCTCTTCCGACGAGATCGCATCATCGCCGAAATCGACCGGTACGCGCTGCCCGGACGACCGGCCAACGGTGTTGTTGCCCTCGAACACCGGCCGGAACGAGCCAAGACCCGGCCCGCCGACCACCACCACCCAGCCGACCACCGGATCCCGCTCGAACTCGCCGCGCGCCACGGTCGGCTTGCCACGCAGGATCTGCGTGCGCTCCGAACCCGCGGCAACAGGGCGCGCGGCCGGGGCCGGCCTGACCACCCTGGTCGTCGGCGCGCCGTCGCCATCGTCCGATACCGAGATCTCGGAGCGCCCCAGCGGCGGCACGTTGGGCGCGCCCGCGCGAGCCTCCCGGACCGCCTCCGCGGCCGGCGGCAGGAGTGGCGGCTCCTTGCGCGCCATCTGCGTTGCCGATGTCGCCTCGTAGGCGAGCTTCGGCACGGCTGGCGCTGCCAGCGCCGGCGGCGCCTTGGCCCGTCCCGCGTCGTTCGATGCTGGTGGCATCCTCGCGTCCCGCCGCCGCGAGCGCGTCGCGAAGCGATCCCAGGAACCCCGATTGCGCCCGGGCAAGCATGCCCTTTTGATCCGTCATGCCAATCTCCCCTGCCAATTGCCTTCAACTGTCGCCACCACGTGTCGCAGCCCGGCATCACGCCGGCTGCGTCTCGAAATCCAGCACCACCGCGCCGACCTCGATGCGATCGCCATCGGCCAGCGCCGCCTGTGCCACTCGCGATCCGTTGACCTTGATCCCGTTGCCGCTCGCCCCGCTCAGGTCGCAAATGATGAAGCGCGCATCGGACGTTCGCTGCAGCACCGCGTGATGGCGATGGACGGTGGCATGATCGAGCCTGAGGTCGTTGTCCTCCTCGCGTCCGATGCTGAGAAGCTCGCGCGGCAGCATCAATCGCCCGCCGGCCCCGCCATCGACCGTGATCCAGGCCTTCTTTGGCCAGGCGAGCCCTTCGGCGTCGGCCGGTTTGACCGGCACCGGCGCCTCGGCGGCCCGAATCTTGTGCGCGAGATAGCCCGCCAGCGACAGCAGAGGCAGCATCCCGACGATCGCCAGCCCAATCATCACGGCCGGCGCTCGACCATAGCCTTCGACGGCCCAGCGCTGCCCGCTCGCCCAGGCATCGCGCGCAAACAGGCCGATCTGCTCAAGGTCGATGCCGAACGCCAGCCCCGTCAAAAGCTCCGCCATGCCGCGTGCATCCCGCCGACTTCCCCGCGCGCATGTCGCGAGGCGGCATCAATTGTTGCCAATTGTTGCAGTAGTCGGTGGGCATCGCGGCAGCATCAAGGCCGCATCGAGGCGAAGGCGCATGGTACGCCTCAGATTGTTCGCCTCAGAAAGCGTTGCGGTATGCCTTCGGCGAGACCAGCGTCAGCAGCACGATGTAGAGATCGAGCCCCAGCGACCAGTTGTCGATGTAGTAGAGGTCGTGCTCGACCCGGGCCGCCATCTTGGCGTTGGTATCGGTCTCGCCGCGATGGCCGTGCACCTGCGCCCATCCGGTGATGCCCGGGCGGACGTTGAGCCGCCGCGGATACATTTCGATCCGCTTCTCGAACATGCGATCGTGCGCGACGGCGTGCGGACGCGGCCCGACGATCGACATCTCGCCGCGCAGCACGTTGATCAGCTGCGGCAGCTCGTCCAAGTTGTAGCGGCGCAGGATCCGCCCGACGCGCGTCACGCGGGGATCGTTGCGGCTGGCTTGCTGGAACCGTTCGCCATCGGGCCGCGCCTCCATGCTGCGGAACTTGTAGATCATGAAGTCGCGCTGGTTGTAGCCGCGCCGACGCTGCCGAAAGAAAACCGGACCGGGACTGCCGCGCTTGATCAGGACTGCTACGACGGCGAACAGGCCGCTCAGCAGGATGAGGCCGGACGCCGCGACGACGATGTCGAACGCCCGCTTGCCGGCGAGTTGCAGCCGACCCATCGGCGGCTCCGTCAAGGCGACGGCCGCGACCGCGCCCACCCGGTCGAGCCTGACCGCGCCGAAGCGTCCGGCAATCCGCCCGGCATCGAGGCGGATCGAGACCGGCATCAGCGAGAATGCGGCGACGCAGGCATCGATGAAGTCGACGCGCGACCAGTCGGACAGCAGCACCACGCCTTCGACGTCTTGCGCCCGCGCGCTCGTCACCGCACCGGCCAGCAACTGGTCGAGCATCGGACCCGCCTCGTTGCCGCCGCCAGCGATCGCCACCGGCGGCACCGCGACCACGCAGACGACCTCGACGGTCGAGCGGGATCTCGCCTGTTGCGCGTTGAACCGCTGGATCTCGTCCGGCGTGCCGATCAGCATCAATCGCTGCCGCGCGATGCGGCCGAGTGCGAGGGCACGCCGCGACATGCCGCGGATGATCACCTCGAGACACAGCATCGAGGCGCCGCCGACCACGTAGAACAGCACGAGCCAGCCGCGCGAGAAGCTCGCCGTCGATTTGGTCAGGAACGCAACGACGGCCAGGGCGAAGAACGACCAGGTCCAGATCAGCATCAGCCGCCCGAGCCGCGGCGGCCTGGCCAGGTAATGGTCGAGGCCGAATTCGCCGCGGAAGACGAACGGCAGGGTGTGCAGGAAGGCAACCAGCGCGCCGACGGCGACGAAGCTGCGGTAGCGGCCGACGTTGCCATAGGCATGGAGGTGGTAGGCGACGCCGGTGGCGACCGCCAACGTCACGATCACCAGTGCGGTGACGAGACCTGCGGCGAGCGCAAACCCGAGCGAGCCGACCATCCAGCGGCCTCTGCCGCGCTCTCGAATGCCGCTCGCGATTGCACCGTCAGGTCTGTTCTTGAAGGCACCGATCCGCTGCACGCCACTCATCAGGAACTCACGCTCTCGTCATTCATCGCGACACAACGGTGCAGGGACTTCCGAAACGGCAACACCCATGATCGTCCGGTTTCGGGCCAAGCCGATCCGGCACGAATTTCGCAGGTCCCGACCGCGACCATCGTGCCGTATCCGAGACGCCAGCGAGCCTCCCCATACAAGAATGGTGCCGGACGGCCACGAAATAGGTTGCAAAAGTGTCAAGGGCGGTCGTTAAACAACGCGCGGTCCCGAAGCAACTAAAAACAACGTTCAGTGTCAGTGAGTTATGCCGCAGTCCTCAAACGATCGATCACCGCAGCCACCGCTTCAATCGCCGCTCGCCACCATCGACGGCTGGGCCATCACCACCCCGACGCTCGACGCGGCCGTGGCGACAATTGTCGCTCATGCCGAACAGTCGGCGAGCTTCACAGTGTTCACGCTCAATCTCGATCACATGGTGAAGCTCCGGCGCGAGGCCGCGTTTCGCACCGCCTATCGATCCGCCTCCGTGGTCACCGCCGACGGCGCGCCGGTGGTGTGGCTGTCGCGCCGGCAGGGTGCCGCCATCTCGCGGACGACCGGCGCCGATCTGGTGCCGCCGCTGGTGGACGCTGCCGCGCATCGCCAGATCCCGGTCTATCTGTTCGGCTCGACAGGCGGCACGATCGCCAAGGCGGCGCGGGCATTCGTCGAGCGCACGGGCGGATTGATCGACATCGCCGGCAGCGAGGCGCCGCCGGCCGGTTTCGATCCGAGCGGCCGCGAAGCCGACGCCGCCATCGCCCGCATCGCCGCGTCCGGTGCCCGCATCGCCTTCATCGCGCTCGGCGCCCCCAAGCAGGAGATCTTCGCCGCCCGCGCCAAGGCCCAGGGCGTGCGCTGCGGTTTCGTATGCGTCGGCGCCGCGCTCGACTTCATCGCCGGTGAGCAGATCCGGGCGCCGAAATTCATGCAGCGCTCCGGAACCGAGTGGCTGTGGCGGCTCGCATCCAACCCCCGGCGCCTGGCCGGACGCTATGCCGACTGCGCCATGCTGCTCGCCGATTTGGCGGTCGTGCAGCCGCTGCGCCAGCGGATCGCCGGCGGCCAATGAGCCGGTGGTCATCGAGAATGCCGCACCATTCGACGACCTGATCCTGAACAGAAAGACTGCTCCCTCCGTGACCCGCTATATCCCGCTCATCCTGTTTACTGTCCTGACCAACGCGGCGGCACAGATCATGCTCAAGAAGGGCATGCTGGGCCTCGGTGCGGTCACGCTGGAGGCAGGGATCATCCCGACCGTCTTCCGCATCGTGTTCAATCCGTGGGTGTTCCTCGGGTTGTCGACGTTCGTGATCAGCATGGCGTCGCACCTCGTGGTGCTGAGCCGGGTCGAGCTGTCGTTCGCCTACCCGTTCCTCAGCCTCGCCTACGTCGTGGTCGCGGCCTACGCCTACTTCGTGTTCAAGGAGGACGTGAACAGCCTCAGGATCGCCGGCATCGGCCTGATCTGCCTCGGCACCATCCTGGTCTCCCGCTCCTAGCCCAATGCAAGCAACGATAAGAAAGTAGCGTCATCATGAGACACATCGTCATCGGCGGCGACGGCTTCGTCGGCCACATTCTCGCGGCCAACCTGGAGGCGCAAGGCGAGCATGTGCTGATCGCCGACATCAACAGGAGCAGCCACGAGGTCTATGCCAAGGTGCCGTTCGTGCACCTCGACGTGACCAGGCCCGAAAGCTTCGCGGCGATCGATCTGCAGCCGGAGGACATGGTCTACAATCTGTCGGCCAAGATGCTGTCGCCGATCATGCCGAAGGCGAAGCGCCACGACTTCTTCTATCCGGTGAACTACTTCGGCACGAAGAACATCCTCGAGTGGATGGACAGGAGCGGCGCCAGGCGGCTCGTCCACTACACGACCGACATGGTCTACGGACATTCGGTGGTGACGCCGCAGACCGAGGATCATCCCTGCGCTCCGCTCGGCCACTACGGACAGAGCAAGCTCGATACCGAGACGCTCGCCGCGCATTATCGCGGCAACGGCTTCCGCATCTCGATCTTCCGGCCACGGCTGATCATCGGGCCGGGTCGCCTCGGCATTCTCGAGAAGCTGTTCAAATTGATCGACGCCAACCTGCCGGTGCCGATGATCGGGTCCGGGCGCAACCCCTATCAGTTCGTCTCGGTGTTCGACTGCGCGTCCGCCGCCGAGCTCGCCTGGAAGGCGGGCGTGCCGAACGAAGCCTACAATCTCGGCTCCGATACCCCGCCTTCGGTTCGCGAGTTGCTGGGCCGACCTGATCCGGGAGGCCGGCAGCCGCTCGATCCTGCTGCCGACGCCGGCGCCGCTGGTGAAGCTCACGCTCAATGCGCTCGACGCCGTCAACCTGCCGTTGATGGATCCCGAGCAATACCTGATCGCCGACGAGGACTGCCTGCTCGACTGCTCCAAGGCCAGGCAGCAGCTCGGCTGGTCGCCGCGGTATCGCGACGACGACATGCTGATCGCCGCCTACAAGGAATACCGGGCCAAGAAGGAAGCCGGCCGCGCCCTCGCCGCCAGCAAGCCGCAGCCGGTCTGAACCGCTCTCATTGAAGGCAACGAGCATGACCACGCACAGCACGAGCCCTCTCGAGGCCCACTCGATCCCGGACGCAGCCCACCTCACAGCGAACCGGCAGCCGAAGCCCGCCCTCATCACCGTCGAGGAAGCGAAGGCGCTGCCAGTCCAGCAGGTGATCGACCTGTTCGCGGCGCATCTCAATCCCGGCCAGCTTCACTTCATGAAGCTGCTCGGCTTCCACAAGGTCATCATCGACCGCGCCGAGGGCATGCACTACATCACCCGCGACGGCCGCCGCATTCTCGATTTCTTCGGCGGCTTCGGCTCGCTGGCGTTCGGCCACAACCATCCGCGCATCCTCGCCGCCCGCAAGAAGTTCCAGGACGAGCAGCGCCACGAGATCGCGATGGCGTTCATGTCGCAGTATGCCTCGGCGCTCGCGCACAATCTGGCGAAGGTCTCGCCCGGCGATCTCGACATGGTGTTCCTCGGCTCGTCCGGATCGGAGGCCATGGAGGCGGCGTTGAAGGTCGCCGAGCAGGCGCAGGGGCCGCAGCGATCGAAGATCCTCTATGCGGAGAACTCCTTCCACGGCAAGACCAAGGGCACGCTCGCGATCACCGATGGCCCGCTCTACCGGTCGAGCTTCAACCTGTCGTCGAACAACGTCAAAGTGCCGTTCGGCGACATCGAGGCGATCCGCCGCGCGCTGGAATCGGACAAGTCGATCGGCATTGTGTGCCTGGAGACGATCCAGGGCGGCGGCGGCATCAACAGCGCGCCGCCGGCATTCTGGCAGGAGTTGCGCCGGCTGTGCGACAAGCACGGCGTTCTGTGGATCGCCGACGAGGTGCAGTGCGGTCTCGGCCGCTCCGGGCGCTTCTACGCCTTCGAGCACGAGGGCGTGGTTCCCGACGTCACGGCGCTGGCCAAGTCGCTCGGCGGCGGCAAGTGCGCGATGGCGGCGATGATCGCCCGCCGCGACGTCTACATGAAGGCCTACGGCACGCCGAAGACCGCGCTGATCCACGGTCCGGCAACCTTCGGCGGCATCGGCGAAGGCTGCATCACCGCGATCGAGGCGCTCAACATCCTCTACGACGAGGGCCTGATCGACAACGCCGCCGACCAGGGCGAATACCTGCTCGATCGCCTGAACGAGCTGAAGGCGAGGTATCCGAAGCTGATCAAGGATGTGCGCGGCCAGGGGCTGATGGTCGGCCTCGAGTTCCACGACTTCTCGGCCAGACGCTGCCGTTCATGCTGAAGCAGGCGGTGTCGATGCTCGACGACAAGCTCAAGGGCTCGCTCGCCGGCTTCATCGGCTCGCATCTGCTGCGCGACTACGACATCCTGGTCGCGTTCACCGAATACAACCGCAACGTCATCCGCCTCGAGCCGCCGCTGATCTGCGCCAGAGCCGACGTCGACACCTTCGTCGCCGCGATGGACGACCTGCTGTCGCGCGGCATCGTCCGCATCGTCGGCGATTTCATCAAGAGCTACGCCAAGGGCTGAGCGCCCTCAGCGCGCGGCAGCGAGCCCCAGCTCCTCGTCCTTCGGCAATGGCGCGAGCAATCGCGCCACCTCGGCATCGCTGACCTGCTCCAGGCTCGCCGGCCGCCACTTCGGCTGCTTGTCCTTGTCGACCAGCAGCGCGCGCACGCCCTCGATGAACTCGCCATCCTCGTACAGTCTGGAGACCAGGCGATACTCCACGTCGAGCGCCGCTTCGAGCGTCGGCAGGCCGCGCGCCTGCCTCAGCGCCGCCAGCGTCGCCTTGAGCGACTTCGGCGATTTCGCCGCGAGCTCGGATCGCGCTTTCACCAGCAGCGGCGCATCGCTGCGCGCCAGCGCTTCGAAAATCCGCTCGACCATGTCGCCGGCGAACGCCGAATTGATCGCGCTGGCGTTGCTTTGAAGCTCGCTCGCCGGCGGCGGGCCGGCAAGACCGGCGATGATCCGGGCGACGTCATCGCGCCGCGCCGCAGTCAGTGCCTCGGCAAGCGCCGGCAGCCTGGCCGCCTCGACGAAGGTGTCGGCGAAGCCGGCGTAGATCGCGTCGGCGCCCGACATCCGCGCGCCGGTCAGGCCTAGATAAGTGCCGACCTCGGCCGGGGCATGCGACAACAGCCAGGTGCCGCCGACGTCGGGGATGAGGCCGATGCCGGTCTCGGGCATGGCGAGCATCGACCGCTCGGTCACAATTCGGTGAGAAGCATGCCCCGACAGGCCGATGCCGCCGCCCATGACGATGCCGTCCATGAAGGCGACGAACGGTTTCTCGTAGCGGCCGATCTGGGCGTTGAGCCGGTACTCGTCCGCCCAGAACCGGCGGGCGAACGCCGAGCCATCGGCGCGGCTCGCATAAAGCGACAGCACGTCGCCGCCCGCGCACAGCGCGCGATCGCCGGCGCCGTCGAGGAGCACGAGCTCGACCGCCGGATCGACGCGCCACGCATCGAGCGCGGCGGCGATCAGCCCGACCATAGGATAGGTCAGGGCGTTCAATGCCTTGGGCCGGTTGATGGTGATCCGGCCGGCGTTGCCGTCACGGCGGATGATGATTTCGTCGCTGGTCATGTCGGCTCTAGTGTCCCGATCGCGAAGTTCGTTTCATTCGCATGGCTATCAGACGAACTTCGTGATCGATAGGGACACTAGCAAATCCAAGCTTCTAGTGTGGCTTATGATTTCGAAGTCCGCACTGGAGTATGCCGCAAGTATGAAGCGGACTTCGAAATCGCCACACTGTGCTGGCCTCGCTCGAGCCGCGACCGTAGCCGCGAATACGGCGATCCCCAAGCCCCTCGACAAGCACGCCTCCCAACACCATCTGGGCACCATGCTCGCACTCGTCCCCGTCCGGAGCACCCCCATGCGCCTTCGACCCAAATGGCTGCAAGTGCATCGCTCAGATGCAGGTCCGGCAGCCTCGCCGCCACCCGATCCGAATCCGGCCAGAGCCGATGATGCCGGCCTGCTCGATGCGTATTCGACCGCCGTCGTTCGCGTCGTCGAAGCGGTGTCGCCGTCGGTCGTCCACGTGCAGGTGCGCGGTATCCGCGGCGGCCGCATCGCCCAGGGCTCCGGCAGCGGCGTGATCGTCTCGCCGGATGGGCTGGTGCTGACCAACAATCACGTCATCGACGGCGCCAGCGAGATCGAGCTCGGCCTCGCCGACGGCCGCCGGTTCAAGGCCCGCGTGCTCGGTCGCGATGGCGACAGCGATCTTGCGGTGCTGCGCGGCGACACCCATGAGACCCTGCCGGTGTCGCGACTGGCGAACTCGAAGACCGTCCGGCCGGGCCAGATCTCGATCGCCATCGGCAATCCGCTGGGGTTCGAGTCGACCGTCACCGCCGGCATCGTCAGTGCCGTCGGCCGGTCGCTGCGCGCCCAGAACGGCCGTCTGATCGGCGACGTGATCCAGACCGACGCCGCGCTCAATCCCGGCAACTCGGGCGGCCCGCTGGTCAGCTCGGCGGGCGAGATCATCGGCATCAACACCGCCATGATCGCCGGCGCCCAGGGCATCTGCTTCTCGGTCGCGTCCAACACCGCGCTGCACGTGCTGACCCAGGTCCTGCGGCATGGCCGCGTGCGCCGGGCGCGGATCGGCATCGTCGCCGAGCAGATCCCGCTGCCGCTTCGTCTCGCCGATCGGGCCGGCGTCAAGCAGGCAAGCGCGGTTCGCATCCGCGAGCTGCAGCCGGGCAGCCCGGCCGATCGCGGTGGCTTGCAGGCCGGCGATATCCTGCTCTCGCTCGACCACGTGCCGGTGACCGGCGTCGACGATGTTTCCCGGTTGCTCGACGATGCGGCAATCGGTCGCCAGGTGACGGCGACGATCCTGCGCAACGAAATCGTGATCGAGTGCACGGTCGCGCCGGAAGATCGCGAAGGCAGCTGACGCGATGATCGCGACAGTGCCGCCGCCCGCGCGCGAGGCCGGATTGAGCCGGGTCGGCATGCTGCATTCGGCATTCGCGATTTGAATCGCCGTGGATTCAATGCGTTGCGGCGTAATCACCGATCGATGGGCACATCCTGAAGCGCTAGAAGTGACGCAGGATCAGGCGCTACGGCGCGCAAGGAAGTGGTTCCAACGCAAAAGTATCGCAATTAGTCGTCTGCGCTTTCAGCACGTTTTCACAGATCACTGAATTTGTAAGAAATGGAACAGTAGATGTTCGAATTCCTTGCTATTCGACACGACACAGTGTACTGTTCAGATGCGTAGCGCTGTCCCGAATCCCCCCCTCGTGGCGCTACGTCCCCGCCCGCAGCCTCCCCCCGGCTGCGGGCCTTTCTTTTTCTGATTGCCGCATCCGACTCCGCTTGCGCGGAGCCGGCCGGATGCGGCGGTGCACCTCGATGTTCCGCGCGCGGCGGCCGGCTCGCGGTACGCGTGTCGGCGCGCGCAACAGACAACGACCGTCAGCTCTCAATTCTCAAGCCGCCGCAACCAACTCCGCTTGCGCGGAGCCGGCCGGATGCGGCGGAGCACCTCGATGTTCCGCGCGCGGCGGCCGGCTCGCGGTACGCGTGTCGGCGCGCGCAACAGGCAACGACCGTCAGCTCTCAATTCTCACCGCCGCAACCGACTCCGCTTGCGCGGAGCCGGCCGCCCGCGCAACAGGCAACGGTCAGGTCGGCGCCGAAGTCTTCATCACGAACGGGTTGCCGCCGCTGCCGATCGCGGTGTTCATCCACACGCTCTTGGTGTGCAGATACTCGTTGACGGCATCCATGCCGTTCTCGCGACCGAGGCCCGACGACTTGTAGCCGCCGAACGGCATGGTGAAGCTCACCGCCCGATACGTATTTACCCAGACTGTCCCGGCCCGGATTTTTCGCGCCATGGTGACCGCGCGATTGAGCGACTGCGTCCAGACACCGGAGCCGAGGCCATAGATCACGTCGTTTGCGATCTCCACCGCGTGCGCCTCGTCCTTGAACTTGATCACCGAGAGCACCGGCCCGAACACCTCTTCCTGGGCGATGCGCATCTTGTTGTCGACGCCGGTGAAGATCGTCGGCTTGACGAAATACTTGCCGCCGCCCTCGGCCGCCGTCGCCGCGCCGCCGCCTAGCACGCACTTCGCGCCCTCGCCCTTGGCGATGTCGATGTAGCCGAGGATCTTCTGGTACTGCGGTGGCGTGGTGACCGGGCCGACCTGCGTGTCGAACAGCTGCGGATTGCCGAGCTTGGCGGTCTTGGCGACGGCGAGCAGCTTCTCGACGAACTTGTCGTGGATGCTCTCCTGCACCAGCAGGCGCGAGCCGGCGATGCACGTCTGGCCGGTCGCGGCGAAGATGCCGGAGATCGCGCCGTTCACCGCGTCGTCGATGACGCAGTCGTCGAACACGATATTGGGCGACTTGCCGCCGAGCTCCAGCGACACCTTCTTGAACGCCTGGGTCGCGAGCGAGGCAACGCGCGCGCCCGTCGCCGAGCCGCCGGTGAAGGCGACCTTCGCGACCTTCGGATGCGTGACGAGCGGCTCGCCGGTCGCCGCGCCATAGCCGGTGACGACGTTCACCACGCCCGCCGGGACGCCGGCCGGCTCGATCACCAGCCGCATGAACTCGAGCAGCGAGGCCGAGGTGTACTCGGACGGCTTGATCACCGCCGTGCAGCCGGTGGCGAGCGCCGGCGCCAGCTTCCAGGCGACGAGCAGCAGCGGCGAGTTCCACGGGATCACCATGGCGCACACGCCGACCGGCTCGCGCAGGATGTAGGCAAAGTGATCGGCCTTGTCGACCGGCACCACGGAGCCCTGAATCTTGTCGGCGAGGCCGGCATAGTAATAGTACCACTCCGGCATGTAGCGCAGCTGCGCCTGCATCTCCGAGATCAGCTTGCCGTTGTCGCGCACCTCGATCTGGGCGAGGTAGTCGCCGTGCTGCTCGATGAGGCCGGCGATCTTGCGCAGCAGCCGGCCGCGCGCCGTCTGCGTCATTGCCGGCCAGGGGCCGGTCTCGAACGCCTTCGACGCCGCGTTGCAGGCACGGTCGACGTCGGCCGCCTCGCATTCGGGGATCTCGGCCCAGGCCTCGCCGGTATAGGGATCGTAGGTCTTGAAGGTCTTGCCGGACGCGGCGCCGCTCCACTTGCCGTCGATATAGGTCTGGAACGTCTTCAGCTTCGCTGGGGTGTCTTGCATGGCCTCCTCCGGGGTCTGGTCGCGCCACTTGCGCGATTTTGACGGCACGAGACGACAACAACCCGCAACGGTCAAGCGGCGTGCCGCGCAGCACAGCCAAGCAATCGCGACAATGGCGCGGTACCGCTCTCGGCAACGGCGGGATCGCCGGCGGCGAGCTATCTCGGCGGTTGGCGCCCAGTTCCCGAGCGCCCCGTGGCCAAGCCTGCCCGCGTCACCGGCACCGGGCCGGTCACCAGCCGCGGCGGGTTGGCGAGCGCCGCCCGCACCTCGGCCCAGGGAAAGTTCTCGCCCGGGTCCATGCGGCCCTTGTAGGTCCGCCCGCCGCAGGTGAACGTGCGCGTATCGACGTCGGCGTGGCCCTTGATGCCGTCGATCGCGACGTTATGCCTGGCGCGCAGGTCCCTCAGCAAACCGACCAGCGCATCGATCTGTGCCCGGCCGAACGGCTCGACGCCGTCGCCATTGTGCACCAGCTCGATGCCGATCGAGGTCTCGCTGTTGCCGAGCGCGTGATTGGCCCGGCGTCCCTCCGGCGTGCTCGCCTCGACGCGTCCGTCGCGGTCGATCACGTAGTGGATGCCGAGGAACGGGTGCCGGTCGAAGAAGGCTTTCCAGCGCAGCGCATCGCCCGGCGCGCCCGAGAACTCCAGGCGGCCGTGGGGGCAATTCTGCAGCGGGCCGCTGATCGCGTGCACGATGATGCTGTCGGTACGGCTGCGGGCCGGGCCCGCCGTGGTCGCGTGGACCGCGGGTGCCAGACAGCCGAGTGCAGCAAAGGCAACCGCCAGGTAACGCGCAGCAATGGTCGACATGGAACCTCATCATGGGCCGGTCGACCGATCGGATAGCAGCCCGATGCGGGCATGAGCAGGACGAAATCATGGCTCGCGAAAGGCGATCGCGATGTCGCTGAGCAACGCGGCCGCTAGTGTGATGATTTCGAAGTCCGCTTCATTCTTGCGGCCCGCTCGAGAGCGGACTTCGAAATCTAAATCACACTAGAAGCAATGGATTGCTAGTGTCCTTATCGACCGCGAAGTTCGCCCAGTGCCCGCCGCTGAATGAAGCGAACCTCGCGGTCGGGACACTAGCCCGGCACTTACCGGCCGGCGACCTTCCATCCGGCAGCCTGCGCCTCGGCTTCCGAGCAGAACCAGCGCTCGCCGCGCGCCGGCCGGATCCGCACCCCGCCATAGTCCGGCGACCACGGCAGCACATAGGTCTTGCTGTCGCCGGCGACCTGCCCCTTGATCGGGCAGCCGTCGGGCGCCGCCTTCGCCGCCGCGTCCCACAACTTGGCGCGGTAGTCAGCCGGCCGCTCCGCCTCGCCCTTCCACAGCCCGGCCTTCTTCGCCTTGGCCTCCGCCTCGAGCGACCCGTAGCTCGCAAACAGCCCGCCGCCCGAGAACACCGCGCCGTCCCTCACCAGCGCGCCGGCAAGATCCTGCGAATTGGCCACGTTCACGGTCTGGCAGGTGCCGAGCGGCCGGCCGCTCGGATCGGTGCCCGAAAGCTCGCAGCGTACCGTCTTGCTCTTCACCAGCCGCTGCAGCGCGCCCTGGGCGGCCTCGCCACAGGACCAGCGCTTCTTGTTGGCGCCGAGGCACTTCTGGTCGGCGTCGGGAGCCTCGATCCCCGAAAGACGGATCGTGGTGCCGTTGATGCGGACGCTGTCGCCGCCGACCGCCGCCGCCTTGCCCTCGACGATCTGCGGCGCAAACAGCCGGAAGCCGGCGAGCGTCGCCGGTCCGCTGCGGGTCGCGAGATAGCCGCCGCCGAGCACCACGGCGGCGAGCGCGCCGTAGCCGAACAACCGCAGTTGCCGGTCAGACAGTCCGGCAAGGACGGGCCAACCGCGCGCGGCGCGTCTCAGCCGATCGATCCTGGCGGCCAGCAACTCGCCGAACTTGCGTCCTGCTGGCGCGATCACTCGTTCTGCCGTGCGGGCCATCGCATGCACTCCCGTGATTGCACTGCCAATCGCGATCCGAGCGCCCGAGACGAGGCCGTTCCATGCCATGACGGCGCCGCTGCTGCCGGCACTGACCCCGACCCGGCCGGCATATCGCAGTCCGTCGGCGGCGACCTCCTTGGCATCGAGCAGGCGGGCCCGGCGATCCTCGCGCCTCAGCTTGATCGTGGTGCGCACATACTTGTGCCACTCGAAGCCGTCGTTCTTCCGGCGCCATCCGAACATATCAAATCCCCCGCCCAGCATCGAGCACCCGGCCGATGAAATGCCAATTCGGGCTCGTGACCAACTTGTGGGCAAAATGGGGCGTCGACACGGCAGTCGTCCTCCTATCCCTGTTGCCGTCACCATCCCAACTGGGGCATATCTGCACCGGTTTGTCGCATCGCCAGCTCCCGGGACGCAACCTCGATGACAGCCTACGATGCCGATTTCGTCGCGCCGCCAGCGATCGACCCGCTGTTCCGCCAGCTCGATCCGGCGCCGCGCCTGCTGATGGGGCCCGGCCCGGTCGACGTCTACCCGCGCGTCCTGCGTGCGATGTCGGTGCCGATCCAGGGCCAGTTCGATCCCGAGTTCACCGCCGTCATGAACCAGGTCATGGCGCTCTATCGCGGCGTCTATCGCACCAGGAACGAGCAGACCTTCATGGTCGACGGCACCGCCCGCGCCGGCATCGAGGCGTGCCTCGCCTCGATCGTTGCGCCGGGCGAGAAGGTGCTGGTGCCGATCTTCGGCCGCTTCGGCCACTTGAAGGTCGAGATCGCGAGCCGGCTCGGCGCCGAGGTCGTCTCGGACGAGATCGAGTGGGGCACGGTGTTCGAGGCCGACCGCATCGAGGATCTCGTCAGGAAGCACCGGCCCAAGGTGGTGGCGATCTGCCAGGGCGACACCTCGGCGACCATGCTGCAGCCGCTGGCGGACATCGGCGCGATCTGCCGGCGCCACGATGCGCTGCTCTATGTCGATTGCACCGCATCCCTTGCCGGCAACCCGTTCGAGACCGATGCCTGGCAGGTCGACATCGCATCGAGCGGCCTGCAGAAGTGCCTGTCCGGCCCGCCCGGCATATCGCCGATCACGTTCAACGAGCGCGTGCGTCGAGATCCTCAAGCATCGCAAGCACGTCGAGCAGGGCATCAAGGCGCCGGGCGTGATCGAGGGCAACGGACCGGTCATCCGCTCGAACTATTTCGATCTCGCGATGCTGGTCGACTACTGGTCGCCACGGCGGCTCAACCATCACACGGAAGCGGCGAGCATGATCTATGCCGCCCGCGAGTGCGCCTGCGTGGTGCTGGAGGAAGGGCTCGCGGCCGGCATTGCCCGGCATCGGCTCGCCGCGAAGGCCCTGCGGGCGGGGCTGGAGGCGATGGGGCTATCGCTGTTCGGCGATCCGGCCCACCGGATGGCCAACGTCACCGGCGTGGTGATCCCGGGCGCGGTCAAGAACAGCGAGAAGGTGCGCGCCGAGATGCTTGGCGACTTCGGCATCGAGATCGGCACCTCGTTCGGGCCGCTGCACGGCAGGATCTGGCGCATCGGCACCATGGGCCACGTCGCCCGCAAGCCGAACATCCTGCGCTGCCTCGCCTCGTTCGAGGCGGTGCTGCGGCGCAACGGCTTCACCGCGCCGGCCGGCAAGGCGCTCGATGCAGCGTATGCTGTCTACGAGGAGGGCACGGCGTGAGCGACCAAAAGAAGAGCGAAACGAAGCCGTCACTGCTCGCCGGCCCGCCGACCGTGATCAATATCGGCCTCGACCGCTTCGCGGCGGATCTGGCACAAGCCGGTGTTGCCGTCACGCACGTTCAGTGGCAGCCGCCGGCACGCGGCGACGCAAGGCTCGCGGCGCTGCTCGCGAAGCTCGGCAGTTAGATCGTCGCGACACGGCGCGGCGTAGCTTTCAATCTCCGTCGTCCCGGCGAAGGCCGCGATCCACGGCAAGCCTCAGCAAGACCGATGTCCACGAATTAGCTCGATGCTGAACCATCCCCCTGCCAACGTCTGGCAGTGCAATCGCAGTCGCCTGTCGTCCGGGTCCCGGCCTTCGCCGGGATGACGGCGGTGGGGACATAGCCAGCGAGGCTGACCGCAAGATTTGCAAAAGTATTCAGCCATGGAACTGATCGAAACCGCCAACGCGGAAGCCGTGCGGCGCATCCTGTCCGGCGATCCGGTCCTGGTCGACGTGCGTGCCGGCCGGCGAGGCGATCCCGGAGCTGAAGATCGGCCGGAAGATCCTGCACGCCGGGCCGCCGATCGACTGGGCCGCATGTGCGGGCCGATGCGCGGCGCGTCATGGGCATCGCCGTGTTCGAGGGCTGGGCGGAGCGACCTCGCCGATGCCGAGCGCAAGGCCGCTGCGCGGCGCCTTCGCGTTCCACCCCAACCATCACTTCGGCGCCGTCGGCCCGATGACCGGCATGACCACGCGTGAGCCAGCCGCTGATGGTGGTCGAGAACCGCGCCTTCGGCAATCGCGCCTACTGCGCCATCAACGAAGGCCTCGGCAAGGTGATGCGGTTCGGCGGCAACGACGCCGAGGTGCTCGCCCGCCTCGCCTGGCTGCGCGACAGCGCTCGGGCCGGCGCTCGGGCGCGCGCTGCGCGACATGGGCGGCATCCCGCTGAAGCCGCTGATCGCGCGCGGCCTGACCATGGGCGACGAGATGCACCAGCGCAACGTCGCCTGCTCGCGCCTGCTGCTGCGCCTGCTGGCGCCGGCGCTGGCTCGCACCGCCACGGACAACGACGGAGCTCGCCGCGCTGCCTCGACTTCATCGGCCGCAACGACCAGTTCTTCCTCAACGTCGCGCATGGCGATGGGCAAGGCGATGACCGATCCGGCGCGCGACATCGAGGGCTCGACCATCGTCACCGCCATGTGCCGCAACGGCACCGACTTCGGCATCCGCGTCTCCGGCACCGGCGACCGCTGGTTCACGGCGCCGGTCGAGATGCCGGTGGGCCTGTATTTCGCCGGCTTCAGCGAGAAGGACGCCAACCCCGACATGGGCGACAGCGCGATCGTCGAGACCATCGGCCTCGGCGGCTTCGCGATGGGCGGCGGCGCCGGCCGTGGTCGGCTTCATCGGCGCCGGCACATGCCTCCGACGCCGCGCGCTTCACCCGCGTCGATGGCGGAGATCACCGTCGCCGCCAACCCGGAGTGGACCATCCCGTCGATGGACTATCGCCGGCGTGCCGACCGGCATCGACATCCGCCGCGTGGTCGAGACCGCGCTGGCGCCGACGATCAACACCGGCATCGCGCACCGGCAGCCGGGCGTCGGCCAGGTCGGCGCCGGCATCGTCAAGGCGCCGCTCAAGTGCTTCGAGGATGCGCTGATCGCCTTCGCCGAGACGATTGGGGGTATGATGAGCACGATCCGTCAACGAGGTCCGTCGCGGCGCCTATCTCGACTCGGTTGCGCTGATGCGCATCTCGCGCGGCATCGACGGCGCTGCCCGGCGTCGAGGTCGCCGGCCTGATGATCGGCACGCCGGCGAACATGGAGATCCTGCGCGAGGCCGGCGTGCTGGCGGCCGAGGGCGAGAGCGCAGGCGCGGGCGACATCGTCATCGCGCGTGCGCGCCACGACCGCGGCCGCCGCCGATGCCGCGATCGCTCACGCCCGCCAGCAGATGGACCGCCCGCGCACGACCGCCGGCGGCGCCCAGGCGTGGCAGCCGCGCACCTTGCGCTCGGCCGTGGCCGCAATGCCCGCGGCCAACCTCGCCCTGATCTCGGTGCCGGGCGACTTCGCCATAGCGGAAGCGCGCAAGGCGCTCCGCGCCGGTCTCAACGTCATGATCTTCAGCGACAATGTCGCCATCGCCGACGAGGCCGAGCTGAAGCGCGAGGCACGCGAGCTCGGCCTGCTGGTGATGGGGCCCGACTGCGGCACCGCGATCATCGGCGGCGTGCCGCTCGCCTTCGCCAACGTGGTGCCGCGCGGCGACATCGGCATCATCGGCGCATCGGGAACGGGCATCCAGGAAGTCTCGTGCCTGATCGCGCAGGCCGGTCGCGGCATCTCGCACGCCATCGGCACCGGAGGACGTGATCTCAAAGCGGAGGTCGGCGGCATCACCACGCTGATGGCGATCGACCTGCTCGACGCCGATCCCGCGACCAGGCACATCGTGCATCATCTCGAAGCCGCCGGCGGCCGAGGTTGCGGCGAAGGTGCTGGAGCGGGTGGGCCGGAGCAGCAAACCGTTCTCGATCTGCTTTCTTGGCGACACGCCGCGAACGATGCCGGCAAATGCGCGGGCCTCGACGACGCTGGCCGAAGCCGCCCAGCTCGCGTGCGGCAGATCTCCCATCATTTCGCCGGGCACATTGCGATCATCGCGCAAGGGTTTCGTGCGTGGCTTGTTCGCCGGCGGCACGCTGGCGGCGGAAGCGCAGATCGTGCTGCTGGCCAACGGACTGCCGATGATGTCGAACGCGCCAGTGCCGGGCGCATCAGCCCTCGGCGACATCTCGTGCGGACACACGCATGCTCGACCTCGGCGCCGACGAGTACACGCGGGGACGCCCGCACCCGATGATCGAGCCCGCCGTGCGCGACGAACCGTTGGCTGCCGCGCTCGCCGATCCGGCCGTCGCCGTCATCCTGCTCGACTGCGTGCTGGGCTTCGGCGGCCACATGGACCCGGCGGGGCATCTGGCCGCGCGCCTGCGCGACCGCCCGAAGGATGGCCCGACGATCATCGCGTCCGTCACCGGCACCGATGCCGATCCGCAGAATCGTTCGGCGCAAGTTGCGAAGCTCGAAGCGGTTGGAGTGATAGTTGCGCGATCGAATGCAAGTGCTGCTGGCATGGCCGCCGATGTCGTCCGTCGTGGCGGCTGAGCTTCACGCCATCTCGATCGGCGCGCGGGCGGCGCGACTGCTCAGCCAGCGCAGCGATTGGTCGGTCGCCGCCGACTTCGAGCGCTCGTTCTACCTGCGCTCGGACGATGCCTTCATCTGCATCGGCGATCCCAGCATCGGCGACGGGCCGCTCAACGTGTTGATCGACGCCGGGTCCACATCGCTCTTCGAGGCTGCTGCGCGATGGGTCCCGGGGACGAGCCCCGGGATGACAGTTGTGGGCTTGCTGAAGGTCGAGGACTCGCGGCGCGCTCCGATTGCCGGATGGCACCACGCTTTCATTTGCGAGGCGCCGACAGTCTGGCGTGCCGCCGCCGTTGGCCGAGCGTCAGCTCCTGAGCGCGATATCGCCAGATCGGCTGTGCGAATCTGCCAAGGCGAGCCATCGCGCGCCGCACCGGCTGCAGAGTTTCATCCGTGCGCTTGCGACCGGGCACCAGCGTGATCCGCTCGGCCGTCGCGCCCGCGCCGGCATCGATGCACTGAGGCCTGCGATCGCTTCGCACGCCGCGCTTCGACGATGCAGTGTCGGCCCTGGCCGGACTCGGGCACGGCCTCACGCCGAGCGGCGACGATGTGCTGTCAGGCGCATTGATCATGCTGCATGCGCTCGGGCGACCGGAAGCCGCGGCGGCGCTCGCAGATTCGGTGCGCCGGCAGATGCATCCACTCACCTCCCCGCTCAGCTGCGCGTTTCTCGAGGCCGCCTGCGATGGCGAGCCCAGCGCCGCCGTTCATCGCGCGATCGCGGCGCTGCTGAACGGCGCCATACCGGCCGAGGTCATCGCCCCTCTCCGCGCGATCGGCCACGCCAGCGGCTTCGACCTCCTCGCCGGCATCCTGCTCGCCGCCGGGGCCTAGAGTTGTTCCGACTCAACGGGAAGCGACCTTTTCCCTCTCCCCCGCCCACTCGGGGGAGAGGGCAGAGGCCGGCATTTTTTTGCCGGCCGAGGGTGAGGGGCGGCCGCTTGCCCTGACGCCAATCCAACAATCAGATGGCACATCATTATAATGCCGAGCAAATAGCCGCCCTCTCCCTCTGCGCGCGCGAAATGCGCTTTGGGGGAGAGGGAAAGAGAGCGGCTCGCAGACGACTGTGGTTCCGCCTGAACCGGAAGGACTCTAGGCAGGCAGCGCCGCCCGCGCCTTGCCGATCGCGTCGTCGCGCGTCGCCGACAGCACCACGCGATGCTCGCGCAGGAAGCCATAGGTGTGCAGCGCGCGCCGCGGCTGTCCCCGCAGCCCCGACATCAGCAGCCGGCAGCCGTGCCGCCGGCAGGCCGTCGCCAGCTCCTCGAGCGCTGCGATCGCGGTCGCGTCGACGAGGGGCACCTCGGCCATGTCCAGCACGATCGCCTTCGGGTAGGGCTGCACGCCTTCGAGCGCCCGCGAGATCGTCTCCGCCGCGCCAAAGAACAGCGGGCCGCGGAACTTGAAGACGCGCATCGCCGCCGGCAGCTCGTCGCCAAACACCAGCTCGTCGTCGTCGCGCGAGCGCTTGATCGCGCCGTTCGCCTCCGCCATGCGATGGACGAACAGCACGCTCGCCAGCACCACGCCGACCGCGATCGCGACGTCGAGGCTGACGAACACCGTCAGCAGCAGCGTCGCCATCAGGACGAGGGTATCGTCGCGCGGCGCCTTGCGCAGGAAGCCCGCCACCTCGTGCACGTCGAGCAGCCGCCACGCCACGTTGATCAGCACCGCGGCCAGGCATGGCAGCGCCAGATAGGCCGCCAGCGGAGCGAGCGCCACCATCGCGACCAGCACGAACAGCGCATGGACGATGCCGGAGACCGGCGTCTGTCCGCCGGCCGAGATGTTGGTGCCGGTGCGCGCCAGCACGCCGGTGGCCGGCAGACCGCCGAACATCGGCGATGCGATGTTGGCGATGCCCTGGCCCATGACCTCGACGTTCGAGCGATGGCGACGCCCGGTCATTGCGTCGGCCGCCACCGCCGACAGCAGGCTTTCGACGCCGATCAGAAAGCCCAGCGTCAAGGCGCTCGGGAATACGTCGCCGATCATGCCGGGCGACAGGTCGGGCAGCTTCGGCATCGGCAGCGATGCCGCGATGCCGCCGAAGCGGCTGCCGACCGTCTCGACCGGCAGATGCAGCAATGCGACCGCCGCCGACGCGCCGACCACTGCGATCAGCAGGCCCGGCCATTTCGGTCGCCAGCGCTTCAGGCCGACGATCGCCGCCAGCGTCAGCAGGCCGACCACGAATGCGCTCGGATTGAACGTGTCGCGGATCCTCCACAGTCCCTCGAGCCTGGCGATCGCGTCGGCCGGCAAGTCGCCCTTGAGGCCCATCAGGTCCTTGATCTGGCCGATCGCGATCAGCGCGCCGACGCCGCTCGAGAAGCCGAGGATCACCGGCCCCGGCACATACTTGACGAACGATCCGAGCTTCAGGATCGCGGCGAGCACCAGCAGCAATCCGGCCAGGAACGTCGCCGTCAGCAGGCCGGCCTCGCCGTGCTTCTCCACCACCGCCACGATCACCACGATGAACGCCGCCGCCGGACCGCCGATCTGATGCCGGCTGCCGCCGAACGCCGAGATCAGCAAGCCGGCGACGACCGACGTGACGAGGCCTTTCTCGGGCGCCACGCCGGCACCGATCGCGATCGCCATCGACAGCGGCAGCGCGAGGATCGCAACCGTCAGGCCGGCCAGCGCGTCGCGGCCGAACAGCTGCGCGGAATAGCCCTCCCGCAATGCGACGACGAGTTTCGGCGTGAACGCACGAAAAAAGCCGGTGATGTCGAACCTGTGGCCAGGTTCGCGTTCCGCAGTATCCAGCACGTCTTCAAGCTCCCCCGCCAGCGCGGCCGGGCACAGACCCAGCGCCGCCGCGCTCGCCCTCGTACGAATTTCCGTCACCAATGATGTGGCTTGCAAGCCCCATAGCGCGATCGGCCGGGCCTTGTCAGCCCCCGACGAATATGCAAGCGTCGTCGTCATGATTTAACAACCGGAAGGAGGTGATCCGATGTCGAGTGGGATGAGGATGATGCCGGCGAGGCTCACGTTCATCATGGCGACGCTGGAGCAGCCTCCGCGTACTGCCTGATCGATCGAGGTGGAGCCAGGCGCCGCAACAGTCGCGCCGCCGGCCGCTGATCTCACGAAGGGTCACCCGCGAGGGTGGCCCTTTTTGCTACGCGTTCGGGCGGGCGGGTTGCCCCGGGAGGCCGATGGACGCTACCAATAGACAGCCGACAGGCCGGCAGATCCAGCGCAATGGGTCGTCGCGAGGAGAACGCCGTGACCGATCTTGCCACCCGCGTCTACAATCATACCTGGAAGATCGATCCGATCGTCCGTTCGGTGATCGATACCGACTTCTACAAGCTGCTGATGGCGCAGACGATCTTTCGCCGCCTGCCGCAGACCCAGGTGACGTTCGGGATCATCAATCGCTCCGTGCATGTCCCCATTGCAGAATTGATAGACGTCGGCGAGTTGCGCGAGCAGCTCGATCACATCCGGACGCTGCGGCTCACTCGTGGCGAAAACACGTGGCTTCGCGGCAACACGTTCTACGGCAAGCGACAGATGTTCTCGCCGGATTTCATGACCTGGCTCGAGAACTTCCGCTTCCCGGCCTACCACCTGGAGCGGCATGCCGATCAGTACGAGCTCACCTTCGAAGGGCCGTGGATCGAGACCTCGATGTGGGAGATCCCGGCGCTCGCCGTCATCATGGAGCTGCGGTCGCGCGCGGTGCTTCGCGGTCTCGGCAAGTTCGAGCTGCAGGTGCTCTATGCGCGCGCGATGACCAGGGTGTGGGAGAAGATCGAGCGGCTGCGCCGCCTCGACACGCTGAACATCGCCGACTTCGGCACCCGCCGCCGGCATGGCTTCCTGTGGCAGGACTGGTGCGTGCAGGCAATGCTCGAGGGGCTCGGATCCTCCTTCCTCGGCACGTCGAACTGTCTGATTGCGATGCGCCGTGAGGTCGAGGCGATCGGCACCAACGCGCACGAGTTGCCGATGGTCTACGCGGCGCTGGCGGAAGACGACGAATCACTCGCGGCGGCGCCCTACCGCGTGCTCGCCGACTGGCAGGAGGACTACGAGGGCAATCTGCGCATCATTCTCCCCGACACCTACGGCACCGAGGGATTTCTCGACCGCGCCCCCGATTGGCTCGCACACTGGACCGGCATTCGCATCGACAGCGGCGACCCGATCGAGGGCGGCGAGCTCGCCATCCGCTGGTGGCGGTCGCGCGGCCAGGATCCGGCACAGGAAGCTCGCGATCTTCTCCGACGGGCTCGACGTCGAGATGATCGAGCGGCTGCACCGCCATTTCTCCGGCCGGCTGCGCATCGGCTTCGGCTGGGGCACCTTGTTGACCAACGATTTCCGCGCCCTGGTGCCGCACGGCCGCCTCGATCCGTTCTCGATCGTGTGCAAGGTGGTGGCGGTCAACGGCCGGCCCGCCGTCAAGCTGTCCGACAATCTCAACAAGGCCGTCGGCACGCCGGCTGCGATCGAGCGCTACAAGCGCGTTTTCGGCCACACCGCGATCCAGGCCGCGCCGGTCGTCGTGTGACGGCGCCGTTTGGGCTTGACTAGACCGCGCCGGTTTCGCTCTCTGGCCGCCTGACGGGTGGTTTTCACAACAACGGCAGGGGCTGCAATGCGCAAGGTTGTACTGGCGGCGGTCGTCGGGCTGGCATCGGCAACGCTTGCGCAAGCGCAGGTGCGCGCTCCCGGCGTTCCGCAGCAGAAATCCCAGGCTGCGGCGCAGCCGAAGCCCGCTTCGACCAGCACCCCGGTGTGCAGGAACACCGGCGATTTCGGCCGCTGGCTCGACGGCTTCCGCAAGGAAGCGCTGGCCCAGGGCATCAGCCAGCGCACGCTGAGCGCCGCGGCTCCCTACCTGACGCTCGATCAGAACATCATCTGGACCGACCGCGGCCAGCGCTTCTTCGCCCAGAGCTTCCTCGAGTTCTCCGACAAGCTCGCCTCGCGCAATCGCCAGCAGAGCGGCGCCGCGCAGGTGCAGCGGCACAAGGCGCTGTTCGCCCGCGCCGAGCAGCAGTACGGCGTGCCGGCCGAGGTGATCACCGCGTTCTGGGCGCTCGAGAGCGACTTCGGCTCAGGCATGGGCAACAAGCCGGTGCTGCGCTCGCTGGCGACGCTCGCCTACGACTGCCGCCGGTCGGAAATGTTCCGCGGCGAGCTGCTGGCGGCGCTGAAGATCATCGACCGCGGCGACCTGCAGCCCGAGGAGATGATCGGCTCATGGGCCGGCGAGCTGGGCCAGACCCAGTTCCTGCCGACCCACTACCTCAACCACGCAGTCGACTGGGATGGCGATGGCCGGCGCAATCTGCTGCGCAGCCCGGCCGACGTGATCGGCTCCAGCGCCGCATTCATCAAGAGCCTTGGCTGGGAGGCCGGCAAGCCGTGGCTGCAGGAGGTTCGCGTGCCGGCCAGCCTCGCCTGGGACCAGGCCGACCTCGCGATCCAGCATCCGCGCTCGCAATGGGCGAAGTGGGGTGTCACAGCCGCCGACGGCAAGCCGCTGCCGGCCGATGCAATGCCGGCCTCGCTGGTCCTGCTGATGGGGCGGAACGGGCCGGCCTTCCTCGCCTACGGCAACTTCCAGGCCTATCTCAAGTGGAACCAGTCGCTGAATTACGCAGTGACCGCGGCCTATCTCGCCAACCGCATCGCCGGCGCACCGCCGATGAGTTGCGGCAAGGGGCCGATCGCCGTGTTGCAGCACAACCAGGTCATGGAGCTGCAGAGCCTGCTCAACAAGCGCGGCTTCGCCGCCGGCGAGCCCGACGGCAAGCTCGGCGCCGGCACGCGCGCGGCAATCAAGTCGGCGCAGATGAAGCTCGGCCTGCCCGCCGACAGCTATCCGACCGCCGAGCTGATCGACAGGCTGCGGCACTGATGCGATGATCCCGAACCTCGTTTGGAGTTTGCGACAGTACGAAGCGCGCCCGCGATCGGGACGCTAGACGGATCCGCAGCCAATGGCGCCGGCCCACCGGTCGAACGTCGAGCCGCCGAGATTGCGGCATCGCCTCGAAAGCGCGCTGACGAATTGGGTCGGTTCGGACGAGCGGCGCCTGCTCACGCTTTTCGTCGTTTTCCACACCATCGTGTGGACCCTGGTGCTGACGGTCTCTCGCTCGCCCGGCGCATTGTGGGACGACATGCTCGAGACCTATGCCTGGGCGCAGGAGTGGGAGCTCGGCTACTACAAGCATCCGCCCTTCTATGCCTGGGTGACGGGGCTCTGGTTCCAGCTCCTGCCACGCACCGACTGGGCATTCTACCTGCTGGCGGCGACCAATGTCGCCATCGGCCTCATCGGCATCTGGAAGCTCGCCGGACGGTTCCTGAAAGTCGAGGCGCGACTGCTGTCGGTACTGCTGCTGACGTTCATGCCCTACTACAATTTCATGGCGTCCAACTTCAACGCCAACACGATGCTGCTGTCGATTTGGCCATGGACCGCCTATGCATTCGTGCGCTCGCTCGAGACCCGCTCGATCGTGGCGGGCATGGGGTTTGGCGCGCTCGCCGCTGCCGGTATCTTGTCGAAGTATTATTCGATCCTGCTGCTGATCTCCTGCTTTGCGCGCAAGCCTCGCGCACCCCAATGCCCGTCGCTACTACGCCTCGCCGGCGCCCTATGTCGCGGTTGCCACGGCCGCCGCGCTGTTCGCGCCGCACGCCTGGTGGGCATTCCTCAACGACATGCCGCCGCTGAAATATGCGCTCGGCAAGACCGGGCAGGCATGGCTCTACGATTTCCGCAAGGCAATCACCACCGCCATTGCCAGTATCGCGATCAACGGTCTTGCGGCGGGTGCATTCGTCGCCTCGCTGCGATGGCGCCGGCCGGCCATCTTCAGCGGGCTGTGGAAGAGGCTTTTCTCCCGCGAGCGCCGGTGGATCCTGCTCCTGGCGTTCGGGCCGTTCCTGTTGACAATCCTGCTCGGCATTGCCGGCTATGTGAAGATCGCGGTCAATTTCCTGATCCCCGCGTTCTACATGCTGCCGCTGATGATCATGCTTGCGCTCGAGCCGGCGATCACGCGCGACGCGTTGCGCGGCGTGCTGCGCGCCGCGATTCTCGGTGCTGGCGTCCGCGCTGGCGGTGTCGCCGGCCGTCGCCTGCGCGTGCTTCTATCTGCAGATCAAAAGCACGGTCGACGTGTCGCCGCTGGCCGCGGTCGAGGCGGCGCGCATCTGGCATGAACGCTTCGGGGTCCCGCTCCGCATCGTCGCCGGCAGCGAGAAGTACTCCCTTGCCCAACCGTTCTACGGGCCGGACCGCCCGTCGGAGTTCACCCATTTCCGCTTCGAGGAGGCGCCGTGGCTCACCAGAAGCCGGATCGCACGTGAGGGGCTGCTTTCGATCTGTGTTGCCGGCGATCAGTTCTGCCTGAACTCCGCGCGGATGTACTCGCATCCCGGTACGATCGAGATCGCGGCCAATGTCCAGCGCACTTTCGCCGGCATGACCGGCGAGCCGCACGCGCTCGTCTACATCATGACGCCGCCGCGGACCGCCGCCGCGCCTTGAGCCCTTCCGCCGCTCACTCGACCTTCGGGCCGTAGGGCGGCCGCGGAATATCGTTGTGCGCCTTCTTCAGCGCATACGACCAGCGCTCGCGCAGGTCGTGGAAGTAGGGCTCGCCCGCCTCGATGCGGCGGTTGACCTCCCATTGCATCACGTCGCGGCGCAGAACCACGAGATCGACCGGCAGGCCCACCCCAAGGTTGGAGCGCATGGTCGAATCCATCGAGATCAGGCCAAGCTTCAGGGCGTCGTAGAGGTCGGTGCGGCTCGTTACCGCGCGGTCGAGGATCGGCTTGCCGTACTTGTGCTCGCCGATCTGCAGGAACGGACTGTCGGTCGTCGCCTCGATGAAGTTGCCGGCCTTGTACATCATGAACAGCCGTGGCGGCCGGCCCTGCGCCTGACCTGCCAGCAGGATCGACACGTCGAACGACGCCTTGTGCCGCTCGAGCGCGTCGCCGTCCGTCTCCCACACCTTGCGGATCGCCTGCCCGACGAGCCCGGCGGCCTTGAACATGGTGTCCATCTCGGCGAGGCGGCGGATCTCGCCGGTCTCGGGATCGGGCATGCCCTCGCGCAAGTGCGACATGATCGACTGCGTGACCGACAGATTGCCGGCGGTGGCGAGCGCGCAGATCAGCTCGCCCGGCCGCTCGAACAGATGCAGCTTGCGGTACGTGGAAATGTTGTCGAGGCCGGCATTGGTGCGCGTATCGGCCATCAGCACCAGGCCTTCCTCGACGAGTATGCCGACACAGTAGGTCATCGCTTGGATCTCACGGTGCTGCCTCGCTGGCGCGCCATGCGCGCCGCCTCAGCCTTCGGTCACCTGCCGGCCGACCTGGACCTGGATCTGGACGACGAGACCTTCGGCGGTGCCGCCCATCTGCGATCCGCGGATCGGCGCGGCGTCGAGATAGTCGGGTCCGATCGCCACCCGCACATAGCGATCGGTCGTGCAGACGCGGTGGGTGACATCGAACGCCACCCAGCCGATGTCGGGCACCATCACCTCGGCCCAGGCATGACCGGCGCTCTGGTCGGTGAGATCGCTGCGCAGGTAATAGCCGCTGACGTAGCGCGCCGGCACGCCGATGCTGCGCGCGGCGGCGATGAACATGTGGGCGAAGTCCTGGCACACGCCGCGCCGGCAGGCGAACGCCTCCGCAGCCGTGGTCGAGACGGTGGTCGCGCTGTGATCGAAGCTGATGTCATCGGCCAGGCGCGCCATCAGATTGTGCATGGCGGCCAGCACATTGGACCCGGCATCGGCCACGCAGGCGCGCGCGTAGGTACGCAGCTCGGGTGACGGTCGGGTCAGCGCCGTCTCGCGCAGGAACAATGCCGGCGGCTGCCGCTCGACGGTGCCGGAGACGATGCCGCTGGTGTCGGTGGTGTCGACCTCGCCTTCGACCGTCACCTTGATGCTGGTCATCGGACCGGCGAGGAACACCGTATGGGTGATATTGCCGAAGGCGTCCTCGTCGCGGTCGAGCCTGGCGTCGGCGTCGACCTCGACGCGCCACCGCCGGACGAACTGCGAGCCGCAGGACCGCGGCGTCATGCGCAGCATCTGGATCGCGGAGCGGGCGGCATAGCCATAGCTGTAATTCGTTTCGTGACGCACTTTCAGCCGCATCGCGCCTTGCCTCAGGTCAGGTACTGCTCGTCGATCGCACTTCCCAGTCGATTGTTCTCGACGATGAACTGCGTGACGAACTCGTGCAAGCCCGATTGGAACAGCCCCTCGATCTCGCGGCTTTCAAGGCCGGCATAGGTCCGGCGCGCGATCCGCTGCGACACGCCCTGGCGGCCATAGGCCTCGGCCAGCTGATCGAGATACTCGTTGATCGCCGCATAGCACGAGGTCAGCGAGCGCGGCTGCTCGCGGCGCAGAATCAGGAAATCGGCCACCAGCCATGGCTTCACATTCTCGCGATAGACATGGTGGTAGGAGGTGAGCGCCGACACCGAGCGCAGGATCGACGACCACTGGAAGTAGTCGAGCCCGCCGCCGACCTGCTCCTTCTCCGGCAGCAGCACGTGGTATTTCACGTCGAGCAGGCGCGCCGTGTTGTCCGCCCGCTCGATGAAGGTGCCGAGACGCTGGAAATAGTACTGGTCGGAGCGCAGCATGGTGCGGTAGGCGGCGCCGTCGAAACGCAGCGATGCCTGCTTGACGCCGCTCAGGAAATCGACGAGCGCGCTTGGCGACATCTCCTTCAGGTTGACCCGCTGCAGCTCGTTCCACTGCTGATTGATCACCTCCCACATCTCGACGGTGATGGCGGTGCGCACCGCGCGGGCGTTGGCACGCGCGAGCTCGATGCACGCCTTGATCGACGACGGGTTCGCGTCCGAGGCGACCACGAACTCGATCACGTTGTCCCGGGTCGCCTCCTGGTAGGCGGCATAGAACATGGATTCGCAGTCGGCCGTGGCGATCGCCAACTCCCACTCGTTGGACGCTCCGGCGTAGGCCGAGGGCAGCGACGACATGCGCTGCGCCACGTCGAGGATGCGGGCGAGGTTTTCCGCCCGCTCGACATAGCGCGAAAGCCAGTAGAGGTTGGCCGCCATCCGCGAAAGCATCGTCGTATCGTCCTTGCCCTTGCCTAGTGTCCCGTTCGCGAAGTTCGTTACAATCTCCGCAAGTGCCTTACGAACTTCGCGAACGATAAGGACACTAGCAAGGCATTGATTCTAGTGTGATTCAGACCGCGAAGTCCGCCCTCCGATCTAGCTGCGAGAAAGAAGCGGACTTCGCGGTCATCACACTAGCCCTCGATCGCCTGGCCCCCGGCCGTCTAGCCTTCGACGACCCAGGTGTCCTTGGTGCCGCCGCCCTGGCTCGAATTGACGACCAGCGAGCCTTCCTTGAGCGCCACCCGCGTGAGCCCGCCCGGCACCACCCGGACGCCGTCGGCCCCGGTCAGCACGTAGGGACGCAGGTCGACGTGCCGCGGCGCCAGGCCGCTCTCGACGAAGCACGGCACCGTCGACAGCGCGAGCGTCGGCTGGGCGATGAAATCGTCCGGGTCGGCCCTGAGCTTGGCGGCGAACTCGGCGCATTGCGTCTTGGTCGCGTGCGGCCCGACGAGCATCCCGTAGCCGCCGGAGCCGTGCACCTCCTTGACCACCAGCTTGTCGATATTGTCGAGCACGTACTTGAGGGCTTCGGGCTCGCGGCAGCGGTGCGTCGGCACGTTCTGCAGGATCGGCTCCTCGCCCAGGAAGAACCGCACGATCTCCGGCATGTAGCTGTAGATCGCCTTGTCGTCCGATACGCCGGTGCCGATCGCGTTCGCGATCGTCACGTTGCCGGCGCGATAGGCCGAGACGATCCCCGGCACGCCGAGCACGGAAGCGGGATTGAACACGATCGGATCGAGGTACTCGTCGTCGATGCGGCGGTAGATCACGTCGACCCGCCGCGGTCCCTCGGTGGTGCGCATGTAGACGAAGTTCTCGCGCACGAACAAGTCGCTGCCCTCGACCAGCTCGATGCCCATCTTGTCGGCGAGGAAGGAGTGCTCGTAGTAGGCCGAGTTGAACTGGCCGGCAGTCAGCAGCACCACCGTCGGCTCGCCGGAGGCGGCGCGCGGCGCCACCGAGCGCAGGGTGGCGAGCAGGTCGTCCGGATAATTGTCGATCGGCGCGATCCGCATGCGATTGAACAGCTCGGGGAACAGCCGCATCATCGCCTCGCGGTTCTCCAGCATGTAGGAGACGCCGGAGGGCGTGCGGGCATTGTCCTCGAGCACGTAGAAGGTGTCGGCATCGACCCGCACGACGTCGATGCCGGCGATGTGGACATAGACATCGCCCGGCGGCTTGATCCGCGTCATGACCGGCTGGAAGGCGGGGTTCTGCAGCACCAGCGCTTCCGGCACCACGCCGGCGCGCACGATCTCGCGGCCATGATAGACGTCGCCGATGAACGCGTTGAGCGCCTTCACCCGTTGCTCGAGGCCCTTGGCCAGCCGCTCCCATTCGCCCGAGGTGAGCACGCGCGGGACGATATCGAACGGGATCAGCCGCTCCTTGCCCTGGGCGTCGCCGTAGACGTTGAAGGTGATGCCGATCCGGCGAAAGAAGTGCTCGGCTTCGAGCTTGCGGCTCTCGAGCAGCTCGGCCGGCGCCTGCTCGAGCCATCGCGCCAGCTCGACGTAGCCGGGTCTGACCGTCGCTGACTTCGCGCCCCCCCGACATGGGCCCCGCATCTCGTCGAACAGCATTCGGTCAGGCATATCCACGTACGTCCCCATACGGCCAAACGCCAAGACACATGTGTGACAATGGCCGGTTGCCGAATGCCGTGCAAGCGTACAGCGCAAGGGTCCCGCCCGGATCTCGCGCATCCGCAGGCCAAATTTCGCTCAGATTGTCCGATCGCGCAGCAGTCGCTGACCATCCGGCAGGCAGCAAGGCGGCCAGCCTGCTGATTTTGCATCGCCGCCGTCGCCGAGGTCCGGCGTCGCCTCAGAGCCGCCGGCGCGCCTTGATGGCGGCGGCCAGCGTGCCCTCGTCGAGGTAATCGAGCTCGCCGCCGATCGGAACGCCCTGCGCCAGCCGCGACACCATCGGCCGATGCTCGGCAGCGATCCCCTCGAGCTGCTCCATCACGTAGTGCGCCGTCGACTGGCCTTCGACGGTCGCATTGAGCGCGAGCAGCACCTCCTTGACCTCGCCGTCGGCCACCCTGGTGAGCAGGCTCGCGATGTTGAGCCGGTCAGGCCCGACGCCATCGAGCGGCGACAGATGACCGCCGAGGACGTGGTAGCGCGCGTTGACGACGCCGGCCCGTTCCAGCGCCCACAGGTCGCCGATCTCCTCGACGACGACGATCAGCGCGGGATCGCGCCTCGGGTCCTGGCAGATGGTGCAGGGCGTCACGGTGTCGATATTGCCGCAGGTGGGGCACTCGACGAGCTTCTCCGACGCGACGTTCAGCGCCTGCGCCAGCGGCACCAGCAGGTCCTGACGCCGTTTCAGCAGCGCCAGCGCCGCCTTGCGCCCCGAGCGCGGACCGAGACCCGGCAGGCGCGACAGCAACTGGATCAGGCGCTCGATCTCGGGGCCAGCGGTCTTCCTGCTCATCGCACGTCCCTGGTGCCGCCGCTCAGAACAGCTTCAGGCCAGGCGGCAGCGGCAGGCCGCCGGTCATCGCCTGCATCTTCTCGGCAAGCGTTGCCTCGACCTTCACCTTGGCGTCCTGCACCGCGGCAATGATCAGGTCCTCCAGGATCTCGACCTCGTCCGGCTTCAGCAGCGACGGATCGATCCTGATGCGCTTGAGGCTGGCCTTGCCGTCGAGCGTCACCGCGACCAGCCCGCCCCCCGACTGGCCGGAAATCTCGAGCTGGGCCAGCTCATCCTGCATCGCCTGCATCCGGCTCTGCATCTGGCCGAGCTGCTTCATCATGCCCATGATGTCCTTCACGGCAGAACTCCTCCTCGTTGAACCTGCGCGGCTGGCATCAATCGCCGCGCTTCGATCCGGATTTCACCTGGCGCACGCTGCGCACCTCCGCCTCCGGGAAGGCGGCCAGTATCGCCGCGACGGCGGGATCGGCCTTGGCTCCCTCCAGCCGCTCCGCCTCGGCGGCGCGGCGCACGTCGCCGAGCGGCGCCTCGCCACGGCCGCGACCGACCGACACCACCCAGCGCCGCCCGGTCCATTTCGTCAGCTTCTCGCCGAGCTCGCCGACGAGCCCAGCCGGGGCGCCGTCGAGCAGGCTGACCTCGATATGCCCCGGCTCGAACCGGAGCAGGCTGACATGGTCCTCGAGATGCAGCTTGAGCTTGGCATCGCGGCGGGCGCCGGCCAGATCGACGACCTCGACGAACGAGCGCGGCCCGTCGTCGGCCGGTGCGGCCGGGGGCTGCGCCGGCAAGGCATTGAGCGGCGCCCGCGGCTCCGGCGCGTCGCGGTCGACGCCGGTGCCCCGCGCCCCGCGCGGTACCGGCGCGGCGCCGCCGAGCGTGCGGATGATCTCGTCCGGAGTCGGCAGATCGGCAGTGTGGCAGATGCGGATCAGCACCATCTCGGCGGCGGCCAGCGGCGACGGCGCGCGGCCTGCTTCCTCGATCCCCTTGAGCAGCATCTGCCAGGCTCGCGTCAGCAGATTGAGCGACAGCGTGCCGGCGAGCGCACCGGAGCGCGACCTCTCCTCGGGCGACAGCGCTTCGCCGGCTCCGGCCGCACCGGCGACCTTCATCCGCGTGGTGACGTGCACGGCATCGGCGAGATCGGCCAGCACCTGCACCGGCTCGGCGCCGGCCAGGTGCAGCGCCGCGAAGCGCTCGAGCGCGCCTGCGGTGCGGCCGCCGACGAGGTCGTCGAGCAGATCGAGGATCCGGCCGCGGTCGGCAAGCCCGAGCATCGCGCGGACGCCGTCGGACGTGACCTTGCCCGACCCCATCGCGATCGCCTGGTCGAGGATCGAAAGGCCGTCGCGCACCGAGCCTTCGGCGGCGCGCGCGATCAGGTTCAGGGCGTCGGGCTCGGCGCCGGCCCCTTCCGCCTCGACGATGCGGGCGAAGTGACGCGCCAGCTCCGGTACCTCGACGCGACGCAGGTCGAAGCGCTGGCAGCGTGACAGCACCGTCACCGGCACCTTGCGGATCTCGGTGGTCGCGAAAATGAACTTCACATGCCCTGGCGGCTCCTCGAGCGTCTTCAGCAGCGCGTTGAACGCGCCCTTCGACAGCATGTGCACTTCGTCGATGATGAACACCTTCATCCGCGCGACGAGCGGCTTGTAGCGCGCGCTCTCGATGATCTCGCGCATGTTGTCGACGCCGGTGTTCGACGCCGCGTCCATCTCGACCACGTCGGGGTGACGGCTGGCGATGATCTCGGCGCAATGGGCGCCGTAGCCGTCCATCTTCACGGTCGGCCGATCCGGCAGGCCCGGCTTCGAGTAGTTGAGCGCGCGGGCGAGGATGCGTGCCGTCGTCGTCTTGCCGACGCCGCGCACGCCGGTCAGCATGTAGCCCTGCGCAATGCGATCGGCGGCGAACGCGTTCTCCAGCGTCTTGACCATCGCCTGCTGGCCGATCAGATCGTCGAACGTCTCCGGGCGATACTTGCGCGCCAGCACGACGTAGGGCTTGGCCGCCGCAGGCGCCGACTGGATGTCGCCGTCGTCTGATCCGGTCGATGTCTTCTTCGCCATGCGATTGTTCTGCCCGAGCAATGGTTCTGCCGGACCTGTGCGGCAGGAAGCGCGGCAACCGCTGAGCCGGCGCGGCGGAAAAGCAAAATGAGGAAGCTGACCAACGACCCGTATCGGGCTCGTTAGGGCTGCTACCTTCCGGTCCTGACCCGGTTGGCGAGAGACACGTCCGCAGCCAACTTCCCCGCCCCGTATATGAGGGCAAATTCGCCCGAGGGCAAGCCCGCCGGGTTGCCGCCGCCTCAATCCCCGCGAAGCTGGCGCGTCGCGATCGGATAGAGGCCCTCCTGGCCCAGCATCCACACCGACATGCCATCGTCGCCGAACAGTGGCATGAACGCCTCGTCGAGCACATTGAGGCCGCCGGCGAAGGCGCCGAAGGCGGGCAGGATCAGCCGCAATCCGTTGCCGACGAAGCAGGGCCGGCGCAGGCCGCTGCCGTACATCGACAATTTCGCCGCCGGATGCATGTGGCCGGCGATCTCGTGCGTCACCCGGCCGACCCGCGGAACGTGCCGCAGGACGAGGCCTTCGAGGCAGAGCTCGTCGACAATCTCGCCGCCGAAGGCATCGCCGACCACCGGATCGTGGTTGCCGGTGACCCAGATCCAGCGCCGATCCTCCTGCATGATGCGCAGGATATCGAGATCGTCCCGGGCGATCCGGTCGGCGGCGCCGACGTCGTGGACGCTGTCGCCGAGCGCGATCACGCACTCGACCTCGTAGCGATCGATGGCCTCGGCGAGCCGCAGCAGCGTGGCGCGGGTGTCGTAGGGCGGCAGCATGATGCCGCGGGCGGCGTGGGCGGAGCCCTTCTCGAGGTGCAGGTCGGCAATGATCAGCGCCTTCTCCGCCCCCCAGTAGAGCGCGCCCGACTGATCGGCGACGAATGACTTGCCGCAGATGCTGACCGGCTGGCTGTTGAAGTCCTGCAGCGCAAGACGTTCCGGCTTCAGATTGAGCATCGGCTAAGCCCCCGAGATGGCAAGAGCTCGTTCATGCCGCCACCAGCCGGGTTGGCGAGCGCCATGTCAACCGGCCGGGCGCACACCGGCGGCCGGTTTTCCCCAACAAGCGGCCGGCTGCGGCAATGTCCGCCCCCTACCGTGCCTTCTTTGTCCTGGCCCGAGGCCGGGCGCCGCCGCTCCGGCCGGCCGCGCCGGCGACCGTGGCGGCCACATAGGCCGGCAGCGCGAACGCCGCGCGATGGACGGCCGGGGTCCAATACCTGAGGCCGGCAATGCCACGGCTTGCGGCGCGCCTGGCGAGCCTCTTCTCGGGGATCTCGGCCAGACCGGCATTGTCGGAAGCCCAATTGAGCGCGAACGGGCCGCCGAAGTAGCTGGGCTGCGTGCACATGTAGGGCGCGCAGCGCTTGAACAAGGAGGCAAGGATCGCGGTGGTGGCGGCGAGATGGTCCGGAAACAGGAACGGCAGCCCGTTCTGGGTGACCAGGATGCCGCCGTCCTTCAGTGCCCGCTTGCAGTCGGCGAAGAACGCCCGCGTGTGCAATACCGCGCTCGGCCCGATCGGCTCCGACGAATTGACGATGATCGCGTCGAACCGGTCCTTGGTCCCGGCGACGAACTTCACACCGTCGGCGATGACGATGTCGGAGCGCGCCGCGTCGAAGCTGCCGTTGGCGATCCGCGGATAGTACTCGAGCGCCGTGTCGATCACCGCGCGGTCGATCTCGCACAGCGTCGCGCGCGCCACCGAAGGGTGCTTCAACACCTCGCGGAGCACGCCGCCGTCGCCGCCGCCGACCACCAGCACGTGCTTGGGCCGGTCGAGCGCCATCAGCGGCACGTGCGCCATCATCTCGTGATAGACGAACTCGTCGCTGGTGGTGAGCTGGCACACGCCGTCGAGCATCAGCACCGTGCCCCAGGTCGCGTTCTCGAAGATGACGAGGTGCTGGTGGGCGGTCTTGACCTCGTGCAGCACCTTGTCCGCCCTGAGCCGCACGCGCCAATGCGGGTGGAACGTCTCCTCGACCCAGCGCTCCTTGCTCATCGCAGCCTCCGTCCGGCATGGCGGGTTGCGCCAGGCAGCATCGTGTGCTCGCGCTGCGATGGTTGTCGATCGCACGTCAACGAAGAAGCGCGCCACCGTGTCACGGTCGCGCGCTTCTCCAGTTCTCGCTCGGCGGCGGCAGGCGCCGCCGGGATCGGCTTCAGGCGGCCTTGCGCGTCCTTGCCTTGGCTGCCGCGACAAGGCGCACCGGCGCCCTGCGCTTCGACGCGGCCTGCCACTTGACCATGTCGACTTCCCGGCCGCGCTTGTACTCTTTCACCACCACGTCGCTGGCGCCGAACGCCTCGCGCAGCACCTCGATCGCCAGGTGCGGCTTGGCATCGCCGCACATGAACACGTCGAGTGCGGCGTAATTCGACTCGGGCCAGCTGTGGATGCTGATGTGACTCTCGGATAGTACCGCCACCCCGGACACGCCGCCATTGGGCGTGAAGTGGTGAAGGTGAATGTGCAACAACGTTGCGCCTGCGACTTCCACGCAGCGCTTCAACGTACGCTCGATGTGCTTGAGGTCATCAAGCCGACGGGCGCCAAACAGATCAACGATCAGATGGCTCCCTGCAAACCGAACGCCGTCGCGCTCAATAAAGAAGTCTTTCCTGTCGTCGTGCGACGGCACGTCGGCAGCCTCGTGCGCTACGTGCGCGGTTTCACCATTGTCTTCCTTTTGGGCGGTGCTTGAACGAGTCAAGTCCATCCCCAATTGGAAGAGGGCGTCGTAGTAAGCCATGGGACCCTCCCCAACCAGTAGATAGATGTGACCCGCCCGATCCTTACCTTTGGGGTTTCCGGGATACGACCTTGACCTTAAGGGCAGTCGAACGAACGGACGGGGGGGATATGAGGCCATCGCCCCCCCTACGCAAGAAAAAAAAGCCCCTGGGGCACAAATATTTTTTGCGACGCGTTCACACAGAGTTAAGGTGGGCAATCGGGTAGATCGTCCGAGCACGCCGCATCGTCGTTTGCTGCCTCAGCGCTTGAGCAGTTGTTGCAGCATTCCCTTTGCCTTGTTGACCGCCTCCGGATTGGCATTCTTGAACTGATTTCCGAGCTGCTTCAGCGTGTCGACGGTCCGCTCCGGGTTCTTCAGCACGGCATCGAGATCGGGCGCGATGACCGGCCGGTCCCACGATCCCGACAGCTTGACCGGAATCTCGAGCGCGGTGGCGTCCGCGGCCCCAGTTGCGCTGCCGATCACCTTGGGCCGCAGCAGGTAGTCCATGGTCCGCTCCGGCAGATTGGCCGAGCCGGCCCCGGTCAGCCGCACCATCGGGCTCGTCAGCCGCAGATCCTTGTTCGTGGCGATGCCGTTCTGGATCGTGAACGACGCCGCCATCTCGCTGAAGTCGGTCTTGGCCGACGGCCGACCGCTCGAGACCCGCGAACCGGCCCTGGCCGATGCCGCCGAGGATCTGCGGGATGTTGTAGCCGACGATCGCGCCGTCACTGATCTGGACGTCGGCCTTGCCGTTCAGCGTGCCGACGATCTGGCGCTCGCTCGTCCCCTGGCCGCCCAGCGCCAGGTTGACCTTCGCCTTGCCGGCGACCCAGTCGAAGTCTGCGGCATCCTTGAGCAGCGGCAGTGCCGACGTCCCGTCGAGGCTGAAGTTGGCGCCGATCGCGGGCACCGCCGCCGCGCCGTCGACCGTGACGAGGCCGCGCCCGCGCCCGTCATAGAGCTGTATATCGTCGAACGTGGCGCTCAGTGCCCGATCCTTGAGCGCGACCCGAAGGTGGGTCTCGCCGACCTTGATGTCGCGATAGACGAGCCGGCCGACGGCAAGCTTCAGATCGGCATCGGCCAGGCGGAACGCGGAAAGATCGATCACCTCGTCGCTCCAGCCGGTCCGCCGGGTGAAGCCCTGCACGCGCGGTCCCGGCTTGCCGGTCGGCTCCGCCTTCAGCAGATCCTCGATCGTCTGCGCCGGCTGGGCGGCCGGCGGCGAGGCCGGCCTCAACTGGCTGCCGGCGACGGCTGGCACCGGCTTCGGCGCGGCAGCACCGGCAACGGGCAGCGACAGACGGTTGAAATCGAGCTCGGCGATCTGCAGGTTGCCGCGCAGCAGCGGCCGAACCGGCCGGAACTCGACGCCGAGCGTCCCGCGGGCGCTGAACTGGTCGAGCGCCAGGGTCGCGTCGGATAGCACGACCGCGGTCTCGCTCGCCTTCAGCCGCCCGGTGATGCTGGCGGAACCGACGCCGTTGGCGGCCGCCGAGGGCACCGCGAGCAGCGCCAGCAACGCCTGCAGCGACGGCGACTTGAGCGCCAGCCGTCCCTCCACCTCGGCGGCGCGGCCGAGCGTGACGGCGCCATCGTAGGACAGCTCGAGCGGCCGGCCATCGAGCTTCAGGACCAGCCGCGCCGGGCGCTCCTCGCTCAGCAGCTTTGGCGATGTCAACCTCGCATCGAACGCGATCGGCTCGCCGCGCCATGCCAGGCTGCCCTTGGCATCGAGCGCGCTGGCGAGGCCGGCCAGCGTGATGCTGGCGTCGATGGACTGGATCTCCTCGAGCTGGCCGAAGCGCTCGTCGGCGAAGCGGACCATGCCGCCTTCGATCCGCACATCCTGCAGCGACAGTGCCTCCAGCGCTGCCACGGTGCCGCGCGAGGTCGCGGCCTCGACACTATCCGGATTGGCCGACCGGACGAAATCCTGCAGCTCCTTCGGCAACTGGCCGCTCCCTGCCCGACCGCCGCCAGCCTGCGCGTACCGGACCGGCGCCGGCGGAGCGGCATCGGCGAAATCCCAGCTGCGGCGGCCCTGGGCATCGATCCGCAGATCGATTACCGGCCGCCGCATGACGAGGCGTTCGATGCCGACCTGCTTCTGCAGCAGCGGCAGCAGCGGAACCGCCGCCTCCAGCGCCTGCATCCTGATCGTCGGTGCGCCACCCATGCCAGGAGGCGCCGAAAGCGACACGTCGGCCATCGAGATCGCCAGGCTCGGATAGAACGACAGCGAGGTCCGCCCGGCGATGACGAGATCGCGGCCGGTCTTGGCCTTGACCCGCGCCGCCAGCTGGTCGCGCACCAGCGACGCCGGCGACCAGACCACCAGCGCCACCGCGGCGGCGGCGATCAGCCCGACGATGCCGAGCCCGCCCCAGATCAGGAGCGACGCCAGCCACGAGCGTTCCTCGTCGTCGAAGTCCATGTCACGCCGTGGCGGCATCTGCGGCCTGGCTGCCGGCAACGGCCGATGGCCCTGTCCCGATTGCGGCCGCTGCAACTGCCCGCCGGGCGGACGCAACTGCCGCAACGGACTGCCGCCGCGCTCGGCTTGCGGCCGGTAGCTCTCGAAGCTCTGCGGACGTTTCGGTGCAGGCGGCGGCTTGCGGTCGGTCATGCGCTCGGGCTCGCTCCTCGGATGCCGAATCGACGAATATGCAGCGATTGTGTCACGAACGCGCTCGCCGTGGACAAGTCCGGACAGCGGGCGGACGAATTCGACCTGACGCGGCCCCGACTATCCATCATGGGAGGCTCCCTGGTGAATAGTTGGGGCAAGATTGTAGCGGTTTGTCGCATCGCCACTTATGCTCGCTGGCGCCCGACCTCGGGCATCGGGGGAAAATATGGAGACCTGGCAGGGACTGACAGGCATAGCGGGAATTCCGCTGCTCGCCTGGTCGCTGTGCGAAAACCGCTCGGCGCTGCCAGCCGGCCGGGCGGCCCTGACAGTCGTCGCGGCGCTGGCGCTGCAGGGGCTGATCGCGACGATCCTGCTCAAATGGCCGGCGGCGCGCGTGTTCTTCGACGTCGTCGGCCAGGCGTTCCTGGCGCTTCGGACGTCGACCGAGGCCGGCATGCGGGTGGTGTTCGGCTATTTGTCGGGCGGCCCGCCGCCGTTCGAGGTCAAGGACCCCGGCAACGCATTCCTGCTCGGCTTCCAGGCGCTGCCGCTGATCATGGTGCTGAGCGCCATCGCCCGCCTGCTGTATCACTGGGGCGTGCTGCAGCTGGTGGTGCGGGCATTCGCCCGCGTGCTCCAAGGCACGTTCGGCATCGGCGGGCCGCTCGGCACGGCGGCGGCGGCCAAGGTATTCGTCGGCATGGTCGAGGCGCCGCTGCTGATCCGGCCCTACCTGCAGGACATGGGCCGGGGCGGCATCTTCGCCATCATGGTGGTCGGCATGGCGACCGTCGCCGGAACCGTGATGGCGCTCTACGGCGCGATCCTGGAAGCGCAGGTGCCGGGCGCCGCCGGGCACGTGCTGGCGGCCTCGATCATGAACGTGCCCGGCGCGCTGATGCTTGCCCGCCTGATGGTGCCGGAGGGCTTCGAGGGCGGCCCGGCGACCGCCGAGGTCAAGCTCGACGATGCGCCGCGCTCCAGCATGGATGCCATCGTCCAGGGCACCGCCGACGGCGTCAAGCTGCTGGCCAACGTCATCGGGCTGCTGGTGGTGATGGTCGCGATCGTCACCCTGTTCAACGGTGCGCTCGGCCTCATCGGCAAGCCGCTCGGACTGACGCTGACGCTGCAGGGCATCCTCGGCCTCGTCGCCGCGCCGCTGGCCTGGGCGATCGGCATCCCCTGGAACGAGGCGGTGGCGGCCGGCGGACTGCTCGCCGAGAAGATCGTGCTCAACGAGTTCGTCGCCTACCTCGATATGGCCAAGATGCCGGCCGAGATGCTGTCGCCCCGCTCGCGGCTGATTATGACCTATGCGCTGTGCGGGTTTGCCAATGTCGCTTCTCTCGGCATCATGATCGGCGGCTTGACGGCCATGGCCCCCGGCCGGCGCGAGGTGATCATAGAGCTGGCGCCGCGATCGATGCTGCTCGGGGCGCTGGCGACTTGCCTTTCGGGCGCCATCGTCGGCGTCATTTCGGGAGTTCTGAATGCCTGATGCGTGACGGCGGCGAAGCGCGGCCTCCAGTCGACTGGAACGGCCGGATCGATGTTTGGCTCGGCCGAACCGGGCTCACCCGGACGCGGGCGCTGCGCCTGCTGTTGGGCTTCGTGCTCGGCTTCGGTGGCGCAGCGGCGTTCATCTTCATGCATCTGCCGCTGCCGTGGTTCCTCGGCGCGCTGACCGCCTGCCTCGCGGCATCGGTTGCCGGCGTGCCGTTCGAACGGCCGCTCGAGCTGTCGGTGGCGATGCGGGCGATCCTCGGTGTCGCGGTCGGCACCGCGTTCACGCCCGAGTTGATGGCGCGGTTCGGCGACATGACGCTGAGCCTCGTGCTGGTGCTGCCGTTCACGCTCGCGGTGATCGGGCTCGGCATGTTGTATTTCGAGCGCGTCGCTCGCTACGACCGGCCGACGGCATTCTTCTGCGCCGTGCCCGGTGGTCTGACCGACATGGTCACGATGGCGGCCGACGCAGGCGCGAACCAGCGCACCGTCACCCTGAGCCAGGCGACGCGCATCGTGATGATCGTCTTCCTGCTGCCGTTCTGGCTGCAATGGGCGGGCGGCCGCACGATCGGCATCACCGTGCCCGGTGCCATACACCTTCACCAGTTCCTGCTGGTCGACGCCATCGCCCTGACGGCGCTCGGCTGGGGCGGATGGCGGCTTGCCGAGCGGCTGGGGCTCGCCGGTGCGCCGCTGGTCGGGCCGATGATCCTCAGCGGGCTGGCCCATGCCATGGGCCTCACCACCGCCAAGATCCCGATCGAGATCCTGATCCTGGCGCAGGTGACGCTCGGTATCCTGCTCGGCGGGCAATTTCGCGGCCTCACCTGGCGCGAATTCTCCTCGACCATGCTATGGGGCGCCGGCTTCTCGCTGGTGCTCGTCGGCGCGACCGGGCTGGTCGCCCTCCTGGTGTCGCGGCTGACCGGCTTCGACAGCACCACGGTGCTGCTCGCCTACGCGCCCGGCGGCCAGTCGGAATTGAACCTGCTGGCCTACATCCTGAACCTCGATGTCGCCTACACGGCGCTGCACCATCTGCTGCGGATCGCGATCGTGATCTTCGGCGCCCAGATCGTATTCAAGGCCAACCCGTCGTGGCGCGAGCCACGCGGCTGAGCCGCCCGGCGGGCCGGGAACCGGCGCGTTCTACCGGGTGACGATTATGAAGTCCGTGCCCTTGCCGGTCTCGTGGCTGATGCCCTGGTCGGACACGATCAGCGACGAGCCCGGCACCAGCATGGAGCCGATGCGCTGGCGCACGTCGTCGGGAATCTCGATGCGATCGAGGGCGGCGGCGGCGGTCAGGCGCGGCTGCGACGGTGGCGGCGCGGCAGCCTGGCCACGGCGCTTCGATCTGGGCGTGCTCGCTTCCGGCAGGTTCGCCGGCGCGCCGACCGACGTCACCGCCGACCACAGCATCTCGTCGGAGGCAGGCTTGGCATCGAGTGCGGTGAACACATGGGTGCCGATCGGCGCGCCCGGATCGGCGATCGTCACCGGCACGTCGAACAGCGGCTCGAAGCCCTGCCGAACGTAGAGCCGGCTGGTCTTGCGGCTGATGAACACCGACACCGGCTTGACGCCGCGGTTCGCCTCGCGCGCCAGCGCTCCGGTCGCGGTGCGGGCGCGGGCGGCTTCTTCGGCGTCACGGGTCAGCTGATCGGCGGTGTCGCGCTTTTCCTCATCGATCGCGCGCAGCCGGTCGGTCTCGACCACCTGTTCCAGCAGCTTTGCTTGCGCCGCTTCCCTCGCCTGCTCGATCTTGGCCGCCGAGGCCGGATTGCTGGCGCGCTCGAACGAGGTTTCCAGACTTGAGACCTTGGCCGCCATGATCGAGCGGGCCCGCTCGGCCGCCAGCATGACACGCGTCGCGCGGACCGCTTCCTTCCTTGCCACGACCGCCTTCATCGTCGCGTTCTTGGCGACCGCCTCGGCCTGCTGTGCGCGCTTGAGCAGCTCGGCCGCCCAGGCCACTCGCGTCGTGCCGGCCGGACGATCGGCGAACGGGTCCGTGCCGGGCAGTCCGGCGGTGGCTTGCGCCGGCCCGATCAGCGACGCGCCGAGCAGCATCGGCGGCGCAAGTCCGGCTTCCGACTTCACGCCGGCGACCTCGACCATCTTGGCGGCCGGCTCGTTGTCGCGCATCGTGAACAACCTGGGATGCGTGATCTCGACCGGCGTCGCGTCGTGCGCGGCGACGATCACCCGCGTGCCGAGCTTGGTCATGCCGAACAGCCGGTCGGACACGCTGTAGGGCAAGCGAATGCAGCCGTGCGATGCGGCGTAGCCCGGCAGGTTGCCGGCATGCATCGCCACGCCCGACCAGGTGATGCGCTGCATGTTGGGCATCGGCGCATCGTTGTAGAGGTTCGAGAAATGCTCGCGATTGCGCTCGATGATCGCGAACACGCCCTGCGGCGTTTCGTGGCCGGACTGCCCGGAGGAGACCTGGCTTTCGAGCACGCGGCCGTTGCGGTCGTAGACGCTCAGGCGCTGCGAGCCGATCGATATCACCACCAGCAGCGGCCCCTGCGGCACCACCGTTACCTCGGCGATGTCGGGCTTCGACTTGACGGCGGATTTCGGCGCCGCCACGGCGTCGATCGCGCCGAGCAGGGACAGTCCGCACAAGCCCGAGACAATCGCCCATTGCGATCCGGCGGCAAGGCCGGTCGCCCAATACTTCACAGCAACTTTCATGGAATCCCCGTGCACCGCAACGCCGCCTGGAAATTGAGATGAAATCTAGATCGACATCGATAACATCCAGTTATTCGATCCCATTTCGACAGCAAGAAATGCGCGATCCCAATCATCGCACAAGCGCTCGTTTGGGCAAATGTATGTTGCCCTGGCGTCGCCACCGCGCAGGACGTGGACGCCGAATTGTCATCGCATCCGGTTTGGGCCACAGTTGCCCGGGGGCCTCCCAGGCCGGACGGTTACGGAACCAAGAAAATTGCGGGGTACAAGAAAATGACGCGTGACCGGGTGCAATTCCTGCTGCTCAACGTCGGCCATTTCCTCGACCATCTGTTCACGCTGATATTCGCCACCGTCGCGGCGCTGGCGCTGTCGCGGGAATGGGGCCTCGGCTACGCCGACCTGCTGAAATACGCGACCCCGGGCTTCTTCGCGTTCGGAGTATTTGCGCTGCCGGCAGGCTGGCTCGCCGACAAGTGGAGCCGGCACGGCATGATGGTGGTGTTCTTCATCGGCATCGGGCTCGCCTCGCTGGCAACGTCGATTGCCCAGACGCCGCTGCAGGTCGGCATCGGCCTGTTCGTCATCGGCATCTTCGCGGCGATCTATCATCCGGTCGGGCTGGCGATCGTGGTCGAGAAATGGCGCGGCACCGGCATGCGCCTCGCCGTCAACGGCGTCTGGGGCAATCTCGGCGTCGCCAGCGCCGCGCTGATCACCGGCTATTTCATCGATCACGGTGGCTGGCGCTCCGCGTTCGTCGCACCGGCCCTGTTCTCGATCGCGGTCGGCATCGCCTACGCACTGGTGATGCGCGACGAGCTGGTCCAGCCGCGCGTTGCCAAGAAGGCAGCCGGCGCCGCGGCGGCGCCCTTGACCGCCGACGCCAGGGCGATGGTGCTGCGGATCTCGATCGTGGTGTTCCTGACGACGGCGATCTCGAGCATCGTCTTCCAGTCGACCACGTTCGCCCTGCCGAAGGTGTTCGCCGAGAAGCTCGCCGGGCTCGACCTCTCCGCCACCGTCATCGGGCAGCTCGCCTTCGTCGTGTTCGCCACGGCCTCGATCGGACAGCTGGTGGTCGGGCATTACCTCGACAAGCTCGGCCCGCGCACCGTGTTCCTGGTCGCGGCCGGGTTGCAGATGCTGCTGTTCGCCCTGATGCCGGCGCTGCGGGATTGGGCGGCGCTGGCCTGTGCGATGGCGTTCATGCTGGCGGCGTTCGGCCAGATCCCGATCAACGATTTCATGATCGGCCGCATGGCCCAGGGCGACATGCGCGCCCGCATCTACGGCGTGCGCTACGTGGTGAGCTTCACCGTGCTGGCGGCGGCGCTGCCGTTGATCGCCTTCGTCTACGAGCGATGGGGCTTCGATACCCTGTTCCAGGTCCTGTCGGTCGCCGCGCTGCTGATCCTGGCGGCCGTCACCCAGCTGCCGCGGCGGCTGCCGGCGCCGGCCGGCTAGCAGTCATCGCTGGCTTGCGGCGAACCGCGCCACGGCGTCAGCGGCCGCTTCCAGGTTGCCACGGCGGGTGAAGCCCGAGCGGCCGCGCGGGCCGAGATCGTGGTCGCCGTCGCCGGCCCAGTGAAACCCGATCACTGGCGACAGCCGCATCGCGGCAACTTCCTCACGCGTCCCGAACGGATCGCGCTCGCCCTGCACGATGAGCGCAGGGCACTGCATCGCGACGAGATGTTCGGTGCGCAGCTGCTCGGGCTTCTTCGGCGGATGGAACGGGTAGCCGAGGCAGACCAGCCCGCGGATCGCCCCTGCCGCGAACAGCTGGTCGGCGACGAGGCTTGCCACCCGCCCGCCCATCGATTTGCCGCCGATCAGCAGGGACTGCCCTGCCGGCATCCGGTCACGCACCAGCGCCACCGCACTCTCGTACTCTTGAACGAGCCGGTCGGCGCGCGGTGGCGGTTTCTTCTTGTCGCCCGAACGACGTGCGGCCATGTAGTGGAACTCGAAACGGGTGGCGGCGACGCCTCGTTCGGCGAGCAATGCCGCGAAGGTGTCGAGGAAGCTCGAATCCATTGGCGCGCCGGCGCCGTGGGCGAGCAGCAGCCGCGCCGAGGCCCCGGCGGGGCCGCTTTCGAGCGTATGCACTGGCGGCACGTTCATCCACTCACCGGACCGAATTGATGCAATTGCTCGGCACCATAACAGAGCCGGTCCTGCGGCTCCTGGTTTTCGCCGCCGCGTTCATCGCGATGGCGCTGCTCGAGCTCGCCCTCCCGAAACGCCGCCTGACGCTGCCGAAGCACCGCCGCTGGGGGACCAATCTCGTCATCGTCGGGCTCGACAGCCTACTGGTCAGGGCGATGGAACTGGTGCCACGACTGCTCGGCGGCGCCATCATGCCGCTCGCCGCCGTTGCGATGGCGTTGTGGGCCGAGGCGCACGGCTTCGGACTGCTCAACTGGCTGGCGCTGCCGCAGTGGCTGGAAGTTCTGGTGGCGATCACGATCCTCGATTTTGCGATCTGGCTTCAGCACCTCGCCTCGCACAAGATCGGCGTGCTGTGGCGCCTGCACCAGGTGCATCATGCCGACCGCGACATCGACGTGACGACCGCGATCCGCTTCCATCCGGTCGAGATCGGTCTGTCGATGCTGTACAAGATGGCCTGGGTGGCGGTGCTTGGCCCGGCGCCGCTGGCGGTGGTGCTGTTCGAGCTGATCCTCAATGCCTGCGCCATCTTCAACCACGCCAACGTGGCGCTGCCGGCGAGCCTCGACCGCGCCCTGCGGCTGGTCCTCGTGACACCCGACATGCATCGCGTGCATCATTCGGTGCTGCATCGCGAGCACGACAGCAACTACGGCTTCAACCTGTCGATCTGGGACCGGCTGTTCGGCACCTACGTGGCGCAGCCGGAGGCCGGCCACCAGGCGATGACGATCGGACTTGCCTCCTTCCAGTCGGAAGCGCCCGCAACCATCCGCTGGAGCCTATCGATTCCGTTCCGCCGGCGGGGATGAAGCCTTAGGCCTGTCCGCCGGCGGGGAAGAAGCCTTAGGCATGCCATTTTCGCCGCAGATCCGGTAGAAGCCCGGTCAGTGAACGAGGGGCGGCGGAACTCGAGCGGAGGCGAGCATGCGTCATACTTACTGGAAATGGAGCGCCGTCGTGGCGCCGGTGACGGCCGCCGCGATCGCGACCATCGGCTGCGCATTCGCCCAGACATCGGCATCCCAGACGCCGGCTGCCCCGTCGGCAGCAGTGGCACAGCCGCCCGGCGCCGGCGCCGCTACGCCGCCGGCGGCGCCCGCCCCGGCTGCCAACGCCGCAGCGCCGGCCGCTCCCGCCGCCAAGCCCAAGAAGCCGCTGATCGCAGCCAAGGTCCTGTTCGGCGCGGTCAAGACTCCGGCGCCGCTCGAGGCGCGTGCCATCGGCTTCTATTCCAAGGGCTGCCTCGCCGGGGCCAAGCCGATACCGATCGACGGCCCGGCCTGGCAGGTGATGCGGCTGTCCCGCAACCGCAACTGGGGCCACCCGACGCTCACAGCCTGGGTCGAGCGGTTCGCGCGCGATGCGCAAACGTTGGAGAATTGGTCCGGCCTGCTGGTCGGTGACATATCGCAGCCGCGCGGCGGCCCGATGCTGACCGGCCACGCCAGCCATCAGATCGGCCTCGATGCCGACATGTGGCTGACGCCGATGCCGAGCCACCGGCTGACGGCCCAGGAACGCGAGGACCTGGCCGCCACCTCGATGCTTCCGGGCGGCAACATAAGGTCGACGGCGGTCGACCCGGCGATCTGGACCGAAAAGCACGTCAAGCTGATCCGCCGCGCCGCCAACTATGCCGAGGTGGAGCGCATCCTGGTGCATCCGGCGATCAAGAAGGCGCTGTGCGAGGCCGCGCCGAAGCTCGGTGCCGACCGGGCGTGGCTGTGGAAGGTGCGACCGTACTGGGGCCATCATTATCACTTCCACGTGCGCCTTTCCTGCCCGCCCGGCAACCCCAGTTGCCGGCCGCAGGCAGCACCGCCCGGCGACGACGGCTGCGGCAAGGAGCTGACCGAATGGCTCGCCCGCGTCAGCCGGCCGGCACCGCCGCCGCCGCCGGTCCCGAAGGAGCCGGTCAAGCCGAAGCCGCCGGCGCCGCAGGTGACGCTCGACATGCTGCCGGCGGAGTGCCGTGCCGTCCTCGGATCCCACGCCAAGGGCGGCTGACGCCGGCCGACCGGCCGCCGCCAGTCCGCCACGCAAGCTTGATCGGAAATTGATTGGACGGTCGCGACCGTGCTGATGCACGTTTGTCACGCGCGCCCAATCGAAGGACCACCGTGCGACTTGCGGCAACCATCTCCGGGTACATCTCGACGCGGCTCGAACCCGACGCGTTGCCGGTTCGCGTGCAAAAGCTCATTCACGACCGCGAGGACGTCAGCGAGCGGCTGATCGGCTGGGTCCAGCTCGCGCTCGTGGTGGCGTTCGCAACGCTGTTCTTTCTGGCGCCACGGCCGGTGGATGCCGGCATGCCGATGTTCGAGCCGGTGCCGCTGGCGCTCGCCGCCTATGCGATCTTCACGATCGCGCGGCTGCTGCTCGCGTACCGCGGCCGGCTGCCGTGGTGGCTGCTGATGGCCTCGATCCTCGTCGACACCGCGCTGTTGATGACCCTGATCTGGTCGTTCCATGCGCAATACGGGCAACCCGGCGCGTTCTCGCTCAAGGTGCCGACGTTCGTCTACGTGTTCGTCTTCATCGCGTTGCGCGCGCTGCGCTTCGATTACCGTTACGTGCTGCTGACCGGCATCTCCTTCGCGATCGGCTGGACCCTGGTGCTGATGGCGGCGATCAGGCTTGACGGCGCCGGCGCCATCACCCGCAACTTCGGGCACTACCTCACCAGCAACAGCATCCTGATCGGCGCCGAGCTCGACAAGATCCTGGCCATCCTGCTGGTCACCGCGCTGCTCGCGGCGACCGTCAAGCGCGCCCAGGCGATGCTGGTGCTGGCGACTCGCGAGGAGGCGGCCGGGCGGGAGATCCGCCGCTTCCTGTCGGGCGGCGTCGCCGAGGCGATCACCAAGTCGGACGAGCTCGTCGAGGCCGGCGAGGCGGTGGAGCGGGACGCCGCAATCGTGATGCTCGACATCCGCGGCTTCACGCGGCTTGCCGCCGCGATGCCGCCGCAGCGGCTGGTCGAGCTGCTGACGAGCTTTCATGCCCGCATAGTGCCGCTGATCGAGGCGCACAACGGCGTGATCGACAAGTTCCTCGGCGATGGCGTCATGATCACCTTCGGTGCCGTCAAGCCGTCGAGCACCGCCTGCGCCGACGCGTTGCGGGCGCTCGACGACATCATGCGCGAGGCCGCCGCCTGGCGCCGCGACGTTGCCGATGCGGGCCGAGGGCTCACCCTCGAAGTCAACGGCTCGGCCGCCGCCGGACCGGTGGTTTTCGCAACGCTGGGATCGGCCAAGCGGCTCGAGTTCACCGTGATCGGCGACGCCGTCAACCTCGCCGCCAAGCTCGAGAAGCACAACAAGATCGAGGGCAGCCGGGCGCTGACATCGGCCGCCACCTTCGAGCGGGCGGTGGCCCAGGGCTATACCGTCAGGAGCGCGTTCCGCCTGCTGAGCGGATGCGCGGTAAGCGGCGTCGGGGCGCCGATCGACCTCGTGGCGCTTGCATGAGCCGGCCGATCGCGTCAGCCCTGCCGCGGCGGCGTCACCGTCTCGAACCCGGCCGGCAGCACGACCTCCAGCATCTCGCAATCGCCCAGGACAACTGCCGGCCTTCAGGGGGTGCGCGGCCGGCATCGACGTTCCGCTCCCGGATCTGCTGTCATGTCGAGCCGAAAACACACCCGGCGGTCAGTTGGCTGGCATGTCGCTCGGCTCGCTTGACCGGTGTGGTGGCCGGCATCATGAATGGGCAACCGCTACCAGCATTCGAAGTGGACAAGACGGGCGATGAAGAAGCCAGTGGTCGGGGTGATCGGCAACGCGCATGTGGTCGAGGGCCGGTTTGCCGTTCAGCTCGTGGGTGAGAGAAATCTCCGCGCGGTGGCTGAGGTTGCCGGCGCGTTGCCGCTGATGTTTGCCGGCGCACCGGACATCACCGACGTCGGCGCGCTGCTCGAGGCCGTCGACGGCATTTTGCTGACCGGGGCGCGGGCCAACGTCCATCCGTCCCGCTTCCGCACCGAGCCGCATACCGGCCACGAGCCGTTCGACCAGGAGCGCGACGCGGCCGCACTGCCGCTGATCGAGACCTGCGTCGCATGCGGCATCCCGATCTTCGGCATCTGCCGCGGCTTCCAGGAAATGAACGTCGCGTTCGGCGGCACCCTGCATCACGAGATCCGCGACCTGCCGGGACGGATGAACCATCGCATGCCGCGGCTGGCGACCGGGGAGATCCACCCCGACCCGACCGTCATCTTCGCCGACCGCCACGACGTCAAGCTGGTGCCCGGCGGGGTCTTTGCCAGACTGCTCGGCTGCGAGACGATCCGCGTCAATTCCCTGCATGGCCAGGGCATCCTCGATCTCGGCGAGCGGGTGATCAGCGAGGGCGTGGCGGAGGACGGCACCATCGAGGCAATACGGATCGCCGACGCGCCGGGCTTCGCGCTCGGCGTCCAGTGGCATGCGGAGTACGATCCGCAGCGAAATCCGGTGAACCGCGCCCTGTTCCAGGCGTTCGGCGAGGCGGTTTCGGCCCACCGGCGCCGTGCCCGCAGCTGATTGCCGGGCGCGCCGTCGGCCCGATATGCTCGGCCGGCAAACCATAACGTCACCCCGGGAGGCATTCGAAGCATATGCCGCAGGCAATTGGCGACCTCGCCGCGAAACTGGAGAGCCTCCTCAAGCTGCGCGCGATCCCGTTCGGCATGAAGCTGTTCGAACGCCGCGCCGACATGGAGGCAATTGCCAGGATTCGCCGCCCGAAGGCGATCCACACGCTGGACCAGGCGGTCGCCCAGGCGGCCCGGCTCGGCTGGACGGTCGGCATCACCGCTGACGATCTCGTCGGCGCGCAGTGCCGCGCGGTAGTCGGACTCGGACGCGCCAAGGACGACAGTTGGCGGTCCGGCAGCACATGACGGGCGTGTGGTTCTCGACCCTCGACGATGCGACGGCGCACCAGGCGGCGATGCACTGCGTCGAGGACGGCCGCTACGAGGCCCTCGCGGTGGCGCCACTTGGCGTCCGGCCGGCTCGATCCTCCCGACATCGCGCTGTTCTACGCGACACCGGGCGCGATGATGTACTTCATCAACGGCCTGCAGTGGTCGGGCTACAAGCGCTTCGACTGGAGCGTCGTCGGCGAGAGCGCCTGCGCCGACAGCTGGGGCCGCGCGCTCAAGACGCGGCAGCCGTCGCTGTCGATCCCCTGCTTCGCCGAGCGCCGCTATGGCGGCGTGCTCGACGACGAGATGCTGATGGCGCTGCCGCCGGAATACCTGGCCAAGGCGATCACCGGCATGGAAGCCCTGGCGAGGAACGGCCTGCGCTATCCGTTCCCGCAGTATGGCATCCAGCAGGACGTGCGCGACGGCATGGCCAGGAGCTATCCCGACCGCGCTCCAAAGGCCGAATGAACCAAGCCCGCAACAGGCGCGCCTCGTCCGGCACGTCACCGAAGCATGTGAAACCGAAAGGCCAGTCGCGATGCTCATCAACCTGACGGGACGCCGCATCCATTTCGATCTGGCGGGGCCCGACGGCGCGCCGGTCGTGTGCCTTCTCCACTCGCTTGCCTCGGACGGCGGGATGTGGGCCGAGCAGCTGCCGCCGCTGCTCGCCGGCGGCTATCGCGTGCTCCGTCTCGACATGCGCGGCCACGGCGGCAGCGACCCGGTTGCCGGCGACTACACCATGGCCGGTCTCGCCGACGACGTCGCCCTGGCGCTCGATTACCTCGAGATCCCGCGCGTCCACCTTGTCGGTCTCTCGATCGGCGGCATGATCGGGCAGGCATTCGCAATCGCGCACGGCCACCGGCTCATATCCGCCATGCTCTGCGATACCTCGCCGCAGACGCCGCCTGGCGCCGCGGCCGCTTGGGCGCCGCGGATCGAAGCCGTCAAGCAGGCGAATTCGCTGGAACCGCTCGCCGACGCGACGATGGGGCGCTGGTTCACCGATGCCTTCAAGCCGCGCCAGCCCGGCCGCTGGAAGCAGATCCGCGAGACCATCGCCGGCACGCCGCCGGCCGGATATCTGGGCTGCTCCGCCGCCATCCTCGACTTCGACTTCACGCCGTCATTGTCGTCCGTGACGGTGCCGACGCTGGTGGTCTGCGGTGCCGCCGACGAGGGCACGCCGCCGGCCGGCAACAAGCGCATCGCCGAGGCGATTCCTGGCGGCCGCTACGAGGAGATTGCGGACGCGCGCCACTTTCCCAATGTCGAGCGCGCCGATGCCTTCAACAGGATCATGACCGGCTGGCTCGACGCCCGGCGTTGAGATCTTTGCCCCGCTCGGATCGAGCTCGGCGGCCGCTTCGAACGCAGCCCCGAGGAAATTCGCGCACGGCAAGTCCTGAAACGTACGAGAGATCGCCATGAACAACCACCGCCGCCTGCCGCCGCTCGACCGCCGCGCCTTTCTGGTCACCTCCGCCAGCCTCGGCGGCGCGATGCTCGCCGGCATTCCCGGCGCGCGTGCCCAGGCGGCAGCCCCGATCCTGACTGTCGGCACCCGCACCATCGAGGTCAACGGCAAGTCCGCGAAGGTGTTCAGCGTGACCGGCGCCGACGGCAAGCCGGGCATCGTCGCGGGCGAAGGGGCACGATTCTCGGGCGGTCTTCTCAACTCCTCCGGCGAGCCGCTGCAGATGCATTGGCACGGCCAGATCAAGGCCCCCGCCGATCAGGACCGCGCGCGGCCGGGCGGCGGCGCGCTGGAACCCGGCAAGACCGATCTCCACGACTTCGAGCTGACGCCTGGCACCCACTGGATGCACTCGCACACCCTGAGCGAGCAGCAGCTGCTCGCGGCGCCGATGGTCGCCCGCGAGAAGCATGCAGGCGACGTCCAGGACGTGATCGTGATGCTGCACGACTTCGCCTTCCGCTCGCCGCAGGAGATCCTGGAAGAGCTCGGCGGCAGCGATGCCCACGCCGGGCACGGCGCCAGTCCAGCGCCTGCCGCCGGCAAGAAGCAGGGCGCGGCCGGGCGTGGATCGGGTTCGGGATCAGGGTCGGCTCGGAACAGGCGCGACCGGCCACGCCATGCCGATGGCGCACGCCAACGACGTCCGCTACGACGCCTACCTCGCCAACGAGCGCACGCTCGACGATCCCGAGGTCGTGAAGGTCGAGAAGGGTGGCCGCGTGCGTCTGCGCATCATCAACGGCGCCACCGCGACGGCATTCTTCATCGCCACGCCGGGGCTTGTGTCCCGCTGCATCGCGGTCGACGGAACGCCATGCGCGCCGGTCGAGCAGGCCTCGTACCCGCTGGCGCAGGGCCAGCGCGTCGATCTGTTGATCGAGATGCCGCAGCAGGGCGGCGCGTTTCCGGTGCTCGCCCAGGTCGAGGATGCCCGCTTCGTCACCGGCATCGTGCTGGCGACGGCAGGCGCGACCGTCGCCAAGCTCGAGTCCTCGGCGGCGACGGCCCAGGGCATGACCGACCTGGCGTTCGAGGCGCAGCTGCGCGCGACAAGTCCGCTGGCGGCAAAGCCGGCCGACAAGATCTTCACGGCGATGCTCGGCGAGGCGCCGGGCTATCGCTGGGCGATCAACGGCCGCATCCATGGCGAGCATCAGCCGTTCGACGTCCGCTCGGGCGAGCGCGTCGAGATCACGTTCATGAACCCGACCTCGATGATGCACCCGATGCACCTGCACGGACATCACTTCCAGGTCGTCGCGATCGGCGGCAGGAGGCTCGCCGGCGCGCTGCGCGACACGGTGATCGTGCCGCCGCACAACCCGGTCACGATTGCGTTCGACGCCAACCACAAGGGTTCGTGGTTCCTGCACTGCCATCATCTCTATCACATGGCGACGGGAATGATGACCGAGGTCCGGATCAGCTGATCCGGCGCGGTGCTTTCCCGCCGGCCGAACGGGCTTGATCGGAGCAGGTGAAGCACGTATGCCCGCCTGCACGGTTCGCATCGGGGAGATGCCAGATGGATCTCGAGCTGACGCCTGTCCAACAGGAGATCCGCGAGGCGGCGCTGAAGCTTTGCGCAGGGATCGGCATCGACTACTGGCTGAGGAAGGACAGGGAAGGCGGCTTTCCGGAAGAGTTCTATCGCGCCGTCGCCGATGGCGGATGGCTCGGCATCGCGATGCCGGAAGCCTGCGGCGGCTCCGGTCTCGGCATCACAGAGGCGGCGATATTCCTGCAGGCAGTCGCCGAGTTCGGGCGGGGCCGTCGCCGCCTGCTCCTCGATCCATATGAACATCTTTGGTCTGCAGCCGGTCGTCGAGTTCGGCACCGACGAGCAGAAGCAGCGTATGCTGCCGCCGCTGATCCGGGGCGAGGTCAAGGCGTGCTTCGGCGTGACCGAGCCCGACGCCGGCCTCAACACCACCAAGCTCAAGACCCGTGCCGTGCGGCACGGCGACCGCTATCTGGTCTCGGGCAAGAAGGTCTGGATCTCGACGGCGCAGGTCGCCGACCGGATTCTGCTGCTGGCGAGGACCACCCCGGTCGAGGCGGTGAAGAAGCCGACCGACGGATTGAGCCTGTTCTACACCAGGCTCGACCGCAGCCACGTCGAGGTGCGCGAGATCGACAAGATGGGCCGCAAGGCGGTCGATTCCAACGAGCTTTTCATCGAGGATCTTCCAGTCCCGGTCGAGGACCGCATCGGCGAGGAGGGGCAGGGCTTCAAGTATATCCTGCACGGCCTCAACGCCGAGCGCATCCTGATCGCCGCCGAGGCGGTCGGAGTGGGCCGCGCCGCGCTTCAGCGTGCCGCGCAGTACGCCAAGGACCGCGTGGTATTCGACCGGCCGATCGGCCAGAACCAGGGCATCCAGCACCCGCTGGCGCAGTGCTGGGCCGATCTCGAGGCGGCGAACCTGATGATGCTCTGCGCCGCCGGGCTCTACGACAAGGGCAAGCCGTGCGGCCCGGAGGCGAACGCCGCCAAGCTATTGGCCTCGCAGGCAGCACTCAGGACATGCGAGCATGCGATCCTGACCCACGGCGGCTACGGCTATGCCAAGGAATTCCACGTGGAGCGGTTCCTGCGCGAGGTCATGATCCTCTACATCGCGCCGGTGAGCCCGCAGATGATGCTGTCCCACATCGCGGAAAAGAAGCTCGGGCTGCCCAAGTCCTATTGAGCGCCGCCGCCGCGACGGCGGATCACCGGCGGCAGCGGCCGGTCGCCGAAGTCGATCGACGAGCGCTGCACAACGCGCCCATCGGCATCGACCACCAGCCGCAGACGGCGATTGCCGTGGAAGAACGTGAGGCGATAGCGCCCGGCGTCGTCGTCGATGCCGGCCTCGCACAGGCTGGTGATTTGCCGCGAGCGCAGCAATTCCCGCAGCGTCTCCTCGTCGATACCGAGCTCGCGCGCCACCACGGCCGCGTCGACGACCGGCGCACCAGACCCGAGGTCGACCGCTTCTGCCGTCATTTCCCGCTCACCGCGACGAGGGCAGGCCTGGCTGCGCGCTCGGGCTCGCCCGGCGCACCCGACTGCTTGCGCACCGCTGCCTCGGTGAGATCCTTCGCACACAACTCGATGAAGCGATAGGCGAAGCCGCGCAGGAAGCTGCCCTTGCGCACCGCGATCCACGTCGTGTTCGGCGGAAACAGGCTGCCCGCGTCGATCATGCGAAGCGGCGCGTCGCGCCTGGCGTCGAACGCCATCGACGCGATGATGCCGACCCCGAGCCCCAGTCCGACATAGGTTTTCAGCACATCGGTGTCCATCGCCGACATTACGATGTCGGGGGCGAGACCGGCGTCGGCGAATGCCTTGTCGATGTTGCCGCGGCCGGTGAAGCCTTCATGGTAGGTGATGATCGGATACTCGGCGATGGCGTCCAGGGTCAGCGGCCCGCTCGCCTCCAGCGGATGGCCCTTCGGCACGATGACGCCGTGATGCCACGTGTAGTATGGGAACGTCGCCAGCTGCGACGTTGCCGCAAGCGTCTCGGTGGCGATGCCGATCTCCGCCTCGCCGTTGAGCAGCATGGCGGCGATCTCGGGCGGGCCGCCTTGATGCAGGGCGAGCCGCACCTTCGGAAAGGACTTGACGAAATCCGTCACCACGCCGGTCAGCGCGTAGCGCGCTTGCGTGTGCGTGGTGGCGACGGTCAATTGGCCCTCGTCGCGGCTGGCGTACTGCTGGCCGAGCTTTTTGATATTGGCGGTGTCGACGAGGATGCGGTCGACGATCCCGACCAGCTCCCGCCCCGGATCGGTCAGTCCGAGCAGCCGCTTGCCGCGGCGCACGAACAGCTCGACGCCGAGCTCGTCCTCGAGATCCTTGATGTGCTTGCTGACGCCCGACTGCGACGTGAACAGCGCGCCGGCGACCTCGGTCAGGTTGAAGTTGCGGCGCACCGTCTCGCGGATGATGCGTAGCTGCTGGAAGTTCATGACCGCGCTCCTGTTGAAGACCGAACGGCGTTGCGACTACCCCGCGTGCCCTGCATCTTCCACCTCGACGCCCACTCCCGCCGCGCGCAGGATGATCGCCACCTCCGCGGCGCGACGCCTGAACTCGTGCGATCCGACCTCGATGCCGGCGCAGACGCCGCCGGCAAGCATCTCGACCGTCAGCCGGAAGCGGTCCGGCCGATGCGACAGCAGACGGTCCTGCACCGCCACCACGATCCCGCCGGCGAGCGTGGCGCCCGACAGCGCGTCGACGACAACGAAGCTTCCGGTCTCGCGCTGCTCGGCGAAACGGTCGAGCGGCGTCGCCCGGCCGAGCTCGATGTCGGCCAGCACGATGTCGTTGGTCGCGCAGATCGTGCCGGCGGATTCGTTCATCGTTTCGAGATTGAGGCGCCCGCGAATGGCGATGGCGCTGATCGGCACCAGGTCGGTGTTGGTCCGCAGCAGCAGGCCGTGGTCGGTATCGAGCGGCGTGTCGGCGAGCCACACCAGGCGCGCGTCGATCCGGTGCGCCAGCACCGGGCGAGTGTCGGCGCTCGCCAGCACCGCGCCGCGCGCCACATCGATGTCGGTGTCGAGCTGCAGCACGATCGCGCGGCCGGCCGTAGCGCGATCGAGATCGCCATCGAACGTCACGATGCGGCGGACCCTGGCGGTCCGGCCGCTGGCGGCATCGACGATCTCGGCGCCGACCCGCACCTCGCCTGAGCTGACGGTTCCGGCGAGGCCGCGGAAGTCCCGCTCGCCGCGCAGCACCGTCTGCACCGGCATGCGGAAGCGGCCACCGCCGGCCTGGCCGCGGCTCGGCGTCCGGTCGAGCTCGGCGAGCAGCGTCGGCCCGCCATACCAGGGCATGTGCCGGGAGCGGCGGGCAACGTTATCGCCGGGCTTGGCCGCGACCGGCACCGCCACCGCCGTTTCGAAATTGAACCGTTGCGTCACGGCGCGGAACTCGGCTTCGATCGCCTCGAACCGGGCCTGCGACCAATGCACGAGATCCATCTTGTTGACGGCGAGGACCACCCGCCTGATGCCGACGAGATCGAGGATCGCGGCGTGGCGCCTGGTCTGCTTCTTTACGCCGTGGCGCGCGTCGACCAGCATGATCGCCACGTCGGCATGGGAGGCGCCCGAGGCCATGTTGCGCGTGTACTGCTCATGGCCCGGACTGTCGATGATCACGTAGCGGCGGCGTGCGGTGTCGAAGTAGCGCCAGGCGATATCGATGGTGATGCCCTGCTCGCGCTCGGCGGCGAGGCCATCGACCAGCAGGCTGAGATCCGGTTCGCCGTCGGCGCCGGCCGAACGCTGGAGCGCCGCCCTGGTATCGTCCGGCAGGTCGGCCGCATCCCACAGCAGCCGGCCGATCAGCGTCGACTTGCCGTCGTCGACCGAGCCGCAGGTCAGGATGTGCACGACGCCTTCGAGCGCGCCGGGCACGGCGGCAGGCTGCACGCCGGCGACCGACACCGGCGCTCTTGCGGCGCCCGCGGGCTCGGCTTGCCAGCTTCTAACGGCAACGGTCATCAGAAATAGCCTTCCTGCTTCTTGCGCTCCATGGCGCCCGACTGGTCGTGATCGATGAGCCTGCCTTCGCGCTCGGAAGTGCGCGCCGACAGCGTCTCGGCCACCACGCTCTCGATGTCCGCGGCACCGGATTCGACCGCCGCCGTGAGCGGCCAACAACCAAGCGTGCGGAAGCGAACCTTGCGGTTGACGACCACCTCGCCGGTCGCCAGCGGCATGCGGTCGTCGTCGCGCACGAGAAGCTGGCCGTTGCGCAGGACAGTCGGCCGCTCCGCCGCCATGTAGAGCGGCACCACCTCGAGCTTCTCGCGCAGCAGGTAGCGCCATACGTCGCGCTCGGTCCAGTTCGACAGCGGAAACACGCGAGCGGTCTCGCCGGTTCCGAGCCGGCCGTTGAGCAGGCGCCACATTTCCGGCCGCTGCCGGCGCGGATCCCAGCGATGGCCTGCAGAGCGGAACGAGAACACCCGCTCCTTGGCGCGGCTCGCCTCCTCGTCGCGGCGCGCGCCGCCGAAGGCGGCATCGAAGCCGTGGGCGTCGAGCGCTTGCTTCAGGGCCTGTGTCTTCATCACGTCGGTATAGAGCGACGGCGCAAAGTCGATCGGGTTGATGCCGCGCGCTATTCCATCCCTGTTGGTGTGGACGATGAGCTCGACGCCGAGCGCCGCCGCCGCCCGATCGCGGAACGCGATCATGTCGCGGAACTTCCAATTCGTATCCACATGCAGCAGCGGAAAGGGGATCTTCTGCGGATGGAACGCCTTGCGCGCCAGATGCAGCAGAACAGTCGAATCCTTGCCGATCGAGTACATCAGCACCGGCTTGCGGAACTGCGCCGCGGCATCGCGGAAGATGTGGATGCTCTCGGCCTCGAGAACATCGAGATGCGACATCGGCTTGGTCACTGCGGTGCTCCAGAAGGCTGCCGGCGGTTGTGCAGGCCGCACTCCTTGCCGTCGAGGTTCTCCCACCACCAGCGGCCGGCACGGATGTCCTCGCCGGGGCGGATCGCGCGGGTGCACGGCTGGCAGCCGATCGAGGGAAAGCCGCGGGCATGCAGCGGGTTGACCGGAATATCGTGGTCACGGACGTAGCTCTCGAGCCGCTCTAGCGGCCAGTCGGCCAGCGGATTGAGCTTCAGCAGGCCGAACGCGCCATCGAAGGCGGCAAGCGGCACATCCTGACGGCCGGACGACTGGCCTCGACGCAGGCCGGTGATCCAGCCGCCCGCGCCCGACAAGGCACGGCGGAGCGGACGGACCTTGCGGACATCGCAGCATGCCTTGCGGGCATCGACCGACTGGCGGAAGCCGTTGATGCCGTCACGCGCCACCAGCGCCTCGACCTCGGCGGCCTCGGGCGCGACCACCCTGATCCTCAATCCGAAGCGCTGCTCGCTCGCCTCGATGGTGTCGAGCGTCTCGGGAAAATGGCGGCCGGTATCGAGCGTGAACACATCGACCTCGGCGCCCGCGCCGGCGATTGCGGCCAGCACCGCCTGATCCTCGAGTCCGAGGCTGGTCGAGAACGCCACCCGGCCTTGCACGGTGGCAGCGATCAGGCGGATGCGGTCTTCGAGGCTCGACAGGGCCGCCAGCGCCGCATCGAGGCGTCTGCCTTCAGCGCCATGCGAGATGGCGCGCTCGCGTTGCAGGACCTCTCCTGTGTGGATGTCGGACATGGCTGCCTTCCCGTATGTGTGCAGCGCACAATACGAAAAACCATTCCCGAAAACCAGAAGTCCATATGAATTTACTAGAATATTCTTCTATAACACCAGTCTCAAAGGAATGCTATCGCGCCAAGGTCCGGCGCGAGCATGTCGTGCCTCGCCCAGGCGCCGCGCGAGCAGCGGTTTTTCTCCACCTCGCCCGACACGCGCCGGGGCTACTGCAGCAGCCGCGCGCAGGCGCTGACGAACGCCTGCGCGCCGGTCACGATGTCCTCGTCGCTGGTGTTCTCGGTCCAGTGATGGCTGATGCCGCCGATCGAGGGCACGAAAAGCATGCCGGCCGGCATCACCTTCGACAGGATCTGCGCGTCGTGCCCGGCACCACTCGGCATGCTCGTGTATTTGCCCGGCGCACAAGCTTCGGCCGCGGCCGCGAGCGCCGCCTGGAACTTCTCATCCATCATCGCCGGGAAGCTCTTGCGGATCGCCTCGAACGAGACGCGGCAGGGTCCGGCGCTGTCGGCGGCCGCGACGAGCTCCGCCAAGGTCGCCTCCATCCGCTTCAGGGTCTCGAGGTCGGCGTCGCGGATCTGGAACAGCATCTCGGCCTTGCCGGGGATGATGCTCGGCGCGCCGGGATCGAGCGTGATGCGGCCGGTGGTCCATACCGTGCGCGGGCCGGCGACCTCGGGGAAGCGGCGGGCGATCGCGCAGCACAGCTCGGCAAGGGCCACGCCGGCATCCTTGCGGATCGCCATGCGGGTGGTCCCGGCGTGGTTCTGGTGGCCGACGAACGTCACCTTGAACTGCCAGATGCCGACGATGCTGGTGACGATCCCGAGCTTCAGCTTGTTCACTTCGAGCCAGTCGCCCTGCTCGATGTGGGCTTCGAGGTAGCCGATGTACTCGCCCGGATCGACGCGGCGTCGCGACTTGCCGGCCAGCCCGGCGGCCGCCAGCGCGTCGCGCAGCTTGCGGCCGTCGGTGCGATCGACGCCGGCATCGACATCGGCCTCGCTCAATCCGTCGACAAACGATCGGCTGCCGAGGAAATTGCCGAAATGGCCCTCCTCGTCGAACCACACGCCGACATCGACGCCGCGGCCGCTGAACGCTGGATCCCGGTTGATGACGCGCGCCGCCTCGAGGGCGTAGATGACGCCGAGCGGCCCGTCGAGCCACCCGGCATGGTTCTGGCTTTCGAGGTGCGAGCCGGCAAGGAGCTTGCGTTTCGCGCCCGGCGCCACGCCATACACGTTGCAGATGCCATCGATGCTCGGCTCCAGGCCGGCTTCCGCCATGCGTCCGGCGAGCCAGTTGCACGCGGCGTTGTGCTCGGCCGACAGCGAGGGACGATGCACGCCGGTCTCATAGCGGCCGAAATCGCGCAGACGGTAGAGGTCGGCCAGTACGCGGGCAGGTTCGATCGAAGGCATGGCGTGATCCACATCGAGGCGTTGCAATCGGGAAAAGCTAGCAGAACCGAGGCTCGAAACCATCCGCCGCGTTTGCGGCCCAGTCGTGCCGATCTCGATGGGAGCGGCGGCCGCCTTGAGCTATGATTTGCCGGTGGAAGCCTGGAGCACGAGGAGGCGCGACATGTGGAAGTTCGTTCGGGCAACAATCAAGCGAGGGCTTCATCGCCTGGCCTTGCCTGCCATTACCGCAATCTCGCTACTGCTGCCGCCATGCGGCGCCATCGCCCAGGTCACCTATCATCGCGGCAATACCGCCGACCCGGAGACACTTGATCCGCACAAGACCTCGACCGTGTACGAGGCAAGCATCCTGCGCGACCTGTTCGAGGGCCTCGTCATCCATAACGGCAAGGGCGAGGTCGTGCCCGGCGCCGCCGAAAGCTGGACGTCGTCCAGCGACGGCACCGTTCTCACCTTCAAGCTGCGCGGCAATGCCAGCTGGTCGAACGGCGAGCCGGTGAAGGCCTCCGACTTCGTGTTCGCCTACCGTCGCATCATGAACCCGGATACCGGCGCGAAGTACGCGAAGATCCTGTTCCCGATCAAGAACGCGGAAGCCGCCAACAAGGGCAAGGCCAAGCCGGAGGAGATCGGCGTCAAGGCGCTCGACGAGCGCACGCTGGAGATCACGCTCGAGCGGCCGACGCCCTATTTCCTCGAGCTGCTCGCGCACCAGACCGCCCTGCCGCTGCACGAGGCCACAGTCGCCAAGCACGGCACCAATTTCGTCAAGCCCGAGAACTGGGTGTCGAACGGACCCTACGTGCTGAAGGAGTTCGTGCCCGGATCGCAGGTCCGCGTGGAGAAGAACCCGAAGTTCCACGATGCGGCCAACGTCAAGATCGACGCCGTGGTGTTCTACCCGACCAAGGACACGGCCGCCGCCATCCGCCGCTTCGAGGCGGGCGAGCTGCATTCGAACGACGACATCCCGGCCGACCAGATCAAGGCGCTGACCGCCAAGTTCGGCGACCAGATCAAGCTCGCGCCGTATCTCGGCACCTACTATCTGGCAGTCAACACGACGAAGCCGCCATTCAACGACGTGCGGGTGCGCCAGGCGCTCTCGCTCGGCCTCGACCGCGAGTTCCTCGCCGAGCAGATCTGGGGCAACACCATGGTCCCGGCCTATTCGTTCGTGCCGCCCGGAATCGGCAACTACGGCGAGCCGGCCTATGCCGAATTCAAGGAGCAGACGGCCGACGAGCGCGAGGAGCAGGCCAAGGCGCTGCTCGCCGAGGCCGGCTTCGGTCCCGGCAAGCCGCTCAAGGTCGAGATCCGCTTCAACATGACCGACAACAACCGCGCGACCGTCGTCGCAATCGCCGAGCAGTGGAAGAAGCTCGGCATCGAGGCGACCCAGATCCACACCGACGCCAAGACGCATTTCGCGCACCTGCGCGACGGCGGCGACTTCGACGTCGCTCGCGCCGGATGGATCGGCGACTACTCCGATCCGCAGAACTTCCTGTTCCTGCTCGAGAGCGATGCCGTCGGGCTCAACTATGCGCGCTACAAGGACCTCGACTACGACGACTTGATGCGCAAGGCCGCCATCGAGACCAACAAGGACGAGCGGACAAAGGTCCTCTACGCCGCCGAGACGATCCTGATGCGCGATGCGCCCTACATCCCGGTGCTCTACTACGGCTCCAAGAACATCGTGTCGCGGAAGCTGCAGGGCTGGTCGACCAACCTCAAGGACGTGCACCCGACCCGCTTCCTGTCACTCGCGAAGTGAGACGCGCGACTCGCTACGAGTACTGGGAATTGACGCAGATCCAAGCCCCCGCATGTCGTCCCGGGGTGCACGAATTCCCTCTCCCCCTCATTCAGGGGGAGAGGGTCAGGGTGAGGGGCGGCAATGCGAAGGACGGCGCCACAGCCAACTCGGTTCAGCATCCGAGATGTCGTCGAATGTCGTCCGAGCAAGCGGCTGCCCCTCACCCTCGGCCGGCCACGGGGCCGGCCTCTGCCCTCTCCCCGGAGAGGCGGGGGAAAGGACGATAGCTGAAATGCGGCCACCGCATCGGGTGCATAGCCGATGCTGACCTTTGTCCTGCGCCGGCTGGGCTCGACCATACCGACGCTGTTCCTCGTCGTGACGATCTCGTTCTTCCTGATCCGGCTCGCGCCCGGCGGCCCGTTCGATCTCGAGCAGCCGCTCGAAGCCAAGGTGATGGAGAACCTGCGGCGCATCTATCGATTGGACCAGCCGCTGTGGCAACAGTACGTGTCGCTACCTCGGCGCGCTGCTGCAGGGCGACCTCGGGCCGTCGTTCTATTATCGCGACTTCTCGGTGGCCGAGCTGTTCGCCAAGGCGCTGCCGATCTCGGTGCGGCTCGGCGCCTCGGCGCTGCTGCTGGCGGCGATGATCGGCCTGGCGCTCGGAACGCTCGCGGCACTGCGCCAGAACAGCCTCGCCGACAATGCCGTGGTCGGCGCCGCCACGTTCGGCATCACGGTGCCGACGTTCGTCACCGCGCCGCTGCTGCAGATCGCGCTCGGGCTGTGGCTCAAATGGCTGCCGGTCGGCGGCTGGAACGACGGCGCCTGGCGCAACACCATCCTGCCGATCACGGTGCTGGCGCTACCGCAGATCGCGGTGATCGCGCGGCTCACCCGCGCCGCCATGATCGAGGCGCTGCGGGCGCCGCATATCCGCACCCTGCGCGCGCAGGGCCTGGGACTGGCCACGATCATGACGCATGCGTTGCGCAGTGCCTGCCTGCCGGTCGTATCCTACATGGGGCCGGCCGCCGCGGCGCTGCTCACCGGCTCGATCGTGGTCGAGACGATCTTCGGCATTCCCGGCGTCGGCCGCTACTTCATCGAGGGCGCACTCAATCGCGACTACACGCTGGTGATGGGCACCGTCGTCCTGGTCGCGGTGTTCGTGATCCTCTTCAACCTCGCCGCCGACATCGCCTACGCGATCCTCGACCCGCGGGTGCGCTATGAGTGAGGCGGCAGCGCCCAACACGACGACGCCGGCGCGCTCGCTGTGGGCCGACGCGATGCACCGCCTCGCCGCCAACCGCGCGGCAATGGCGGGCATTGTCTGGCTCGGCATCGTCACGCTCGCGGCGATATTCGGGCCGATGCTGACGCCGCACCCCTTCGACCGCGTCCATTCCGACTATGTCGGCGTGCCGGCCCGCCTCGCCGCCTATCCGACCGGCGACATGATCGAGCCGGCGGTCGCCCGCGTCGCCTCGCGCATGCGTGCGAAGGTCGAGGAGCTGAGGATCGGCGCCGACGCGATCGAGCTGCGGCTCGCCTCCTCGCGCCTGATCGACGAGCGGGCACTCGCCGCCTTCGCCCGCTCCGACCTGTTCGGGCCGGCCAAAATCGTCGAGCGGCAGCCGACCGGCGTGTCGGTGATCGTACCGATCAAGCGCCAGCGCTTCCTGTTCGGCACCGACCAGAACGGCCGCGACCTACTCGCCCGCACGCTCTATGCCGGCCGCGTCTCGCTCGCCATCGGCCTGCTCGCATCCCTGGTCGCGCTCGTCATCGGCGTGCTGTACGGCGCGACGGCGGGATACCTCGGCGGCCGCGTCGACGACGTGATGATGCGCGCCGTCGACATCCTCTACTCGCTGCCTTTCATCTTCTTCGTGATCATGCTGGTGGTGTTCTTCGGCCGAAACTTCATCCTGATGTTCATCGCCGTCGGCGCCATCGAGTGGCTCGACATGGCGCGCATCGTCCGGGGGCAGACGCTTTCGATCAAGCGCCAGGAGTACGTGGCGGCGGCGGAGGCGCTTGGCGTCTCGACCGCCGGCATCCTGCGGCGCCACATCATACCGAACACGCTCGGACCGGTCGTGGTCTACATGACGCTGCTGGTGCCGAAGGTGATCCTGCTGGAAAGCTTCCTGTCGTTCCTGGGCCTCGGCGTGCAGGAGCCGATGACGAGCTGGGGCGTGCTGATCGCGGAGGGCGCCCGCAGCATCCAGAGCGATCCCGGCCGCCTGATCTTCCCGGCGACGTTCCTCACCGTCACGCTGTTCGCGCTGAACTTCCTCGGCGACGGCCTGCGCGACGCCCTCGACCCGAAGGACAGGTGAGGGGGGCGACGTCGGGGATTGGGCCGGAACGGTCATTCTCGTTGACAATCCTACTGCTCAAAACCAGACCTGAGCCGTCCATTCAACGCATCAATTCAATTGATGACCCATCAATGGCGATTTGGCCCGCGCGCTCCATGCGAGCCAATGTCCGGTAGAGTGCCTCGTACGTGAGGCCGAGTTCCGCCGCCCAGTGCTTCTTTGAGCGGCTCAGAATGACCGTTGCGTTGTCACCTTCCGTCTCGATGAAGTGGATGATCCGCTCCTGAGCCGTCTTGAGGCTCATCCGCTCAGATTGGGCGCGTACACGGCGCAACTCGCGAGTGAGGTGCGCGATCCAATTGTTCCGAAAGCGCTCGTCTGCGAGCGCCTCGCTGAAGACTTTGCGCGACAGCGTCAGAAGCTTGGATGCCAACACGGCGACGGCATCGCAGTGGTAGGCAGTCTGATCCAGGCTCGCCTCGGCGAGAAATCCCTGATGCGCGCGTTGCAGGACAATCTCGCTGCCTGCCTGCGATTGGCGCACGAGGTGAACCTCGCCGGAGATGACAAAGTACATTGCCTTTGGTTTATCACCACGATTGAACACGCGAGCAGCCTGCGGAACGTCAATCACGCGCACGGCGCGGCGCGCAGCCTCGGGCAATGCCGCAAGCAGCGGCGATGCTTGCTCCAGAGCGAGCCAGTCTACAGGTTGAGCCATCCGCGTTTGGAAGCATGGTAGCCGACGAAGCCGAATACGACGGCAAGGCCGACGTTCCAGACGGCGATCGCGGCGGTTGCAAGAATGACGAAGCGGTCGACCTTGTCGGGGCCCGGCTCCCTGCTCGTCATGGCCAGTTCTGCGCCAGCCAAGAACAAGATGACGCCGAGCACGCTTTGCGGAAACACGCGGAGTAAGAGACCGATCGACTCGCCGAACAAAAGCGCCGTAACGGTTAGAAGGACGCCGAGGATGACGGAAGCGCCGCCGGTGGTTGCGCCGAAGCGAATGTGACCTGCCATGCCGCCAGCTCCATGGCAGAGCGGAATGCCGCCAATGGCGCTCGACCAGAGGTTCATGATCCCCGTTGTCAATGATACGCGGTCTTCGGTCACCGCGCGCTTCCGGAAATAGACGGTTGTTCTCTTCCGTGATGGCGATCAGCGCATTGCCGAACGTCAGCGGCAATTGCGGTAGCGCGAGCAGGATGGTGCCGAGCCAAACGTCGTTCCAAGTGAGGGTTGGCCACGAGAGGCTCGGCAGCTTGATCGCCGGTTTGATAGCTCCCAGTTCCGCCGCAAGTCCTGGCTGCTCGATGACCGCGATCACTCCGCCGATGAGAAGCAGCACGAGCATTGCCGGAAAGCGTGAGCGGCTGAGCATCAGCAGCGTCAACCCGAAAAGGCCACCCGCGATCCACGGGCTCGCGGACATCATGCGCATGCCCTCGAGCATGAAGCTGAAATCCGAGACCGAGGATGACGCCGAGCAGCGCAGGACGCGGCACAAGGTCAGCTGCTCGCTTGGCAAAGCCAGTCAAGCCAAGCGCCAGCCATATGATACCGGTGACCAATCCTGCGCCCACAACTGCAGTGGCGGTCAATCCGGCCGTAGCGGCTTGCCCGACGGCTACCGCGCCGATGGCCTTCATCGGCTGCACCGGAAACGGTGTTCGGTAGAGGGCACCGACAACGATCAAGGCCACACCGACGCCGAGCAGGATCGCCGCCGCGTCCATCTTGAGAATGGTAATATAAGCGGCCACGAACGGCACCAGCGTGCCAAGGTCGCCGAAGGCGCCCGCCAGCTCGCGAAGATCGTACCGGTTGCCCGTGTCGGGAATGTCCTCTGCCGTGCTCATGTGATCGCGATCATATGCGACCCGTTCGGCCGCGGTCTATGGCTGTGCGGTCACTATCGAGGGAAACACGATGCGCCGCTCTCTTCTTGCTGCCGCTGTCCCGGGTGCCATCGTGCTCGCGGGTGGCATCGCGCTGGCACAGCATCACGGGCCTCAGGCTCACAAGGGGCACGATGCAGCCGCAAACGACACGCGCGTGCTGGTCGCGTTCCCGCCCGAACTCACCGCGCATACACTCGCCAACATGCGCGACCACCTTCTGGCCCTCCAGGAGATCAACGATGCTCTAGCCCGTGGTCAGCACGACAAGGCGGCCAAGATCGCCGAGGAGCGGCTGGGCATGACGTCGCTCCGGCTGCACGGTGCCCATGAGGTGGCCAAGTACATGCCCCAGGGCATGCAAGATGCCGGTACGGCGATGCATCGCGCAGCCAGCCGCTTTGCCATTGAGGCGCAAAATGCCGGCGTAACAGGCGATCTGAAGCCCGCTCTCGGCGTGCTCGGCGAGGTCATGAGCGCCTGCGTCGGATGCCATGCCGGCTACCGGTTGAAGTAGTTCAATCTACTCATAGAATGCATGACCGCTTTCGGGGGGCGTGGACGCGCCTCGTCCTGCCCCACCGCGCCACCCCCTCACCCGCCTTGCCACACCGCGATCTGGCGGCGGTGGACGAAGCGGCGGCGATCGCCGGGGCGGGAGGCAGGCGCCGGCACACCTTGAGCAACGCCGCTGCCTGATCTTCCCGGCAGCGTTCCTCACCGTCACGCTGTTCGCGCTGAACTTCCTCGGCGACGGCCTGCGCGACGCCCTCGACCCGAAGGACAGGTGAGGCGGCGTGCGATGTCGATATAGAACCCATAGCGCCAGTCCCCAGGTGTCGGCCTGCCGACCCCGAAGCGGACAAACAGCGCCTTCGATCACTCTTCCATGTTCTTCTGGATCAGTCGCCCCAGCAATTCGTCAAGCGCATCGGCATCCTTCTGGGAGACATGCCGGCCAATCGTGGCCTCGATCGCTCGCGCATAGACCGGCCACATCTGTCGGCGAATTGCGGCGCCTTTCTTGGTGATGGTGATCAGTTGCCCCCGCCCGTCCTCCTCGCAGGTGCGGCGCTCGACATAGCCAGCGCGTTCAATGCGATCGACGAGGCGGGATACATTCGTACTGTGCCAGCAGCACGGCCCTCTCGAGCTCGAACGGTCGAAGGCCATTTCCGCCGGCACGTTCGAGCTCGAGCAGAACGTCGTACCAGCCAAGTGGCGGAGACCGGCCGCCTTCAGCGACCGCTCGATTGAGGCGAGTGCCAGTTGCTGCGCCTTCATCAGGCGCGCCCAGGCGCGGATGACGGACTTTCTCGGAGTACGGCCGGGCTCCGCTCGCCCTCGCTCCACGCCGCCTTTCCCGACGCCACGGCCAGCCACAGGAGCGGGGCCACCGGGACGAGCAGGGCCAGCCGGCCGTTTCCGGCCAGCGCGTCGAGGGCCCCCATGAGCAGCGGCGAGCTCACCGCGGCCACGCTGGCTGCGGCGTTCACCGCGGTGAGCCGCCTGGCGGCCCCCGGGCCGGCCAGCAGCACCGGGTTGGCGAGGACGATCCCGGCGCCGCCCACGCCGAGGAGGAGGGCGCCGGCCTGGGCCACCAGCAGGGAGGGGGCCACCGAGAGCAGGGCGATCCCGGCGGCGAGGACGGCGGCCGAGACGCGCAGCAGGCGGGCCGGGCCAAGCCCGAGCAGCCAGGGGCCGGCCAGTCCGGCGGCGATGAGCGAGACCCCGAAGCCGGACGACAGCCAGGCGAGCTCGCCGCGCGGCACGCCGAAATCGCGGGCCAGCAGGATGAGGCAGGGCCCCAGGCTGCCCAGCACGAAGCCGACGGCGGCCAGCGCCACCCCGACGAAGAGCACCGACGAGGGCGCGGGTCTCATTGCCACGACCGTTCGTGGTGAGCCTGTCGACCCACGGGCGGAGCATGCGCGTTCGTCTACCACGCGGCCGGTGGACCGGGAATGAATTCGCAGCGGCGCCGCAGCGCCACTGCGGCCCTTCGTGGCGTGCCGGCCTCACCCCAGACGCATCCCCGCGAGGGCAAGTGGCATGGCAACGACACACATAAGAGGAACGGCAATAATATTATGAATAAATGCGATGGGATTGGTGCCATAGAAATGATAGAGGACGACCGGAAATGTCCCGATCATGGCAGAAACCGTAATGAGGATAGAAGAGAAAGACCATTTAAAAACAGGAGTGCCAGGCCCGCGCATAGGGATAGAAAGTTTTCGTGAATAGTATA